>CP003940.1:0-1200000 GCA_000317655.1 Cyanobacterium stanieri PCC 7202
ATTTTTCTCTTAAGCCTCCCTTGCCTAAATACCAAGACTTTCAAGAATAGGCAACCGATTATTATAAAAATCTTCAGCTATTCCCTTAATATAAGCAATATTATCCTCCGCCTTCTCCAAAACCTTACCATCCTTAATCAACTTCTTATTTTGAGAAGAATAAATTCCCCAGACAAAATCAGCACCTTCTTCTCCTTGCATGACTGCCAATAATAACAACTGCTCCAGAGAAGAAACCACCACCCCAGTGCCAATGAGGGGAGAAGCTAAATAAGCCATCTCATCAGACACTATCGCCCTCTCTATCACCGCAATATTAAAAGCATTAGTAAATTGTTGTCTCTTTTCGCAGGTTTCATCATCCACCGCAGGATGAATGTAGCCAATGGCAGTTAATACCATTAAAGCCTGATAAACATTGTTAATAGGATTTTTATTAAGATTAGGATGGCTGTGTAACTCCTTCATTGTCAAAGGAGAATCCGCCAAAAGCTCACAAATAGGCTCATAAATCTCCTTTTGTAAGGTAACATTACCCACCGCAAAAGTATGGTCTAATTTAATAGTATTCGGAGCCACAATCAAAGCATAACGGAGATTTTCAATAACTCTTGTATGCTCTGGAGGGGTCATTTGTATTTGTCCACGGGCAAAAATATCTCGCCGAAACTGAGTATTAATATAAAAATCCCTTACCACTTCTCGATAAATAGGATCTTTAATTTTGTTTAACTCCGTTAACGCTTCTTGACTTAAATTGAGGACATCAATGTAATCAATAATATTTGCCGAACCAATAAAATTAAGTTTTGCCTCCTCCAACTCTTGGACAACTTCATCAAAATAAAAACTATTCCACTGCTCATTAAAATATTCATGGGCTAAATAGTAACGATTTTGTTGTTTCAAACCTTCGTAACGGGGCTTAAGGGCTGGATTTTGCACAAAATAACCTGCATTGGTATCCATCAACCTTTGAGTTAAATTTAACGCTTCCTCGATACACTCCAAAATCGGTTCAGAAGAGTGTTTACGGTGTCGTAACATCAAGCTCTGCATAGGCATCGCCGCCGCCCAACCGGGTAAAGCATTATAGGAAATATAAACCAATCCCCCCACATTCAATTTTTTTTTAATAAACTCCACAATAGCTTGACGATTTTCAGGCGTAATCCAGCTATAGATACCATGCAAAACGATAAAATCAAACTGGGGCAAATCTTGCTCGAGAAATTCCGCAAAGCTATCATCAAAAAAATGAACATTTTGACTTCCTGCAAACTTAGCTAGTTTTCTAGCTTCGTGAATATGGTTGGGGTTAAAATCATTGGCATAAAATTGGGCTTGGGGATAACAAGAAGCGAGGAGATTGGTGGTATAACCCCTTCCACAAGCTAACTCACAATAGTTAAAAGGTTCGTTTAAATCGGGGGGATGTATGGCTTTAATGGCGGTGGCAAGGGCTAATTTGAGGGGGCTTAATTCCCCATAAAATCCGTAGGTGTAGTTGATTTCTGAAACGTAACCTTCTGTCCAAGCCATACTGTTTTATTGAGTAATACATATATCCACAACCCATATATTATCATTGATTGAGATTATATTTCTGAAGAAGATTTCTCCTACTCTCTTGAATAAGATGGAATTCAGAAGTAGTCAAAGTGCGCTGGGTTTGATCCCCCTAAATCCCCCTTAACAAGGGGGACTTTGTTGTTTAAGGTGCGCTGATGGATCTGATGATAAGTCTTGTCGTCATGAATTATAATCAAAGAAAAGCTCGGTCAATGAGAATGGAACAAGATAAGATATTATGAGTATTTCAGCAGGGGAATTGAAAAAAAAAGGTGTTTCTATCATTCAAACAAAACTAGATAAAATGAATGAAGAAACTATTACCGTCAAAGGAAAAGATGCTTTTGTAGTGATGAATATGGAACATTATAATTATTTGCGTGAATGTGAGTTAGAAATTGCACTACAACAAGCAAAAAAAGAATATGAACAGGGTCATTTTGTAAAAGAAAGTGTAGAAACACATCTTCAGCGCATCGCTAATGAATTATAGTTTAATTTACACAAAAAGTTATAATAACAAGGCAAAAAAATTTATAAAAAAGCATCCTGACTTAATCAAACAATATGAAAAAACCTTAAAATTGCTTGAGTTAAATCCCCATCATCCATCATTAAGATTACATCAATTAAAAGGCAAACTTCAAGATTTACACTCAGTCTCCATTAATATTTCGTACAGAATTTGTCTTCATTTACTCATTAGAGAAAAGGAGATAATTTTAGTAGATATTGGTTCTCATAACGAGGTTTATTAGAGATGAGATGTTAATTTATCAAGTAATATAAGGATCTTCAAATGTAGAGGGAAAATCTTAAATATCTGAGTGAGTAAGATCTTTTCCACGTTGTAAGGTGCTTTGCTTGGTGTTAGGGTGCGATTATGAAGTGGTGCCGTGCGATCGCACTTATAAACTCAAAGACATTACAGATAATCATAAAATTAATTCAATAATAATTAATATATTTTAAACAATATACTATTATTTTTTTGTGAGCTAGGATTTAGTGGTAGAGTGTATGCCCGAAAAACAAAAATTAACATTACAAAATGTAAGATCCCCGAAAATAGTTGTTAGATTGTTGTTAGAACTTATGTATATGAACAGTTTAGATAACAAAATAACTATTTCACAAGTTACAAATGGATTTAACAAACTTTCCTTGGCTAACGACAATCATTCTTTTTCCGATTGTTGCCTCCCTTCTGGTATTCGTCATACCAGACAAAGATGGTAAAACCATCAGATGGTTTGCCCTCACCGTCGGACTAATCGATTTTGTCCTCATCGTTTATGCTTTCTATCAAGGTTATGACCTCAATAACCCCAATCTACAGTTAGTAGAAAGCTATACATGGATACCAGACATCGACCTAAAATGGTCTGTGGGGGTTGATGGTTTATCCATGCCCTTAATTTTATTAACAGGCTTTATCACTACCCTTGCCATTATGGCGGCATGGCCTGTCACCCTCAAACCACGGTTATTTTACTTCCTCATGTTGGCGATGTATGGCGGACAAATTGCTGTGTTTGCCGTGCAGGATATGTTACTTTTCTTCCTCGTTTGGGAATTAGAATTAGTCCCTGTTTACCTCATCCTGTCTATATGGGGCGGTAAGAGGAGATTGTATGCGGCGACCAAATTTATCCTCTACACCGCTGGAGGCTCCTTATTCATCCTTGTAGCCGCTTTAACGATGGCTTTTTATGGGGATACCGTTACCTTTGATATGAGTGCGATCGCCCAGAAGGACTATGGTTTAAACCTACAACTACTACTATACGGTGGCTTCTTGATTGCCTATGGTGTCAAACTACCCATTTTTCCCCTCCATACATGGCTACCTGATGCCCACGGAGAAGCAACCGCCCCTGCCCACATGCTCTTGGCTGGAATCCTGCTCAAAATGGGAGGTTACGCCCTGATTAGAATGAATGCGGGAATGTTGCCCGATGCCCACGCAGTTTTTGCCCCTATCCTAATTATTCTTGGGGTGGTAAATATTATTTATGCCGCCTTCACCTCCTTCGCCCAACGAAATCTAAAACGAAAAATCGCCTATTCCTCCATTTCCCACATGGGTTTTGTGTTAATCGGTATCGCTTCCTTTACCGATATTGGTATGAGTGGAGCCATGTTACAGATGATTTCCCATGGTTTAATCGGTGCTAGTCTTTTCTTCATGGTTGGTGCTACCTACGATCGCACCCATACTCTGATGTTAGACGAAATGGGAGGGGTTGGGAAAAAAATGAAAAAAATCTTTGCCATGTGGACAACTTGCTCTATGGCATCCCTCGCCCTGCCCGGTATGAGTGGTTTTGTGGCGGAGTTAATGGTATTTATCGGCTTTGCTACCAGTGATGCCTATGGCATGACTTTCCGAGTAATTATGGTATCTCTGGCCGCCGTGGGAGTAATCCTCACCCCCATCTATCTTCTTTCCATGCTTCGGGAATTAATGTATGGGCCAGAAAACGAGGAATTAGTATCCCATACCAAATTAATTGATGCCGAACCCAGAGAGGTATTCATTATCGCTTGTTTACTCATTCCCATCATTGGTATTGGTTTATATCCCAAAATTGTCACCCAAATTTATGACAGCACCACCAATCAGATAACTGCCCTACTCAGAAATTCTGTTCCCAGTTTATCAACCACTCAGGTGGCAGAAAAAACAGATCATCAATTTGTTGCCCTCCAAGCCCCAAGTATTGGTAATTAACCCCATTTCGGGATAATAATTATCAGTATGATTAGGTTTTAGGTTGCAGGTGTTAAGGTGATGAGGAGTAATAATTAAATCATCATAATAAAAGTCCCCCAGAATTGGGGGATTTAGGGGGCTATCTTGTTCATAATTGATTACTTGAAACTTAATATGACACCTGACACTTTCAAGAAAAAAGACGAAAAACATTTATCCAAACCGAGTATCATGACTCCCCATCAGGGGAGATTTTTTTTGCATTGACTCTCTTTTCGATAAGATGAAGAAATGTAACAATCTTTGAGTAATTAATGGAAACACAACAAAATTCCCGTCTCGACGTATTAAACCCCATCATATATATTGCTCCATTTTTTCTTTGGGGTACTGCCATGGTGGCAATGAAAGGTATTATGTTACAAACTACTCCCTTATTTTTAGGGGCATTAAGACTTTTACCTGCGGGAATTTTGGTGTTAATCTTTGCCATGGCAACCAAAAGGGCTAGACCACAATCATGGAAGGCATGGGGATGGATTCTTTTATTTGCCCTCGTGGATGGAGCCATGTTTCAAGGATTTTTGGCGGAAGGATTGTTACGCACAGGGGCAGGATTAGGTTCGGTGATGATTGATTCTCAACCTTTGGCGGTAGCTATTTTATGCCGTTGGTTATTCAAAGACATGATTGGTTTTTGGGGTTGGTTGGGTTTGTTGGTGGGTATTGTGGGTATTAGTTTGATTGGTTTGCCTGATGTGTGGATTAGTAATTTTTTTCAGGGCAACTGGGGGGAGTTTTATTTTAGTTGGCAGGGGTTATTTAATAATGGGGAGTGGTTGATGTTGTTGGCTTCTTTATCCATGGCTTTGGGTACGGTGATGATTCCTTATATTGCCCGTCATGGAGATACGGTGGTGGCAACGGGATGGCACATGATCTTGGGGGGATTAATGTTATTGTTGGTTAGTGCTACGGTGGAAACCAATCAATGGATTAATATTGATTTGTCTGGTTGGTTGTCTATTAGTTATGCGACCATTTTTGGCAGTGCGATCGCCTATGGGGTATTCTTTTATTTAGCATCGAAGGGAAATATTACCAGTCTGAGTGCGCTGACCTTTTTAACTCCTGTATTTGCTCTTTCTTTTGGTAATTTGGTGTTGGAGGAAAAACTCTCTTCTCTACAATGGGGGGGAGTATGTTTAACTTTAATGAGTATTTATTTGATAAATCAAAGGAAAATACTTAATAAGAAGTGGCAAAATTTCATTGCCAATTTTGCTGGGTTGAATGTTCGGGAAAAAATTGACCCATAAGAAAGATTGCCAAGGTGCAGATAACCGTATTAGCACTCAGACTCGAAGAGTGCTAAATTTATTTATGGAGAAAAAATATATCCTCATGAGAATTATTATTTATGTCTAAAATTGTATCTTTTAGAGAAGAGTCCAGAAGATCCCTCGAAGAAGGGGTAAACGCTTTAGCCAATGCCGTTAAAGTAACTTTAGGCCCTAAAGGTAGAAATGTATTATTAGAAAGAAAATTCGGCGCACCTGAAATTGTTAAGGATGGTATTTCCGTTGCCAAAGAAGTGGAATTAGAAAATCCTTTGGAAAATGCAGGGGCAAGATTAGTGAGGGAGGTTGCTTCCAAAACTAATGATGTGGCAGGGGATGGAACCACCACCGCCACTGTTTTGGCTCAAGCGATGATTCGTGAAGGGTTAAAGAATGTCACCGCAGGGGCTAATCCTGTGGCTTTACGTCGTGGTATCGATAAGGCGATCGCCATTGCAGTGAAAGAAATTTCTGACATGGCACAACCTGTACAGGGTGATGTCATTGCCCAGGTAGCTACCGTATCCGCAGGAAATGACCAAGAAATTGGTGATATGATTGCCCATGCTATGGATAAAGTAACTAAGGATGGAGTTATCACCGTAGAAGAATCCAAGTCTTTAGCCACTGAGTTAGAAGTGGTAGAAGGGATGCAGATTGACAGAGGTTATATGTCTCCCTACTTTATCACTGACCAAGAAAAGCAAATCGTTGAGTTTGAAAATGCTTTAGTCTTAGTTACTGATAAAAAAATAAATGCGATCGCTGATTTAGTTCCCGTATTAGAAGAAGTTGCCCGTGCCAGCGCACCTTTATTAATCATCGCCGAAGACATTGAAGGGGAAGCCCTTGCCACCCTCGTAGTTAATAAAGCTAGAGGTGTGTTAAATGTTGCCGCCATCAAAGCCCCTAGTTTTGGCGATCGCCGTAAAGCCATGTTAGAAGACATTGCCATCCTCACTGGAGGCAGAGTAATCTCCGAAGACATCGGTTTAAGTTTAGACACCGTCAAACTAGACGAATTAGGAAAAGCTCGTAAAATCAGCATCGAAAAAGACAACACCACCATTGTCGCCGACTCAGGAAATAGTGCTGACGTACAAAAAAGAGTCGCCCAAATCCGTCAACAATTAGCAGAAACCGACTCCGAATACGACGCAGAAAAATTACAAGAGCGTATCGCCAAACTAGCAGGTGGTGTAGCGGTAATCAAAGTAGGTGCTGCCACCGAAACCGACTTAAAAGAGCGTAAACTTCGCATCGAAGACGCTTTGAGTGCTACCAAAGCAGCGGTAGAAGAAGGTATCGTACCCGGAGGAGGTTCTACCCTCATTCATATGGCAAGTAAAATTTCTGCCTTCAAAGATACCCTCACCAATGCAGAAGAAAAAGTCGGCGTAGACATCGTCCTCAAAGCCCTAGAAGCCCCCTTACGTCAAATTGCCACCAATGCAGGGGTTGAAGGCTCTGTCGTGGTAGAAAAAGTCAGAGAATCTGCCCAAAATATCGGTTATAATGCCCTCACAGGGGTTTATGAAGATCTAATCGCCACAGGAATCGTTGATCCTGCCAAAGTGGTTCGCTCTTCCCTACAAAACGCCGCATCCATCGCTGGAATGGTATTAACTACCGAAGCCCTAGTGGTAGAAAAACCTGCTCCCGAAGCACCTGCCCCCGACATGGGCGGTATGGGTGGCATGGGAATGCCCGGTATGGGTGGCATGGGAATGCCTGGCATGATGTAATCCAAGGTCAATCATATTTAACTCTGAGGGTGTACTGCGGTACGCCCTTTTTTTATCTCCTGCTTTAATATCAAGTTCGGATAAATTGTTACAATGAAAGTCCCCCAGAATTGGGGGATTTAGGGGGCAAAACAGGATTCCTTTTCATAACGGATTCGTCGAACTTGATATGATTCATAGTAAATATTTCATATTAACTACTCAAAGAAAATGGCAAAAGGCGATCAATTATATGTTTGGCGTAAATTTGCAAACCTCGATGGGGTTTACCAACACCATGGCATCGATATAGGGAATGGTCATATAATCCATTATCGTAAACCTAGCGAAATCATCGAAAAAACTCCTTTTAATATTTTTAGCCGAGGTAATAAAGTTTATATTCGTCAATATCCCCGAGGATTTTCTTTTATCCCTGAACTGGTATTGGAAAGAGCTTTTAGCCGTCTTGGGGAACAAAAATACAATTTACTATTTAATAATTGTGAACACTTTGCCACCTGGTGTAAAACGGGTATTAATGAAAGCAAACAAGTACGGGATTTTATTCCTACCATCAAAAAACTAGATACTTTTAATCTTTTTGATCCCCTCAAAAATGCTTTTAAGGATGTTAATAATAATAATGTCCATAGTATTATCGATAGTGCCTTGAATGATATTCGAGTGGCATGGGATAAAATACAACCAGAGTACAATGAAGCCCTCAAGGAGGTTGATGTTTGGCAAAAGGTGGCATACAAGGCTCTACAAAATAACCGTGAGGATTTGGCACGGGAGGCACTGATTAGAAAGAAAAAATATCAAGATAGGGTTAATCAATTACAAGGGGAGTTAGAAACACTGGCTACCATGACAGAGGGATTAATTCAAAGCAAAAAATAAAGGGTTGATAACTTGTCAAAAGTCCATAATTAAGTTACTATGGTTATAGTGGAATAAACTTGCCTAACGAGATGTAGCGCAGCTTGGTAGCGCGCCTGCTTTGGGAGCAGGATGCCGCAGGTTCAAATCCTGTCATCTCGATTTTTCGGTTTTTGGTAGATTTGAGGGTTTATATATGATTGATTTTTAGGGCAGATAATTTATTCTTATCTATCCTTGATTTCTTCTTTTATGAAAGAAAAATCTGAAAAATATCTGAAGATCCAACCATTATGGGTTAAGATCCTTAACATAGAAAATCTTAAATTACTATAAAAAAATTTTAACGGAGGCAATTTATGGCTTTAGTTCCTATGAGACTTCTGCTTGACCATGCAGCAGAAAATGGTTATGGTATCCCTGCGTTTAACGTAAATAACCTAGAACAAATTCTTTCTATCATGGAAGCGGCTAACGAAGCTGATAGTCCTGTTATTTTACAAGCCTCCCGTGGTGCTCGTAAATATGCAGGAGAGAACTTCCTTCGCCATCTTATCTTAGCGGCAACCGAAACCTATCCTCATATTCCTGTGGCTATGCACCAGGATCATGGTAACAGCCCTGCTACTTGTTATTCTGCAATCCGTAATGGATTTACCAGTGTAATGATGGATGGTTCTTTACAAGAAGATGCTAAAACCCCTGCAAGTTTTGAGTATAACGTAAATGTAACCGCTGAGGTTGTTAAGGTAGCTCACTCTGTAGGTGCTAGTGTTGAGGGTGAATTAGGTTGTTTAGGTTCCCTCGAAACTGGTATGGGTGAGGCTGAAGATGGTCATGGTTTTGAAGGAAAATTAGATCATTCTCAATTATTGACTGATCCCGATGAAGCGGTGGAATTCGTAGAGCGCACCCAGGTTGACGCTTTGGCCGTTGCCATCGGTACTAGCCATGGTGCTTACAAATTTACCCGTAAGCCTACTGGTGAAATTCTTGCTATCAGCCGTATCGAAGAAATCCACGCTAAATTACCTAACACCCACTTGGTAATGCACGGTTCTTCTTCTGTACCCCAAGAGTGGTTAGATATGATCAACGAATATGGTGGTCAAATCCCCGAAACCTATGGTGTACCTGTAGAGGAAATCCAAAAAGGTATTAAGAGCGGTGTTCGTAAGGTAAATATTGACACTGACAACCGTTTGGCTATTACTGCGGCTATCCGTGAAGCGGCTGCGAAGGATCCTTCTAATTTTGACCCTCGTCATTTCTTGAAGCCTTCTATGAAGTACATGAAACAAGTATGTTTAGATCGTTATGAGCAGTTCTGGACTGCTGGTAATGCAAGTAAAATTAAGCAAGTTAGCTTGGATGATTTTGCTGCTAAGTATGCTAAAGGTGAATTAGCTGCTACTACCAAGAAAACTGTCGCTGTATAGTTTTAAGGTTATAGTCTAAATCGGAGGAGTGGATTTTATCTGCTCCTTTTTTTGTGGATATATTTGGGGTTTAGAGTAAAGATTCCCCCTACCTAAAACCTCACTCTAACCTGTAACCTGCAACCTGTCTCCTGAAACCTAACCATACTAACAGCTATTATCCCGAACTGAGGTTTGGTTTAGGTTGGGAATGGGGAATGGTTTTCTTTCCTTACGCAAAAGTGGTAATCTCAGTTAAACTAAAGGGGAGAGATTAATGATTTATTGATTGAGTAATGAGTGAAGATAAGAATAAGACGGCTTTTATTGGTGGTTTATTATTGGGAGGGAGTATAGGTGCGATCGCCTCTCTTTTTTTAGCCCCTAGAACTGGTAAAGAAAATCGTCAAATACTCAAAAAAACTGCCCAAGCTCTTCCCGACATGGCGGAAGATTTGTCCTCTACTCTTAGGGTGAATAGTAATCGTTTATCTGCTTCTGCTCTTCATAATTGGGAAGATACTCTTACTCGGCTCAAAGTGGCGATCGCCGCAGGATTAGAAGCCAGTGAAAAAGAAGCTAGTGAGGAGAAGGAATAAATTTGATATGAATAATCCCATCATTTGGTTAGGATTATCTTTTATCTTAGTTGCCATCAGTCTTGTTGCCGTTTTAATCACACTAATTCCTGTCGCTCATCAATTAAGTAATACAGCTCGTAGTGCAGAGAAATTATTAGACACTCTCAATCGAGAATTTCCTGATACCCTAGAATCTCTCAAAGCCACCAATTATGAAATTACAGAGTTAACAGGGGAGTTTAAACAAGGGGTTAAAAATATATCTTCTGCCACCCAGCAAAAGGAGCAACCCAAGTTAGTCAACATCTACAACCTGAATCATTAAATCGAGTTATCCTCTTATCCGATGGTTTAGCTAATGTGGGGGAAACTAATCCTGATGTCATAGGGAATGATGTCCATGGTTTGAGTCAAAGGGGAGTTAGTACCACTACCATGGGTATTGGAGATGATTTTAATGAGGATTTAATGCAGGGTATTGCTTTGTCAGGGGATGGTAATTATTACTATATCCAAAATCCAGACCAATTACCTAGTATCTTCAATGCGGAATTACAGGGAATAATGGCAACTATCGGGCAAAGGGTGAGTTTAGGTATCAGAACTTTTGCAGGGGTTGAATTGGTGGATGTGTTTAATGATTTGGATAAGACAGAGTATGGTAATTATAAGTTACCGAATTTGATTGCGGGGAATGAGTTTGATATGGTGTTACGGTTGAAAATACCTGCCATGGCAAAGTCTGAGTGCTTAGTAAATTTCCGTCTGGCTTATGATGATAGTGAAACCCAATCAAGAAAGGTATCTCACCATAAGTTACAGTTACCTGTGGTTAATTCGGCGCAGTTAGATGATTATCCTTTCAATGAGGAGGTAAGGGCAAAGGTAGCGAGGTTAATGGCTTCTCGGGCAAAAGAGGAGGCGATAAAAAGTCTTGACAGGGGTGATTTTGCCCGAACAAAGGAGCGTTTACAGATGGCGAAACAGGAGATGATGGATTCTGGTATATCTCTTGAGATGATGGCACCTGAGATGGCGGAGATGGATGGTTTATTAGATGATTTGGATGAGGGTAATACTAAGTCCATGCGTAAGAATGCCCAATTTCAAAATTATCAAAAACGCCGTAATCGTCCTTAATTTTGTAGTAAGCCCTTTAGGGCTTGTATCAATAAATATTAAGCAGATAGTGCATAAATCCTCAAAGTGAATAGGATAAATAAGCAGAACTGAAACGAATCAACAAATTATAGGAGAAAAACAATCAGCGTAGTTGGAGTGTTCATAATGGAACTTTAGAGCAAGTTTACTACATTATGGCGGAGGAGATAAAAATTCCTGAATCTAATTTTAATCCTACTCCTGAACAAATATTAACAATAATGAATAGAAAAGAAACTGAAAAAGATTAGTAAAGAATTAACTAAAGGAGAAGAAAGAACACTTATAGATTACTTATTTGAGTTAAATACTAATTTGGGGCGTAGTTTAGTCATAGATATAGAAATTACCTCCGAACAAAACCGTATTCGTCAAATAGTTTATCGTACTATTAATTGGTTAATTTCGAAGAATACTAAATATATTATTAAGTAAAAATATAAAAATATTAATGATAAAAATATGCCAGAAATTAGCCGATTTTTAGGAATAATTATAACAATGTATTACAACGATCATTCCCCACCTCATTTTCATGTGAGATATAATCAACAAAAAGCAATTATAGATATTGAAAGATTATCTATTTTGCAAGGAAAACTAAGCCCTCGAATTTTAGGAATAGTAATTGAATGGGCTTTATCCCATCAATCAGAGTTAAGAAAAAATTGGCAATTAGCCCGACAAAATAAACCATTACAAAATATCGAACCTTTGGAGTAAAATGTTACAAGACATTATTCAAGTTAAACCATTAGAAAATTATCAACTTTATATAAAATTTGAAGATAATAAAGAGGGAATAATTGATATTAGCAAAATTATCGAATTTACTGGTATTTTTACACCTTTAAAAGAATTAGATTATTTTCAAACAGTCAAATTAAATCCCGAATGGGGAACAATTCACTGGGATAACGGGGCTGATTTAGATCCAGATGTACTTTATTCTATTATCACAAAACAAGATTTACCTCAATTTTCTAATTACGTTTATCAATAATTATTTTGATTAAAATTGTAAAGACAATTCCGAAGGAATATTTTTTGTTCATAAATCTTATGGATTAATTCAGTGGATTACCTATTTTTATAGAGAATCACTAAAAATAATATACAAAAAGTATAACCTCACGATTTCCATATAAATTTTATTTGTTGTTCCCTTCGTAACTGATCTTTTATGACAAATTATTGATTTTTTTGAGACCATTTTGGATATAAAATTATAATAAAAGTATAAACAAATGAATTAGTGTACGGAAAAACTATGTTTGGATTATTTGGCGGTGGTAATCGCAATCAAAAAAATCAAAAGTATGAAACAAAAGATTTAGCAACTATTTAAGTAATAAATTAGAGTGGCAGAATCAATTATCAATATAAAATGCTACCACTTTATCAAATTTAAACTATGTTACAATGAATAAGTTAACAGTTAGAGTAAGAACAAAAGATGACTTAATTCAACTATTAAAAGAAGGAGGTAGTTGTTGTTGGAAAATTGCAAAACTGCGAGAGCCAAAATTAGATAAAATCGAGGTTTATAACTGGGATGGAAGTCTGGTCATTAAAGCTGAATATAATCCAAAAACTAGCAGAAGGACTGATAATAATAGATTATATTTAGGTTTTAGTAATCCTAAAATTGAAGCTGTTAATCCACCGTTAAAATGGCATGGTCAAAATCCAGTTAATTATGTAGAAGAAAATCCCAATGATAGTAAAAACCTTACTATCAAAGTAGATCATCGTCTAATAGATAAAAACTTAGAGGAATTAATTGAGCAAGTAGTGCAGAAAAAAATCCAAGAAACGATGGTGAACTATCCTCCCAAGAGAAAGCAAGAAAATAAAAAAGAACCTACTCGCAGAGAATTATTAGAAGACTTATTACATAGTAATTACGGAGAAGAAGTAAGACTTTTAGACTATCAGATAAACCAAGATATTGTCAAAGGTTTTTTTCTGGAAAAGCGTCGAGAATGGTATTTTAATTTTGAATTAAATTTGAAGAAACAAAGTTTAAGTTATCAACCCCATAATTTTATTAGTAATATGTCTGATGAGGCATTGTATGAAATTTATCCTCGTCTAAAAGAGAAGGAAAAAACGTTAATTCTAAATCTTATTAGGTTAAGTAACCGCTATGGTGGGGATGTTTTGTTACTATCTGAAGATGAATTTCCTGAAGACATAAATCAATATGGTTTTATTCCTGATTCTGACTGCTTTCCTGTAATTATCTATGATAATTATCAAACCAAAATTTTAGGGGGATTTTATTTATTCAATGATTCTAACAAATCTTTATCTGAGCAAATTATTTCTAATGAAAATGACAACTCTGTTAAAGTTTTTGATGACCTAGAAAAAGCCTTTTATTCTCTAGTTCAAAATATTAAATGTCATTATCAAGGTTGATAGCAATAAATTAACATAATATTCTAATTATTAATACATAAAAGTATGACTATAAAAGCAACAGAAGAACAACTTAATAAAATTTTTAATTTAACTAATTATCAGTTTACCATTCCATCTTACCAGCGCCCTTATGCGTGGACAAAAGATCAAGTTTTAGAGTTAATTGATGATTTGATCGATGCTTTTCCTTATCCTTTAGAAAGCAATCATCCTGATTATTTTTTCGGTAGTATTATCTTAATTAAAGAAGATGGTAAACCCAATGCAGAAGTAATTGATGGTCAACAACGTTTAACCACTCTAACTCTTTTATTATCAGTTTTTCGTCATTTACTGCCTGAAAATCATAAAACTCGTTCTAAAATTAGTCAGTTATTGGAAGGGGAAGATATTACTGGCACAATAACAGAATATGGTTTACAGTTGAGATCTCAGGATAATGATTTTTTTGCAAAGTATATTCGTGATGATAAAAAGTTAGAGGAATTATTAACAAAAGATGCTGGTTTAAAAACAGATAGCCAGAGACTTTTAAGAGATAATGCTATTATTTTAGTAAATGAATTAAAAGAAAGATGTCCTGATAATTTAGAACAATGGATATTACATTTATATAGAAATCTTTTAAATAAATGTTATTTAGTGGTGGTTTCTACTGATTCTTTTGAAACAGCATATCGTATTTTTTCTACTATTAATAGTCGTGGTTTAGATTTACAGTTAAATGACATTTTAAAATCAGAAATTATTGGAAACATCACAGAAGATATAGAAAGAGAGAAATATACGCATATTTGGGAAAGAGAAGAAAAAGATTTAGGTAGGAAAGATTTTGAAGCCTTATTTTCTCATATTCATCGTATTAAATTAAGGGAAAAACAAAAGCTAGGTTTACTAACTGAATACCGTAAAAAAATTAAACCCCAAGAAAATCCTACCGAGTTTATTGATCAAGTTTTAAAACCTTGTTCTGATAAATTTGAAGTTATTAGAGATCAAAGGTTTAATTGTGATAATGAAGAAGATAAAAAACAAGTTAATCGTCTTTTTGGGTGGTTAAATTTAATAGATAATTCTGATTGGTTACCTCCTGCTATTTATTTTTTAGTTAAACATCATAACAACGCATTTGAGATCAAAAATTTCTTTGTTAATTTAGAAAGATTGGCTGCAAGTTTAATGATTCTTCGCGCAGATATTAATGAAAGAGGTAGAAGATATGCGAAGGTTTTAGATGCCATTGATGAAGGGGCAGAAAAGGCAATTTCAGCAACAAAAGAGTTATTATCTGCTGAAGAACAAAATCAAATTATTGAGATTCTGGAGGGTGATTTATATCTACAAACTCGTAGCCGTTTATATGTGTTAAAAAGATTAGATTCTGCTCTTGCTGAAGGTGGCTTAAGCCCTAGTTTTAATGAAAAAATAGTTACTATTGAACACGTTTTACCGCAAAATCCTAAACATGATAGTGAATGGTGTAAAATTTGGGATGATGAGGCGAGAGAAAAATGGGTACACCGTTTGGGTAATTTAGTTTTACTTTCTCGGAGGAAAAATTCTCAGGCTCAAAATTATGATTTTGAGGTAAAAAAAGAAAAGTATTTTGATAAAGGTAATCCAACTATTTTCCCTATTACTCTTAATGTAATACGCTTAAATAAGGAGGAAAAAGAAATATGGAATAACCAAATAGTTCAAGCTAATCAACAAAAATACTTACAAATTTTAACAGATATTTGGAGTTTGAAATAATTGATTATTATTAGAGATGTTTATTGATAATCCAAATTTTATATTAATATTTGTAAGGGCGATCGCCCCTTAAAATATGACCCTTCAATAATAATCTTTGATCATAATTAGAAAATTATCAATGGGGAAAATAAGTTATATATAATTAAGTTCACTCATTATTAATGCGAGGTAATCTATGTTTAAAACCGCATAATATTTCCCATGAAATTGTACCGATCGCCCTTGCCCAATCATCAGCCGTTATTGTTAAATCGCCATCTTGACCTAACACCGTAACTATTTCCCCTACTTTTAAATCAGGAAAATCAGTAATATCTAACATAATTTGATCCATCGTAATATTACCAATTTGCTGTACATATTTACCCCGAATTATTACCTTCATTTTATTAGATAAAAGTCTAGGCACTCCATCAGCATAACCAATGCCAATCACCGCAATAGTGGAAGGTCGATCGCACTTAAAACTATGACCATAACTGACCCCCGTATCAGCAGGAACATTTTTAATCTGAGTAATACGGGCTTTGACCTCCATCACAGGCTGTAATTGAACCCGATTTTGTAGATGAACCGAGGGATATAAACCATACAAAGCCAACCCCACCCTCACCATATCATAGTGCAAATCTTGACCCACCATGGTTCCCGCCGAATTGGCAAGATGTAGCGCCTGAATGTCAATCTGGTGAGCCTTTAATTCCTCGATGGCGTCCCGAAACCGTTGATGTTGCAAATTCATTACCCGAGAATCAGGATCATCCGCCGTGGCAAGGTGGGAATAAAGGCTTTTGATTTCTAAATGAGCAATATTCTGGATCCCCTTGACAAAAGTTACTGTTTTGTGCCATAGTGTTCCTAATCTGGACATTCCCGTATCAATTTTTAAATGCACAGATAAACTGACTCCCAACCTAGCTAAAACCTCAGCAAAAACCTGTCCTTGGCTAAGGGTACATATAGTCGGCTCCAACTGCCATTTAACGACCTCTTCAATCTCCTCAGCACTATTAATCGCCCCCAAAATCATAATGGGTGCTTTGATTTGAGCCTTCCTCAGTTCGATTCCCTCCGATAAAGTTGCGATCGCCAAATAATCAGCACCACAGCCCAACACCGTTTTAGCAACGCTCACCGCCCCATGACCATAGGCATCAGCCTTAATTACCGTCATCAGTTTGGTATGGGGAGCAAGAATCTTTTTCAAAGCAACCACATTATTAATCAGGGCTTGATGATCAATTTCTACCCAAGCCCTTTGAGTGGCATTAGAATTAGTGACAATCATTAGAACCAAAATACAATAAACCTTAACAACATTAAATGGGAAAACGTTTCATCTTGGCAAAAGCATCCCTTGCCGTATCCGCCAAACGGGAATTAATACCTGGCACTTGGGGAATTTGCCACAAAACATCCACCGTACGACGCAAAATGCGGACAATATCTCCCTCATCAAGGGTAGTATTAGAGCAAAGCTCATCCCATGTTACCCCCAAACACCAAGCCTCAGATAAACCAATCACATCCCTTTCCAAATAAACAGGCATGGTAATATCCTTTTTGTTTTGGGCTTGATATAATTTACGCCTTGTTTCCCTCAATTGCTCTTCAGGATTATATTCATCCTCTATTTTTACCAATCCCAAAGCATCCAACACCTGCGGAGAAGGTTGATAAGCCACCCATGTATCAAATCTAGGGGGATCTGTAATTAGGGCAGTGATGGCAGGGGCGAGGTGATGGGGGGGTAAAAAGTCTAAATGTCCAGAAGTTAGGGCAAGGGCTAACCATAGCTCATTTTCTCCTCGGATAACCGCCGCCGCTTCCCCTAGGGGGGTAGGTTCAAATTCTTTTAATGCCCCAAATTCTCGCAGAATATCTACAAGGGCGAGAAACTCCTGCCAATAATAAGAGCTATGGGATTTTACTTTTTGATATTGATTTTGGATAGTGGTTAACTCTTGTTTGAGGTTTTGTCTTTTGCGGTTGTTGCGCATCAACTGCCCAATCTTCTCCACTTTATCGAGGGGATTTTGTTTAATCAGGTTTTCTACTTCCTCGATACGTTTTTCTTGGAGGGTAATTTCTTCGTTGATGGGAGTATATTCTTTTTCATAGTCAGGAATTAAGCGACTAATGGCTTCACTGGCGGCATCCCCTGCGCACAGTTGCCCTGCGGAAATATTTTCGATTTCGGGTAGATAAATATTCTCCACTAGATTGGGGGGCATTTTTCCTGAGTTTATGTCGATAATGTCACTCACGGAGGCGATATACCAGTTATTATCCTTGCCGAGGGAGAGGAAAAAATCTTGATTGTTATGGGAAATTTTCCCCATCAAGACGGCTTCAATGATGTAGGCATTTTTCTTTCCCTGACGGTTGAGGCTGAGAATATTCCCCGGTACAAGGTTGGGAATAGACGGTTTCAGGGCTTCTACCCTTTGTTGTCGCCAGTTTTTTTGGAATAGTTTGAGAATTTTTTTCTCTTGTTTCAGTCTTTCTTTGAGTTTTTCGTAGGAGGCTAATTCTTTACTGTTATATCCTGCTAAACCCACATCTAACCTAGTTATCTCTCTAGTATAGGAGGCGATCGCCTCTTCTTGGGGATTAAGTTGCTCTTGGGCTAAATACTCCGCAAAACTCAATTCCAATAACTGCTTGGCTTCTTCAATGGTGTGTTTTTGCAACAAGTTTAACACCATGCCATAACTAGGAGTAAACCAACTACGAAGTGCTTCAGGCTCTGCCTTTGCCAACTTAGAAGCAATTAACACCCCTTCATAAGGAGTCTGCACTGTCACCACATAGCCCACATCATCCATACCCCTGCGCCCTGCCCTTCCTGCAATTTGTAAAAACTCCGAGGGAGTCAGGGTGCGAATACCATCATCTCCCCTTTTACGTAAGGCAGAAATAATAGTAGTACGTGCGGGCATATTTATCCCAGCGGCGAGGGTAGCAGTGGCAAAGACAATTTTAATTAAACCCTGTTCAAATAAACGCTCTACCAATTCTTTCCATGCAGGTAAAATTCCCGCATGGTGGGCGGCGATACCTCTGGTGAGGGGTTCAATTTGGCTACTTCTGACCAGTTCACTATTATCTCCTAAAAAGCGCAAAATTCTTTCTTTTAGAAGGGGCTTTTCGGTCAAAAATTCGATTAATTCTGATTCAGCATTTTCTTTTCCTGTGACAAAATTAATAATTTTATCATAGGTTATTTCATGTTCTTTTCTAGCAAATTCAACTATTTTATCTTGTAGCTCAATACTTTCTAAAAGTAAAAATTTGAGGAGATAAGATAATATTTTTTTGCTTTCTTCTATGGATACCAAATTAACATAATTAAGGGACTCTACCGCTTGGTCACAGCCTTTTCTGCTAAAGATAATATAAATAGCAGGGAGCATATTTTGGTTATTTAACTGTTGAGTCAACCCTTTAACTGTGGGGCAACTTTTACGGTCAAATCTTCCTCTTTTGTTAGGGCGTAAAAGACTTTTTAGTTGAGGATTTATTTTATCAGTTTTATCTTTAAATAAATTTTGTAATCCCTTACTATGACTAAAATAAAACTTGAGAGGTACGGGGCGAAAATCAGAATTCACTAATTCACAACGACTAAAATCTCCCTGTTGAAAATGACAACGACGCACATGGTTAATCCAGTCACATAGTTGTTGAGGATTACCCACCGTCGCTGAAAGGGCGACTAATTGGATATGGGGGGGGCAATAAATAATAGACTCTTCCCACACAGTACCCCTACCCGGATCATTGATATAATGACATTCATCGAGGACTACACTTTGCACATTGCGAACAGATGTACCCACTTCCCCAATGGGGGTACTATAAAGCATATTACGGAAAATCTCGGTGGTCATGACTACGATGGGGGCTTCAGGATTGATAGATACATCCCCCGTAATCAAACCAATTTCGGCGTATAAACCCGACTCGGCAATGGGAGTTTGACCAAATTTTTCTTGAAAGTCTCTAAATTTTTGGTTCGATAAGGCTTTTAAAGGGGTTGTATAAAATACCCTCTGCCCACTATTCAAGGCTCGATAGATGGCATACTCCCCAATTAGTGTTTTTCCTGAACCCGTGGGCGCAGTTACTAAGACGGATTTTCCTTGATCGAGAAGTGCGATCGCATCTACCTGAAAATCATCTAATTGGTAAGGAAAAACGGTTTTAAAATCTAAATTCAAGGGAGGCATTATGATTGCTTGACTATGCTGTATATAATGATTCTAACGACTTTTGTTGATAAAGTGAAAAACAATTGTCATTTTTCAGATTTCAAGTCAAACAAAGAAAAGGTGTTGCTGATTTTAGATATGATTTCTCATCGGGGTGGGGAAATAGTAAACTTTACTAATCCGATTTGGTATAATGCAAAAAAAATAGCCCTACAATTGTTTAAGGACTTACAACAATTTAAGAAACAATCAATTGCCTCTGAATGACAATCAATTGTTTCCCCAATCAAAAAAACTACTTAGTACAAGTCTTCTTCTTTGTGGGTTTCGATTTTACAATCAGAAGTAGGATAAGCAACACAGGTTAAAACATATCCTGCTTCGATTTGATCATCATCTAAGAAAGACTGATCAGATTGATCGATAGTACCAGAAACGAGTTTACCAGCACAAGTAGAACAAGCACCAGCACGACAAGAATAAGGTAAATCAATACCCTGCTCTTCAGCTACATCAAGGATATACTCATCATCGGGTACTTCAATAGTTTGTTCGCCGTCTTCGGTAACTAGGGTTACGTTATAAGTTGCCATGTTTTGTTTCCTTTAATAAATAGTTTGCAAATGCTATTTCTTACTATAAAAGTAAGCCTACTATGAATAGTAAAGGATAAATGTCAATTATGCTCTACACATTAGCAATGAAATTCTTATCGCCTAAATACATAAGTTTTATTTATATTATAAAATGAGTCTCAATAGTGGTTATCAATATATTTGTTTTTCTAATAAAGTACGGTAGATAAGGATTTACAGGTTCGGTTATCCCTACGAATAACTTTTTTTCTCTCTAATGCCATATATTAGTTTTTTTTATTAGTAGTGGTTATTTCAGGGGCTTCACAGTGATTAAAAGATGGTGTTTTACGGTTTTTTTTGGTCACCTCATCTCTGCATTGAATGATCTATAATGGTGTTTTGCAATACATCCAAAAGCAATCAAAATAATATTTATAAAACTCTTGATTTAAATTCGATAGTTTTTTTCTGGATAACCATAAATAAAAAATCTATCTGGCAGTGTCAAAAGAGGACTCTGGTTACATTTCTCAAGAAAAAAAAGCCCACAGAAATTAACGGGAGATGAATTTTGACCCACAACAGAAACCGAGGGACAGCGAGTCTTTATTTTTCGGTAACTTCTGGTAACTACTAACAATAATTTTTCTTTAGTTATTGAGATTGTGTTATACAATTAGGCAACAAACAATGTTGACTAATAATCAGTGATTACCTTAACTTACCAGTTCAGGCTAAAACTAAATAGACAACAAACTCAAGAAGTTGAGCATGTTTTGACTGTCTGTAAGTCGGTTTACAATTACGCTTTAGCTGAAAGAAAGGCTTGGTATAACAGCCGTAAATCACTGGTTGATCGTTGTTCATTATTTGCTGAGTATATAATCCCCGCTAACACACCATATCCTAGTTATAACAACCAAGCAAAAAACTTAACCATTGCCAAGAAAACTAACCCAGACTTAAAATCTGTTAATGCTCAAGTATTACAACAGACTCTGAAAACTTTAGACAAAGCTTTTTCTGATATGAAGTCTAAGGGTTATGGCTTTCCTAGATTTAAAAAGCACATGAAAAGTTTTGTTTTCCCTGCCATGCTGAAAAATTGTTTAGAGGAAGGCAAGGTTAAGTTACCACAATTAGGCTGGTTAAGAATTAAACAGTCAAGAGATTATCCCACTGGGTTTGAGCCTAAACAAGCTCGAATTGTGAAAAAAGCATCAGGTTATTATCTGATGATTGCTTTTCAATCTCAAGAATCTTGCTATGATGCACCTGTAGGAAAAACAAGTTTAGGGATTGATGCAGGGATTGAATCATTTATTGCTACAGATAGAGGAGAATTAATCAAAGCCCCTAAGTTTTTGTTACAAGCACAGAGTCAGCTTAAATTGCTACAAAGACGCTTAAAACATAAGATTAAAGGCTCTAATAATTGGTTAAAAACTCCAAAACAAGATAGCAAAAATCCACGAAAAAGTAGCTAACACTCGCCGTGATTGGCATTTTAAGTTAGCAAATTACCTCTGTGATTTAACCGATAACATTTTTGTGGAGGATATAAATTTTGTTTCTTGGAGTCGAGGGATTGTGAGAAAGCAATCTTTAGACTCGGGTATAGGGCAGTTTATTAATGAAATATTGCCATATGTGTGCTGGAAACGAAGTAAGTTTTATCTGAAAGTTGACAAAAATGGTACATCCCAAGAATGTAGTAACTGTGGTACTCACACGGGCAAAAAGCATTTGAATCAGAGAATACATAGTTGCCAGTTTTGTGGTTATACCGCACCAAGAGATGTGGTTAGTGCAGAGGTAATTAGAAATAGAGGATTAATTGCGGTAGGGCATACCGTGAATCAAATTGCTTATAGAGACGTACTGACGGGGATTGGTCAAGGCAACTTGCTTAATCTAGTTAAGTGTCTGTGAAGTAAGAATCCCCCGACATAATCTTTGATTTGTCGGTGGGAGTGTCAATCGTATCAGAAACAGTCATAATCACTTATCATGAAAATCAAATATTTGATCCGACCAAAAAATATTACAAGAAATTTTAATACTTATCAGATCACTTCATTTAGCTTTGCGATACTATTTTTTATCATTCTTTCTGTATATGTTGTCAATAATCGCTTAAGCTATACTGATATATACTTACAAGATTTTATTCAAAATAATTCGCCCTCTTGGTTTGAATATATTGCCAGATTTTTTTATTTTGTCGGGGAAGCTGAAGTCGCTGTTTTTGTGGTTTTATTTAGTTTGATTTTTCTGGCATCAAAAAAATTATGGTTACAAGCACAAGTAATGGCATTATCTTGTTTGTCTGTTTTATTATTGATCGATAAAGTTTTAAAACCATTATTTGCCATTCCTCGTCCAGTAGATAGATTAGTTGAAACGGTGGATGGTTTTAGTTATCCTAGTGGTCATGGCTCAGGAAATCTTCTCCTTTATCTTCTCATTGCCTATTTTATTGCTGAATACTATCCTCGTCTCAAAGTTGGCTTATTCGTCTTTGTGACTATTTTTATGATATTGATGGGTATTAGTAGCGTTTATTTGGGGGTACATTGGGCAACGGACTTTTTAGCAGCCTATTGTGTTGGTTATATTCTTTTTAGTATTTCTATATTGTTATATAAAAGCTCAAAATAACTATTTAAAATAATTGTGTCAAGGAAAAAGGAGTAAAATTATTATCGGAATTGCTAGGCTGAAAAATATAAGCAATTTCTCCATTTAAATGTATATTTTGGTCATCATAGGCAACTAATAAACCATTTTTTGTCTGTTGTTGATGTTTAAATAAATCAAAAACTGTGGGAATAGTGTGTAGATATTCCATAAATGCAGGTAGATTTTTCTTTAATCTTGGTAGGTTTAAATTAGCCGATCGCACCCTACCTGCAAGATTAGCATCAAGATAAATTAAATGGTTTTTTTCCAAGTCAATTAAAGCGATATATTTGGTTAAATTGTCTCCTTTGATAGGAAAATTTAACTGACATCTACTAGGTTCAAATAATTCTCCTTCCGTGGCTTTTTCTCCCCATTGCAAAGAAGCATAAACTTCTTGGGCAACATTAAAGGAAAGATGAGAAAAGCAAAGAATATTCCAGACAGCATACCTGATACCCCATTGACGCAGTTTTTGAGGATATAAATCAATGAGTTGGCAACCGTTACCCTCTGCGTCTTTACTGTTGGTCGGATCTCCTGAAAAAATGGCGCTATCATCAAAGAAAATAGGGTAATCCCAGCAACAACTTCCTTTCGGTTGCCAATGTTGATCAAAAAAGTTCCAACCGTTATCATACCAAATGTTTTGATTAGTGGCTCCCGAACGCCAATAACTAGCACTACGAATGAATTGGACATTATTAGGTATGATAAATACTGTACCTCTTCCGTAGTTGGTTAACTCACTGTCATTGGTTTGTAAGGTAATCAGTTTAGTTTTTTCCTCTAGGTTAACGGTGGGTACTATAGTATTAATTTTAGCTTGGATTTCAAGGGCGATCGCCCCTAATAATTTCGTTTGTAAATTAGGCTCAAGTTTTGGTGTTTCATCTAATTCCATCACCCGCATTTTTTGCCAGTTTCCTTTGGGGGGTATGGTACGATAAAAGCGATCATTAATAGTTTCTAAATACTTGTGTAACTTAACTAATTGAATTAACTTAAGTTGAGGAATAATTTGCTCAAAAGCTGTTATTGCTTCCTCACCAAAAATTGTTATAGAATGTCTTAATCGTCTAACAAATTCCCCCGGACGAGTTTTTAAAAGTTCTAAGGCTTGAGGATTTTTTTGCTCTAAAAATAATTCTAGTTGACTATTAAAAGTCTCATTCTTTTTATTGTTATAGACAAAATCATAGGCAGAAACCACCGACGAATATTCCTTTTGATAATCCCCCGGATGTAAAGAAAATAAGAGTTTTTTCCAAATCTTTTTATGTCGATAAATATCCTCTCTCAAATTTTGACATTTATCAAGGGATGCTAATAAAAGTTTTCTTTCCTTTCTTTTGAAAGAACGAATTTTACTATTTTTTCTCAGGGTAACATCACCATCACTAAGAGCGATCGCTAGTCGTAGTATATCAGTAGCACTAGAAATATTAAAGACTATATTTTTTTCAAAATAATAAGTTAAAACTTGAATTAAATTTTCCTTAAAAGAAATTTTGTTAAGATTAACCTGCTCCAAAAACTGAGGTAATAAACATAATATATCTTGCCACTGTTGTTCAGTCCAACGGTTAGGAAGATATAAAATATTCTCAAAAACCTTAAACAAAGAATCTTCTTGTGATAACTGCAAAATTTTCAAACTGACAGACTCTTGCCATGATTCTCTTTCTACCTTTTCTTGGGTAAAATATTCATTAGGAAAACCGCAATACATCAAAACCTGACGCATCCAGTATTCAGATTCTGTCATATTCAAAACCTCATTAGGGAAGTTTTTATAAACCACAAAATCCTGAATATTCTTATCATCTCCCGTAATTTTTGCAAAAACAGGCTCGATATTTTGCCACCAATGGATTAAACTTTCTTCTGATAAATTAGCTATTTTTTCGTAAGTCTGAGGGGATACACCAAAACCGTAATAAAGAATATTGCTTAAAACTGTTGCCAAGGAAGTGATACTACTTTTTATTTGTTGATCGTTATTATTTATAGCAATAAATCCATAACGAATTAAAATCTCTTGAGCATTATTTTCCATAGAATTTTTAAAATAAACTTTAATTACCAGTCAAAAATGGGATCTTCTTCCTCTTCTTCTAATTCCCAATCTCTTACAAATTTATTCCCTTTCTTCTTAGTATTATTTTTTAACTTTTTCTTTTTATTTATAGGGCTAAAAAATACTGGTAATAAAGCACCTCCCACAGTTCCACTAGCTACCGAAAGAGAAATTAAAATACCGAGGGGGATAGAAATTGATTGCAAACCAAAAAATTGTAAGCTGATAGGTGCTACATTTTGGATGGCAAAAATAGGTAAGATAATAATCCAAAAAGAAATGATTAGGGTAATAACTAAATTACTAAATGTTTTCATAAAAATTATCTATTGAGTTTAAATTAGATTGGTGGGTATTGCCCACCCTACAATATTTTTTATGATGATAATAAGTTAGCAAAAGGCGCACTTAACCAACTTAAACCTACTTTTAATTGATGTTTTGGGGTGGGGAGACGATAGAGGTATACGAATCTACGGGCTAAATATGCCAAACCGCCATCGAGGGATACTCCCAAACCGCTGAGGGTGGCATTATCCACTCCCAAAGAAATCATCTCCCCTAGGGGTTGATAACGGAAGGGTAGTAAGGGTTTATCTTTGAGGGATGCCCAAATGTTCCAGGCGCAATAATCTGATTGTTGGAAAGCAACCTGTGCGGTGGAAGGAAGGATATTACCATTATTATCCAAGGATTCTACTAAGTCACCGAGGGCAAATATTTCGGGATAGTCTTTTACTTGTAACTCATGGTTGATGGTGATTTTTCCGTTTTCATTTTGAGGTAAACTCAACCCATCTAAGAGTTTTACGGGTTTTGTGCCTACTGTCCATAATACTAAGTCTACGGGAATGGTATCCACTAGATTTTTGTATTGCAAGGAGATTTGATTTTCTTCTATGGCGGTAATTTCTGTTTCTAAATCTAACCATATTTTGCGATCGCTAAGAGCTTTTTCAGCGGTTTTACGGTTAAATTCGGGGGATTGTTTGAGAATTTGGCTACCTCGGTCAATAATTCTAATTTTTCCCCTTTCTTTGAGCCTATCAGCTATTTTTACGCCTAATTCCACACCGCTATAACCACCCCCAACAATGGCAACTCGGATTTTTTCTTGTTCCGAATTTTCCAGTTGTCTTAGTTTTTCTTTGACACGATAGGCATCATTAAGAGTGCGGAAGGGGATGGCATATTCTTTGGCGCCTGTAACAGTTTGGGAGGGAGTTATGCCACCGAGGGCAATTACTAAACGGTCATATTCTAGGGTATCGTGAGATTGTAGGCTGACGGTTTTTTGTTCTAGGTTTACTCCTGTGACGGTGTCTTGGATAAAGTTAATTTTACTATCTTCTAATAATTCGGTGTAGTAGGGGGCCACTTCCCAACTTTGCATTTCTTCAGTTATTAATTCATATAGTAAGGGAGAAAATAAGAAGCGATCGCCCTTATCGATTAAAGTAATTTCAGGAAAATTTACCCCCCAGTCTAATTCTTGTAAACGTAAGGCGGTATAAAGTCCCCCAAAACCACCACCGAGAATTAATATTTTTTTGGTCACGATACACTTTCCCTCTTAAACTACTACTTTCTCATTCTATTCTATCTACAATTTTTCAACGAGGATTATCAAACCCATTCCCTACTCCCTCAAATTCAAGTATCAATTATCCATTGTGTGATCCAGCAATGGGAGTTTTCAGGTAAGATTGACTATTGATAGTTTTAAAATCAACTAATTATGGATTTTTCTAGTCAAGTCGCTAGTCAATTAAATGCGATCGCAATTCTACCAGAAGGAATTGTCGTAATTACATTATTATTAGTATTAATAGGAGATTTAATATTTGGGCGTAAATCCGCCTCATGGCTTCCCTATGTTGCCATCGGTGGTTTACTCGTCTCTGTAGTCGCCCTAATTTTGGGATGGGATAACCCCAATCCCCAATCCTTTTTAGGCTCCTTTGTGGGTGACAACCTCAGTATTGTATTCCGCATCATTGTGGCACTTTCTGCGGCGATTACCATCACCATGACTATTACCTACATTGAAAATACAGGCACAGCCCTATCAGAGTTTATCTGTATTTTGCTTACCGCCACCCTTGGGGGTATGTTTTTGTGTGGTGCATCAGAATTGGTGATGATTTTTGTCTCCCTAGAGATGCTCAGTATTTCCTCATATTTAATGACAGGATACATGAAAAGAGATCCTCGTTCCAATGAGGCAGCCTTAAAATATCTTTTGATTGGAGCGGCTAGTTCTGCTATTTTCCTTTATGGTTTATCCTTGTTATATGGACTTTCTGGCGGTTTAACCGATATAAATGCGATCGCCTCTAGCATCGAAGTAGGTACTGGTTTAGAATCCCTCGGATTAGCCATTGCCCTTGTGTTTGTCATTGCAGGTATCGCCTTCAAAATCTCCGCTGTACCTTTCCATCAGTGGACTCCAGACGTTTACGAAGGTTCTCCCACCCCCGTGGTAGCCTTTCTTTCCGTAGGTTCCAAAGCCGCAGGATTCGCCATCGCCATTCGTTTACTCGCCACCGCCTTTAATCCCATGGGCGAACAATGGCAATTTATCTTTACCGCCCTAGCCATCCTTAGTATGGTACTAGGAAACGTCGTCGCCCTAGCCCAAACTAGCATGAAAAGGATGTTAGCATACTCCTCCATCGGTCAAGCAGGATTTGTGATGATTGGTTTAGTCGCCAACTCTCAGGCAGGATATTCTAGTATGATATTCTACCTCTTTATCTATCTATTCATGAACCTTGGGGCATTCACCTGTATAATTCTCTTTGCCCTCAGAACAGGCACTGATAAAATTAGTGATTATGCAGGGTTATATCAAAAAGATCCCTTACTTACCCTTGGTTTAAGCCTCTGCCTACTCTCCCTTGGCGGTATTCCCCCCTTGGCTGGATTTTTTGGCAAAATTTACATTTTCTGGGCAGGGTGGCAAAGTGGGCTTTATGGGCTAGTTTTAACAGCCCTTGTCACCAGTGTAATTTCTATCTACTACTACATCCGAGTGGTGAAAATGATGGTAGTAAAAGAACCCCAAGAAATGTCCGAAGTGGTAAAAAGATACCCCCCCGTACGTTGGAATCTTCCCGGTATGCGCGCCATGCAAGTATCCCTAGTATTATTGGTGGTTGCTACCTCCTTAATTGGTATTCTTTCTAACCCTGTGGTTACCGTGGCGAACAACTCCGTCATTAGTAGTTCTGTATTAGAAAGTGCGATCCTCAAGGGATCTGTTGCACAACACGCCCCCGATGCGGTAGTCAAAAACATTGCCATCAACAAGTAATATTAAGTGGTGATAAATTGTTACAGTGAAAGTCCCCCAGAATTGGGGGATTTAGGGGGCGAAAGAGCGATAATAACAGTCTCTCCTCTCCCTTTTCAAGGAGATATGCGGAAGGTAGAGGGGTAGAAATCCAAAGAGCAAAACAATAATTATTTTTTCTAAAATATAATGAGGTTGATCTTATTTCGACCTCATTTTTTTATTCTTTTTTTTAAAACTCCAACGATGATGAAAAAAATAATTTAAGGGGGTCAAAATAGCCGTACAAAAAATATTTGCCAACAAATAGCCAATTCTCACAATATCCACCAGAATAAACACCCCCACAATATTAATAAAATGACTTGATGCCATCACACTATAAAACTTCCATAACTCACGCCAAAAGAGCTTTTTTTTAGTTCTAAAAGTATAAATTTTATTCAGGTAAAAACTTACAAAATTAACCACCAAAATAGCCACTATGGTAGAGATTAAATAATTAACCTCTAACATAGAAGTTAAGCCGTAAAGTATCCCTAAATGTAATATTCCACAGACTCCCCCTATTGCCAAAAATTTACTGACTTTAGCACTTTTAATCTTTTCTATCATAATTATTTTATTTAGCCGGGAGATGAGTTTTTCCTGTTGTATTTGTAGTGAGTATATATTTTTGTAAATTATTATTATTAAATTCAACAATAATTGATTTGACTATTTCTATAGATATTCTATATTTTATATTTTCTCACTATACAATAGAAAAAACTACGTTTCAATTTAAACCGAGCAATGCGATCGCCCTTAACCCATCAAGGAAAAAAAAATAAGGACAAACTAATCCCCCTAAGATGGATTATCGTGATTCCCTTTGTTTGCCAAGTATTTGGGGCAGTGAGCATTATTGGTTATCTATCATATCGTAGTGGTCAGAGGAGCATTAACAACCTCGGTAACCAATTAATGACCCAAACCGCCGACAAAGTTACCGACACCCTTGACCAATACTTTCAACAAGCCCAACAAATCAACCAACTAAACCAAAGACTAATCACATCAGGATTTTTAGATCCCGACAATTTTGACGAACTAGGCAAATACTTTTGGCAACAACTACAAACCTACGACTTCAACTACCTCGGCTACGGCAACACCAACCGAGAATTTGTCGGAGCAGGACATGGTAAATACCATAGCGAAATTAGTATTATTCGCCAACCAGAAGTAAACACCATCTACACGTATCAACCCGATAATCAAGGAAACTTAAGCGATCAAGTTTTAATAGAAGAAATCCACAACATCCATCAAGAAGCATGGTTTACACAACCCTACAGCGCTAGAAAACCAATATGGACTCACCCCTATCACTGGGCAGAACTTCCGGGCGACCTATATATTAGCGCCGCCGCCCCCATATTTGATAACGAGGAACAGGTAACAGGAGTAGTTTCCGTTGACCTCAGCCTGTCCAAAATCAATGAATTTCTCAGCCACATTCCCGTAGCAGAAACGGGCAAAGTAATTATTCTTAGTTCGTCAGGTTCCCTTATTGCCAGTTCCCATCCACAAACTCCATTTCGTCTCAACTCCCAAGGCATAGCCCAAAGAATTACCCCCAGCGAATTGCAAGATCCTATCGTAGATTCTGCCCTAAAATTAATAGATGAATCCTTACCCGTAGGTTATCCCCTCACAGAATTAGATAACGATATTTTTTTACACAACTCAGAAATTTTCGTCAAATTAGTTCCCTATCAAGATGAATATGGCTTAGACTTTTCCATCATAACCATCGTTCCTACCCAAGACTTTACAGCGGAAATTCAACAAAATATTGACCATACCATTGCCATTTCCTTCTTAACCTTTATCGGTTCCATTCTCCTCAGTATTTTAACCAGTAAAAAAATAACCTATCCCCTCTCCAAACTATTACAAGCTAACGAAAATTTTGCCCACGGACAATTTACCCAATATCCTCAAAATAAAACCAACATCAAAGAAATTGAACAACTATCTCGCTCTTTTTTCTCCATGGCAAATCAGATTCAACAAGCCATGGAACAAAGTGAAAGCCGTTATCGGCAAATAGTAGAACAACAAACAGATTTCGTGATCAGATCTAAATTGATCAATCGTGACACAGAACCAGAAGTAATTATTATTTTTGGTAATAATTCATTTTCTAAAGCCCTCAATCTTTCTCCAGAAGAAACTATCGGCAAAAAATGGTCAGAGGTTGTCTTTTCTGAAGATATAGAAGAAGTTATGGATCAGGCACTCAAACTATGCCCTACCAATCCAGAGTTTTACATTGAAAATAGAAATATCATTAGTAATGGTGAAATTATCTGGACTCAATGGCTTAACCAAGGTTTTTTTGATGAGCAAGGAGAATTGATCGAAATTCATTCCTTGGGTAGAAACATTACTAAATTAAAAGAAACAGAAATCGCCTTACGAGAAAGTGAAGCAAAGTTTTATCAATTAGCTCTTTCTTGTCCTGGAATGATCTATATTTATGTACAACGACCAGATGGCAGTCAATGCTTTGAATATGTCAGTGAGGCTGCCGAAGAAATTTTAGAGCTATCTCCCCAAGAACTCCTTGAAGATGTCCATAAATTTACTAAACTACTCCATCCTGACGATATGGTTGCTTTTAGAGAAGTTACAGCCCATTCTGCGGCTACCATGCAACCGATGGTTTTTGAGTGGAGAATTATTACCCCCAGTGGTAAACTCAAATGGTTACAATCCCACGATCGCCCCAAGAAAAGGAAATATGGTGATATAGTCTGGACGGGATTGATAATCGATATTACAGATCGCATCAATTTACAATCTCGCCTAGAAAAGATTGCCGCCAATATACCGGGTATGATTTACCAATATACCCTCAGAGCCGATGGCACTTCCCATTGCCCCTACATGAGTCGAGGCATTACCGATTTATTTGGTTTACAGCCCGAAGATGTCAAAGAAAGTGCAGATCCTATATTTGAACTCATCCACCCCGATGATACCCAGAAATTAATTGATTCGATCCTAGAATCTGCTGACAGTATGAATACATGGGTCTGTGAATATCGAATTTGTCCCCAAAATAATAAGATGATTTGGGTATTGGGCTATGCTACCCCTCAAAAAGAATTGGATGGTAGTACAACATGGTACGGTTATGTTGCAAATATAAGCGATCGCAAAGAAGCCGAGGAAGCATTAAAAGAAAGTGAGGAAAGATACCATCAAATTCTTGACTCCATTTCTGATATGGTTTTGGTCAAAAATCCCCGTGCCGAATTTGTCTGGGCAAATAAAGCCTTTCGAGATTTTTATAACATGAATCTTGAACAGTTGCAGGGTATTATTGATGCTCCCCACAATAACCCAGAATATACGGCTCAATATATAAAAGATGATGCCAAGGTGGTAGAAACAAAACAATCTTTAGTTATCCTAGAGGAAAAAGCCCTCCGCCACGATGGGGTGGAAAGGGCATTTGCTACGGTGAAATCTCCTATTTTTGATGAGGAAGGCAATGTAATCATGACCGTAGGAGTGTCGAGGGATGTTACCGAAGCCAAGCAAATAGCCCAAGCCCTTGCCCAAGCCAAAGAAGAAGCAGAAGCCGCCACCAAAGCCAAGAGTAATTTTTTGGCAAACATGAGCCATGAAATTAGAACCCCCATGAATGGCGTAATTGGTATTGCTCAACTTCTTGCCCTTTCACCTCTCACCCCCGAACAGAGGGATTTGGTGGCTACCATCGAAGAAAGTAGCAATGTTTTATTGAGTATAATTAATGATATTCTCGATTTTTCCAAAATTGACTCAGGAAAATTAGAATTAGAGCAAACTGGTTTTTCCTTGCAGGATTTATTAAAGTCGATTTCTTTGCTTTTTTCCAAGCAAATTACCGATAAAAATATTGAGTTTGCATATCATATCGATGACTCTATTCCCCCCATGGTGGGGGATAGTACCCGTTTGAAACAGGTATTTTTAAATTTGATCAGTAATGCTTTTAAGTTTACTTCTCAAGGTTCTATTAAAATTAGGGTGGAAAAATATGGTGTTTTGACCCCTGATTCTCATCAAACATTAATCGTTTCCATTCGGGATACAGGAATCGGGGTTCCGAGCGATCGCATTTCTCTCCTCTTTACCCCCTTCACCCAAGCCGACACCTCCATCAGCCGTAAATATGGCGGTACAGGATTAGGATTAGCCATTTCCAAAAGTCTTATTAATATGATGGGGGGAACCATTTGGCTAGAAAGCCAAGGAAACATCGGCGGCAATCCTCCTCCCCATTGGACTCCACCCCCCGCAAATTCCATTGGTTCAACCTTCTACTTTACCCTCAACCTACCTGTTAGTATAGATCCCCACAATTACCATCAATCCTCTTCCCCATTTATTCCCCCTGCCTCCGATGCCCAAAAAGCAGCCCTAAAAATTCTTTTGGCAGAAGATGATCGAGTCAATCAAAAAGTAGCCCTCTTAATGCTCAAAAAATTGGGTTATCAAGCTGATATTGCCCTCAACGGTTTAGAAGTCCTCGAAAAAGTTGCTCAACAAAATTATGATGTTATTTTAATGGATTTACAAATGCCCCACATGGGCGGTATCCAAGCTACCCAAGAAATTAGAAAGGGCGATCGCCCCCAACCCTACATAATCGCCCTCACCGCCAACGCCCTCGAAGAAGATCAACAACAATGTAAATCCGTTGGCATGAACGACTTTCTCAGTAAACCCCTCCAACTCCATAAACTGAAAATTGCCCTAAAAATAGCCTTACAAAATATCATTGACGAAAAATAAAATCCTCGTTATAATGGTTAGTTGGAAAGTCAAAATAATTATTTTAAATTGACTCAAGCCGAAGACAGCAGGAGCGAAAATGCTTAAAAATTCCTGCCTAGGTTGATGCAGATACTAATAAAAGGTGAGATTCTTTAAACCAGAATTAAACCACTTATATTAAAAACTATCTTAAAAATCATCAACCAAAAACCCGGCTAGAAATAGTAAGGGTTTTTTATTTTAAGTCGGTATGTCACAATCCTTGGGCAAAAACCCAACCATTGTACAGACCACAAAAATTAAACACCTACAGGAGGTGAGAACAATATCTAAATCCCTTGAAAGTAAAAAGAAAGAGGTAGCCGATATTAAAGGCTTACTCGCTGAATCTCAACTAGCATTAGTCATCGATTATCAAGGGCTTAGTGTTGCTGAAATTAGCGATTTGCGTAATCGCCTAAGAGAACAAGGCGGCATCTGTAAAGTGACCAAAAACACTTTAATGGGTAAAGCCATCGAAGGAGACGCAACTTGGGAACCCATGAGCCAATTTCTCAGTGGTTCTTCCGCTTTCATTTTAGCAGACGCAGAAAACCTCGGCGGTACAGTCAAAGCCTACCAAGCATTCCAGAAAGATCGCAAAAAAAGCGAATGTCGTGGCGGTGTAATGGAAGGCAAAGCCCTTACCAAAGAAGAAGTAAAAGCCCTCGCTGACTTACCCACCAAAGAAGAGCTCATCGCTCAAATTGCTGGTTCTATCAACTCCATTACTGCCAAAATTGCTCGTAGCATTAATGAAGTACCCAGCTCCTTGGCTCGTGCGGTGGATGCTGTCAAATCCCAACAAGAAGAAGCAGCCTAAGTATTACACTTTTGACTGTGTTTTTTTGAATTAAATATAAATAGGAGATCAAATCTAATCATGTCTGATAAAGTAGCAAATATTGTTGAAGAGTTAAAAACCCTTAGTCTCTTAGAGGCTTCCGAATTAGTTAAACAAATCGAAGAAGTATTCGGCGTAAGTGCCGCCGCTCCCGTAGGTGGAATGGTAATGGCCGCTCCCGCTGCTGCTGGTGGCGAAGAAGCTGAAGAAAAAAGCGAATTTGACGTTGTTCTCGAGAGCTTCGGCGATGCTAAAATGGCTGTTCTTAAAGTCGTTCGTGGTATCACTGGCTTAGGCTTAAAAGAAAGCAAAGAGTTAGTAGAAGCTGCACCCAAAGCTATCAAAGAAGGTACCAGCAAAGAAGATGCTGAAGCTATCAAGAAACAATTAGAAGAAGCAGGCGCTAAAGTATCCATCAAATAATTACTTTTAACCCTCAATAATCTTCAACAAGGGTATTCAAAACCCTTGGTCATAACAAAGGAGGCAGATTATCTGCCTTCTTTTTTGTTTCTGCATTTTTCCATGTTCAACCCTCACCCAATTTGTCATGAATTGCATATCTTATGACAAAATATATCTAAAAAAACCTTTAAATGTAACGATTGATACAGAAATTTTCCAGACCCTTCAAAAGATGCTACATTGAGTATAAGGAATAAAATTGTATCTCCTACACAAAGAAAAAATATTATTACCAGTGCAAGGCTTGATCACAATGAAGACAAAAGCCAAAAATTAATTAGCACTGAAATTAAATTTAAATAGCTCCATAAATAAATTTTTAAATAACTTAAAGAGGTTTAAATATATGAAAATGTCCTATAGAGGAAATAAATATCAATCCAGCGCCGCATCTTTATTAGAAGTAAAGGAAGGAGATATTATTGGTAAATATAGAGGAGTGGAATGTCATCAAAAACTCCCCAGACACATTCCCCAACTACAACCCAAAATTTATCTCAAATATCGTGGCATCGCCTACAGCAGTAACCCCAATGCCCAACCCTACTTTATTCCCAATGAAACAGATGTTACACCAAAAGAATGTCTCCCCACTGAAACCGTTGTCAGTGAAGAAACAAAATACAATTTAGCCACCGTCCACTTAAGCAACTTACGTCGTAATTTAGAACGCCGTATGGAAGTGGCTCAAAGTCATGAAAACTATCGTTTGTTGGCGATGTTAAAAAAAGAAGCTGATGCCCTTGATGATAAACAGAGTATCAAATGTTAATTATGAATTAAGCCAAGGTCGAGTAATTTCTTCTAGTTGTGCCACTTCGTTGCTTGCTAAATTCCATCCCAAAGCCCCAGTATTTTCCTTGGCTTGTTTAGCATTTTTTGCCCCAGGGATGGGTATTACATTCTCCTGTGCCATTAACCAATTTAAGGATACTTGGGCAGGAGTTTTTTGATATTTTTCCCCTAATTGTTGTAAAAGTTCCAAAACAGGGGCTATTTTGCCTAAACCACTAGCACTAAAGCGAGAGTCGATTTTTCTTGCTCCTTCTGGCTTTTGGGGATTATCAAGGCTATATTTCCCAGTGAGTAATCCTTGGGCGAGGGGACTATAGGCAAGAAGGGTTATGCCTAAGTCTTGGGCAGTTTTGAGAATTCCTTTGGATTCAATTTTGCGAGTGAGTAAGGAATATTTAACTTGATTGACGGCGAGGGGAATGTTTCTTTTTGCCAAAATATCACTAGCTTTTTTCATTTCTTCGGCGGAATAGTTACTAACCCCGATCGCCCCTATCCTACCTTTTTCTACCTCATCTGCCAAGGCATTCATGAGGGTATCTTGACTCATGAGCATAAAGGGCCAATGCACCTGATAAAGGGGAATATAATCCATTTGTAGATTTTTTAAACTCTGGGTAAGGGCATCGGCAACACTACCACCAAACAATCGCCATGGAAAAGGGGCGTATTTAGTGGCAATATCAATTTTTTGCTCCATGCCCTGACAAAATTCTCCCAAAAGTTGCTCAGATTTGCCACTGCCATAAACCTCGGCAGTATCAAAAAAAGTTACTCCTCCCTCCACAGTAGCTTTAAAGGCCTCCTCAATTTCATTTTTGCCATAGGTTTTACCATAATCCCAGAAAAAGGAATCTCCCCATGCCCATGTACCAATACCTAGGGCGGATACTTCTATGGTGCTATTTCCCAATTTTTTGGTTTTTGTAATGTTGCTGATAGTCATAGATAATTACTTATGTTAAGATTTATTGCAATATATAAAAAATTATAACAAATGGCTATGAAATACCATGTGATTTATGATGGTAATTGCAACCTCTGCGTTAATCTAGTGCAATTATTAGAAAGTTTTGATCAAGGGGAGTCTTTTGTTTATACTCCTATGCAGGACGAGCATATCATTAACTCTTTGTCCGTTACTTCTTGTGACTGTGAAAAAGGTATGATTTTGATTGACACAGATACTAATCAACGATGGCAGGGAAGCGATGCCGCCGAAGAGATTGCTCGAATTTTGCCCTCTGGTAGTTGGTTTGTCAATATATATCAGGGTTTACCCTTTGCTAAGGATACGGGCGATCGCCTTTATGCCATGATTAGAGATAACCGTTACAAGTTATTTGGCGAAAGACTACATACATACCGCTCAAAGTATGGGGTACAACAATTGAAAATTGACAATTGACAATTATTCCTTAATTCTCTCATTGAAAAAAATGTAACCTGTAACCTAACACCTACCGTAACAACGTCACCCTTTCATCAACGCCTAATTGTCCATTCCCTTATCCCGTATTGCTTAGAGCAACCAAAAATTGAAACAAAACTTAATAAAACTCCTAAGAAAGCCCAAAAAGATTTAATCTATATGGAATGAATTGATTAAAAAACAAAGTTTTAAAATAATAAAGAATCAATGACTATAAAAGCAAGTGGCGGTAGTTCCCTAGCGAAACCGCAATTATACCAAACTGTAGCTGTATCAACCATTATCCAAGCAGAACAGCAAGATCGCTTTCCCGATCAAAGAGAGTTAGGTGAATTAAAAACATACTTTGATTCTGGCTTAAAAAGATTGGCGATCGCCCAGATCATCACCAACAATGCAGAAATTATCGTTTCTCGTGCCGCTAACCGTATTTTCACGGGTGGTTCTCCCATGGCTTTTTTTGAAAGGCCTTCCATCGAAGAACCCTCACTGGCTTTGGCAGGGATAGGTGGCGGTACAAACGTACCTAGCGACATCAAAGCGGCTCAAAATTCCACCGCAACTTTTGTCGAAGAAAAACCAAAAGGCAAAAAAGGAAACTTTTTCAGTGGTTTATTTTCCTCCTTCTCCTCAGTGCCTAGCATTGGAGCAATACCAGCAGGATTCAGACCCATAAATGTTTCCCGCTATGGCCCTAGCAATATGACCAAGTCTTTAAGGGATATGTCTTGGTTCTTACGCTATGTCAGTTATGCCATCGTATCTGGAGATCCTAACATTCTTGTGGTCAACACCAGAGGATTAAGAGAAGTATTAGAAAATGCTTGTTCCATTGATGCCACCGTAGTAGCCATTTTGGACATGAAAGCCTCCTGTCTTGGCTATGTTCAAGGAGACTTAGAAGCAAAAGAAGTCATCGCTCAATACTTTGATGTTCTCATTGCCGAACTAAAAGCACCCACCCCTGCTAATAAAGTACGTCAAAGACCATCCAACGACTTACAAGGTTTAGAACTACCTCAGAGCTACTTCAACGCTTCTGAGCGTCGCCCTAAATTTGTGATGAAACCCGGCTTATCTGCCACCGAGAAAAACGATGTGGTCAAAGCCGCTTATCGTCAAGTATTTGAGCGTGACATCACCAAAGCCTATTCTCAATCTATCTCTTATCTTGAGTCTCAGGTGAAAAACGGCGACATTTCCATGAAAGAATTTGTCCGTCGTCTTGCCAAATCTCCTTTATATCGTAAGCAATTCTTTGAGCCTTTCATCAACTCCCGTGCCTTAGAACTTGCTTTCCGTCATATCCTAGGACGTGGTCCTTCTTCCCGTGAAGAAGTACAAGAATACTTCTCCATCGTTTCCACTGGTGGTTTAGCCGCCCTCGTAGATGCTTTGGTAGATTCCCAAGAATATGCCGACTACTTCGGTGAGGAAACCGTGCCTTATCTCAGAGGTTTAGGGGTAGAAGCCCAAGAATGTCGTAACTGGGGTATGCAACAGGATCTATTTAACTACAGCGCTCCTTTCCGCAAAGTACCTCAATTCGTAACCACCTTTGCCAAATACGATCGCCCCTTACCCGACCAACACGTTTACGGTACAGGAAACGATCCCCTCGAAATCCAATTCGGAGCGATTTTCCCCAAAGAAACCCGTAATCCTAGCAGTGCGCCTGCACCATTTAGCAAAGATACCAAACGTATCTTGATCCACCGTGGCCCAGGTATTAACAACCAAAACAGCAACCCCCGCGCCCGTGGAGAATTCCCCGGAACCTTGGGACCCAAAGTGGTTCGTCTCAACAACGAGTTACCCGGTGCTAGTAACGGTTTAGGGGTCAAATTTGGTGAAAGTTCTACCCAAGCGGTAATTAATGCCACCTATCGCCAAGTATTTGGTCGTGATGTCTATGAAGGACAAAGATTGAAAGTAGCGGAAATCAAGCTCGAAAACGGTGAAATCTCCCTCAGAGACTTTATCCGTATGTTGGCTAAATCCGAGCTATTCCTCAAAACCTACTGGACTCCTTTCTACGTTTGTAAGGCGATCGAGTACATCCACCGTCGTCTGTTAGGTCGTCCTACCTATGGTCGTAGCGAAATGAACTCCTACTTCGACTTAGCATCCAAAAAAGGTTTCTACGCCCTTGTAGATGCCATGATGGATAGCAAAGAATACAGCGAAGCCTTTGGAGAGGATACTGTACCTTACGAGCGCTACCTAACCCCCGCAGGTTTACAAATGCGTAATGCCAGAGTGGGAACCATCAGAGAAGATGTTGGTCAGAGAGTTGACAAGGAAGTTACCCCCAGATTTATCGAACTCGGACAGGTTAGCGATGTTCGTACCGAACCCGATGTTAAATCTCGTGTTAACCAAGGTGTCACCGTAAAACGTCAACAAACCAAAGTATTTAAACTTACTAACAATGTTGATAAAGTAGCTCTCAAAAATGCTATTCGTGCCGCCTATCGTCAGGTATTTGAGCGTGACGTAGAACCTTACGTAGTAAATGCGAACTTTACTAACCTAGAAAGTAAACTTGGTAATGGTGAAATCACCGTAAAAGAGTTTATCGAGGCGTTAGGTTGCTCCGATTTATACCTCAAGGAATTTTACACTCCCTTCCCCAATACGAAAGTAATTGAGTTGGGTACTAAACATTTCTTGGGTCGTGCGCCTATGAATCAAAAAGAGATTCAGCACTATAACCGTATCTTGGCAAGTCAAGGTATTCGTGCTTTCATCTCTGCTTTGGTGGGTAGTATGGAATATTCTCAGGTATTTGGTGAAGATACTGTGCCTTATCGCCGTTATCCCACTTTACCTGCGGCTAACTTCCCCAACACTGAAAGACTCTATAACAAATTAACAAAACAGGATGACGAAGTTGTTGTACCTAGTTTTGTCCCTGCGACTGGTACAGCCGCATCCATCAAATAGATCTCTATTTATTTTCTAATCATAGGGTGGGCATTGCCCACCTTATTTTTTTTGTGTTGATGTTGATTATGGGTCGTTTTCTTGGGTCTAGGAATGGGGTATAATTGAATTTCTTGCAATTTTGCTTTATGTAGTTATGGAAGTTATACCAGCAATTGATTTATTAGGTGGGCATTGTGTACGTTTATATCAGGGAGATTATGCCCAATCTCAAGTTTTTAATGAAAACCCCGTGGAAGTCGCTCTACAATGGCAAAATCAAGGGGCTACCCGTTTACATTTAGTGGATTTGGATGGTGCAAAGGCTGGACATCCTGTTAATGTGGATGTGATCAAAAAAATTGTTAGGGCTTTGGATATTCCTGTACAGGTGGGAGGGGGTTTGCGCGATCGCCCTTCGGTGGAAACCTTATTTAATTTAGGGGTAGATCGGGCGATCGTTGGTACTGTAGCGGTAGAAAAACCAGAGTTAGTAAAGGAATTGTGCGAGACTTTCCCCAAACAAGTGGCCATCGGTATTGATGCCAGAAATGGTAAAGTAGCCACCAAGGGATGGTTAGAAACTTCGGAGGTAGAAGCCACAGAATTAGCCAAAGCCATCTCAGATCAAGCGGCGGCGATAATTTATACCGACATCCATCGGGATGGAACTTTAGTCGGGCCCAATCAAGAAGCCTTAAGGGAAATTGCCAGTGTGACAGATATTCCCATTATTGCCTCTGGGGGTATTAGTTCTTTGAGTGATATTCTTAGTCTTTTATCCCTTGAACCCGTGGGAGTAAAAAGCGTCATTGTTGGTAAAGCTATATATACAGGTAAAGTAGATTTGGCGGAGGCAATCAAGGCAGTAGGAGATGGTAGATTACAGGATATTCCCCCCAATTTTGGCGATACTGCCCTAGCTTAAAAGGTTCTCAGGATGAAAATTGCTATTTTTGGTACCAGTGCAGATCCGCCTACGATCGCCCATAAAACAATCTTAGATTATCTGAGTCAAAAATATGATATTACGGCAGTCTATGCCTCAGATAACCCTTTTAAAGAGAATCAAAATAGCCTATACCATCGTAGTAAAATGCTCGGATTATTAATAGAAGAAATCAATGTATCTTCTGGTAATCATAACATTCAATTGGCAACGGATATAGGCGATCGGCGTACTCTGCACACCATCGAAAAAGCCAAAAAAAAATGGGGTGAAAAAGCCGACCTAACCTTTGTCATCGGTAGTGATTTAGCCTCTCAAATATTCAGCTGGTATCAAGCCGAAAAGCTCTGGCAACAGGTCAAACTTTTGATACTTCCCCGTGAAGGTTATCAGGTAGATGGTGATACCCAACAAAAATTAGAACAAAATACCCTCGGCTATACCCTCGCTGACTATCAACTTCCCCCCGTCTCCTCCACCCAATATCGACAAAACCAAAACGAAGAAGTGCTTACCCCCAAGGTGAAATCCTATATTCAATGCCACAATTTATATAACTTAACCTGAGTTCGGGATAACATTTTCTAGTTAAGGCAGGCAATAGGGAATAGGCAATGGGCAATGGTGAAGTGAATATTTTTCACCATTTCTAGGTGTTATTTAGCAATTTGAAAACCGCCGTAAACTTTTCACCCCCCAGGCTGACACTAAATGATACTCATAATTATTATCCCGAATTGAGGTTAACTTCAGTTATGAAAACCATTGCCGATTGCCCTCCTTCAAGACTCCACTTTTTGCCGCAAACCCTAATTATAAAGACTCATCGCCTTTTCGATACCATCTTTTAAACTAAGCTCGATCGCACTTTGAGTCACCCCCATCAACTCGTCGATAACAGGCATTTCAGCAGGAGAAAACCTGCCCAAAACATGACCAACAGTTTGTTTTTTGCCCTCCGATTTACCGATACCAATGCGACAACGGGGAAATTTTTGTCCCCCCAAATGACTGATAATCGACTTCATCCCATTATGACCTCCCGCCGAACCAGAAAGCCTTAGTCGAATTTTTCCCAAGGGAATATCCATGTCATCATATACCACCAAAATTCCGTCAGGGGTTAATTTATACCAATCACATACAGCCCTGACAGACTGCCCAGAGCGATTCATATAAGTAAGGGGTTTTAATAGTCTTACCTTTTGATTATTAGGAGCAATACCTTCAGCAAACAGAGCGTTAAATTTACTATTTTTCTGCCAATTAAAACCCCATTTATCGGCTAAATAATCAACTATTTCAAAACCAATATTATGTCTTGTTTTATCATATTTAGGCTCAGGGTTTCCTAACCCCACAATCAAATTAGGAATAACTATTTTTTTCTGTTTTTCTTCTTTCATTAATCTTATATATCGCTTGAATTAATCACTAAATGAAACTATGATTAATATTAATTTCCATTAGTTATTCGTTATAAATCCCAGTTCTATGGGAATAATTAATCTTTATAATCTACATTTAATTGTCCATTGTCCATTGTTCATTGTCAATTACTTTAGTTTTCATCACTCCAACAACTACGCCACTGAGATTCCGCATGGGCGATCGCATATAATCGAGTAGTACGTTGATATTTTTTTTGTAAATCAATTAACTTATCAATAACAGCAATAATCCTGCGGCGATCGGCACTTAAACCCGCATCAGCAAATTCCACCTCCGCCAACCGTAAACAAATAGCTACTACAGGAGTAATATCCTTTGTAATTTTCTTACTAGAAATATCCTCCTTTTCCACCACCAAACTAAGTAAATTAGGAGAATCAGCAATGCCCTTAGAACTATCATTATTTTGAAGAGCCATCTCTAAAATTTTGGCAGGAACTTGAGTCGGCAAAATATCATACTCCTTAAGATAATCATTCGCCTCCAAAGAAAGTTGTGTCAAAACCTCCCCCAAACAATCCTCCACCTCACCATAAAAACGTAACACCCCATCAGGATTTAAACCTTCAGGAAACAAATTCACCTTTAGCTCATTTTCCACACTCAAACCCTCAAGAGTAGTTTGTAAATCCTCATCCCCCTCCGACTCCGATTTAACAACTTCAGGAACAACCCCCGTTAAACTTTGAGGAAAATCTGTAAAAATATCCGACTTCGGCACATCCACCTCCGCCAAATAACTAGATAACTTTGGCAAAAAACCCTTACTTAAAACCTTTAACTGATCCTGTAAATCAACCTTCTTCTGATAACTTAACGCCAAAAAACTATCAGGATACTTTTGGGTACATATCTGATAACAAGCCAATACCAACTGCCTAGCTACCACCCCCGCAAAAGTTTTAATATATCCCTGATAATAACCATATAACTCCCTTGTCAGTAATCTAACCTCGGTATCCAAAACCGTCAAATCACTACGTAACTGTTTGATTGACTTAGCCATCACAAAATCTATGATTAACAACAACATCTAATGAAAATCCCCCTCCCTCCCTCATCGGGAGAAGCCATTAGGCAAAGGGGGAAAATATATAAAAACTTCAATGCTCCAAAAAAAACTTATAAAGCACCACCAGTTTGAGCAGCTACTTCTTCAGCAAAATTGGTTTCTTGCTTCTCGATACCTTCACCTAAGATGAAACGAGCAAAACGACGCACTTGGATATTTTCCCCAATGGTCGCAACTTGTTGAGTAATTAACTCCTCAACGGTGATACTTTGATCCCTTACATAGGGTTGAGAAAGTAAACACATTTCGCCTAAACGTTTTTGGATTCTACCCTCAACAATTTTCTCCTTAATATTGTCGGGTTTATTACCTAAATCGTCACGACCCATTTCGATCGCTTTTTCTTGTTCCACAACATCCGCAGGAATATCAGCAATCTTGATATATTCCACATTAGGACAAGCCGCAATCTGCATAGCGATATTTTTTGCTAAAGATTGGAAATCTTCCCTTCTAGCAACGAAATCAGTTTCACAGTTAACCTCAACAATTACGCCAATACGTCCACCAGTATGGATGTAGCTTTCGACAATTCCTTCAGCGGCAACTCTACCAGCTTTTTTCTCTGCGGAGGTGATACCTTTTTGACGTAACCACTCCATAGCTTTCGCCATGTCACCATCATTTTCTTTTAAAGCCTTTTTGCAGTCCATCATCCCTGCATTGGTTTTATCCCTAAGCTCTTTTACTAGCTTTGCTGATATTTCTGCCATAGTTAATTACTTTACTTTGTAAAAAATCTTAAAATTATCTTAAATAATCATTACATAAATCGAGTCCCATCTCCTGAGTTTTTCCAGAAATGGGATTTATTTAGTGACCATAGAAAAAAGCCACCGATAAACCCTACTCACTGCCAATATTAAAAGAATCAGCAGTAAGTAAAAGTTACATTGTCAACAGGCAAGTTGTCAATTATCGATGATTACTCTTCTTCGCCACCATCTTCTTCGGTATCAGAATAATCTTCATCATCATAATCTTCATCATCAGAAGATTCAATGGTTTGTACCGATTCTAAAAACTCATCCACATTACCCTCAGCAACAGCTTTGCCATAACGTCCTTCATAAATAGCATCAGCTAATTTACCAATGATCAATTTAATGGAACGAATAGCATCATCATTAGCAGGGATGGGTAAATCAACCAACTCGGGGTTACAGTTGGTATCTAACATAGATACGACAGGTAAGTTAAGTTTTTGACATTCCTTGATGGCATTATGTTCTCTACGAATATCAACGATGATCACAAGATCAGGAACTCTGTTCATGTCTTTGATACCACCAAGGTATTTTCTGAGTTTGGTTAACTCTCTGCGTAGTACGGACGCTTCTTTTTTAGGTCTTCTGTCTAAAGCACCACTTTCTTCGAGGGCTTCTAATTCTTTAAGGTGAGCAACACGAGCCTTGATAGTTTCCCAGTTAGTTAGCATTCCCCCTAACCAACGTTGGTTAATATAAAATGCACCACAACGAGCTGCCTCTTGGGCGATAATACCTGCAGCTTGGCGTTTTGTACCTACAAATAATACTTTTTTGCCACTTTCGGCAGCTTTTTTGACGTAGTTATAAGCCTCGTCCATTAATTGGGCGGTTTGTACTAAGTCAATGATATGAACCCCATTTCTGGCGGTGTAGATGTACTGAGACATCTTGGGATTCCAACGACGGGTTTGGTGTCCGAAGTGAACACCAGAATCTAATAGCTCTTTTAAGCTAACTACTGGCATTTGATTTTCTCCTTTTATTCGGGTTTATCCTCTATCTAGGCGATTAAAATTTCTCTGTCAGAAACACCCGACATCCTAGATATGTGAATTTTTTACAACTTTTCTAGTTTAGCTTAATTGTGGTTTTTTTTCCAATTAGAAAATTATTAGAAAATTAGTTGCCAAAAAAAGATAGCAAGACTAAGGGTTGATAAGTGTTGAGGTAATAGCAGTTTGAAGGATTGACGGGCTATTTTTTGACTCAAAATAACAGTTAATAATACTCCGAAAATAATGGTTAATCCTTGTAAAAAAGCAATTACTGCAGGATGGGCTACCCAAATGGGTAAACCACTACCATCTAAGCCGAAGGTGGTGGCAAAAAGGGGTAACACTCGTCCTGCTTCTCCTAAACCCATTTGCAAATAGTAGGCTAAACTGGCGGTTAATACTAAGGGTAAGTAACCGTAGGCGAGTTCGATAAAACTACGGGATTGAGTGTGATTAAGTTTACAAACTAAACGAATGACACCATGGGCGGTTAAAGGAATTATAGCTGGAATGGTGATAAGGGCGATCGCACTTAAACCGTGAATCCAAAAATTATCTAAATCCAAACCTAAATGAAAATAATCATTGATTTGCGGAGTCAAATGTAAAAATACCGCATTGAGAAGCAAAAACAACAACGCCACCTCATAACTACGGGGTTGGTGAGTTGTCCATAACTCCACCGCAGGAGGGCGTAAATTAAAAGTAACCGAACGATGGGGACAAGCCTTTAAACAAGTCATGCATAACACACAATCCCGATTATCCTGCATTTGGGCAGGGTGAGAATATAAAGGGCATCCATTGGTTTCTTGCCCCTCTCCTTTCTCCGGGCCCCCCTTATAACATTGATAAGTATTACATTCTGCCGAACAAGTTCCCTGCTGCGCTCGTAATTCCGTCATTGCCAACTTAGCAAACATCCCATTCATGCCACCAATGGGGCAAAGGTAACGACACCAAAAACGCCTTTCAAATATTGCCGAACAAATCATCGCCCCTGCCGTAATTAACAATAGTAAACAGGAAGAAAGATAAGCAGTATTAGGCAAATCCCATAACTCCTCCCATAACAAAATGAGGGCAAAACCTGTAAATAAAAACCAACCGCCCCATTTTTCAGCGGTTTTTCGGGGCCATTTTTTCAGTTGATAATTGGGGAATAATGTTTGGGTCAATTTTTGAGTAACTTCCCCATAAATCATAAATGGACATACTGAACACCACAAACGACCCACAAAAGGAAAAGCCACTAAAATTAAAGGCCACCACCAAGCCCAAAATAAGTTAAGGGCAAAGTTTTGATCCCTAGTTTGTGGTCCCACAAATAAAATGATTACTACTAGGGCAAATACTGTTAAAGTAAAACCATAATTGATTCTATCAGGCCACCATGGGCTACGCAGAAAGTGGCGAAAACGAGGATAGGCGGTTAAAAGATTAAAACGAAACTGTTGCTTTTTGCTTTGGGATGGCCAAATAATTTCCTCTGTTAGTTCATTTGTTCCTGCCATTTGCACGATCGCCCTTTCAATGAGGTTTTGTAATTCTCGCAGGTTGTTAGGAAAATCGTAACTTTGCAAACGGCGTAAGGCCTCGGCTGTAATTTGGGGTTTATTAATTTTCTTATTGCGACAAATTAAACTGATGTAGTAGTTCACTTGATCTTCGATGTCGCTTTTTCTTACCCGCAGAGGGGGAACTTTTATATCATGGGTAATCAGTTTTTTGATTTCGGGGATAACTTTTTCGGCAATGAAGATTAAACGGGCTTTACATTCTTTCTCACTGTTGAAAATACTTTGTCCTCGGTTAACTGGGGTATAGGTATTCGACTCCAAAAGTTGCACAATACGGGGTAACAATTCTGATGGTAAATCTTGAATATTATTAAAAATCAGAGTGCCTTCTCCTACTGCCTCAATTAACCCCGGTTTGCCCCCTGCCCTGCCAAAAATTTCTGCTCCACTGGCTTGAAGTTTGGCACAATCTACCTTAACTACAGGCTCACGGCGATCGCCCGAACCGTAGTGAATCAAGGCGGCGAGGTTATCTTTTTCCAACCCTTGCTCACCAAAAATCAACACTGATTCATGGTCTTTCGATGCAGTCTTTACATTTTGCCTTAGTCTCACGGCATAACGGCTTTTGCCGATAATACCCCGTTTTGCTTTGTTGACAAGATAAGGGCGTAAGGTTTCCCTCCTTTCCTGTTCAAAATCTAATTGGGAAGAAAGGTTGGCAATTTCTTGGGCTAGTTGTTGGGAAAAAGCCTGACTAATTTCGGGGTATTGTTTGATCAACTGGGTGAATTTTTCGGCAGGAATTGCCCATAATTTCGCCTCGGTGATGGTAGTAATGGTATTTTGGGCAGATTGTTCCAAAATCAACTCCCGCAGGTTTATCAAGCTCCCAGCTAGTAAACAGGAGGTTTGTTTTGTCCCTTTTATTTCTACCTGCCCACTTTCAAGGATATATACATTTTTGATGGGTTGACTGGCTTCGATGATGGTTTTATCTTTTGCCCAAGAAATTGAAGTAAGGTTAGGGGCGATCGCTCTTAATACCTCATCAGGTAAGATATTCATAGCGGTGCGCTCTTTTAACCATGTCACCAACTCAGTCATTTCCATACCATCACCCAAAATATATTCACTCTATGTTGATGTTACCTGAAAATAGAATAGTTTATTAGGATTTACAAGAAAAAATAAAGTGTTTTTCGGTATTGGTACAAAAGATAATAATGGTTCATTGTCTATTGTTGCACTCCATCCCTCCATGGCTCGGATATGCTATGGTATCAGGTAAGTTTAAGCAATTATTACTATAAATTTTCTATCCATTTTTGTTATTGATTATGTCAAAAGTACAAACGATCGCAAATTACACCAAAGAAAAAGCAGAAAAGTTAAACATCAAAAAATATGACATTTATGGCTCAACGGTGGAACAAACCAGCGTACAAGTATTTCAGGGCGAACCAAAACAGGTAAAAGCCTCCCAAAAATCCAGTGTCATTGTGCGAGTTTGGAATGATGATAACCAAATTGGAGTAACATCTACCACCGATGTGGATGCAAAAGGCATTGAAGCCGCCCTCAAAACCGCCTACGAAGCCAGTCATTTTGGCGTAAAGGAAAACATCCCTGATTTTAGCGAAAAAGCAAAATCTCCCTTACCTGAAGTTAAAGTAGAATTAGGACAGCAAACCCCCCCTGCTGAGTTAATCGAGAAACTTTTAAAAGTAGAAGATGATTTATTAAATGCCCACAGTGCGATCGCCTCTGTACCCTATAATGGAATCTCAGAACAAGAAATAGAACGATTCTACCTCAACAGCGAAGGTGCTTTACGAGAAGAAAACCGCACCTATGCCACCATCTATTTATACACCACCACCGAACAAGAAGGCAAAAAACCCCGTAGCGGAGGCTCTTACAAAATAGCCCCTAGCCTACCCAAACTAGATATTGACAGCTGTTTCCAAGAAACCGTTACCAAAACCATCAGCCACCTAAACTATCAACCCATCAAATCAGGAAAATATAGAGTTGTTTTTTCCCCCGAAGCCTTCCTAAGCCTATTAGGTGCATTCAGCAACCTTTACAACGCCCAAAGCATCCTTGATAAACAAAGCCTCTCCATCCCCGAATCCCTAGGCGAAAAAATAGCCTCCCCCCTTCTATCCGTATCCGACAACGCCCTACACCCCGCCAACATTAGCGGTGAAACCTTTGACGGTGAAGGCACCCCCACCCAAAACCTACCTCTCATTGTTGAAGGAGTATTAACCAACTTCCTTCATAGTAGCGTCACCGCCAAAAGAATGAATGCCCAACCCACAGGCAACGCCAGTATTGGAGCAAAAGTCAGTATCAGTCCCAATTTTTTCCATGTATTTCGAGGACAACAACCCAGCCAAACCTATAACTTAGAAGAAGCCGAAAACGTAATCTTAATCGATGATGTTCAAGCCCTCCATGCAGGGGTAAACTCATTACAAGGATCATTTTCCCTGCCCTTTGACGGATGGTTAATCAACAAAGGAGAAAAAACCAGTATCGAAGCCGCCACCGTAGCCGGAGACTTTCTCGACTTATTAAAATCTATCATCTTTGTGGAAGAAGAAGCTGAAATCACCCCCAGTGGCGTATGTCCTCGCATTTGGGTTGACAGCCTTTCTATTACAGGACAATAAATTCTCAGTTTTTTATTACTTTTCCAACTCTAACTCTCATTTTTGTAAATTGAGAGTTATTTTTCTTATCAAAATAGCAATTTCGTATTTATAAAAAATATAGTCTGAAAAATTACATCCCGTCACTTCCCTTTTCCTTTTACTTATCAATTGGAGATTAGAGAGCACACTATTAATAAACCACAACCATAATGCTGTAGTTTACAGAAATAAAAAAAGTTTCCTTAAAATATTTGACAAAACTTTACTTTATGTATTAACATAATCATAGAGTGATTTTTTCACTTTATTATCGTACCTCGAAAACATCATAAAGAAATCATAGAAGATGACTACCACTTTACAACAACAACAGTCTTCCGCATGGGAGCAGTTTTGTCAGTGGATCACCTCTACCAACAACCGCCTCTATGTAGGTTGGTTCGGTGTATTAATGATCCCTTGTTTATTAACTGCAACCACTTGTTTCTTAATCGCTTTCGTAGCTGCTCCTCCTGTGGACATCGACGGAATCCGTGAACCCGTAGCAGGTTCTTTATTATATGGAAACAACATCATATCTGGTGCTGTAGTACCTAGCTCCAACGCTATCGGTCTACACTTCTACCCTATTTGGGAAGCAGCATCCTTAGATGAATGGCTATACAATGGTGGCCCTTACCAATTAGTAGTATTCCACTTCTTAATCGGAATCTTCTGCTACATGGGTCGTCAGTGGGAATTATCCTACCGTTTAGGAATGCGTCCTTGGATCTGTGTCGCATACTCTGCACCTGTATCCGCTGCGACTGCAGTATTCTTAATCTACCCTATCGGTCAAGGATCTTTCTCTGATGGTATGCCTTTAGGTATCTCTGGAACCTTCAACTTCATGTTTGTATTCCAAGCAGAGCATAACATCTTAATGCACCCCTTCCATATGTTGGGTGTAGCAGGTGTATTCGGTGGATCTTTATTCTCCGCAATGCACGGTTCTCTCGTAACCTCTTCTTTGGTACGTGAAACCACCGAAACCGAATCTCAAAACTATGGTTACAAATTCGGTCAAGAAGAAGAAACCTACAACATCGTAGCTGCTCACGGATACTTTGGTCGTTTAATCTTCCAATATGCATCCTTCAACAACAGCCGCGCATTACACTTCTTCTTAGGTGCATGGCCTGTAATTGGTATTTGGTTCACCGCAATGGGTGTATCTACCATGGCATTCAACTTAAATGGTTTCAACTTCAACCAGTCTATCTTAGATAGCCAAGGTCACGTAATTGGAACTTGGGCAGACGTATTAAACCGTGCCAACATCGGTATCGAAGTAATGCACGAACGTAATGCTCACAACTTCCCCTTAGACTTAGCCTCTGCTGAAGCAGTATCTGCTCCTGTAATCAACGGTTAATTTCTACTTGGAAATTGAGTTTAACAACTAAATAATAACTAGAAAGCACTCTCCTTCATTGGGGGGTGCTTTTTGGTGTGCGTGTTAAAATTAGCGTAATATGGGGAAACAGGAGTAAGTGATGATGAATGCCTATACCATTAACTTTGATTCTATCTTTACCATTACAGATAAACAGTTTTATCAATTGTGTACTAATAACCCAGAATTAGTGTTGGAGAGAAATAGAAAGGGAGAATTAATCATTATGTCGCCCACTGGAGGAGAAACTGGCAAAAAAAATGCCGAATTGAATGCGGATTTTGTCATCTGGAATCGTCAAAAAAAACTAGGATATATCTTCGATTCCTCAACTTGTTTTCGATTACCCATGGGTAGTAATCGCTCCCCTGATGTGGCATATATCAAGAAAGAAAGATGGGATAAGTTAACCGAAGAGGAAAAGATTAAATTTCCACCCATCGCCCCTGATTTCGTACTCGAATTAATGAGTAATACCGACTCCTTGAAAATGCTTCAAGAAAAAATGGCAGAATACATGGAAAGTGGAGTTAAACTGGGCTGGTTAATTAACCCAGAAAAAAAAGAAGTTGAAATATATCGTCAAGGAAAAGAAAAGGAAATTTTAAGTAATCCTCAAAACCTCTCGGGAGAAGACATTTTGCTTGATTTTATTTTAGATTTAACTAAGATTTTTTAGTTTTATAATTCTTGTTTATGTTACGGTTAAATGTAGATGCGATCGCACCTACCCATAAACTTGATCGCACCGTTCGTAGTAAGCTCTTTAGAGCTTTAATTATTCCTTAATTCGCAGGTAACAAATACAATCCCGAAGGGGTATTTTCATCGGGTAAAATCTCCTTACTACTTTTCAGGTTACGACTTTCGCACAAATCCGCAAAGGCTTCTAAACTCTCTAATCTCGCTAATAATTCGCTTAAACCGTCTAAATATTCGGCTATAGCAATCTGTTTTTGTATCCATGATTTAGGGTATCTTTCTTGGGCGTAGGACATTTCAAACTCAACACTTGCCTCATTTTTTTTGCGTCTGACTTGATCCTGATTTAAACTAAGATCACTAGGAGAAATATCCTTAATTCTGGTAACTCTTTCGGGGGTGATATATTCTGCAAAGGGAGAAGCCGAAAAACGATAAGCTGTTGACAAAGACGAATTACCCTCTTTTATCAGGCTATTACTCCAATTATGAGCCACTGTTTTAAACTTCTCTACCTCCTCCCTTAACATTCCTTTTGCTTCCTGATGTTGCCCCATTTGTAAGAGTAAATGCGCTTCCGTGACGGTAGCAACCGCCCATCCTTGAATGGATACATCACTATTTAACAGCAATTCTGCCTCTAATTCTGGGGTTGACTGCATCGCCTGACTACTTAAAAATAAACGAGTATTCTTAGCCGTTTTTATCGCTGATAGAGGGGATTCATTGGGAAACAATCTTAAAACTTCTAATTCTGCTTGTAAAGTAGTGATTTCTTTAATTAACATGGCTTTATGAATGTTAGAAATAGCTTTCCCTAGATTTTCCTGTTTTTCTCGACTATCCTGCACCAATAAATATAAATAAGCTAATTGGCCAGAAACCACATCTAAACGACTGTTAACCTGATTTAAGCCTTCAATCACCACATTAAAACCTTGACTCATTTTACTATCAAGAGTATTTAAACGAGTTTCTACTTTACTAAAACCAGTTTCCATCGTTTGCTGAAGATTATTCATCGATGTTTGTATCTGACGGAGTTTATAACCCATATAAGCAAAACCTGCGACACTTACGCCCAAAGTTAGCACACTTGCCCCCGCCGCCATTTGACTTAATCCCATAACTTGAGATAGGGTTTGTTGCATAGCCGATACTTTTGTATCTAACCCCATTAACTTATTGATAGTGACGGTATGCCCAATGGCATTAACTCCAGCGTCAACACTACCCATCACAGGATTAGAAGCGATACTGAGTAAAGAGTTAGTTAAATTTGGTGCTTCTGCTAAGTGTTTGAATATTTGCCCTGCGTTGGGATGCCCTGCCGCATGACGAATAACGCTACCATAACGAACTAAGCTACCATCCATTAATCCTTTAATAATTTCGGGATTATTAATTAATAAAGTTACATCTTGCAACATTCTATTTAGTCCTTTTTTAATTAGTTTTAAATATCGTAAACGTTCATATTTTCGTAAGCCTCTAAAGGAAATCGCCCTAAAACTTTAGCTTCTAAATCAATTAATCTTTTAAAAGCATTAATTCTTGTGTTTGGGTTAACATTAGCCTTTAAACCTTCATCTGGTTGTTTTAGATTAATTTGAACCAAATAAATATCAGAATCTAAATCTTCACATATATAATTATTCTTAATTTTCGATAATAAATTATCTAAATTTTCAGAAAAATCCAGATATAAATATCTAGCAGAATCATATAAATTTGAGTAATTTTTATCAGTAATTATAGTGTTACCTTTTTTTATTAATGAATCAATTAATTTGGATTTGGCAAAAGGAATAACTAAAATTAAAGATTGTTGAGAAATTTGTTTGACTGGTTTTTGTGCTGTATATTCTACAGTAGTTGTTTGATAACTTTGATTAGTTGGTCTGTTAGATTCTTCGATGTCTTTAGTTTGAGTTGTTTGTTTTGGTTGATTAAGAAAATAACTAACAAATAAAACAGCTACGATAACGAAAGCAAAAATGACAATAAAATTCATATAAGTATTTTCTATTTTTAGTAATTTTAAACCTTCATCTATTAGTGAATAAAATCTAGTACGGGATTTAACTATTTCGGTTATCCCAAATAAGTTTGTTTTTTTCCTTTCAAAAATTGTTCTCCACTCTTTTTCTCTGTTTAATATAAAACATCTAACTTTTTGATTTTTATATTTTTCAACAATATACTCTTTTACTTCATTGGTAAAATTCAAATTTTGATTATGACTTAAATAATAGTACCAAAATTGAATTGCATAAAATAAAGGATCATCAAATTGATTACTTTTATTTTGTCTAAGTTGATTCTCAACTTGAGTTGATATATAATTGATTAAAGTCTGAAAATGAGTTGATGACGGCATAATTAAGATTAATTATCAAAAAATAAAATAAGAGTATAAATGTAAAAACCTCTCTACGAAAGATTAGTCCAAACTTTTTTGTAATTCTTCAAAAATTGAATTTACTTGATCTTTAGTAAACTCAAAATTCTGCCAAAATTCTCTTTCTTGATCAAAATTTTTTTCGATAATATGTAATTGTTTTTCTAAAGCTCTATCTGCTAAATGAGCAATATCTTTAACAGATTCTTGAAAAAGCACATAAGAATTATCTAAATATTCAAGAATCCAATTTCTTAAAATATCCCATAGTTTGTCTTTTCCTTTTTCAATCCCACTCGCCCATTGCTCACCCATTTTTTCGGGTGAAGGAAGATAAAGTTCTTTATATTGAATATCTTTAGTTATATCATATTGTATATTCCTAGTTTTTGTTTTTTTTACAGGTTTTGAGCCGACTTTTTTCTTAGGTGGTTGAAAACATGATTGCTGTTCGTAATAATCATATTTTTCATATTCTGTCACAGTATAATGTTCTGATCTTGTACCTTTACCAACTACTTTAGTTTCCTTTTTATTTGATTGTTTAATTGTGGCAGAAAATTCAAAAAACTTTTCAGGCAAAATAGGAGGTTTTTGACTAATTTTTTTCTCTAATTCTGCAAAAATAGCATCATCTAAATTAATCTCAGATAAATCATCATCATATAAAAAATCTCTTAATTGCAAAAGTTGATTATTGAAAAAAGATTTAACAAAATTTTCAAAAAGTTTAGCTTGTCCTTGTAAACAATATTCTCCTCTTGCTGTCAATGCTTCTCTCATCGTGTGATAAAGCAATCTTACACATTTTTCATCCCGTTCAAATTCTTGAATTGCCGATTTATTATCAGCTTCAACTTTTTTTACTAAAGTACCGGATTGATGTGAAAATTTACTTAATCTGCTACTCACATTATTATATTGTCGAGAAACATCTTCTGCTAATGATGGAGAAATAAATTCTGTTAATTGATCTTTAAGATAATAAGATGCAGAATTATTTTTAAAAGCATCTTGTACAATTAATATTAATTTATTTAAATCCTTTTCTATATCTTTTACTGTATCAAAAACCATCAAAACTTCTTGGCGATGATTTTTTTTTGCCGATATATCTCGAAAACGCTCCGTACTTTTTAAAATGTCTATTATCTGTTGTATTTCTTCATGAAAGTTCTTTTTTATTTCTTCTATTGATTCCTCTAAATTTTTCAGAATACTCACTATTTTGGTTTTTTCTTTTTTTATCTGATCTTGACTACATATTTTACGAGTTAGAATCAAACTATTTAACATTTGTGAAAATGATTTATAGTTTTGAAAAACATCGATAAAAATAGGTGATATAACTAATTTGGAGAAAGATTTATTTAGTCTTAATCTAATACATTTCCATAATTCTTCTCCGCCACTCCATTTAAGGGCATAGTTTAACAGTTGCCTGATTTTTTCGTCATCAATGGGGTAATTATCTTCTATATCATCTTCTAATTGTCTAAACCAATTTCTCAAATTGCGATCGCCCTTAACCTTTTCCTTGATAATATTGGCACAATCACAAAGTAAAGATTCCACTAACCTCGATCGCACTTCTGGAGTCACATCAGAGCTAGTATGTAAAGGATTTGTACCCCATGCACATTGAGCATAATATAAAAGACGGGCATTGAAAGGGATAATATCAGGCAAAGATGGAAGATTTAACTGCTCTTGTATTTCCGTTTTTAACTGTTGTAAACGCTCATCAAGGGGCTTATCCTCCGAACCCAGTTGATCAACTCGGTTTAAAATAAAGATCATGGAATCCGTGCGCCCTTGTAGATATTCAACGACTTTTTTTAATTCCGTTAATAATTTTTGGCGATGTTGCTCATCTACCTGCATATAATCTAGGGCAACTAAACTAAAAGCCTTACCCACCAATGGCTGAAGAATAGCTAAATTTGTTTTATCCTGTACCGATTTAAGTCCGGGTAAGTCCAAAAACTCAACATTAATCCCCTCTGGTAATCCCGATAAATTAGCATCACAGGCAGGGAGTAAAGGAATATGGGCGGTGATTTGAGGGGCGATATATTCTTTCTTTTTCCTTGCTTCATGATAGCTGTGCATAGCTATTTGGATGCGATCATAAAGCTGTTGATCATTTATATTAGTCCATTGTCCTGTTTCCCAGACGGCGTTTTCTGTGGCTTCAATGACTAAGGTGCGATCATCAGAATGCTTTAAGGTTAAGACACCGCCACTCATTTCTCCTGCTTCCATAGGGGCAATTCTACGCCCCATTAAGGCATTAACGATGGTAGATTTTCCCGAAGAAGTAGTGCCGATGGTGGCAATGCGAAAGGATGGATTAGCAAGGCGTTGGGTGGCTTCTTCGTAGGCTTGTTGAAAGTCGTCTAAACGAGTTTTTATGGCTTCATCACTGAAAACATCAGGGGAGAGGTTAACTAATTCGGATACGGCATTACCTAACTTTTGTAGATTCTCTCTAGCGTGGTTGAGTTGTGCCTGAATATCTGGGGATTGTGGTTTTTCCATAAAGTGGAGTGTGAAAACACTTTGATAATTTTTGCTTCTGTTTAATTATCAGTGGAATTCTTTTATTTTTGACAATTTTCAGAATCTTTTTCTAAATAATAGTTAAAAAGCAATTTCTTTTATCGGGGGGTGCTTTTTGGTGTTTGTTTTTAATATCCATGGTGAGCGAGAAAATCGAGGGTAATGTCTGACTCAGTGGATTTTGTACCAAGACGATGACTGATTAATTTATCAACATATTTCCCTAAGATGTCGCTTTCTAGGTTTACCCAATCACCTATTTTGAGATGGGCTAAATTGGTGTCGGCATAGGTAACGGGAATTACTGCCACTTTAAACCAATCACCATCGGTGTCACATTGAGCAATGGTCAAGCTAATACCATTAACGGCTATACTCGCTTTGGATACGATGTAAGGGGCAAGGTATTGTTTCCACTCAGATTTGAGGGTTTGGGGACTAGAAAAGGTCATTTCCCATGCTTTTTGGGTTTGTTGAGATTCTATTAAACAACCAATACCGTCCACATGACCACTGACAAAATGTCCTCCGATTTTACTACCCACTCTGAGGGAGGTTTCTAGGTTGACAGATTTTTGATTTTCGGTACTTCTGGCTAAGGTAGTTCTCTGTAAGGTTTCTGGAGATGCAGTGGCAATAAAGCCATCACTGGTAATTTTTTCTACGGTTAAACAAATGCCATCAACGGCGACGCTATCTCCTAATTCTAGGTCATGGGTAATTTTCTCTTTATTTTGTCGGTTAATGGCGATCGCAAATAAATCATTACCGAGAGATTTTACCTTACCTGTGGCTTGTATTAATCCTGTAAACACGTTGAATTGTTGTATATAACTCAGTGGGCATTTGCCTATGATACCTCAAAGCACCTTCAGTTTAACGGCTAAATTACCCCTAAATGGGGGACTTTCACTACCTAACGGTCAACTTTTTTGATTTTGAGACTTAAATCGAGAGACAAGAAACTTTCTTTTTTTAACAGTTTTGTCGAAAGAAGTCCCACGCCTAGTTTTCCATAAAAAAGACAATTAAACAGGCGTATGGATGAATTTCGACCAGTAAATGAAATCGACCGTAGGGAGTCCACACAAAATGAAAAATCTATGTTAGAATTTACTTATCAATAACCTAGTTTCTGATAATGCTAAAAGTAGTCAAAGCAAGATTATATCCTACAAATCCACAGAAAGAATCGTTAGCTAAGGCTTTTGGTTCTTGCCGTTGGGTGTGGAATCGTTTTCTAGCTTTGACGAATGAAACATACAAGCAAACAGGTAAAGGGTTATCTCGTTATGACCTTCAAAAACAATTACCTTCTCTCAAGAAAGAATATGAATGGCTAACAGAAACGTACTCACAATGTTTGCAGGTTGTATGCCTGAATCTTAGTCGTTCTTTTATCAACTTTTTTGAGAAACGGGCTTCTTTTCCTAGATTCAAGTCTAAGCATGGTAAGCAATCTCTTAGCTATCCTCAAAATGTCAAAATCAAAGGAGATATGATTATTTTTCCGAAGTTAGGAGAAATTTATGCTAAGATTCATCGTTCTATAGATGGTGAAATCAAGACTGTAACTATCTCTAAAAATAAAGCGGAGCAGTATTATGCTTCTATTTTATTTGAAGATGGAAAAGAACAACCATTACCAAACACTGAAGGTAAAGCAATCGGATTGGATATGGGGATAAAAGATTTTTGTGTCGCCAGTGATGGTTCTAAGTTTGATAACCCTAGATGGTTAGAAAAACATGAACGCAACTTAAAAAATAAACAACAGGCTTTATCTCGTAAGCAAAAAGGGTCAAATAATCGTAATAAAGCTCGAATAAAAGTAGCTAAGGTTCATAATAAAATATCTCGCACTCGTGAGGATTTTCACCATAAACTATCACGCAGGATAGTAAACGAAAACCAAGTTGTAATATGTGAGAATCTCAACATCAAGGGCATGGTAAAGAATCATTGTCTAGCTAAGTCAATACAACAGGTAGGTTGGGGACAATTTCAGACAATGCTCAAGTATAAATGTGAACAAGAAGGTAAGATTTATCTTGAAATAGATAGATTTTTTCCTAGTTCCAAAACTTGTAATCATTGTTTGAATGTGGTTGATAGCTTACTCTTAGATATTAGACAATGGGAATGTCCAAGATGTAAAACTAAACACGATAGAGATATAAACGCATCATGCAATATCAGGGATGAAGGACTGCGAATATTGTCGTTAGGAACTAGCGAGTCAGCATCTTGCCCAGATGTAAGACCTAGTAAGGGTGGACGTAAGAAAGCCACTACTAGGCTATCTGTTGGAGATGAAGCCCACACCATAAATCTTTGATTTTGGTGTTGGGTAGTTCACGATGTTTTGTACTTCTACCAGAAACCCGTTTACGCCACATTCTAAAACTAGAATCTTTCATTTCCTTCCTCATCAAAGCAATTACCTGCTTTTCCGATAAACCAAACTGTAATTCAATGGCATCAAAAGTCGTCCTATCCTCCCATGCCATTTCCACAATACGATCAATATCTTCCTGACTTAAATTTGGTAACTTCATCCTTGAATTCCCTGTAACTCATCTAATTTTGCCAAAACTTCCTGACTATGAATCACAGGGCGCACCCCTAAAAACGTAGCCACCAAAAGTCCATCAGGGTTGACAATATAAGTATGGCGCAAAGAACGACCACTCAACCAAGAACCATAAGCCTTACTAACCCTACCATCAGTATCTGCCAAAAGAGGAAACTTTAAACTCTCCGCATCACAAAAATCCTCATGGGATTGAACATCATCCACACTAATCCCCACAATTTGAGTATTTCTTTTTTCATACTCCAATAAATCCCGTTGAAATCTTTGCGCCTCAAGGGTACATCCAGGGGTGAAATCTTGGGGATAAAAATAAACCACTACCCATTTACCCCGAAAATCATCCAAAGCAACTTTTCCATCTCCATCATTACTAGGTAAAGAAAACTCTGGGGCAGGTTCATTCAAAGTAGGTTGAGTACCTCCCAAAGCAAAGACAGGGGAACTTACACCGAAAAATAAACAGACAGACAAAATTAAAGCAATGATCCCATTGCCTTTAAAAATAGATTTCCACATGATCAAAAATAAACTTAAAATATGATTACAAGGAAATAAATTTTTCCATATCATTGATCATAACTTGAAAAGGAAATCCCGAGAAAATCGAACGATCCCATGACTGAAATCATCTCTTACATTTTCATTACCATCGGCATTATTTTCTGGTTTTGGGGTACCTCATCCCTACTAGCATCAAGGACAGTATTATATAAGATTCATAATCTTACCGTTTCCGATAGCCTCGGTTCAATTTTGATTATTGTGGGCTTACTATTCAAAATTCCCCGAGAACTTCCTCTTCTGATTTTGGCAATTATTTCCATCGCCATCTGGAATACCATGTTAAGCTATATCCTCGCCTACTGTTCTAGTACCGAAGAAAATAAAACAAAAATCACCGTTGAAAGGGAATCAATTATTTAACGATTAATTTGCTTTACTTTTTGCCCAAACTGTAAAAATAGCTCAAATCTAAATATTTCTCCATGTAATCAGCCAACACATCAATTAATTCCTCCCTTTGTTGACGATAATTGGAAATACCTGTGGGTAAAGATGATAAACCCCTTTTATGGCGCAAATGGTTCAACCACGATCGCCTCCAGGCACCATTATCAAAAATACCATGGAGATAACAACCCCATACCGATAAACTCTCATTAACTAATCCTAAACTAGGATCATCAAATAAAGGCATATATTTTGTTTTCCTTTGCTTCACCAAAGGGGCAATTAATTCCGTATAGCCCTGATGAATTTCGTAGCCATCCACAGGAAAACCTCTATGGGGATAATTCGCCGAAATTTCCCTTTGACGGGTGATTTTTTCGGGCTTGAGGGTAGTTTCAATGGGTAATAAATCTATTCCCTCCCGTTCAGGATAACTTCCTTCAAAATTTTCTGGATCAAGGATTTTATGACCCAACATTTGATAACCGCCACAAATGCCAAATACGGTACCTCCTGCCCTTTCATATTCCCTAATTCTTTTTATCATCCCCGTTTTTTCCAAAACCATCAAATCTGTAATAGTGGTTTTAGTACCGGGAATAATAACCGCATCAGGGCAGCCTATCTCTTCATGGGGTTCGATATACTCAATAAAAAGATTATGCTCTGTTTCTAGGGGATCAAAATCCGTAAAATTAGAGATTCTTGGTAACTTAATAATTTTGATATGCAAGTCATACTCTGTTTTGCGGCTACGACGCTCTAGTAAACCTAAAGAATCCTCCGAGGGTAACTCAGACTCAAACCAAGGTACAACACCCAAAACAGGGATTCCTGTATACTCTTCTAACCATTCAATACCTGAATCAAGCAGGGATACGTCACCCCTAAATTTATTAATCACAATACCTTTGATCAAGGCTTTTTCTTGGGGTTCTAATAGTGCTAAAGTTCCCACAATATGGGCAAAAACCCCTCCCCTTTCTATATCCGCGACCAAAATGGTATCAGCATTAAGATGGGTTGCTACCCTCATATTAGTTAAATCTCGATGTTTGAGGTTAATTTCTGCTGGACTACCTGCACCCTCACAAATCACCAAATCAAACTCTTGACTCAGACTTGCTAAAGATTCTTTGACAATTTCCCAACCTTGATCGAAATATTTTTGATAATATTCTTGAGCATTGGTAACTCCCACATTATACCCTTGAAAAATTACCTGTGATGTCATATTTCCTTGGGGTTTGAGTAGGACAGGATTCATATCTACCCTGGGGGTTGTTTTTGCCGCCCAGGCTTGAAATGCTTGGGCATAACCGATTTCTCCCCCCGTACTGGTGACATAAGCATTGAGAGCCATATTTTGCCCTTTAAAAGGGGTGACTAACCATCCTTTGCGCCAAAATAGGCGACAGAGGGCAGCGACAAGGGTTGATTTACCTGCGTGGGATGTGGTACCCACCACCATTATTGCTTTCATAGGTTTATCTTAGTTACCAGTTAAAAGTAAAGATAGAAGTTGTATTGCTTTGATTCCTACTTTCAGCCTACCCAGTTTGATATTGTTTTCTTTCTTCCTAAAAAAAATTCCCCCTTTCTGCTTGTTTTCAGAAAGAGGGTTGATGTTGATTATGTGGTTTTTTGTTCATGGATAATTATGGGTTATTTAATCAGGAAATTCTCCACCGACACCGATGTTGGTATGGTAAATATTGGCTTCTTCAATGTTGAGGTTGTGCATAAAGGCATTATACACATGGGTATCGAATAAGGTTGCATGGCTTAAATTGGCATTGTTTAAGTTAGCATAATTCATGGTTGCGTTGGTTAAAAATGCCTTTTCAAGGTCAGCATTACCAAGATTAGCACCATCTAAATCGGCGCCTTCTAAGTTAGCATCACGTAGATTTGCTCCCCTTAAATCTGCCTGTCTTAAGTCTGCACCAATGAGGTGAGCTCCTTCTAAGTCTGCGTTTCTCAAATCACATCCCATACATTGATTTGTTTCGATGAGTTGCTTTACTTGCTCGGCATTTTGAGCCATGGCTTGATTACCCATGGTCACACTAAATGCGATCGCACTTACGACAGTTAATAACTTTTTCATAAAGATTTCTCCCTATCTATATATATTATTTTACCTTTATTCCTCGTAGTTTTCTCATAACATTACAAGGATTTTACAAAGCAATTAAATTTACCAAATCAATGATGTTATCTCTGATAATATATTTATTAACTTAAAAAAAATTATTGCAAAATATCGTTATTTTTCCTTACATTCTTAAAAGAATAGTTACAAAAACCAAACATCTAAAAAAAATTAGTAAGCAACCATAACCTTTATAAGACAAAGACTAACAAAATTAATCAAGTAATTTTTTATAATTTAATTACTGCACTTTGATCATAACAAAAGATTAAAGATATACAGGTAGGGTAAAACGAAAACAACTGCCCTGATTGCCATTATCATCTACCCATATTTGACCATAATGGGCGTTAATTACCTGACGACAAAGAGCCAAGCCAATGCCATATCCCTCCTCATTTATATCCCTTTCTAAACGAAAATGACCATCAAAAATACGCTCTTTTTTTTCTGGGGGGATACCCGAACCTGTATCAATAATACTAATCTCTACTTTTTGGGTCGTTTTATGAATAATAGAAATGGTAATATGTCCTTGGTCAGGGGTATATTTAATAGCATTTTCAATTAAGTTAATTAAGACTTGGCGAATTAACTCAGGATCTGCATATACGGCGGGTAAATCTTGGGGAATATCCTTAATTAATACTTGATTTTTTCTCCTTATTTTATTATTAATACTATTAATCAATCCATAGCATAATTCAGATAAATTGACTTTAATAGGGACGATATTAAGCTGATTATTGGTTCTTTTTGATGTTTCTAACAAATCAGAAATCATTTTATTCATCACATTAAACTGTTTTTTTGCCTGTTGACAAAGTTGTTTTTGTAGACGAAAAAGTTTTTCTTGATCAGGTTGATTTTTAGCTAATTCAATGGTTTCTACGGCAATGGAGGCAGCAGTTAAAGGATTTCTTAAATCATGAACTAACATTGCCAACATTTGATCTTTAAAATTTAATTGCTGTCGTAAATTATCTACCTCTTGCCTGAGTTGAAAAATTTCATCACTCAAACGCATTAACTCTGAAGAAGGCAAACAGGTTTGTAAAATAGATTCTTTTTCCGCAGTGTTATTGTTAAAATCTTGTCTGAGGGAATATTGCCATTTATCCCACCATTTCTGTAATTGAGCGGTTAAATTACTTCCTGCTAAGGTTTGTTGAGGTGCAGGGTTAACTTTAACCAAAGCAGGAGTAGCAACTAATTTAAAATGTTCCACCAGATGAGGGTATTTACTAATTTCTAACACCTCTAATTGAAATTGATAATCACGGGTTAAACTTTGTAGATATTGTTTTATTTCTTGAATGTTTTTTTGAGAACTATGGCGATTATCAACAAACAATAAAAGTTGAAGAGAGTTTTTTTCTGGCTCTAAGTTTTGATCTTCGTTAGAAATTTGATCACTTTCTGATGGATACATACTCAATATCACTCCCTTTGAGCGTATTTTTTTGGGCTACTATTACCAATGTATAGTATTGGCTTCAATTTAAATTTTCCTAAAAATTAAAGTTTAATATTATTATTGCATTTTTAGGGCAAATAATATCAATTTAAAAAAGAAATATCAATTTTCTCCATATACAATATTATGCTTAGTTAGTATATGGAATTGAATTGCTTAACTATATAAACTATTATCGTTAAGTCTCTTCTAATATTTTTATTGTTATATCCTGATAAAATTCCTCTTGAGATAATTCGACTTTTGATTGAGAGGATAGTAATAATAATGCCCAAAAAATTCCTACTTTATCTTGTTTAGATTCTTCTTGATATTGACTCCAAGATATTACCAACTTTTCTAAATTAATTTGATTATTAAAATCAGAGATAATCGGTATATTTTTAGTTAAAAAAAGGTTTAAATCTTGGGCTAGTTGAGTTAAATTTTCATTATGTGCTAGTTCTGTAATGGTTTTTAATGCCTGTTTTTTGGTATATTTTCGTTTTTTATTTAAATTTAAACCATGAAGATTAGTGGCTTTTTTGAGTTCTTTTTCTATGTCTTGAAGTTGAGTTATAAATTCAGAAAGGGTAACTCTTCTTTTGCGAGGAGGAAGGGCAGAGCTTCTTCTTTTTATTTGCTCTTCTAGGTTCGATTGTAGTCTTTTTTGTCTGAGATTATTTTCTAAATCTTCTTCTTCATAAAATGTTTCGGTTTCTACTTCTTTTTGTCCCAATTTTTCGAGGGTATCTGCTTTTAATAAAACTAGCATGGATGCCCACAACATAACTTGCCCTGAGTGGGATAAGTCTTGATCTAAAATATCAAGATTATCACTATTTTTAAGGTTTAATTCTGCCAAAAAACGGTCTATTATTTCGATGACTTGCACATCCCAAGGGTCAATTTCTCCTTTTTGGGCTAAATCGATGAGGGTGGCTATGGCTTCACTGGCGGGGCTATTATTTTTCATTATGAGGTTTGGCGGATGGAGAGAAACAGTTATCAGAAACGGAAAATGATGGGCGTTGTCGTATAAGGTTTTGCCCCCTAAATCCCCCAATTCTGGGGGACTTATTACATTAACTTGAGTTCAGGATAACATCGGTTAATTAACAATTGACAATAAAGAATTATTATCTCTTGCCTTTTGCCTGTTGCCTGTTGCCTGTTGCCTTTTCCTGACTGACAACTATTATCCCGAATTGAGGCTATGTTAAATAATTGTCCATTGTCCATTGTTTATGAGGGCTTTTTGGGCTTCTTCTCGATCATCAAAATGCACTTTTTCTGTGCCTAATATTTGATAATCTTCATGTCCTTTTCCTGCAATTAATACCCCATCTCCTGCTTGGGCGGTTTGGATGGCGGTTTGGATGGCTAAGGAGCGATCGCCCTGTACAATAGGCTTAATATGCTTGGGAATACCCGTCAAAATATCTTCAAGGATTTGGGTGGGGTTTTCGGTACGGGGATTATCAGAAGTAACTACCACCACATCCGCCAAATCAGTGGCAATTTTACCCATTATAGGGCGCTTGGTGCGATCGCGATCGCCCCCACACCCAAACACACATATCATTTTACCCTGAATAAAAGGACGAGAGGCTTTGAGTAAATTTTCTAAGCTATCGGGGGTATGGGCATAGTCGACGATAACGGTAACATCTTGATCTGATTTTACTTGTACCCTTTCCATACGCCCCGGCACTCCTGTAAACTGGGGTAGGCAGTGAGCAATGGTATCCAAATCAATACCCAACTGTAACACAGCACCCACCCCAGCCAAAAGATTCGCAAGGTTAAATTGCCCCACCAGAGGAGAAGAAAACTTAATTTCTCCTTGGGGAGTATGTAAAATCCCCTCTACCCCCGTAGCTTGATACACTAAATCAGTGGTGTATAAATCCGCTTCAGGATTAGTGACACTATAACTCCAGACATTATCAACAGATTTGATCAATCTTTGTCCATAGGGATCATCATAGTTAATAATCGCCTTACCTTTTAGATATTCGCTGTTAAATAGGAGAGCTTTGGCTTGAAAATAATCCTCCATATCTTTATGATAATCGAGGTGATCTTGGGTTAAATTAGTAAATACCGCCACATCAAAATGACAACCTTTGATGCGTTTTTGGGCGAGGGCATGGGAACTTACTTCCATTACTGCGTATTGATTACCAGCCTTTACCGCCTCCGTTAGTTGTGCTTGTAAATCCACAGCGAAAGGGGTGGTATGACTAGCAGTTTTTTGATAATCTTGCCAACGTGCATACAGAGTGCCAAAGAGGGCGGTTTTTTTCTCGGCTTGATGTAGGAAAAATTCGATTAAGTGAGTGGTGGTGGTTTTGCCATTGGTCCCTGTAACTCCTATCATGCCAAGTTTTTGACTAGGATAATCGTAAAATTTACTGGCAATCTGCGCACATACATCATTCATGTCATCAGCAACGATGACGCAATCAGAGTCTGTGGGGGGGTGTTTATCATAGGCTTCTTTACTGATTATAGAGGCGATCGCCCCTTCATTCAAAGCACTTTGCCAAAATTCTCCTCCATCAACCCTTGTACCGGGCATCCCGATAAATACATCCCCCAATGAAACTAACTGAGAATTAGTAACCACCCCTTTGACATCAACATCAAGGGCGGGATGTTCAGGAATAGAGTTAATCTGTTCTATATTGGACAATAATTGACGTAATTTCATCAAACTTCACCCCTCACTTAACAATAAAAGATTTTTACTATGTTATAGCAGTTTGCCTTGTAGGGTGGGTAGGGAAAATGACAAAACAATCAACTGACACTGCCTCAAACCATTAACTAACCTCAATTCGGGATAATAATTATGAGTATCGTTTAGTGTCAGCCTTGACGGTAAAAAGTTTACGGCGGTTTTTAAATTGCTAAATAACACCTAGAAATGGTGAAAAATATTCACTTCACTATTGCCCATTGCCTATTCCCTATTGCCTGCCTTAACGAGAAAATGTTATCCCGAACTCAGGTTAATTAACCTTGATTTAACTTAATCTGTAAATCGGTAAATTCTTCGGGTGGTTTTCCTTCATTTCTCACCCGAATTAAATAGTAACCTTTATTATGAAGGGGTTTAGTTTTTTCTTGTAAACTTTTCACGGTAAACCATTGTACAGGAAGACTACAACGATCATATACTGTTACATAAATATCATATTTATCAAGGGTATTTTGATCTACTTCGATGGTTAATATTTCCCCCATATCCAAAGCATCATAATAAAATTTTGTATCGATCGCCCCTACAGGTAAAAATTCATACTTAACAAAAGACTCAGGCAAATATTTTCTGAATTTTAAAACAGTATAAATATAATAATGTATCGCTAAAAAATACCAGTTTTTTTTACTAATTATACTATGATAAAATCCATTACTATCATTAGGTATTTCCTTAGTTGATGTAAACTTTTTCCCATCTATTTTTACTGCAGGTAAAGTTAATTTTTCAGCATAATTATAATATCTTAAACCAATGGTATATTTTCCCTTTTTTAGCTTAATAGATTGCCACTGCTCTCGATTATCAACCTTTGAGGCGATGGTATCCACCGTATTATAATTAGGAAAATCATAAAAAATAGCAAACCAAGATTGAGCCGAATTATTAGCCGATGCTATATCCAAACTAAGTTCATTTTCCACCGCAAAAGGGCCCAAGGTACCGATAATAGCATGGGTATTCCAACGAGGAGCCTTTGTCATTAATACCCCCATATTAATAGCCGAAGAAACTAATTGATTATCAATTACCCGCCATTGATTAGCCTTTTTTTGATTGATTTTTAAATAAATACTATAAAGATTACCAATCAAAAATTTATTAACCTTAGCAAAAAGAAAAGAGGAAATCGCCAGAGGAATTTCCACAATTAAACCAACATTTTTAGTGGACATATATTCGAGGTTTCAGGTTGCAGGTGGCAGGTGGCAGATTAAAGTTTGTTCATTATCAATTGTCCATTGTTAATTATCCATTGTCAATTATTGCCCATCAGAAAATTTGAGAATGAATCAGCCCTACTGATATATTATGATGTTGTAATTGTGCAGTTTATAACTTTTGAGAAGGCAACCGAATATGTTTGAAAAATTGACCCCCCCCCAAGAAGGTACTAAAATTAAATTTGAAAATGGTAAACCCATAGTTCCTGATGATCCCATTATTCCCTTTATCCGTGGTGATGGTACAGGGGTAGATATTTGGCCAGCCTCTGAGAAAGTTATTGATGCGGCAGTGACTAAAGCCTACGGTGGTAAACGTAAAATCAACTGGTTTAAAATTTATGCAGGGGATGAAGCCTGTGAAAAATACGGCACTTTTCAGTATTTGCCCGAGGATACTTTAACCGCCATTAGGGAGTATGGTATCGCCATCAAAGGACCCCTTACAACCCCCGTAGGTGGTGGTATTCGCTCCCTAAACGTTGCTTTGCGACAGATTTTTGATTTATATGCTTGTGTGCGCCCTTGTCGCTATTATCAGGGTACTCCTTCCCCCCACAAAAGCCCTGAAAAGTTGGATGTCATCGTTTATCGGGAAAACACCGAGGATATTTATCTGGGTATCGAGTGGAAGGAAGGTTCGGAAATTGGTCAAAAATTAATTACCATCCTCAATGATGATTTAATTCCCTCTACCCCTGAACACAAAAACAAAAAAATCCCCCTCGATGCGGGGATTGGTATTAAACCCATTAGCAAAACTGGCTCTCAACGTTTGGTGCGTCGTGCCATCCAAAATGCCCTCCGTTTACCCAAGCATAAGCAAATGGTTACTTTGGTGCATAAGGGTAATATTATGAAATACACTGAGGGGGCTTTCCGTGATTGGGGTTATGAGTTGGCAGTGACGGAATTTCGTGATGTGTGTGTAACCGAGAGAGAGTCTTGGATTTTGGGTAATAAGGAAGCAAATCCAGATATTTCCACCGAAGATAATGCCCGTAAAATTGATCCAGGTTATGATGGTCTAACCCCTGAGAAAAAGGAGGCTATTTGTGCTGAGGTGGAGGGCGTTTTGGCTTCTATCTGGGATACCCATGGTAATGGAAAATGGCAGGATAAGGTAATGGTTAATGATCGCATTGCCGATAGTATTTTCCAACAAATTCAAACCCGCCCTGATGAATATTCTATTTTAGCTACCATGAACCTGAATGGTGATTATCTTTCTGATGCGGCGGCTGCCATTGTGGGTGGTTTAGGTATGGGGCCAGGTGCCAATATTGGGGATAATTGTGCTATTTTTGAAGCTACCCATGGCACAGCCCCTAAACACGCTGGATTAGATAGAATCAATCCCGGTTCGGTAATTCTTTCTGGGGTGATGATGCTGGAGTTTATGGGATGGCAGGAAGCCGCTGATTTGATTCGTGATGGTATCAGCCGTGCGATCGCCTCTAGGCAGGTAACTTATGATTTAGCAAGGATGATGACTCCCCCTGTCGAACCTCCTTTAAAATGTTCTGAGTTTGCCCAAGCTATCATCGATAATTTTAACAGTTAATTGACCTGGGGAGGTAGTTATATCCGCCCTCCCCCGTTTGAGCAACAGGATAAGATTGAAGGTGTAGTTAGTCATTATAAAATTATCATCTATTATGAAAATCTTAGTTGCAGGTGCCACCGGGCAAACAGGCAGAAGGATAGTTACAGAATTAGTAGAAAAAGGCATGGATGTTCGTGGCTTGGTGAGAGATGAAGCCAAGGCAAAGGACATTTTACCCGAGTCGGTGGAGTTGGTAGTGGGTGATGTTTTAAAACCCTCTACCCTCAAAAATGCCCTCCAAGGTTGTGATGTGGTAATTTGTGCCACGGGTGCTACCCCTAGCCTAGATTTTACGGCATTTTATAAGGTGGACTTGGAAGGGAGTAAAAATTTAATTGATGGTGCCAAGGAGGCAGGGGTAAATAAATTTATTTTTGTTACTTCCCTATGTGTATCTAAGTTTTTCCATCCCCTCAATTTGTTTGGTTTGGTGTTGTTTTGGAAAAAACAGGCGGAAAAATATTTAATCAATAGTGGTTTAAACTATACCATCGTGCGCCCTGGGGGTTTGAAAAATGAGGATAATTTATATCCCTTGGTGGTAAGGGGCGCTGATACTCTCTTTGAGGGTTCAATTCCCCGTAGAAAGGTAGCACAGGTATGCGTAGAGGCAATTTCTCGTCCCGAAACCGATGGCAAAATTTTGGAAATTGTTGCCCAGGAGGATGCCCCTAGCCAAGATTGGGATCAACTGTTGGCGGTTTAGTGGCTTTGAGTTTGGCTTTTAGTTCCCATTTGATGCGGTTTAAAATCGATGTTTCATCAAGGGAGTTGATAATGTTTTCCACCACTGCCAAGGGGCCATTTTCTCCCCATGAGGCACCGTTGGCAAGATATGCTTTACTTACTTGCCCGATGGTGTAGGTGGAAACCCCTGCTACCCCTGCTTGGGTGATGGCAACGGAAAAATACGGGGCAAGGCTTAATCCTCCTGTGACGGGGGTGGTTAAGCCTAATACTCCTTTGAGGGAACTTAAGCCAAATGTAACTAATATGTCACTGGCTGTAATACCTCCCATGCTGAAGGCTATTTTTTTTAGTAGCCCTAATGCCCCTTTTTGGGTCATGGGGATGTTGTAAAGGTGGGAAAGGCTCAAAATCATCGCCACGTCAATGACCGCCCCTGTGAACAAATCTAGGGCGGTTACGGGGTTAAGGGCGATCGCACTGGCTTTGGTCATGACAGCTTTTTGGATAATTTTCTCGGCGTTATCATCCCTTACATCTAGTTTTCTTTGCACCAATCGCTCGTTAATGTTACCCGTAAACAACATGGTATTGAGGGCGACGAGGGATTTTCCTTCCCGATGGAGAATTTCGAGGATTTTTAATTGTAAATCTTCAATGTAGGGCATTCCCCGACGGCGGGTAATTTTTAATTTCCCTTCCTCATCCCTAATGGCTTCAGAAACCAGAGGAGAAGCCGCCACCATCACAATCTCATCAGGGGATAATAACTCTCTTACCCTCTTATCCCTAATTGTCTCATAGATTTCGGTGCGATCGGCGTCAGGATATTGATCAATTTTATTAAACACCAAAATCATCGGTTTACCCACCTCCCGCAACTGCGAAAGTGCTTGATACTCCACCCTTGTAATATCCCCCGACACCACAAACAAAATCAAATCCACCTGACTAGCCAAATCATGGGCTAAAGCCTCCCTAGTTTCCCCGTCAATCTCATCAATGCCAGGGGTATCAATCAATTGAATTTGAGCTTTTGCACTAGAATTAATCAACCGTTGCACATTGCCCAATCCATTACCGATACTCTCTTGGTTAAATTGCCAATTAGTCTGACTTATATCCTGCGTAACCCCATGCAAAGGGCCTGTGATAAATATTTCTTCTCCTACCAAGGCATTTAAAACGCTAGATTTTCCCCTGCCCACCATACCAAAGGCGGCAATTTGAATGACGGAGTTTTCTAGTTTTTCTAACATGGTTGTTAGTTGCTCAATATCAGTTTCTAAGCCTGTTTTTTCTTCGTCTTTCAGGTCAAGATTATCTAGTAAATTTTGTAATGATTTTTGGGCTTGTTTATAGTTAATTTCTCCCTGTAAATTAGCAAAGTCTAGGATAGTTGTTTCCCATTCTTCTTGATTCCATTGGTTAAATTCTTCTTCTGCCATAATTCTATTTTATTTCTAATATAAATTTCTCAAGTCTGGGCAATTTTAATGCTAAGTATTTATCTAATCTTTAAAAATAGTCATAAATTTCCAAATGGTGGGCAATGCTTAAAAATAATCATTTTAAGGGCTAAAGCCCTTACTACAAGCCCACAAAAAATAATTTATGGAGAAATATATTTATTAAAAAATTAATCATTGTCCATTGTCAATTATCCATTGTTAACTGTTTACTTACTTTAGACTTAAAACTACTTTTTAATAAGTTAAATTGACCAGACAAATAATCAATATTGTACCCCTGTTGTCCATAACGCCAAGCCACAAAATTAGTAGAAATTAAATCGATAATTTCTAACTGTTCAGGAGCTAAAAATTCTCGTAATCTTTGGGCATATTCCTTGGGGGTTTGAGCTTTATGTTTGGGGTAGCCTTTTTGGCTGAGAAAATCAATCATTTCAAGGTAAAGTTTCTCCATGGGATCTAGTTTAGCTAAACGGAGACGATATAATTGTTTTTGAATAAAATTGAACCCTAACCAACCAATAAAGCTGAGGAAAATTAACACCATAGCGCCGACTAAAATTCCCATAAAGCTACCTGTGAAAAACCCCCAAAGACGAGTTAGCCATGGAGAGGAAAGAAAGCCCGAAATAGCGTTAATAATATCGGTAAAAAGAATGGTGATAAAGTCAACGATGGGGGAAGGCAACCAACTGGCAACCCAATCCCATAATTGTCCTAATACTCCAAAGGTGTTGTCATCATCCACGGAAGGGGGGATGATTTCGTTACCGGGGAGGGGATCAAAATAAAACCAGCCATAGTCGGGGAAATATACTTCTGTCATGGCATAGGCATCAATGTTGCGCACCACATAATATCCTGTGAAGGGGTTGAAGTTACCCGATGAAAAGCCCACTACTAAACGGGCTGGGATGTCGAGCGATCGCAACATAAGGGTATATACGGTGGCAAAATGATCGGGATAACCCCCCTGATAGGTTTGCAAAAAGGCTTGGGCTAAATCTTCCCCTTCCTCAAGGGGTGGAATGTCAGGATCGATGCGATAATTTTGTTTGATGGCTTGGGCAAGATAAAGTGCCTTGGCATAGTTGGAGGTTAACTCGTTAGGAGATCTCGATAATAATTCCTCCGCCCTTTCCCTGACTAAATCTCGGATATTATCGGGTACATCTAAATAGTAGTTAGCAATGGATTCGGGATAGCTGGTACCTGCTTGGGATAGTTGGGTTTGATCCCTTTTCCTTACCCGTGAAACCACCGTATAGGTTAACCCTTCTAACAATCCTGTGGGCGATCGCAAACTACCCTCCGTATCCACTGCCACTTGCTCTGTGGGAAAATAAAGATGTTGAGGAGAAGAAAGTAGGGGAATAATATTCGGTAAATCAGAAACCACCGTATAAGTTTGAATTACCCTCTCCGTTTCCCCTTGCACATTGGGCAACGAAAAATTAAACTGGAAATTCCAACGGTTGCGATCGACATCCATAGTTTGCTCATCCCTAGAAATGTCCCAACCTTGCCCCGTATAATGATCAAAAGCCAATGCCCTCCAAAACCCCGGTGCCTGCGATCGCACCCTCAAAACCACCCTAGGATTAGTAATCGTACCCCGCAAATTTTGGTCAATGGTAGTATTAAAACCATAATAAAAAGTATCATCCACCTGCCCAGTACCTGCACCACCTTCCCCAGAAAGTCCTCCACCCCCTGCACCACTACCATCACGGTTATAACCAGGGCTAACAATCCCCCGATCAGTTTGGGAAAAATCAAGGTCTTCTAGCCCTTGAGGGGCGCTAACGGGAAAGGTTTGTAACTGATACCCCGGATAACGAGGCATAATCGCAAAAATCAGTAAACCCACCACAAGGGTAACCGTCAAAAAAGAAGTAATCTTTTTCGGAGACAAAGGAGAATTTTTTAACCACTGTCTATTTTTCTCCGACTGCTTTTGGTTTTTATTGCCCCGATTTGCCCGATACTCACTCTCATAGGTAGCCAAACCGATACGGGAACGATAATCCAAAATCATCGTCGGAATAGTAATAATCAGAAATAGCAACAACCAAGGGGCAAAAGCCACCGTTTGCGAAAGAGTACCTGCCACCCCAATTAAAATAAAACCAATCACCATAGAATAACCTAAATCCTTACGGCGAGGTAAATCAAAACTGTGTAAAACCTGCAACTGCACCAAAAACTCCGCCAACACCAGACGATTATCAAACAAACTGCGAATCAGATTACCCAAAAAGAAAAATAAAGTAGCCACCATGGCAATGGCAAGAATAAACTTTAAAGTAATGTTCTTTTTCTTGCGCCGATGCCAACTTACCACCCCCCCCAAAATACTAAGGGGAATAGCCCAAACACTCATGGGAAACTGACTCATCGCCGCCACATCCGTAGCTACAATCCCCACGATTACCATCAACTGTACTAATACTCGAAATAAAATTGACTCCTCAGTTTTGAGGGGGGGGAGGGATTCTATTTGCTGGATAATTCTTTCAAAGGTAGGGAAACGCTTTAGTTGCTCAATCATCGATAATGGTGGAATGTTGGCAGTAAATTCATTTTAACAATGAAATCCCTTTGATTGTCACCCACATTTTGCCACAAAAAAATCCCCCATCAAATGACAGGGGATAAAATCTAAACCAAAATGAATCTAACGAACACAACCTTGTAAAGTATCAGTTTGAAGAGGCTTAATGAAGTATAAACCGATAAACTGAGCCGCATTAGATACAAATAGAGGTAACTTACGTAAAAACTTGATAGGTGCAGGACTTGTAGAAGCATCGATAGCTCTCAACTGCTCACAATTACTAAAGCATTTTTCTAGTTTGCCGTAGAAATTGGGGTTTTCAATATCGAGGATGATGGGGAATACTCTACCTGCGGTTTCATTGGTTTTTTCAATGACCTTTTTATCGTAATCCCTTGCATCTAAACCAATAGAAGCATAGAAACCAGAGCGGTGTAAATCATTGAGATACATGGTGGCGAATACGGATAATAAGAAGAAGCGACACCATAGTTTTGCTCTCCAGTCGTTGAGAAATTCAGGTTTTGCTTTTAAGACAGCATCAAAGAAATCTCCATGGCGGTTTTCATCCTGACACCAATTTTCAAAGAATTTGAAGATGGGATAGATACGACTTTCAGGATTTTGTTCTAGGTGACGATAGATGGTGATATAACGCCAATAACCAATTTTTTCGGATAGATAGGTGGCGTAGAAAATAAACTTAGGTTTAAAGAAAGTATATTTACGACTCTTGGTTAAAAATCCTAGATCAAGGGATAAATTAAAGTCGGTTAAGGCCTTATTGAGGAAACCAGCGTGACGGGCTTCATCACGAGACATGAGATTAAAACCTTCGGCTAAAAGGGGATTGGTATTTTTTAAACGTCTGCCCAACTCTTTGTATAGTAAAAATCCAGAAAATTCTGCGGTACAAGAGCGCTCTAAAAATTCCACAAACAAACGACGGGTTTCGCCATCAATATGATCCCATGATTGCTCAAAATCAGCATTACGGACAAAGTGATGACGGTTATAGTCTTGTTTAAACTCGGCAATGATAGCTCTTAGCTCATCCTCATTAACGCTAAGATCCATTTTTGCCATCTCCTCAAAGTCTGTGGTGTAAAAACGAGGAGTTAGGATAGTTTCTTTTGCAGGAGTTTTAATACCGGGGCGTAACTCTTCAAACTCTGGTTTTTGAACTGTTGTTACCATAATTTTTTTTGATTAAGACAGTACCTTTGAATGTATATTTTGATATTTTAATTCCTTCCCCAGTGTAACAGACCCATGACTATATATTTTCGTGAAGTATATTAATACTTGTTACAAAAATATTAACTTTTTCTATTTAGTCTTGACTTTTATTAAGTTTTATGGGGACAAATTAATGTTTTCTATTTGTTAAAAGTGGGCATAATGTGAATGAAGATACATCAAGAGGATTTGTTATTCCTAGTTATGCCTAGTATTCATCCACAATGTCAGGATTTGGCCTCCCAAGTAAATCAAATCATTGAACTGCTACAAAAAAATCCTGAACTCAGGGTACATCATGATACATCACCCCTCGAAACTTCGCTACAAAAGGCGATCGCCCCTAAATTTGAAATAGTATTTGCAGGGGCATTTAGTGCAGGAAAATCCATGTTAATCAACGCTCTGCTCGAAAGAGAATTATTATATAGTGCCGAAGGACACGCCACAGGCACAGAATGTTATATCGAATATGCCCCTCCCCAAGAAGAAAGAGTCGTTTTAACCTTTCTCAGTGAGGCAGAAATCAGAAGTCAGGCTTCTATTCTGGCTCAAATTCTCAATATTGACCTAAAAGATGTAAACATCAATCAAACCCCCATTATGGAAGAATTAAAGGGTATCTGTGATGATCTTATCCGTCAGGAGGGGGGACATAATAAATCTGAGTTAGGGAAACAAGCCAATGCTCTGAAACTTCTACTCTCAGGATTTGAAGCCAACCGAGAAAAAATCCATACCACCCAAAACGCTACCTATTCCATGGAGCAATTTAATTTTACTAATCTTAGTGAGGCGGCTAGTTATGCTCGACGGGGAAAAAATTCGGCGGTGTTAAAACGTCTTGATTATTATTGTTATCATCCCCTCCTCGAGGATGGTAATGTTTTGGTGGACTTACCGGGGATTGATGCACCGATTAAAAAGGATGCTGAGTTAGCCTATAGTAAAATTGAAGATCCTAACACTTCTGCCGTGGTGTGCGTCCTCAAACCTGCATCTGCAGGGGATTTGACCCAGGCAGAAACGGATTTATTAGAAAGGTTAAAAACAAATCCTGCCATCAGAGATCGAGTGTTTTATGTGTTCAATCGCATTGATCAAACTTGGTACAATGGACAATTAAGACAGCGTTTAGATAATTTAATAAATACCGAATTTAACCATACAAATCGTATTTATAAAACCAGTGGTTTATTAGGTTTTTATGGTAGTCAAATTAAGCATACTTCTTTTGATAATCGTTTTGGTTTAGACACTATTTTTGCTGAAACCATTAAGGGAGTAGAAGGGGAGGAAGAAACCCCTCAATTTATTAGTGAGTTTAATAATTACTGTGCTAATTCTGGTAAGTTAACCCGTACTGATTTCAGGGTTTCTGTCCACGGTTATGAAAGCCCTAATCGTAACTATGAAAGAATTTTAACTGAATGGGGAACCCCTTTGATTGAGCAGTTAATTACTGATAGTGGTATTAATATTTTTAAGGAAGAAATTAGTCGTTATTTAAAGGATGAAAAACAGCCAGAATTATATAAAAATTTGGCTAATGATTTACAATCTATTTGTATGCCTTTAAGGGAATCTTATCAAGATTTACAACGAGATTTAGATAGTGAACCTCAAGAAATTGAAGCCATGAAAAAGCAAAAGTTAGCTGATTTAAATAATCAGTTACAGGAAATTGGTCATGGTTATTATCAATATATAAATGATCAGGTAAATTTAATTATTACTAATGAAAATAAGGCTTTTAATCAAGATTTTCAACGGTTACAAAATCGTTTTGTCAACTACCTAGATGAGTTATTAAATAATTTCTCCGTGGCGGATACTTACAGTTTGGCGGTGAAGTCTCATCCTCGCAATCAAACAGCACCCTTAATTGCTGTATTGGTGGAGGCTCTTTATCATATTGCCAACGCTTTAGAAGATTTGTTGAAGGACGGTTTAAAGGATTTGGTGGGCAATTTTATCCAAAATTTGACCTATGATGTGCGCCAACAGGATTGTTATCGTAATCTCTATCGTTTGTTAGGTGATGATGGCGGTATTGAAAAAGAGTTACAAGATTTACAGACAAAATTACTCTATGCTTTACAATCTGAAGCTAGTACAGAGTGCGATCGCTACGTACGGGAAAGCCCTCAATTCTACAGCGAAGGTACCTTTTCCATCTATCAATTTCGGGAAACCCTTAAACAAACATCTCAAGCCTATGATTCCTCTGCCATGGTAGAATCTGAACCTGCCATCCGTCAACTATTACGCCTAGATTTTGAGCCAAAAATTGATCGCACCATACGCCAAGTTTTTCGTCAAACCATTAACCAAACCATTAAAACTAATTTGATACCCATGGCGAAGAAAATGGCGGATAGTATATTACAAAAATATGATGTGGCAAGGGAAAATCTCAAGCAAACCCTAGAACAAGAGGCAAAGGAAAAAATTGCCTACAATCAACAGCTAACTCAGGAATTAAATTCCGATGCCATAACCTACAACCAAGCTATTACTAATATCAATAGTTGTTTGGAAGCCATGGATATTAATGATCATGACCTACCCTTAATTCATATTGAGCATTAAATTCAAGGGATTAGTTGCAAAAAAAACTAGCCCCTCTCCTCGAATATTATTAAAGCAAGGAGAGGGGTAGAAGTAAAAAGAAAAATTAAATCTCTTTTAACACCTCTGCAGCTGCTCTGATGGTCGCCTCAATATCTTCCTCTGTGTGAGCGAGGGAAGTAAAACCTGCCTCAAATTGAGAAGGAGCGAGATAAACGCCTTTTTCGAGCATTCCTCTGTGAAAACGCCCAAATTTAGCAGTATCTGCTTTTTTCGCATCACTATAGTTATGAACAGGAGTATCAGAGAAAAACATGCCAAACATACCGCTGATGTTACCACCATTTACCTGATGTCCTGCTTTACGAGCCACATCCAATAAACCAGTAATTAACTGATTAGTGATTTTTTCTAAATACTCATAGGTCCCCGGTTTTTGTAACAATTCGAGGGTTTTAATCCCTGCCATCATTGCCAAAGGATTACCAGAAAGAGTACCCGCTTGATACATAGGCCCTGCGGGAGCTACCATGGACATAATTTCCTTTTTACCGCCATAGGCACCCACGGGTAAACCTCCACCGATGACCTTACCAAGGGTGGTTAAATCAGGGGTAACGCCAAATTTTTCCTGTACTCCACCATAGGCAATACGGAAACCTGTCATTACTTCATCGAATACCAAGAGAGCGTCATTTTCTTCGGTGATAACTCTTAATCCTTCCAAAAATCCCGCATCAGGAGGTACAAATCCAGCATTACCTACCACTGCCTCAAGGATTACCCCAGCAATTTCTCCTTTGTTTTCCTCAAATAATTTTTTAACCGCTTCTAAATCGTTATAAGGGGCGGTGAGGGTGTCGGAGGTGACGTTTTTGGGTACTCCGGGAGAGTCGGGTAAACCAAGGGTAGCAACCCCAGAACCCGCCTGAACTAAGAACATATCTCCATGTCCATGGTAACAGCCCTCGAATTTAATAATTTTGTTTCTCTTGGTGTAGGCGCGCATGAGACGCAATACTGATAAACACGCCTCTGTACCAGAATTAACAAATCTAACCATTTCGATGCTAGGTACCGCTTCAATGACCATTTCAGCGAGGACATTTTCCAAAAGACAAGGGGCACCAAAACTTGTACCTTTTTCTAATACTTCTTTGAGGGCGCTTAATACTTCGGGGTGAGCGTGACCGCAAATGGCAGGGCCCCAACTGCCTACATAGTCAATATATTTATTATTATCTACGTCCCAAATATATGCTCCATTTACTCTATCGAATACAATAGGTTGTCCACCCACGGATTTAAATGCTCTGACAGGGGAGTTAACTCCCCCCGGCATCAGTTTTTGAGCCTGGGCGAAAATTTCCTCTGATTTTGTGGTTGTAAATGATGTTGTGCTAACCAATGTTATCTCCTTAGTTTTTATGTTGTGATTTCTTATAATCGATCTATTTTACCGAACAATTCGCCTGTAAGTTGTTGATAAGGTTTTACTTTTGGGTACGGATTTTGTTTCTGTCTTTGAGTTTTTCATTGAGTTTCTCGAAGATTCCAGTAAATTGTAATGAGTGGAGTTTGGCGTAGTAGCCTTTTTTGGCGAGTAATTCTTGGTGGGTGCCAATTTCTTTGATGGTGCCTTTTTCGAGCGCCACAATTTGATCCGCTTCGTGAATGGTGGAGAGTCGATGGGCAATGACTAGGGTGGTTCGATTTTTAGATAGTCGATTGAGAGCGTCTTGGACTATTTTTTCTGATACCGTATCTAAGGCACTGGTGGCTTCGTCTAGGAGTAGGATTTGTGGATCTCTTAATAAGGCACGGGCGATCGCAATTCTTTGTTTTTGTCCCCCTGAAAGGAGTACGCCGCGATCGCCTATTTCTGTGTCCAATTGCTGAGGTAATTCCATCACAAACTCATAGGCATTGGCCTGCTTTAAGGCATTAATTAAATCCTCCTCACTTATATTTTCCATACCATAACAAACGTTATAACGTACGGTGTTATTGAACAAGAAAGTATCCTGACTCACAATAGCCATTTTATCCCGCACACTCTTAAGGTTGTACTCCCGATAATCAATTCCATCAATCAAAATACAACCATCACTAGGATCATAAAAACGAACAAACAGATCACCCAAAGTAGATTTTCCAGAACCTGAAGAACCAACTAAAGCAGTAACTTTACCTTGAGGAATCAATAAATTAATATCCTTCAAAACTAAATTATCATGCCCTGGGTAATGAAAATTCAGATTTTTAATTTCAAAACCATTTTTCAAATAAGAAAACTCTATATCTCCTTGGGGCAAAAATGGCTTGTCTGATTTATTCAAAAAAGCATGAACAACTTCCACACTACTAGACTGATTAGCAAAAGCACTTCTTTTATTATCAATCTGCGCAACCAAAGGTACAGCCCTAAATAACAAAACTAGATAAGTTAATAATAGTGGAACTAGAGTATCCGCATCTTCTTGGAAAATTAACCTACCAATGATCACAATCCCCAAAATAATACATATTCCGCCTACTTCATTAAGAGGTTGAATAAAAACACTATTATACTGAACCCTTAAAGCAGCTTCTTCCCGTGCATGAATTAAATCAATTAAATTATCATATTCATGATCTTCTCTGCTGACTGATTTTACTAATCTAATACCACTCAAGGTTTCCACCAATTTTTGAGTATAAGTCCTCGAAATTCTTCTTTGTTCACGACCTAATTCTTTTGACCTACTCACAAAAATTTGATTACTACGACTCAAAAGAAATAATAAAGCCCCTGTTATTAGTGTTAACTGCCAAGACAAAGTAAAAAGGATTGCTGTAAAAGTAAGCAAATTGAAAGAAGTACTAATCATGCCAATGGCAGTTTTAATAGAAGATGCTGTTCTGCTACATTCAGTTTCTAAATAACTCATCAAAGTACCAACTTTTGTTTTTTGGAAAAAGTCTAAATCCACAGACATGACAATTTTAAATAAGTCATCTCTAATACTATTTGCTAATCTTTTACTCAACCATGATCCAGATAATGTACTAATAATATTATTAACGTTTTTTAAAACAATTATAAATACAATAGTTGATAACATTAAAGTGATTCTCATATTCCCTTCAAAACTATCAAAAAAAGAAAAAGGCTTACTCAAAATAGGAGGGAAATTGCTAATATCTAACAAAGTAGGATCAAGAATAGCTAGGACGATGGGAATAATGAGAGTAATTCCAATACTATTAAATAAAGCCCCAGAAAAACCAAAAATAAGACTTAGTAAAATCCACCAACGAAAACGAAGGGCATAGTGTAATAATAATTGATTTTGATTCATTATAGATAATTTAGATAGTAGGTATAAAAGGTTTTTGTGTTGAATATATGAATATGAGGTAGCATTCAAGGTTAATGAACTGAATCTATTATTTTTTCTAGAGTTGAACCCATACTGTCTATGCTATAGTGATTAATACAATGCTCTCTGATTTTTTTCCCTTTTTTTAAAGCTACATCATAATTTTCAAAAATTTCCCCAATAACTTGTTTGATTTCTATAGGGGACTCAGGTTCGACTAAGTAACCTTGATCGTTTAAAATCTCAGGTATGTCACCCACTTTAGTAGCAATAATGGGTTTAGCCATGGCCATAGCATCAGTTAATTTGATGGGAAATTGTGCTATAGCTGTTGTTGTTTTCCTTTGAGGTACAACAACAATATGAGCTGCACTTATTATCTCTGGCATGGAATCAAAAGGACAAGGAGGAAGATAAATAATAAATTCACTCCATTCGTTTTTCAAATTTTCCATATATCCATCTCCAATATTTCTACCTCCAACAATAACCAGTTTTATATCAGTTTGATTTAATAATTTGATCGCCATCAATACATCTTCCAAGCCCTTATGAGGTCTAGGTGTACCTGGAAACATTAAAATTCTGTAATCCAACAATCCATATTTTTCTCTACTAAGTTGCGGATTAAATTTATCAGGATTAAACATCTCTGTATTTTTCCCGCTGGGAAGATAGGTACCACCGAAATAGGATTGTAAAAAACGAGTATTAACCGTAATTGCATTAGCTTTGTCAACTAATTTTTCAGACCATTTGATATATAAAGGATGCCCTAAATCTCTCAATGCTCCATTTTTTTTTAATAAGTCGCCCATTAATTGTTTGATAGTTGGTTTATATTGCCAATGCTCTCCCCCAAACCAACTCATTTCCCAATCATCAATATCTAACATCAAAGGTTTTCTCTTCAACAAACTTATAATGTAAGCAATGCCAAGACTTGTTGGCTTTGGTTTTATTGCATATATCAAATCTCCATCAATTTCTTTCGCTAAATCTGATATGGGTTTCCATATTTGAGGAAATTTAGTGCCATGAGTATAGACTACTGGTAAACCAATCGGTGGCTGAGGATAAATGTTTTCCCCAAAAAGTAGACCAAATACTTTAACCTCATAACCCAAGTTTTGTAAGGTTGTAGCAATGATATAAACCCGAGTCATTCCCCCACCTGATAAATCAGGGGCTATTACTGAAATTTTTTTATTTTTCATTTAACCTATAAATATAAAATGTAAAGATATTACTCAAACCTATTATGTACTTGTTCACAATGATAAGGATAAAAACAATTTAATGACTTGGATACATTGTTCATAGTCAAGATGATAATCAATATTCAGAAAGACTCAGCTATTAAATTTATTTATTAATAAAATTATTTATGGATATTATCAGGATTCCCGTATTATCGGATAATTATATCTTTGTTTTACACGATCGCACTTTAAACCAAGCAGCAGTAGTCGATCCAGCAGAAGCAAAGCCTGTTTTGGAATGCTTGAAGAATTTGGGAGCACAATTAGTCGCCATTTTTAATACTCACCATCATTTAGACCATGTGGGGGGTAACAAGGAATTGTTAACGGCCTTCCCTGATGCGGTGGTTTATGGTGGAGAGGAAGATCGAGGCAGAATTCCAAGACAACAGTTTTTTTTGAAAGAAGGAGACACTGTGGAGTTTGCTGGTAGAACAGGGGAGGTATTTTTTGTCCCAGGTCATACAAAAGCTCATATTGCCTACTATTTTGCCCCTAACGATCAAAATGATCAAAATGAGGTAGGAGAGCTATTTTGTGGGGATACGCTTTTTGCAGGGGGCTGTGGACGATTGTTTGAGGGAACTCCTGCCCAGATGGTAGACTCCTTGGGGAAATTACGTTCTCTTCCCGACCATACGAGGGTATGGTGTGCCCATGAATATACCTTGAGTAATTTAAAGTTTGCTATTACAGTAGATGGTAACAATTTAGACCTTATCAATCGTTATCAAGAGGTTACAATGGCACGGGAAAATGATCAGCCTACCATTCCTTCCTCTATTGGGTTAGAAAAAAAGACTAATCCTTTTATGCGTTGGGATAATAATCAAATCAAATCTGCCATGGGTTTTGAGGAGCCTAGTCGGGTGTTTGGTCGTTTAAGGGGTATGAAAGATAATTTTTAGCTTAACTTTAAGTTCAAGAGAAGCTGAAAATGTTATCATCCTGCATAAAAAATAATAAAATAACCACAATCAAAACTGAAGCTATAATTAAGTTTTATTGTTAGGCTAATGAGAACAAAGTTATGATTCATGGTAAGCAATATGCCTTAATTATAAATTTAATTATAGTTATATTTTTTGTAATACTAACCATTGTTATAAACTCCCAGATGATACGTTTTGGGTTAAATGGACTAGGAGATGTTAGATGGCATATCGGTTGGGTTCAAAATTTTTCTGCACAATTACAAGAGGGGATTTTATATCCCCGTTGGTTAGCAAATACAAACTTTGGTTACGGTAGTCCCACATTTGTTTTTTATCCTCCCTTAGTTTATTATTTTGGTTCTATATTGCGAATAGTAGGTTTTAACAGTCAGCAAACTATGACTTTATTATTTTCCTTACCCATTCTTTTAAGCGGTATAAGTTTTTATGTTTATGGTCAAAGTAAATGGAATAGCATAAGTGCGACTGCAGGAGCTTTATCTTATATGCTTTGTCCTTTCATTATTCATTCCGTTAATTTCGGAAATTTGTCTACTCTCTGGACAATTCCTCTTTTACCTCTAGGAATGTTTTTTACGGATAAATGTTTGGAGAATTCCAAATGGGGATTGTTGTTAACCGTATTTGTCTCTCTGATTGCACTCACCCATACACCGACTTTATTAATATATACAATCGCATGGTTGTTATATATGATTTATCAAACTCAAGAAAAACCTGTTATTCAAGTTATTATTACGATCATTTTTGCTTTTGCTGGATTAGGATTAGCCTCATTTTATCTATTACCGGCAATCCTAGAACAAAAATACGTAAATATTGACTATCAATCAGGTTCTATGGGAGGTTTCTCAACGCTGCCTTGGAAAGATTTATTTATGGTTGATGGACCATACTCTATCGGAGCTAAAAATGTTATTGCAACTATTTCCATCGCAATAATCAGTATAATCTATACAGAAAAGAGAAAACCATATTTGAAACACATTATGGGATGGATTATTTTTATGGTTATCGTTTTATTTATGGTCAGTAATTTATCAGAAATAATTTGGTATTCCAGTCATATTTTGTTGAAAGTACAGAGAAGTGGAAGAATAATGGGGTTATTTTACTTTGCCCAAGCTGTACTATTCAGTTGGCTAATAAAATCTTTGTTAGGATTAAAAATCAAGCAACAGTTAATTCCCATAACGATTTTAACCACTATTTTATTTGTAAATTTTCAATATGGTTATAATCTTACCCGTCAGTCACCAGGACTTAATGCGCAAACACAAGGAGTAGTATCTAGTAGAGAATGGATGGAGATAGCACTTTTTGAACCGCTATCAGAGAAACTTCTTGATGTTCCAGAATTTAGACCACAAATAATTTCCCCTTATGAATTTAATCCTGATGTAAGAGAATCGACTCCAGTGATTGACGGTATTCCAACTCCCAATATTATTGGAGGTAATCCCTATTTCCCCGTACCGAAACTGAATAAACCAAAAATGGAAGTTTTACAAGGAGAAGGCGATATTTTCATTGAGAATTGGTCAAGCTATGTTCGAAATTTTAGAATTAATGTTAATCAACAATCAAGAATAAAAATCAGGACTTATTACTATCCTGCTTGGACGTTGAAAATTAATGATCAAATGCATGATATTGACATTTTAGAAGATGGTACAATCGGCTTTTCTTTAGACCAAGGAATATATCAAGGAACATTAAACTACAATATGACACCAGCATTTGCTTGGGGAATTTTACTTAGCATTTTAAGTATTATTTTTCTTCTCGTATTGTATATCATATTCAATAATTATGATTCTGTAATGTTTTTCTGGAAAACAATCTTTTGACTGTTATGATTTTTACACGTTCTATCAAAATTCTCACTAGTTTTTTTTATTGCCCTTATAATTGCCCATGAATATACCTTGAGTAATTTAAAATTTGCTATTACAGTAGATGGTAACAATTTAGACCTTATCAATCGTTATCAAGAGGTTACAATGGCACGGGAAAATGATCAGCCTACCATTCCTTCCTCTATTGGGTTAGAAAAAAAGACTAATCCTTTTATGCGTTGGGATAATAATCAAATCAAATCTGCCATGGGTTTTGAGGAACCTAGTCGGGTATTTGGTCGTTTAAGGGGTATGAAAGATAATTTTTAAATAATTATTACTCGTTTTGTGGTCTAATTTCTTATTATTTAATTGATCGTTTTTAGCAGATCCGATTAATTTTTATCTATCATATTGATGAGCTAAAAAGAGATAGAGCGTCATGTTATCTAACTAAATTATTTTTTATATTTTTTTGTGGGGAGTCTTAATGTCTGTAAGTAAAGTAAATTACCGTCCCAAAAAAGGGGGACACAAAAAACCACAGGCTCCAAAAAAGGGGTCTAGGATCAATTGGGTTTTAATGGGTTTTGGTTTAAGTGCGATCGCCTCTTTATCCACTGCCATTGGTGCTTTGTTAGCCTTATCGGTTACTCAAACTCCTCTTAACCAAGTGAGATTAACCCCAGAAGAAGAAGCAGTTTTTAACCAAGAAGAAACCTTAAGTTACAGTAGTTTAAATGTACCGAACCTCCGAAGACCAATCAATATTTTAGTCTTGGGAGTCAAAGTTTTAAGCACCGACATCCCCGACTACCCAGAAACTAATTTAGGTTATCATCCCCTTGTCAACTCCTTCCAAGGGCGATCGGATAGTATGATGTTACTACGCCTCGACCCACAAAAAAATGAAGTAGTCGTTTTATCCATTCCTCGAGACACCCGAACTAGAGTGCGAGGGGTGGGTTTAACCAAAATTAATGATGCCAATGCCTATGGTGGGGCTTCCCTCGCCGCAGAATCAGTCAGTGATCTTCTCAATGGTGTGAAAATAGATCGCTATGTTCGCATCAACGTTCAAGGAGTAGAGAAGTTAATTGATGCCCTTGGTGGGGTTGATTTTTATGTTCCCAAGGATATGAGGTATACTGATCACAGCCAACGTCTCTATATCAATTTACAAGAAGGGCAACAACACCTAGATGGGGAAAGAGCATTACAACTTTTACGCTTCCGTTACGATGCCTATGGAGATGTAGGTAGGGTACAAAGACAACAAGCTCTGATCAGGGCATTAATGGAACAAGCCCTAAGTCCGAGGACGGTGTTGCGTATTCCTGAAATTCTTAGTATCATCCGTTCCCATATTGACACCAACTTGGGTACAAATGAACTAATTGCCATGGCTGCTTTTATGGGACAAAAAAGTAGATCTGATTTTCAGATGGTAATGTTACCGGGAGACTTCAATCAACCAGAGGAAGGGGAATTAAGTTATTGGTTGCCCAATCAGCGAGGTATTTCTCGTATCAGTCAAGATATTTTTGGTGTCCAACCAGATTATTTTTATACCAGTAATACCAATAGCGAACCCATCGCCCCTAGTCGTGTTAGAGTCGCTATACAAACCCGTGACGCTGATAGGGAAATAGCCCAAAGTGTAGCGGATGAGTTAATCAACTCAGGTTATAACCGAATTTTTATCAGCAACACTCCCTATAATGAACCCATCAGTAAAACTAGAATTGTCGCCCAAGGGGGAGACTCTTCCATGGCAGCAAGGGTGAGAGCCACTTTGGGTGTGGGAGAGGTGTTAGTGGAAAGCACAGGGGTTTTAGGCACAGACATCACCATTCAAGTGGGTAGTGATTGGAGTATGGAGGATTAAGATTAAGGTAAGCTATCAAATTAAAGGTAATAACTGTACTATCCATTCTTAATGCGTATTTACGGTAATAGAGAAATAAAAACCCTTGGGGGGCAGAATACTCGCCCCACAACTTCCAAAGTCCGGGAAGCTATTTTTAATATTTGGCGAGATAAAATTGATGGTTGCCGATGGCTTGATTTGTGTGCAGGAAACGGAACCATGGGGGCTGAAGCCCTTTGTCGTGGTGCGGTTAAAGCCGTGGCGATCGAAAAATCATCCCCTGCCTGTCAAATTATTCGGGAAAATTGGCAAAAAATAGCCAAAGATGATCAAGAGATTAAAATTTTAAAAGGAGATTTGTTAAAAAGACTCAAAAATTTACAAGGACAGGAATTTGATTTAATTTATCTTGATCCTCCCTATCATTTAAACCTTTATAACCCTACATTAAAAGCGATTTTTGACTATGACTTGTTATCTTCTCAAGGAGAAATAGCTGCCGAATTTGATCCAAAAAAATCTCCTGCAATAATTACCAATGAATGGCAACTATTACAAGAGAAATCTTATGGAAAAACCAATGTTAATTTTTATGGGAGATCACTTTAATTCATAAAGTGAAATAACAAAAATTCACTATCTTTTTGATTACCTTTAATGGTTAATGAATCTTCCTCCTTGATAGCTACTCCATCCCCTGCCTTAATAACGTGGTTATTTACTTCTAATTCTCCTTTCACCAATTGAATCCAACCATAGTCATTATCTGCCAAGGAATGATTAATAGTTTCATCTTTTTCTAAAATAGAAGACCAAATATTAACATTTTGATGAATTTTAAGGGAACTATCTTTACTTTCAGGAGATACTAATAAACGTAATTTTCCTCTTTTTTCTTCCTCAGAAAATATTTTTTGCTCATAACCAGGCTCTAAATCTTTTTGGTTGGGTAAAATCCAGATTTGTAAGAGGTGAACTTCACTCTGTGCAGAATGATTAAATTCACTATGACGAATACCCGTTCCTGCACTCATTCTTTGGACTTCGCCCCGAGAGATTGTTTCACCATTGCCAATACTATCTTTATGCTCTAATTCACCTTCGATAACATAGGTGACAATTTCCATGTCTTGGTGTCCATGGGTGCCAAATCCTTTCCCCGGAGCAATTTTATCTTCGTTAATCACTAAAAGATTACCAAAGCCTGTGTATCTAGGGTCATAGTAGCTACCAAAAGAAAAAGTATGTTTTGTATCTAGCCAGTCAAATATAATGTGTCCTCTTTGGTCGGATGGGCGTATTGTAATCATTATTTTCTTTCCTTAAAAGTTAACTATAAATAGTATGTTTCGTGATGGAAAATTTGTTTTTTTGGAAATGTAAATTAATTATAACATAGATAATTTTACGGTTTAGGTTCGTAAATTACCCACTAACTTCACTAGATAAATAATTTGTTTTTTGCTAGTTTTTATTGGTGATTGATTTGATGGGAAAATTAATAAAAATAATAATAAATACTAAAGATATATTTATTTAAAATAAATTGTAAAGATGATATAAAGAGGGGAGCAAAATATGTTTAAAAATGACAATGAGCTTGAAGTCTATTAATTCTACTTTTTATAATCAGAGGTGATTTGATGGATGGGGATGAAGTTTTCCCAAGGTAAAAGAATGGGCTGTTTACTAAAAATTAGTTGACCGTGATAGGTTTTTTTGTCGATGGCTACCCCAAGGGGTGGAGATTCTAGGGTGACATGAAATTTACAATAGGTTTCATAAATTTCTCGGGCCGCCCTTAGCATGGTGGGATCTAATATTTTGGGGATACTATTTAAGACTTTTTGAGAAAGATTACTTTTATTGGTGACTGACATTGCTTTAATTTAGAATAACTCTAGTAAATGCTAAGTTATATTTTACTGAGATCTGAGTCAAAGAGATCTTTTTATATTTTGCAAAAAATAGTTTTCTGGCAAATTAAAATCCTAATTCCTTTGATGATATACTCTAGGGCAAACGGTAGTTAAAATATCTCATGTTAGCAGTTGCAATTCTTGCCGCAGGCAAAGGAACTAGAATGAAATCCAAACTTCCTAAAGTTTTACACCCTTTAGGAAATAAAAGTTTAGTCGAAAGGGCGATCGCCTCTTGTGAACTGGTCAAACCCGATCGCACCGCCATCATTATCGGTTATGAAGGAGAAAGAATTAAACAAGCCCTAAACCACCTCACAGGGGTTGAATTTGTAGAACAAAAAGAACAACTAGGCACAGGACACGCCATTCAACAGTTGCTCGAACCCCTCAAGGACTTTTCTGGGGATTTGTTGGTACTCAATGGGGATGTACCTTTATTACGTCCAGAAACCGTCCAAAAACTCATTGCCACCCATCAAGAATATCAAAACCAAGCCACCCTCCTCACGGCTAATTTATCAAATCCCCAAGGGTATGGGAGGGTATTCTGTGATGGTCATAATATAGTTAAACAAATTGTGGAAGATCGGGATTGTAATTCCGCTCAAAAACAAAATCCGAAAGTAAATGCAGGAGTATATTGTTTTAACTGGGATGTTCTTAAGGAAGTATTACCAAAACTGAGCACCAATAATGATCAACAGGAATATTATTTAACGGAAGTGGTGGATTTTCTTAATCCTGTGATGGCTTTGGATGTGGATGATCACTTAGAAATTAATGGTATTAATGATCGTCGTCAATTGGCGGTTGCCTATGACATTTTACAAGCAAGGGTAAAAGAGGCGTGGATGATGGCTGGTGTCACTATGATTGACCCTGATAGCATTACCATTGAAGATACTGTAACCCTCACCAGTGATGTCATTATCGAACCTCAAACCCACCTCAGAGGTAATACCGTTATCGGTTCGGGATGTCACATTGGACCGGGTAGTTTTGTGGAAAATAGTCAGATTGGCGAGGATGTAAAGGTATTTTATTCCACTGTCATTGATAGTTCGGTGGCTTCCCACAGTAAGATTGGCCCCTATAGTCATTTACGAGGACAGGCAAACATTGGCGAAAATTGTCGGGTGGGGAACTTTGTGGAGGTGAAAAAATCCACTATCGGTAATAAAACCAATGTGGCTCATTTATCCTATATTGGTGATGCAACCCTTGGCAATCAGGTTAATGTGGGTGCTGGTACTATTACCGCTAATTATGACGGTTTCAATAAACATCCTACAATTATAGGCGATCGCACTAAAACTGGTTCTAATAGTGTTTTGGTTGCCCCTGTAACTATTGGCGAAGATGTGACCATTGGAGCAGGTTCTGTTATTACCCATGATGTACCTGATGAAGCCTTGGCGATCGCCCGTCAAAAACAAAAAAACATTGAAAACTGGCATTCAAGAAGCAAAAAATAGGAACTGCTAGTTTTGGAGTTGAATTAATTACCCCCATCCCCCTTTCGCATTTAGCGAGGGGAAAAGGGGGTAGTATCAGAGGAATTAACTAGCCATTAATGGATCTGGTTTTTTCTGCCCAAACTCTGGTAGATAGACCCCAAACATAAATAAATCCTTCAGCGGCTTTATGATCAAATTGGTCCTCTTCTCCGTAGGTAGATAAATCAGAATCGTATAAAGAATACTCAGATTTTCTGCCCACCACAGTAGCATTACCCTTAAAGAACTTGATGCGCACTGTACCGCTAACCCTTTTTTGGGTTTCCTCTACAAAAGCATCTAGGGCGTTTTTGAGGGGGCTGTACCATAAACCTTCATAAATCAAACGGCTATAGGTTTCGTCAATGTGCGCCCTCTTATAATGGGTGACATCACTGGTGAGGGTCAAACTTTCTAAATCCTCATGGGCTTTGATTAGTACCAATAAAGCGGGGGCTTCATAAATTTCCCGAGACTTAATCCCCACCACTCGATTTTCAATCATATCGATGCGTCCTACACCGTGATTCCCTGCCACTTCATTAATCTTTGTGACCAAAGCCACAGGAGAAAGAGCAATCCCATTCACCGCCACAGGGGTTCCTTGCTCGAAAGTAATTTCTAAATATTCAGGCTCATTGGGGGCATCTACCACAGATTTTGTCATGGCATAGATTTCCTCGGGGGGTTCGGTCATGGGATCTTCCAAGGGACCGGCTTCGATGCTACGACCAAGGAGGTTACGATCTATACTGTAGGGAGAAGATTTTTTCACAGGGGCTTCGATACCAAATTGTTCCCCATAGGCGATCGCATCTTCCCTACTCATACCCCATTCCCTAGCAGGGGCCAAAATCTTAATATTAGGATTTAGGGCAGTAATTCCCAAATCAAAACGAACCTGATCATTTCCCTTTCCAGTACAACCATGGGCAACCGCATCGGCTCCATATTTTTCGGCCGCCTCCACCAACAATTTAGCAATGAGAGGACGAGCTAAAGCGGTAGAAAGAGGATAACGATTTTCATACAAAGCATTAGCTTTAATGGCAGGAAAAGCATAGTTTTTCACAAATTCTTCCGTTGCATCCGCCACCAAAGACTCCACCGCACCACATTTAAGCGCTTTGGCTTGAATAGGAGCTAATTCTTCTCCTTGACCTAAATCTGCCGCGAGGGTGATGACTTCTTTTACACCCCATTCTTTTTTTAAATAAGGAATACAAACGGAAGTGTCAACTCCCCCAGAATAAGCTAAAACGACTTTCTCGGCACGACTCATAAAATTTACTCTACTTCAGATAAGACTAAAGGGATATTTTAACAATAACTGTATTTTTAACCAATTGTAAGTCAAGATTTCTATATTTTAACCTGAGTTCTCCATGAAATTTTTGGATGCTGTTGCTTTAAACTCAGGTGTTTTTTAACATAAAAAGTTACGTTCCGACTTTTTTGATCCTTTTTTCCAAAATATCTTGACAAATTTTTTTCAGTTCGTTAATATAGATAATGTTGAAAGCGACAAGGGACTGTAGCTCAGCTGGTTAGAGTGCTTGCCTGTCACGCAAGATGTCGCGGGTTCGAGCCCCGTCAGTCCCGTTTTAAACACCCTAAGTTACTATAAAACTTTTGGTTTCTTTTATCTCTTCAGGATTTTTTTAAGATAAGCGTTGGTCTATTTTTGATTAGATTAGTATGTAGGAAAAATAGAACTATCTTTAATCTCTCAATAAATTTTTTTGTGGATTTATCTATAAATAACCTGAGTTCGGGATAACATTTTCTAGTTAAGGCAGGCAATAGGGAATAGGCAATGGGCAATAGTGAAGTGAATCTTTTTCACCATTTCTAGGTGTTATTTAGCAATTTAAAAACCCTCTCCATAAGGAGAGGGGAATGTCGAGGTTATAAATTAATAACTAACCAAGGGCATTGGCACCAGATACAACCTCGAGAATCTGTTGGGTAATAGAAGCCTGACGAGCTTTGTTATAGGATAAAGTCAAAGTCTTCATCAAATCACTAGCGTTTTGACTAGCGTTATTCATAGCCGTCATACGAGCCGCCAATTCACTAGCTGCCGCTTCTTGTAATCCTCTTAATAACTGATTATTGATATATAAAGGTAAGAGAGAATCTAAAATCTGGACAGGATCCTGTTCAAAAATCATATCTCTGGGAAAATCAGCTTTAGCAGGACTGGTTACCGCTTCTCTTTCCACTTGGAATGAACCATCACGGACAATGAGGCGGAAAATTTCATCGTCTTGAACTTCTAAACCTTGGGGGGTAAGAGGTAAAAGAGTTTGAATCACGGGTTTAGAGCTAATAAGAGATACAAAACGGGTATAAATTAACTCAACTCTATCAACGGTATCAGAGAAGAAAAGAGAGAGTAATTCATCGGCGATTTTGCCAGATTCTTCGGCGGTGGGAATTTGTTCTAAACCAGTGTATTTTGCCGCAATGGGTTCATTACGACGTTGGAAATATTGGGTTGCCTTTCTACCAACGATAACGAAGGTATATTTTAAACCCTGTTCTTTTAATTCTGCTGCTCTTTGTTCAGCTTTTTTGATAATACTGGAATTGTAGCTTCCGCATAGACCACGATCGCCCGTAACTACCAACAAAGCGACAGTTTTAACATCTCTTTGCTTGAGTAGGGGTAGATCGGTTTCTTCCATGCGTAAACGGTTTTGTAAACCGTATAAAACTTGAGCTAGGGCATCAGCAAAAGGACGAGTAGCAGTTACTTGCTCTTGCGCCCGTCTTACCTTAGCCGCCGCTACTAGACGCATTGCTTCAGTAATTTTTTTGGTATTTTTTACTGAGTCGATGCGATCGCGAATCGCTTTTAAGTTAGACATGATGTTAATTGATAACTAATAATTAATAATGACTTCAGGGCGAATATCGCCTTATTTACCCCAATATCAGGGCAATAACACCATTAAATGAAAAGTATTCCCCCAAATTTGGGGGATTTAGGGGGCTTTAATTAAGCAGAGAAAGCCTGTTTTGCTTCGGTGATAGCTTCTTTTAAGAGAGCTTCGGCTTCATCGGTTAATTTCTTCTCAGAGTTAATGATTTCGATGAATTTAGGCTTACTATTTTTGATGTATTGTCTGAGACTAGCAACAAATTCGGTTACTTTATCCACAGCAATATCATCTAATAAACCGTTAATACCACTATAAACCTGAGCTACTTGTTCCCATACAGCCAAAGGAGAGTTTTCGGGCTGTTTGAGTAATTGACGTAAACGCTGACCTTTAGCAAGTTGTGCTTGGGTGGCTGCGTCTAAATCAGAAGCAAATTGGGAGAATGCTTCGAGTTCAGCAAACTGAGCTAATTCTAGTTTTAATTTACCAGCAACCTGTTTCATAGCTTTGGTTTGAGCCGCAGAACCTACACGGGATACAGAGATACCTGCGTTGATAGCGGGACGGAAACCTGCGTTAAACAAGTCGGAGGATAAGAAGATTTGACCATCGGTAATAGAAATTACGTTGGTAGGAATGTAAGCGGATACGTCCCCTGCTTGGGTTTCGATGATGGGTAAAGCAGTCATGCTTCCGCCACCTAATTCGTCGCTTAATTTAGCCGCTCTTTCTAATAAACGAGAGTGGAGATAGAATACGTCTCCAGGGTATGCCTCACGTCCGGGGGGACGACGTAGTAACAAGGACATTTGACGGTAAGCCTGAGCTTGTTTGGACAAGTCATCGTAAATTACGAGGGTGGCTTTACCTTTATACATGAAGTATTCTGCGATGGCCGCCCCGGTGTAGGGAGCGAGGTATTGTAAGGTTGCAGGATCATTGGCGTTAGCGGCTACCACTACGGTGTAATCTAAGGCACCTTTTTCTTTTAAGGTTTCTACGACGTTGGCAACAGTGGAAGCCTTTTGACCTACTGCTACATATACACAGATTACATCTTCTTCTTTTTGGTTGATGATGGTATCAACGGCGATCGCAGTTTTACCAGTTTGACGGTCACCAATGATAAGCTCACGCTGTCCACGACCTACAGGAATCATCGCATCAATAGCAGTGATACCAGTTTGCATAGGTTCACATACAGACTTACGAGCTACAATCCCAGGGGCCGCAGATTCAATTAAACGAGTATCGGTGGTATCAAGATCACCTTTACCATCAATAGGACGAGCTAAAGCATCTAAAACCCTACCTACCAAAGCCTCACCCACGGGAATTTGGGCAATTTTACCAGTAGCTTTTACACTGCTACCTTCTTGGATGTCTAAACCGTCACCCATCAATACCACCCCTACGTTATCCTGTTCAAGGTTAAGGGCAATACCAACAGTACCGTCTTCAAACTCTACCAATTCACCCGCCATGACTTTATCCAAGCCATAAATACGAGCAATACCATCCCCTACCTGTAACACAGTACCAACATTGGAAACTTGAACCTGTTCATCATAGGATTCAATCTGTTGGCGAATAATATTAGCAATTTCGTCTGGTCTAATGTTGATCATATCTTTTTCTTAGAGCTACTTATATGTAACAAATTGATTGTCAGTTATTAATTTTATTTTGATTATGGCTAGGGCATATAAATTATATGCTCATAACAATTATTACCATCAAGACTACCTAGTTAGAACCAAGCATCCCCAAGGTGATACGGCGTAATTGTCCTCGTAAACTAGCATCATAAACCTGAGAGCCAACTTTGATAATTACACCACCGATAATATCAGGATCAATTTTCGTTTCCATCTCCACGGCATTAGCACCAGTGAGACTTTTAACCTTATCTACCAACTTCTCAGACTCACCCTCATCCAAAGTTACCGCAGTGGTAATCTCGGCGAGGACAGTATTATTGAGTTTGCGTAAAATTTCCAAATACTTGGCTAAAATACCCTCAATAAAACTAATTCTACCTCTGTCCACTAACAATAATAAAAAATTGAGCAAGAAAGGATTTATCTGCTCACCAGCGATACTTTTAATAACAGCTTTTTTTTCTTCTGCTTTCACCATAGGACTAGCAAAGAAAGAATTTAATTCTGCAGACTCTTTTAACAAATTAGCAAGAGAGCGTACATCTTCACCGACGGCATCGGCAACTTTCTGATCTTTGGCTAGAGACATCAAGGCTTCGGCATAAGGTTCTACTACTTCAGCGGTAATAGCACTTTGCATTTTTAACCTCCTAATTGCTCAACGGCACGACTAATGATTTTTCCTTGAACCTCATCAGTCAGAGTTTCCTTTAACTGCTGTTCTGCTTTCTCAAGGGCTAAGACAGCAATAGTTCTCTTTAATTCATTTACTACCTTGGCTCTTTCAGAGTCTAACTCTTGTACCGCAGTAGCTTTCATTCTTTCAATATCTTTTTGTCCTTGAGCCAAAATTTCTTCTCTGACCTTACCAGCAGTGGTTTGAGCATCGGAGACAATTTTCTTCGCTCTTTCTTGGGCTTCGTTTAAGTTTTTCTGTCCTTCGGCTAGAGCTTTGGCGGCATCAGCAGCTTGTTGTTCTGCTTCTTCAATTTCTTGGGCAATTTTATTACGTCTTTCGGTGAGTAAATTGCCTACAAACTTGCCACCATATACTACTAATAAACCAATTACAATAATTAAGTTAATTAGGTTAGAGCCTAGAATGTCTGAACTTAAACCAAATCCACCCTCTGCTGATTCAGTGGCTAGATAGAATAAAGTCAACATAATTATTTTTTGTTTAAACTAGGCGTGTTTATCTTATGTTTTTTTAAAAGGGTGAGAGAATGAGAAAATTCCCCTCTCTATGCCCTAATTACTAAGCTATTTCGCAAATTCACGTCCTAAGACTTTCTCTAAGATTTGCTTACTAAGGGCTTGGACTTGTTGCTCTAAAGCTGACATGGCTTGATTTCTTTCAGCTTCAATTTGTTCTGATGCCTTTTGACGTTCAGCAATTACTTCTTGCTGGGCCTGTTGGGTTTGCTCAGAAACAATTTTTTGAGCTTCTGCCTGAGCATTAGCAATGATTTCTTGAGATTGTTTGCGGACTTCCTTTAGTTCTTGCTCATATTGTTGAGCAAGGGCTAAGGACTTTTCTTTTTGCTCTTTGGCGCTTTTTAATTGACCTTGAACATATCCTGCTCTTTCGTCAATTGCTTTTCCTAAAGGTTTATAAAATAGGGCATTTAATATCGCTGCTAAGATCAAGAATTGAATTGCCATTAAGGGCAAAGTAGCATCAATATCAAATAAGCCCCCTTCTGCGGTTTCCGCCGCAAATAAAATCCATTGTGTCATCATAATTTGACTTCGGGGCAGAATTTACTGGTTTGCTTTGTCAATGTGCAATTATCCTTAAAGATATTACTGCAATTGATATTTTTTGGTTATTAGGTGTTTAGGCATTCACTGTAAATGTGAAGATACCTAAAACCTAAAACCTATTTTTGTAGTTTGAGTTATCCTAGATAATTATCTAAATTATTAGGAGAAAGGATTAGCAAACAATAATACTAATGCAACTACTAAACCGTAAATGGTTAACGCTTCCATGAATGCCAAACTGAGAAGTAAAGTCGCACGGATTTTACCTTCGGCTTCAGGTTGACGAGCGATACCTTCTACTGCTTGTCCAGCAGCATTACCTTGACCAATACCAGGTCCAATAGCTCCTAATCCTACGGCTAAAGCAGCGGCGACAACGGAAGCGGCAGCGACTAATGGTTCCATAATTCTTTTTTTTTCCTTTTAATTAATTTAGTACAACAAGAAAATTTAGTTTTTTGTTTTAAGGGAAGGGATTGTTTAATCTTTTCCCCTATGTTAGTTAATCACACAATGGCGATTTATTTAAGCCCAAAATGTATTTAACTATATTTTGGTGTTTTATGCTAGTCAATCAAGGGTTATTTTTTATTTTTCCTTGGATGATTTGCTTTTTTTTAATCGTGTTCTTCGCCGTGGGCTTCCATGGCTTCTCCGATGTAGGAGGCGGCTAGGGTGGCGAAAATAAGGGCTTGGATAGCACTGGTGAATAGTCCCAAAATCATCAATGGTAAGGGGATAATTAGGGGTACGAGTAATACTAATACGCCGACGGCTAATTCATCCGCTAGGATGTTTCCGAATAGACGGAAACTCAGGGATAGGGGTCGGGTGAAGTCTTCGATCGCCCTAAAGGGTACCATGATAGGAGAGGGTTGAGCATAATCAGCGAAATAACCTAAGCCTTTTTTGCTAATCCCTGCATAGAAATAAGCGAGGGAGGTTAGGAGGGCAAAGGCCACGGTAGTGTTGATGTCCACGGTGGGCGCTGATAATTCTCCTTCGGGGATTTCGATTAATTTCCAAGGAATTAAAGCCCCGGACCAGTTGGATACGAAAATGAATAGAAATAGAGTACCGATGAAGGGAACCCATGGACGATATTCTTTTTCGCCAATTTGGTCTTTGGTGAGATTGCGTAAGAAGTCGAGGACGTATTCCATAAAGTTTTGGAATCCGCTCGGAATTCTTTGGATGTTTCTAGTAGCAGCGATGGAGGCGATTAGTAGAACACCGACGACGAACCAGGATACGAGAAATACTTGTCCGTGGACTTTGAATTTTCCGATTTCCCAGTAAAAGTGTTCTCCTACTTCGATGGCTGCTAACAAATTGTTAGTTAGATTGATTGTATTTGTAAGTCCCATTAAGCAAGATTTTCCCTGATTGTAGGAATCTCAGACAATTTACCATAAAATTAACCCTTTACTCTGATTTATTTTTGCCACTGAGTAAACTACTGGGCAAAACATAGAACAGAATAGAGGCTTTATAGGTCATGAAACCTAGGAATATAGGCATGACTTGGAGTTGTTCCCGTTGGGTGGCGATAATCATTAGTCCGGCAAACAGTGCCAGACGGGTTGAGCCGATGCGTTTTTTGCCGCTGCCTACTTTTTCTACTTCCCTGGCTAACAGATTGAGATATACCAAGCCTACACATGCTCCTAGGAGGTAGTTTAATCCTGTGGATAGGGAGTAAAACACCCACACTAAGATGAAGCAGGATAGGGCGATAACTAAGGTGGCGATGAGAATACTATATTTGAGTTGATAGTATTCCGCCATGGAGTTATCTTGGGTGCTATCAACATCATTGTCTCTGTCTGTCAGAGTTTCTTGATTTTCTGTGGTGGGGGAAGTGTCTGAGGTAGTCACTAGGGGCGATCGCATTTACTTATGTTTATCGATATTTTAGCCACACAACAGTAACTAAAACCAGAGCCAATTGTATCATGAAATAAACCGTTAGTAATGAGTAAATAAATTTGAGAGGCAATAGGCAATGGGCAATAGGCAATGGGCAATGGGTAATGGGTAATAGGCAATGGGCAATAGGCAATGGGCAATAGGCAATAGGTAATGGGCAATGGGTAATGGGTAATGGGCAATGGGTAATGGGTAATGGGTAATGGGCAATGGGTAATGGGTAATGGGCAATGGGTAATGGGCAATAGGCAATGGTTGTTAATATCAGTTATAGGGAATTGTTAACGGTTGTAGTTTCAAGTATCTTCTTGAATCAGCCAATCTAAAAAGCGATTCCATGCCCACCAAATATCGTCGTCTCCATTAAGTTTTTGCCCTCTGGCGGAGTTGATATAACCCACATGACCACCATGGCGAGTTAAAATTAGTTGCAAATGGTGATTCTGACTAATTTCTTTTTCTAAATCGGGAATAATTGTGGGGCAAAACATGGGATCATCTTTTGCGTAGATAATGAGGGTTGGTTTTTTTATTTTTGGCAGAATGCGAAATGGACTACTGGCATAGTAGTAATCGGTGACGGTTTTAAAGCCAAGGGTGGGAATGACAAAATATTGATCAAAGTTGCGAATACTATCAACAAATGGTAAAAGTTTTAGCTCAACATCTTGGGGGTGATGGTGATGAATATGGGTAATTAATGCTCTTAATCCTTGGGTTATGGCTTGGTCTAAATATTTTTTGAGGGGATGATTTTCTAGGTAGGTTAAGGATTTTTCGGCATCCAGACTAGGACAAATTACCCCGCAACCCCCAATATCCTTCTCTGTCAAACTACTAATTTTATCAATCTGTGAACCGTAAGATATTGCCCATAGTGCCAGTTGTCCGCCCAAGGAGTAGCCTGTAAACCAAAATTTACTAGGAAAACCCTCTTTTTTGGCTTGAGAGGCGATCGCCACGAAATCCTGACCTTCAAAAATGCCATCGGAGGTTAAAACGGGTGATAACTGGGCTGTTTTTCCATGCGCCCTCCAATCAAATAAAATGATGGCATAACCTAGATGATAGGCTTTTCGGGCTAAAATTTGCAATAACCATTGATTGTCAAGATTACCAGTTATGCCATAGGTGGCGATGATTGTTCCCTTGGGTTTTGGGGGAATAGCGGTTAGGGCGTAAAGGGGTACGTTATCAACACCATAAAATATTTTTTCTCGGTAAGATATGGGGGATAAATTGATAGTTTTTTGCCAGTGTTTGTTGAGTTGTTTGGCTATGTAGATGGTTTGGATTAATCCACTTTTAAGAAAAAAAGATGGTTGATAATTTGATGACATTGTACTTTTAAATCAAATTTTGTTTACACTTTTCGTTGTTCTTAATAATTCCCATGAATGTGAGTAGATAACCTGAGTTCGGGATAACATTTTCTAGTTAAGGTAGGCAATAGGGAATAGGCAATGGGCAATAGTGAAGTGAATATTTTTCACCATTTCTAGGTGTTATTTAGCAATTTGAAAACCGCCGTAAACTTTTCACCGTCAAGGCTGATACTAAACGATACTCATAATTATTCTCCCAAATTGAGGTTAGATAATAATTTATGAGAAAGAGTGATGGAATTACATTTTTTCTGGGTAATATGGGTTTGATGATCGCATTTTATGTAATCAAAAACATTTTTTTTTAAAGACTGTTATATTATCAAAACTTATTTTTATACTAACATTAATATTTTTTTAATCTTTTGATTGGCAAAATATATATATTTTTTGCAGAGAAAAGTATCATATTTTATTGTAAACAATATGTATATTGAAAAGGTATTATAATTGTTAAAATTTTATAATAGTTAAGAATAAGAATAATTTTTGTTTTAAAAAGGTTTTAAGAATGTTCAGTCTTGAATAAAAAATGCAAATTAGAAAAAATGAGTTAGGATAAAATAGAATCTTTTTATCTCTTCGATAATTCTCAAATACCATGATAGATCCTCAAGCCTTTACCGAATTATACCTAAGAGAAAATACGCAAAAAAATCAGATATTATCAGAGTATCAAAAACTAATCCTAGATAACATCATTGATGGAGTAGTTTTATTTAAAGAAGATCGCTACATATACGTAAATCAGGCATTTACTGAAATTTCAGGCTATGGAGAAGAAGAATTATTAGGAAAAAGATGGCAAGACTTTTATCCAGCAAAAGATGCTCAAAAAATAGAAAAAGAGATTCTTGGTATTTGTAAAGAAAACAAATATTGGAGAGGAGAAACAATTTCTTATCATAAAAATGGACAAAAAGTTTGGAAACAAATGTCCTTATCCTTGATTGAAGATGGAATTTTAATAGGAATTTGTCGAGATATTAGCGAGGGAAAAAAAACCCAAACTATGGTCAAAGCCCAAGAATCTGCCATGAGGGCTTTATATCAAGTGACATCATCATCTAGTTTAACCTTTGCAGAAAAATTAGAAGGTATCTTTAACCTTGGTAGGACATTTTTTGACTTAGAAATGGGGGTGTTAACCCGTGGATTAGACACATCTATTCAAATAGTCAAATTTCAGGGGGAAAAAAGAAATGGTGAAGTAGTTCAACTGCCTGTATATATAAACAATGATCAATCATTATGCTTTATTTGTTTGCAAAAACAAGAACCTTTAGTCATTGAATCCTTAGCCAAATCTATTTATAAAGAACATCCAGGGCATACTCTTTGGAATATCCAAAGCTATATTGGGGCAAAGATTGAAGTATCTGGGAAAACCTACGGTACTTTATGTTTTTTTTCGTTTGAGGAAAAAAATAGTGATACCATCACCGAAAATTCTCAACAGTTATTAAAATTAATGGCTCAATGGATTGGTTATGAAATTGAGCGCCAAGAGTCGCAAAAGTTACTGGAGCAAAAATTTCAGCAGGAAGTTTTATTAAAAACCATTGTTCAATCCATTCGTCAAACTATTGATTATGAAGAGTTATTCCAAAGGGCGGCTGAAACTATTGGAGAAACTTTCAACTTAGATCGTTGTCATCTTTTTACCTATGATACAACCAAAAAACCAGCCATGACTCCTTTGGGAGAATATTTGAGTGAGGGTATTTTATCTATGAGTCATGTAAATGTTGATCCTCATAATATTCGTAATCTTCACCTGGAAAAAATATTAGAACAAGATGAGGCGGTGGTAACTAATAATGTTTTTGAAGATCCTCTCTTGGAAAATATGCGTCATGTGTGTGTACAAGTTGATTTAAAGTCGATGATGGCGGTGCGCACTTCTTATTTAGGTCAAGCTAACGGTATTATTTGTTTACATACTTGTAAAGAGTACAGAAATTGGACGGATTCGGAGATAGAATTAATTGAAAATGTTGCTTCTCAATTTGGCATTGCGATCGCACAGGCGAAGTTATTGCAACAGGAAAAAGAACAGAAAGAACAATTAGAGTTAAAAAATAAAGCCTTAGAGGAAGCGAGGAAGGAGGCAGAAAGTGCTAATAGGGCAAAAAGTGCTTTCTTAGCTACCATGAGTCATGAAATTCGTACACCGATGAATGGGATTATGGGTATGGCGGATTTGTTGTGCCATACTCCTTTAAATAAAGAGCAAAAAGATTATGTCAAAACCATTAATCAAAGTGGCAGTTTATTACTGACAATTATTAATGATATTTTAGATTTAGCAAAAATTGAAGCGGGTAAAATTGAGTTAGAAAAAAAACCTTTTAATCTTCATCAATGTATCGAGGAAGTTTTAAAATTGATGAGGGCTAATGCTATCAATAAAAATATCAAATTAATTTATATTAAAAATCATTTAATTCCTGCCGATTTTATCGGTGATATTAATCGTCTCAAGCAAATTATTCTCAATTTAGTGAGTAACGGCATAAAATTTACTGAAAAAGGGGAGGTACAGGTAAAAGCTGATGCTCGTCTTTGTCCTGATGGTTTTCATGTCATTCAAATTGCCATAAAAGATACAGGCATCGGTATTCCTACAGATAAGTGCGATCGCCTCTTTAAACCATTTTCCCAAGTAGATGGCACCAATACTCGTAAATATGGCGGTACAGGATTAGGATTAGTAATTAGTCAAAAAATAGCCCATTTAATGGGAGGAAAAATTACTTTTAAGACAGAAATAGCTCAAGGCTCTACCTTTTATATTACCATAAAATTACTAGCTCTTTCCTCAGAAGAAATAAGTGAAAGAAACCTGTTAAATAGTAATGAAAATATAGAAAATAAAACCTTAAAAATATCCTCCTTACCCATCAAAATTTTATTGGTAGAAGATAATCCCGTTAACTACAAAGTAGCCCGTTTAATGTTTCAAAAACTAGGCTATACAGGAGAAAAATTAAACATTGCCCATGACGGTTTACAAGCCCTCGAATTAATTAATCAAAACCAATATGACATCGTCTTTATGGACTTACAAATGCCTAACCTAGATGGTTTGAATACTACCATCAAAATACGGGCATTAGGTAAAAAAATAAAACAACCTTGGATAGTCGCCATGACAGCTTCCGCCTTGGCAGAAGATCGAAAAAACTGCTTTAATGTAGGAATGAATGATTATGTCAGTAAGCCGATTCGCTCTGGTACCATTCAACAAGCATTGCAAAGGTTTTCTAATAGTTTGATTCTCTAAATAAAATTAATGAACATTATCATCTTATCTATGATTGCCGCCCTCATCATTCCCATGTATCAATCATGGCGGGATGAAAACGTCTGGCAAAAAATGTTGGCAGTGGCGAGTATCTCGACAAAAACGGCACTGCTAATTTTGGTAATTGCCGTTTTTCGGGACGATTGGATGATGGGGGTTGTGGGTGTAATTATCCTCACCGTTGGCAATGCAGGATTGATGTTGTTAGCTCATCTGCTCAAAAGAATGGGAGAAATTTAGAGTCTATTTTCTTTAAACCGACTCAATCATCAAATTTTTCCCAGTTGTGGCTCAGATAGTATGGATTGTTACAGACTAGAGGGCTGATCTAGTCGTAGGGTATTAATCGATGTAATAAGAGAGGTTGAGGATTAATGCACCTATGAGAATTGAGCAAATTAAGGCATTTTTAGCAGTTAATGATACAGGTAGTTTTGGACAGGCAGCCAAACAATGTGGTGTGACTCAGTCCACTGTCAGTCGTCAAGTTCAGGCCTTAGAAGCTCATCTAGGTACCTCTTTATTTCATCGTCACGCTCAGGCAAAATTAACGGTGGGAGGAGAGCGACTTTTGCCCCATGCTCGACGAATTTGTCAGGAGTGGGAAAAGGTGGAGGAAAAAATGAAAGAGCTTTTACAGGGAGAGCAACCTGAGTTGTGCGTGGCGGCCATTCATTCTGTATGTGCCTATTTTCTTCCCCCCATTCTACAGAGTTTTTGTCGCAGTTTTCCCCAAGTACAATTAAGGGTAACAGCTTTAGGGAGCGATCGCGCCTTAAAAGTATTACGGGATGGATTAGTGGATGTCGCCATCGTCATGAACAATAAATATTTAACCGCCACAGGGGAAATGTATGTCAAACCTTTGTATGAAGAAGTAATACAAGTTTTAGTATCAAAAGATCATCCCCTAGCATCCTTCGAGACGACAACCATAAAAGACTTAGTGGGCTTTCCTCAAGTAATTTTCAAGGATGGTTATGGTATGCAAAGAATTGTCCAAGACTTATTCACTAGCCATGGTTTTGATTTACCCGTAGCCATGGAATTAAACACCCTTGATGCTTTTCGGGGGGTAATTCGTCAGGGTAATTTGATCGCTCTGTTGCCCCAATCTGCCCTCCAAGAAGCGGTATTAGATCCTACCCTAGCGGTGGTTTCCATCGCCCTAGATTCGGGTTTACCCCTCACCAGAGACGTTGTTTTAGTTACCACTAGGGATAGGCTAGAAATTCCCACAGTCAAGAACTTTTTTAACCTTGTCTATAACCAAACTCAGAGTTGAAGAATGATTAATTTCTTGCCATAATAACGGCTGGATTTTGGACAATGATATGGCGCTGTTTATCGATAAAAATTAAACCATCCCTTTGCAAGTCGCCCAATAAACGAGTTACCGTTACCCTTGTAGTACCAATGGCACTTGCCAAATTTTGATGGGTAAAACGTACCGTAATTCGTGAACAACCATTGTTCATTTTTTCCCCAATACTATCGGCTAACAAGCGTAATAATGCTATCAGTTTGTCCTCTACTCGTTTTAAACCTGCGATCGCCAATAACTGTTCATTTTGCCGAACTCGACTCACCGTTTGAGTTAAAACATTTTGAGCGATTTGTGGAGATTTCTCAATTTCTTGTAAACTATACCATTGTAAATACACATCAGACAAAGCCCTTGCCTTAAAAGAATCGAGGGAAGTTAACCAAAGACCAAAAAAATGATCCTGTGCCGCCCATCCCAACCAAGTCTCATCCCCTTGAGGATTTACCCTAATCAACTGTACAAAACCACGACTAATGCCCCAAACCCCTTGACTTAAAAGAGGAATTTCTTCACCCTTTCCATAAAAATGTAATCTTCTTTCGCCAGATTGGATTTTAGTGCTTAAATTATGTTTAGAGGGAGAAGTTAGTAACATAAATAGAAATAGCAGATGTTTGCTAGGATACATCGAATTACCCCTTATCCTAAGAGATAAAAGTTAATAGAAGGTAATGAAAAGTTTAAATTTTTAACCTCAATTTGTTAACCAAAAAACCATGAACGAAAATCAACCAGAGTCCATAGTAGAAGATGCCGATATTCAAAAACTACATCTAACCAGAATATACGGAAGATGGTTATTAGTGCTTTTATCTTGGTTAACCTTGATGCCTTGGGGTTTGTGGCAATTTAGGGAAACCTTTTCACTATGTCAAGAACATTGTACATGGGCAGCCATTCGGGCAGGAATGGAATTTAATCCCCTAGCTACTTTGGCAGTTACTTTTTCTATCGGTTTTTTAACCTCTGTGTTAATCTGGCATAGTTCCTATATTTTACGGGGAGGTTTATCGGATAAAGAAAAATATTATTTTGCCCAAGAAGTAAAAAAAATTAGAACAAAGGGCAATAAACATTTTCTTTGGAAATGGTTAGAAAAAAAGTAAGTTAATAGTTTATTTAGCACTCCTTAACTTTTTTTGATTTGATCAATAATTTGTTTAATATCATCAAAAGCCATGGGTTTATTAATACAATCGTCAAATCCTAAAGATAAATAGTAGTCTTTATTATCAGTAATATGGGGATGTACAGCAATAATAAAATGATTATTTTTATATTTATTTCTAATGTTTTCAATAGTTAAAAAACCGTCCATTTTAGGCATATTTATGTCTATAAAAATACCATCATAATTATGTTTTTCTAGTTGTGCTAAAACTTCTAATCCATTATTAGCAATATCAGGATAAATTCCTAATTTTTGTAAATAAAATTTAAATACTTTTTGGTTAATGCGATTATCTTCCGCTACTAAAATTTTCAAAGTAGATAAAACAAGAGCCTTATTATCAAAAGAATTATCTTTATTTTCTACAAAAGGCTGTAAATGTAATGTAAAGTAAACCGTTGAACCCTGAAAAGATGTAGAAGAATAACACCATTGAGGAGGAGGATTTCCCGCTATATTTCCCTTACTTTCTATCCACAGAGTACCACCCATGACACTGACTAAACTTTTGGCGATGACTAATCCTAGTTTTCTACTGATATTATTATGTTTTTGATTAAATGGTTCAAAAATATGAGATATATCTTCTCCTTTTATGCCAATGCCAGTATCTTTGATCATAAACATTAAACATTTATTATTTAATGATAAATCATTATTTTCTGAACAAAGATTAGTTTCTTTAACCACTATAGATATTGAGCCTTGTTTTGTAAATTTAAAAGCATTATCTAAAATATTAAATAATATTTGTCTAATACGGGGAGCATCACCAAGAAAAGATGGTAAATTATGGGGGATTGAAAAGGTAAAATTTAATTGGCTTTCTTCTGCTTTTTTGACAAATAAAACAAAGACAGATTTGATAATTTCCTCAATGGTTAATTTTTGTTGTTCTAATACTAAATTTCCCACCTCAATACTAGAAAAATCAAGAATATCATTAACGGATTTTAGTAAATTTGACCCTGTATTCCTAATGGTTTGAATATAATTTTTTTGCTCTTCTGTCAATTCAGTATTGGCTAACATTTCGGCAACTCCTAAAACCCCACTCATCGGATTACGAAATTCATCACTTAGACTGGCTAAAAATTGGGTTTTTTGTTGAGTGAGGTTTTCTGCTTCTTGTTTTGCTTTTTTGAGGGATAATTGTTTTTCGAGAATTTTGTTATAGTCAATTAATATTTTTTCTTTTGCTTGGGTTTGTAATTCTTTTTGATGATTTAATTCTTCTAACTGATTATTTTTATTTAGTAATAGTTGATTAAATTTAATGAGTTCTTTTTTGGCATAACTATTTTCATTTAAAACAGCACTGAGAATTAAAGTTGTCATAGAAATACAGGCAACAAATGATTGCAATAATAACAAAGAGTCTCGGCTAGATTCTCTGACAAAGGATGTATTTCCCCTAACTGTTTCAATCACTAAAAGGATGGAGATTATTAGTACGACAGAAGTCGCCCCTAATTCGTAAAAGCGAAATACTGTCCATACTAAAAGGGGAATAAAAAAATATTCTAAATGATAATCTGTGTAGGTAGTTTGATTTAAAACTAGGGTAAGAAAAATAATAATTAGGGCTTCTAACCATTGTTTTTTTATTAATTTGATGAAGTTATTGATTTGTTTTTGCCAAGCAACAATTAAGGGAGTAAAGATTAAAATACCAAAACTATCACTTAGCCACCATGTAATGGCGATGGCGGGGAATAAATTCCACGGTGCATTACCAAATCCACAAACTAAACTCGCACAAATAATGCCGATGGGTATATGGCTAATAAAACTACCAAAAACGATGAACTGTACGGTATTTTTAGCACTATGTAGAAAGTAACGGCTGCTTAATTCTTCGGGGTTATTGGTATTGCGGGATTCACTCCAAAGGGTAGCGATTATTTTTCCTAGGCTTGTGACGATGGTTAGTAGTAAAATTAATAGTAGGTTAGATAAACTTGCCCAACCTTGATAAATAGTAAATTCAGCGATAAAGATACCTAAAAATACTCCTAACCAAAGGGAATAACCCCAAATAAATAGTAAGCCAACGGCTATTCCTCCCGGAATCCAGATAGGGGTTGAGCCTGTGTTGGGATAGGTGGTAAAACTAATGGATAGTAGGGCGGTTAGAAAGTAAAGGATGGCAACTAAAATTTGTTTCCACCATGAAACATGAAGGGGGTTAAAATCATACTGTTTTATGATGGATGAAAAACACTTCATGGTAGATAAGGGGCAGAGGAGGGATAATATATCTATTTATATTTTGTTAATTACCATTATCGTTGAGGATTAATTAAGTTATCAACCCTAATCGGGTTAAGATATTCTTTATAATTAAATTTATCTAAAATTTGGTTGCTAATTTTGTTAGTAATTTTTTGAGTTTTGATGGTTAAGTCATTATGGCTGAATATGAGGAAATTTTTGTCAGTAAAGAGTTTATTGGTTTGTGTCAGTCACAGTTAATTTTATTGGCGCAAAATTTAGCGGCACAGGAAAGTGCTATTTATTTAACTGAAACTGTCAAAAATGAAGAACCAAAGTTAATTCCCGTGGTAATTTATCCTTTTTCTTCTGGGGAAAATAACGATAATTTATTATTGTTACCTGAATCTCAGGATGGTACGGATTTTGAGTTTGATTTGATGGAAGAAAATAATAATAGTTTTAATCAAATTGTTAATTATATTCCTGAGTCGGCTTCTCCTTATCAGTTACTTTTACCTCTTATCCATGATGATTCTATGGTGGGGTTATTGGCGACTAATCGGAGTAAGAAACCTTGGCGTAAAAGGGAGATTTTACAGGTGCAGGAAGTGGCGCAAACGATTACTTTTGCTCGACTTTTGGATCAAAAACAACAGGTTTCTGAGGAACAATTAAAGCGTTATCAAAGTTTGCAAAAGTTACAAAATGATCATCTCGATGATTTTTTCCATCAGTTGCGTAATCCTTTGACTGCTATTCGTACTTTTGGCAAGTTATTGATTAAACGTTTGCTTGGGGATGACCAAAATTATACCATAGCCGAGGGAATTGTGCGTGAGGGCGATCGCCTCAAGGATTTAATACAAGATTTTAGTGAAGATTGGAAGGTGGTTAATAATATTTCTAATCCTAGTTTAGAACAAACGGAGTCAACGAGTTTCTTTTTGACAGAAAATATCCAACGATTGGAAAAGGTAGATTTGAATAAATTAATTATCCCTTTAGTTCAGGGAATTTCTACCATTGCCAAGGAAAAAAGTATTACTTTTATGAGTGATATTGATGAAGATTTACCCTTGATTTCTACTAACCCAAAAGCCTTGACAGAAGTGTTAAATAATTTATTAGATAATGCGGTCAAATATACTCCTGATGGTGGTAAAATTTGTTTGGAAATAGTAAAACAAAAATCTACTCCTGCGGGGGAAAAATTAGTCATTGAAATTAGTGATACGGGCTACGGTATTCCTCCTGAAGATCAAAAACATATTTTTGAGCGTCATTATCGTGGGGTACAAGAAGAGGGTAATATCCATGGCACTGGTTTGGGGTTAGCTATTGTCAAGGAATTGTGTGATAAAATGTCCATTGATATTGAGCTTTTTAGTCCTTCTTTTTGGCTGAAAAATCAGGAGTTAAATGGAACAACTTTTACTTTGTTTATTCCCATTGCATAAAACAGTTTTTTAACTACGAAATAGTCTACTATAAAGGGTTTCGTGGTGCATACTTGCCATAGATAAACCCCAACTACAACAGTTTAACTCTTCATCCTTTAAGTTGATAATATCAGGACTAATTTCTTTTAATAAATCATTAAATTGTAAGAGTATTTTCTGCCCTTCCGTTTGTCCTAGGGGAATGAGTTTAATTCCTACCCCAATCAGGTTATTTAACCAACTATGTAAATATCCCAATAACGCATCTTCAAGGGGAATTTGCCAATAAGACACTATACCACTAAAGGCGATCGTATAACTACATCTTTGAGGTAGTAAATTTAGAAAAGATTGACTATCATTTCCTTTTTCTAAAGATACAATTAAACGACGTAAACTTTTGCCCATCTGTAAAGTTTGTTCCCTTAATTCAGAGGTTTCTCTACTAGCAATTAACCAATTATTCCAATAATTAATTTTGTCTTGATCACTATTCATAAATCCATGGTATCCTCTTACAAAAATCCCTGCCTCCATTTTGATAGAACCATAAATTAATTCATTTTTTAACCACTGATAAAGGGAAACACCATCACAAATTACTTTTTTTTCCACTAAACTTTCTATGGCATCAGAATAACTATATGCCCCTAAAGGAAGACTCGAATTACATAATTGTAAGAGTAATAATAAAGATTTTTGAGACATGAATAAAATTTTAAAAAAATAATGGGCAATAGACGATACACAATAGTTATGAGTTTCTATTTTATCAATGGTGGGAATGGTGGTATGCCCCTATTTCTGGACAGAAAGGAGCAATTTCTTCTATGACTTGTAAACCTAAATTAATCACCATAGATGCCAAAACATGATCAGAAGAAAACCGTAAATAATTATCTCCAATTTCTAAAGATACGTGACGATTTCCTAAATGATAACTAGCTCGTATTAAATCAAGAGAATGATGACTAATAATAGTCATTACAGGCTCTGATTTGGCTCTCACTTTCACTACAACTGTGCCATTTTCATCGGTTAATAAATCACCATCAACAAGAATAGTACCCCTCTTTAAATTCAACTTAATTTCTTGCCCATCAATAATAAATTTTTGTCTCGTTTTTTGCCTTTCCTCTGCGGTTAATAAAATATCAAAATCAATATCTTGGGGAATATTTTTATCTACATATCTATCTAAAACAATCATTATTCATCAATTATCCCGAACTGAGTTTTATTGTTATCAATTATCCATTTTCAATTATCAATTATTTAATAGGATTATGAACCGTAACTAATTTTGTACCATCAAGAAAAGTCGCCTCAACCTGCACCTCGTCAATCATTTCCGCAATGCCATCCATTACATCATCTTTGGTTAATAAAGTAGTGCCATAACTCATTAATTCTGCCACACTACGCCCTTCCCTTGCACCTTCGAGGATAGCAGAGGATATATAAGCAATAGCTTCAGGATAGTTAAGTTTTAATCCTTTGGCTTTTCTTCTTTCTGCTAACAATCCTGCGGTGAAAATTAATAATTTATCTTTTTCTTGGGGTGATAATTGCATGGTCTTTTTTACTGAACAAAATTTAATTGTAATCTTATCTTACGCCGAGATATTTATGGGTTTGTAAACTTAGGCGCCATTGAGGATTTTCTTTGATGTAGTTAAAAATTAAGTCTTGAGTATCAGGGCTATTCCATTCTGGTTGTAAATATTTGATGGTGTGGGAAGGTACTTTTTTGGCTTCGGATAATGCCCAGATGAAGTCTTTTTCTTGACTAATAACTACTTTTAACTCACTAGCATGGTTATAAATACTTTCATGGGGTTTTTTATAGGGTTTGGGGGAAAATGTTACCCAGTCAAATATACCCGAAAAAGGGTGGGCGCCTGATGTTTCTAAATGGATATTTTTACCTGTTTTTTTTAGTTCTAAAGTGAGGGGTTTTAAGTCATGTAAGAGGGGTTCTCCTCCTGTAATAATAATGATATTAGTATTGATTTGTTTTATTTGATTGACAATTTTTTCTACGCTGTGAAGCGGATATTTTTTTGTTGACCATGTTTCTTTTTGATCACACCAAGGACAAAAGACATCGCAACCAGCGAGGCGAATAAAATAGGCGTTAACTCCTGCATAAAATCCTTCTCCTTGGACGGAGTGGAAGGTTTCAACGATGGGATATTGATAACTTAAGTTATCTTTTATGGGTGCATTTTTTTCGATTATATTGATCATGAAATGATTTAATTGGGTAAGGTAGTTTTAATACTTTCTAGGCTATTAATTAACTGTTTTATTTTTTCTAAATCTTTTTTCCCAGGGCTGATTTCTACTTTACTAGAAAGATCAATTCCATCACATTTAAGGGTATTCAAAGCAGTGATGACATTATCTGGGCTAATACCTCCTGCCACTAGCCAAGGGCGTGAGGGGCGAAATTCGCTTAATTCTTGCCAGTTAAAGGTTTTCCCTGTGCCTCCATGGATGCCTTTTTGGTAAGTATCGATTAAGAGGGTGTCGACAAAGGGTAAGTATTTTTCGGCTTCTTGTTGAGATTGGGAATTTTTGTGTCTGATGGCTTTGATAATTTCAATATCGGGTAAATGTTCCCGTAATTGATTACAAAAATCAATGTCTTCTTCTCCATGGAGTTGAACACCTGTGAGTTTTGCTTCTTTTATTATATCGATAATTTCGGTCACAGAAGCGTTTACAAATACGCCGATGGTGCTAACTTGGGGGGGGAGTTTTTCAACGATCGCCCTTATACTAGAAGGAGAGATATAACGGGGAGAGTCTTTGACACATATAAAACCAATGGTATCTACTCCCATAGATGCGATCGCCCTTGCCTCCTCAACATTAGTCAAACCACAGATTTTTATACGCATGATTTAGAGAATCAATATTATTAATAAAAGTTAACAAAAAAAAGTTAATTAAAGTTAAGTAAATCGGCAAAAAACCGTTGGAAAGAGTACAATAACCGAAATAGTTAACATAATCAAATTTATCATAAAAATGGATTTAATGACTTTTCCTAGCTTATTAGCCCAAGTACCCCAAACCGTGGAATGGAATTTCCAAGTAGCCCTAGTAATGATTTCTGCTAATTTAGTCGCAATTTTCATTGGGCGCTTTGCCATCCAAAAAGCAGGAGTAGGCCCTGACTTACCCATTTCCAAACCTGATGTCTGGAAAAATTTTGGAGTACCCGAATTACTAGCCACCGTTAGTTTAGGTCATATCCTAGGGGCAGGATTTATTCTCGGATTGTCTAATGCAGGATTATTATAATTAATCATATAGTGGTCAGTGTTAGGTAAAATAGGGAAGAATAGATAAACAAATTCAGATAAAAGATCATTCTTCGACTAAAATAAACTTGTTAAAATAGTTGTTGTTGATTTATAACTATAAAAAATATCTATCCAGATGGAATGTTGGTGATTACCTTAACTCTTTTGCACCCTCTCAAATCGACTCCCGTTCAAAAATGGAATTTTGAACCAAATACGGTGATCAGAATTGGCAGGGCCAATGATAATGATGTTGTATTATATAGTGCTGTGGTTTCCCGTCACCATCTGGAAATTCGCCCCAGAAATGATGACTGGGCATTAATCAGCTTAGGCTCTAATGGTACTTTTGTTAATGGTCGTAAAATTAATAAAGTATTGGTAAAAGATGGAATGATCATTCGTTTGGCTAGTTCAGGGCCAAAAATACTGATACAATTAAGTTCCGATGACGAAGACTCTACCATGGGAAGAAGTAAAAATATCTCAGCAAAACCCATCAGCAGTAAAGATATTTCCAAGGAAACGGTGATGAATTAACCGATGGCGTTTTTAGTTATCTTGGTTAACTCTTCCCCTGATGGGGTAGTCAAATCGCTATAGGCATCCAGCCATAACAAATACTCCACATTACCCGCAGGCCCTTGAATGGGAGAAGGGATTAAACCTTTATACTTCCATCCTATATTTATAGCACAATCAAGCACCGAGGCGATCGCCTCTGCCTGTAAACGATAATCCCTCACCACCCCATTTTTACCTACCTTTCCCTTGCCCACCTCAAACTGAGGCTTGACTAATAACACCACCTCTCGAGAATCCACCAACAACTCCCAAAGAGTAGGTAACACTTTAGTTAAAGAAATAAACGATAAATCCATCACTCCCAAATTAGGAGGCTCACTATCGTGATATAAATCATCATAAGTAAGATAACGGAAATTAGTCCTCTCCCTCAATACCAAACGCTCATCTTGCCTTATTTTCCATGCCACCTGCCCATAACCTACATCAATGCCATAAACTTTTTTTGCCCCTTTTTGAAACAGGCAATCAGTAAATCCCCCCGTAGAAATACCCCCATCAAGGCAAATTCTACCCTCCACCTCAATGGCGAAATATTCCAACGCCTTCACCAACTTTTCACCCCCCCGAGACACAAAAGGAGGCTCTTCTTTTACTTCAATCAGGCTATCCGCATTTATCAAAGTACCCGGTTTATCGACAATTTGCCCCTTTACCTTTACTTTCCCCGCCCTAATCAATTTTTGTGCCAAGGCACGGGAATCACATAATCCCTGACTGGTTAATAGTGTATCTAATCTTTCTTTTGCCAATGGTTTTTATATAATCATGGAAATACATCCCTAATTATATAGGGGTTAATGAAAAAGTGAAGGTCAGGGATAAGGAATAGGCAATGGGCAATGGGCAATGGGCAATAGGCAATGGGCAATAGGCAATGGACAATGGGCAAAAGGCAAGAGGCAGAAATAAAATAATCTAAACTAATCAATATTTAAAATGCTAAAAACAGACTTATTAATGTATCGTTTTGATGGAGAAACGATTATCCCTAAAAAATTACCCCTTAATAAAAATAATCTTTTTTTAGCCTGTGAGCAAATAGATTGTTTTCAAACTTGTGTGGGTAAAACTCAAGCCTATTTAGATAATAAACTTAAAGAATTAGAAGGAGATAGCCCCGATTATCGTCTCAAAAGAGGGTTAGCGCATCTACTCAAAAATCACTTTAGCACCTTTGAAATTGTTAGCCCCCTAGTACCTGCCAAACTAAGGGAAATGGTTTTTTCCCACAGTGCCGAGTCTTTACCTATACCCGATAATAAAGAATCTGTTTTAAATGCGATCGCCCTTAATCTTAGCAAAAAATTAGAAAAAGAAGTATTACCCCACGAAATCGAACAAGGCTTATACGCAGACTTACAAGAAAACCGCATCCTTACCCAATTTGACTCCCCCCAACCCGAAACCCTCATCCACCGTTACAACCTTTCCCAAGTACAAGGCATATTTTACCGTGCCAGTGAAATTACCATCCACGCCCACCGCAATCAACCGGGAGAATATAAACAACTATTTCGCTACCTAAAACTATTTGAACTCATGGTATATGTAGAAGGAGATGCCGACACAGGCTTTACTATTACCATGGATGGCCCCACCAGCCTTTTTAAACCCAGTACCCGTTACGGTTTAGCCCTTGCCAAGATGATACCTGCCCTCTTGCACGTACGAAAATGGAGTTTAGAAGCCAAATTGAGAATGAAAGATAACTACACCAACCGCATCAAAGAAAAACGCTTTCACCTCGATGACAGTTGCGATTTAGTTAGCCATTATAGTGTCAATACCACCTACGATAGTTTATTAGAAGAATCCTTCGCCAAAAGGTGGGCAAAAATTGATACTCCATGGCGCCTTGAAAGGGAAGTGGATTTATTACCCGTGCCGGGGAGTGTGATGATTCCTGATTTTCGTTTGGTGCATCCTGACGGTAGAGATTTCTTATTGGAAATCGTCGGTTATTGGAGTCCTCAATATTTACAAAAAAAATTTTATCAAGCTCAAAAAGTAGAGCGAGACAATTTAATTTTAGCTATTTCTGAACGGTTAAATCTTGCCAAGGCGGGGGTAAATTTTAAAGAGTTGCCTAATAAGCTAGTTTGGTTTAAAAATAAATTATCCCCTCAAGATGTATTAAGTATTATTAACCCATAATATTTTACACTGTGTGTATGTTTATTTTAATTAACCTCAAGGTCAATTAATGATCTTTGATCCATGACTAATCACGAACCTATTACGCCCATAGATAACCAAAATCCTATCTTATATGACCAACCTTGGTTTAACCTTAGTAAATACAATCAAGATCATTTTGACAGGGGCAAACCTCAGTGGTTTATATTTTTGTGGTGGATTGTGGAAGGTATTATTTTTCCTCTTACCCCCCATAATTTTTATGGAGTCAGACGGGTATTATTACAACTTTTTGGGGCAAAAATTGGTAAGGGGGTAATTATTCGCTCTAGTGCTAGATTTTTGTACCCTTGGAAGGTGGAAATCGGTGATTATAGTTGGATAGGCGATCGCACCTACTTTTATAGTTTAGATAAAATTACCATAGGCTCTCACACTGTCATTTCTCAACACAATTATTTATGTACAGGAAGCCATGATTATAATACAGCAAGTTTCAATCTAATTACATCCCCTATTACCATCAGTAACGGCGTTTGGATAGCTAGTCATTGTTTTGTGGCCCCGGGAGTAAAAATCGGTGCAAATACTGTTATTGGCGCCCGTAGCACCGTTTTAGACAATATTCCCAGTGCCAAACTAGCTTGGGGTACTCCTTGCAAAGTTAAGGGCAATCGCACTCCACCCCATTAGGGAGATGGGGAGATGACGAGTAGGGGAGATAGGGAGATGAGGGGATAAAAGTTTAATTATCCATTCTCAATTATCAATTATCTCTAACCCTGTCAACAATGGATTGAACCTATCCTTAATCCCATTTTCTCCATTGTTAATTGTGCCAATAAAGCCTAAACTTTCTATAAAGTGATTATTTTAGAGGTCAAAAAGCGTGAATAAAGTACTTGGTATTATCTTAGGAGGCGGTGCAGGTACCAGACTGTATCCCCTGACTAAATTAAGAGCCAAACCAGCAGTACCTTTGGCGGGAAAATATCGCCTAATTGATATTCCTATCAGTAACTGTATTAACTCGGAAATTTTAAAAATATATGTTTTAACTCAATTTAACTCTGCTTCTTTGAATCGTCATGTAAGTAGAGCTTACAATTTTTCTGGGTTTAGTGATGGTTTTGTGGAAGTATTAGCCGCCCAACAAACCAAGGAAAATCCTGACTGGTTCCAAGGTACAGCCGATGCGGTACGTCAATATATCTGGCTTTTTGATGAGTGGGATATTGATGAATATATTATCCTTTCTGGGGATCATCTCTATCGCATGGATTACAGTAAATTTGTGGAACACCACCGCAAAACTAATGCTGATATTACCATTTCGGTAGTTCCCATCGACGAAAAAAGAGCCGAGGCTTTCGGTTTAATGAAGATTGATGACTCTGGCAGAATTACCGATTTTAGCGAAAAGCCTAAAGGTGATGCCCTCAGACAAATGGCAGTAGATACCAGCATTTTAGGTTTAAGCCCTGAACAGGCTCAAGAAAAGCCTTATATTGCTTCTATGGGTATCTATGTATTCAAAAAAGAGGTATTACGCAAGTTATTAACCGAAAACCCTGATCAAACCGATTTTGGTAAAGAAATTATCCCCTATGCGGCAAAGGATCATAATATCCAAGCCTATTTATTCAAGGGTTATTGGGAAGATATTGGAACTATTGAGGCTTTCTACGATGCCAACCTTTCTTTGACTAATCAGCCTCAGCCTTCTTTCAGTTTCTATGACGAGAAAGCACCTATCTATACACGCTCTCGTTATTTACCCCCTACCAAGTTACTCGATTCTCAGGTGACTCAATCTATTATCGGTGAGGGTTGTATTATCAAGGAGTGTCGCATTAACCACTGTGTTTTAGGGGTGAGAACTCGCATTGAAACTAATTGTGTGGTGGAAGATACTTTAATTATGGGTGCTGATTTATATGAGCCTTATACCGTCAGACAGGCTAAATTAAAAGAAGGCGGTGTACCTATTGGTATCGGTGCTAATTCCATTGTACGTCGTGCGATCGTTGATAAAAATGCTCGTATTGGTCAAAATGTGCAAATCATCAATAAGGATAGGGTTGAGGAAGCCAACCGAGAGGATGAGGGATTTTTAATCCGTAATGGTATTGTGGTTGTTATTAAAAATGCTTCTATTGCTGATAATACTATTATTTAATAACTAAAAATCGGGATATTTTTGATTGTTTTTTGTTTAATTTTAATAACGTCAGTTCTCTTTTTTTAGGGGAGAAATAAAAACCGAATTTTAATCAAATCAGGCAGGTCAAAAGACCTGCTTTTTTATTATTTTTTCCTAGCAACGATCGCCCTGTGCCGTTTACTAATGGGAATAATTTTGGGCTGTTCAAAGCCTATATTTAGTAACTCTTTTTCAATATCTAAACTAAAATATTGATCCAAATAAGGCTCGGTACTTTTTAATAAAGTTAGCACATAACGAGGCATTTTTTGATAGGCTTCTGATTGAGGATTCATGTCCATAATACCCAGATAACCCCCAGTTTTTATTAAACGATGGGCTTCTTGTAAAATATTTTTAGCGGCAAATTGGGGCAATTCATGGAACATTAAAAAATGAGAAACTAGATCAAAAGATGCGGATGATAAATGAGTATTTTCTGCCTGATTATGATGCCATTGAATATCATAATTTTTTTGCTGGGCTTGATGTTTTGCCACCGCCAAAAAATAGGGGGATAAGTCCAACCCTGTAACCTTAGCATCGGGGTATTTTTCTTGTAGAGCAAAGGTACTTAAACCCACTCCACAGCCCATATCTAAAATATTCTGAGGATTCTCACTAATTTCCCTTTCTAATACTTTATGATAATTACGGCGCAAAGTGCGATCGCCCTCTAATTTTGGCTCCTTAGAAAAAATGGTCGAATGAACACTATAAGCCGCCGACTCCAATTCCCAAGCCGCCTTCCACTCCAGATTGCCCTGATCATAAGCATGAAAAGATCTAAAATAATACTCAGGATAATCCACCGCCTTATTTTCCACCGCAGCTATATCCTCACTCCAATCCCGACTCTCCAGACTGGCAATATTTTCATACCAATTAACCCCAATAGTTTCCGCCCGACTAATAATCATCTTTCTGGCGCGACTCTTGGCAAAATTAGCAAGGGGTTTAATCCCTAACAAAGTATTAATAACAGTGGTACTAAAATTATTCTCTGGTTTAATAGTATTAGTGGTCATCTTACATCGTGATTTTATATGAATATCTCAATTATCTAAACCTAATTTTATGGCGAAATCCCAACTGATTAACAAAATGCAACAGGAAATTTTTTATTTCCACCCCGTAAACACTCCCATCAAAGTCATACAAACTCATTGTTCCATAGTTTTTTTGACGGGTAAATATGCTTACAAACTCAAGAAAGATGTTAATTTCGGATTTTTAGACTATTCAACCCTTGAAAAAAGAAAACATTTTTTAGAACAAGAATTAGCAATGAATAAGGTAATCGCCCCAGAATTATATGTGGAAGTATTACCCATTAGCTACACTAACGATACTTTTGTTTTAAATAATAGTATTAATGTGGTTGATTATGCTTTAAAAATGAATCAATTTCCTCAAGAGAATCTTTTTATCAACATTTTTGAAGCAGGAAAATTAACAGAAAATCATATTAAAGAATTAGGAAAAATTGTCGCTGATTTTCACCAAAAAACCATTACCAATGATTATATTAGTAGTTTTGGGAAAGTAGAAAAAATTGCCCTATCTATTAATGATAACTATCGACAAACAGAAAAATATATCGGCATCGCACAAACGGCAGAACAGTATCAAGAAACTAAGAAATTTACCGATAATTTTTTAGCTAACCATCAAGATATTTTTGAAACAAGAATAAATAATCAAAAGATTAAAGAATGTCATGGAGATTTACATCTCAAAAATATTTGTATTTTTAATAATAAAATTCAACTTTTTGATCGGATCGAATTTAACGAAGAATTTAGGTTTGTAGATGTCATGTATGATGTCGCTTTTACAGTGATGGATCTTCATTCTAAGGGAGAAAAAGAACTGGCAAATATTTTCCTCAATACTTATTTAGAATATACAGGAGATTGGGAAGGAGTAATAGTTTTACCATTATATTTAAGCCGTCAAGCCTATGTCAGAGCAAAAGTAACATCTTTTCTTTTAGATGATTCTGCCATTGAGTCAGAGGAAAAAGAAAGGGCGACAAAGACAGCAAAAGATTATTATGATTTAGCTTGGAAATATACTCAAAAAAGTGAAGCAAAATTAATTTTAATGTCTGGTTTATCAGGCTCAGGAAAAAGCACTTTAGCCAGTAAAATAGCCAAGGAATTAAATGCCATTCATATTCGCTCAGATGCCGTCAGAAAACATTTAGCTCAAATATCTTTGCAAGAAAAGGGTACTGACGATATTTATTCACCTCAGATGAATAATAAAACCTATGGACGTTTATTGGAGTTAGCACAGATTTTGATAAATGCAGGATTTACCGTTATTTTGGATGCTAAATACGATCGCATTTATCTCCGTCAACCCATTATCCAATGGACAAAAAAACAACAAATTCCCCTCGAAATCATTTATTGTTATGCTCCTTTTGAAGTAATGTGCGATCGCATTTCCCAGCGTCAAGGAGACATTTCCGATGCTACCCCAGAAATTTTAAAAAAACAACAAGAACAATTAGAACCTTTTACCGAAGAAGAAAAGCCCTTCGTCAGAAAAATAAACACCCACCATTAATTTTTATTTATGGGCTTATAGGCCCATCTTTGAAATCAGGGGCTTTACGCCTATTTTTTGGTAATATTAATATAGGAAACTTAACAAACACAAAATAAGGAGAAAAGAAACAAAATGCCCACGATTAAATTCCTCAAAGAAAACAAAGAAGTAATTGCCGCCGATGGTGCCAACTTAAGAGAAAAAGCGAAACAAAATGGAATTGACATCTATAGACTAAGAGGAAAATTAATCAACTGCGGAGGTTATGGGCAATGCGGTACTTGTCTTGTGGAGATTGTAGAAGGAATGGATAATTTATCTCCTAAAACTGATTTTGAACTCAGAAAATTAAAAAAGAAACCCGATAACTATCGTTTAGCTTGTCAAACCCTCGTTAATGGCGAAATAAGCGTTAACACCAAACCATAAGCATTTAAGACATTAAACCCCTTGAAGAAAATTGAAGATTGGGGAACAAACAATAAAAAAGGGGTAAGTAGTATAACTTACCCCAATTTAGTTAATGGTATTGGGAAAACTCAGTGTGGTTTAACTACAAAAGCCTAGTTAGCTTCTGCAGGATAAACACTTACTTTCTTTTGGCTACGGCTTTTATGTTCAAATTTTACAACTCCAGCGATTAAAGCAAAGAGAGTATCATCATTGCCACGTCCAACATTTTCCCCAGGATAAACCTTAGTTCCACGTTGACGAATAAGGATATTTCCTGCTTTAACGGTTTCTCCGCCAAAACATTTAACGCCTAAGCGCTTAGAATTAGAGTCTCTTCCGTTACGAGTACTACCTGTACCTTTCTTATGTGCCATGGTATTATGCTATTCCTCTAATAAAGTGTACTGTTATTTAAGTTTATGTTATTTTAGGCTTCCACTGCTTCGGTAGTAGCTTCTGCCTCTTTCTGAGCAATGACATTGCCCCCTAAACTAATGGAATTAATCATTAAACGACTTAATTCCTGTCTATGACCTCTTTTCTTGCGGGTTTTCTTCTTGGGTTGCATTTTATAAACAATTACCTTTTTGCCTCGGCTATGTTTTAAAATGGTTCCGTTGATAGAAGCACCGTTAACGTAAGGTTGTCCCACATGAATTTCTCCGTCGTGGTTAACGAGTAATACTTTATCTACGTTTAATTCTTCGTTTACTTCAAGATCAAATCTATCTAATTCATAGAATCTACCGGGTTCTACCTTAAGTTGTTTCCCGCAGATTTCGATTATTGCGTAAGTCATAATTTTTTCCTAATATATACTGCCGTACAGGTAGCAAAATTAATTTTTTTGCTTTTTCTAAATGCCTTTACCTGATCCGAACAGGAGTGGAGACACAATCAATCATTTTATCTTTATTTTTGATTAATTGTCAACTATTTGTAGTTTAGCGAAAAACTCGAATGAGAGTACCTCGTTGGGGCAAGTCTTGGGGGCGAATGGTGGTTTGATTACCACTAATTGTATTAATGTTTAACTCTTCTGCCCTTGCAAGGGTTAAAAATTCCTCTAGGGGTACCAAATCGCAACTATTAGGATCTGCATTATTGGTTAAATATTGGGTAGGAAAGACTACTTTGGGTTGTAGCGCCCGAATAGCGTCCATGGCTTCTTGGGGGTTATAGTTTTTTGGGCCTCCACCGATGGGTATCATGGCAACATCTGGGCTACCCATCAAAATTCTTTGCTCGATGTCGATGGGGGAAGCAATACCGCCGAGGTGTAAAATATTCACCCCCCCTTGATTCCAGCGCCAGACTATATTTTCTCCGAATCTTCTTCCTCTTTGGCGATCATGAAATGTTCTGATACCCTGAAATCGGATACCTCCTACTTCATAAACCCCCGGTTCAACCATCAGTTGAGGATTGTTCGGAAGTCCTCCTGCGGCACCTTCATCAAGGAGGCGACTGCTAATCATGACGACATCGGCGTTGACTCTGGGCGCAGGATAGTTGGCAGTACAGCCAAGAGGCTCGAAGGGGTTGGATAACACTCTGAGGTTGTTTCCTGTGCAGAGGAAGCAACTATGCCCTAGCCATTGGATAGTAACTCCTGTTCCTGTGGTTTGGGCGATCGCCCTTTGGGGGGAATATTTAGCACTTAGGAGAGAAGTAAGAACCCCTACCCCCGTCAAACGCATCCAGTCACGACGATTAATCATACTTAGCAATAGATTTGAGGAAATTTCGTAACAATTGTAACCCAGAATTAGTTAAGATGCTTTCAGGATGAAACTGGACCCCTTCAATCCAAGGATATTGTTTGTGTCGGATACCCATAATAATGTCATCTTCTGTCCAAGCAGTAATTTCTAATACCGAAGGGATAGAGGCTTTATCCACAATTAAACTATGGTAGCGGGTAGCTTGAAAGGGAGAAGCAATATCTTTAAATACCCCTTGATTGTTATGGAGGATAGGAGAAGTTTTACCGTGCATCAAACTAGGTGCAGAGACAATTTTACCGCCATAGGCTTCGCCGATGGTTTGATGTCCTAAACATACTCCGAGAATGGGGTAATCTTGACCCATTTTTGTGACAAGTTCGAGACAAATTCCTGCGCTGCGAGGATTTCCTGGACCAGGAGAAATGACGATCGCATCTGGTTTTAAGGCTTGTAATTGTTCGAGGGTAATTTGATCGTTACGATAAACCACAACATCCTTGGCGATGGTAAACTCGGCGCTTAATTCCCCCAAATATTGAACCAGATTATAAGTAAAACTATCGTAGTTATCAATAACTAGAATCAAACTATGGATCTCCTTATAGCAGTGAAAATATTAAGTTTAACCCATAGGGGAACAAAATAAAACAGGCAACTAATACAGAAGCAATGGCACTTACTAAAACAGCGCCAGCGGCGCAGTCTTTGGCTTTTTTGGCTTGTTCATGATATTGTTTGCCAACGGTTAAATCGACCACAGATTCGATGGCAGTATTTAATAATTCAAGAATCATCACCAAAGCACAAGTAATGGCAAGGATAGCCATTTGAGTCATGGTCACATTAAACCATAATCCTAATAGTATGGCGACAAGGGCGATGCCAGTATGAATTCTAAAATTGCGTTGAGTTTTAAAAGTATAAATCACCCCTGCCCAAGCAAAGCGAAAACTAGAAAAAACATCAGGCGCTACTTTCCACGCCGAAGAAAGACGGGAGTTGCGTTTAGGCACGGATTGATTACGGGTAACAAATTTAGATTTGTTAATTAAGTTAGTCATCTTATTTATATCCTCCTCATGGAGTTTGAGACTATATTCATATATTGTTACTTCAGTATAAACGCAACTCTCTATATGTCAACGGTCAAATAATTAAATTAGTTCGAGATGTCAGGACTCGAACTATTATCTCTCTAATTCTCAAGGAAAGATATAATTAAAGAGCAAAAAAAATCCTATCTATCACCGTCCTTAATGCGATGAAATTTGCCAAACTATCCCTAACCCTTGTTTTCTTGCTCAGTCTTAATCTCTTATTTGCCCATCAAAATCGGGTGCAATCGGAAACCACTTCAGAAGAAACCGAAAACCATTATCATCGTAATCCGAATATTGAAGACATTAGAAATAGTTGGCGAGATTTACGCTTGTTGCGTAGTTTGGAAGAACACACATCCCCTGTATATGGTTTGGCATTTGATCCCCTAGGTAAAAATTTAATTAGTGTCGGTAGTTATAACGATCCTCGCATGAGATTTTGGGAGGTGGAAACAGGGAGACAAATAAGGTATCAAAGAGCCCATGGTTCGGCGGTAAACTCTTTGTTATATAGTCCTGACGGTAAAACTATCGTGACCACTGGTCAAGCCTCAGATATACGTATCTGGAATGGGGAAACAGGGGAACATGAAACGAGTTTGTTGAGTCATGCAAATAATGTAATGGCGATCGCCATTAGTCCTGACAGTAAAACCTTGGTGAGCGGAGCATTGGATGGCATCAGGGTATGGAATTTGGAGTTTCGGCGACTATCCTACGTTTTAGAAGGAGTTGGTAATCCTACCCATGCCCTCGCCATTCACCCTGAAGGAAAGATGTTAGCCAGTGGCAATGGTAGGGGTAGAGTAACTCTTTGGGATTTAACCACAGGTAAGAAAATTAGGGAGTTTACCCCCCACCGTTCTAAAATTACAGGGTTAATTTTTACCCCCGATGGCAAAAGTTTGATTACTAGCGCTGAGGAAAGAAGTGTTAAGGTTTGGGACTTGAGTAGTCGTTTACAAATTGCCGAATTTGGCTTACATGGCGATCGCATCCGTACCATTGCCCTATCCCCCGATGGTTCAACCCTAGCCAGTGGCGGTAATGATGGAGTGAGAATTTGGGATTACTATTCCACCCGAGAACTTGCTTTTATTCCCTACAACCGAGACTGGGTGCAAACCCTCATCTTTAGCCCCGATAGTCGTATCTTGGCAACGGGTTCATTTAATACTAGAATTGACCTTTGGCAAAGAGGTAGAGCTTTATTGAGCGAAAATTGATGCTCCAAGATCAACAACATCCCCAAGCCCACATCGATAGGGTAATTTTGCAAAAGTTATTTGTCGAAGGACAAACGGACTACTATATGGCAGAAGTAGCTCGGTTGAGAATTCGTTACCACAATTTCCCGGGTGCTAGGGATATTCAACGGGATTTGGATGTTATTTTGCAACAGTGGGATATGAGCGAGGAAGAACTTTTTACTCGGGTTAGGGCGTTACACAGTCAAGGCAAAATCTACGGTAAGAAGAAAACAGGGGAAGATCAAGAGGATTGGAGTTAATGACTAAAGTTGTAATTATTGGGGCAGGTATCATTGGCAGTGCGATCGCCTTTGAACTGAGTAAAGATTCTCAATTGGACATTACTTTAATAGATCAAAATCCCCCTGCCTCTGGCTCTTCTGGGGCGGCCCTAGGTCTGTTGATGGGAGTGATCAGTCAAAAGGTAAAAGGAAGGGCATGGCGACTGAGAGAAAACAGTTTAAGCAGATATAAAACCCTTTTGCCCGAACTAGAAACATTAACAGGATTAAAAATTCCCCACAATCATCATGGTATTGTCAAACTACTTTTTGCCGAAGATAACCTCGAAAAATGGCACAAATTGGCTCAGACAAGGGCAGAGCAAGGTTATCGCTTAGAAGTGTGGGATCGTTCTGAGTTACAGTCCTTTTGTCCTCAAGTACAAGGGGATGAGATTATCGGTGCGGTTTCTTCCCCCGATGACTTACAAATTAACCCTATCCCCCTAGTGGAGGCATTGGTGGCAGGGGCGAAAATTCAGGGGGTAAAATGTATTTTTGGGCAAAAAGTTGATAATTTTACTATCAACTCTACTGCGGAGGAGGAAAAGAAGGTTTGTGAGTCTTTATCAGTGGGGGGTAAACCCCTTTTTGCTGACCTGATAATTCTATGTGCGGGTTTAGGTTCAACTCCCCTAACAGAGAAGTTAAACCATACTATTAAGATAAAACCTGTCCTAGGACAAGCCATGGTCATTCACTACCATGGTTGGCAAAACCGAGGGGATTTTAACCCAGTGATTACGGGGGATGACATTCACATCGTACCCTTAAGGGATGATCGTTTCTGGCTAGGGGCAACCCTCGAATTTGCTGATGACCATGGGCAGGTGATCGACAATCCACAGTTATTAGAGGACTTATACCAAAGGGCGATCGCCTTTTGCCCCTCCCTCATATCTGCCTCCATTATTTCCCAATGGTCTGGAAAACGCCCCCGTCCCCAAGGGCGCCCTGCCCCCATCATCGAAAAATTAGAAGGCTATGACAATGTAATATTAGCCACGGCTCATTACCGTAATGGTGTTTTACTCGCCCCCGCTACTGCCATGGAAGTAAGGCAGTTAATATAAGTAAATCTAATCTTTGCAATAACGATTTAATGACTTTAGAAAATAATGTAAAGAAATATGTAGAAAATAATGTTTTAGAATCACAGACCTACAAAAGATTGAACATTAAGGCTTATAACATCTACATCAAAGGGAAAAATAAGATTAGTTAAATTAATAAAAATCAGAATAAATATTAATCGAAAAAAAATCCTTTGAGCAAAAAAGATGATCCCCCTTCATGATAAGATTGAAACTCGAAAAGCAAAAGCCTAAAAACTAACTTCTATTTTTAGAGGTTGTTAAGAATAAAGCTATAAAGAAAATTTATATATTTGGAGGATGCCAATAATGGCACAAGCTGGATTTAAAGCTGGTGTTCAGGACTATCGTTTAACCTACTATACCCCTGATTACACCCCTAAAGATACCGATTTATTAGCCTGTTTCAGAATGACTCCCCAGCCTGGAGTCCCCCCCGAAGAATGTGCGGCGGCAGTAGCAGCTGAATCTTCCACTGGTACTTGGACCACCGTATGGACTGACGGCTTAACCGACTTAGATCGTTACAAAGGTCGTTGCTACAACGTTGAGCCCGTACCTGGAGAAGATAATCAATATTTCTGTTTCGTTGCTTATCCTTTAGATTTATTTGAAGAAGGTTCTGTAACCAACGTATTAACCTCCTTAGTTGGTAACGTATTCGGTTTCAAAGCTCTTCGTGCTTTACGTTTAGAAGACATCCGTTTCCCCGTTGCCCTCATCAAAACCTACCAAGGTCCTCCCCACGGTATCACCGTAGAGCGTGACTTATTAAACAAATATGGTCGTCCTCTCTTAGGTTGTACCATTAAGCCTAAATTAGGTTTATCTGCTAAAAACTACGGTCGTGCCGTTTATGAATGTCTCCGTGGTGGTTTAGACTTCACCAAAGATGACGAAAACATCAACTCTCAGCCTTTCATGCGTTGGAGAGATCGTTTCTTATTCGTTCAAGAGGCGATCGAAAAAGCTCAAGCTGAAACCAACGAAATCAAAGGTCACTACCTCAACGTTACCGCTGGTACTTGTGAAGAAATGATGAAACGTGCTGAATTCGCCAAAGAAATCGGTACCCCCATCATCATGCACGATTTCTTAACTGGTGGTTTCACCGCTAACACCACCCTTGCTAAATGGTGTCGTGACAATGGCGTATTATTACACATCCACCGTGCGATGCACGCTGTAATCGACCGTCAGAAAAACCACGGTATCCACTTCCGTGTTTTAGCTAAGTGTCTCCGTCTTTCTGGTGGTGACCACTTACACTCTGGTACCGTTGTAGGTAAGTTAGAAGGCGATCGCGCTGGTACTTTAGGTTTCGTTGACTTAATGCGCGAAGACTATGTAGAAGAAGATCGTTCTCGTGGTGTATTCTTCACCCAAGATTACGCATCCTTACCCGGAACCATGCCTGTCGCTTCTGGTGGTATCCACGTATGGCACATGCCCGCCCTCGTTGAAATCTTCGGCGATGACTCTTGTTTACAGTTCGGTGGTGGTACTCTAGGACACCCTTGGGGTAACGCACCTGGTGCAACCGCTAACCGTGTAGCTTTAGAAGCCTGTGTTCAAGCTCGTAACGAAGGTCGTTCTCTTGCCCGTGAAGGTAATGACGTAATCCGTGAGGCTTGTCGTTGGAGTCCTGAACTTGCTGCGGCTTGTGAACTCTGGAAAGAAATTAAATTCGAGTTTGACACCGTTGACACCCTCTAAATTTCAGTAATAGGGAATCAGAAAGGGAAATAAATTGAAATAGTCATCAATGAACAATAATTCCAAGCATAATAGGAATAATTAAGTAATTGATATAACAAATAAAATTTATTACCGACCTTCTGATTCACTAAGGGGTTATGCCCACTGAAATATATGTCATATAAACAAACGGTAAAAGATACAGCAAAAGTTCTGCAGGGTTATCTTACTTATCAAGCAGTAAAGTTAATTATTGAACAACTTACCGAAACTAATCCCAGTTTAGCTATTTGGTTAAGAGAATTTTCCTATAATCATTCCATCCAAGATAGTGAGAATTATCTTCAGGCTTTGGTGATAGAAAATAAGGAGTTAGTTTTACGTATTTTGGCGGTAAGAAAAGATATTGCAGAACAAACGGTAGAATTTTTGCCAGAAATGGTCAAAAGCAATATAGAGCAATCTAATATAGAACATCGTCGCTATCTTTTAGAACGTTTGACTCAAACTAAGTCAGCTTCTCCTCAAGGTGAAACTGAAATAGATACCAAATCAAATAAATCAGAAAACAAGGAAGAATAAACCATGCAAACTTTACCTAAAGAGCGTCGTTACGAAACTCTCTCTTACTTACCTCCTTTAACCGATCAACAAATCGTTAAACAAGTTCAATACTTATTAGATCAAGGATTTATTCCTGCAGTAGAATTTGAAAAAGATCCTCAACCCAATGACCACCACTGGACTCTTTGGAAGTTACCTTTATTCAATGCTTTCTCTGCTCAAGATGTATTAAACGAAGTTCGTGAATGTAAAGGTCAATATTCTGATTCTTTCATCAGAGTTATCGGTTTTGATAACCTCAAACAGTGTCAAACCATGAGTTTTATTGTTCACAAACCTAACACCACTCGTTTCTAGGTTGTAGCTATTATTCTTGTAAAACCCTCCTTTTTTAGGGGGGTTTTTATTAATAATCTAAAATTACTTTGATCCATTCTGGAGGTCGAGGGATGGGATTTTTGAGCCTATCCAACATCAGTAAAGCCACTAGATGGACAGTGAAACAATATATAAGATTGTTAACAAAGACTACTAATAAAATTAGTAACTGAATAACTAAGGTACTAGGTTGAGAAAGAATACCTAATTGTAAGAAAATCCAATCGGCTAATCCAGTGATTTGATTAATCACATAGATCCATAAATCTTCACCTAAAAGGATCGAAAAAAGCCAAAAACGAAAAAAGAAACCAAAACTACCAATAATAGATCCTGTCAGCAATGAGAGATGCCAATTAGCTCCATTTCGCCACATACCACCCAGTTGAATGCCCATCAAACCGTAGGGAATTATATAAATAATACTGCGAGGGGGGCCCATTAAAATACTTAGTAATAACCCAGAAACAATGGTGGTCATAATTGATGCCCTTCTTCCTCTCCTCATGTAAACGAGGGCAATGGGTAGGGGGTATAACATTCTTAAAAATGGGCCTAGACGAAAATAATAATCGATTAGCCAGATTAAACTAGCGGTACTAGCTAAAAAGGCACTTTCTACTAGGGCGATGGTTTTGGGATTAACGTTATAGCTTTTCTGTGGAGGTTCATAGGGGCAATAGGCAGGGGAGTTTTCGGTAGAGTCATCTATTTCATCTAGCCAGTTTTGCTCATCAAAATCTATTTTGGAATCTGAATTTGGATTAGACAAATGAGTATCGGGATCTAAAAAATTGGTTTTCTTGTTTTAGAGTATAACATCAGCTGAGTTCGGATTTTATTATTAATGTCGCCAGAATACCCTATCCCTCTATAGGGTAGGGATGAATGGCGACCAACAAAAAAACCGAACGACAGTGAGTCCATACTTTCCGAGATTTCAGACATCAAAGAACAAATATTGTGCTAACATATTCGGTATAAGCAAAAAAAACTGAGCAAATGATAGTCCTCGAGTACCGGTTAAAAGGCAAGCAATACCAATATCAAGCCATTGATGATTCTATTCGCACGGCTCAATTCATTAGAAATAAAGCCTTGCGGTTGTGGATGGATGGTGATAAGGTTAACAAATATGACCTAAATAAATATTGTGCCGTCTTAGCTAAAGAGTACCCATTTGCGTCTGAGTTAAATTCCACCGCTAGACAAGCATCAGCTGAACGAGCTTGGAGTTCTATTTCTCGTTTTTTTGACAACTGTAAGAAAGGTGTTAAGGGCAAGAAAGGCTATCCCAAATTCAAGGAAAACTCTCGTTCAGTGGAATATAAAGCTAGTGGTTGGAAATTAGATGAAAAGACAAAAAAGCATATCACCTTTACCGATAAAAAGGGCATTGGCAGACTTAAATTGGTAGGCAGTAGAGATATATATTTCTACAATGCCTCTGATATTAAACGAGTGCGTTTAGTCAAAAGAGCCGATGGCTACTATTGTCAATTCTCGGTTAAAGTAAATATGCAGATTGAGACTCAACCGACAAATAAAGTCGTTGGCTTAGATGTTGGCTTAAAAGAATTTCTCACGGATAGTGAAGGTAATAAAGTAGAAAATCCTCGCTTCTTGAGAAAAGCTGAGAAAGCCATTAATCGTGCAAATCGCCAAAAGTCAAAAAAATTTGTTAAAGGTAAAAAACCTCAATCAAATAACTATCACAAGGCTAAGGTTCGGTATGCCCGTAAACATTTAAAAGTAAGTAGGCAACGTAAAGAGTTTGCTAAGAGTGTAGCATACTGCGTAATCAAATCTAACGATTTGGTCGCCTATGAAGATTTAAACGTGAAAGGCATGGTCAGAAATCGGAAACTAGCTAAATCAATCAGTGATGCTGGATGGACTATTTTTAGGCAATGGTTAGAGTATTTTGGGTATAAATACGGCAAAATAACAGTAGCCGTACCACCTCATAACACTAGCCAAGATTGTTCTAATTGTGGTCAAAAAGTGCAAAAATCTCTATCCACTAGAACTCATGTTTGTCCCCACTGTGGGCATATTGAAGATAGAGATTGGAATGCTGCAAAAAATATCCTGATAAAAGCATTACGTACCGTAGGGCATACGGGAACATACGCTTGGGGAGATCTGCCCTCTTGGGCGATTGGTGTAAACCTGTCGTCTAACGGCGAGTCGGTGAACCAAGAATCCCCACCTTCAACCGATAGGTAAGGTGGGGAGTGTCAATATAATATTGCCACGAAAACCTATGAAAAATAATGTTTTGGACTTATTCATTCACTCTCAAGATTTGTCCAATAATCGATACAATAGGTAAAAACATCATCAGCTATTTGGTTTATGGACGAAATCCCTACCGCTCTAAGAGATAAAGGTTCTAACCCTAAAGAACATCATAGGATTTTAGGGGGCGATCGCCCTTTATTTATTAAATATGTAATTTGGTTTATATGTGGTTTATTATTAGTAATCTTTACATCGATAATCATCAATAACATTGTCAACAATCCCAGCACAGATACCGTAGTAGTTGAAGAAACAGAAAATCAACCACCAGAAGAAATTATTGATACACAAGAAGAAATTACCATCCCCGAGAACATTCTCGGACATCTTAGCTACGAAGAAGCACCCCCATCAGAATTACAACCCATCAACGCCGACGGCTCCATAAAACTAAGAGCAAAAGCCGCCGAAAGATTTAACGCCATGGTCAGAGATGCTAGAAATCAAGGAATCATTTTAGTTCCCATTTCCGGGTTTAGGTCAATTTCTGAGCAAGAATATCTATTTTTTGAAGTAAAAGAGCAAAGAAATCAAGATGCAAGACAAAGAGCAGAAGTCAGCGCCCCTCCTGGGCATAGTGAACATCATACAGGCTATGCCGTAGACATAGGAGATGGAAATAACCCTAATACCAATTTACAAGAAAGTTTTGAAAACACCCCCGCCTATAGATGGTTAGAACAAAATGCCTCCCGTTACAGTTTCGAGCTTTCTTTTCCCCGAGACAACTTACAGGGTATTAGTTACGAACCTTGGCACTGGCGTTTTGTCGGAGACACCCACAGTTTAGAAACATTTTATCGAGCTAGAGAATTAACCACCCCTCTCAATCAAAGATAGTGCTACCATTGATTTTCAGTTTAATTAAGACCCTTATACGATGAATATATTAGTTGTCACAGTTCAAGTACCTTTTATTCGGGGAGGGGCAGAAATTCATGCCGAATCATTGGTTCAAGCCCTAAAAAACCATGGACACAGTGCCGAAATAGTTGCCTTTCCCTTTGAAGCTCATCCCCCCCAAAGGATGCTTGATTTAATGTTTGCCTTTCGTCTTCTTGATTTTTCTAGCTTTTCTGGCAGAAACATTGATTTAATTATTCCCCTCAAATTTCCTGCTTATTTCAACGAACATCCCAACAAAGTAGCATGGTTATTACATCAACACCGAGACGTATACGATTTATGGGGACAACCATTTAGCGGATTAGTCCATAACCCCGATGCCCTTCAATATCAACAAACTATTATTAACGGTGATACCAAGGCCCTCAAAGAATGTCGCAAAATTTATAGTAATTCTCAAAATGTAGCCAATCGATTGAAAAAATATAATGGCTTAGATTCAACTCCCCTTTATCACCCTCCCAAAAATGCCGATCAATTCCATTGTGAAGAAGCCCAAAGTTATTTTTTCTTTCCTAGCCGTTTAAATAGAGTAAAAAGACAATATTTAGTGCTAGAAGCACTATCCAAAACCCATCATAAGGTAAAGGTACTTTTTGCTGGTTCCTCTGACACGGGCTTATATGAAGAAGAATTGCAACAAATGACGGAAAAATTGGATATTGCAGATCGAGCTATTTTTCTTGGTCAAATTACCGAAGCTGAAAAAATCAAATATTATGCCGAGTCCATTGGAGTTATTTATCCTCCCCTAGATGAAGATTATGGCTATGTCACCCTAGAGGGTATGTTGTCATCTAAGCCCATTATTACCTGTGATGATTCTGGCGGCCCTTTGGAGTTTATTACCAACGAGGAAACAGGTATCGTGACAGCATCTGAACCTTTAGCCCTTGCTAGGGGAATGGATCAATTATGGGAAAATCGTCGTTTAGCTTCTCATTTGGGTAAAAATGCCAGACAACGCTACGAGGCTCTTGATATTACTTGGACTAATGTTGTTAATAAATTAACTAATTTTTAAAATTAATAAATCTCAATATTTTTTATGATCAATTATTGTGTATAAATAAGTTATTTTTTGACAATTTTAAAATAATATAAAAAATGAAAATAAATTGGTTTTCTCCTCTTCCTCCCGCAAAAACAGAAATCGCTAAATATACTTATAAAATAGTATCTTTATTACAAAAAAATGCAGAAGTAACTATCTGGACAAGTCAAGATAAATGGGATAGTGAGTTAAATGATATTTTTTCTATTCGCTATTACCAACCTCATCAAATGTCTTGGTATGACATAAATCAGGCAGATTTAAATATTTATCAATTAGGAAATAATCATCTTTTTCATGGAGATATTTGGCAGGTTAGTTGTAAATGTCCGGGGTTAGTTATCCTCCACGATTACAAATTGCAAGATTTTTTTTATATGTTATCGGCGGATAAAAAAAATTATTTACGTCAAGTTTTTCAGCTTTATGGAGAGAAAGCATTAGCAGATGGTCAAAAATTTTTGGATGGTTTTATTTCCATGGCTACCATGGCCGATACATATCCCATGACTCCCCTTGCTCTTCAAGGTGTGATCGCCCTTATGACCCATAATCAACAATCTTATCAACAATTAAGCGAAGAAAATAAATGGATAACAGGATATACCCCCCTGCCCTACCTTGCCGAAAATCCAGAGCAAATCCATCGCCGCCCCCAACAAATTCCCTATCAAATCATCATGTTTGGTTTTATGGGACAAAATCGTTGTCTAAACTCCATCTTCAAAACCCTTGCTATGTTACCCCGTCGGGAACAATTTAGATTGAACATTTACGGGGAAATGTGGGATAAAAACTATATTGTGCGACAAATTCAAGAATTGGGATTAGAAAATATCATCAAAATCCATGGATTTGTATCCGAGGAAAAACTAAACCACGCCCTCAGCCAAGCCAACCTCGCCATAAACCTTCGTTATCCCTCCATGGGAGAAGCATCTGCCAGCCAACTACATCTATGGAGTTATAGCCTACCTAGTATCGTATCTCAAACAGAATGGTATGCCAGTTTAAATCCCAAAGCAGTAGCATTTGTCCGCCCCAACCATGAATTGGAAGACTTAACCCACCATTTAAATCAATTTTTAGATCATCCCCAAAAATTTGCCCAGATGGGCATAGAAGGGAAAAAAATCCTTCAAGAAAATCATCAACCAGAAAGATGTGCCGAGGCAATTCTTCACTTTGCTACCAAAGTTATCAAACACCGCCCTAGTCATACCATCCACTCTATGACGCAGAAAATTGGTAATACATTAAACAATGCAGACTTATTACCATCAGTAGATTTAAACCGTTATAGTGAGATTATTGATTTTCTTTGTTCACCCATATTCTCAGAAAGTTAATTTTTGACTAATCCTGCTACTTACCTAGGGAATGAAAATCAAGGAATAGCCTGTTTTTCATCCCCTAAAAGCACTCTCATTGAGTTAAGATTGATTAAGTTATGTATCTGTCAAGTAATCAAAAAGTCTTATTGTTATGGAATTTTTCTCATTAGAGCAAATGCAAGAATTGGCTCAAGAATATGGTTACTGGGCAGTGTTTGCAGGTATTGCCCTAGAAAATACAGGGATTCCTTTGCCGGGAGAAACCATCACCGTCATCGGTGGATTTTTGGCAGGTAGCGGGGAGTTGAATTATTGGTGGGTATTATTTAGTGCCATTCTTGGGGCGGTAATTGGTGATAATTGTGGTTATTGGCTCGGAAGGATTGGGGGATGGTCACTTTTCGTTAAATTTGCCAGAATATTTCGTCTTCAAGAGACAGAATTGGCGATCGCCAAACATAAATTCAGTGAAAATGCAGGAAAAGCCATATTTTTCGGTCGTTTTGTTACTCTATTGAGAATTTTTGCTGGCCCCATTGCGGGAATCACCGAAATGAATTACAGTAAATTCTTGTTTTTTAACTTTACAGGAGCAACGGTATGGGCTTCGGTAATAGTTACCCTTGCTTATTTTGTGGGTAGAATGATCACCCTACCAGAATTAGTTGGATTAATAACTAAATTTGGTTTTATTAGTTTACTGATTGTAGGGGCTTGGGTTTTAGTTCCTTTGATTATCAAATATTATCAACAAAAAAGAAGTTTTAATTAAAATAACTTGTTAACTTTTACCTTGATTATGAAACCTGATCTAAGTTAATAATAAGATATAAGAAATTAGGAAATATCTATAACTAATGACGGAAATTGTTACCACCAAAGCCACGAGAAACGCTCCCCACGAAGATTATCGATTGATAAATATTAAAGATTTAACTCCCATGTATCATCATTATGTGGAGGTGAAAGAACAATATCCCAATTGTCTTTTACTATATAGGGTGGGAGACTTTTTCGAGTGCTTTTTTCAGGATGCGGTAACCATTGCCCAAGAGTTGGAATTAGTTATTACCAGTAAGGATGCGGGGCAAAATGTGGGCAGAATTGCCATGACTGGAGTACCCCATCATGCTCTTGATCGTTATGCTAGGCAGTTGGTAGAAAAGGGTTATGGGGTGGTAATCTGTGATCAGGTGGAGGATGCTTCTAAGGCAACGGCGGAAAAAAGATTAGTTAAACGGGCGATTACTAAGTTATTAACCCCCGGCACGGTGACAGAAGATGAGATGCTACCCTCTCGGCAAAACAATTTTTTGGCGGCGGTGGTGGTGGCAAAAGACCATTGGGGTTTGGCGTATGCGGATATATCTACGGGGGAGTTTTTCACCACTCAGAGCAAGGATTTGAGTAGTTTGGCGACGGAGTTGTTGAGGTTGCAACCTGCGGAGGTGTTGTTTCCTGTCAATGCCCCTGATATTAATAGTTTATTGCGTCAGGGGCAAAAGTCGGAACATCTGCCTGAGTTTCTTCCTGATTGTTTTTGTTATACGTTGCGATCGCAAAAAACCTTTGATATAAACGAAGCCAAACCCAAGTTATTACTAGAGTTCAAATTAAAATCCCTTGAGGGGGTGGGTTGCGAACATTTACCCCTAGCCATTCGGGCGGCAGGGGGATTACTGGATTATGTACAGGATACCCAAAAGGCGAATCAGGTACCTTTGCAACTCATTCGCACTTACAGCATTGCTGATTTTTTGATGCTGGATGCCACTTCACGGCGCAACCTCGAAATCACATCTACGGTGCGAGATAACACCTTTCATGGCTCGTTATTGTGGGCTTTGGATAAGACTTGTACGGCTATGGGGGCAAGAGCTTTGAGACGGTGGTTATTGCAACCTTTACTCAAAAAGTCGGCTATTATTGCCCGTCAGGATACCATCGCCGAGTTGATTGATAATCTTCCTTTACGGGAAGAAATGAGGAGTTTATTTAAGAGTATTTACGATTTGGAGCGTATTACGGGCAGGGTGGGTGCTGGTACGGCAAATCCGAAGGAATTGCTTAATTTGGGGGATTCTTTATTAAAGTTGACCTATTTGGCGGAGTTGGCAAAAGAAGGTAAGTCGCCTTATTTCCAAGCGTTGCAAAGTGTGCCTCCTGAGTTGGAGGAGTTGGGTCAAAAAGTAGTGGATTCTTTGGTGGAATCTCCCCCCCATCATGTGAAGGAGGGGGGTATTATCCGAGATGGAGTTAATGAACAGTTGGACCAGATGCGCCGTTTAATTGATGGGGATAAGGAATGGTTAGCTAATCTGGAGGTGACGGAGAGGGAGCGCACGGGGATTAATAATTTAAAGGTGGGTTATAACAAAACCTTTGGTTATTATATCAGTATGCCTCGTTCTAAGGCGGAATTTGCTCCCGAAAATTATCAGCGTAAACAAACTTTATTAAATGAGGAAAGATATATTACTGCTGAGTTAAAAGAAAAGGAAAATCGCATTTTAAATGCAAAAGATGACTTGGCAAAGTTTGAGTATCAAATTTTTGTGGATTTACGTTCTACGGTGGCTCAAAAAACTGCTGAAATAAGGAAAGTTGCAAGGGCGATCGCCGCTATGGATGTATTGAGCGGACTGGCAGAGTTGGCAGTATATCAAGATTATAACCGCCCTGAGATTGCAGAAGATCGCACTATCAAAATAAAAAATGGTCGTCATCCTGTGGTGGAAAAAATATTAGGTTTTGGGATGTTTGTGCCTAATTCTACTTCTTTAGGGGCAGAAAAAACCCCTGATTTAATAGTATTAACTGGACCCAATGCTAGTGGCAAAAGTTGTTATCTGCGTCAGGTGGGTTTGATTCAATTAATGACTCAAATTGGTAGTTTTATTCCTGCAGAAAGTGCGAAAATAAGTATATGCGATCGCATCTTCACCCGTGTGGGGGCCGTGGATGACATTGCTACAGGGCAATCTACTTTTATGGTGGAAATGAACGAAACCGCCAATATCCTTAACCATGCCACGGAGAAATCTTTGGTATTATTAGATGAAATTGGCAGGGGTACAGCTACCTTTGACGGGTTATCCATTGCTTGGGCGGTGGCGGAATATCTTGCCATCGAAATCCAAAGCCGTACTATTTTCGCCACCCATTACCATGAGTTAAACGAATTGGCTTCTATTTTGGAGAATGTGGCTAATTACCAAGTAACGGTGAAGGAGTTAGAAAACGAGATTATTTTCCTCCACGAAGTCAAACCGGGGGGCGCTGATAAATCCTACGGTATCGAAGCGGGGAGATTGGCAGGTTTACCAAAAGTCGTCATTAGTCGTGCGAAACAGGTAATGACTCAAATTGAAAAGCACAGCAAAATTGCCATGGGTTTACGAAAAAACATCAAAAAATTAACCCCTTCTAATCAGGAAAATACTGAGGAAATTATGACTCAATTAGATATTTTTGAATAATTAAAACCGTTAAAAAAGTAATAGAAAAGCAATAATAGTTACTGCCATAGAAACTATAAAAGCATTTTTTGTTGTGGATTGAATGGTTAAATTTTCCTTTTCTTCTGCTAATTTTACCCGAGAGGATTGATAAAAACGCACCGTAAAAAAACAGATTTGGGTAAAAACTAATATCAATAGCATAAATATCACCCACTGTTGAGCTAATAGTAAACCTATGCCACTAATTAAAGTTTCTAGTCCACAAATAAAAACAAAAATACTTTCAGCGTGGTTTTCTTTATCTAGGGTAATTTGAGCGATCGCCCTGTTCAAAAAGCGAATAGAAAAAGACTCTCTTATGGTGACAATTCCACCCAAAATCCAAAATAATCCAAATAATCGTAAACAAAAAATAAGAAAAGAAATAACCATTTATACCAAATCCTGTTTGAATAATATACTAATTAGGGCGGGGAACAGGCAAAAGATAACAATTGTTTATTGTCAATTGTTACACAGTAGATAATAGTAAACTTTACTAATCGGATTTGGTATAAGAAGGATAAAGCTAGGTAATCCAAAATATGACCAAAAAACTCCTCTTTTCACCTAAAAAGAAGGAGAAGCCCATGGGCAGAGGAGTTAAAAATCTAAAAACTTTTATAAATTTTTAGTCAGAATAAAAATCCTATCTTAATTGGATATTTTCAGGCTTATCAAACATATGAACAGTATCCACAAAACGAGCGGTACTAGATTGGCTAGAAATAACTAAACTTTGGGTTCTGGCGCCACCATGGAAGAAACGAACACCATTCATCAAAGTACCGGGAGTGATACCACAGGCCGCAAATAAAACGGTTTCTCCAGAAGCCAATTCCTCAGCATTGTAAACCTTATCAGGATCAGTGATACCCATTTCGGTAAGACGAGCGAGGTTGCCTTCTCTGCTCTCACCAATTAAACCAGTTTTCACCACAGCAGGATCATAGATTAATTGTCCTTGGAAGTGACCACCTAAACAACGCATAGCAGCAGCAGAAATAACCCCTTCAGGAGCCGCACCAATACCCATGAGAGCGTGGATGTTGGTACCAGAGAAAGCACAGGATAAAGCCGCGCTCACATCACCATCACTGATGAGACGAACTCTGGCACCAGCCGCACGGATTTCTTTAATTAAATCTTCGTGGCGGGATCTGTCCATAACTACCACTACCAACTCTTCAGGCTTACGTTTCAAGCACTCAGAAAGAATTTTGATATTTTCGGTGGCAGATTTGTTAATATCTACATGACCTTTGGCGGCAGGGGGTGCAGCTAATTTTTTCATGTAAAAGTCGGGGGCGGCAAATAAACCACCTTTTTCGGAGATGGCGAGTACAGCCATGGAACCATTTTGACCGTAAGCTACAAGGTTAGTACCTTCGCAGGGATCAACGGCGATGTCGATTTCGATTAATTCATCAGGGTTACAGAAGTCTTTGGCATTGGGTTGGGTACATACGCCCACTTCTTCACCGATGTAGAGCATGGGTGCGTCATCTCTTTCCCCTTCACCGATTACGATTCTACCGCGCATATTGATTTTATTCATTCTTTCGCGCATGGCTTCTACTGCCACTTCATCAGCAGTATCTTTTTCGCCCATACCCATCCATTTAGCAGATGCGATCGCAGCTTGTTCTACTACTTCAATAATTTCTAATCCGATAGTAGTTTCTATCATCGTGTATCCTCCGAAGATTTTTAAATTGAATTTTCTATAATGATTTAAGTAAATCTCATTAAGATTAAAGTCTATCAGAGTGAGGGATTTCCCACAAAAAAAGTTTTTCCTCCATGCAAACATCTTCCTAATTGACCAGAACCATAGACATTTAAGCGCCGATCATAGACAATTAATATTGACTTCAAGACATTTGAACCAAAATGAAACCGATTGTCATTAGCTTAGGCATTATCTTCGTATGCACTGGAATATTAATTTTCTCCGTGATTTTTAATAATAATCCCAGTGCCATAGCATCAACTACCAATCAAGAAATCAAAGCAGAATCACCTACTTTGGTGGCGAACGCAAGTAAACTTATGGAATCAGGAAATATGGAAATCGATTTATCTAACGCTCAAACTTCTTCTACAGGATTAATTTCTGTGCAAACCGAGGCAGGGGAAGGAGACTCTCCCACCAGAGGACAAAAAGTAACAGTACACTATACAGGTTATTTGGCAGAAGAAGGTTATAAAAGAGGCAAAAAATTTGATAGCTCAAAAGATAGAAATCAGCCTTTCACCTTTACCATCGGGGTAGGGCAAGTTATCAAAGGATGGGATGAAGGTGTTGCCAATATGAAAGTAGGTGACAAAACCACTCTTATTATTCCTCCCGATTTAGGTTATGGTGCTAGGGGCGCTGGTGGTGTGATTCCCCCTAATGCTACTTTAATTTTTGATGTGGAATTATTAGGAATTAACTAAATCAATTGACAATTCACAATGGACAATTAAATTGAATTTATTTCTAGTTTGTCTTGCTTGTGTCTAAATTGTTAAGATAAATAAGGAAGTTATTAATTTCTATAGCTTAGTGGAATTGAAAATATTATTTTTCTACGGGCCACCATAAGACGAATATAGAAGTAATCTAAATATTTAATTGTCCATTGACGTGAGTATAAACAATAAGAAAGAGCAAAAATGGGGCTGGTGGTTTCTTTTGCCTCTCTACCCTTATAATCGCAGGGCAACCATCAGAAAAGAAGTATTAAAGGATCAGATTTGGATATTTGAGCAACCCCATGGGTTGTTGTATGCCGTGGTGCCAATTCGCATGACGGTAATTAAGTTAGAAGAGGGAGGTTTATTGGTATATTGCCCGATCGCCCCTACCCAAGAATGTGTAAAATTAGTAAAAGAATTAGAAGCCACCCACGGCAAAATAAAATATATCATCCATTCCACCAGTTCAGGATTGGAACATAAAATTTTTGTGCCACCCTTTGCCCGTCGTTTTCCCCATGCCGAAATCTATTGTGTACCTAGTCAGTGGACTTTTCCCCTTCGTTTACCATTGTCTTGGGTTGGTTTCCCCCTCCATAGAACCAAATTTTTACCCGTCGATTGGCGAGAATCCCCCTTTGCCAAGGAATTTGAATATCATATCCTCGATATTGATTTAACCCAAGGCTCTTTTTCTGAGGTGGCGATGTATCATAAGTCATCCCGTACTCTTTTGGTGACGGATACAGTAATTAACGTTCCTGAAAAACCCCCCGAAATTGTCCAGCAAAATCCCTTTCCCTTACTCTTCCATGCCCGTGAAACTGCCAGAGATGAGTTGATGGATAATGAATTTAATCGCCTGAAAGGGTGGCAAAGAATTTGTTTATTTGCTCTTTATTTTCGCCCTAGCATGATTGATACGGTGAGCATCAAGCAGTTAATAATAGATGCCATAAATGCCCCTAATCGCAGTCGCCGTAATTATTTTGGTCTTTTTCCGTTTCGTTGGTTATCAGGGTGGCAACTTTCTTTTTTAGCCATTCGCAATCGTCTTTTAGTGGCGCCTATCCTCGAAAGTCTCATTTTGCCCCAAGCCTCGAAAAAGGTTTTAAATTGGGCTAATTTAGTATCTTTATGGAATTTTGAGCAAATTATTCCCGCCCATTTTGATGCCCCCATCAAATCCAATGCTCTGGAGTTTAAAAAGGCTTTTACTTTTATCGATAAAAATAGCACTAATCCTTATTTACTATATCCTAGTGGCGATCGCCAGATATACCTCAAAGACGCTAACTTTATCCAAATTTTAGAAAAAAATCTCATTAGATTAGGCATTGCCAAACACCCAAATTGTGAGTGAGAAGTAGCCACCTGTTAAAATAGGTGGCAGAACGAACGCCGCAGATTTTAATCTGCCTTTTTTGTTTTATCTAGGCTTATGCGATCAATGTAAGATTCAATGAAAAGTCCCCCAGAATTGGGGGATTTAGGGGGCAATAACTTATTGATAATTAACCAATCGAGCAAAACTATCAGCAGTAAGACTAGCACCACCCACCAAAGCACCATCAATCTCAGACTGAGCCATGATTTCATCTACATTATCAGGTTTTACCGAACCACCATACTGGATAGTTACATCCTTATTAGTTAATTGACTACGAATTAAACCAATAACTCGATTGGCCTCCGATGCCTCACAAGTATCCCCAGTACCGATCGCCCATATCGGTTCGTATGCTATAACTAAATTACTCTGATCAACATCGACCAAACCTTTTTTAAGTTGACCAAAAATTACCTGTTCTGTTTCTCCTGCATCCCTTTGGGCTTTACTTTCACCCACACACAAAATAGGAATTAAACCATGACGTTGTGCCGCCAATAACCTTTTATTAACCGTCTCATCAGTTTCCCCAAAAAATTGGCGACGCTCACTATGCCCTACAATGACATAATTTAGACCGATTTCTGTCAACATTTCACCAGAAACTTCCCCAGTAAATGCCCCTTGCTCTTCCCAGTGGATATTTTGAGCTCCTAACTTTACTCGACTACCATGTAGGTTTTTGGACATTACATTTAAAGTAGTAAAAGGTACACATAAAACCGCTTCCCTACCTTCAGGGGTTTCTTCTAAATGGGGTAAAAAATCCTGTAAAAACTCCAAAGACTCCCTCTGGGTTTTGTGCATTTTCCAGTTACCAGCAATAATAATTTTACGCACTTTTTCTCCTATATTCTTTTTCTATGATGTAATTAGTTAACGTAAGTCCTTAATCTTCAGTTCTATCAAGATTTAGTGACTATTTCCTATAAAAGCCCTATTTTATAGCCAATCCGTTCTTTAAGCAAACATCAGATTTTTGGGCAATGAGGGGAAAACCGTATCTAAAAATTACCAAAAACCTTAATTATCTTGGTACCATACCCAGTTGCATTTACCAAAACTAAGCGTTATGATGGATTTAATGACAAAAAAGCATTATAGGAGTCTTCTTTATTAATGGATCAAATAGAGAAAATCATCGAGAAAATCAAAGAGTGGACTCAAAAGTTAATTGAGGCATTAGCAGGACCACAAGCAGAACCTGAACCAGAATTAATTCCTATTCCTGTGAGAGATCGTCCTTCTAATCGCTATCGTTAATCATAGTGGTATAACAGTGTGTCTAACTTAAAAATTTTAGTCTTGCATGGCCCTAATCTCAATCTCTTGGGACAGCGAGAGCCTGAAATCTACGGTAGTTTGACTCTCAAAGACGTGGATAACCTCCTTATGGAGAAAGGAAAAAGCATGGGAGTTGAAGTCGTCTGCTTTCAATCTAATCATGAAGGGGCGATCGTTGATTTTATCCATCAGGCTTTGGGAATTTACCAAGGTATTGTGATTAATGCTGGTGCTTATACTCACACTAGCGTAGCCATTAGGGATGCTTTGGCAGGGGTGAATCTTCCCACTGTGGAGGTTCACCTTAGCAATATCTACCGTCGTGAGGAATTTCGCCACCATTCCTATATTGCCCCCATCTCCATCGGGCAAATTAGCGGTTTTGGGGTGGATAGTTATTTATTGGGCTTACAGGCTTTAGTTAATCATATAACGTCCATTGGAACTTGATGAAAAAGTCGATTAATTAAGATCGGGAATAGGCAATAGTTTTGTCACTTTTATCAGTTATCCTCTAAGTTTTTCAGGAAAGGGGAATTTTTTTATGGTGGGCATTGCCCACCCTACTTTTTTACGGTTGGTTGGGCGTGGTGGCGTTATCACTATAAATATTTTCGATGGGTGCAGGTTGTGCCAAATCAGCTTTGATGAAACTACGGGCGCTGGTGGCAACTAGGGCAAAAATGGCGATCAGAATGGTAACTAAGGGAACTATTTGTTGACGGATAAATTGCATGGATTTATTTTCAGGTTATTATTAATGCTTATGGTAATTTTACACTATTGCCTGTTGCCCATTCCCCATTGCCCACAGATCCCAAAAAATCTGATCCCGAGCTCAAGTTAACTGTGTATTCTCGGTTCAGGATATAAGTTACTGAGAATATCGCTTTCTAGTTGGGCTAACTCTTGTAGTCGGGGTTCAATTTGTTCTTGATCACAGTATTTTTGAGCTAGTACCCAATAAATGCCGTAGTGTCTGGCTTCTGATGCCATTAATCCTCGATAAAATTTGGCTAGTTCGTCATCAGGGCAATTTTCGGCGAGTAATCCAAGGCGTTCGTGCGATCGCGCCTCAATCAATGCCGAAACTAATAGGGAATCCAAGAGACGATGGGGCTCATGTCTGCGAATAGCGCCCTTGAGGGTGGCACCATAGGGGGAAGGCTGGAGAGGGGCTAGGGGTATTCCCTTTTTTTGGAGCCATTGATTTACCTGTTCAAAATGTTCTAATTCCTCCTTGGCAATGGCTGTGAGTTGATAAATAAGATCGGTATGGGAAGGATAACGAAAAAGAAGATTGACCGCTACTCCTGCGGCTTTACGCTCACAATGGGAGTGATCTAGGAGGATGGTATCGAGGTTATGGAGGGCTTGTTGTAACCATGCTTCGGAAGTAGGTTCACACAAGAGTTTGATCTTTGTTAATGTTTTCACAAATATTTACCTAATTTTTATTAGTATTCGATTGTTTAAAGGAAAGAATTAAGGACAGAACATAGATCGAATATTTACAAATAATGAAATTTTAAGCTCAAAATTTTCGATAAATTTAATTATCCATTATTAATTCTCAATTCTCAATTATTTATCAATATGCTTGTTAATTTTTCACCGATAAATAATAATATTAGAGAACCTTTGATACAGAGTAATAGCCGATGAGCTTAGAATATCCCGAAGATTTAAAATATCTTGATTCCCATGAGTATGTACGCATAGAAGACGATGAAGACATCGCCACCATCGGCTTGAGTGCTTTTGCCCTTGAGGAATTGGGAGATGTAGTCTTTTTGGAGTTACCAGAATTAGGAGATGCGATCGCCCTTGGGGACAATATTGGTACGGTAGAATCTGTTAAGGCAGTGTCAGAAATTTATGCCCCCGTATCAGGCACAGTGGTTGACCGTAACGAAATGTTAATCGAACAACCAGAGGCGATCGCCGATGATCCTTACGGTGAAGGTTGGTTAGTCAAAGTGCGTTTGGATGATCCTAATGAGGAATTAGAAGATGCCCTCAGTGCCGAAGAATACCGAGCCTTAGTAGAACCCGAAGCCTAGGAGGTTTTGAGGGTAAAATCACCCTCCCCCGTGGTCAAAAAATGAGTGAATTTCCGAGCTAGGGGGGGAACAAACACAAAAGGGCTAGTAAATCCAGAAAATACCGACAGCCCTTCCATTTCATCCACTCTACCCACCTGAAATGGTACACCTTTACTAAAAGCCACTTGGCAATTATGCCATTGCCCTTCGAGATGAGCTAAGGAAGGTAAATAATGGGCGATCGCCCCTCGAATCTTCTCCTCACTAGCCCTAGGTGCGACAGGAGCATGGGGATTGGTGCGAATTTGACTGATTTGACCTAAACAAAGACTGCCATCTAAAAATTGAATTGCCCCCGGTTCTAGGACTTCTGCCTGTAAATCATCACTGGGATTTGTCCAAATAGAATCCTTTGCCAACGCCGTCACATCCTTCTCCATCAAAAATCGTGCCGTGGTGCTAGGCATCACCAAACAACGCAATTTAATATCCGTCGGTTTAGTTTTAATCAACTGGGCATGGGTAAAATAAATCGGTAAATTAACCCCCACCTTAGCCAACAGATGACGACAAAAAGCCCCCGCACATAAAATTATTTCCTCGGCAAAATAACTTTTTTCCTCTGTTTTGATGCCCACGGTGCGACTTCCTTTGGTTTCTAAATCCATCACCAATTCCTCTCGGATTTCTCCCCCCAATTTTTCAAAGGCTTTTTGATAACCCTCCATTACCCTGCGAGGATTAACATGACCATGGGGAAAACGTAAACAGCCAGAAATAGCCTCCCCATTTAACAAAGGCTCTCGGTTACAACTATCCTCAACACTCAACAACTCAGGTTTAATCCAAAAATCTTGATAATTCTTCGCCACCTCATCAGGATTTTGAGCATGGGGAATGGTAAACAGTAAATCTAAATCTCGATATTGAATGTCATAATCTAGCTCATCCGTCAGATTTTGTTGAATTTTTAACCCTTCTTGACATAAAGATATGGTGCGATCGTCCGTACCACACCAATAAGCGATGCCCCCATAACTATAAACAGTTCCATTAGAAAAATTCAAGTTTTTTTCTACTAACAAAACCTTCCTATTTTGTTTCGCCAACTCATAAGCTAATGCAGAACCAGTCAAACCAGCACCAACTACGATCGCATCATAATTACTCATTGAAAACCCCTATTTTTTTATCACTTTATTTTATATGTGTTATAGTTATTTTTTAATATTTTATTAATAATTCAATTTTTATCAGTCATAATTTAGGATTTCGTGTACTAACATAATAACTGTTGTTTACAAAAAGACATAAATAACCTAATGCGTAAACTAATTACCAAATACCTGAGTATCTTTATTCTCAGTTTGATTTTTATCATTAACTTTACCCCCCAAGCCTTTGCACAACTTCCCTTTTTCAACCTCCCCACCAGTAGTGTGGTGGACTTTCCCGAAACCCCAGATTGGGATTTGAATAAAGCTCGTCCATGCGGTAGATATTGGTGTAGTGACGTTTACCTGTTCGGTAATTCCGAACTAATGGAAGAACAATTAACCCTCGCCCTACCAAGGGAAGCAGAAAAAACATCCGCCGAAATTGCCATCGATGTTGAACAAAGAGCCAAATTTGTACAAAACATCTTTGAGGGTATTTTTCAAAGCATTATCAATTCAGAATCCTTTGAATTTTTAGAAGAAAGACAATCTTTAGGTTTTTGGTTTTTTAATAGAGAAAAACCCCGTCATCCCTTCACCCCCATCGTCGAAGTAGGAACAGAAAATAATCAAACCGTGGTATTTGTACCACGACAACCCACTTTAGGAATTTCCTCCCAAGCCCTTGTCACCGTTACCGAAGTAGATGCCAGTGCCAATGTCTCTACCATTCCCGAATTAGGACAAGAATGGAGGCAACAAGTGGCAAACTCCCTCAGTGATGCTTTATGGGGAGCAGAAATGAATCATCAACAACCCTTATTGAGATTTCAGCTATCAGTAATGGTTGTAATTATTGCCCTTATTTTTATTATCCTTGTAGATAAATTCAAAAGATTTATCAAGAAAATATCCAAAATTCTTCGACAAGAATTACAAGAGATAAGAAAAACCCTTACAGTTGATCCAGAAGCCCATAAAAAAGAGGACGAAAACACTCAAGTAACCACTGGAGTTACTACTGGTGGTTATAGCCAACCTATATCAGGTAGAATCCCCACCCAAGGAAAACCCGTCCCCAGAAAAATAGAACGATTTAGAAGAATATTAGCCAAACTTTTTAACGACAGTATTAACAATAGTATCCAAGTGATTGGGGAAGGGTTACAAATCCCCACCAAAATTTTACCGAAAGTTTATCAACAAAGACAAAATGTTATTAAACAACAACTAAATCTAATCCAATTAGTTGTCAGAATTAGTTTACTAGCCCAAATTACTGCAATTTTACTCAGTTTGGGTACTATTGTGATTACCTTTAGGGAAACCCGTTATTTATTTAACCTCTTCTTTTCCCAAGCCATTCTTATTCCTATTATCTGGATTGGTATTGTCTTGGTAGACAAAATAGGAGACTTTTGGATTGATTACACCCTCAACAGATGGGCCAAAGAAAGACAGGAATTATTCCCCAACTCCAACCGCCCTACCCTAAGAGTCAATACCTATTCTCCTGCCCTTCAGGGAGCGACCACTTTCATTTTTACCGTCATTGGTCTTTCTTTGACCTTTGCTTTTACCGGGCTAAATCCTAGCGTTGTGGCAGGGGCAGGGGCTGTGGCTGTGGTGTTTGCCTTCCTTTCCCGCAATCTTTTAGAAGATATGCTCAACGGTATTTTAATTTTATGTACTGATCGTTTTGCGGTGGGTGATGTGGTAGAAATTAATGGGTTAGCAGGTTGTGTAGAAACTATGAACCTTTATGCTACTTCCTTGCGTAACTTGGATGGTCAACTAATTGTGATTCCCAATGGTCACATTTCTACGGTGATTAATATGACTAAAAATTGGTCTAGGGTCAACTTTACCATCGAAATCGCTTGGAATCAGGACATTAAAACCGCTACTAATTTAATTCATGAGGTGGCAGAAAAACTTTATGAGGAACAAGAGTGGCAAGAAAAAATCCTCGAACCTGCGGATATTTTGGGTATTGAAAAGGTATCCCATGATGGTATTATGATTCGACTTTTGATTAAGACTTTACCTGCGGAACAATGGGCTGTGGGTAGAGAGTTACGATTAAGGGTTAAAGAAGCCTTTGATAGGGCTGGTATTTCCTTGGGTATTCCCCAAAGGGAAATCTGGCATCGTGAACCTAATCCACCTAATGGGGCAACGGCTTCTGTTAATAATTAAGTTTTTAATGGTGGGCAATGCCCACCCGACGATAAATTTTTTATTATGGAGTTTGCCAAATCCTTTGATGATATGCTTCTGGCTTGGCTAGGGGATCCTCGCTTTCGTGGTGATGATGATGTCCATGGTCATGTCCATGGCTGTGAGAGTGAGAGTCAGGATTACCTAGGGCATTGAGACGGAATTTGCACATTTCGCAATTCATTTTTACTTCTCCTAGTTGGGTTTCGATTTCTCTTTCCCTAATTAGTTGAAGCAGTTGCGGTTGAATGCCCATCTCGGGGAGGCAGTCAATTTGAATGTCTGAATATAGTTGTTGATGTTCTTGGCTAATGCGAAAAATCTTTTTCATTAATGCCCCCATAAACAGGAAGTAAGGCAGAACAATGATTCTTTTGGGTTGATATAGTAATGCTCTCTTAAATCCTTCTTCGAGGCGGGGGTGAGTAATGCCGATAAAACAGGTTTCAACGGTTTTGTAGCCACTTCCTTCCCACAAAATACGGGCAAATTTGAGCACATCGCCATTGGCATCAGGATCGCTAGAGCCTCTGCCCACGAACAATAATACTGTTTCTTCCCTAGAAATATTGTCGGGGTTATATGGAGGGGTATCAAGGAGGGCTAGTCTTTCTTGCCAGAGATCTAAAATACTAGGGTTAATGCCAAAGTGTCTACCATAGTGAAATTTTAGCTGAGGATATTTTAACCTAGTGCGATCTAGTTCGTTGGTAACGTCAAATTTGTTGTGACGGGCGGCAAACAAAAGAATAGGTAGAGCGGATATGTCTTCGTATCCTTGTTGGATACAAAAGTCTACTCCTTGGGCAATGGTGGGTTCTGTTAGTTCTAAAAAGCAGGGAATCACAGGGCGCGATTGATCTAGTTTTTGATAGGTTTCTACGAATTCCATGAATACGTCTCTACCGTTTTGATCCCTTGTACCATGACCTATCATTAGTAGGGGTCGTTGGATGGGTAATGGGGGGAGTTCGATTTTTAGGTGATCGTTGATGGGTTTTTCGATGATTACATTTCGCATTAAATTTTTTGGGTATGATTCCGAAACTTTGTACTACTGTTGATTATACCGAAACCCTTAATTTCTCGTAAATCCTTGTGAGGGGGATATATCAATATTTTCTGGTTCAGTTGATCGTTGATAACTGATAATGAATACTTATTTGTCAATTCTGATTTTCTAAATGCTAATTTACGATAGAGATCTATCTATTAAGGGGAATTTGTGCGATAATTATTGAGTTTAAGTCAAAAAAAGATAATTATCCATGCCTGAAGCAGTAGGAGTTATTCAAACTTTGGGTTTTCCCTCTATCTTAGCGGCGGCGGATGCTATGGTAAAAAGCGCCCGAGTTACCCTTGTCTATTTTGATAAGGCTGAAAGTGGTCAATTTGCGATCGCCATTAGGGGAGCAGTATCCGAAGTAAACCGAGCCATGAAAGAGGGTTTGAGGGTAGCGGAGGAGGTGCTTGGGGGTGAAGTAATGAATCATTACATTGTCCCAAATCCACCGCCAAATGTGGTAGATGTGTTACCCATTGCCCATAATGAAGTTTCTGATCCCTATCGGGTGTAATCCCCTAGGTTGAGTTGGTAAACAAGACAATTATTAAACCATTAAAATTAAATTTTTATATTTAGATAAAATTACAGGAGTATATATTTATGCCTTCACAGTCAGCAGTTGGCTCTATTGAAACAAAAGGATTTCCCGGTATTTTGGCGGCGGCAGATGCCATGGTTAAAGCTGGTAGAGTTACCCTTGTGGGTTATATCAGGGTTGGTAGCGCCCGTTTTACCGTTAATATTCGTGGTGATGTCTCGGAGGTCAAAACTGCAATGGCGGCGGGTATTGATGCGGTGAAGAAAGCTGAGGGTGCAACTTTGGAGTCTTGGGTGATTATCCCTCGTCCCCATCAAAATGTCTGTGCTGTATTACCTATCGATTATACTGATGAGGTGGAATCTTATCGTCAAGCGGTGGAAGGAAATACTGCCCCCTATCTTACTTCTCAGTCTTAGATAGTTGGGGATGGGAGGGTTGAACCTTGTTCAACCCTTTTTTTGGTTTTAGGGTTATTTAATTTTTGGCTTTCGTATAATCAGCGATCGCACTTATATAAATAAAATGTGCAAGGAGAATAACACTCCAAATGCCCGTTAACCAAGTAATCCAAAACCATTGGGCGTGTTGTAAATTGTGAAAAAACCACGCTCCCGAGTTGACGGCAATAAACAGGGCAACATGAACTGCAAAATTCATGCGATCGTCTAATTTTCTATATTCGAGGTCATTTTCTCGATCTGGTTCTCTGGGCCAACGTGGAGGCATAATTTAATTTTCAGACTAACTATTATTCCCTGTCTATTCTACCAAAGAACCAGAAAAAGCAGTGATACTAAATCCTATTCTAATAATATACTAATTAGGGCGGGGAACAGGGAATAGGGAACGGGGAACAGTTTTTCAAGGTTTATAGTTGTAGATTGATAGGCTAAATCCTCTCTATTTTAAGTTGCTCTATAGGTATATTACCTAAATCGGATTTGGTATGAGTATTTTAATGGGTAGGAAAAACTACTTTAATCTCCTCAACACCCTTTAAAAATCTGCCTTTAAACCCTTAGAAGCCAACCATTCAGAGTTATAAAGTCGGGATTGATAACGACCACCACCATCACACAAAACCGTAACAATACGATGACCTGGCCCTAGCTTTTTCGCCACAGCCACCGCCGCCGCTACATTAATTCCTACCGAACCACCCATAAATAATCCTTCTTTATATAGCAATTGATAGATTACCCTAATAGCTTCTTGGTCATCAATTTGTACCGCATCATCAATGGGTACTCCTTCCATGTTGGCGGTAATGCGACTGTTACCAATGCCTTCGGTGATGGAGTTGCCCTCGGATTTGATTTCCCCTGTTTTGACGTAGCTATATAAACCGCTACCCATGGGATCTGCCAAAATACATTTAATATCAGGGTTTTGATCTTTCAAAAACAAAGATACCCCTGCAAAAGTTCCCCCCGTACCCGTGGCGGCTACCCAAGCATCTATTTGATGATCCGTTTGTTCCCAAATTTCCTTGCCCGTGGTTTCGTAATGGGCGCGACGATTGGCAAGATTATCAAATTGATTTGCCCAGATGGCATTGTCCATTTCCTCGGCAATTCTTCCTGACAATTTTACATAGTTGTTAGGATCTTTGTAGGGTACGGCAGGAACCGCTCTTACTTCTGCCCCAAGGGTTCTGAGGGTATCCATTTTCTCTTGGGATTGAGTTTCAGGAATCACAATAACGCATTTGTAACCTTTTGCATTACAGATGTGCGCTAGTCCAATGCCAGTATTTCCTGCGGTGCCTTCGACGACAGTTCCACCCGGTTTTAATAAGCCTTTTTCTTCGGCTTCTTTGATAATATACAAGGCGGCTCTATCTTTCACGGAACCACCAGGGTTAAGAAATTCGGCTTTTCCCAATATTTCGCATCCTGTTTCTTCGCTAAAACTGTTTAAACGGATTAAGGGAGTATTACCGATAGTGCCGACGAAGCCTTGTTTAATATCCATTATGATGTACGTTGCCTTTATCTTTATCTTTTATAATCCTTCTATCTTACCGAAAAATCAAGGATCAATATAAGGGCGATCGCCCTTAAAATATATTAAGGAATCCCAATGGAGAATAAACAAAAAATCAACGATAATAATAAAAATATAAAAGAAAATTTAAGGAATCCCGATCATAATGATTACAGGCGAATTAAAATCTAAAGTTGATAAACTATGGACCACATTCTGGAATAACGGAGTGAGTAATCCCCTCTCAGTCATCGAACAAATATCCTACCTCCTGTTTATCAAACGCTTAGATGATTTACAACTCGCCCAAGAAAAGAAAATAAAACGCCTTCAAGGTACCCTCGAAAACCCCACCTTCACCCCAGAAAATAATCACTGTCGTTGGTCAGTATTCAAAAATCAAAATCCCTCAGATATGCTAATCACCATCAGGGATTCAGCCTTTCCCTTCATCAAAACCATTGGCAAAGAAGGAGGCACCTATGCTCAACACATGAAAGACGCAGTATTTTTAATTGCCAACCCTGCCCTACTCGCTAATGTTGTGGAACAAGTGGATCAAATTCTTGAATCTCTTAACCAAGAAGCCAGTCAATCCAGTGATAAAACCTATATCGACTTACAAGGAGATTTGTATGAATATATGCTCTCCAAACTCACCACCGCAGGAACAAACGGACAGTTTCGCACCCCACGGCACATAATTAAAATGATCGTCGAACTGATGAACCCAAGCCCCCAAGAGGTGATTTGTGATCCCGCCTGTGGTACAGGAGGCTTTTTGGTAGCCGTAGCCGAATATCTGCGTCAGCAAAAAGACAGCCAAGGAAACTATATCCTCAACAACCCTATCAACCGTCAACACTTCAACGAAGATATGTTTCATGGCTTTGACTTCGACGCTACCATGTTACGTATCGGCAGTATGAATATGATGTTACACGGTATCGAAGATCCCAAAATTGAGGCGAGGGATTCTTTAGCACAAGATCATTCCGAAGTATCAGAAGCCTTTACCCTTATCCTAGCTAATCCCCCTTTTAAAGGCTCCTTGGATGACAATACCATCGCCAAAGACTTAACCAAAGTTATTAAAACCAAAAAAACCGAATTACTCTTCGGAGCGTTATTTTTACGATTACTAAAAAAAGGAGGAAGAGCCGCCGTAATTGTACCTGATGGCGTTTTATTTGGCTCCTCAAAAGCCCATAAAACTCTGCGAAAAACCCTCGTAGAGAATCACAAATTAGATGGTGTCATATCCATGCCTTCAGGAGTTTTCAAGCCCTATGCAGGGGTTTCTACCGCAGTGCTAATCTTTACCAAAACAGAGGTGGGAGGTACTGATGCGGTTTGGTTTTATGACATGGAGGCGGATGGTTTATCCCTTGATGATAAACGTCAACCTGTAGAGGAAAATGACATCCCCGATATTCTGGAAAAATGGCACGGACGTGATATTAAGAAGGATCAAAACCGTAAAACCAAGGCTTTCTTTGTGCCGAAAAAGGAAATTGCTGATAATGGTTACGACTTATCTATCAATCGTTACAAGCAGATTGAGTATGAGGAGGTAAATTATGAAACTCCCACGGTTATTTTAGGCAATTTGAAGCAAATGGAACGGGAAATTATGGCTGATTTGGAATCTTTGGAGAGTATGGTGAGTAATAAATAATTAATCTGAGGTCGGGATAAAATTTATAGTCTTGTAAAGGTGCCAGGTATCGGGTGTCAGGTATCAGGTTAAGAAATTTACAAAAACTGTAATGTTAATTAATTTTCTGATACTTAGTTCCATCAAGGAACTAACAAAGGCTGGTCGTATTTTAAACCTGTAACCTGCAACCTGTACGGACGTAGCATGCTACGTCCCCTACCATACTGACAACTGTTATCCCGAACTGAGGTTAATTATACTCAACGAAGGTTCAAATTTCGGGAGTCACTCTTAACAAGATTTGTTTTTCATCCTCTAAAGGTTTAGTGATGGCGAAAATCTTGTTAAGCTCGTTTTGTTCATCTGGGGAGATTTCTGCTGGTAAATCATCAATCATATTTTTAATTTGGTCAATAATTTCTGGTTGTTTAAACATGACAATTAAACAAGCAAGGGCGTTGATTCTTTTTTGAGATTCGATGCCCCAATTTTCATCTTTTTCTGCATAGGGAAATGAATTGTTTTGCTGTTGTTCTAATAGTAATTGATAGTTAAAATTAGCTCTATCAATGGTTGTTAAACCTTTTTCTAATAATCCCATCATAATCTTCACCCTTACCCATTGATGATGCCTGAAATGAAACTCTTGAGTTAATTTTGTCCCAGCTTCATGTCCTTTATTTTGTAAATTTTCGATTTGTGAAGAAGTCATATTCAAATTTAATCCCCCTTCATTTTCTTCGAGGTAAATTTTGACAATACGCTCCCGATAACTAGGTAATCCAGACTGCATAGTATCTCGATAATTTTGGGCAGTGGGAAATATTCCTTTCATAATAATATTTAGTAAGCCATCCAACTCGTAGCGCATGGGTGAGGGAAGATGGTCAGGTTTTGGTAAATAAACATTAGGTTCTGGAATTTTATAATATTCACCACGAATATTTGTAGGGATAAAACTAAATTGATCGGTTGTTTGTTGGGTAACTAAATCAATGCCAAAGGTGGGATAGGATGGGATTAAGGCATCAAAAAAATGGATCGGAAAATTACTGGAAATGCCACCATCACTAAATAAATTTATTAATAAATCTTCTTCTTTGATAATTGGTTTATTTTTGGCAGAAGCCTTAATACTATATAGAGGAATCATGCTAAATAAAATAGGAAAACTCATGCTCATTCTTGTGGCGACTAATACGGGCATATATTTTCCTATGGGCAAAAAGTAGTATTCTTTTCCTTTGTGATTATCAATTATGGGTAGTGCAAAATTGTTATTTTGTTGGTATTCTTGTGTTTGTTTTGGGACTAAGTCATTTACCATATAATCTACTAATTCTTGAGGAAATAATTGATTAAATTCATTTCTTTCAAAAATAAAATAGTGATGCTCAAAAGGTAATATATATGGTTGATTTTGGCTTAGATTGGATGTAACCATTCTGAGGGTAATTTTATCTTGTGGTGGAGTATCTTCTAAGTCTCCAAAAGTTAGGGGTTTGGTATTATTTAATCCTGAACATTTTTGAATGACATCATGTAACCATTGGGTTACTGCTTTTCTGTTTTCTCCTCTGACAGGTGACACTCCTTCCATGCCCGTACATAAACCCCAATGGTTTTTTTTAAGGTGTGTGAGGTGATAATTTTCCGTCAGACTATTTAATTTAAAGTTACCGAAACCAAAGGTTGTTCTGGTAAAAATAGATGTGAGAGGTAGAATATTCGTTAATAAAAATAATAATTTATTGTCTGCTTCCAGTAATTTAAAGATGAGGTCAAATAGAGGTTGATTTTCTTTTGTGGGTTGAAATAAACTCCTTAAATTAGTAACTGTTTTTGGTTCAGATAAAAATTTTTCTGTTTTGTCTTGAAATGTGTCAAAACTTTTATCATTTCCCTCTCTACGTCCATATTCTGCGGCGGCGGTGGCACAAGCCGCGATCGCCCCTGCGGAACTACCACCAATTTGTTTAAAATAATAATTATTGTCGACTAACTCTAAAATGGCGGGAGGGTAAACAATACCGCTAGAAATGCCCCCTTTCATTACTAAATCACAAGGTTTTTTTTTCGGAACCATTAGCATCACTATTCATAGTTCTTTCCCCCTTATCTTGATAATTTTAAATGGTTAATCGCTCATTTTGAAATATCGATAATCAACTACATTGTTGTGACAAATGCACTATTTTAATTACTAAAATAAATACTATTTTAGCTATAGAATAAATATCTACTTAATTATAAAAATAAATCCTCTTCATGAACCATAAGAAATGATAAAGAAAGGTCAAAAGGCGATCGCCTTTACTGATAAAACCGAATAATTTTTGTGGACAAAACCCCGAAAGATGAATCGCACCAAAATGATTTTCAGAAGAAAATCAGTATTTAATCTGAGTTTGGAATAACATTTTTGATGTTATAAAGAAGATAGGCAGGTTCCATGCTATCTCCGTCTTATTAATATTAAATGCTTTTTGAGAAATGAAAATTCTTCAACCCGATCAATTTTCACCTCTCCTCTAAAATAGAATATTCCCATGTCATCTAATTTTGAGTTTTTAAAAGTCGACTTTCCCGCAATTTACGAAAACGCCATTTTGGTGGAAAACTTTGCCCTCAGTGATAGTCGCGCCTCTTGTTTCTATGCCCGTTATACCCTAGAACAAGCAGTTATCTGGCTTTATGATAATGATCCCTATTTAACCATACCCTACGATAATAATTTGGGGGCATTAATCCATGAACAAACCTTTAAAGATAACCTATCCCCCAATCTTTTCCAGAAAGTACGCATCATCCAGAAAATAGGAAATCGTGCGGTACATAGTCGAGATAAACTGAGTGAAAAAGATGCCCTGCATATCACAGAAGAATTATTCCATTTTCTTTATTGGCTATGTCGTTATTATTCCCCCAACGGTAAAAATTTACCCAAGCTGTCATTTATTCCCCCGACAAGTAAAGGAGATGGTGGTAAAAAATTAACCCTTGCACAATTACAAAAATTAGAGCAAGAGTTATCAAAAACTCAGGAAATGGCAGAAGTTGCCGAAAAAAGACGCAGACAGACAGAAGAAGAGTGTAAAAAACTAAAAGCAGAAATTAGTCGGCTGAAACGGGTAAATAATACGGTTAAGGATAACCATGATTATAACGAAGCTGATACCCGTAAATATTTGATTGATGTGTTACTCAGGGAGATGGGGTGGGATATAACTCAACCTAATTTTACTGAGTATGAAGTAACGGGAATGCCCACGGTGGTTAACCCCAGTGGCAAAGGATATATTGATTATGTGTTATGGGATGATGATGGCGCACCCCTTGCGGTGATTGAGGCGAAACGTTCCCAAAAGGATCCGAATTTGGGTAGGCAACAGGCGAAATTATATGCGGATTGTTTAGAAAAGCAGTTTAATCAACGTCCTGTTATTTTTTATAGTAATGGGTATCAAACCTATCTTTGGGATGATTGTAATTATCCTCCTCGTTTGGTGGAGGGTTTTCTGAAAAAGGATGAATTGCAAAGAATTATTTATCGTCGTCGTCATGCCAAATCCCTGCGGGTAGTTACCCCAAACCCGGACATAGCAGGAAGAAGCTACCAGATTGAGGCGATTAAGAGGGTGTGTGAAACTTTGGAGCAAAAAGCCCGTAAAGGTTTGTTGGTGATGGCTACAGGTACGGGAAAAACAAGAACTTCGATCGCCCTTATGGATGTTTTAATGAGGGCAAATTGGGTTAAGAGAGTGTTATTTTTAGCCGATCGCACCTCCCTTGTAACCCAAGCAAAACGAGCCATCCAGAGACATCTACCCCATGCCACTGTTATGGATTTGAGCAAAGAAAAAGACATCACGGGCACCAATGTCATCGTTTCTACCTATCCCACCATGATGAATCGCATTAACAATACCTCCTCGGGTAAAAATCAAGGGGATGAAGGAAATCGGCTGTTTGGGGTGGGTTACTTTGACTTGATTATCATTGATGAAGCGCACCGCAGTATTTACAAAAAATATCAAGCCCTTTTTACCTATTTTGATGCCCTTTTAATTGGTTTAACCGCCACCCCCAGAAACGAAATTAATCGGGATACCTATGGCATTTTTGACCTAGAGGCGGGTAATCCCACCTTTGCCTATGAATTGCAGGATGCCATCGAAGACGGCTATTTGGTACCCCCTCAAGGGATGAATGTACCTTTTAAATTTCTCGAACGTGGTGTCAAATATGCTGAACTTTCCCCCGAGGAAAAGTTGGAGTATGAGGAAAAATTTTATGATGAGGAAACGGGAGAAATTCCTGATCAAGTGAATGCGGCGGCGCTCAATCGTTGGTTATTTAACGAGGATACGGTGGATAAAGCCCTAGAAATCCTCATGGAATGGGGTTTAAAGGTGGATGAGGGCGATCGCCTCGGGAAAACTATCATTTTCGCCCGAAATCATGAACATGCAAAGTGTATCGAGAAAAGATTGAAGAAGAGTAATGGAAATCCACAGGGTCATTTTGCCCGTATTATTGATAGTAAAGATCCATACGCCCAAACTACCCTAGATGACTTCTCAGAAGCCGATAAATACCCTATTATCGCCATTTCTGTGGATATGTTGGATACGGGGGTAGATGTGCCAGAAATCCTCAATTTAGTATTTTTTAAGCCCGTTTATTCCGAAGTCAAATTTAATCAAATGATTGGCAGGGGTACTCGTTTATGTCCTCATTTATTCGGTGTTGATCGTCATAAAAGCGAGTTTTTAATCTTTGATTTATGTGATAATTTTGCCTATTTTGGTCAAGAAATTACCGAAAAAAAACAGTCCTCTTCAGACTCATTACAAACAAAACTATTAAAAACTAAATTGGAATTATGGGAATGTTTAAAAGCCCAAGAAAAACCGCCCTCCACCAACCGAGTCAAGGAAAGCGAAACCAATCCCTACACCGTAGGCAGAAAAAAAGATCTCAGTGAAAAACTCCTCGATGAACTACATCAGCACTTTACCCACATGGAAGATAATAACTTTCTAGTGCGTCGTCACCTCGAAAACGTGGTTACTTTCCGTGAACGGGAAAAATGGCAAAATCTCAGCCATGAAGACAAAAAAATTATTGTCGATACCCTCATTCCTCTCCCCGATAGTTTACCCCAAGAAAAACCCCGCATCAAAAACTTTGATTTGTTATGTCTCAAAATTCAGTTAGCTATTCTGAAAAATGACAAAAGTTTTGAAAAATTAAGGGATAAAGTTCGAGATTTATTAGTAGGTTTAGAAAATAAAAAAACTATTCCTAATGTTAGAGAAAAATTAGATTTAATTGAGCAGGTACAAACCGAACAATGGTGGCAAGATATAACCGTTAATTTAGTAGAAGAAATGAGGGTAAATCTGCGAGAGTTGATGATATTTATTGAGAAAGACAAAGAGAAAATTATCTATACCAATTTTGAAGATGAGTTAGGGGAATTAGAAACAGTTACAGTGCCAACTCCCCAAATAGGTTTTAGCCATTTTCAATACAAAAAGAAGGTCGATGCCTACATTCTGGAGCATAAAGATCACATTGCGATCGCCAAGTTAAGAAAAAATTTACCCCTTACTAATACCGATTTAGAGGAACTAGAAAAGATGTTATTCACATCAGAAGTTATTGAGTCTCGAGATAAATTTGAGGAGGTATATGGAAAAAATACTAACCTCAAAACGCTCATTATCAAATTAGTGGGTTTAGATCGAAATACTGCCAAAGAAGCCTTTAATAAGTATCTAAATAATAAGAATTTAAATGCCAATCAAATTCGTTTTATTGACCAAATAATTAACCTGTTAACTCAACATGGAACTATGGATCCCGGAATTTTATATAAGCCTCCTTTTACTGAGATTCACATAGCAGGATTAGATGGGGTTTTTGATGATGATGATGCTGATGACATTGTCGCCATCATTAATTCTTTTAAGGATATTGCTTAATTTCGCTTCCCTAAATCCCCCAATTTTGAGGGACTTTCAACAATGGATTTGGGAGTTCACATTTCTATGAATAGGGTAAGATTCTTATAAGGGAAGTTTTAAAAAATAATATTTACATGACCATAACACCTAATTTATCACCAACAAAAGAGATTATTTTTTTAGTGGAAGAAGCTATGGAGGGGGGATATATTGGTCAGGCTTTGGGACAATCAATTTTTACTGAAGCTGATACTTTGGAGGAGTTAAAGGTTGAAATAAGGGATGCAGTTCATTGTCATTTTCCAGATATTGAAAATCGCCCTCAAATTGTTTATTTTAAAATTTCAATAGATCAAAATAATTACTATTAATACTAAGAGATATTTAGAGTGAAATCAGTAAAACTGGGTGTTATAAAAAAGAATATACTTGATAAATATAGTGATATTTATGTTGATGAAAATCAAGATTCTTTAGAGTATTTTACATTGTTATTTTTGAAAGAAGGAGCTATTAATGAGTGAAGTATATGATTTAATTAAACTTAGTGATATATGTGAAATTAATATAGGTAAAACTCCATCGAGAAAAACTCCTGAATATTGGAATGGAGATCATTTATGGCTAAGTATTGGTGATATGGGAAAATCAAAAAATATTACTGATACTAAGGAAAAAATAACTGATGAAGGGGCAAAACTTTTTAAAAATAGATTGGTAGAACCTGATACTCTTCTTTTTTCCTTTAAACTGTCTATTGGCAAAGTCGGAATTGCAAAAGTTCCTCTCTATACTAATGAAGCAATTGCATCTTTACCAATTAAAGATAAATCAAAACTTTATCATGGATATTTATTTTATGCTCTTCAAAGTTTGGATTTGACAGGAAAAACTGATCGTGCGGTTATGGGTAATACGCTTAACAAGAGAAAATTAGAGGAAATTAAAATTCCTTTACCCCCGATCGCCCTTCAGCGTAGAATAGCGGATATACTGGATACAGCAGATAGAATCATTCAGAAACGAAAAAAGGCGATCGCCCTTACCGAAGAACTACAAAAATCCATCTTTCTGGATATGTTTGGTGATCCTATTACGAATCCTAAAGGCTGGGAAGTAAAAAAACTAGAGGATGTTTGTCATAAAGTAACAGATGGAACTCATCAATCTCCACAATGGGAGATAAAAGGTATTCCTTTTATATTTGTCAGTAACATTGTCAATGGAGAAATTGATTTTAATGTAAGTAAATATATCAGTGAAGATTCTTGGCAACAACTTACTTTAAGATGTCCTATTGAAATTAATGACATTCTATACACAACAGTGGGTAGTTATGGTAATGCAGCATTAGTCAGAACAAATAAAAAGTTTTGTTTTCAAAGACATATCGCTCATATAAAACCTAATCCAGAGGAAATAGAACCTGAGTTTTTACTTGAATTGATGCAATCAGATGGAATTAAAAAACAAGCAGATACACAAGTAAGAGGAATAGCTCAAAAAACTCTTAATTTAAGAGAGTTAAAAACTTTTCCAATATTTAATCCTCCAATGATTTTGCAGAAAAAGTATATAGGTATTCGTAGAAACGTAGAATCACAATTAAAGGAACAAGAAAAATTTTTAAAAGAATCAGAAAATTTATTTAACTCCCTATCCCAAAAAGCATTCAAAGGAGAACTGTAAATACAGCATGGCTTAATGATTGTATGAAATATAATTAAACAGTGCTGGAAATTGAAATATCAAAATATTATCACGATTGCCCATTGCCCATTGCCCATTGCCTCTTGCCTCTTGCCCATTGCCTCTTGCCTATTGCCTATTGCCTATTGCCTATTGCCTCTTGCCTATTGCCTCTTGCCCATTGCCTATTGCCCTCCAGAGAAAAGAGATGACAATTGGTTAAAAAAAGTTAATAATTAATATCAAGTCACCCATAACTGATAGATAATGCAGCCAACTGATCCGAATAAATTTACTGAGAGTGCTTGGGATGCCGTAGTGCGATCGCAAGAAGTATGTCGTAATTTCAAAAATCAAAACTTAGAAGTAGAACACCTCATTTTGGCGTTGTTAGAAGAAAACACCATCGCCGGGCAAATATTCACCCAAGCCAAGATAGATTTACCTACCCTCGAAAAACAATTACGCACCTTTGCCACTCGTCAGCCAAAAATGTTCAGTGTCAATCAACTGTATCTCGGGCGGGGTTTAGACTTATTATTAGACAGGGCAGAAGCCTGTCGTGAGAGTTGGCAGGATGACATTATCGGTGTATCCCATATCCTCACCGCTTTTTCTGAAGATGAGCGCATCGGTAAACGTACCCTACGCACTTTCAACCTTGACGCGCAAGATTTTCAGTTACAAATAAAGTCTTTTAAAACCAGCATCGAACAGGCAGAGGAAACCAGTCAACCCCCAGAAAATCAGGAAGCGGAAGAAAAAGAAGGCGCTCCCCTCGATAAATATGGTCGAGATTTGACCGAACAAGCTAAGGCTGGAAAACTTGACCCCGTCATTGGTAGGGATGATGAAATTAGGCGGGTAATTCAAGTTTTATCCCGTCGTACCAAAAATAACCCTGTGCTTATCGGTGAGCCGGGGGTAGGAAAAACTGCCATCGCCGAGGGTTTAGCCCAAAGAATCGTCAATGGAGATGTACCAGAATCCCTCAAAAATCGTCAACTGATTTCCCTTGATATGGGCAGTCTCATCGCAGGGGCAAAGTATAGAGGACAGTTTGAGGAGAGGTTGCGATCGGTATTAAAAGAAGTAATCGAGTCTGATGGGCAAATCATCCTCTTTATCGATGAACTTCATACCGTAGTCGGTGCAGGTTCTCGGGAAGGGGGTGCCATGGATGCAGGAAACCTCCTCAAGCCTATGTTAGCGAGGGGAGAACTCCGTTGTATCGGTGCTACCACCCTAGATGAATACCGCAAACACATCGAAAAAGATCCTGCCCTTGAGCGCCGTTTTCAACAGGTATATATCAAACAACCCACCGTAGAGGATACCATCTCAATTTTACGGGGTTTAAAAGAACGTTACGAAGTCCATCACGGGGTGAAAATTACCGACTCCGCCCTCATTGCGGCGGCTACCCTCTCCCATAGATATATCACGGATCGTTTCTTGCCCGACAAAGCCATTGATTTGGTGGATGAAGCGGCGGCACGGTTGAAAATGGAAATCACCTCCAAACCCCTAGAATTAGAGGCATTAGATCGCCGTCTGTTGCAGTTACAGATGGAACAGTTATCCCTCCAAGGGGAAGGTAAGGATGATAAATCTGCCCAAGAAAACCTCGAGCGCATCGAAACGGAAATCCATGAGTTGCAAGATAGGCAAAAGGAATTATCGTCTCAATGGTTGGAGGAAAAGGAATTATTAGACGAAATCAAGGCTCTGAAAACCGAAGAGGAACAGGTGCGCCTAGAGTTGGATAAGGCAGAAAGGGCTTATGACCACGAAAAGGCGGCTCAGATAAAATACGGTAAGTTAGAAACCCTGCAACATGACATAGAAGCCAAGGAGGCGGAATTACTCAAAATTCAAGCCCAAGAAAACGCCATGTTACGGGAAAATGTCACCGATGCCGACATTGCCGAAATTGTGGCAGGATGGACAGGGATTCCTATGAATCGCCTTTTAGAAACCGAACGCCAAAAATTGCTCGAGTTAGAATCCCATCTTCAAGAGCGAGTGGTGGGGCAGGGGGAAGCCGTATCCATTGTTTCCGCCGCCATCCGCAGGGCAAGGGCAGGAATGAAAGATCCTAGTCGTCCTATCGGTTCATTCCTCTTCATGGGGCCCACAGGGGTCGGAAAAACTGAATTAGCAAGGGCGATCGCAGCTTTTCTGTTTGACTCAGAAGATGCCATGGTGAGAATTGATATGTCAGAATACATGGAAAAACATTCCGTATCTCGTTTGTTGGGTGCGCCCCCCGGCTATGTGGGTTATGAAGAAGGAGGACAACTTTCCGAAGCCATCCGCCGTCGCCCCTATTCCGTGGTGTTATTGGATGAAGTGGAAAAAGCCCACCGTGATGTGTTTAATATCTTGTTACAGGTATTAGACGATGGCAGAATTACCGACAGTCAAGGGCGATTGGTGGATTTTCGCAATACCATCATCGTCATGACTTCTAATATCGGTAGTGAGTATATTTTGAATTTAGGAGATAACGATACCAACTATGAGCAAATGCGCAGTAAAGTTTTAACCTCCTTGCGTAAACATTTCCGCCCCGAATTTTTGAACCGTATCGATGATTTGATTATCTTCCACAGCCTCAAAAAAGAGGAGTTACGCCATATCGTCACCCTACAACTAGCTCGTTTACAAAGTTTACTGGGTGAACAACAAATTAAAATCGAGCTAACCCCAGAGGCACAGGACTATATTGTCAATGTGGGTTATGATCCCAATTATGGCGCTCGTCCTCTGAAACGAGCAATCCAAAGGGAGTTAGAAAACCCCCTCGCCACCAAAATCCTCGATCTCACTTTCACCGAAGGGGATACGGTGTTAGTTAAATATGAGGATGAGGAATTGGTTTTTGCCAAAGCGGAATAATATCAAGTTCGGATAAATTTTTACAATGAAAGTCCCCCAGAATTGGGGGATTTAGGGGGCAAAACAGGATTCCTTTTCATAACTGATTCGTCGAACTTGATATTAAGCGGCAGTACATCAGACTACTATTGCCCATTGCCCATTGCCTATTCCCTGTCTTAACTAATCAACAGGTATCCACACAGAAATCGAACCTGCAGGACAAGGAAAATCACCCCACCCATTTTCGTCAGTGGTAACTCTTTCCTCGATATGTTCAGTGACATCCATATATTCACGATTAGCCTGTCCGATTTCCATAGTTTTAAAACCTGCCTCTCCGTTAGTTAATACCACCGCAACACCTCCAGGGTGGTCATCATTCCCTAACCGAGTCCACCCTACCGTATTCGGATGATCAAAATAATCATACTGCTCCCCATAGGCATAATTTTGGCGTACCCACAAATATTTATCAATCAACCATTGATGACTATCTAACCACACTTCATGTTCTTCTCCATCATTGCCCGTATCCTTGTAATGGGCGCCATAGTAATCGGCATAAAAAATACAAGGATAACCCTCACTCCTCAATAAAATCATGGCATAGGCATGGGGTTTAAACCAACCCTCCACCACCGACTCCAAAGATTGCAAAGGTTGGGAGTCATGATTTTCCACCAACGTCACTGCCAAGGCAGGTTCATTTTTGACCAAGGAATTGTCAAAAATCGTCCTCAAGTCGTAATCACTACCTTGTTTACTAGCCGCCGAAAAGTTGTAATGTAAAGGAGCATCAAATAGAGCCACATGACCATCGGTAACAGTGATAAAATGGTGTAGTGCTTCCACTTCATAGGACCAATATTCCCCTACAGCAAATAAATCAGTTTTGGTATATGCCCGTAGATGATTTAACCACTCAGCAAAAAATTCTGCCTCTACGTGCTTGACGGCATCAAAACGAAAACCATCAACCCCAGTGGTATCCATATACCATTCTCCCCACTGTTTTAATGTCTCCCTCACTTCTTGATAACTAAAGTCAACATTACAACCCATTAAATAGTCATAGTTACCATGTTCTAAATCTACTCCTTGATCAAAGGATTTACCCTCAAATAGATAAATGGCATCTTCTTCTCCCTCATAGGCGTTATAATCCACTGAGTCAAAATCCCACCAATGTAGTTCAAAGTCGGAGTATTTGCCTTTACGTCCGGGGAAGGTAAAATGAGTCCATGCTTTGATGGTTTTTTGTTCTCCAATGGCTTCGTGACGATTATGGGGATTATAGGGGGTTGCTTTTACTTCTTCTGCTTCATCGGCGCCCATACGATGGTTAAACACCATATCTGCGTAGATATGAATACCCACCGATTGGGCTTTTTTGATGGCGTTCAAATATTCTTCTTTTGTGCCATATTTGGTTCTGATGGAACCTTTTTGATCAAATTCCCCTAAATCGTATAAGTCATAAACTCCATAGCCCACGTCATAACCTCCGCCGATTCCTTTATAGGCAGGGGGTAGCCAAAGAGCGGTAATACCAACATCGGCTAATTCTTGGGCTTTTTGGGCTACTTCTGTCCATAAATTTCCATCGGGTTGGTTGTACCAGTGGAAATATTGCATCATTACGCCATTGGTTTCACTCATAACTTTTTTTCCTATAATTGGGGTGATTCAATTATAGATTTTTCTTAAAAATTAGGAGCATATTTTTATTAAGAAAAATTACAAAGTATGGTGATTATGTTCTGCCAAAATCTTCTCGAGTTTGGCTTCTTCTAGTTTAGAAATCATTCTGGTAGATTCATGAAGATCTCTTTGGGTTTTGGTTAAACTAACGGTAGAACCTACGGAAAACAAGAGTCCCATGCCCATAAATGCTTTTACCCAAGGGTCAACGGGCATATAAAAAATACCGATGGATGTCACACTGATGGAAATTAAAAAGGATAGCCATGTTTGAATTACCCATGCAGAACTATGGCTTTGATTTACTTGTTCTTTCATTTTTTTACCCTCTTTTTATATTTTAATTAATGGCATATTTTTATTTTATAAGGGCTTTTTTTTCGTTATTTTCTCTTTGTGACACTATCAAAATTGTCTCTAAATTTGAATGATTTAGGAGTGATTTGCTGATGATCTAGTATAGGGTACACACCCGTATAATAGGATTGGGGTATTTTTTGTATTATGCTTAATGATGAGGCGGAATAATCTATTTTAGTTTTTATATATTTAATTTTATGGTTTCTACTTTTTTTCTGACGATTTTGTTAATGATCGGTCTATTCTTTTTTATTCGTGGCAGTATTAAAGATAGAACTGAGATTGTTACCCTTAGTTGTCCTGAAAATGAGGATAGCATCCTAGCTTATCTTCGAGATTATTTTCAACAACGATCTTACCAAGTAAAGGCGATCGATGGGGAAAAGAATAAGGTTACTTTGGAGGGTTTGGTTTCTCCTAGTGTATTTTTGGCGGTGTTTTTGAGCTTTTTGGCAGGATGTGGTTTATTTTCTTTTTCCCTTGTCTTAGGGATGTTATTTCATCCTCAAGTAAACTGGTTTATTGCCCTAATTATCTTATCGCCCATGGCAGGTTATTTTTATTGGAGAGGGGCAAAAAGAGTGGAAGAGGTTGCTTTTCGCATTGATAATGCCATTGATGAGAAGGAGAAAAAAGAAACTGTGATTACTATTCAAGCTCATCGAGATGAATTAATTAATTTACAAAGTTCTTTTCCTTTTAATTATGAAGTGAAAGAGGCATAAAAAATATAGGGATGTTTAATACAACATCCCTGAGATTATTATTTCTGGGGAGAATTTCATTATTTTGTTTCCCCCTATCTTTTTGTTTTTATAAGATTTTTATAGTAAGCCAGTGTTAGCCCCTTGTTTACCAGTTACTAATTGCACTTTAACGATAGAACCACCCATTTTTTGAATTCTCTGTTGTTCTTTGAACCAGTTATCGTAGGGAACTAATTTGGTAAAGTAGGTATTTTGTAATTCTCTTTGGGTTCTGATTCTGGTTTGACTTGGTACACAAGCCGTTACTTTAAACATTCTCATACGAGTGAGTCTCCTTTATGTGGAAAAATTTTTTAAGGGATTTTTTTATATTGAGAGAGATATATATAAATCGAAAAGCTACGGTTAGGAGTCAAGAGTCAATACTAAATTAACTAAACTATAGGGTGAAGTCAAACTGGCACTTACTCCTGACTTTCCTAACCTGTGGGCTAAGGTTTTACTCTATCTACAAGCCTTAAGTCTTAGCTTAAGCCAGAGGAGATATAGTCGAAGTAAACACCCATTTCTTTACCAGCATCAGCACCAACTAAGCTAGCGGTTACTTCTTTCATAGCTTGGATAGCTTGAACGGTGGAGCTAATGGGTACTCCGAGGGAGTTGTAGGTTTCTTTTAAACCGTTTAATACGCGCTCATCTAAGATGGAAGCGTCACCTGCTAACATAGCGTAGGTAGCATAACGAAGATAGTAGTCTAAGTCACGGATACAAGCGGCGTAACGACGGGTGGTGTACATGTTTCCACCGGGACGGGTTACGTCGGAGTACAATAAGGATTTAGCTACAGCTTCTTTTACGATGGTAGCAGCGTTAGCACTGATTACACTAGCCGCACGAACACGGAGTTGACCACTTTGGAAGTAGCCTTTTAATTTTGCTAAAGCGTTAGCGTCAAGGTATTTACCTTGTACGTCGGAGGAGTTGATTACTGCAGTAATTGCGTCTTGCATGGTTATTTTCCTTTCTAATTAATTGACTTTATGTTAGTTTTGCAGGACTAAAAGAATTTTAGACTCGATAGGTTTAAGGAGTTATGGTTTAAACCTATTGTAATGCTCCGACTACGTAGTCGAAGTAGGAAGCGGCTTCTGAGGTGTCTTCTGCAGACATTAAAGCGGTTGCAACTTCTTTCATTTCACGTACACTTTGAGCTACTGCGCCAACGTCAGTACCTAAAGATTTGTACATTTCTTTTACGCCAACTAAGCCAATTTCTTCGATGGGGGTAACGTCACCTGCTACTACTCCGTAGGTGATTAGACGTAAATAGTAGTCCATGTCACGTAAACAGGTAGCGGTCATTTCTTCACCATAAGCATTTCCACCGGGGGAAACGATGTCAGGGCGTTTTTGGAAGAGGCGATCGCCAGCTTCTTTGATGATGCGCTCACGAGAATCGGTTAAGGTTTGAGCGATTCTGAGACGGCTTTCACCAGAAGAAACGAAGGATTTGATTCTGTCTAGTTCGCCGGGGCTTAAATAACGTGCTTCTGCGTCAGCATTCACGATGGATTTCGTGACGATACTCATTTATGGATTCCTCCAAATAAATTAATTTAGATAGTTTTGTTTATTAAACCAGTTTTTTGATGTTCCTGGTATTTAAATTTTTTTGTTTGACTTTTGAGGGTCAATCTTTGAATCAGTATAACTTAAAGTTGTTATATTGATTAGCTTTTTTTATTTGGTCAGGTTATGTTCCCTTCCGAATGTTATTGTGCAGTATCAGGTATCATTTTTCTTCATTTTCTTAATACTTTTTAACAATATTCTTGATTTATCTCTTTTTTGACGGACTATTTAACGGAAAAATTGCCAGTAAAACCATATCAGGGTAAAGGCGATAAGCCAAAGTAGGCAAAGCCAACTAAAGTAACGATAAATTTTGCTTGGTCTGGCAATGGGGGGAGTTAGCGCCCCTGTGATTAGTTTCAGGTTGAACCAACCCAAAATGGGGGCGGCGATGAAGGATAGTCCTGCGGCAAAGTCGATGAGGACAGTAAATGCTTGTCCTGCTAAAAATTGTAAAATTAAAAGGGCGATCGCAGGTACTACAAACAATGATATACGGTAAACCATTGATTTACTTTGATCTGGGGAGGAGGGGGGATGATGTTCTGCCCATAAACTTGCCATTACCCGAGGGTAAGCATCTGTAACGGCTAGAGTGGTGCTAAACATGGTAATAAAAGCGGCGATCGCAATTATGGGGGTACTCCAATTACCGAGGGTATTACTATAAAGCTGAATTACCTGCACAGAAAACTGGACACTATTGTCCGAAAAAGTTTCGCCACTGCCAAACATCACCAAAGCACCCAAAAGAAAGAATAATAAACCGATAAATCCTGCGGACAAATAACCCAAATTAAAATCAATATTCGCCTCTTTTAAACTTGGTAAATAACGGGTTTGTTTTGCCCTCTCCCCCGTCCAAATAGAATGCCATACCGAGGCATCTAGGGGAATGGGCATCCAACCCATAAAGGCGATGGCAAATGATATTCCCGCAGGAGTCCAATAGGATGGTGCGGTAGTCGTCACGGGTTCACTACCTACCCTTGCCCCCATGGCCATAATTACCGCCAACACTGTGCAAATGGTCAACAGAGAAATAATTAACTTCATGGTCAAGTCCAACACCTTGTAATGACCAATGTATAACAAAGCAATACATAAAGCTAAAATAACCCCACTCCACTGCACCGCAGACCAACCAAAATTGAATAGTTGTTCGGCCAATCCTGCGGTGACAACAGTTACGGCTGCCTGAATAATAAACATAGTGCCGAGGGTGATGGCGATATATGTTCCATAGGCGTATTTCCCCATGCGCCGATAGCCTGTGATTAGACTTTCTCCCTTGGCGGAGGCATAGCGAGGGCCAAATTCCATAAAAGGATATTTACTCACCACCGCCAGTATTAACAACCATAACAAGGAAAATCCATAGTCTGCCCCTGCCCTCGTGGCTTGTACGAGGTGAGAAACCCCAATGGCGGCACCTGCCATCAAAATACCGGGTCCAATGGCAAGGATTAAATTTTTATATTTTTTATTTAGGTTGAGATTTTTTTTAACCATTTATTACGCTAGATATGGAGTGGTTGTTTTTCATCCTACTGCCTATTGCCCATTGCCCATTGCCTATTGCCCATTGCCCTGTAAAATGACAATCATATCTAAAATCGGTAACCCCTAGAAACCAAGCATATATCTAGCAATATTAAAGTAAATCAAAACTCCTAAAACGTCCACTGCAGTGGTAATAAAAGGGCCAGACATGAGGGCTGGATCTAGTTTTAATAGTTTGAAAAGGAATGGTAAACCAGAACCCGCAATGGATGCGAGAACGGAAATTGCCATTAAACTAATACCCACACTCAAGGCAACAGTTAGATTGCGATCACTCTGAGGTAACAAATAAGCCCATAGTATCGTAATCAAACCTAATCCTAATCCCAACAGCGCCCCTGCGATCGCCTCTCGTAAAATAACTTTACCTACTCCCAAATCCTTCAATTCATCGGTACTAATACCACGAATTACCACCGTAGATGATTGAGTACCAATATTACCACCACTGTCAATGAGCAGAGGAATAAAAGCCGCCAAAACTGTAATCTCCGCCAAAATATCCTCTTGGGCGCCAATGATACTACCCGTAAAAGTATTAGTTAATAACAATACCAACAACCAACTAACCCGACGACGGGCCACCGTAAAGAGATTGGTTTCAAAATAATTATCCCCATCCGCCTGTACCGCACCCAAGGCATAAATATCTTCCGTGGCTTCTTGTTCTAAAATATCGATAACATCATCCACCGTAACAATACCCACTAACCGCAATTCCCTATCCACCACAGGCACGGCCAAAAAGTCGTAACGTTGTACCAATTTAGCGACCTCTTCTTGATCCATATCAGTTTTAATATAGATAACATCGGTTTTCATCACCTCTCCAAGGGTTTGATGGGGATCATGAATTACCAAATCTCGGAGAGACAACACCCCAATCAAATGACGAGATTCATCAGTAACATAGATATAGTAAATTAGTTCTGATACCCTCGCTTGCGATCGCAATCTTTCCAAAGTTTCTCCGAGGGTAAGATGAGCCTTCAAAGAGATATACTCAGGAGTCATAATCCTTCCTGCCGTATTCTCCTCATAACCCAAAAGTAAATTAGTCGCCTGTCTTTCCTCTGGGCTAAGTTGGGCTAAAATACGTTTGACCACCAAAGCAGGTAACTCATCAAATAACCTTGCTCGATCATCAGGAGACATTTTATCAACAATATCCAACACTTCCTGACGTTTAAATTCTTCAATTAAAGATTGTTGGGTGGCATACTCCAAATGCTCATAAACATCAATCGCCTCGGTTTTATTGAGAAGACGAAAAGCAATTAACTGCATCGTTTCTGGCAAATCCTCAATCGCCTCTGCAATATCCACAGGTTGCACAGGAATCAGTAAAGATTTTGCCCCTTCCAGATTGTTAGCATCTAACATCAACTTTAATTGAGAAGCTACTAAGTCCCTTAATTGATGACGAGAATCTTTGTTATTGGTTATGGGATTTTCAGTCATTTTTCTATGATTTCCTCCTCAATTGTCCAGACACCGAGATCGTATGTCATTAGAATGATAATCGATAACTAGGGCAAAAAACAATAAAAAGCTCTGGAGTTTAAGACAAGGTTAACTTTGACACTGCGGACAAAAATGGGTTGATCGCCCTCCTAACTTCATTTTGTCTATGGGGGTGCTACAAATCCGACAGGGTTCCCCTTTTCTGCCATATACCCAAGCCTTACCAGCATAATTACCATTTACCCCTGTGATGTGGAGAAAGTCACTAAAACTGGTTCCCCCTGCCTTGATAGAATCATCTAATACCTCAATGATAGCAGTCCTTAATTTTTCGATCTGTGGTAACTTTAAATTACCACTGATAGTATTGGGCATAATACCACTTTTAAATAAAGCCTCATCAGCATAGATATTACCAACTCCAGCCACAACACTTTGATCTAAAAGCAGAGTTTTGATATTACGGCGACTTTTTTTTAACTTTTCTTGAAAATATTGAATAGTAAACTGAGGAGAAAAAGGTTCAACCCCCAACTTTTGTAATCCTGTCACCACAGTTTCAGGGGGGCTATCGTTTTCCAACCACCAAAACTTGCCAAAGGTGCGAGTATCCACAAAGCGTAATTCTTTGCCCTCATCAAAAAACAATCTTACCCTAGTATGCTTTTGCAATGCACTATCTTGATTTACCCATAATAACTGCCCTGTCATGCGTAAATGCACCCCCAACCATCCTCGAGATAATTGGGCCAATAAATATTTACCTCGGCGATGCCATTGAATAATCTTTTTACCCGCAATACCCTGTTCAAAAGAAGCGATAGAATCAGGATAAGCTAGAGTGCGGGGCAATAATACCCTCGCAGATTTTATAATAAGTGCCGAAGTCGTTTTATTTAGACCTCGACACACTGTTTCGACTTCTGGTAATTCAGGCATAGATGATTTTGATAGTTGATAGATTTTAGATAATACTTGATTGATTATCTCTTAATCAATTATCAACCGCCTAGATTACATCTTGTTTATTTTTTCTTAGCAGGTGCGGGGGTTACAACTTCTAACTCGCTTTCGGCGAAGTTATTGGTATTGATACCAGTAGCACTACCGCTAAAACCAGTGTAATTAACTTTGTCAAAACGAACAATTACGGGGTAAATAATACCGCTTTTATCAACAGTTGCAACGGTGCCTACGTCTTTGTACCAGTAGGATTCCTTGCGTAAGATTCTTACTTTTGCTCCACGTTCAATTGCCATAATTAAATTATTTTTCCAAAAATATTATCTTTAGATAACAGATTACTACTTGTTAGCCCTGATCGCACCATTTTTCGTTTTAAGTTTTATTAAGAGAGGCAAATAACTTCAGTTGGGGATAGTAGTTGTCCGTCGGGGGAAGGCAATAGGCAATAGGCAATAGGCAAAAAAATAATAATTATTCATTGTTCATACTTTTACAAGACTATGAATTTTATCCCGAACTCAGGTTAAATAATTGACAATGGACGATGGACGATGGACAATGAGATTTTGATGAGTTTACACAGGTAGGAAGTAGTTTTATGGCGATGCAAATGAAAATATATGTACCTCCCCATCCTTTGGTTAAGCATTGGTTGGCGGTGGCACGGGATAAGAATACTCCTTCTACTCTGTTTAAAACTGCTATGGTTGAGTTGGGCCGTTGGTTGACTTATGAGGCGATTCGGGATTGGTTGCCGACTATCGATACCCAAGTGGAAACTCCCGTAGGGGTTGCCGATGCTAGTTTTATTAATCCCCAAAGTGCGATCGCCACTATCCCTGTTTTAAGAGCAGGTTTAACCCTTGCCGAAGGCGCCCAAACCATTCTCCCCCTTGCTTCTACCTACCACCTTGGTTTGGTGAGGGATGAGGAAACCCTCAAGCCGTCTTGTTACCTCAACAAGTTACCTGAAAAGTTTACCCCTGATACTCGTATCCTCATTTTGGATCCCATGTTGGCAACGGGTGGATCCATGATGTATGCCCTAGAGGAGGTCGTAAAGCGAGGCGGAAATATCGATTTAACCCGCATTATCTGTGTGGTGGGAGCGCCCCCTGCCCTCAAGGAATTAGGTACTGCCTACCCCACCCTAACCATCTATAGCGCCATGATTGATGAGGTGGTCAATGATGTAGGATTTATTGTACCGGGTTTGGGAGATGCGGGCGATCGCGCTTTTAACAATTGATAATAGAGGGTGATTAATTATCAAGGCTAGTAACGTCAATCACGGTGCCTCGGAAGTTGTAACGGGCATTATCCAATTCTAATACACTGCCGATTTTCACTTTTTGATTGGCGATTACATAACCATCATTGGTAAGTTGTCCGTTACCTGTCATGGTTAAAATCATGTCCACGCTATTTTTGATAATGGGACGTGGATCTAATTGAGCGATTACGCTACCATCAGGTTGAGTGGCGGCTACATAGTTGGGTAATTCTTGGGCGGATTCAATCTTTAATCTTCCTGCAGGTTCGTTTCTGACGATTACACTTACTTCTGCATCTTCGTTCAATTCGGCGATAGTTTCGTCGGAGTCTTTGGTATTTAAGCCCCTAACAATAAGGCTTACTTGCACTTGTTGAATCCTATTTCCGCCTCCCCCTGTTACTTGGGCGATCGATCCTGATGGTCCAGGTACAATAAAGATGCCAATTATCACTAATAGTATAACGGCGATCGCCCCTAAATCAAGAATATTCAACTTTCCAAATAAACGACCCTTACTATCAATAATTTTCATAACATTTTTCATTTCTCAATAAAACTGAAGTTATTATAACTTGAGTTAGGGATAACATTTTTGTCAAGGTATCAGGTATCGGGTGTTAGGGAGGCAAGGGGTTTAAACCCCTTGTTAAAAATTTGCAAAAAATCTATGTAATCTGAGTTCAGGATAAAATTTATAGTCTTTTAAAGGTATCAGGTATCGGGTGTTAGGTATCAGGTTAAGAAATTTACAAAAAATGTAATGTTAATTAATTTTCTGATACTTAGTTCCATCAAGGAACTAACAAAGGCTGGTCGTATTTTAAACCTGTAACCTGCAACCTGCAACCTGCAACCTAACCATCCTGTCACCAGCAAACCTAAATATATTGAAATCAATTTATTTCCAGATGTAAAATATAATGCCCCAGATTAAGGTTATGACTCCATAATTCATAATCAATCCTTAGAGAATCGGGAATGATACCCCCAATCATGGTTAAATTACGAGTAAAATTGCGCAGATGTATTTTTTGATGCCGTAGCACTTCCTCTTTACTGTTTAACCAATACCGACTCACCCCATAAACTCCTTTTTCCCAAAAGTGTCGATAGTTAAGTTGACTATGATGTTGTTGCGTCATAATCACCCGATAGGGTGAAATCTCCAACCAAATCAGATTTTTGTGGCTAGTAGTGCTAGAAATACCCTGCTGATTGTCTCCTGTATGTTTTTCCACACCGTGAAAGTCTACATTTTTGAGAACGAGGTGAAATGAATCTTGATGACGTTGATAAATTGTTGCAACGGTAGTCAGTTGAGCCAAAAGATTTAAATTTGTTGAGAGGTAGGAAATGGAGATGGGGCGGTGTTGGGTTAACATGGCGGTTGCTTTGTTGTATCTTCCATTTCAAGGATACGCTATATTTTGATATTTAATAATAATCCCCGAAAAAAATATTATTTTGCCCTTGCTTTTTTAAAAAGGACTAGCTATAATAAATAAATGTGAAGAGCAATCCTCGATAGCTCAGCGGTAGAGCGGTCGGCTGTTAACCGATTGGTCGTAGGTTCGAATCCTACTCGGGGAGTTTAGTAAAAATAATACTTGATATTGTTTTTTAAGTCTATAATAATCAGAGTTTAATCTTGATTTTTATAGCTTTTTTTTATGATCGTTGTGGGTTTAATGAGTGGTACTTCCGTTGATGGCATTGATGCAGCGGTGGTGGATATAAAGGGTGATGGTTTAGATTTGGATATTAATTTATTGGCAGGACAAACTTTTCCTTATCCCGATGATTTACGCTCTCAGATATTAGCTGTGTGTGAAGGGGCTAGTATATCTATGGAGGATTTAGCAAAGTTGGACGGGGCGATCGCCTCTTGTTTCGCTAATGCTACCATGAATGTGATCCCAGAAAATCTCAAAGTTGATTTAATCGGCTCCCATGGACAAACCGTATTTCATCAACCAGCCCACGAACATCAATTAGGTTATAGTCTACAACTGGGCAGAGGGGATTTAATCGCCCATCTGACCAAAATCAAAACTGTCAATAATTTTCGCCAAGCCGACATTGCCATGGGAGGACATGGCGCCCCCTTAGTGTCGAAAATTGACCTCTGTTTGTTTTCCCATCCCAAACATCACCGTTGTTTACAAAATATTGGAGGCATCGGCAACCTCACCTATCTTCCCCCCACCCATCAACCCCAATGGCAAGAAAAAATTATGGGTTGGGATACAGGGCCAGGAAATGCTTTGCTAGATTTGGCAGTGCAAAAATTTACCGACAATCAAAAAACCTTTGATTTTAATGGAGAATGGAGTCGTCAGGGAAAACCTTGTATGTCGTTGGTGAAAACATGGTTAAAACAAGATTTCTTTAGTCAAAAACCCCCCAAATCTACAGGGAGGGAGTTGTTTGGACATTTATATTTGGAGCAGTGTTTAAAGGATGCTCAACCCTTTAATTTATCCGAGGCAGACTTTTTAGCAACCCTCACCGAGTTAACCGCCTCTTCCATTGCCTATAACTACAAAAAGTTTTTGCCTACCCTACCCCATGATTTAATTTTAGGAGGGGGAGGTAGTAGTAATAGTTATTTAAAGGAAAGGCTACAGGCAAACCTACCCACAGTAACCCTCTTAACTACCGATGATTTTAACATTAGTACCGAGTTTAAAGAGGCGATCGCCTTTGCCATCCTAGCCTACTGGCGTGTCAACTCCTTTGCGGGAAATTTACCCGTGGTTACAGGGGCAAGACAAGAAACCCTCCTCGGCGAGATTCATTGTCCACAAAATTAGTCGTCCCAAGTTTCTACCACAAGAATATCACTCACGGGATCTTGCATAGAGAAACCATAGGCAACTAATTCGGATTTAAAAAACGACCATTGATCACCAAATAAAAGTGCAATCTTACCGATACTGTCATTGGGTTTAATAATTTCAGAGTTAACCAATGACACGACTTTCTGTTGCAACTTCACCATGGGATGAATTACCTGCTTATTGGGCATAAAATTCCTAATACTTTACTAAAACGATAAAAATGATTTGATTGTTGAGTAATCTATCGAACCAGAGAAAACTAACTATTTTGCTTAGGGAATAATTTTAGTTTTCCTACTCCATTATTAGCATACTTTAAAAGAGTTGGCAACCCTTAAGAATTTTTGTAAATGAATAATCAGTGTAACTGTATCGATTGTTACAAGATTTTTTAGAGAAAATAAATAGTCAAAATTATCAGCCAACTAAAACGAGGGATTAGGTACAAAAATAACAGTTAAAATAAGTTAGATTATACCTAATCATAGTAATGATAGATCTCGTTTTTACCTGAACTAAATGCCATAAAAATTTATTGACTAGATAATGATTTTTTTTGACATTATCAGGAGAGATTTCTTAGACAATGTTACAAGATCAAAATTAACTCACCGCTTGTAAATCCGACACAAAATCTTGGGCAAGGGTATCAGTCAATTGCTCATGGACTGGTTGCTCAAAACCTCGGTCAATTTCTCTCATGGTGGCTTTTTTTGCCTCGAGGGCAACTTGTAACACTTTCATGGCTTCTCTTGGTTGTCCTGCACCACAGAAAAATAAATCAGCGGCAAAATAACCATGTTCTGGCCATGTATGAATAGCAATATGAGATTCCGCAAGGGTAACGGTAGCTGTCACACCATGGGGACTAAATTGGTGTACACACATATCAATTAATGTCGCTTTTCCAGCTTTAATAGCATCTAACAATGCTTGGCGGATTTTTTCAGGATTATTTAAAAGATCCGCTGGTGCTTCCCAAGCGTCTACCACTAAATGTGTACCCACTTTGTTCATTCTTGTCAACTCACTCTATACTCTCTTTGATAATTTGTACTTTGAGCAAAAAAAACCAGTTTTTGGCACTACAGCATCAGCCACAATGTCTTCTCTGACAAGAAGAACCGTAGGAAAATATGGGTGATTGGTGAAATCCTTTCTGCTGTTACCCTATGGTGAGGGTATATGCTTCTTTATATTCCTATGGAGGTAGTAACTGTAATTTTGAAGTGCTTTAAACTGATCAAACTCACTCAGGATCTAAGGATATACAAAAAAAGATTATTTGTCAAGTAGTTTTCGCAAAAATTCACTTATTTTTCCTTACTTTTTGCCTGAATATCAGCAATAGTAAAGATACTTTCAAATTCGAGTCCTTGAGATTGATAAAACTCGGCTCCCCCTGCTTGACGATCAACTAATGATATAATTTTATCAACTTGATAACCAGCATCGATCAATCTTTCTACGGCTAACATGGCGGATTTTCCTGTGGTGACAACATCTTCTAATACTGTAACTACAGCCCCTGGGGGTAAATTAGGTCCTTCTATATAGGCTTTGGTGCCATGACCTTTGGCTTCTTTGCGGATAATCAGAGCAGGAATGGGGTTATTTTCGTAGGCAGAAACTACACTCACGGCGCTGACGATGGGATCAGCACCAAGGGTTAGCCCGGCTACCCCTTGAGCTTGAGGAGAAAGCATTTCATAGATTAGTTTTCCCACTGCCAAAGCACCCTGCGCCCTAAGAGTAACTTGTTTTCCGTTGAGATAAAAATTACTTTTTTGTCCAGAAGAAAGGGTAAAGTCCCCCTCTTGGTAGGCATACTCCACAAACATATTTAGTAACTGTTGTTTGAGAGATAAGCTGTTATTTTCCATAATATTCAAGATATTTAATTCTAGTTTCCGTTACAATTAGAGCAACATGATTTTAGCAAACAATTAATTATGTTCCCAAAAATTTCTCGTTTTGTCACCATTGCAGCCCTAACTACTCTTACTTGTGTTATTGCCCACCCTCCCGATGTTGCGGCTTCGGAAATGGAGTTTATGGCTCAAAATACCTATCAAAATCGCTCTCGTTCTACGAATACTGAGGTAGTGGAGACGGAGGTTGCGCCTCTGAGTACCCCTGATCTGATCGAAAGGGCTTTTCACTATCATAGCGGTGATTTTTTTGAAAAATCTACTATTACTGGTTTCGTTGATAATATGTTAGGACTCCGTCATGGTGTGCAAGGATCTTTTCCTGAAAATAATATTGTTAAGGATGGTTTTCTGTTGAATGTAATTATCAGTGATTATTTTAAACAACTTAGGGAAGGTTCCCCTGCGGTACGTACAAGGGATATGGACAGTCCTTTTCGGGATTCTATTAGAAGCAATCCCAATTATTTAAACCCTTAAGGGCGGTTTTTAAAAATCCAGGGTACAGGAGTTGAACCTGTCTAGGGCGAATTATGAGTTCGCTGCCTCAACCGCTCGGCCAACCCTGGTCACTTTCACTATTATAAAAGATACCACTACCCTTTTGTCAAATCAAAAAGGTGGTTTCTCTTGGTTTTTCTGAGCTTTATTGATATTTTTTGATAAAAATATAGGTTTTTATTTTAGTTATAATTTATTATTATTTTAGTTATGAATACAGGTGTAATAACTTTTTTATTGGTTATTTTTGGCAGTGTTTCTGCTGGTATCGCTACAGGGGCGATCGCCCATCGTATGGGAAATGAGTCTTTGGCAGGAATTACATCGCCCCAAGAAAACCCAACTCAACAGTATGTGGAGAGCAGTAATGACCCCGATCAACAATTTTCTTTGATCGATGAGCAGGAAATTTTGAAAGAAATTAATGAAACAAAACAAAGGCATAAAAACACCCGTCAATAAAGTTTTTGCTAGATTTTATTTTGCTTTTTAAAAAATAATTTTACTTATTAAATAAAAGTATATTTGTTATTTCCCCCCCAGAAATTTAAATTAATTTGTCTATGAATAGTGAACCTGAAAAACAAATTGAAAAACCTTGGTGGAATCGTCCATTATGGGGCGATCGCACCATGGTAGAAAAATTAGACTCAATTATTCATAAAAACCATGAACAAATCCCAGAAGAAGTAATAGAACATCATAAACAGGTGATGTCGGAGTTAAAAATTTTGACCCCCATTGCCCGTGCCTTAGATAATCCTAAATTTGTCGAATCAGAATTTATTACCTTTTTTAACATCACCAATCTTTTCGCCAAAGAAATAGGAGAATATGAAGGACTGAGGAACTATGTTGCCCTTTTTCGGGTGGCAGTAGAAGCCAAAAATACCTTTCTCAAAATTGAACAAATAGAATTGTCCCATCGCAGCACTAAACAACAAGAATTATATAACTTTGTTTTGGGAAAACTAGGCGAAAAAATTGATTCGGCAACATTTATCGAAATTTTAAATATAGAAAAAGAGCAAATTTTACAAGGAGTAAAAACAGAAGAGGGGAAATTTGCTGTCAATTCTTACGTTGATACCCTAGAAACTATTGCTCGTCAAGATGACCTTGGTTTAAAACTTTTATATCTTTTCAAAAAATATAACTTAGACGATTTTTCTTTATTAAAAATAGTCTCAGACATGATTGATTATTTAGTAAATAAAAATCTCCAAAATTTTGAAGAAATTGTTTTATTTGTCAAAGTTAATCGAGATAAATTTATACAATTAAGTAATATTATCGAAATTCCCCCAGACAAAACCACCGACCAAGACTTTGCGAGGATGTTTCAATACATCGCCCTGAAAAGAAAATATCAAGAAATTTATGTTCAGTTTCAAAGACTACTAGAACTTTTAGTCGTATGGAATGATTTTTATCAAACCGCCAAAGACATCAGAAACCATTATCCCAACACAGAATTTGACCATCCCCCAGAGTTTGAGAAAGCGATTCCGGGAGAGGATTTATACTTTAGATACCAGAATATTCTCAAAAATCTAAAAAGTTAAAAAAAATCATCATGAGTGTGAGAGTAAAATTTTTACCTGATAATATTACCACCGAAGCCCAAGCAGGAGAGCCATTATTGGAAGTGGCATCCCGTGCAGGGGTGTTTATTCCTACAGGGTGCTTAATGGGTTCTTGTCATGCCTGTGAAGTGGAAATAGGGGACGGGGATATAATATGTGCTTGTATTAGTGCAGTACCAGCAGGAGAAGAAGAGTTAACAATTAATGTATACTCTGATCCTGTTTGGTAAATTTATTTTTGTGACTATCCATGCCTAAAATTGTTTTAGTTCATCCCCAGATTCCCCCCAATACGGGCAATATTGCCCGAACCTGTGCCGCTACAGGTACAGAATTACATTTAGTCGGTCCTTTAGGGTTTGAAATAAGCGATCGCTACTTAAAACGAGCCGGGCTAGATTACTGGCCCCATGTAGCTTTGTCCTATCACAACGACATCGACGAATTTTTGCAAGTAGCCCACCGTAGAGGAGGAAGATTAATTGGTTATAGTGTACGGGGGAAAAAAAATTATTTGGATTGTGAATATTTAACAGATGATTGGTTATTATTTGGTAGTGAAACAAACGGATTACCACCAGAACTACTGGCAAAATGTCATCTAACCAGTTTCATTCCCATGGAACAGGGTAAAGTTCGTAGCTTAAATCTATCTGTAAGCGTTGCCGTGGTGTTATTTGAAACTCTACGCCAACTAAGATAAATAAACCCTAACCAAGGATAAAAAATCCTTATATTGATCAAAAATGTACATTTACTGATAGATTAAGTTAAAATTTAGCTTTCACATTTTCTTAATATTCAATGACCTCGATAGCGACTTCACAGTAATGTTTTTATTTCTGTTTGTAGTTCTCTGTCTATTATTTTTATCAATATCAAGTAACAGGAACAGAACGATGAATTTTCAACCCACATCTCAGAATTTATATAAAGGAGCATTTGCGATCGCCCTTGGAATTATTGCCATACCAGAATCGGCTTCGGCGGTGGTTATCAATGAACCAGTTTTGCAAAACCCCAATGCTCCAAAACTGCTAATAAGTGATTCTGAACAACTAGCCTCCCTTAGTCCTTACCAAGAAGAAATCTCGAAATCGGAAAAATTTGCCCACCGTTCCCCAGAAATACAGAGTCAAGAATTCGACATTGCCAGTAACCGTAGATTAAATCAACTACTTAGTGCCAATGAACAACCAGAATTGACTCCCGTATTCAACCTAGCCAATGCCCCATCAGGCAACACTACCAACCCCGAAGAAATTAGCAAATACCAAAACAAAGAACAACAAAACGCTTCATCGTTGAACTTTGGCAATCATCAAGAAAATCAAATCGCTCAATCATCCCCCGAAGGAATTTCCATCCCCGTATATACCAATAACCAAGCAGAAGTAAACAACCAAACCAATCAGTCTACTTCAGGGATTCCTATTCAAATAATTCCTGCCTCTGGTAATCAACCCCATAATAATAATTATTCCCAGAACGAACCCGTCTTAATCCCCACCCAAACCGACTTTACCCTCACCAACAATCCCCCTACCCAAACCTTTGAAGGGGAAGAACAAACCACCGCCCGTAATAGTTTTCCCCAACACAGCCCAGAAATTCAAGAAGACTTTAGCCAAACCTATAAGCCAGAAGAATATCAAGAAAATGCTGGAGTACCCATTCAAGTCCAGAGTTTTACCGCCAATAATCAACCTACCCTAATCACCAATCAAGAAAACCTTAATTTTAATAGCAGGTCCATTAGCGAAAGTATTGCTACTAACCCCCCTTCTCCCTCTAGGGAAGTAGCTTCCATCCCCATCCAAGTGGACTTTTATAACCCTACTAATATGCCCCCAGCAGGGGATATTGGTTCTCCCGAACTACCATCCCAACTCAATTCTCCTGACCAACATCTACCCGAAACCAGAAGACCTTTTAATGGATATATCTGGCCTGCTAGGGGAACATTTACCTCTGGATTTGGCCCTAGATGGGGAAGAATGCACCGAGGTATAGATATTGCTGGTCCTGTGGGGACTCCCATCGTAGCCGCCGCCGATGGAGAGGTAATTAGTTCTGGTTGGAACTCAGGGGGTTTTGGTAACTGGGTTCGTATCAGGCACAGTGATGGATCTATTACCCTTTATGCCCACAACAGCCGTAACCATGTTCGTCGTGGTCAGCAAGTCAGACAAGGGCAACTAATCGCCGACATGGGTAGCACTGGATTTAGTACCGGGCCCCACCTTCATTTTGAGATTCACCGTGGTGGTCGTGCAGTTGATCCCATGGGACATTTAGCCAGAAGATAGTCAGTTAAATTAGATTGTGAACCCTCCCACATGGGGGGGTAAAATAAAATTTATAGCTATCTTTTTTTTACTATCATTGTTCATTTACTATGACTCACATTCACTGCATCAATCCCCAATGTAATGCCGTCAATCCAATGAATGAGGGTATTTGTGAGCAATGCCAGACTCCTTTGGTTAGGCGTTATTTATGGGTAATGGGTGAAGTTGATCCGTCTTGGGAGGTTGGTTCTACCATTGACGATCGCTTTTATCTAGTCAGTGAGAATATAGTTTTAGATCTTAAGCCGAGGGATGCGACCATGTTTCCCGAGGATATTCCCCCCGAAATAGTTACTTATCAACGGTTGTTTGCCCAAAGATTGCATCTTCCTCAAGTCTATGGGGCGATCGCCCATAAAAACACCGCTTGGTTATTAGAGCATCAAAGTATTCCCCTTACCCCTTCAGGGGAATTAATGTATCCGCAGATATTTCCCACCCTCAAGAGTTGTTGGGCAGAGGCTTCCCCCCTCAGACAACTAAACTGGTTATGGCAAATAGTCCAACTTTGGTATTACCTCAAAAGGCAAAAAGTTCTGTCCAGCTTTCTTCAGCAAGATAATATAAGGGTGGATAACGGCATTATCAAGATCATGGAATTAAGCCCAGATCACCACTACAAACCCACCTTTCAAGACTTGGGAAACTTCCTCGAGCCATTAGTAGAACAAAGTGCCGCAATCATCAAGGAAATCGTTGCCCATCTGGTGCTGAGTTTACAACAAAGACTGATTACCAACTCGGGCGAAATAATTAAAATTTTAGACCAAAGCCTATTTATCCTAGGAAATGACTATTATCAAAGAAAATATCATATCCTGACCACCACAGATCCCGGTAAAAAAAGAGGAAAAAACGAAGATGCTTGTTATCCCCCCTCCTTAGAATTAAAAGAAAATGCGTCGGGCATAAACACCCTAACCATTATTTGTGATGGATTAGGTGGTCAAAAAGGCGGTGAGGTTGCCTCCAATTTAGCCATAACCACCCTAGCAACAGAGTTAAAGCAAATTTACGAAAAACAACTCAAAGATACCCTCTATAAGCAAACCTGGACACCTTTAATTGATAAAGAAAAAATCCTCTCGGCTTTATCAAAAGCCAATGATCAAATTACCACCATCAATAATCAAGAAGAGCGTAAAGATCGAGATAGGATGGGAACCACAGTGGTTTTAACCATGGGTTTAGACCATGAAATTTATTTGGGTCATGTGGGCGATTCTCGTATTTATCTCATTACCAAGCAGGGTTGCCATCAATTGACGGTAGATGATGACTTGGCTTCTCGGGAAGTGCGTTTAGGTTATAGTTTTTATCGAGAAATTAGTCGCAATCCTCAAGCAGGGGCTTTAATTCAGGCTCTGGGTACTGACTATGCCAAAAATATTCACCCCCACATCAAAAGAATTATTCCCGATGAGGATTGTATTTTATTGTTATGCTCTGATGGTTTATCGGATTTTGAAAGGGTAGAACAATATTGGCATCAAGAAGTTTTGCCGATTTTAGAGGGTAAGGCTTCTTTGCAAGATAGTATTGATAATTTATTACAAATTGCTCTGACTAAAAATGGTCATGATAATATAACCATTGGTTTAGTCCATTGTCAGGTATATCGGGAAGATAGCCCAAAACAAAAGGAATTATCTTGGGAGGTATTAGCTTCGGTGTTACCTAATTTACCTCAACCTGATTTATCGGCAGTCACGGTAGTAAGGCAAGATAAGGGCTTTTTTGACCGCTATAAATATGCCATTGTCATAATGTTGGTAGTTTTTGGGGTAGTTTTTGGGGTTTTTTATCAGTTGAGAACTTCACAAAATACTCCTCAACCTTCCTCTGGTCAACCTGAATTTTATGGCTGATTTTTTGCAAAAAAAATTAAGGCAAATTTGGGGTTATGATGATTTTCGTTATCCCCAAGCTCAAGTAGTTGAGTCTCTTTTGGCGGGGGAAGATTGTCTGGTGGTGATGCCCACGGGCGGGGGAAAGTCCATCTGTTTCCAGTTACCTGCTCTGTTAGGCTCAGGTTTAACGGTGGTGGTTTCTCCTCTGATTGCTTTGATGGAAAATCAGGTTAAGGATTTAAAGCAAAGGGGGGTGTCAGCGGAGTTTTGCCATGGGGAAATGATCAGGGGCGATCGCACTCGGGCATTACAAAAGTTGCGAGATGGTGCTTTAAAGTTATTATACATAGCCCCTGAAACCCTTTTGAGTCCGCCCATATGGGAAATTATTAGCTCCCCCCCATTGGTGATTAATAGTTTGATTATTGATGAGGCTCACTGTGTGGCTCAGTGGGGAAAAACTTTTCGCCCTAGTTATACCCGTTTGGGGAGCATCCGCCCTAGTTTAATGAAGCTGAAAAAAAATCAGGTAATGGCGATCGCCTGTTTTACCGCCACAGCAGACATTACGACTCAAAAAATCATTAGTGATACCCTCGGACTAAGAAAACCAAAAAAATTTATCCTCAATCCCTATCGTAATAACTTACACCTCAAAATAAAACAGATATGGACACCCAAAGGGAGGAAAAAACAACTAATTAACTTCCTCAATCAACATCAAAACCGCAGTGGCTTAGTGTACACTCGAACCAGAAAAGAAGCTCAAAATATTTCCCATTGGTTAACCAAACAAGGTCATCAAAACTATTTTTATCACGGAGGTTTGCCCAGTGGACAAAGGAGAAAAATTGAAAAGGATTGGTTAGAAGAAAAAGTTAAATTTGTGGTGTGTACCAATGCCTTTGGTATGGGCATCAATAAAGAAAATTTGGGCTGGATAGTTCACTATCAAGTACCTCCTTATCTTGCCGATTATCTCCAAGAAATTGGCAGAGGAGGAAGGGATGGAAACATTTGCCATAGTTTAAGCATCATCAGTGAATGTACTGGATTGTTAGATCCTACCGATAGACAAATGCGCTCTTTTTTCTTGACCAAAACCCTTGATTATTATCAACAAACAGAAAAGTTAGTCAAAAATTTATCTTCCCAATCTGTTTACTCCATATCAGAACAAAATCAACTCTGTTTAGGGATTTTGACCACAGGAAAACAATTGCATTGGTTAGATCCTTTTCATTATCAACTAAAATTAAATCGTCCTCAAAGGGTAATCAAGGAAATGATTATCTACGAAAAGCAGTTGATTAGGGAAATGAAACAATATTTAATCACCAAAAATTGTCGTTGGGCTTTTTTACTAAGGGCTTTTGATCATAATATTTCTTCTTCCTTTCGTTGCGGTGTTTGCGATAATTGTTTAAAACAGAGTTAGTTTATGGAAAAAAATCAAGAAAAACAGTTAGTGTGTGGTTGGGAAGAGTTTTGGGGTTGTTGTGAAACTGTAGCTCAGGCTATGATTAATAATCATCAATCTTATACTCAGGCGATCGCCATTGTCCGAGGAGGATATTATCTAGGGGATTATCTTTCCCGTCGTTTTCAGATTCCTTTGGGGGTAATTGCCACTAAAAGTTATTCTGAAAGCAATCATCAGCAAGAGGAGTTGATCATCGGCGAACTTTCTTGGGTTCAAAAACCCTATGGTAAAATTTTGTTAGTAGATGATTTGGTGGACACAGGGATAACTCTAAAAGCTATCAAAAATAAATTAATTCAAGAGTATGAAGTAGAAGTAGATACGGCGGTAATTTGGCAAAAATCCCATGCTCAGTTCCAGCCCGACTATTATCATAGTGTTACTCCCTCAGATTGTTGGATTATTCAACCTTTTGAAATATAATCATATATTTTTTATCAAGTCTTAATTATTTTTTATTTTCAATAAACAGTTATTTTACATGAATTTGAAGGCACTTTTGTTCGATTTTAGTGGTGTAATCATTAACGATGAAAATATCCATCGGCAATTAGTTAATGATTTATTAATCAATGAAAATTTAAGACCTTCAGGGGATGATTATTATGACTTGTGTTTTGGTAGGTGCGATCGTTTTTGTCTCAAAGATATTTTAGAAAAAAAAGGCAGGGTCGTAACCGATGATTATATCGATAGATTAGCTCTCAAAAAAGCCCAAGATTATCGTTTAATTATGGAAGGGATGGAACAAATTCCCCTTTATGAAACGGTGATCGGTTTTATTCGTCAAATGCCCGAAAAATGTTTACACCTTGCCTTGGTTACGGGGGCTTCTCTTGGGGAGGTAGAGTTTATTTTGGATAAGGCGAAAATCAAAGAATATTTTGATGTTATCGTCACGGGGGAGGATGTCAAAGCCCGTCAACCCCATCCTGATGGTTATCTTTTGGCGATGGATAAATTAAATCAGAAGTATCCTGATTTGGATCTTCAGCCGAATAATTGTCTAGTAATTGAAGATACCCCGGCAGGAATTGAGGGGGCAAAAAATGCTCAAATGCAGGTAGTTGGTATTACCCATACCTATCCTTTCCATATGCTTCACCGTAAAGCCGATTGGTGTGTGGATTATTTGGCAGAGTTGGATTTAGATTTGGTGAATGAAGTATTAGCACGAGCTTAATTTTTGATCTATACTTATAGATGGCTTTTTAGTTGGGGCATTAGCTCATTTGGTAGAGTGCTGCGATCGCACCGCAGAGGTGAGGGGTTCAAATCCCCTATGCTCCATAAAGTAATTGACAATAAAAATTAAGGTATCAGGTATCGGGTGTTAGGTATCAGGTTAAAATAACTTGAGTTCGGGATAACATTTTTTGCTTAAGGCTAGGAATGGGCAATGGTTTCAATGTTTTGATAGATCACATTCTATTTAGAGAAATTAAACCTGCAACCAGTCACCAGCAAACCTAGTCACTTCAATTTTTCAATACTACCTACTTATTAATTTTTTTTAGTATCTATGCAATCTTATTCTCTATTTGCCCCTGCTAAAATTAATCTTCATTTAGAGATTATTGGCGATCGCCCCGATGGCTACCATGAATTAGTAATGATTATGCAAAGTGTCGCCCTAGGAGACGTTATCGACATCAGAGCTAATGGAAAAGAAGAAACCCGACTTTTTTGTCAAAATCCCCAAGTCCCCCTCGATAACACCAATTTAGCCTACAAAGCGGTGCAGTTGATGCAAACTAATTATCCTACCCCAGCCCGAAATTTTGGCGGATTGGATATTCACATACAAAAAAATATCCCCGTCGCCGCTGGTTTGGCAGGGGGTTCGAGCAATGCTGCCGCTGTATTGGTGGGGATTAATCTTTTGTGGGGATTGGGTTTAACCCAACCAGAATTAAGGGATCTAGCTACCTATTTAGGCTCTGATGTACCCTTTTGTATTGCGGGAGGAACGGCGATCGCCACTGGACGGGGGGAAGAAATAGAACCCCTACCAGACCTCGATAACATCTGGGTTATCCTCGCCAAATATAGCAATATTAGCGTATCCACCCCTTGGGCCTACAAAACTTATCGAGAACAATTCCACGACCTCTATGTCCAAGATAGCCATGGAGTCAGTCAGCGCACCCACGCTGTACATTCAGGAGAATTGGTAAGGGCGATCGCCCATCGTAACTCAAAACAAATAGGAGCCTTGTTATACAACGATCTCCAAAAAAGCGTTTTGCCAGAATATCCCGAAGTAGAAAATCTAATCAACAGTTTCAAAAAGCAAAACGTCCTCGGTGCTATGATGTCAGGATCTGGTCCTACTGTTTTCGCCCTCTGTGAAAACGAAGATCAAGCCAACGAAATCAAAAATATCATCCAAAAACAAATTAACGATCCTAACCTAGAACTATGGGTAACAAAAATGTGCGCCCACGGTATCACCACCATCGAAACTAAATAGCGATCGAGCTTTTTATAAGATAATCACAGTTTTTCATGGGAGAATAAAACAAAATACTTTAAACAAGAGAATTATGATAAAGCGCCTAATTTCCCTATTATTAATTGCCGTCACCTTCACCCTAGCCTCCTGCTCTGCCAGTATGTCAGGATTACAACGTTATACCGATGCCATTGACGGCTACCAGTTTTTATACCCCAATGGTTGGATGCCTGTGGAAGTTCAAAACGCCTCCGACGGAGTTGATGTGGTTTATCGAGATTTTATCGAGCGCACCGAAAACCTAAGTGTCATTATTAGTGAAGTTAACGAAAACAAAGATTTATCCGATTTAGGTAGTCCTACGGATGTGGGTTATCGTTTTATGAAAATGGTTAATCAAAATCAAGACTCTGGTAGAAATGCCGAATTGATTTCCGCCGACAAAAGAGAAGTGGATGGCAAAGACTATTACATCCTAGAATACCGAGTCAAACTAGGGGAAGATCAATATCGTCATAATCTTGCTAGTGTCGTTACCAACAACGGTAAATTATTTACCTTCAATATTTCCACCAAGGAATCTCGTTGGGATAACGTTTCCGAATTATTTAGAATCGTTGCCAATTCCTTTAGTTTGGCATCTTACTAATTTGACGTTTGTTGTAGGGGTAACATTTTTTAACCCCTCATTGCCCCATATTTTCAATTATCCATTATTTCCCATGACTAAATTTATCCTTGCTTCTGCCTCTGTGGCTCGTCTAAAATTGTTACAAATGATTGGGATTAATCCCCAAGTGGAAGTCAGTAACTATGATGAATCCCTCATTGACTTACTCAATCCCCATAACCTCGTTAATACCTTGGCAGAAAATAAAGCCTTAACAGTGGTCGAAAATCATGATCATGGATTGGTATTGGGATGTGATTCTGTTTTGGCTGTCAATGGCGAAATCTATGGCAAACCCGAGAATGAGGAGGAGGCGTTTCATCGTTGGCGGCAGATGAGGGGTAATGTGGGAAAGTTATACACTGGTCATGCTTTATTTGACCTTCGGCAGGATAAAAAAGTAATTCGTTGTGGTATCACGGAGGTTTATTTTGCCAATGTAGATGATGATACTATTCGGGCTTATGTGGCGACAGAAGAACCTTTAAAGTGCGCTGGAAGTTTTGCCCTCGAAGGTAGGGGCGGTTTTTTGATTGATAAAATTGTTGGTTGTCATAGTAATGTAATTGGTTTGAGTTTACCTTTATTACGACAGATGTTGGCAGAATTAAATTATCGAGTCACAGATTTTTGGTAAAATTATTTTTGTTTATCAGTTAAGCTATTGGAAAGAAAATTTATAAGGTAGTCTCTTTGATATGAGCAAAATTGAAGAAGTTAAAGGAAAAATTAGAGATGGTGACATTGATCAAGCAATGGCGATCGCCATGTCAGAAGCATTAAAAATAGAAATTGTAACCAGTTCATCTCAAGATGGCAATTTTCGTAGTACCGTTAATCTCTTAGAAAACGAAATCGAACACGAATTAGGAGAATCATTGGACGGTAATAATAACAGTGATCAAATAAAACAATTGCATTTTCAAGAGGTAGAAAATGCCAACCAAAGAATATTACAAAATATTCAAAGTTTACAAACTATGTTCAATTTGCTACAAGAAAACTCCTAATATTTAATACTTTTTAATATGGATAGCTCTCAACAAATACATGAAGCCCTAAATCAAAAAGACTATAAGAAAGCTCTCTTAGTTGCCCTTAGTAATAGCTTAGAAATTAAAGTAAAAACATCTTTAAAAACTGATAATCAAACCTATTCTGTTACCAAAAAAATCAATTTAATTCAAGGTTCCCATGATCATATAGACTCTGAATTATTAAATTCTGAGTATGAGTCAGTGATCAATTTTCACCACAAACAAGTAAAAGAAATTCATCAAACTTGGGAACAAAATAGGGAAACCTTGCTTCAGGCTTTTGAGATTATGTCGGGGGGGAATGTAAATCTTGAGCCTCTCAAAATTGGTCATAGTAAGCCTCCTGCAGAAGATTTAAAACAAGAATATATTAGCGATATACCAGAAGACTTTGAGGATTTTGGTGTGGAAGAAAATCCTGCTGTTTCTTCTATGGAATTTGATGATTTTGAAGAAACTACCGAGGATGAATTTACCCAAATCATATCCCCTGATGATGTGGAGGAGCATAGTTACGATGATTTTGAAGATAGTTTTGAAGGGGATGCCATCGAGGAGAATTGGGTGGATGATGTGGTAATTCAAGATTCTCCTACTCAAGAAGAGAATACTTCCCAGAATAACTATGTCAATGATTATGTTGCCATGGATGAGGAGGAAGCTGATTCGCTTTTTTCTGATGAAGATGATGATTTTGCCACGGTAGATTCTTCGGGTGAAAGTGCCACGGAGGAAGACTGGGGAGATTTGTTGAATGAGAGTGAAAATAATGCCACTGCCGAAGCTGTTAGCCCTGATAATATTGATAATTGGAATGAATGGATAGAAAGTCAAGATAATGGCGAAATATCTTGCAATCCCGAGGAGATTGATTGGAGTGAGGATGATTGGAGTGATACTCCTGCCTAAAAAAATTATTAGTCATGAGTTTTATTTAAGTTTCAAATAGCTTATAAAATGGGCTTAATAATTACTATTTTTTCAAATAAAAATTAACTTTACACGGTAGCAAATAACAAAAAATGACCGATAATAAATTAGATTTGAGGGGAACACCTTGCCCTCTAAACTTTATTCGTAGTAAGTTACAATTGGAAAAAATGCCCTCGGGGCAACTATTAGAAATTTGGCTCGATGGTGGTGAACCTGTGGAACAAGTGCCAAATAGTCTCAAAATGGAGGGTTATGAGATACAATCTATTACTCCCTTGGATGATTATTTTGCCCTCTTGGTTAAGTCTTAAGTAGTTTTTATGACTGAAACTGATCCCAAAATTGGAACTGTCATGGCAGTACAAGCAAACTTTTATCAAGTACGCCTTGATGAAGGGCAGACTCTACTTTGTACCCGTCCTACTCGTCTAAAAAAAATTGGTCAAAATGTCCTTGTGGGCGATCGCATTTATGTAAAATCCACAGAATTTGAACGAGGGGCGATCGCCTCTGTAACCCCCCGTAAGACAGAACTACAACGCCCTCCCATCGCCAATGCAGACCAAATATTATTAGTCTTTGCCCTCGAAGAGCCAACCTTAGATCCCGTCCAACTCAGTCGTTTTTTAGTCAAAGCAGAATCCACTAATTTAAAACTATTATTAGGACTAAATAAAGCTGATTTAATAACCCAAGAAAAACAAAAAGAATGGGAAGAAAAATTAAAATTATGGGGCTATGAACCATACTTTTTTAGTGTAGAAAATAATCAAGGAATAGAAGAAATTAAAACAGCCTTAAAAAATAAAATCACCATCTTTGCAGGGCCTAGCGGAGTGGGAAAATCTAGTTTAACCTCCCTCCTCATTCCCCAACTAGACATCCGCATCGGCGAAGTATCAGGCAAACTACAAAAAGGCAGACACACCACCCGCCACGTAGAATTATTTGAAATGCCCCAAGGAGGCTACATAGCCGATAGTCCGGGATTTAATCAACCAGACTTTGATTGCAACTCCCAAAATTTGATTAACTACTTTCCCGAAGCCAGACACAGACTTAGTCAAGGGCAATGTAAATTTAATGACTGTTTACACCAAGAAGAACCAGAATGTATAGTAAAAGGAGAATGGGAAAGATATGAATATTATCTGAGATTTTTAGACGAAATCCTTGCCCAAGAAGAAAAAATAGCCCAAACCCGTGATACAGAATCTAGCGTAAAAAAAATGGTCAAAGATTCTGGAAAAGTTTACACCGAACCCAAATTAAACACAAAAAAATATCGTCGGGTATCCCGTCGCCTCAGTCATCAAAAATTGGAAGAATTGTACGACCATCAATCCTTAGAAGAAGAAGATTATTTTTAGCTGATTCAGATAATAAAAAATATTAATTTTCAGTATTCTCCGTTAACCAATTTTCTAAATCAATGATACTTTGGAAATCTAATAAGGCTTCTCCTAATGATTCTAGTTGAGTAATAGGGAGGTTACGAATTTGGTCTTGTAATTCAGGAGATAAGTTACCAAAACGCCGATTCAACTGACGAATAACCATATTAATTTCCCCTATTTGTGTTCCTTCTGTGCGTCCAATTTCCAGCACTTGTTGATAAAAACGAGTTTGAGTAATATCTGCTTCTCTTAAATTGATCATTTTTTGTATCTCCTCAATAGTTAACTTGGGAAACTTATTTACCAGTATAGCTTCCACTAAATCCAATCTTAAGTTAAATTCTTCTTGATTCGTGGTACTAGCTAAAATTTTATTTGCTTCTGATATGGCTTCTTTTTTGGGGGTAACAATTAATTTTAGTAACGCTAAATTAGGGCTTAATTTTTCCTTGGTTAATAAGTCTGATAAAAATAATCTTTGTACTCTATTATTGAGTAAATCTTGATAGGGAATTTCACAACCCAAATCCTGATTACGTTTATTTAAGATTAATAATCCTCGCCAATTTCTAGTAATACTATATTGATGAAGATAGATAAAAATTCCTCCAAAATAACGACTATAAAAATCCCTATCTTTCTGCATCTGTGCTTCGAGAAATATTAAAGGTATATTTTCATCTTCCATGGGTGTTAACAATCCATCGAGACGAAATTCTTTTTCCTTTACCACAGGCGCACTATAGTCAAATTGACAATTGACTGGTATCTCTGGTATTAATTCAGAGATTAAAGAAGGTTGATTTAAAAAGATACGATAGAATAATTTATCGGTTTTCACGGTGTTAACTGCGGTGGGCATTGCCCACCAATATAAGTTATCTCTAAATAATTAGGAAGACTGTTAAGTAAATATACTATCTTGAATCTCAAAAGAGGACTCCCGTTGAATTTGACAGCAAAAAAACACACACTTCAAATCAACGGGAGATGAATTTTGAGCAACCAAGAAACCGAGCGACAGCGAGTATTTATTTTTCTTCAACTTCGGGTAATTGCTTACAGTAATCTTGAATCACCTCTGACATACTTACTTGCTTAGACTTGGCAAATTTCGCCAGTCTTGCTTTTTCATCATCAGTTAACCTAACCAACAATAATTTTTCTCTAGTCATTAACATTATATACAATTTGTTATAGTATTAGAGTAACAAACAATGTTGGCTAATAACCAGTGATTACCTTAACTTACCAGTTCAGGCTAAAACTAAATAGACAACAAACTCAAGAAGTGGAACACATTTTGAGTGTCTGTAAGTCGGTTTATAATTACGCTTTAGCTGAACGTAAGCACTGGTATAACAGCCGTAAATCACTGGTTGATCGTTGTTCATTATTTGCTGAGTATATAATCCCCGCTAACGCACCATATCCTAATTACAATAACCAAGCAAAAACTTAACCATTGCCAAGAAAACTAACCCAGACTTAAAATCTGTTAATGCTCAAGTATTACAACAGACTCTGAAAACTTTAGACAAAGCTTTTTCTGATATGAAAGCTAAAGGTTTTGGTTTTCCCCGTTTTAAAAAGCACACTTTAAGTTTTGTTTTCCCTGCCATGCTAAAAAATTGTTTAGGGGAAGGCAAGGTTAAGTTACCACAATTAGGCTGGTTAAGAATTAAACAGTCAAGAGATTATCCTACCGGATTTGAGCCAAAACAAGCTCGTATTGTGAAAAAAGCAACAGGTTATTATCTGATGATTGCTTTTCAATCTCAAGAATCTTGTCCTGATGCGCCTGTGGGAAAAGTTAGTTTAGGGATAGATGCAGGGATAGAATCATTTATTGCTACAGATAGAGGAGAGTTAATCAAAGCCCCTAAGTTTTTGTTAAAAGCACAGAGTCAGCTTAAATTGCTACAAAGACGCTTAAAACATAAGATTAAAGGCTCTAATAATTGGTTAAAACTCCAAAACAAGATAGCAAAAATCCATGAAAAAGTAGCTAACACTCGCCGTGATTGCATTTTAAGTTAGCAAATTACCTCTGTGATTTGACTGACAACATTTTTGTGGAGGATATAAATTTTGTTTCTTGGAGTCGAGGGATTGTGAGAAAGCAATCTTTGGACTCGGGTATAGGGCAGTTTATTAATGAAATATTGCCATATGTGTGCTGGAAACGAAGTAAGTTTTATCTGAAAGTTGACAAGAATGGTACATCCCAAGAATGTAGTAACTGTGGTACTCACACGGGCAAAAAGCATTTGAATCAGAGAGTACATAGTTGCCAGTATTGCGGTTATACCGCACCAAGAGATGTGGTTAGTGCAGAGGTAATTAGAAATAGAGGATTAATTGCGGTAGGACATACCGTGAGTCAAAATGCTTGTGGAGACGTACTGACGGGGTTTAGCCAAAGTAATTTGACTAAGCTAGTTAAGTGTCTGTGAATCAAGAATCCCCCGACATAATCTTTGATTTGTCGGTGGGAGTGTCAATGTCAGTATCAGCTTAATCCTTGAAAGATGAAAACTATTTTGACGAATAAACTTGTTTTATTACCAACTATTACATTTATTGTTCTTTCTTTTATATTTTATCTATTCTATTGTCAACCTCGTTGGTTATTATCAATTCCAAACTACTTTTTACCCGAAGTAATTTATTTTAAAGAAACTGATAAGCCAATTATTGCCCTCACCATTGATGATTCTCCTGACCCAAAAACAACCCCAAAAATATTAGAAATACTAAAAAAATATCAAGTCCAAGCAACCTTTTTTGTCATTAGTAATAACATAGAAGGTAACGAAGAAATCATACAACAAATAGTTAATGATGGTCACGGATTAGCTAATCATCTAACCGAGGACTTTCCCAGTATCAAATTAACCGACGAAGAATTTGAAAAACAACTTTTGACGGCCCATGAAACCATCTCAGAATATTATCAACCCCGATGGTTGCGCCCTGCTTCGGGATGGTACAACAAAAATATGATTAACACCGCCCATCGCCATGGCTACCAAGTGGCATTGGGTTCAATTTTTCCCTTTGACACTAATATTCCTTCCTCTGGTTGGGTCATTCAAAACATTTTATTTAATGCTTCTTCTGGAGATATTATCATCCTCCATGATACTGATGACTGGGGCATGAGGACAGTTTCTACCCTTGATATGGTTATTCCTAAATTACTACATCGGGGTTATCACATTACTACTTTATCGGAATTGGATGAACTTTCAACAAAATAGTTACTTTAAACAACAAATTATCAAATGGTGGGCAATGCCCACCCTACTAGAAAATTTTATCCCAAACTCAAGTATGAAATCCTATTCGCCTTTTTGTTTGGCGATAATTTCTTGGACTACAGGAGATAAATTTTCGTTTAACTCCCCTGTCAAAATCAAATCGGCATAGGTATCTGCTTCCACAGAGATTAAATTATCCCTTAGCTTTTGCATGGATACATTTTTAAATTCAGGATTTAGGTTTTGTAAATCGGTAATTTTTTCTTGAATACTGTTTAACTGACCTTGAATCAAATTTTTTTCATAGTTATAAAAATCAGGTTCAATCTCGGGCATCGTACTAATGGGAATACCATTCATGTATTCCAAAACTTTGTTTAAGGCAGTTCTACGGGCAAGGAGTTCAGTATATTCTTGTTTAATGTTTTGATCTCCTACCAAATTAAGTTTTTGTAAAAATGTTTTGGTGGTTAATCCTTGTACTAAAAGGGTAAATAATACCACTCCAAAAACCGTGCCGATTACCTCCTGTCTATCCAATAAGATTACTGGTACACTGAGGGCTAGGGCAACGGATACAGAGCCTCGTAAACCGCCCCACCATAAAATAAGTTGTTCTCGCCAATTGATTTTATCAACGGTAATTAAGTTACTAATACTACATAGTAAAAATACCGCTACAAAACGACTTCCTATAAGAGAAAGAATCGCCACTAAAATTAATTTCCAGCTATTTAATAATACGGGAAAATCGATCTGATCTCCAATTAACAAAAAGACGATAGAATTGACAAAAAATGCTAAAAATTCCCAAAACTCTGACACACTTAACCTCGTACGAGGGTTCATGCCGATTCTGGAGCCAAAGTTACCTAATATTAAACCCACAGTAACGACTCCAATTACCCCTGAACCCCCTAAACTTTCGGTGATAAGATAAGCACCATAGGCGGACACAAGGGTTAAGGATTGTTCTACTAGGGGTAAGTCAAACCGTTGGGTAAGGTAGGAGATACCAAAACCAATGACAAAACCAACCCCAATACCAACACCGACAAAGGTAAAGAATTGAACGATAGAATCGGTAATGGATATGCTTTCATTGCCAAGGGGGATACCTACCAATAAAGCAAAGGCAACCACGGCAACCCCATCATTAAACAAACTTTCCCCTTCCATAATGGTGGTGAGTTTTTTTCCTGTGCCTAATTCTCGGAAAAGGGCAATGACAGAAACGGGATCACTAGCGGATAAACTGGCACCCACTAATAGGGCTGTGCCCAGAGAGATGGTGGTGAAGTAACTGAGGGCGAAGGATACACTGGCGACGGAAATAATGACTCCCACAACGGCAAGGAGAATGATGGGGGTGAGATTATTTCTTAAGTCTTTCCAGCGAATATTCCAAGCGGCTTCAAAGAGTAATGGGGGTAAGAAGATTTCAAGAATTAATTCTGGGGAAAGGTTGACTAGCCGAATATCTACGAGGGCTAAACCTAGTCCAACTATTACCAATAGTAGGGTATAGGGAATTTGTTTGAACCAGATAAACACTCGAGAGATGGTGGCTACTGCCAAGGAAACTGATAAGACTATCAGGAATTGTTCGAGGTTTTTTTCTATGGATATTTCTGCAAGGGTTAGTATATCTAAACTCATGGCAAATATTAATTTTTGTTCATTTTATCAATACTTTTGGCAATTTCTACTATCTGCCTGGCTTTTAATGGCATAAAACATTGGATAAATATTTGGGTGTGTTGAGAAGATATGATGGTGGGCAATGCTACTGATGGTTAAGATTGTCTTTTAACCATTGTTGAAATTCGGAGAGGGTGGGAAATTCACCTTTACGGGTAACAGAAAGACTACCGTTAATTAAACCCCAGGTTACGGCTTCTTCGAGGGAATAATTGTTAACCAAGGCGGTGGCTAAACCACCATTAAAGGCATCTCCTGCCCCTACGGTGTCCACAACTGTAACAGGGGGAGTGGATAACCAAAACTGCTCATGATGGGATGCACAATATACTCCGTCGGCACCCATGGTGATGATGACTGTTTGCACTCCTTTATCCAAAAACCATTGCCCTGCTTTTTCTACTTGGGCTTGGGTTTGCACTTCAAAACCTACTAATTGACTGGCTTCGATCGCATTCGGGGTGATAATACTAATGTCTTGGTAAATATCATGGGGTAGGGTATGGGCAGGGGCAGGATCCAAAATCACAGGTACATGGTGCTTTTTGGCGAGGGTGATGGCTTCTAAGACTACGGGGAGGGGAATCTCTAACTGTAATAGTAAGTAACGACAATGGGGCAGAAGATTCGTCAGATCTAATAGTTCTTTTGTACCTACCACTCCGTTAGCCCCAGAGATAATGATAATTTGATTTTCTCCTGTTTCTTCCTCGACGGTAATCATGGCAGTGCCTGTGGGGTGTTGGACATCTTGACTGAATTTATCGATATTGACTCCTTGCTGATGTAATTCTTCTAGGATGCGATCGCCCCAATTATCTTTCCCTACCCTCCCGATAAAAGCCGTAGGGGTACCCAAACGACTAAGGGCAATGGCTTGATTTGCCCCTTTACCACCGACGGAGATGGTGAAATTATTTCCTTTGAGGGTTTCTCCTGATTGGGGAAGATGGGAAACAGTTACGGTTAAATCGATGTTGACACTACCAAAAACTACTATTTGAGAGGATTTCATAAACTTTTTGTAAACATTTACACCGTGCCAAAATTTGAGTGTTAAAATTCTAGGCAACAATCTATTTATATCAGGTTTGGTAAAGCAGGGTTTTGATCCCCCCTGCCTTAATAAGGGGGAAATAAATCGAAAACTATTTCCCATTCCCTGCCCCCAATAATTAATCTTATTTTTCTTTGTAGGCTAAAACTATGATGGTAAAAACATGGGGTTTGATGGTTTCTCTGTTGTCAGGATTGGTAATCTTCCATCCTCGTCTGGTTTATAGTCAAGAAATAATAATCGATCGCACCACAGACACTAATATTACGGTAGATGGTAACAATATCTTGATCAATGGTCAAACCCTGTCGGGGGATGGCAAAAATTTATTTCATAGCTTCCAAGAATTTGGCTTAACTAACGAGCAAATCGCCACCTTTCTCACCAACCCCAACATTCAAAATATCCTCACCCGCATTACGGGGGGTAATCCTTCGCAAATAAATGGTTTGTTGCAGGTAGTGGGGGGCAACTCTAACCTGTTTTTGATGAATCCTGCGGGGATTATTTTTGGGCAGGGGGCAAGTTTGAATGTACCTGCGGACTTTAGCGCTACCACCGCCACGGGTATCGGTTTTGGCAATGGGATTTTTAGTGCTGTGGGTGCCAATGAGTATCAAAATTTGTGGGGTAATCCCCATAGTTTTATTTTCAATCAAGATAACATCGGTAGTATTATCAATCAGGGAGATTTAACCCTTGGGGCCGGGCAAAATCTGAGCCTGATGGGGGGCAATGTCATTAATGCAGGTGTCATAGAAACCGCAGGGGGCAGAATTAATATACAGGCGGTGGAAGGCACTTCGAGGATAAAAATAACCCCTGAAGGTAGTTTCTTGAGTTTAGAGCTTGATTTACCTACCGATGAGAGAGGAAATTTGTTAGGGTTCAGTCCCCAAGATTTGCCCTCTTTGCTCACAGGAAAAGATGTGGATGGGGTGAGGGTAGATAATGGACAAGTGAGGGTAAATGAGAGTTTAATTCCCCAAGGGCAAGGAAGTGCGATCGCCTCGGGAACCATCTCCACCAACAACAGTGAAGGTATGGGGGGAGATATAACCATCTTAGGAAAAAATGTAGGGGCGATCGCCTCTACCATAACCGCCGACGGACAAACAGGGGGCGGTAACATCAGAATAGGGGGAGATATGATGGGGCAAGGTACTATCCCCAACGCCTCCGTTACCTACATCAGCCCAGATTCAAACATCTCTGCCAATGCCACCACCCAAGGAGATGGGGGTAAAATTATCATCTTTGCCCAAGAGTTCGCCCGTATCCATGGCAACCTCAGCGCCACAGGAGGCACCATGGCAGGGGATGGGGGATTCATTGAAACCAGCGGTTTGAGAAGTTTTAGTATTACCTCAGTTCCCAATATTCGAGCTTTCAACGGACAAGGGGGAGAATGGTTAATAGATCCCTTTGATATTACCATCACTAACGATGCCGATTCCGACGTTTCAGGCATCAATCCTTTTAATCCCTTTGTCGCCGAGGATGATAATGCCGTTTTACCCGTCACACTAATTCAAACTGCCTTGAGTGACGGCGATGTCACCATTTCCACAGGTATAGGAGGAAGTCAGACAGGGAATATCACTTGGAATGATGATGCCATTCTCTTTTATTCTCTTTCAGCAAGTAGAACCCTTACCCTCAACGCCGCAGGGAATATAAATTTTAATGGGGGAATTGAGCCATTTTCCGTATCAGAACCCTTGAGTTTAATCTTTAATAGCAACACCAACAATAACGGTATCGGCAACATTAATATTAATACTGGTTCATCCCTTGCCCTCAGCGGTGGTTCCATAACTTTGGACGGTGTCAATGTCACTAGCAAGATAGATTTATTTACCGATGGGGGAGACATTACCATCAAAGCTACCAAACAAATTAATACCCAAATCCTTGATACTTCAGGAAGTCAATTTGCAGGGGATATAAAACTAAGTGCAGGGGGCAATATCACCACCTTGGATGTGGTGGCAGATACTCCTTCTTTTCAAAGTAATGCAGGTAATATTTCCCTGAATTCTGGTAATGACATAAAGACGGGCAATATTAGCACTCAACAAACGGATGGATTGGGTAATTCTGGCACAATCACTCTTCAGGGATTTAGAAACATTCAAACAGGAGATATTTTATCCAGTACATTTGATGGCAATGCAGGAGGAATAACCATCAAAGCATCCCAAGGCACCATTTCCACCGCAACTATCTTATCCTCTGGTTCCGAGAGTTCAGGTAATATCAACTTAAACGCCAATAATGCCGTTACCACCAGTTCCATCGCATCCAATGCCAGTGGCAATACGGGTAACATTAATATCAATAGTCAAAATAGTATTAACGTTGGTGATTTATCCTCCGTTTCCTTTGGGGGAGGGAAGGCAGGAAATATAACTCTCAATGCACCTGATGGTATTGTGGTTGATGCCATTGATGCTAGTTCCTTTGATGGTGTTGCAGGAAATATCGCAGTTACCACAGGCTCTACCTTCAGAGTATTAGAAACCACCAGCTTTGATCCTGATAGTAGTATTAGAACCGTTGGGGTAAGTGGTACTGGGGGAAATATTTCCATTAAATGGAGTAATCCAGTACCAGAAGATTTTAGTTTTGATGTGAATGTCGGTGCTTTAATTGCGGATTCAAGCAATGGCACAAGGGGAACTATTAATGCAGGATTGGCAAGGATTCCAGAAGTTGGCAACTCCCCTGAGATTATTACTGAACCTATCATTGTGGTAGGAATTGCAGGGGGTTCGATAGATGTTTCTTTTGATATTGAAATACCTGAACCTGAGCCTGAACCTGAGCCTGAACCGGAACCGGAACCTGAACCTGAGCCTGAGCCTGAACCCGAACCTGAACCTGAGCCTGAGCCTGAACCCGAACCCGAACCTGAGCCTGAACCGGAACCGGAACCCGAACCTGAGCCTGAACCCATACCTCTTGATCCTCGGGATGAGTTACTTTCCTTTGTATTACAATCCAATGATCCTGATCCGATTAATAATCAAACTTCCTATAATCCAACCATCGGCGAAAACATACCCATTGATGGGCAAGAGAGTTTATTAATTCTCAGTATTGATCAAGCCAAGGATATATTAAGCACCATTGAAAATAGGACGGGGGTAAAAAGTGGATTTATTTATGTCAGTTTTACTCCTCCCAATTATCAACCCTCTAGTTTGGATGAGGATATGGCAAGACGGGAAGCTCAAAAAACCAATGAGTTTGGCAGGGTGGTTGATGACATTCCCAATGTCTCTCCTGTGGTAGGACTAGATAGGGTAGAAGATACTCAATTGGATATTTTAATTATTACCGCAGAGGGTGAGCCTTTACGGGTGGTGGTGCCTATAACTCGGGAGGAGGTTACTAATTCGGTTAATAATTTATGGTCAAATGTTGCTGATATTTTTAATTTGAGTGACGACTACAGGGCGGATGCTACCCAGATTTATCAATGGTTGATAGAGCCTTTGGAGGGGTTATTGGTTGAGCGAGAAATTGAAAATTTAGTTTTCATGTTGCCCAATGAGATGCGTTTTTTGCCTTTAGCGGTTTTATATGATCAAAAAAGTGAGGAATATCTAGTCGAAAAGTATAGTCTTTCCCTTACTCCTAGTATTAATCTTAATGATAATGAATATAGTCCTGTAGGCGATCGCAGCTTATTAGCCATGGGTGCATCAACCTTTGAAGATCAATCCATTACCCCCCTACCTGCGGCAGGAGTAGAATTACCAACCATCTCAAGGGTATGGCAGGGAGATGATAATCTCAGACAGGATTTATTTGCCAGTGATAGCTTTACCCTCGATAATATTCGCCGAAATTTAAACGAAAACACCCATGGTATCGTCCACTTTGGCACCCATGGAGAATTTAACACCAGAGAAATCGATAGTAGTTTTATTCAACTCTATAATGATCGCCTCAACTTGAAGGAATTACGCAATTTAGGACTCAAAAATTTGGGAGTAGAATTATTAGTCCTCAGTGCCTGTAATACAGCCTTTGGCAATGAAATGGCGGAACTAGGATTCGCAGGTTTAGCAGTACAAGCAGGGGTAAAAACAGCCTTGGGTAGTGTATGGCAAGTGAGCGATACAGGTACCCTTGCCTTAATGACTAATTTTTATAGTCAATTAAGAAACCACACCATCAAAGCCGAAGCCTTACGTCAAGCACAATTGAGTTTACTAAAGGGAGAAACCAGAAAAAGTGATGATGGAGATACAATTATCACTCCCAATCTTGATATTTCCCTAATGGAATTACCCGAAATATCTCGTAAGTCTGAGGACTTTTCCCATCCTTTTTATTGGGCACCTTTTACAATGATCGGTAGTCCTTGGTAAATTATATGGGTTTACGGCGTTTTTCAAATTGCTAAATAATATCAAGTTCTGATAAATTCTTACAATGGGAAGTCCCCCAAAATTGGGGGATTTAGGGGGCAAAACCGCTTTTTTCCACAACTGATTACTCGGACATGATGTAACACCTAGAAATGGTGAAAAATATTCACTTCACTATTGCCCATTGCCTATTCCCTATTGCCTGCCGACCCTAGAAAATGTTATCCCGAACTCAGGTTAATTAGAAATTATCGGCAATAAAATCTAATAAATTATCCGCCAAAAGTGGACGACTAAATAAATAGCCCTGTCCAGCACAACAATTTTCTGCTTCCAAAAATTTTAATTGATTAATAGTTTCGATACCTTCAGCAATTACCGACAAATTGAGATTATATGCCATAGCAATCATGGTTTTTATTAATGCTTTTCCCTTATCACTTTCTTCCATATCCAAAACAAAAGAACGATCTATTTTTACTACCTTAAAAGGGTATTTACGAAGATAACTTAGGGAAGAGTAACCCGTGCCAAAATCATCGAGGTAAAGCTCAAAACCAAGGTGACTAAGATTAAACAATAATCCTTGTACCGAAGGTATATCTTCTACTAATAATTGTTCAGTAATTTCTAATTTTAAATAATGGGGTTTAATATGATATTTTTCGGTCATCTCAAGGATAATATCTACCAAATTAACATCCCTAAATTGTCGAGGAGATAAATTAATAGAAGCATAAATATATATACCCTGTTGTTGCCAATCAGCCAACTGTTGACACACACTTTCTAACAACCACTTACCCAAATCTGTAATTAAACCCGTTTCCTCTGCAATGCTGATAAACTCTATAGTCGAAACATTACCCAAAATGCTATTGTGCCAACGCATCAAACTTTCGACACCGACAATTTTTTTTGTTTTTAAATCAATAATGGGTTGATACACTAAAAATAGTTCATCATTCTTTAGTGCCTGACGCAGATAAGTTTCCTGTTGCATTTTTTTCTGGGCAACTTCATTCATGCGAGAATTAAAAAACTTGAAATTATTTTTACCCTTTCTCTTGGCGGCATACATTGCTAAGTCTGCATTTTGAATCAAGTTTTGAATATTATCACCGTCTTGGGGATAAAAAGTAATGCCGATACTGGCAGAGATAAATCTTTCCTCCCCTGCTATGGTGAAAGAATTTCTCATGGCATAGAGCAATTTGGAGGCGATAATTTCCCCTTGGGAGGGGGATGATAGGGAGGAAATAATGATCAAAAATTCATCTCCTCCGAGTCGGGCTACTGTATCACTTTTTCTTAGACATTCTTGTAGTCGTTGGGCAACAACAATTAATAATTCATCTCCATATTGATGCCCTAGGGTGTCGTTAATATTTTTAAAGTTATCTAAGTCCAAAAAAATCAAGGCTACGGATAAGTTGTTACGATTGGCTTTGGCTATTTCTTGCTTTAGCCTTTCCATACCTAATAGACGGTTGGGTAATTCTGTTAAATAGTCGTAGTTTGCTTGGTGAGATAATAATTCTTCTTGACGTTTTTTTTCTGTGATGTCTTCTTTTACTGCTACATAGTGACTGATGAAACCATATTCATCTTTGATAGGTGATATGGACGCTATTTCCCAAAAAAGTTCACCGTTTTTTTTGCGGTTATGAAATTCTCCATGCCATTCTTTGCCGTGAGAGATTGTTTCCCACAGTTTTTGATATTCTTCTTTGGTGGTTTCCCCTGATTTTAAGATGCGTGGATTTTGTCCTATGACTTCTTCTCTGGTATAGCCTGTAATTGTTTCAAATTTGGAGTTAACATATTGGATTTTTCCTGTATTATCTGTAATCATAATGGAGGCAGGACTTTGTTCTGATGCTTGATGTAAAAATTTGAATTGCTCTTCTATTTCTTTTCTTTTGGTAATGTCAATGAAGGTGATGAGATAGGCTTTTTGATTTTCCCATTTGATGGGGGTTACGTCCATTTTGACGGTTAAAATTTTTCCTTCTTTATAGGGGATGATGATTTCTGTGGATTTTTGGGAGGCGAGGGGAATGCCAAATAATTCACCAAACATTTGGTTTGCTTTTCCTGCAAATATTTTTTTACAGGCAGGGTTTAAAAATAATACTTTTCCTTCTTCGTCTGTTACCATTAATCCGTTAATGTTGTAATTTGCGATCGCCCCTAACTTTTGTTGAGTATGGATAAGGGTATCGATATTACGGCAAATGATTAGAAAATGGAATAAGTCGGTATCAGCATAAAATACTTTAATAATTCTAATTTCTAACCAAATTAAACCCAGATTAGAATCAACTTGTTTTTGCCAGATAAATTCTGATTTATGTTGCTGGGTAAAGTGTTTAAAAAGTTCTGTTAGCCAAGGTATTTTCAGTTTATAATCTTGATATAAGTGGGAAAAAAGACTGTCTGGTTGCTCAATTCCAAAGAGTTTTTTTACCGCTGTATTAATGTTGAGTAGGTTAAAATCTTGATCTAATAATAAGATCCCGTCATCAAAACTTTCCAGAAAAGATAAATTATCTTTTATGCCTTCATTAAGGGTCAGATTTGAACTAAAATTATACTGTTGTTTTTTGCTCCATTCTTGAGATAAATATATCTCGATACAATCAAAAAAATTGTGAATAAAAAGATTAAATAGATTTTTCTGATAGTTATAAAAAATAGCTAGATCAATTATTTCTAAATAAGCGTAGCGATAATACTTACAAACTTTGATCACAACATCAAAATTAACTTGCCTATATATTTTATCAATTAAATTTGTTGGTGTTATGTTCTTTATTTGATAAAAAAGATAAATTTGTAGAGTTTTTAATGAGCATCTATTACCTACATTAATAATAGTATCAATAATTATTTGAGATAATACTTCAACGAGCAGTTGCCGATTTTCCTTGATAAAAATAACACATTCTTGATCATTTTCTTGGTGACTATACTGGAGTAATTGATTAAGTAAAAATTTTTCACCATTATCAATTATATTAATTAATGGTAATAAAGAATTTTTACCCTTATTATCGTCAAAAGAGGTCATATTTTTATTTTAACAATGATGACTATCTAGTAGTCCATCAAGGAATAAACTCAATAATTAGCTACCAGATATTACAATTTATAACTCTCTATTAATAGCCATGACAATAGAAAGTATTACTGCTGATATATCAAATTTTGCGCACCCATAATGAATATAAAATTGTATGGCGAATAATTCTGATTATGGGTTATAAATAAAATTTTTATTTGCTTAATTTCTTTCAGCTTCTAATTCGGAATTTTTAATCAAGGTGACTCTGACATCGTCAATGGCGTGATTAAGTTGATTAATTTTTTCTTCTAAACTCATTCGGGCTGTTTCGATATTTTCATTATTGTTTAGAAAACCATTGGAGTTAAAGTTGGGTTCATTATCTGCATTTTGTCCTAGCTGACTAACTTTCTTAGATGCGATCGCACCGATGACACCACCGACCACACCACCAATAATCGTCCCCAAAAGAAATCCACCTGCAAAATTATCTTTTTCACTCATAATATGGTTATTGCCAATCTTAAATATTTGTTCCCCTTCCATTATCTAATATTTTAAGATTTGTTGACTATGGAGATTAACAAAAATTAAGCAATGAGCAAATTTAAGAATCAGTCAGCCCTCCAAAGGTAGAGGGTTTATCGAACTGATTATCCTTGATTTAACTCTTGAGAGCGATGTTTTGCCGCTCTTACCGCTTCGATGAGAGCATAACGAAAACCATTTTTTTCTAGCTGGGAAACCCCTGCAATGGTAGTACCCCCAGGGCTAGTAACTTGATCTTTTAATACCGCAGGATGTAACTCTTTGGTTTTGATCAATTCTGCGGTACCTAGCACCGTCTGCAATGCCAGTTGGGTAGCGATGGCACGGGGTAAGCCTACCGCCACTCCCCCATCACTAAGGGCCTCTATCATCATGGCTACAAAGGCAGGACCAGAACCCGATAACCCTGTGACTGCGTCCATCATATATTCTGGTACTTCAATCACTTCGCCAATGGCACTGAATATTGATTGGGCTGTGTTTAAATCTGCTTCCTTTACTTTATCATTAGGTGCGATCGCACTCATGCCCTGACCTACCAAAGCAGGGGTATTGGGCATTACTCGGATGATGCCACATTGAGGAAAAGCCGACTCCAATTTGCTTAGGGAAGTACCTGCCAAAATAGAAATCACTAAACGGGGAAAATGGGCAGAATTTTGTCCTGCCAAATCAGCCACCACCGCCGAAAAAATTTGGGGCTTAATGGCTAACAACAAAATCTCACAACTCCCAAACAATAAGCCATTATTATCAGTAGTGCCAACCCCATAACTATCTTGCCAATATTCTCGGCGCTGAGTTTGGGGTTCACTTACTTGTATTTGATCTGCTTGATATATTTTTTGTTCCAAAAGACGGGAAATGATCGCCTCTGCCATCACTCCCCCACCAATAACACCTAATTTAAAAGACACAGAATAAATAAGTAACTAATAATTTAATTTGTTAACAACAATTTTCAACTCGATTATTGAGCCAAAGGAGAAGATAAATCAGGTAGAGGAGTATTACTCCAGAGACTGTCAGAGAAGCCATTGGCGCTAAAATCATCTACCGCATTCTGTTCAGATTTTTTCCCCACACTAGAGCTACCTTTAGAGTTGGTTACTTGAACATTTCTAGGGGTGAAAACAAAAATAGATTCCCCAACCCTTTCACAATTACCATCAAGGGCGGCAGTGCCTCCTGTGACAAAATCTACGGCTCTTTGAGCTTCGTAGGATTCCATTAAATTAAGATTAAGAACAACAGATCTTTGTTGTTTAAGAAGGTTGATAACTTCTGATGCTTGTTCAAAGGTGTGAGGCTCAAAAATTTCAATTTCATTCATGGTGGTGTTAACTCCGGGTAATCCAATTACATTGCTAGGGAAACGACTGGACATTCTGTTTTGCTCCATATCTAAATCACTATTACTATCCATATCCATAGAAGGCGCACGACGGCGACGACGGGTAAAAGGAGAATGGGGGGCTACTGCTTCGTCTTCCCTAATAGGGGCCACAGGCTCATCAAATAATTGAGAATCTTCTTCCTCTTCTTCAATCATCTCCTCGGACATCATTTCTTCCATTTCTTGCTCAAAGGAATCGTAATCGTCATTGGGTCGATTGACTATATTTTTTAGTTTTTCTAAGCCGCCAAAAAATGTTTTTCTCACTGCTTTAACTTTGGTTACAACTCTTGTATGATAATACCTATTTTTGTTTAATCACAAAAACTTACTTAAGATTAAATCATAAAAATGGAATTGGTTACTTTTTTATTATTAATCTAGTATAAAAGTAGGATCTTTTTTGCATAATAGAAAACTTTTTTTCCTAAATCTGCTTATGAATGAAAATACATCTTTGCCTCAAGAGCTAAAAGAAGCAAAAATTGCTTATTACAATGCCTTATTATATGCTCGTTTTCAAGCTGGTTTTTTGGGCAGGGTATCCCATGAAATTCGATCGCCTTTAGGTAGCTTAATGAGTATTCATCAACTAATTGTTAACGATTTGTGTGAAAGCCCGGAGGAAGAAAAGGAATTTATCGCAGAGGCCTACAATTACGCCAAAAAGTTAATGGATATGTTGGACGAATTAATTGAGGTTTCTAAGTTAGAAGCAGGTAGATTTGAGTTGGAGTTAATACTGCTCAATTGTCTTGATTTTGTGACTTTTGTTAAAAACAAAATGAAGGTACAAGCCGCTAACCGTAATGTGATATTGAATATAGCACAGATAGACCCCCAGTTATTAGTTTTAGGAGATCGTCAAAAATTAGCTCAGGTATTTTTTTATTGGTTGGAAGTGGCGATCGATCTTTGTGAATTGGGTACTATTACTTTATCAGCGGATGCTGTGGCACCAGAAAATCAGACAAGGTTAACCATTGAGTTACCCTTCAAAAGTAGTGAATTCAACGAACCTAGCCAATTTCATGAGTTACCTTTTGAGGAGGTTAAGGGTATGGATTCTTTTCCACAACTATCCAACGGTACCAAGATTACCCTCGCTCAAAGTTTGGTTAGATTGATGGGAGGGCAATTCAAAGTTAGTAATGGCACGGAAAAAACTACCTGTTTAGAGATATTTCTTCCAAATTCTGAGACTGTTTGAGCAAATCTTCGGGGTTTGGATAGCTGTTGTATAACACCATGGTAGTAGTTTCATTTTCCACAAAACCGATTCTTTGATAAAATTTTTGTTGATGGGTGGTGGTGAGATATATCCTTTCTACTCGGTTGAGAAGGGGATGGCTGATCAATGTTTCTACTAATTTACGTCCTAATCCTAGCCCTTGATATTCCGCATCAATGACCACATCCCAAATGGTGGCTCGATAAATACCATCGGATGTTGCCCTAGCACTACCGATAAGACGTTTATTATCCCATACTGATATTACAGGATTGCTATGGGCGATCGCCACGGTAACATCTTCAAGACAACGATTTTTTGCCCAAAAAGCATTTTTTTGATACAAGGCTAACAATTGATTAAGGTCAATTTTTTCTTTATCAGTACAAAATTTGATGTGACGACAATCCATCCCGATTTCCTCCCCAACCATTGAGATTTTAAAATTCCCTAAATAAACTTAAAAACACAATTGTATAACGGTTAAACCTAAAATGTCCTACCTGTGCGATCGCTACCTAAACCATAATCATAGACAAATTAAACTTATCCCATTACCTTTGTGCAAATAATCCTAACAAATATTTTCTATTCTCGGACAAGGAGATGTCTTGAAACGATGACCAAAAAATTAATCCCCATGAATATCTTTTAACGTTTTCCAACCGGGTTGCCATAAATCTCTGTCCTTTAATTGTTGAGCATTAATCCAAAAGCGTACATTATCATCACAAGAAGCCGTCATTTCAGCAAATACCCACTTATCTTTATTTTTACGATTAATAACTTGAAAGTGTCTCCACCCCCATGTTTTTTGAGTAGATGTCCACTTTGAGCCTAATAAATGGGGAAATTTTTGTTTTTTTGCCATGGTCAAGAAATCAACAATATATATTCTCAATGTACAATCAACCATCAACATTGACAATGAACAATTATCATCCCTAATTGAGGTTAATTAAGTTTCCCCTAGTACGATAAAATAAACCTTGAAGACGCACAAAAAAATAGATGTCAATAATACCAGAACTACCACAAAATCTAGGCTCAAGGCTCTCTTTTCAAGGCAGAAAATTTCAATTTGAAGTCAACAGACTCAGACTACCCAACGGAGTGGAGGGAGAATGGGAATGTATCCGCCATCCGGGGGGAGCTTTAGCTGTTCCTATTACCCCAGATGGTAAACTGGTATTAGTACGTCAATATCGCTTTGCTGTCAAAGGAAGACTCCTCGAATTTCCCGCTGGTACTGTGGAAAAAGGAGAAAGTCCCCTTTCTACCATCGAACGGGAAATAGAAGAAGAAACAGGATACAAAGCCTCTCAATGGCAAAACCTCGGTAAATTTCCCCTTGCCCCCGGTTATTCTGATGAATATATCTACGCCTTTCTGGCTCAGGATTTGGAACAGTTACCCCATCCTCCCCACCAAGACGAAGACGAGGATATTGAAGTTGTCTTGATGGGTTTTGCGGAGTTTGAAGAGGTCATTCGCCGAGGTAGTCAAGTAGATGCGAAATCTATTGCTGCTTATTTTTTAGCTCGTCCTTTTTTAGCGGAAAACAATTAAATTTTAATCAACATTTTTTATGAAACCACAGGTAATATTTTTGGATGCCGTTGGCACTCTTTTTGGTGTAAAAAATAATGTGGGTTGGGCTTATACCGAAATATCAAAAAAGTATGGAGTAAGTGGCGATCGCACTTTAGTTAATGAAGCATTTTATCAGTGTTTTAAAGATTCTTCACCCCTTGCCTTTGATACCCAAGAAGAAAGTCGAGTAAAATCCCTTGAATTTGACTGGTGGAAAAAAATCGCCCAAGATACCTTTACTTCATTGGGTTTGTGGGAAGAATTTACCAGTTTTGATGAATTTTTTGTAGAGCTATATCAATATTTTAGCGGTAGTGAACCATGGTTTATTTATAATGAGGTTATTCCCACCCTCGAGAGATGGCAAAAAGAAGGGATTGAATTAGGGATTATTTCTAATTTTGATACCCGCATTTTTTCTGTTTTAGACAGTTTAAATCTAACTCAATATTTCTCTAGCATCACCATTTCTTCGTTATCAGGAGTTGCCAAACCCCATCCTGATATTTTCCTCAAAGCCCTACAACATCATCATTGTTCCCCCGAAAATGCTTGGTACATTGGGGATAGTAAAAAGGAAGATTATTGGGGTGCAAAAACTGTCGGTATGCAGTCTTTCTGGCTTAACAGAGAATAGATGCTTTAAGTTGGTTAAGGCTTTCCATGGCTAAATGTTGTCTCGTACTCAAGTTAAAATAGAGTATGAGATCGTTGTAATTGTTAATTTTCTTCTGGGTCATTTTTTCTCTATGCAAATTTATTTAGATGCTTCTGCTACTACTGCTCCTCGTGTTGAAGTTATTAATTTGATGCAGGAGACATTATTAAAGGGATGGGGAAATCCCTCTAGTTTGCATAGTTGGGGAGAAAGGGCTACTTTGATTTTGGAAAAAGCGCGATGGCAAGTGGCTTCCTTAATCAATGCTCCTTCTAGTGATGCCATTATTTTTACTTCGGGGGGAACTGAGGCGGATAATTTGGCACTTTTTGGAGTCACTACTCAGTATGATTCCCCTCAACATATTATTATTTCTGCCGTAGAACACAGTGCGATCGCCCTTCCTGCCCAAATTTTAGAAAACCAAGGATGGCAAGTAACCCGTTTAGCCGTGGATAGTAGAGGGAGAGTAAACCCTCAAGCCCTATCCATGGCAATACAACCAAATACGGTGTTAGTGTCAATCATTTATGGACAAAGTGAAGTGGGTACCATTCAACCCATCAAAGAATTAGCTACCATCACCAAAAATCAGGGAATTTTATTCCATACCGATGCGGTACAAGTGGCAGGGCGCTTAACCCTTGATGTGGAAGAGTTGGGGATAGATTTATTATCCCTTTCTGCCCATAAGTTTTATGGCATTCAAGGGGCAGGTGCTTTATATATTCGCCCTGGGGTAAAATTAAATTCCCTCGGGGGAGGCGGTGGACAAGAAAAAGGTTTAAGGTCAGGTACTCAAGCATTAGGGGCGATCGCATCTATGGGTTTAGCCTCCCAACTAATCCAAGAAGAACTAGAATTAGAAACCCCCAAAATTAGGGCATTGCGAGACTATCTACTAGAACTATTATCCTCCTTTCCCTACTTGACCATTACAGGAGATACTATACACCGTTTACCCCATCATGCCAGTTTTATCATAAATCACCCTTCCCCCCTACTCACAGGGCGTAAACTGGTCAGAGAATTAAATTTTGCAGGGATTGGTATCAGTGCAGGATCTGCTTGTAATAGCGGTAAAACTCAACCCTCATCAACCCTTTTGGCGATGGGATATACTCAAAATCAAGCTCTTAAAGGTATTCGCATTAGCTTAGATCGTCACACCACCAAAGAAGACATTACATGGACAGCCATGGTACTCAGGCAAATTATTAACCGCCTCATTTCAGATTTAAATTCACATTAAGTCTGGTTGGGGTGGGCAATGGGCAATAGTTTTCAATGGTTTATGGTTATAATACCAAATCCGATTAGTAAAGTTTACTATTATTCACTGTGTAACAATTGACAATAAACAATTGTTATCTTTTGCCTGTTCCCCGTTCCCTGTTCCCCGCCCTAATTAGTATATTATTCAAACAGGATTTAGTATAAGGGGTAGGGATTTAGGGGGAAAAACAAAAAAAGGAGGGTAAAACCCTCCTTCTAATCAACAAAATTCAGATAGTCTCAAATAAAACTACTCACTAGCGCTAGAAGCTAATTCCTCATCGCTATTATCACTGACTTGAGTTTCTGTTTCTTCCACTACTTCACTGGTTTCCTCAGTAGCTACATTTTCAACCACTTCCGTAGTTTCTTCCTCAACCACTTCAGCCGCTTCCTCTTGAGCGTCATCACCAGCTAATAATCTCTGACGGTATTGTTCAGCCATTTCTTCAGCTTTTTCAAATACCAATTCCCGATTAGTCAACATATCACCAGGTTCAGGTTCTAATTGCTTAGTAGAAAGGGAAATACGTCCTCTTTCTGCGTCTAAGTCGATGATCATGACTTTTAATTCATCATTAACATTGAACACACTATGAGGAGTATCAATATGATCATGGGAAATTTCGGAGATGTGTAATAAACCACTTACACCGCCGATGTCGATAAAGGCACCATAAGGCTTGATACCACGAACAGAACCGACTACCACTTGAGCCACCTCTAAACCATTCATCTTACGCTCTACTAAAGCACGACGATGACTCAATACAAGACGATTGCGCTCTTCATCAACTTCTAAGAATTTTAAGGGTAAATCTTGACCTAATAAATCCTCTTTAGCATCTTTGGCACTGATGTGAGAACCGGGGATAAAGCCTCTTAAACCTTCAACTCTAACCAATGCACCACCTCTGTTGGTAGCGAATACATTAGAATAAACGGTGGCATCTTCTTGTTGTAATTGACGGACTCTTTCCCAAGCGCGCATATATTCGATGCGACGGATAGAGAGGGTTAACTGTCCATCTTCGTTTTCATCGGTGAGGATAAAAAATTCTCTGGTTTCGTTGGGTTGTAAAACCTCATCGGGGTTATCAACTCTGTTGATAGAAAGTTCTTGTACGGGAATATAAGCGGCAGTCTTTGCTCCGATGTCGATGAGCGCGCCTCTTTGCTCCATACTAAAAACAGTACCGGGTACTACATCCCCAGGACTGAAATGATAGTCATATTGATCTAAAAGAGCGGCAAAATCTTCATGGGTAAAACCAATATCGGTTTTTGCGGTTTCTGTTTGACTGACCATAGGCATATTTTCAAAGGTTTTCAATTTACTTAGTTTTCTGATAATTACAAATATTTTCCATGGACTTACAAAAGTTATTCATAAGTGATTTGGAAAAAATAAACATAGAGATTAATTTTAGAATTTAATACTTCTATTTATGGAGTTTGACACGGTATAAGATGAAATAGTTGTCCTAGGTATATATACCTTTGGTGTTTCACCCTCTACTGCATAGGATTTATATTAATCCCCAAGACGACAAGCCCAATTATCTAGCTTAACACCAAAAACGATCTAAATTTTTGATTTAAGGTATATTATACAGAATTTTGAGCAGGGGATGTTGAATTATTGGGTGATAAAAATTATTTTTTTGCTATGTTTTTGTAAATTCTGTCACCAAATCTTCAAAAACATCTTCCATCATCTCCGTTTGAGCCAAGATGAAGTTCATTCCTATTTTGTTAACCATAAAATTGATTGTTCTTATGCAATAACAAAATGTAACGAATTTTTATCAATATAGAATCACAAAGTTAAATATAAATATCATGTATATGGATTTATAAAATGTTGGACAAAAATTAAAGTTCCAAACTCATCCATAAATATTTAACGAAGATAGAAAAAATATGTTTTTATCGTTTTTTGATCACTTTTGCAAAAACTCGAATATTGTAAAGACGATCGCACTTTCGGCAATGATGATTAACCTGTTTCAACTTCCCGTCCTAGCCTGTACAAGGGCAGTTTATCATGGCAAAGATGACTTAGTTATAACAGGTCGTACCATGGACTGGTTAACGGAAATGGATAGTAACCTATGGGCTTTTCCTAGGGGCATAGAAAGAAGTGGACTAGCGGGGGAAAAATCCCTAAAATGGACTTCTAAATATGGAAGTGTAGGGGTAGGTGTTTGGGATATTGGCATCGCTGATGGCATGAATGAAATGGGGTTAGTGGCAAATATGCTTTATCTAACCGAGACAGAGTTTCCCACCCCCAGTGCCAATGATCCTCGCAAAGCTATATCCTTATCTCTATGGGTACAGTATGTGCTAGATAACTTTGCCACCGTGGAAGAAGCCGTGAGAGCCATGGAAAAAGATGAATTTTATGTAATTCCCATGCAATCTCCCGACGGTAAAGAGGGAACAGTTCACCTGTCTATCTCCGATGCCACGGGAGATTCTGCTATTTTTGAATATCTCGAGGGTAAATTAGTAATTCACCATAGCTCTGATTATCAAGTGATGACTAATTCACCACCCTTTGACCAACAATTGGCATTAAATGGCTATTGGCAAAATATTGGTGGTACAACCATGTTACCGGGTACTAATCGACCCAGCGATCGTTTTGTTCGGGCTTCTTTTTATATTAACGCAGTTCCTAAAACGGCTGATCCTGCTGAGGGTATCGCCAATGTTTTTTCTGTGATGCGTAATGCTTCTGTACCTTTGGGAATATCTACCCCTGAGCGTCCAGAAATCTCTTCTACTATTTGGCGCACCGTGGCAGACCAAAAAAATCGGCGCTATTTCTTTGAGTCAACCCGTCAGCCCAATGTTTTCTGGGTTGATATGGCTAAGTTAGATTTTTCGTCCCAAAGTCCTGTCAAAAAACTAAACCTCGTTGATGGTGAAGTGTTTGCTGGAGAAACTTCTGCCCTATTTGAACCCACCCAAGGAATGCAGTTTCTTCCTGCGGTTAACTAGCTTTTGGGTATTAGGTCTGTTAAGTGTTGGGTAGGTTTTACATTGAGTTAAGGTATTCGTCTAACCCTCTTTTGACATTAAAGATAGTTTATATCAAGTTCGACGAATCAGTTATGAAAAGGAATCCTGTTTTGCCCCCTAAATCCCCCAATTCTGGGGGACTTTCATTGTAAAAATTTATCCGAACTTGATATTAACGATAGTCTGGGCTTTGAATATCTCTCAAACGGGCTTCAGGGCGCAAAAATCGGTCTAATTGTTGCTCGTAAAATTGACGATTTTTTAACAAATGTTCGGGATTTTCATCATCCAAGGGGTGACAGGTAGCCGTGCGCAAGGCTTGAATTACCGCAGAAGTGACATTGTACATCGAGCGCTGGAAAGTTACCCCCAATTGAATCAACATATCTTCCTCCCCTCGGCAATGTTGACGGTAATAATCTACCAAATAAGGAGGTAAAAAATGTAACATGTCATCCATTAACAGGGTGGGAGGAATACCAGCGCCCCCCACGGGAAACACATCAGCATATAAGATACCATAATGAAACTCTTTTTGATCCTGTGGCACTTGTCTGGCTTGGGCATTATAGGATTTGGTACCACGGAAGGGCGATGTGCGATAAAATACTGATTCCACATAGGGGAGGGCGGCATCATTCAACCAGTTAAAACCTTTACTTTTGGGGATGATTTCGTAACACTTTCCGCCGATATAAGCATGGTGATAAATAGGGCGACTTGCCACGGCAAAAATACCATTAACTAAAAAATCCATGGCTTCTTTTACAGTGGTCATTTTTCCTTCATCATATAAATCAGACATTTCCAAGAATACAGGACACATTACCTCCCAAAATAATCCTAAATTGGAATAATAAGATAGTTGTTTTACCTGTTCCAAAAACATGTCAGGAAATAGCTTATATATTCCTAACATAACGGGGTTAGATTTAAAGTAAGCCTTAATAGCTATATCCGCATTATGACGATATTCTTCGGTGTCTAAATAAGCATCAAAACCACCCATATTCATATCTTTTCCATGCCAAAACATGGCTCTCATACAGGCTTCTGCAAATTCCATATTAATGCGATCGTGCAATAAATGATGGAATAATTTTGGCATTTTAGTAGTCTTACCTTTATTCATAAATTCCAGTAACTCTGGGTGCGCTGATGCTTTTCCTCGCCATACAGGTAAGTCTGCATTTTCCCCCGCATAATGGTTGGGCATATCTAAATATTCTTTAGATATAAAGTATTTAAAAAAGGGAAAAGGATTAAGAAAAACTTTCTCGGCAATATACAATAAATCCCGCCAATAAAAGTCCATGGGAATGGCGTACGCTTTATAGATACCGATAATTTGTTTGAGGTTTTCTGGGGTATCGGGTAACATGGATTGCCCTGCTTCTAAGCGATGGACAATTTCGGCAAAGGGATGATTTGATGGTGGTAATTTAGTTTGGTTAATAGTATTCATGGTTATTTTTCTGGTTATTTTTATAATGTTTTGGTTAGGGTGGGCAATGGGGAATAGGCAATGGGCAATGGTTTTATATGGTTTTGCCCCCTAAATCCTTACCCCTCTGCCTTCGGCATCTCCCCTTGAAAGGGGAGAGGGAAACTTTTTACTTTTAATTAAGGTGTGCTAATTAAGGATTTTAAAATATTAAAAGTATTGAAAATGCGTAACAAAGTAATTATTCATTCTCAATTATCAATTATCAATTATCAATTACCAATTACCTTAATTCAGCATGGTTAACCATGTGGGGTTAACACCGAAAAAGACAATCAACACAGTTAAAACGAGGGCGGGGATTCTTTCGCTAAACCTTACCTTGGGTAAATAACCTGTGCTATTTTCCATACGTCCAAAAAATACTTGGTTTAGGAGAATTACGAAGTAAACAGCGGTTAAACCAGTGGCAATGAGACAGATAAGGGTATAGATAGGAAATACGGCAAAACTACCCTGGAAGGTAAGAAATTCGCCCACAAAGCCCACCATCCCGGGGATTCCTGCACTTGCCATGACGGCGGTAATCATCAAACCGCCCACAAAAGGCAAACCTCGATAGGGATTCATCAAGCCATGGAGTTGTTTTATCTCACGGGTATTGGTTTTGTCTTCGAGGATTCCTGCTAGATGGAAAAGGAGGGCAACGATTAAACCATGGGCAAACATTTGAGTAATTGCCCCTACAATAGCCAAGTCGGTGGCGGCGGCGGTAGCTAAGACGACAAAGTTGATATGGGCGATGGAGGCATAGGCTATCATCTTCTTGATGTCGGTTTGGGAGATGGCAATGAGGGAGGCATAGATGGCACTAATGACGGCAAGGATGGCAATATATGGGGTTATGTTTACCCAAGCATCGGGGAATAATCCTAATCCGAAGCGGATTAAGCCGTAGGTGCCTAGTTTGGAAATGATGCCTCCTAGTAGCATGGAGACGGGGGTGGAGGATTCGGTGTAGGCATCGGGTAGCCATGTATGGAGGGGAATAATGGGGATTTTGATGGCGAAACCGATGACGATGGCGACTAAGATAATGATTTGTTTGGCGAAGGGAAGGAGATTGGTTTGGATGTTGTTGTAGTCGAAGCTATTGATGTCGCTAAGGAATACTAGGGCGAGGAATCCTGTTAGTACGAAGATACCTGAGAAGGCGGTATAGAGTAAATATTTTGTTCCTGCGTAGCTTCCTTTTTTGTCTCCCCAAATGGATATTAATAGATAAATGGGTACTAATTTGATTTCATAAAAAATGAAAAATAGGAGCAGGTTTTGGGCTATTAATGCACCGTTGACGCAGGAGGCGAGGAGTAAAATCAGGATGTAATATAGGGTGGGTTTAGTCAGGGGTTTGGTGCCTGATTCACTGCTATAGATGGCAAGGGTGATTAAAAGGCAGTTTAATATTATTAGGGGTAATGATAAACCATCGATCGCACTTACATAGTTTAAGCCAATAAAGGGCAACCATTGATAGGTATGTTCATATTGTAATTGACTGGTGGAATAGTCAAAGTTAGAACCAATATAAAGGCTAATTGCTAAGGTAATAAGCGCAGAAATTAGAGCGATATTTTTACTTTGTTTTCCCTTGAATATGTTTGCTGAAATTCCAAGGGCGATCGCCCCTATTATGGGAGTTAATACTAATAAGTCAAGCATTTTATTAATGGATAATTGAGAGTTGATAATGAAGGTTTTGATCCCCCCTAGCCCCCCTTAATAAGGGGGGAAATTAATTGAAATTTAACCGATAGATTGATTAATATGGCATTTATCCCCCCAGAATTGGGTGTAAGGGGGCTTACATTGATAAACCAAAGATAAGGGCAACAAATACCAATCCTAAAAGGATAGAAAAGATATATAATTGGGACTGTCCAGAGGTACTATATTTCAAACCTTGACCTCCTAAAAGGGTTGTAAATCCTACTAAATTAACAACCCCGTCCACAATATATTTATCGCACCAACTAGCAACCTTTGCAGTAAGATTTACCACCGCAATAATAGTTACTTTATAGATGTCTTGAATATATAAATCATTGGCAAATATTTTTTGCAAAGATTCGGGAATTGTATTAACAATTGATTGATGATCTTTTCTGGTATAAATTACTGCTGAAGATACTATGCCCGCTATCGTAAAAATAGTCAATATAAGACCTATATTCTGATGTAATGTTAATAAATTAAATTGGTCAAAAATCAAAGGTAAATGGATACCATAACCCATCAAAATCATCATAGGAATAATCATCGGCCATAACACTTCTGGGCTACGCATGGACATCTGTTTTGCTTCTCCCAAAAACACAAGGCAAAAAACCCTCATCAGACTAAAAGCCGTTAAACCATTTACCAAGGCGATAATTACCATCAAAGGGGTACTTACTTCCACCGCCAAACGACTTAGTATCCAAAATCCGCCAAAGGGTGGCATGGAGGTTAAGGCTACCATACCCACTAACAAACCGATACCACAAAAAGGACGACGAGACCACAAACCCCCTAATTGGGTAACATCTTGGGTGATACTGTTGAGGATAATTGCACCCATACTGGTATATAACAGTGCCATGGCGATCGCATATACCACGATTAAAAGTAACGCAGTTTGAGGATGATCAGTACCTACCGCAATAAACACCAAGCCCATATAAGCACTTACAGTATAGGACAGGATTCTTTTTAGGTCAACCTGTGCGATCGCAATTAAACTCGCCAATACCGCCGTCACACTACCAATTACTAATACAGTCTCCGAAGCAATGGGGGATAACTCCAATACAGGCTGTAACTGAATCAAAACATAAGCCCCCGTCGCCACCACAATGGAATTACGCAAAATAGAAGCAGGAAGAGGGCCTTCCATCGCCTCATCAAGCCACAACTGTAAAGGAATCTGCGCACATTTTGCCAAAGGACCAGCAATCAAGCCAAAACACAATATAGTAATAATAGTAGGATCAATATCTGCGGTTTTCGCCCAGATGCCTAAATCAGTATAATTCCATGTTTTCGAGAAAGGATATAGGGCGATGACACTCATTAATAATAAAATATCCCCCACCCTTTTTGTCCAAAAAGCATCCCTCGCCCCAGAAACTACGAGAGGTTGGGCGAACCAAAAACCGACTAATAGATAAGTACCAAGGGTGAGAATTTCCAGATATACATAGCTGAAAAACAGAGAGTTACATAAAGCCAAGCCTCCCATTCCCGCCTCAAAAAATCCCATCAAGGCAAAAAATCTCGCCCAGCCCCAATCCATCTCCAAATATCCCACCGCATACAATTGGGATAAAACATTTAACCCCGTAATCAACACCAAAGCGCCGACACTAATCGCCGATACCCGTATGTCAAACGAAATAGTCAAATCAGCTGCCTCTAGCCAAGTAAAACGAATATCTTGGGGAGGAATATCCCATATTTGATATAAAGCAATAATACTATGTAAAAAAGCAAAAGAAGTCATCAACAAATTCACATAACCCGCAGGGCGTGAACCTGTTTGCTTAATAATACCGGGCGACCACAATAGGGCGACAACACCACCTATCAAGGTATAGCAAGGTATAAACCAAATAGTTTCCTTGAAAAAATCCATGATATTAATGATTAAAAATATTTTAAATAAAAACGAAAGAAATTAATAAAATTCTATCAATTCAATTTGATAATTTGATTCAATAAAATCAACACCTAATATATAATTTGATAGTTTTAAAATTTAATTAATCCTATAATCAAAAGTAAAATTAATGATGACTATGGGCGAGATCATATTGTCTATCAGCAGTATAATTTTCACTTTCAACAAGTAAATAATCCAAGAAAGTTTGAGCAACTACTGATAATTTTTTCCCAGATAAATGGGTAACATACCAACTTTCATGAATAGGGAAAGTTTCCACATCCAAAATACATAATTCCTCATAACAACTAGAAGTTAAAGTATGTTTAGAAAGTACCGAAAGCCCTAATCCGCCGATAATAGCTTGTTTAATAGCTTCATTACTACCTAATTCTAAACGTACTTGAATTTCCAGATTATGGTCATCAAAAATTTTGTGAATAACCTTTCTAGTGTTAGAGCCAACTTCTCTTAAAATAAAAGGGAAATTTTGTAATTTGCTCAGAGGAATATTTTTTTGATTACTTAAAATATGATTTTTGGGAGCTACTACCACCAAAGGATTATCTAAAAAAGCTCTTCTTTCCAAGTCAATATCTTCAGGGGGTTTGCTGAGGATATATAAATCATCTTTATTTTCCAACATTCGTTGATGGATTTGATGATGATTAGTAACTTGTAAAGATACATCAACATGGGGATAAATTTGACAAAAAGAGCCTAACAAACGAGGAATAAAATATTTTCCAGTAGTTACTACCGTCAAACATAATTTTCCTTCTTTAACACCTTTTAAGTCTGCCACTGTCATTTCAAAGTTATCAAGCCTAGCAAAAATATCATGGCAAGTGCTTAATAACTCTTCCCCTGCATTAGTCAAATAAAGTTGCTTTCCGATTTGCTCAAATAATGGTAAGCCCACTGTTTGAGTGAGTTGTTTTATTTGACTAGAAACAGTGGGTTGTTTGATAGATAACTCCTCCGCCGCTTTAGTAAAACTCTGCAAACGGGCGGTAGTTTCAAAGACTTTTAGTTGGTGCAAGGTTGCATGAATCAAAACAAGCCTCCTAAGCCTTGATTGTATAAGTCAATCATAGTAGTTATGATAGATTTTTGTCAATGATCCCTTGCAATGAATAGATTTTTGTTTATAATGAGATTAATAAAAAAAAATGATAGGTTTAAAGTGATTTTTTTATTGAGCTGTACTTGAGACTCTCCACCTTCAACCCATAGGTAAGCTGGAGAGTCTCAACAGACTTTATTTGACTTTTTGGTCAATTATTTTTTGTTCTTTGTCAGTCAATTCGGGAGCTTCACCGATAACCTCTCGATACATTTTGATGTATTCTACGGAGGAGCGATACCAGCTGAAATTTTGACTCATGGCTCTAACTTGTAATTTTTCCCAGGCACCCTTGAAGCGGAAACCCTCATAAGCCCTAATCATGCAAGTATATAAATCCAGAGGCTCATAACGATCAAAACAATAGCCCAAACCTTGCTCATTGGCAGGATCAAAAAATGGCACGGTATCCACCAAACCGCCTGTTTTCCGCACGATAGGAATGGCACCATAACGCATTGCCAACATCTGACTAATACCGCAAGGCTCAAAACGAGAGGGCATCAAAAAGGCATCTATACCGCTATATACTCGACGGGAGATAGTTTCATTGTGCAATAGTTGCACTGAGATTCGACCACGATAACGGGCAGATATTTCCCATAATTGGGTTTCGTAAAAGCGATCGCCCGTACCCAGTATAATTAATTGAGCATCGGTGTAAGCCAAAAATCGCTCCAAAGTCTGTAAAACAAGGTCAATCCCCTTTTGTTCCACCAAACGAGTCACCATGCCGATGAGAAAGGCGTTACGATTGATTTCTAACCCCGACTCCTCTTGTAACCTTACCTTATTCAAGCGACGCTTTTCGATAGTTTTAGGAGTGAAATTTTGAGCGATTAATCTATCCGTGGCAGGGTTATATTTCTCTGTATCAATGCCATTAATAATTCCCCTCGTCTTGCCACTAATCCAAGACAATAAACCATGTAAATTTTCCCCATACTCAGGAGTCTTAATTTGCTCGGCATAGGTAGGAGAAACAGTATTTACCAAATTTGCAAACTGTAACCCCGCCGCCATGGCATTATCCCCCTGCATATGCCAAGGACACCATGTAATCTGCTCAAGCATTTCACGACCTGGCCCTTGGTAGGCTAAATTATGAATAGTAAACACAGTGCTAACATCAGGAGAATCACTCATCCATACAGGAATCATCCCCGTATGCCAATCATGACAGTGGATAATCTGAGGTTTCCAATAATTCCAAGCAAACTCCGCCGCCCCATTGGCAAAAAAAGTAAAGCGCCAATACTCATCATCACCGCCATAGACACTACGCCCAGAAAAACAAGGATGTCCAAATAAGTAAAGAGGAACATCCGTCTCAGGTAAAACCGTTTCATATACAGCGAACTTTTGAAACATGGCATCTCCCCACCACACAGGTTCGGTGGGAATGTCCACTTTATCAGGTAAAAAGCCATAATAGGGCATAATTATCCTGACATCATGACCTAATTTTCTTAATACTTTTGGTAATGCCCCAACAACATCCCCCATACCCCCAACCTTTGCTATGGGTGACGCTTCCGCTGCCACAAATAAAATTCGCATAGTGATTCAGACTAGATGTGATTTCTTGATTGACTAGGGTGATTGTTACATAATCTTTGCACCTATGCCAAATTATTTTTTATCTGTCTGAAACCTAACACTTAAACCCTTTGCCTAATTATTCGATTCCAATTTCGTTGGTACGTTTGTATTGACGATAAGCGGCAAAAAATAATCCTAATAAGGTAACGGGAATTAGTCCGATGACAATCCCTAATAATAAAGGTTCTACCATTTTTTTCTCCTAGGTTGTTAACTTTTTTTAACTATTAATTTTAATTGTCCATTGTCCATTGTTAATTGTCAATTGAGTTATGGTCTGTTTGTTTTATAATAAGGTCAGCCGTGGCACACGGTAAGTAATTTTATTTTGTATTTAAATTTAGTGATGGAAAATCTCTTAAGTATTGAAAATATTGACTTAGAAACCATTATCACGGCGGTTTTATATCTTAGTTTGAGTGGACTATATCTATTAGTCATTCCTGGAGGGGTATATTTCTATCTTAATAAACGCTGGTATGTGGCAAGTTCTTTTGAACGGGCATTTATGTATTTTTTGGTGTTCTTTTCTTTCCCCGGGATGTTGTTACTGAGTCCATTTCTTAATTTTCGTCCCCGTCGTCGAGAGTTAACTTAAGTTTTTAATTGCTATGAGAAGAATTGACGCTATTTTAATCGCCCTCGGTGTGTTTTTGGCTGGGGGTGTCATCTATTTTGTATTTCAAGTTTTGGGTTTGGATGCGGCGGATGCTGGTATCTGGAGTCAGGTGGTATTGGTATTGGGATTGATTGGTTGGGTTTCTACTTATCTGATTCGGGTTTTTACCAATGATATGACCTATCATAAGCAGGTGAAGGATTATGATGATGCTTTTTTTGCTAAACAGTTGGAAAAAATGTCTCCCGAGGAAATTGAGAAGTTGATGGGGGATGAGCAATAAGTCTCTACAGGCAACTCAGGTTAATGTATGATTTTAATGCTAAGAAAATTTTTATATTAATAGTTTAAATGAGTTCAGTTTCTCAATGTTTTGCTAACCTCAAGGAACGGGGTGAATGTGCTTTAATTCCTTTTATTACTGCGGGTGATCCTGATTTGGCTACCACGGAAAGGGCGATCGCCCTTTTGGCGGAAAATGGAGCGGATATGATTGAGTTGGGAGTGCCTTATTCTGATCCTTTGGCGGATGGCCCTGTGATTCAGGCGGCGGCTACCCGTGCTTTGCAAAAGGGGGTAAATCTTGATCAGGTGTTAGATTTGGTTAAAAGGGTCGTAAATAAGGTATCTACACCGATTATTCTATTTACCTATTACAATCCTATTTTCTATCGTGGGGCGCAAAATTTTCTCTCCCAGATTGCCGAGGCAGGAGTTAAGGGTTTGGTGGTACCTGATTTACCCCTAGAGGAGGCAGAAAGTTTTTTGCAGTTAGCCGAAGCGAATAATATTGAGGTCACTTTGTTGGTGGCGCCCACAAGCCCTATGGAAAGGATAAAGGCGATCGCCCTTAAATCTCAAGGGTTTATCTATCTTGTCAGTGTGACGGGGGTTACGGGCATGAGAAACGAAATTCAAACTAGGGTAGAGGATTTGATTGCCCAGTTAAATAGTGCCACTGATAAACCTGTGGGGGTTGGTTTTGGCATTTCTGAACCCCATCAAGCTACCCAAATCAAGGAATGGGGAGCGGATGCGGTCATCGTCGGTAGTGCCTTTGTGAAAAGGTTAGCTAATCAAGAGCCTGAAACGGGTTTAAGGGCGATCGCTGATTTTTGTGCCGAATTGAAACAAGCCATCAAATAACCTCGTAGGGTGGGCACGGCCCACCTCATAAAAAATAATTTAATCCTTGCTATTTTTCTTCTACTTTAATTTTTTTAATTTCGGAATAAAAAGAGGTTTCAATTACTTGATCTTTATGTTTGATTACGGTGTTTCTTAGACGTAAATTATCATTAGCAAACCAGATTTTTTCCTCAACATATTGATTATCCTTATCAAGGGTAAAAGTTATGGAATTATCTTCCGCAATAGAAAAATGTCCTTCTAACAGTTTTTTATTACCAAGTAAACGCCAGATTTTTCCTGCTTTTAAATCATCGGTATTATGATTAATGATCATGGTACTATGACCTACTTGTTTAGGTTTTCCCCAATCAGGGGAGTTGTCCCAGTCGGAGGCGATAATGGTAATATCTTCTATATCAAGACCATTTTCTTGACAAATCGCTTTTGCTTGGTCACTATTTTTTTCTAATAAGTTAATGTTTAAATTGGCTTTACTATTATCGACGGCTTCTTTATTTATGTTATAGGTGGTACGCTGAGAAAACCAACTCCCTGCTGTTTTCTCGATAAAGGTATTTATATCCATTAATCTTATATTAAAGTACTTTTTATAATAAATCGATCGCCCTTAATCGTAAATATAGTCAAAGGCAACATTGATTATATCATTTAAGGGAACAGGCAACGGGGAACAGGTAACGGGGGGTTGCTGATTTTAGATATGATTTCTCGTTTAGGTGGGGAATGGGCAATAGTGATAACATTTTTGATGTCTCAGTTCTTAGTGTCATTCAATTATATTTCATACCATTATTAAACAATACCAAGTTGAATAGGTTTGCAGGTTAGAGGTTGCAGGTTAAATTTCTTTCAATGAGAGAATTAAAAAAAGAATAATTATCCATTATCAATTATCAATTATTGAATGTATCCTTGAATCAAAAAATCATCATCAAATCTTTGTACACTAACATGATGTAACTTTAAAGCATCTTGCATCGTTGTAATACCCAAATCACCCACAGGATTAAACCCCCCTTGTCCACCGATAATTTTTGGCGCTATAAACCCTAATACCTTTTGTATGTTACCAGAGGCGATCGCCCTTGCTCCCAAATTACCGCCACATTCCCAGAAAACAGAATTAAAACCACGCTCATATAAATCATCCATCACCACCGTAGGAGAAAGATTTTCACACTCTACCACCTCCACCCCTTGGGATAACAAATGAGCCTTGAGAGGTGAATCAACATCTTGAGGGAGAGTAAAAACCACCGTAGGTGCCATGATAGTATCCCATAGATGACAATCCCAAGGTAAATCAAAACTTTCCGACATCACCACCCGCAAAGGATTATGACTACTCACCCCATGGGTAGTTAAACGGGGATTATCCTTCCTTACCGTATTTCCTCCCACCACCACCGCATCACAACCAGCTCGCAAAAAATGAACATAATCCCGTGACTTTTGCCCCGTAATCCACTTACTATCCCCCGTAACCGTGGCAATTTTGCCATCCAGAGTCATGGCATACTTTAAAATACCCAAAGGGCGCTTATGAATCACCCGATGAATAAAAGCCTCATTCAATTTGCGACAGGCTTCCTCCTCCACCCCTACCTTAACATCGATACCAGCGGACACCAGACGCTTAATACCACCCCCTGCCACCCTTTCATCGGGATCCACCATACCTACCACCACTCGGCTAATTCCTGCCCGAATAATTGCCTCTGTGCAAGGGGGCGTTTTTCCATAATGATTACAAGGCTCAAGATTTACATAAATTGTTGCCCCCCTAGCCCCCTCTCCTGCTTCCTTCAGGGCAAAAACTTCGGCATGGGGAGATCCCGCCCGAGGATGGAACCCCCTGCCCACAATCTGACCATTTTTAACCACCACTGCACCCACCAAAGGATTAGGAGAGGTTCTTCCCCATGCTTTTTTCGCTAACTCCAAGCATTCCGAGATCATTTTCTGGTCAAATTGATTCATTACTCCATCATTAAAAATAAGATAAATCTTTGTAACCCTTATGAAACATAACTTGTAGGGATTTCAAAAAAAAGTTTTACAAAACTTTCCTTTATGCCTTATGATTGATAAGTGGTCAACTTTACTATTATGCCGTAACTCATCTAAGAAAGACAAGGTTAGTAATAGTAAAAGGCGAGTTTGTGATGCGAAAAACTCAAAAAAATGACCGAGATTTACGCACTATTATGTATAATTTTAATTCCCTAGATCTTATTAACTAATCTAGTATAGATACTTATTGTCTTATGCAACCTTTACCCAAGAATATTGATACAATCCGTGTTTATTTGAAAGAAATTGGTCGAATTCCTCTATTAACCCAAGAGGAAGAGATTATTTATGCTAAACATATTCAAGAGCTAGTCGCCCTCGAGAAAAAGAAAGAAACCCTTGCTAAAAAACTCGAGCATGAACCTACTTTAGGGGAGTGGGCAAAGGCTGCAAAAATTTCTGAAAAAAATTTACAAATTAAAATCACCCAAGGTGAAAAAGCCAAGCGTCGCATGGTAGAAGCTAACTTACGTTTAGTCGTATCCATCGCCAAAAAATACCTCAAGCGCAATTTAGATCTTCTTGATCTCATCCAAGAGGGTACCATTGGTATGCAAAGGGGTGTGGAAAAATTTGACCCCACAAAAGGTTATCGTTTCTCTACTTATGCCTATTGGTGGATTCGTCAAGCTATTACAAGGGCGATCGCAGAGAAAAGCCGAGCCATTCGCTTACCCTTACATATTACCGAAAAACTAAATAAAATTCGTCAAACTCAAAGAAAATTATCTGAAGAAAAAGGTCGCCCTGCAACCATTGCTGAATTAGCCGAAGCCTTGGAATTAAGCACCGAACAGGTTAGAGAATATCTTGGTAAAGCTCGTCAACCTCTTTCCCTCGATCTCAAAGTCGGAGATAATAATGACACAGAATTAGGAGAACTATTAGAAGACAAAGGACAATCCCCCGAAGACTTCACCGACTACTCTTGTTTGCAATTCGATCTCAAAAAAATGATGTCCGAATTGACCCAGCAACAGCAGGACGTAATTAGGTTACGCTATGGACTAGAAGACGGAAAACCCCTCACCCTCTCCAAAATTGGTGACATTCTCAGTATCTCCCGCGAAAGAGTTAGACAAATCGAAAGAGAAGCCCTCACCAAATTGAGAAAGCGCAAAGAAGTAATCCAAGAATATATCGCCAGTTAATCCAATAATTTTTTGACCTCCTGTTTGGAGGTTTTTTTGTATCAGACGACACAATTTTACTGATACACTAAAACACATTTTGATGATCAAAATCCAAAGCTGTAATTGATATAGAAAAAAACTATATAATCTTAACAGTGATTTTGATAAAAGTGTATGAAAGGAATTTATATAGTAGCTAATGATAAAGTCATAGAGAACACCATCGCTCTATTGAATAGTATTCGTATTAATGATCCATTAATTCCTATTTATTTAATTCCTTTTGATGATCAATACCATAATGTTGCTGAAATCGTCACAAAAAAACATGACGTAAAAATATTTCCCGATTTAAAATTCATTGAGGATTTTACTGGACAAATTGCGGCTATATTTGACCGAGATTTTTTAGCCTTACCCAATAAAATGCGCAAATTAGTTCAATGGTTCGGTCCGTTGGATGAATTTCTTTATATCGATACAGATATTATTATTTTTGAATCTTTATATCCCATTCTTGATTATCTGCAAGAATATCAATTTATTAATTGTGATTATCACTTTAAAGGAAGAAAATTAAATGACGTCTTTTCATCAGTGGTCACTGAAAAAAACATCTTTTCTTCACAAGAACTAGAAGATGTTTTTAACAGTGGTTTTTGGGGATCTAAAAAAGGACTTTTTTCAATTTCTGAATTATATAAAATACTAACTGAGTGTGCAAATAATAAAGAATACTTTGATTTTTCTCAAAAAACTACGGACCAACCGATTCTCAATTATATTATCTTGAAAAGTACGGAAAATCGTTTAAACCTTGTCAAATTGAATAATCATGAACCGGGTAGCTGGGCAGGTTCAAAACACTTTGTAGAGAAAGATCATAAACTATATGATAAAGGCAAACCATTACGCTATTTACATTGGGCAGGTGTACCCCTAAATCCTCAAGGAAATTATTATGAACTATGGCAATATTATCGCTATTTAGGAGAAGAAAAACCTGCTAATATCTCAGTAGATAACCATAAAACCAACTATTGGGATATTATTAAAAATAAAGCAAGAAAATTACTTAAAAAATAATCAAAAGACGTAGTTATTATGCTACGCCTTTTTGACATTCACCCTTAAGAGTATAATTTTTTTAAACTCTACCTTGCTTCAGGACGTTTAAACTGAGAAGCAGCTGGAAACTGAAGCACAGGTTCATTTTCCAGTGCCATATTCATAAATTGTCGCCATACAGGTGCCGCTGTACCTCCCCCCGTAACCCCTCTGCCTAGGGTGCGGTTGAAATCATCATTTCCAATCCAAACAGCTACAGATAACTGAGGAACATAGCCCACAAACCAAACATCACGCTCTCCACTGGTGGTTCCCGTTTTACCAGCGGCTGGTCTGCCAATATTAGCTGAGGGAGCAGTTCCGCCCGGACGCATTACATTTTGTAATACCGTAGTTAGAGATGCCGTAGACCATTCATCTAAAACTAACCTAGGTCGAGGAGTATTATCAATAATGGTGTTTCCGTTGCTATCTGTAACTTGTAGAATCATTGTGGTGTCAGATTGCCAACCATTACTCGCAAAAGTGGCATAGGCACTCGCCATCTCCATGGGAGTGATACCAATGGGTCCTAGGGGAAGGGATATAACGGGTTGTAAAGGACTTTCAATGCCCAAAGTGCGGCTCACATCAATGACGCTATCAAGACCAATTTCTTGACCTATGACCACCGCAGGAATATTGAGTGATACAGTGAGGGCATGGTTAATGCTAACATCTCCTCCCCCTGTGTCTCCACCATAGTTAGTAGGGCGATAAATGCCAGAGCCATCCCTAAAACCACGGCTATGGTTGGCGATACTACTTCCTGGGCTATATTTCCCTGTGGCAAAAGCGGTATAGAATACAAAGGGTTTAAAAGCTGATCCCGGTTGGCGGCGTGAATGTAAAACTCGGTTGAATTGACTGGTTTCATAGTCAATACCCCCCACTACAGCTTTGACAAAATGGGTGCGAGGATCGATCGCCACTAAAGCCATTTGATCCGCCCGAACTCCAGAGCGACGTAAATTATTATGGGCATTCCTGACCACTTCTTCTGCCCTGATTTGCATATTATAATCAAGGGTAGTTTGCACATTTAAACCACCTTTAATTAACATATCACTGCCAAAACGATTAATAATTTCCTCCCTCACCGCATCGGTAACAAAAGGAAGTCGGCTTCTTTGCCATGCTTGAGGTCTTCCGATACCCAGAGGTTCAACTTTCGCCGCCTCGGCTTCTTGCTCAGTAATCCATTCCAAATCCACCATCCGATTAAGAACTAATGCCTGTCGTCTTTTGGCTATTTCATAATTAACAAAAGGACTAAAGGCTTCTGGTGCTTGAATAATTCCTGCCATCATCGCTGACTCTGCCAAATTTAGCTCTGAGGCTGGTTTATCAAAATAACTTTTGGCAGCGGTTTGTACACCATAGTTGTTATGACCCCAATAGATGTTATTGAGATACATATCAAGAATTTCATCCTTAGTAAAAACCTGCTCAATACGAAGAGCCAAAATTGCTTCGGCCAACTTACGAGCATAACTCCTTTGATGGGAGAGAAACATATTTTTGGCTAACTGCATAGTAAGGGTTGAAGCACCTTCCACAACTCCTCCACTACGGTAGTTAACCACGATCGCCCTTGCTACACTACTAGGATTAATACCATCATGATAATAAAAATTACTATCTTCAATGGCAAGAACAGCCCTTTTTAGCTCAGGAGAAATCTCATTCAACTCCACCGTTTGACGATGTTCTTCAGAGTGAAAACTAGCTAATAAAACCCCCTTAATATCATATACATAACTGGTTTGAGCAGGAATATGACCCCGTAACACCCTCACATCAGGAAGATTACGAAAACTGATGGCTAACCCTGCCAAACCTCCTGCTACCACAGAAGTTGTCAACAAAGTTAAACTGAGGAACGTCCCCCCCGCAACCTTGGTAACACCTAACACGAAATTCCCTACATGATTAGGCTTTGGCGGTTTAGTTTTTAACTTAAGAGTAGTAGATGACACTTTTAATATATATAGATAGAGGACAGGTTTTCAATAAGGCTTAGTAAGTAAGCGCAACAGCCATTAATAACTATTGCCCATAAAGAACATCAAAAAAATAACTGCGCATGATTCTAACACAAACACCCTATAATGTATCAAGATATGACTTGACATTTAATTACCCTTATTTTAAAGCAAAATTTAGTTTAACTTAACTCATGTTTGTTCTTAACGGTTACGAATACTTTCTCGGATTTTTACTTGTTAGTAGTTTAGTACCCATTCTAGCCCTAACTGCTTCCAAATTACTTAGACCTAGAACAGGAGGTCCTGAAAGACGCACTACTTATGAATCAGGGATGGAACCGATAGGCGGAGCTTGGATTCAATTCAACATTCGTTACTATATGTTTGCTCTAGTATTTGTTGTATTCGACGTAGAAACAGTTTTCCTTTATCCTTGGGCAGTAGCTTTTAATACCCTTGGATTATTAGCCTTTGTAGAAGCCCTCATTTTTATCTCCATTCTCGTGGTTGCCCTCGTCTATGCTTGGCGTAAAGGTGCTTTAGAATGGTCTTAAATCAATTGACAATTAACAGTGGACAATTGACAGTTAAAATTGAGACAGAAGCAAAGACAGCTATTAAATTAAAATTATTATGAACAATTCAACCCCTGATTTAGCCACTTTGGAACAAAACGCCAAAGACAAGATTCTGAATCCCATTGCCAGAAGTCAGGTGACACAAGATTTATCAGAAAACGTCATCTTAACCACCGTTGATGATTTGCACAACTGGGCAAGACTATCTAGTTTATGGCCGATGCTTTATGGCACTGCCTGTTGTTTTATTGAATTTGCAGCACTCATCGGTTCTCGTTTTGACTTCGATAGATTTGGTTTGGTGCCTCGTTCTAGCCCTCGTCAAGCGGATTTGATCATCACTGCAGGTACCATTACCATGAAAATGGCTCCTGCTTTGGTTCGGTTGTACGAAGAAATGCCTGAGCCTAAATATGTCATTGCCATGGGGGCTTGTACCATCACTGGAGGAATGTTTAGCAGTGATTCTACTACTGCTGTGCGTGGGGTTGATAAATTAATCCCTGTGGATGTTTATATTCCGGGTTGTCCTCCCCGCCCCGAGGCAATTTTTGATGCCATCATCAAGTTGAGGAAAAAGGTTGCCAATGAATCTATCCAAGAAAGAGGTACGGTACAAAGACAAACTAACCGCTACTATAGTACAACCCATAACCTCAAGATAGTTGACCCTATCCTAGATGGCAAATATCTTCGTAATGATTCTTTGAAAAATCCCCCTGCGGAGTTGGCGGCTGCCATGGGTATGCCTGTTAATCCTGCATTAGAAACCAGTAAAGAAAAAGAGGAGGCTTAAAATAGTGACTGAAGAAAATCAAGAAAATGTAGAAACCACTGAAAACACGGAAATTGTTGAGGCGGGAGAAACTTCTAAGTGGTTGACGGAGAATGGTTTTGATCACCAATCTTTGGAAAAAGATCATTCTGGCATTGAGTTAATACAAGTTGAGTCTGAGTATTTATTGCCTATTTGTACGGCTTTATATGCCTACGGTTTTAATTATCTACAATGTCAGGGTGCTTATGATTTGGGCCCAGGTAAGGAGTTGGTAAGTTTTTATCATCTGATTAGGGTTAGTGATAATGCTGATACTCCCCAAGAGGTGAGAATTAAGGTTTTCTTGAATCGTGAAGAGCCGAAAGTTCCTTCTGTATATTGGATTTGGAAGGCGGCTGATTGGCAGGAGCGAGAAAGTTATGATATGTATGGCATTATTTATGAGGGTCATCCTAATCTTAAGCGTATTTTGATGAATGAGGATTGGATAGGTTGGCCTTTACGTAAGGATTATATTTCTCCTGATTTTTACGAGCTTCAGGATGCTTATTAATTAATATTCTCGTTTTTTAATCACGATGGGGGCGATGTTTTTGCGTTTTTAATAGGGCGCAGGGCGATCGCCCTTTTCTATGGTTCTATAATAATAAATAGAATAAATTATTCTTAGTCAAAAATATGATTGCTACTCAACCATTAACTGATAAATTATCCTCGGAACAATATTTAAAAGACGAGGAAAAAAGTTTAGTAAAACGAGAATACATTAATGGAGAAGTATATGAAATGGCAGGTGCAAGTTCTAACCATATAACAATTGCAGGAAATATCTTTTTTTTATTAAAAAGTCATTTAAGAGGAGGCAATTGTCGAGTTTATATTTCGGATATGAAAGTTAGAATTGACCACTTGAATGTGTTTTATTATCCTGATGTGATTGTTACCTGCACTGAGGAAGATAAGAGCTTAAATTACTACAAAAAACAACCAAAAATCATTATTGAAGTTTTATCAGATAGTACAGAATCCTTGGATCGAGGGGATAAATTTGCTGATTATCGTTCCATTGACACTTTAGAAGAATATTTACTTATTTCCCAAACAAAAAAAAGATTAGATTTATTTACAAAAAAAGATAATAATGCTTGGGAATTGACTTCTTTTTCCGAAGGAGAAAAGTTTAGATTAAATAGCATTAATTTTACCTGTGAAGTAACTGATATTTACGAAGATATTTAATCACTATTTCTAACTATATCAGTTAAATGTTTCACTACCAACTCCAGATTTTCATCATCTATGCCGGGATACATAGGCAAAGAAAGGATATTATCACAAAGTATTTCAGCATTCGGAAAATCGCCTTTTTGGTAGCCTAAATATTCGTAAGCAGGTTGTAAATGACAAGGTATAGGATAATGTATTCCTGTTTGAATACCGATTTCATCTAATTTATTTTGGATGATATTACGATCATAAATAGGCTGTGGAGAAGTTTCTATATTAATAACATAAAGATGATAAATATGCCCCCCTTGCACCACATTTTTTATGGGGGTAATGCCATATTCGGCTAGGGGTTGTAAAAGTTGATCATATTTTGCCCCCGCCCGATTACGCCAATCATTCCATTTTTTTAAATGGGGTAATTTGATGTTTAACACTGCCCCCTGAACAGTATTTAAACGGCTATTGGTGCCAAAATCGGTATGATAGTATTTTTTGGGAGCACCATAATTTCTCAAACTACGGACTTTTTGAGCGATTTCTTCGTTATCAGTAACCACCATTCCCCCATTACCAAATGCTCCTAAATTTTTACTAGGATAAAAACTAAAACCACTGGCTAAACCAATACTTCCTGCGGTTTTGCCTTCCCTTTGGGCTAAATGAGCTTGGGCGCTATCTTCAAAGATGATTAAATGGTTACTTTGGGCAAAATCTTCTATCTGTTGAGGGGATACCATTTGCCCATATAAATGGACGGGAACAATCGCTTTTGTTTTTTCGGTGATGGCTTTTTGGGCTGATTCTAAATCAATTAAGGCGGTGTTAATATCACAATCTACTAAAACAGGTTTCGCCCCTGCTAATATCACCCCGATAACTGTAGCGATAAAGGTGTTCGCAGGAACAATCACCTCATCCCCTTCCATAATACCACAAGCTCTGAGTCCAAGGGCGATCGCATCGGTACCACTACCAACACCAATACCATATCTAACCCCACAAGCCTGTGCAAAATCTTTCTCAAACTTCCTAACTTCTTGACCTAAAATAAAATCCCCCCGTCGTATCACATCCCGTATTGCCCCATCAATATCCGCCAACAAAGGCTCGTTTTGCCAAGACAAATCAACAAAAGGAATATTAAGCAAATTACTATTCATCAAAGCCGTTAAAATATTTTGATTAATTAACTATTTATAACAAAAGATATTCATCTTCGATGAGTCAAATCAAGTATTGCTACGTAGCACAAATCATAAAAAAAACATATTTTCTTAACAAAACGTTATTGATCCCAAATATATTTAAAGACTATTTATTCTCCACTTTAACCCCAAATATATAGTGCAGATACAAAAACTAAGATCCAATATCAAAATCTTGCTAAAAAATAAAGAGTCATTAAAAATCATTAAGGAAAAGATTAATAAATATCATCATCCTTTATCTTGTCAAACGTACCACCCTTGTTTATGCTTATGTTAGATAAAATTTAAAATTCTGACAGCAAACTAAAATTATCGACAAAAATTAAACTCACTTTTTTTGTCTAAGGATATTTTCTTTCCCACAAAAAGGGATCGACCGTCCAAAAAAGTAGTACATAAAAACTACCATAAAGATAATTTTAACAAAAACAGAATAGGAGATAACAAAAACAAAAAATGTCAATTGCAGTAGGAATGATTGAAACCCTAGGGTTTCCCGCAGTAGTAGAAGCTGCTGATGCCATGGTGAAGGCCGCTCGTGTAACCCTTGTGGGTTATGAAAAAATCGGTAGTGGTCGTGTAACCGTAATTATTAGAGGAGACGTATCCGAGGTACAGGCTTCTGTAGCCGCTGGGATTGAAAGAGCCAATAGTGTAAATGGTGGAGAAGTATTATCTACCCATATTATTGCTCGTCCCCACGAAAACCTCGAATATGTCCTACCCATTCGCTATACCGAAGAAGTAGAGCAATTCCGTACTTACTAAAGACGAAATCTAAATTTAACTACCGCCCATAAGTAGTTTTAACTTATACATACAAAATCAAACAACATTAGGAAATATTAATTATGTCAATTGCAGTAGGAATGATCGAAACCTTGGGTTTCCCCGCAGTAGTAGAAGCCGCTGACTCCATGGTAAAAGCTGCCCGTGTAACCCTTGTGGGTTACGAAAAAATCGGTAGTGGTCGTGTAACCGTTATCGTTAGAGGAGACGTATCCGAAGTACAAGCCTCTATCGCTGCAGGTATCGAAGGTGCGAACAGAGTAAACGGTGGTCAGGTATTATCCACCCACATCATTGCTCGTCCCCACGAAAACCTCGAGTATGTACTACCTATCCGTTACACCGAGGAAGTTGAGCAGTTCCGTAGTTATTAATTTCTAATAGCTACCTACAAACATCATAGTGTCAGTCAAAACAAAAAAAAGTAACGATTATGTCAATTGCAGTAGGAATGATTGAAACCCTAGGGTTTCCCGCCGTGGTAGAAGCCGCCGATGCGATGGTGAAAGCCGCCCGTGTAACCCTTGTGGGTTATGAAAAAATCGGTAGTGGTCGTGTGACTGTTATCGTCAGAGGAGATGTATCCGAAGTACAAGCGTCAATTTCTGCGGGTATTGACAATGTAAAACGAGTAAATGGTGGTCAGGTATTATCTCACCATATCATCGCTCGTCCCCATGAAAACCTCGAATACGTCTTACCCATTCGTTATACCGAAGAAGTAGAACAGTTCAGAGAAAGCATCAACCCTCGTCCTTTAGGCAACAGAAGACCATAATTTTAGGTTAATCAAAGTGCAAATAGCTCAAGTGTGCGGTACCGTCGTTAGTAACCTTAAGTCCAGAAATTTGACTGGGGTAAAACTCCTTTTGGTTCAATTAGTCGATGCGGAGGGAAATCTTCTCCCCACCTATGAGGTGGCAGGGGATACCGTAGGCGCAGGAATTAATGAGTGGGTTTTAATTACTAGGGGTAGTGCGGCAAGAAAGGAGACAGGACAGGAAAATCGTCCTGTGGATGCCATGGTGGTAGGTATTATTGATACAGTGACAGTCGCATCAGGAATGCTTTACAGCAAAAAAGATGTAGAAAGAATGTATTAATCTGCTACCGTTTCCCTTTCTTAAATAAAATATCGAGGACAAGGAGACTAACTCACAATGGCTGGGGAATGGTTGACCTCTTTTGTCCTTTTTAAAGTTCGTAGTATAAAAAATGGAGGTTTTCATGCGCGTCCCTAAAATGGCAGCGCCCCCTACTCCTTGGTCCAAGGATTTGGCGGAGCCGAGGGTAGATGAAACTGCCTATGTGCATTCTTTTTCTAATTTAATTGGTGATGTGACGGTGGGTTCCCATGTGATGGTAGCCCCCGGCACTTCTATTCGTGCCGATGAGGGTACACCCTTTTATATTGGTGATGATAGCAATATTCAGGATGGGGTGGTAATTCATGGGTTAGAAAAAGGTCGAGTGAAGGGTGACGATGGCAAGGACTATTCTGTGTGGATTGGTAAGGAAACCTGTATTACTCATTTATGTTTAATCCATGGTCCTGCCTATGTGGGCAATAATTGTTTTATTGGATTCCGTTCCACGATTTTTAATGCCCGAGTTGGTGATGGTTGTATCGTAATGATGCACGCATTGATTCAGGATGTGGAAATTCCTCCGGGGAAATATATTCCTTCGGGGTCTATTATTACTAATCAACAACAAGCAGATCGTCTTCCTGATGTCCAGCCTGAAGATAAGGAGTTTGCGGCTCATGTGGTTCATGTTAATGAGGCTCTGGCGGAGGGTTATCTTTGCGCCCAAAATGATGCCTGTATGACCAATTATCGCACTCAGGCTGTTCCTAGTTCATCTAATCATAATAATAATCAAGATAATAATAGTTATCAATCAGTAACTAATATGAGTTTAAATACAGATATAGTTAATCAAGTTCGTTCTCTCCTCAGACAGGGGTATAAAATTGGAGTCGAATATGCCAGTGTACGTCGTTTTAGAACTAAGTCCTGGTTGACTGGTTCTATTAATGCAACCCAAGAAGCCCAAGTTTTGGCGGAGTTAGAAGGTTTTTTAAATGAACATCAAGGGGAGTATGTTCGTTTGATTGGGGTGGATACCCAAGCTAAGGCAAGGGTTGCGGAAATCATTATCCAGCGCCCTGATGATACTCCTGGACAGCCTTCTCGTTTAAATACTACCTCCGTGGCTCCTGCGGTGGCTAATGCGAGTAGTAACGGTGGTGCTTCTGTGGTGGCTGCCAATGGTACTGATATTAGTGGTGAAGTGCGATCGCTCATACAAGGCGGTTATAACATTGGGGTAGAACATGCAGATGTTCGTCGCTTTAAGGCAAAATCTTGGATTACTGCCCCTAGCATTACCACTAATTCTGTCAATGAAGCGGTGAAAACCCTACAGGGTTATCTCAAGGAGTTTGATGGAGAATATGTGCGTATTATTGGGGTTGATCCTCAAGCCAAAAAACGTGTTTCCCAAACTATTATCCAGCGCCCTGGGGAATCTGCGGCGGTAAGTGGTAATGGTGGTGGTGGTAGTTATACCCCCCGTAGCAACAATGGTAATGGTGCAGTAACTACCAGTTTGAGTTCTGAAGCAGTGGAGCAGGTACGCTCTTTGTTGGGTCAGGGTTATCAGATTGGCACTGAACACGCTGATATTCGTCATTTTAAGGCAAAATCTTGGAAGAGTTGCTCCCCCATCAAGGCAACCAATGAAAGGGATGTTATTACTGCCCTAGAGGGTTGTATGCAAGAACATGCTGGAGAGTATGTGCGCATGATTGGTATTGATACTGAGGCAAAACGCCGTGTGTTGGAGATGATGATTCAACGCCCTGGAGATAATCGTGAGCCTCAAACGGTGAAAACTTCTTCTAGTTCTAATGGTGCTAGTCGTCCTGCCTCCGTGGCTTCTTCTAATGGACGTAATGGTCATACCGTGAGCAGTCGTTTAGGGGATGATGTACTCAAACAGTTGCGATCGCTCCTATCCCAAGGTTATAAAATTGGCACTGAACACGCCACTGTAAGACGTTTTAAGGCTAAGTCTTGGCAGAGTTGTTCTCCTATCAATAGCACCAACGAATCTGAAGTTATCAGAGCCTTAGAAGGTTGTCTTCAAGATCATGATGGCGAATATGTCCGCATGATTGGTATTGATACAGATGCCAAAAAACGTGTGGCTGAGGCTATTATTCAGCGTCCATAATTGTCTTATTTCCCCCTCTGTTATCCTTTGTTTTTTACTCAGTAAATGAGGGGGATTTTTAACCAAAACAAACATAAAATATACTCTGTTTAATCAATAAATTTAACCTTAATTTTCCTTTAAAAAAATCTATTTTATATCTATTTAAATACTTACTAGATTTTAATAAATAGTTTTAATATTTCAAAAAAAAATCAGTTCAAAAAAACAATTTAGCTCGAATGTCATTACCCATTCTGCAACCAAGCACAAGTAAAAATATCCAAATCCGAGGCGATGTCACCATAGATGATAGTGCGGTTATTGCTGATGGTGTGATCATAAATGCTCCCGAAGGTGCTAAAATCATCATTCGCAGTGGAGTATGTTTGGGCATGGGTTCGATTATTACTGCTTTTCCCGAGGCGACCATTGAAATTAAGGCTAATGCGATTTTGGGTGCTGGGTGTCTGATTTTTGGGCAATGTACCATCGGCAATCAGGTTTCTATCGGTTCGGCAGTCACTATCTATAATGTGGATATTGAACCTTTGAGCGTTATTCCTTCTGGTACCGTTATGGGCGATCGCTCCCGGACTGTTACCATAGAAAGTGAAACCATACCCGAAGCCTCTTCAGAAGAAACTCAAGAAATTACGACCACTCAAAAGGAAACTGCAGAATCTGAGAAAGCTAAATCCGATGCCATTAAACAACAAGAGCATCTTAATAAATATAGAAATAAAATACCATCCCTTGATTCGGTTCAAAATCAAATCCCTACTACTCCCCAAAACCATCAAGATACCACCCCCCAAGAAGATACTCAGAATAAACAAGAAAAACAAGAGGCGATCGCCACAGACGATGATCCTTGGGGTATAACCAAATCAGACTCTAAAGAAGTAGCAGGACAAGTCTATATCAATAGATTATTCGTAACTCTGTTTCCAGAAAAAAATATCCCTCCTCAACAAACCTAAAAAAATCAGTCTGAGTCATGAAGAGCGTTAATCACCTCAGCACATTTTTGGGTCACAGGTTCTAAATCTCTTTTCTTGGTAGATGCGGGAGGAGCAATCACATCACCAAATTTGATCGTCACCGATACAGGTTGAGGTAGTTTTTTCCCCTTTACCAAAATATTTTCTGTACCACGAAGACACACGGGCAGAATAGAGGCCTGAGATTTTGCCGCAATTAATGCTGCCCCCAGTTTAGGGTTATAAACCTTACCATCAGGGGTGCGAGTACCTTCTATAAAGACACAGGTAGCCCATTCTTGTTCTATTCTAGCCAATGCTTGACGGATGGCGTTGCGATCGCCCTCACCCCGATTGACAGGATAAGCCCCCAAAAAAGAGATCAACTTACCAAAAATAGGAGAATCAAATAACTCCTGCTTTGCCATAAAAGAAACCCTGCGAGGCATAGCACAAGCAAGAATGGGAGGATCAAACACACTGGCATGGTTACTAACAATAATTAACTTACCCTCCCGAGGTACTTTCTCGACATTTTCTACCTTGCCTCGAAAATAGCCATGAAAAAAAGGAGAAACCACCAATAATTTAGCCAAATAATAAATCGCTGGATTAGTCTTTTTGATCGCAGGTTTAGAGTCCTTAGTCATTTTGAACTTCTTTTGTTAAGATATTTTAAGCCAATAAAGATGTATAATTGACGACCAACTGTTAACATTACCTCGAAACATATAAGTAGTTTGAGGAACATATACTTAAAAAATTTTGTCATTCAAGTAAATCTCTAAACTTAAATTTACAATTATCAATCACTTTTGAGCAACTTATCAGCAAAAGTTCATTTAATCCTGTCCATAACAATATGATCAAAAAACAAAACCTCATCACCTTTTTATCAATTATTTCCCTAACATCTGGAGGTGCCGTATCAGCCCAACAAATCAACGCCCCCATCCTCGAATTTAATCCATCTAGGGAAAATCAATCTATTTCCATTCCCGTTGAACCCCCAGAAGTCAGAAGTATCGCCCCCAATATCTGCACTCCCGAATTAAACGCTTCTATGCAACAGATAATCAATAGCCATGGTGGTAGTTGGGGAATATTGGTACAGAGTTTAGCCACAGGAGAAACTATCTACCATTACAACGCTGATCGAGGTTTTATCCCCGCTTCCAACACCAAAATATTAACCACCGCTGCCGCCCTACAAAGAATGGAACCTAATGCCACTTTTAGCGGTAATACCTCAGTCAGAGAATGGATTAATGTAGTGAATTTGAGAAGTAATAATTATTATGCAGATACTCTTTTGCGCCGTGTGGGAGGATCTACCACCGCAAAACAAATTTTAGCGGAAATGGGGGTAAATCCTAGTGCTTTCCATTTTGCTGATGGTTCGGGATTATCTCGTAATAATGTGGCGACTCCCAGGGCAATTGTGGAAACTCTGAGGGTTATGTATCATGATCGTAATCGAGATGTCTTTTTGGCATCTTTACCCACTGCAGGGGTCAGTGGTACTTTAACCAATCGTATGCGACAAACTCCTGTACAGGGCATTGTCAGGGCAAAAACTGGCACTTTACGGGGAGTAAGAGCTTTATCTGGTTATTTAGACCATAGAGAACATGGTACTTTAGTATTTAGCATCATGGCAAATCATCCCACCAGTGTGGGAACTAATTTAGTTAGTGGCATTGATCAAATGTTGATCCGTCTTAATATGACTGGTCCTTGTCGTTAGATTTTTTGTTTCTCCATCAAAGTGGGCATTGCCCACCACTTCTGGGTGTTGTTTGACACTCCCCACCTTACCTATCGGTTGAAGGTGGGGATTCTTGGTTCACCGACTCGCCGTTAGACGACAGGTTTACACCAATCGCCCAAGAGGGCAGATCTCCCCAAGCGTATGTTCCCGTATGCCCTACGGTACGTAATGCTTTTATCAGGATATTTTTTGTCAGCATTCCAATCTCTATCTTCAATATGCCCACAGTGGGGACAAACATGAGTTCTAGTGGATAGAGATTTTTGCACTTTTTGACCACAATTAGAACAATCTTGGCTAGTGTTATGAGGTGGTACGGCTACTGTTATTTTGCCGTATTTATACCCAAAATACTCTAACCATTGCCTAAAAATAGTCCATCCAGCATCACTGATTGATTTAGCTAGTTTCCGATTTCTGACCATGCCTTTCACGTTTAAATCTTCATAGGCGACCAAATCGTTAGATTTGATTACGCAGTATGCTACACTCTTAGCAAACTCTTTACGTTGCCTACTTACTTTTAAATGTTTACGGGCATACCGAACCTTAGCCTTGTGATAGTTATTTGATTGAGGTTTTTTACCTTTAACAAATTTTTTTGACTTTTGGCGATTTGCACGATTAATGGCTTTCTCAGCTTTTCTCAAGAAGCGAGGATTTTCTACTTTATTACCTTCACTATCCGTGAGAAATTCTTTTAAGCCAACATCTAAGCCAACGACTTTATTTGTCGGTTGAGTCTCAATCTGCATATTTACTTTAACCGAGAATTGACAATAGTAGCCATCGGCTCTTTTGACTAAACGCACTCGTTTAATATCAGAGGCATTGTAGAAATATATATCTCTACTGCCTACCAATTTAAGTCTGCCAATGCCCTTTTTATCGGTAAAGGTGATATGCTTTTTGTCTTTTCATCTAATTTCCAACCACTAGCTTTATATTCCACTGAACGAGAGTTTTTCTTGAATTTGGGATAGCCTTTCTTGCCCTTAACACCTTTCTTACAGTTGTCAAAAAAACGAGAAATAGAACTCCAAGCTCGTTCAGCTGATGCTTGTCTAGCGGTGGAATTTAACTCAGACGCAAATGGGTACTCTTTAGCTAAGACGGCACAATATTTATTTAGGTCATATTTGTTAACCTTATCACCATCCATCCACAACCGCAAGGCTTTATTTCTAATGAATTGAGCCGTGCGAATAGCATCATCAATGGCTTGATATTGGTATTGCTTGCCTTTTAACCGGTACTCGAGGACTATCATTTGCTCAGTTTTTTGCTTATACCGAATATGTTAGCACAATATTTGTTCTTTGATGTCTGAAATCTCGGAAAGTATGGACTCACTGTCGTTCGGTTTTTTTTTTGGTCGCCATTCATCCCTACCCTATAGAGGGATAGGGTATTCTGGCGACATTAATGATAAATTTTAAGTAAAAAAAATGTAACAAAATTGACAATAGATCGTTAACCGTGAAAATATAGTTTATTAATTTCCTCACTGATGGTTTTTTGGTGGAGGTGAGGTAATCTATATTTACAGTTTGGGAGTACGGTTTATGATTGTTTATGTTTTGCTATATAATTCGGGTACTAATAATGAGGGAATTCATACATTGCAGATAGGCGATCGCGACTGTGTGTTAATGTTTGAAGCAGAGGATGATGCGGTGCGCTATGCCTTACTTTTGGAGGCGCAAGATTTTCCTATGCCCTCGGCAGAAGCCATCGAAATGGAAGAAATTGAGGATTTTTGTGCCAGTGCAGGATATGACCACAAATTTATCTCTGAGGGTATGTTTGAAGTTCCCCCTGAGAATAATGTTGAGCAGATGGATTGGGATATTAATGGTACTCCTCAGCCGCCCATTACGGAAAATTCTTCCCCAGCGGAAATGTCGGCCTTTGAACTTGAGCGCATCCGTCGTCAACTTGAAGGGTTATTGTAAATTGGGGAATAGGGAACGGGGAATAGGCAATGGTGAAAGAATCAGAAATTAATTCTTGAATTATATTGTCTTGAATCACGTCAATTGATAATGGATAATAAAGGAAATTGGAGAAATGTGTATATTTTCTCGGTTATTTTTATAGTCTAATTATTAGTTATTAATTTTGAAAAAAAGTGAATAATCATATTACGAGGGGACATCTTTTGACCGAACAGATTAACCCCGCTAGTGTTAATTTGGATCAACTTTCTTGTTTGGAAATGGTGGATGTTTTTAATCAAGAGGATCAAAAAACCGTAGATGCGATCGCCCTTGCCCGTGAACCTTTAGCTCAAGCCATCGATATTACTTCCCAATGCCTTGCCCAAGGAGGTCGTTTATTTTATGTCGGAGCGGGTACTAGCGGACGCTTGGGGGTGCTGGATGCGGCGGAATGTCCCCCCACCTTCTGCACCGATCCCACCATGGTACAGGGCATCCTCGCAGGGGGAGAGGGGGCAATGTTCAAAAGTTCAGAAGCCCTAGAAGATTTACCAGAAGATGGGGCAAAGGCGATCGCCCTTAATAATATTACAGAGGTTGACGTGGTGGTAGGCATCACCGCAGGGGGTACAACTCCCTATGTCCATGGCGCCCTCGAAGAGGCAAAAAGAAGAAACGCCAAAACCATCTTTATCAGTTGCATTCCCCAAGAACAGTTTAGGGTGGATGTAGATGTAGATATTAGATTATTGAGTGGGCCAGAAGTGTTGGCAGGTTCTACCCGTCTCAAGGCAGGTACCGTTACCAAAATGGCATTAAATATAATTTCCACGGGGGTAATGGTCAAATTAGGTAAAGTATATGGCAATAGAATGATCGATGTCTCCGTCACCAACAGTAAATTATTAGATCGCGCCCTGAGAATTATTACTGATTTAACCGACTTAGAACGAGAAAAAGCCCAAGAATTATTAACCGCCAGTGGATCTAAGGTAAAATTGGCACTATTGATGTATTGGAAAAATATCGGTAAAACCGAAGCCCAAACCCTTTTGGATCAACATCAGGGCAACCTACGTCAAGCAGTTAATAGTTAATATCACCGTAATAATTCATTCATAATGTTAGATTTACCTGAAAACTTTACCATTTTAGCCATAGGGGCGATCGCCCTTATAATCTTAATATGGGGTTATAATCGAGGCAAACAACTAGGAGAAATAGGCATTCTTGCATGGTTACAATCCGTCACCCTCATGACTCCTTGGCTACTATTCTTTATCCTCCTCGCCACAGGTATCTATATTAACTTTATCGGTGTCATTTTTTTACTCCTTACTTCCACAGGAGTATATATTTATTTGGGCAGACAAATCAGAAAAAAAGCCATCGAACAAAACCTTTCCTCCGTCAACCTCAACAATAATATTTTGAAAAGCGAAAAAGAAAACCCCGAAAATTCCAACTCCGAAGAAGAAAAAAACAATCAGGAAGAATCATCCCTCCAAAACCCCATCCCCGAAATAAACTTTACCCCCATCGATGAACAAGACATCGAAACCATCAAGGGGATTTTTAACATCGATACTTTTTTTAGTACCGAAACCATCCCCTACCAAGAAGGTGCCATCTTCAAAGGAAACCTACGCACCGAACCAGAAATTGCCCATCAAAAACTAAGCGAAAAGCTAGAAGAAAAACTCGGTGATAAATACCGTCTCTTCCTCGTAGAAACCCCCGACGGAAAACCAGTGGTCATTATTTTACCCAGCAGTAACGATCCCAAACCTCTTACTCTAGTTCAAAAAAACCTCGCCCTAGTGCTATTTGTCGCCACCGCCTTCACATCCATAGAAGCCATCAGCGTCTTACTAGGTTTTGATCTCATCGATAACTGGAGTCGTTACCCCGAATCTTTACCCCTCACCCTCGGATTATGGTTAATTCTTTTTGTCCATGAAATGGGGCATCGCATCATGGCAGAAAAACATAACATAAAAGTCAGTCTCCCTTTCTTTTTACCCAATATCCAAATCGGTACCTTTGGGGCCATTACCCGTTTTGAAAGCCTTATCCCCAACCGTAGTGTCTTATTTGACATTGCTTTCGCCGGGCCTGCCTTGGGGGGTGGATTATCCCTGATTATGCTCTTTTTTGGGCTAGTGATGTCGGGAGGAAATACAGGCTTACAAATTCCTAGTCTTTTCTTTCAAGGATCAATTTTAGTGGGCGGTTTAGCAAAATTAATTTTGGGATCTACCCTTTCCCAAGCCACCATCGCCATTCATCCCTTGATGATTTTAGGCTGGTTAGGGTTAGTGATTACTGCCCTTAATTGTTTACCCGCAGGACAACTCGACGGCGGTAGAATTATCCAAGCTATCTATGGTCGTAAAATTGCTAGACGAGCCACAATTCTAACTCTGATTGTCTTGGGTATTGTTAGTTTGTTTAACACCGTCAACTCTTTACCATTTTACTGGGCGATCGTCATTTTATTTTTACAACGAGATTTAGAGCGCCCTAGTTTAAATGAACTTACTGAACCCGATGACACTCGCGCTGGTTGGGGTTTATTGCTCATCTTCATGGCTTTGATTACTCTTATTCCCATTACCCCCAGTTTGGCGATTCGTTTCGGCATCGGTATTTAAGCGGGTTTGCAGAAAAAAGTAGAGTCATGAAGGCGGGGAATAGGCAATGGGCAATAGGCAATGGTTTCCATGTTTTACCTGACACCTGACACCTTCTAAATAGCTCCATCTTGGGCGATAAAGGTGCGATCGCACGGTAGGGGGGCAACGGCTTGGGTAAGGGTAAATTGAGCATCTAAAATCTGTTGTTTGAGAGCTTGGGCAACCTGACGGGAAAGGTATAAACTAGCCACCGAAGCCACCCGCACCACTTGCCCCTCAATTTTTATTTTGCTACTCTTGAGGTGAGCATAACTGGCCAAGCCAAAGCTAGGGCGCACCCGACGGGGGATAGAAAAATCCATCACGGGCGCCACAATGTCTTTATCATCCACGGCACAGTTAGCAACAATTTTTTCACTTAGCAGAGGGATGGGAATGCCTACCCCCAACATGAGGGATGAACCATAATTTTTGAAATAACAACCCCGCACCCATTGATGGTTCATCTGTTTGGCATCCCCCACCAAAGCCACTGTGGAAGCTGGACCAATGGGGGTACGATTTTCCAGCCTTTTTTGTCGGGGAAAATGTTGGGTCCCTTCCCAAGCAATGTACCCTTGCGCCCCCCCTAAAAATATCTTGGTACCGATGCCTAATACTTCCAAATCGGGGTCGTTTAATAGGGGTGAGAGGGCGCCTACGCTGGAATATACGGCGTTACCTAGGCGTGGTAAAAGGGGACCTAGATAGGTGTATAAAGTGCGATCGCCCCCATTCACTCCCACGATGAAATTTTGATACAAATTACGGGGGTTATATAAGTAAAACTGATTAATAGAATCCATGGTGATGGTGGATTCAAAGGAAGCCCGAGGATAACAGTCCGTCACCTGTCCCACTGCTTTGATGGGTACTGCTTTTCCTGCAATAAGATCCTCAATGACATGGGCGCCTCCCCGTTCGGGTAAATTTGACGGCACATGATCCCCTAACTCTTTATTACTGCCATATTCCGAGGGTACCGTTGCCCCCAAGCACAAGTCCACCGCCCCAAAACCTGCATAGGTAGGCACTCCATCGAGCCAACATTGACGAATTTTAATGGGCGGATCCGTATGCCCAAGGTTGATGATCGCACCCGATGATTCCATGGGTTCAAAAGTACCTGTACAGACTACATCGACTTCTTGATAAGTTTTCTTTATACCTTGTTTCTTGACTTTGCTTTTTAATTCTTCAATGGTGCATACTTTTACGGTGCGATCGGCTATTTTTTCATTAATTTGGGCAACAGTGCGCATAATCCATCAACTCTGGTATCTGAAGGGCTAAGAGTTAATGTATCAAATATTCACCTAATTTTAACGGTTTTCTGGATAAAACAAACAAGATCCCACTAAGGAGCAAAAAAAGATCTTTTTAAACCTCCAAAATACCTTTCAAAATTACTGATGGGGAGCGAAAAATTATCGACAATTTCCCACTCCTAACAGATTACAATAAGCCAACAAAATGTAAAGGACCATGACCACTCATTAACTCAAGTAATAACGCCATAAAGCCTAACATGGCTAAACGTCCATTCCACACTTCGGCGGCGGTGGTTAAACCCCATTCCCATTTTTCTTGGGGGTACATCTTCATATTTTTCTTGGGGTGAGTAACTTGATCAAACCTTAGAGGGGTTTTATCTAATGCCTCGGTGGTCAGGTTGGAAAGGGCGTTGATAAATTCGGGGTGAGTGTTGGGTGCAGGAACTCTTTTAAAGTTGCTAATACCTGCCTCTTCTGCTACTTCCCGATATTCGAGATCAATTTCTTGTAATGTCTCAATGTGTTCCGATACAAAGCTAATGGGTACTACCAATAAATCCTTTATTTCCTTTTCCCCTAATTCCATCAAGGCATCTTCAGTGTAGGGTTTGAGCCATTCCACTGGCCCTACTTTGCTTTGATAGGCGAGGGTGTAGGGGTTAGCGGTGTTCAAGTTGTTCATGATCAACTCGGTACACCGTTCGATTTCTTCTTGATAGGGATCACCTGCTTCGGTGACATAGCTTTTGGGTACCCCATGGGCGCTAAAGAAGATATGAACATGGTCGGGGTTTTCAAACTGTTCTAATTCCTGCCTGATCAGATCCGTCATGGAGGCTAGATAGTTTTGATGATCGTACCATGAGGGAACTAGGGTATATTCAATGTTTTTGAGGTCAGGATCTTTTAACCACATTTCTTCTAATACCCGAAAACTTGAACCGCTGGTACTGATGGAAAAATGGGGATAGAGGGGGAGGATCACTAATTTTTGTATGTTGTCGGCTTTGATTTGGGCGATCGCCTCTTCGGTGAAGGGATGCCAGTATCTCATGCCTACATATACTTTAATGTCTTCTCCTTGTTCTTGTAACTTTGTCTGCAATGCCTCGGCTTGAGCTTCGGTAATTTGCAATAATGGAGAACCTCCCCCGATTTCCTTATAATTCTCTTCAGACTTTTTGCTTCTGAGGGTAGAAATTAACCACGCAAGGGGCTTTTGTAAGAGGGGAGAAGGTAGACGAATAATTTCGGGGTCAGAAAATAGATTGTAGAGGAAAGGACGAACATCCTCTAATTTTTCTGGTCCACCCAAATTTAATAATAATACTCCTGTCCGAGCCATAATATTAATATTGATTTATTTTAAGTTTCTTTACTAAGTGTAACAATATCTTATTGTTGCTTTAAATTTATGAGTGCAATGATACTTATTTACTCTTAAATTTATGAATTATTATGATAATAATAACTTTTTTTGACAAAAAACTTCATGGAAATTAATTGAGAATATAACCTAGCTAATTGAGAATAAGTTTATTTAGGTTGTTTATTGATGGCTATTGGATGTTTTTTTGCTGGGATTCTTATTGAAAAAAGTACCTTATTGAGAAAAAAGTTAAGGGGGTATTGTCACAGTCTTAAGACATGTAAATTTTTTTCACAATCCCTTTAATTTTAGCAATTTTTTTACCCTTCAAGTTCTAGGCACAGTTGATAAAGATCACGGCGTGAAAGATGACTGACTTTGGCTAACTCTTGACTGGCTTCAGTTTTACTCATGCCGTTATGGATCAACTCCCTTAGTTTATCTTTAATTTCTGGGGTAGATAATACTTGGTTTTGGATTTGATTATTTCCCGCCATAATAATAGTATATTCCCCCCTCGGTTCTTTTTCTTCATAAAGGGCGATCGCCCCTTGTACCGTACCTCGCCAGAAATCCTCATGTAACTTAGTCAACTCCCGTGCTAGGGTAATTTGTCGTGAATCCCCAAACACCTCCCTAAACAACTGTAAAGTCTTTCTGAGACGATGGGGCGCCTCATAAAAAACCATAGTTCGTTTTTCCGTTTCTAACTCAGACAATAAAGCATCTCGTACCTTTTTTTTCGTCGGCAAAAAACCCTCAAAAACAAATCTTTCCGTGGACAAACCCGACACAATCAACCCATTAATAGCCGCATTCGCCCCTGGGATGGGTACCACTTCTACATTTTCCTCAATACAAGCCCGAACCAAATTGTATCCGGGATCAGAAATAGCAGGGGTTCCCGCATCCGTCACCAAAGCAATATTTTCCCCCTGTTGTAGCCGAGGAATAAACTCTGCAATCCTAGTCTGATAATTATGTTGATGATAGCTAATCATGGGGGTTTTAATCTCAAAATGATGCAACAACTTCCCCGTATGACGAGTATCTTCCGCCCCTATCAAATCAACAGTTTTTAAAATTTTTAACCCCCGAAAGGTCATATCCTCAAGATTACCGATAGGGGTTGCCACTAAATAAACTATACCCGTCAATTCCACACTCCCAATTCTTTAACTTTTATCATCAAAATAGTTTTTTGATTGTATGCCAATATTAAAATAATAATCGTAGTATAGAAAAAAACCTATGAATCAATTTACTATTAACCTCAATCAAGGCTCTGTTTCTTTTACCTTTAGTGAAGATGCCGCTCTACAACTGAGAGAAGAAATTAACGTCTTGATGCAAAGTTTAAAAAGTAGTGCTATCAACACCAAAGCAGGGGTTAAACCTAGTCCTCAAAAACCCATGGAATACCAACATACAGGGGAGGTTTTCTTTGAAGTTTTTTGTAATCCTAATATATATTCTGGTCCCTTTGCCGCTAAGGTTTTAGTTACCGTTAGGGATGAGCGGTTAAGGGTTACTTGTGAGGCAGAATTAACTCGTTTGGTGGAGGATTTGGAACAGTATTTATCTTAAATTGGCTTTGGTAAAAAATTAGGGCGTTGCTTAATTGTGGTATGAAATATATTTAGAGATGCTCAAAACTGAGACATGAAATATTATCACCATTGCCTATTGCCCATTGCCTATTGCCTACCCCCATAAGATCATTTTAGAATGAATCACCCTTATCTATCATCTCCCCCTTTGTTTTTTTTGTCCTTGATGAAGGATATTATATAAAAAGAGATATTTAAACACCTTCTATCGTATATCTTAAAAAATATAGAACTACATGGTCGATAACATCGTTAATAACCCTTCTCACATCTCCGAGTCAGAAAAACAAGAATTAATGCGATCGCTCTTACACAAAGAAGGGTGCTGGGTTGATTGGGGGAAAAAATGTCAACAACTGCAAAAAAGCGGCATCAATCCTCAAGAAATATTTGAACAAACAGGATTACAAAACAGTCAACAAAATCTCGTCATTGTCGCCTCCCAAGTATATGACAGTTTAGTTAACACAGGGGTAGAAGAAAGCACCCTAAAATATTACCAAGGGCCCCGTAGTGACGTACTATACGAGCTGAGAGTGTTAAACCATGAACAAAGAAAAGAAGCCGCCCTATTCTGTGAGCAAAAAAAATTTGATGTAGATGGAGCGAAGGAAGTGGCAAAAAATATGAAATTGTTTGCCCGTATCGCTCAACCCCCCGAAGGTTTTAGTCATCATCCGGGGGATACCGTCGCCTATCAGTATTGGAAAAATGCCAAACAAAAGAAAACCCTAGCCGATAAAACCCGTCTCATTGCCGAAGGTTTAAAATATGCTCATTCAGAAGGTGCAAGAAACAAAATTCAGCAGTTGTTAACTGATGTTGCCATGGCTGAAACCGTTGGTAGTAAACCTTTGTTACCCATCTATCGCCTAGAAGCCGAAGAACAAATTCCCTGCATTTTACCTGTGATAGGCACTTTTCCCCTTACTTTATCTTCTTTGGATCATATTCCCACCCTATTATCTCAAGAACCTTTTGATATGGTACAAGTAGATCAGCCCATGTCGTTGGTATCTATTCCCACGTGGCAGGTAGTTTTACAAGCCAGTAAACCTATGGCAATCATCGCCACTACCCATGATTTACCCCAACAGGAGGATGAAAAAAACGAGCCTATTTTGGTGGTGGTAGATGTGGAAAATCGGCTATGGAATTCCCAATATTATTTTTTGGTACATGAGCAAGGGATGCTTAGGTTTGCTTGGTTACCCGAGGAGGGACATGGAGAAATTTTGGGTAGAGTATTAGTAATTCTTAAGCCTCGCAAAATTTTAGATGAGGATAACTTAACTCAACCTTGGCAAATGGATGATTGATCATTAATTCAGGGTAGAATGGGGGAAACAAGCTGTTTTGTGATCAAAAAGGAAATGACAGCAATTAAAAAAAGAAGATTTGTGATTGGGGATGTTCATGGTCATTTTCAGGCTCTACGGGGTTTGTTTGATGCGATCGCCCCTAATCCAGAAGATGAAATATACTTTTTAGGAGATTTAATCGATAGAGGTGCCGACAGCGCCAAAGTGGTGGACTTTGTCATCAAAAATAACTATCAATGTATTTTGGGTAATCATGAAGTAATGCTTTTGCAATCCTTCTCCGAAAGGGGCTTAAATCATGGTTCCTTTCAGTCATGGTTACACAACGGAGGATATTCCACCATCACCAGTTATAACAACAAAATTCCCCCAGATCACCTCGAATGGATGCGTCAACTGCCCCTAAACATCGATTTAGGAGACTATTGGTTAGTCCATGCCGGGGTTGATCCCAATACCCCCCACAAAGAACAAAATTCGGAACAATTTTGCTGGATAAGAACCCCATTCCACACCATCTCTGAACCGTATTTTAAAGATAAAACCATCATTATCGGTCATACTATTACCTTTACCTTTCCAGGGGTAAAACCAGGGCAAATTGTCCAAGGAAATGGCTGGATAGGCATTGATACGGGGGCATATCACCATGGACAGGGTAAACTAACTGCCCTCGAGTTGAATGAGTCCATGGTGTATCAAGTAGATAGTTTTGGGCGACATTTTTCTAAAAAACCTCTCCAAGATGTGGTTTATAAAATTAATCCCAAAAATATCGCATTTAGAAAACCAAAAATCTTTTTCTAAATTTACATTAAAAACCCCTTAACAATCGACATCTTATCCCTAATAATAGATAAAGTATCTATGAGGATAAATGATGACTTTCTCTATTTTCATTAGTTTTGCCTTGATCCTAGTAGCTTATTTATTGGGATCAATTCCTACTGGTTATCTTGCTGGCCGTCTTCTTAAGGGTATTGATATTAGAGAACATGGTTCTGGTTCTACGGGTGCTACCAATGTACTACGAACCGTAGGTAAAGGGGCGGCCATTGGGGTTTTGTTGGTGGATATGCTCAAAGGGATGATGGCGATCGCCCTTATAAAAGTAGCCTATAATTATTTAGGTAGTGATTTATTGCCCCCATCATGGCAAGATTGGTTAGTAATGATTGCCGCCCTAGTAGCGGTTTTGGGACATAGTAAATCAGTGTGGCTCAAATTTTCGGGAGGAAAATCCGCCGCCATCAGTTTAGGGGTTTTGTTGGTGATGAATCCTTTTGTCGGTTTGGGTACCTTTGCCACCTTCTTGCTTGTGCTTTACTTCTCCCGCATTGTCTCCCTTAGTTCCCTCAGCGGTGCGATCGCAGTTACCATCTTTATGGCCATATTCAACCCCTCTATCCCCTACCTTCTCTTTGCCCTATTAGCAGGAGTCTATGTCATAGTTCGTCACCGCACCAACATCCAAAGACTAATGGCAGGAAAAGAACCCCGCATAGGACAAGCCGTGACATAATTTACTAACTCATATTTTGAATTGAAAATTATTTTTAGAAAAATATAGTTAATCATTAAATGTTAACCAACAAACATTGACAGTAGGCTACCAAGTTCACTGTCAATTTTCACTTTTAGCAAGTTTTTAGACAGATATATTTCTTCACATATTGAATAACCAATGCCAAATATTTGATAATAGAGAAATACAAACAAAAAATAACTACATTTCTTCGCTGATAAAATTAGAGCAAAGATAAGTAGATAATTATAGTAAAAGTATCTAGGTGCAAGTCCATGAGTGAAGCCCAAGAGTTCCGCCATATATTAGTTATAGAAGATCGCAAAGGAAGAAGAATCATATCCTTAGAAGAAAATAACTATACATTGGGAAGAGACTCCAACAACCCCATCGTTATCTACGACTATCAAGTATCTCGTACCCATGCAACTTTGGTAAAAAAAGAAGATAATCAAGGTTGTGCTTATCGTATAGTAGACGGAGACTTACAGGGCAAAAGAAGCACCAACGGCATTCTCATCAACGGACATTCCACCCTCTCCCACGAATTAAAACATGGGGATGCCATTCGTTTCGCCAACGAAGCCAAAGCAAATTACTACATTGTCGCCACCGAATCAGGCATTGATCTATTTAACCCCGATGATTTGGGCAACCTCAACGCCAGAAGCACCCTCACCAGCCCCACCACCCAAACCATGATTTCCAAACAAGAGGAAAAAGTGGAAAATCCTCAAGATCAAGAAGAATTAATACGTTTGGCATCATTCCCCGAACTTAGTCCTCATCCTATCATCGAAGTCGATTGGGATGGAAATATTACCTATCTTAATCCCGCCGCTAGTATTAAATTTGAAAATATCTACGAAGAAAAATTAAATCATCCCATTTTGGCAGATTTGTTAGTGGAATCAAATAATCGTCAGGGTAATTTGTTTTTGAGAGAAGTAAAAATAGGGGCAGAAGTTTTTGAGCAATATGTTCACTATTTATCCGAGAAAAAATTAATTAGGAGTTATATCTTTGACTTTACGAAAAGAAAACAAGCCGAAGCCCAACTGAGGGAAAGTGAAGCCCGTTATCGTGCCATTCTACGTCAAACCTCCGAGGGAATTATTCTCGCCTATGCCCATAACAAAAAAATCATTGAAGTCAATGGTGCCTATGCCAAAATGATTGGTTATACCCCCGAAGAAATAGGGGAAATGACCCTTTATAATTTGATTGCCAGTGATTTACAACTGTTTAACCAAGATTTAGCTCGTATTGCTGAAAGAAAACAAGATACGATTGCTAAATATATTCACCGTTGCAAAGATGGTACTTTTTTAAATTTAGAATGTAATATTAGTTTGATTAGCTATCAAAATAGAGATATTTTTTCTATAGTAGTGAAAAATGTTGCGGAAGCAACTAATAATATTAATTCCTCCAGTTATTATCATTTTCATGATAGTTTAACCCATTTAGCGAATAAAAGTTTGTTTACTAAGCAATTAGATATTTCCTTATCTTATGCAAAACGTTATCAGCATTTTATGGGGTTAATTGTTGTTGAAATAAATGGCTTAGATGGATTTAAAAAAGTCAGGGGAGAGGAAGAAACCAATAAATTTATTACCAATTTTGCTCAAACATTCGAGTCCTGTTTACGAACAGTAGATTTAGCGGCTAGGTGGGATGAAAATAAATTTATTGCCCTATTTTCGAGGATTAGGGGGCCCCGTGATCCTGCTAAAATTGCCAAAAGGATGTCGATGGTTTTTGATCAATATATTCAGCAACAAAAAGGCAATACAGATTTAGATGTAAATATTGCCATGGTAGTTTATCCCCTTGATGGGGATACTGGGGAAAAGCTGATTAAGAGTGTTATGGTTTCTTTACAACATTCTAAAAATAATTTACCGAATAATGCAGGGTGGAGTGGTTTTAAAATTAGTCCAAAAACGGCAAGTTTGCTGAGATTGGAAAATTTGATCGGTAGCGCAATACAAGAAAAACAGTTTTATCTTTGTTATCAGCCTCAGTTAAATTTGGCTGATAATCATTTGGTAGGTATGGAAGCGTTATTGCGGTGGAATCATCCTGAGTTGGGTAAGGTTACTCCCCAACACTTTTTGCGATTGGCGGAGGAGACTGATTTTATGTTACCTTTGGGGGTCTGGATTTTGCAGACAGCAACTGCTCAAATGAAACAATGGCTTGATGCTGGTTTGTCTTTTGCCCCTGTGACGGTAAATATTTCTAGTCGCCAATTTAGTCAAGATACTTTTGTGGATTTAGTGGCAACACAAAATTTATCGGGTAATTTACGCAATGATGAAATGAAAAGATTATCTTCTTTTCCTGAGTTGTCACCCCATCCCATCATTGAAATAGATTTTAAGGGGCGTATTACCTATATGAATCCTTCTGCTAAATTGTCTTTTCCTGATTTATCTGATGATGAGGAGGCAGAAAATTTAAATCATCCTTTAATGATGGATATTGCTTTGCCGAAAGATAATACCCATAGTCAATTGGTGTTGAGGGAAATTAGCTCAGACGAGCGCCATTTTCAGCAATATGTTCATTATCTATCTAAATATAATGTAATCAGAAGTTATATATTTGACATTACCGAACGTAAAAATTCGGAAGCAAAATTACAATATCAAGCGTTTCATGACTCCCTGACAGGTATTGGTAATCGTGATTATTTTTACTGGCAACTAAATAATCGTCTTCGGGATATAAAAGAAAAAGACGAAAATCTGGCTGTATTATTTATTGATATAGATCGTTTCAAGAACATCAATGATACCCTCAACCATTCCACCGGGGATAAGTTATTGGAAAGTTTTTCCTATCGTCTTCTCTCTTGCTTGTCTAGTGAATGTGTTTTTTCCCGTTGGGGGGGTGATGAGTTTATTCTCTTGGTGTCTGTGAGCAAAAATAGCAGTACCAACAGCGTCAATGAGGTGGTGCAAATCATTATGGATAGTTTAAAACATCCATTTTTGATTGATAACTACACTATATATGTTACCTGTAGTGTCGGGGTTGCTATGTATCCTCGAGATGGAGAAACCCAAGAACAATTAATAAAAAATGCGGACATTGCCCTTTCCCGTGCTAAACAGATGGGTAAAAATAACTCTCAATATTACACCACTCAATTAAGCGAAGAGCAAATGCTCCTATTTGAGTTGGAAACCAGTCTTTATGATGCGATCGCCCAAGACCAACTTTACTTAAACTATCAGCCCCAGTTAAATCTTGGCACCAACAAAATAGAGAGTGCCGAAGCCCTACTGCGATGGAAACACCCCACCCTAGGAGCCATCTCCCCCGGCAAATTTATTCCCCTTGCCGAAGAAACAGGTTTAATCATCTCCATTGGTGAATGGGTACTAAAAACCGCTTGTATACAAGCAAAAAAATGGATTGAATCAGGATACGACTTCAAAACCATCGCCGTTAACATTTCCGTCAAACAATTTCGCCAAGAAAATTTCGTGGAAGTAGTTAAAAATGTTTTAGAAGCCGTTGACTTGCACCCCAAATATTTAGAATTGGAAGTCACAGAAAGCATCTTGATGCAGGATGGGGGCAAAACAGCCTTAATCATCAATGAATTATCCCAACTAGGAGTAAAATTTTCCCTCGATGATTTTGGCACAGGTTACTCATCCCTTAGTTACCTGAAAAAATTTCCCTTCCATACCATCAAAATCGATCAATCCTTTATTCGAGACTTAACCGTTAACCAACAAGATAGAGCCTTAATTGATGCGGTCATCACCCTCGGACGAGGATACAATATGCAAGTAGTAGCCGAGGGAGTGGAAACCGAAGCCCAATTAAACCTATTGCAAAAATTCAACTGTGATATTATCCAAGGAAGATGGCTAAGTATGCCATTATCAGAAGCTGATTTTATTAGACTTGTGGATAATTTTAATCTGGTTCATCATCACAAAAAAATGAGCGATAATACTGACCCCTGGAGTTAACTATCATCCTTGAGAGATAATAATTGCTCATTAATGGTTGAGAGATAATCTTGGGCTAAATCATCCCCTAAAATTCCCTTGCGTACCGCATCCCTTACCGCTCCTTGTTCGGCTAAATATAATCTTCTTTTTAAACTGTTGATATATTTATCCTCCGTAATATTTGTACTACGTTGGTTATAAATATCCCTTAACTTCTTTTCCCCCTGAGCAATCTTTGCCTGATAACTAGCAAAGATTTCCTCATAAAGAGAGCGAGATAAACTGCCCGACTGAAGAAGAATATCTAATTCTTTTTGGGCTGCCTTAGAGGCGATGAGGGTTAACTGTAAATGCTCTACTTGTTGTTTGAGGGGAGAGGGTTGGGAAAGCTCTAATTTTTTCACAAACCAAGGTAAACTTAATCCCTGCCCCACAAGGGATATTAATACCGTACTAAAAACAATGGCAATTACTTGGGTTCTTTCTGGTAGGGTAAATGGTAAACTAATGGCTAGAGCCATGGATAATGAACCTTTCACGTTGCCCAAAATTAGAACGTGTTGCCATTTCATGGGAATAGGACGATCTAGTCTTTTGAGTAAGTAAAGTAAAGGATAGATCGATAAAACTCTACCTATTTGATACCCAATAATGGCGAGGAGGGCGAGAGGAAGGGTTGCAATCAAGGTTGTGGGTTCAATGACGATACCCACTAGCAAGAAAATAAAGGTATTGACTCCAAATCCTGCGTATTCCCAGAAATTGAGTAAGGTTAGTTCGGTGGTGGCAGATATTTTTTTAAATCCTGAATTACCAATTACTAGCCCTGCAATTACCACTGCGATCGCACTAGAAACCTGTAATAGTTGCCCAATTTGGAAAGTAACTAAGGATACCGCCACGGTTAATAAAATACTACTGAGGGCATCATCTAACTGTTGGAATAAACCCACACATAGATAACCTAAACCTAAACCGAGTAAACCACCACCCACAAAAGCAATAACAATCTGAATCACACCATCTGCGAGGGAAAAAGAACCCTGAAGATGTATCCCCGCAATTACATTGAGTAATACCAAAGCAACAGCATCATTAAATAAACTTTCTCCTTCTACGATGGTGGCCAATCTCGAAGGCACTGAGACGATGCGAAAAGCGGCAATAACAGAGACGGTGTCGGTAATGGTCAAAATTACCGCCATGGCTGCCACCGTAATCCATGGTAAACCCATGGTAAACTGATAAAAACTAGCGGTGATGGTGGCACCAACCAAAACCCCTGGTAAAGCTAACAGGGCAATGGGTTTGATGGTACTTTTGAGACGACTAATATCAGTGTTGATGGATGCCTCAAAAATCAGAATAGGTAAAAATAAATTGAGAATTACATCGGGATTTAAACCAATAAAGTCAGGTAAAGTTCCCTGAGTGACGATTAAACCTGCTAAGATTAATCCGATTACATAGGGAATTTTTAGTTTTCTACTGACCAAAGCTACTACTGTGGCAATGAGCAATAGAACGATCAAGGCATCAACTAATCCCGCAGCATCAGGGTTATTATTGGCTAAGGAATCGATGTCGAATTCTGTGAGAGTATCAGCAAATAGAAGGGATTTGAGCATTGATCAATGGTTATGTTTTATGAATTAGCGATGACTCAAATAATTTAATTTTCCATTGTCCATAGTCTATTGTCAATTGTCTAATAAACCAGTGGGGGGATTTATTTCTATTTTCTGGTTGTCTATGTCAACGATGGGAACTATTTCGGCTACGAAGGGAATAAGGACAGTAATGGCTTTGGTTTTTTTGGGTTTAACTTTTTTGCGTCGGGATATACGACTGATATTTTCGAGATTAACGGGGGGTTTTGTTTCTACGAGGGGTTGCTTATGTAGTTTTACTTCTAAAATTTCATGGGCGGCACTGAAAACATCAACTACCACACCAATATTTTCCCCATTTTGTTGGTTATAAACTTCCATACCGATTAAGTCGGCAACATGATACTCCCCTTCTTCTAGGTAGGGGCGATCGCTTTTATCCACCCACAATGTAGCACCCTTAAGGTTTTCCGCCTGAGTGCGATCGTTAACATTTTCTAACTTAACCACATAAATATTTTTCCCAGGTACCTTTCGCCCTCTGAGCAACTCCACAATTTGGGGAGATGAATTATTATTAATGGTTAACCATCTTTGACCCGGATTTTCAAATCTTTCTGGAAAATCTGTCGTAATATTTACCCTCAACTCTCCTTTTAATCCTGAAGCCCCCACAATTGTCCCAATTTCAATTAAATCCTCAATGTCCAAACTTAACTACTCCATTATGAATCATATTTTTATACCCTAATATCATACTCTATCGTTCAATAAATTCCCTCTAGGGGGTATTGAAAACCAATGAACAGTTAAATCATAATTAGGCAAAAACGTATTTTATATACTCAATTGAATGATTAAATCTTGTTCTCAATTTTTAAGTAAAATTTTAATACCCAGTGCCATGGTCGGAATAACTCTCATAGGTTGTGGCTCTCCCGACACTACACAACAACAAGGAGATGGTACCCTCATAACTCCTCCTGATATGGTACAAGGGGGAGGCTTTTTGCAACTCATGGCAGACGGAGAAGACTTTATCATCGAAGGTTTTGAAACAAAAGACGGATGGGATATTAATTTTGACCATGTTTATATCACTGTGAATGATGTTATCGCCTATCAGACAAATCCTCCTTTTGAAGCGGAATCTGATGCACCCTTAGAAGCACAAGAATCCGTAAACCTGATTGTTTCCCCAACCACCGTTGATTTAATGTTAGGGAGAGAAAATAATCCTGCTATCTTAGTCACTGAAATAGAAGCACCTCCAGGGCATTACAACGCTATTTCTTGGCAAATGTACAATCAAGCTGATGGTGCCTCGAGTCTTCGTCTTCTAGGCAGGGCAGAAAAAGACGGACAAGAAATTCAATTTAACCTCAACTTTCCGATGAATATTGCCTATACCTGCGGAGAATTTGTAGGGGATGAACGCAAAGGTATTGTTAATGAAGGAGAAACTGCTGAAATTCACATGACATTTCATTTTGATCATATTTTTGGGGATGCAGGAAAAGATGATAACCATGAAGTGAATGTGAATGCTCCGGGGTTTGAACCTATGGCAAATTTAGCAGAAAATGGTACTTTGGATGTTGATTTGGAAACTCTGCAAAATAACCTGAGTGAGGAAGACTATCAAAGGTTAGAAAATAGTATCCTTGAACTAGGTCATGTGGGAGAAGGACATTGTCGAATCACTGAAGATATATAATTAACCTGAGTTCGGAATCACATTTTCTGGGGGCGGCAGGGAATGGGCAACAGGCAATAGGCAATGGTGGTAATATTTGTAATAATCAATATTTTTCGTCATTGTGCTACTCATACCCCATTATCCCGAATTGAGGTTAATTAACAAATTGTAGCTCACTCAAATGTTACGGACTCTTTGATTTTTTGATAAAGGGTGTTTCTTTGGGCATAGGGGCGATTTATGGAAGTAATTGCTTCTTGGATGGTGGCGACATCTAAACAGGTGCCTCCCTTTGCCCCTGCCATGGTGGTAATATGTTCTTCCATGAGTGTACCGCCAATGTCGTTACAACCCCATTGCAGTGCTTCTAATGCGCCCTCTAATCCTAATTTTACCCAGCTTGGTTGATGGTTGGGGATGACATCTCCCAATACCATACGGGAAACCGCTGTTAATACAAGGGTAGCGGTTAAGTCGGGTTGATCTCTATCTACTCTATTACGTAAAGGTTTGGGGGCTTGTTCACCCACAAAGGGTAGTAAGATAAATTCGGTGATTTTGGCTGGATAATCGTTAATGATAGCAGTTTCCTGGAGCGATCGCACCTTAAATAAATGTTGTAATTGTTGTTCTGGGGTTTCGATGTGTCCGCATAACATGGTGCTGGTGGTGGGTATTCCTAGACGATGGGCGGTAGAAATTATTTCCATCCATGTGGCGGTATTAATTTTTTCAGGACAGATTATTTTTCTTACTTGATCATCTAAAATTTCGGCGGCTGTGCCGGGCATTGAACCCAAACCATGATCCCGAAAAGCTATAATTACATCACTAAAACTAAGGTTATCTTGACGGGCAATAAATTCTATTTCTTGGGGTGAAAAACCGTGTAGGTGTAACTGTGGAAATTCTTTTTTTATACTTTTAATTAATTGTAAATAATATTTTAAACTACTTCCTTGAATTCGAGCTTGAGGATTTAACCCCCCCTGCATACAAATCTCTGTGGCATCTAAATTAATAGCCTCCTGACATTTATTTAAAATAGTTTCAATATCTAACCAAAAAGATCCCTCATCATCTGCATCTCTTCTAAAAGCACAAAAACTGCAATGCTGTTCACAAATATTAGTAAAATTTATATTTCTATTGATAACATAAGTAATCTTATCTCCTATTTGTTTTTGGCGAAGATTATCAGCTTCTTTTTTTACTTCTTGAAGATTAATTTTTTGATAATTTTTAAGAATATTTAAAAATTCCTTTTCTTCATCTCTAACTCTATTATCAATGAGCATGAATTTAATATGGTAATGAGGGTAGGAAATAAAAAATAGACAAGAATTATGGTAGGTGTCAGGTGGTAAGGACGTACCATGGTACGTCCTTACCATACCAAGAGCTATTATCCCAAACTGACATTAAATAGTTAATAAACCAGAAGGATTAACGGATAATAAATCTCTACGTTTCAAACCCTCTTGATGGAGAATCATATTAGCAGACAATAAGCCACTACTTACCGCCCTTTCCATTAAACCACAAGGGAAAGGCATCTTAACCCAATCCCCTGCAAACATGAGGTTTTTAAGTTGGGTTTCGGTGAGGGGGCGTTGTTCAAAACTATTGGGGGGATAGCCTGAAAAGTTTTTCTGATTAACTAATTGTTTATGGAGTATTTTAGCATCTTTTAATTCAGGCACAATTTCTGATAACTCCCTTTGGAAGGTTGCCAAGATTGCCTCTTGGGTAGGAAATTCCTTCTCTTTGTAGCAGTAGGAATGTAACTCAACGACGCTTCCCCCTGTTTTTTGCGCCCAAGCGATATATTCGGTTTGGATACGATGATATAAACAGATACTATCGGTGAGGGAATAACCCGACAAAGAGGCAAAGTTACTGTGTTCCCATTCAAAGTCCTTATCTAACCAAAACCTAGCCACAGCAAAGGGATCAGCTAGTGGTAACTGTTCGATTTGGGCTTGGGTGGTGCTACAGGTTTCCCCATCGGTTTCCATGAGGTTAAACAAGTGTTTTACCCCCGGCACATCGGCGGCGATGACAAAATAGTCGGCTTCTAATACCTCTGGTTTAATGTTGTCGTCGGGGTTATTGGCGACGAGTTGGATTTGGTCGCCTTTTTGTCCTATAACTGTATAGGTGTTTAAGCTACGTTTGGCGGGGCCCTGTAATAATTTTCCGTCATTTTCATACAGGGCGGAATGGCAAGGACATAAAAATTTACCATCTTCTTGTTTATTAACGGTACATCCTTGGTGGGTACAACTGAGAGAAATTGCTTGTTTGGTATCCTTGGTAACGGCAAAGAGGCGATCGCCCGCACCATAATAATTATATTGCTCATCTTCCAATAAAGGATTAGCGCTAACCCAAAAAGGAACACTACTCTCCCCTTGTCCTCGATAATATTCCAGGGAGGTAATTTTATCCCCATCACACTTAATCTTACTAATATTCGCCTCCGTAACAATACTACCACCATTATTTTTAATAGTATCGGCGATGGGTTCTACTAAACTTGTACCCATATCATCCACCGTACCATTAAACGCCAACCCTTCAGGATTACCGAAAAAGTAGAAATGGAAAAACTGCATTAGTTCGCCCGTACTAAGGACATCGGGAGCATTGAGAGAAGACTTTGCAAAAGGCAAAAAATACAAATCAAATAACCCTTGGGGGATACCCTTCGCCGCCCAATCTTTTACAGAGATATTATCTAACTCATAATAAGTATTAGGAATTTTAAACCCTGCAATGGTTTTAAAAACTCGCCAGTGTTCAGGATTTGCCAAATTAATACCCCAATGGAGGGCATTATCACTAGAAATGGCTAAATCGACAATATTCCAAGGAAAAGCCGAATGACTGGGGCGGAAATTTTCGGGCTTGTATTGACCATCTTTAAAAACAACGGAATAAAAATCAAGAGATTTAAAATTATCTGTAATATCAATTTCACTAACAATACTTTTGAGATTGTAGTATTGTGGGAAAAAACCGTGGAAACCATGTTCCATTCTAAATTTTTCATCCCCTACCTGAATATCCCAACTAGCAATTTTCCCCCCCAATTGGGGAGACTTTTCCAAGAGGGTAACTTCAAAACCCCTCTGGCTTAACTCATAAGCAGAAGCCAATCCTGCCAAACCACCGCCAATAACAACGACTTTCTTTTTCTTGGTAAGGTAGCGAGGTAAATCGATGGTATCCCCTTTATGTATTGTTGGCTGTGGTTTTACCACTCGAGAATACCCTACAAGTCCAAGAATACTACTAAAAGCGAAAAACTTTAATAAATTGCGACGGGAAAAACGATTATTCATGAAAAAAAATGAGGATGATGACTAAAAAACTTAATATTACTTTACCAAATTATTAAATTACGGACACTAAAATTAATTAGGATTTACTGAGAAGCCTTGACATTTGGCTCTAATCCTACTGAGTTTGTAGATAGGTTAAAAATTCAATTAGTTCTTGATCTGAGAGTAAATGACGAGACTTTTTACCATAGGTTTCTAATAAATACTTTTTACCTTGTTCTTGAGTCCACCCCAATCTTTTTAACTCTATGCTAGTTTGGTCGATTACTTGACTAAAGTCAACGGCATCACTTAAATCGAAGGTGTTACTAACAGAAGTAGGGGGTGGGGTTTCTTCTTTTTCTTCTTCATAGGATAAGGGTAATTCGATATTGTCTGCCAAAGTTTCTTCTTGACTTATTTCTTCATTCCTCGGAGGAGTAACTTCTGCAGTGGGGATAGTGCTTTCTTGGGGGGCAATAGGATGTGGAGAAGGAGTAACAGGTTTTTCCTGTTTGGCTTTGGGAATCACCGTGGGGGGAGTGGTGGATGGTTTGCTTTCTGGTTTGGGGGTAACGGGGGGTGAGGGGGTTAAATCGGATAATGGGGGGCAAGAAATAGCGATGGGATTAACCAATTGTAAGACTCTTTCACGGGCTTTGTCTTCCGCTTCTTCCACAGAATAGGCACAAGCCAAGGCACTACCGATGGTTTTATGTTCTTGTTTTGCTTTGACTTTGACGATATATTGACCCTGATTGATGGTAACTAATTTACTGGTTAAAACAATATTACTATTCATGTTTAATTTTTACATTGATATAGAAAAAGGGAACCCAACACCACTAATATAATAGTCTTGGTGTTATTTTCCCTCTATCTTATTATTTATTTTTCCTAATCTTTAAAAAAATTAGTAAAAATGTTCTTTTCAGCTAATCTTAGGCATTTGCTAGGTTTTGAGCAACAAAATCCCAGTTTACTAATTTACCTAAGAAATCATCGATATACGCAGGACGCTTGTTTTGATAATCTAAGTAGTAAGCGTGTTCCCATACATCCATGGTGAGGAGGGGAGTTTGTCCTGCGGTGATAGGATTACCGGCATTACCAGTTTTGGTTACTTTTAAGGTGCCGTTGTCTAATACTAACCAAGCCCAACCGCTACCGAATTGGGTTGCACCTGCGTTTTTAAATTCTTCTACAAATTTGTCGAAACTACCGAAATCGGCGTCAATTTTAGCGGCTAATTCTCCAGTGGGAGTACCACCACCGTTGGGCTTCATACATTGCCAGTAGAAGCTGTGATTCCATGCTTGAGCGGCATTGTTAAATACCCCTGCTTTACTGGCGTCGTTGGCAATGCTTTTGATTACTTCTTCAATAGGTTTTGCTTCTAAATCGGTACCTTTGACTGCATCGTTGTACTTACTTACATAAGCTGCGTGATGTTTGTCATGGTGAAATTCTAGGGTACTTTTGGAGATACAGGGCTCTAGGGCACTGTAATCGTAAGGAAGAGGTGCTAATTCGTAAGCCATATTATTTTTTATTGCCGTAGTTTACTTCTAAAATAAATCTTAACAAACTTTTGTTGTTTTTAAGAATCATTCTTATTTCCAAAGTATCATTTAAGGGCGATCGTTGTCAAGTTCGTTGGGGAGATGAGGGGAGAAGGCAATGGGCAACAGGCAAAATAATTAATTGTCAATTGTTAATTAACCCGTGTTATCCCGAACTTAAGTTCAATATAAAAAATGGTGGGCAATGCCCACCCTACGGAAAGATAAATTATTTGAGTAATGCCAGGTTGAGGGTATCTCGGAGAATTAAGAAGATACCTAAACCGAGTAATAAAACTAACCCTGTTTGCATGATGCCTTCTTGGAGTTTGTTGGGGAGGGGTTTCCCTGAAATGCCTTCCACGAGTAAAAATGCCAACTGTCCACCATCTAGGGCGGGAAGAGGTAAAATATTGATTACCGCAAGGTTAATGCTAATTAATGCTCCAAATTGGAAAAGATTTCCTAGATCGCTTTTCGCTAACTCTGCACCTACCGCTACAATAGCCACAGGACCTGCTACTTGGTTGGCGTTTTCTTGGAAGTTAGTGATTAGTTGCCCAAAACCTTGTATGGTCAATTTGGTATAACGTTCAAATTGCTTGGCACCAAAGGAAAAGGCTTCGATGATATTATCGGGTTTACGACGGGTAAATTCTCCGTTGGGTGCTAACATTACGCCGATTTTACCTTTACCGTTGTCTCCCATGTCGGGGGTGATGGGAAGGTTAAAGATTTCTTGATCTCTTTGGATGGTAAATTCTAAACTTTGATTGGGGGAGTCTTGGATGCGATCGCGCAAAATGTCGATCGCCTCTTCGGCGGTGGGCAAGGTGAGATTTTCAATACTTAAGATCACATCCCCACTTTGTAACCCTGCTTTTTGGGCAGGGGATTCTACTTCGCTGAGAATTTCGGGAACTAATACCCCCGGTTGAAAGTTTACATCTTGTATCCCCACGGTCATGGATTGACCGACCAAAAGAAAGTATGCGAAAATAAGGTTAGCGATTACCCCTGCACTAATGACGATCGCACGGTCTAATACGGGACGGTTACGCAACAAATCGGGATCATCTAGGGGAATGTCGCTGTCGGGATCATCATCAGGAAAGCCTACATAACCACCGAGGGGAAAGGCTCTGAGGGCGTATTCTGTTTCTTTGCCGTCATATTTGGCTAACACGGGGCCAAAACCGATGGAAAATTTGTTTACTCTAATTCCTTGTAATCTCGCTGCGCCAAAGTGTCCTAGTTCGTGGACTACGATTAAAATTGCTAAAACTGCGATCGCCGCTAGTACTGACATATTAATTATATGATTATCTATATGGACATTCTTTTCTAGTTTAGCCGTTCAATTGCTTTTTTGCTTTTTGCCAGAGGCTTTCCAACTCGTCAATATCGTATTCCCAGAGGGATTTGTCCGCATAGTTTTCCATCAGTTGCAAACGTTGAATAAACCTTTTATTGGTACCCTGCAAAGCCCGAGTGGGATCAAGTTTATACCAACGGGCAATATTGATGATGGTGAAAAGTAAATCCCCCAACTCCTCCTCGGCATGGACAAGATTTTTTGAATCTAGGGCTTCTTGAAATTCCCCCAACTCTTCCTCAAACTTTGCCCACACCCCCTGCACGTTTTCCCACTCAAACCCTGCTTTGGCGACTTTCTTGGCTATTTTCTCCCCTGCCATAAGAGGGGGTAAGCTACGGTGATACTTTCTCAATTTTTGGCTCAGAAGAGGTGATGCGGGGGTTTCTTGGGCTTTGATTTGTTCCCAGTTTTGGTGTACTTCCTCACTACTATTTACCTGTACATCGGCGAATACGTGAGGATGGCGACGGATCAGCTTTTCGGTAATATTTTGGGCGACTTTTTCGAGGTCAAAATCACCGTTATCCTGTGCCACTTGGGCTTGTAATACCACCTGTAATAATAAGTCTCCCAATTCATCGGCGATCGCCTCTTGATCCCCAGTATTGAGGGCATCTACCACCTCATAGGCTTCCTCGATGATATAGGGTATTAAGGAGGTTTGGGTTTGTTCAAGATCCCATGGACAACCACCTTGGGGCGATCGCAACTTAGCCACCACTTGAATTAAATTATCAAGGGCGATGAGGATTTTTTGGTTAGTCTTAGAAAGAGCCATTGTTGAAGAAATTATTAATATTTAAGGAATTGATTCCATGATTACCTAAAATCTCGATTATATTAGTAATTGGGTCATCGCCAATGAATATCAATGGATTTATTAGAATACCAAGCCAAAAAATTATTTAAACAGGTGGGTATCCCCGTATTACCTTCCCAACCCCTCTCAAGCGCCAGTGAATTAAAAAATCTCCAGATTCCCTATCCCGTGGTCTTAAAATCTCAGGTGATGGCTAGTGGTAGGGCAAAATTGGGGGGAGTCAAGTTCGTTAATAATACCATAGATGCGATCGCCGCTTGTCAAGCAATTTTTAGCCTCGCCATTGACCAAGAATATCCGAAAGTAATCCTTGCTGAAAGTCGCTACAATGCCCAAAAAGAAGTATTTTTGGCGATAATGCTTGATTATAAGCTCAAAAAACCTGTCATTTTTGGTTCTGCCCAAGGGGGCATCAACATCGAAGAATTATTAACCAACCTTGTATATTGTCCTGTGGAAGACGAATATTCCCCTTTTTATGGTCGTCGTTTAGCCAAAAAAATGGGCTTGAAAGGTAAAACCATCAATGCTGTTAGTGGCATCATCGATAAAATGTATCGTCTTTTTGTCGAGCAAGATTTGGACATGATCGAAATCAATCCTTTGGGAATTAACCATGATGGTGCCGTCATGGCTCTTGATGGTAAAATAAGGGTCAATAATTATGGTTTACCTCGTCATTTAGAATTATTAGAATTAATCAAATCTCTTCAGGATGATCATCATACAGAGGAAACTTTAAGCTCTCTTAAACAGTCTTTTTTCTCGGAAATTAATATTAATAATGATGGTAAAACGGCTCTTATTTCAGCAAGTATAGATAAAGCAATTTTTACTATTAATAATAGTGCAAAATATCTTGACAAAACTGATATTAATACTTGCTTTATTATGGAAGAACCTTTTAACCAAATCACTTCTGAGCAAATAAATACAATATTTTATAAAATAATTAAAAATACTAAAATCAACAAAGTTCTGGTAGATCTTCCCCTAGAACATCAATTTAACTACCGTTTAACTCAAATTATTTCTAAACATTATCCCTCAAATTTTTCCCAATGGTCTAACCGTAATGAGGAAAGAGGCGATCGCCCCACGGGAACAAGATTTCAACAAACTGAGTCAACCATCAACACATCCTCCTTTGCCCTCAGAAAAATAGACTGGATTATCAAAACCAAAGGAGACAAGCTAACCAGTCAATTTAACAGCTTACCCATAACAATAATTAACATAATAGGAGAAAAATTTTCTTAAAATGAAGATACCCCAAACTAATTAACAAAATTCCTCATTATCCCAACCCATAGTTCATGATACCCATTATTTGTTCAACCTGCGGATATAGCAACCAAGAAGACAGCAAATTTTGTACATTTTGTGGTCAGGATTTATCCTCTTTGCAAAATAACTTTGAATCAAAGCAAAGCTCAAAACAAGAAGGAAAACAAGAAATGGTATTTCCCGAAGATGAAAGTATCACAGAAATCAACTCAGAAGAAAACTATATCAAATATTTAATCAATCACAGTAGTGAGTTGCCAGAAGAATCGAGGGGCTATGATGATGATGATGTGCCAACGGTAGCTAATTGGAATATTCCCACAGAATTAAACACTGCCATTGATGAAGATAGTTTCGGCTCTCGAACTGTTCTTGATGTGAGAGTTTCTAAATCTTCCAATCAAAAAAAATTAGTTCTTATTCATCCAGAAACAGAACAAAAATTTATTCTTGCGGAGGATAAAAAAATCTTTTATTGCGGTAGATATAATGATGATTTTTCAGTGGATATAGATTTTTCTGACCTACCCCATAGCGATATTGTTTCTCGAGTACATTTTATCATCCATATTGATTCAGATACTTATTTCTTGGAGGATGCGGGGAGTTCTAACGGTACTTTTGTTAATGGTCAAGTGGTCAAAAGTGGTTATATTCATCGCCAAAAAATTACCGTGGGAGATGAGATTATTTTAGGAAGAAAAACTCCATTAAAACTTTTATTTGAGCAAATTTCATAATTAAATTTATTCTGAAATTTTATTAATTAATTTCAAATTATTTTTTATTGATTACAACCTTACAAAACACATTAAAAATTACAAATTTTACTACTTAAAACTTAAACTTACTAACAAAATAATGAGGACAGATTGATGAAAAAACAATTAATAGCTTTAGCCGTTTTATCAGGATTGGGTTTTGGTAGCCTCGGGCAAACAACACCAGCCCAAGCCCAACACCGTAATCTTTATCGTTGTATCATGAAAAATGATGCCCCCACCACCGTGGTTGATACCCCTAGGGGGCGTATTGATTTGATTGTGTGGAGAACAGAAATACCTCAAGGATGGTCCCCTACCAGAAGATGCCAAGAAATTACTAAAAGATTTCAAACATTTTCAGATCGTGGAGCTTTACGCTATGTTACCAGTGGTCGCCTGAATAATCAACCTGTAATTTGCGTAGCGGAAAATCGTCCGGGTACGGGTATTAGTTGTCGTAATGATGGATTGTTACTAACCCTAGAACATAACGAAAATCCGCAACGGGTAATGGAGCAATTATTTGATATTTCTGCCCGAGTCAGGGGAGGAAATCCTATCACCAGAAGCGTTGAAGGGGGAACAATTCTGGCTGTGGATCGTTTTTTGGAACAAGTAGAAGTAACAGAGGATGATGAGGATACCGAAGGTATCGATATTACCGATAAAACTCCAGAGGAAATATCTGAATTGATGGAAGAAGAGGAAGTAATGGAAGAGCCGAGGGTAATTCCTGCCCGTTGTTCAGGAGAAAGCCATGACTTACAACCGACTGAGGAGGAAGAAACTCAAGATTAATTTATAGGGTAAAGGTGAAGGATTTTAAGAGGATACCGGGTACTAACATACCCCCAAGGGAGCGATTGCCATAGGTGCCGATACTGGGGATAAATTCTTGAAAGTCGGTGAGAGCGAGAAGATTTTTTCCAAAAAATTGGGCTATGGAATCGTCAAAACGTAAGTCTTTGATGGTAGCGACTATTTTTCCTTTTTCTACCCAAAAGCAACCATACCTCGTCATTCCTGTGACTCTTCCCCCAGGGCGATCGCTCCAATTGAGATAATGTAAATTAGAAATATATAATCCCGTATCTATGGCAGATAAAATGTCCTCGTATTTGAGGTTTCCTGCCAGTATTTCGGGCGATCGCAACGTTTCGGCACCATTAGCACCATTAGAAGTTAAGCCATACTCCTTGCCCGTACGACTATTAATCAGAGTATTTACTAATTCACCCTCCACAAATAAAGGTAAATGTAGAGGAGCAATTTCCCCAAAATTGTTAAAACGAGGAACACTACCTCGAGAGAAATTTTCCTGTAAATTAAACAAAGGAGACAACTTTTCTCCTTTTTGCCTCATGGAGTTAAACACACTTCCCCCCTGACGAATAGAAGCCTCCCCAATGGCACCCCAAGAAAACATACTCAATAAATCCGCCACTGCCGCAGGGGCTAAATAGGTGCGATAGGAATTGGGAAATAGTTGACGGGTAGGTAAATTTAACTGTTCTAGTAAAACTTTTTGTTCCTCAATTTGCTTCTCAAAGGCATCATCATCCCAAAAAGTGCCAGAATAGCAGCCCTTAATTGCCTTATTATCAGCATTTATCAAAGAATAATCCACAAAAAAAGAATCTGTGGCAAACCAATGTTTTTGTCCCAAAGAGTTGTAGTTAGCTCGAATCAGACTACCAGAAGCATAAAAACCAGTAAAATCTAGCCCTTCAACGATGGGTAAAATATGACTCAGAGCATCATTAGAATCTAGTAAATGCCCTTGATACACTTCATGGGAAGAACCTTGATCTGAGGGTAACACAATATAAGGATCTGGAGGAAGTTGATCAATTTCTGTTTGTAAATAATCAAAACATTCTTGGGCGGTGGATAAATCCAATTCCCTATTTCCTGTGAGGGGGAAATCCATATAAGCAATTCTCTGATTAGCAATCATCTTGATGGATACTTGTCCATCGATGACGATACCTGTTTGTCTTACTTTGGCATTGTTGAAACGTACAAAATGACTATTTTCTGCTTTCAATTCCAAAACTAAATACTGGTTTTCTTGCAATTGATTGATGAGTGTGTCGCAGAGGTTATTAAAAGATTGTTCCCAATCCTGTATCGCAGATACCATAGTCATGTTAATTATATTTTAGGGCAGATAAAGCAAATTATACTTTAATTGTTGGTTGTTGTTCTCTGTCCAATTCACGTTGACATCCTCCTCGGCATGAATGCACGAGGATTCCTAAAACAAACTCAACTGAGTGCCTTTTAGGATGGTTGACGCTTCTTCGCATACTGCTACCACAGGGGTAGTCTTCTGTACTGCTCCACGTCCGTTTATTATACTGGTCTATGAATGCCCTCCAGCGACCAAAATGTTTTTTGCTGCGTTTAAGTCCCTCTCATGTACTTCCCCACAATTTACACAAGTCCAAGCTCTTACCTTAAGCTCTTTTTTGCCCCCTCTAAACCCACAGGCAGAGCAAATTTGGGAGGTGGGAGTCCATCTATCTATGACCCTGAAGTCACGACCGTAGATGACGCACTTAGCTTCTAACATTGAGCGAAAAGTTCTCCATCCCAAATCACTTATAGCACGGGACAATTTTCTATTTTTGACCATCCCACTCACATTTAAATCCTCAAGAACTATCACTTGATTTTCGTTGACAATTCTTGAGGACAACTTATGTAAAAAATCGGTGCGAACATCCGATATTTTGGCGTGAAGTTTAGCTAATTTTAACCTAGCGCTTTCATATCTTTTACTGCCTTTCTTTTTCCCAGAAAGGTTTTTTTGCAACCTTCTGAGTCTAGTTAACTTTTTCTTTAGAGGTTTTGGTGCTTTCACCTTTTCCCCAGAGCTAGTGGTTACAAAATCTGTGATACCTAAATCTAAACCCACTGAGTTTTCACTCTGTGCCAAAGCCGGAGGGTCAAATTCCACTACAAAACTCACAAAGTAGCGATTGGCACTGTCCTTGATGATAGTCACACTAGATGGAGTGTCGGGTAGTTCTCTACTCCAAACTACATCTACGTTTCCTATCTTTGGGAGGTACAATTTCCCCGACGGGGAAAGAATCTTGAACCCGTTACTCGTAAATTTTGCACTTTGCTTTGAACTACGCTTCTTGAATTTAGGGGGTTTTACTTTTTTCCCTTTTCTCTTTCCTGTTACCGAGTTAAAGAAGTTGGAGTAAGCCACTTCCAAATCTCTGAGACTTTGTTGGAGAGGGATAGCTGATACTTCTTTTAACCAAAGGGTATCTTTTTGTTTTTTCAAATTTGTCAATCTTTTAGACAAGATTCCAGAACTCGGTTTTTTCTTTGTCTCAAGATATTGTTCTTTGCAAAAAGCTAGGGAAACATTAAAAACATAGCGACAACAACCAAATAGTTGAGCCAATGCTATTTTCTGTTGGTCATCAGGATAAACTCTGTACTTATACCTGAGCTTCATCTGTTATGATTTGATTGGTCTAACAAGATATTATCCTTATTATGCCCAAAACGTCAAGTAATCTTCGGCGAGAAATCCATAGTGTTTCTGATCTTAAAACTCATTTAGTTTTTGTTACTAAATCTGGTCTCTTCGTTACTTCGCTTCTTCTGTTGGGGGAACTTCTCTCGATACTCTCAAGGCATATATCCAAAATCAAGAAAAGCCGTCATCAATGACGGGGTTTTAGACCCATTTTTTTTGATAATATTGGGTTTGGAAATATAGGAGTAGTTGAAAAATAGTCCATGATTAGAATCGGTAATGGTTATGATTTACATCGCCTAGTGGAAGGACGAAAGTTGATTTTGGGGGGGGTAGAAATTGAGCATTCTTTAGGGCTGTTGGGTCATAGTGATGCGGATGTTCTAACCCATTCTATTATGGATGCTTTATTGGGGGCTTTAAGTTTGGGAGATATTGGTCATTATTTTCCCCCCAGTGATCCCCAGTGGGCAGGGGCTGATAGTATCAAGTTATTGAAGGAAGTTTATCAGTTGGTGTTGGATCGGGGTTGGCGTGTGGTTAATATGGATAATGTCATTGTGGCAGAACGTCCTAAGTTAAAACCCCATTTACCTGCTATGATTGAGAGTTTAGCGCAGGCTATGAAGATTAATCCTGATCAAATTAGTGTCAAGGCGACTACCAATGAAAAGCTGGATGCTGTGGGCAGGGAGGAGGCTATCTGTGCTTATTCGGTTGTTTTATTAGAGTGGGTAAATGATTAATTATCTTCGGGGTGATGTGGTTAGTGTTCTTCGGAGCCATAATAAGCGCATTATGTTGGTGTTGGAGGTTAATAATATTGGTTATGAAATTCAAATTTTTTCCCGATTTGCTCGGGAGATTGAGATGAATGATATTGTTAATGTGCAAGTTTTTACTCATTTACAGATTCGGGATGATCAACAAGTTTTATATGGTTTCATGTCGGCGGCAGGGAGGGATTTATTTCGACAGTTGATCGGAGTGTCGGGTATTGGGGTACAAAGTGCGATCGCCCTTATCGATACTTTAGGTTTAGAGGATTTAGTCCAGGCCATCGTTACGGGGAATACTCGTATGTTAGCTAAAACCCCAGGGGTAGGACAAAAAACGGCAGAAAGAATAGCCCTTGAATTAAAAACAAAGCTATCTCAGTGGCGCATTGAGGCGGGGATTAATATAAATCAAGAAAAGGCTACTCCCTCCCCTGAAATTTGGGCAGATTTGGAAATGACTCTCCTTGCCCTTGGTTATACCAATGATGAAATTCAACAGGCGGTATCGGTAATTAGTCAGGATAGTATTTTGCTCAAAAATACCATGGTGGAAGAATGGATTAGAAGGGCGATCGCCCATTTATCGGCTGAAATCAATTAAAATAAGCAACTATGAGAGATAATCCATCAAAATATTTATCCCATGAAGAAAAAACTCTTTTTAATCTTCACCATTGCCTCCTTTTGTTTATTTGCCCTTACCAGCTACGCCCTCGATAATTTTATTTCATCATCAACAATTATCGCCCAACCAAATATTTACCAACCTCCTAGGGGCGATGTACGTTTATTGGTCATCAGTGATTTAAACAGTGCCTATGGTTCCACAGAATACGAAGAAGAAGTACATCAAGCCATAAAATTAATTCCCCATTGGAATCCTGATGTTATCCTCTGTGGAGGAGATATGATAGCAGGGCAAAAAACATCCCTCACAGACGCACAAGTCAGGGCGATGTGGAGTGCTTTTGATCGTCACATTGCCCAACCCATCAGGAATTTAAATATTCCCTTTGGTTTTACCATCGGTAATCATGATGGCTCAGGAAGTTTTAGCACCCGAGAAAATCGATTTTTTCATCAGCGCGATCGAAATTTAGCAAGGGAATATTGGCAAAATCCCCAACATAATCCCCAAGTTAATTTTGTAGATCGTACTCACTTCCCCTTCTACTATACCTTTATGGAAAAGGATATTTTCTTTTTGGTTTGGGATGCTTCTTTTCGTAATATTTCCTCCCAACAACTAGCATGGGCAGGACAAGCATTGCAATCCCCCGCCGCCAAAGAGGCAAAAATGCGCATTGCCATAGGACACTTACCCCTTTATGGAGTTGCCATCGGTAGAGACAGAGATGGTGAAGTGTTGGATGAACCAGAATTTTTACAAAATTTTTTAGAGTTGAACCATGTTCATACCTATATTAGTGGTCATCATCACGCCTATTATCCAGCCCACAAAAACAATTTACAAATGTTACACGCAGGAGTTTTAGGTGCAGGCGCTCGTCGTTTAATTGCAGGGGATGATCAACCTATGAAAAATTTAACAGTGGTGGATATAAATTTTGATCAGCCAAATCTGACTACTTACACAACCTATGACATGAAAACTTTACAGGTTATCAATGAGCAACAATTACCTCGTTTATTAATGGCTCACAACGGGATGATTTTAAGGAAGGATATTGACATTGAAGATTTATCAATCTCCGAGAAAAACGCCTGTTTACAGAAATATTCGTCCAATCAATATACTTGCGAAAATTAACAACAAAAAACCCCTCTCATAAATGAGAAGGGTTTATATATTCACTTTAACCTAATCTTAGAAAGTGAAGGTGGTTCTTAAAGTACCAATGAAGCTACTGTTATTGGTTTGGTCAGTAGAATCTACGTAGATGATTCCAGGAGTGATGGATACGTTATCACTAACAGGATACTTGTAGAATGCTTCAATGTGGAAAGGTGTATTTCTTACGGGGCGCTCGCCAAGGGCATCAACGAATTCTAAACCTCTGGTGCTGTAAGGTTGAACACCTGCGAAGATACCTAATACACTACCTTCTCTGGCTAAGTCTAAGAATGCAATACCACCACCGTAGCTGTAGATGTTGTCATTACAGTTAGCATCGGGGCAAAGAACATCGTTATCAGTAGCAAGGTTAACATCGGTGTAGTTGAAGAAACCACTGATGCTTACTCTGGGGCTTAGACGGAAAGCAGTCTGAACACCGAAAGAATCACTCTTATAATCTAAGAATTGACTTCCAGTTAATACAGGGTTATTGGCGATCGCAGTACCGGTAATATCACCGAATAAAGGAGAACCTGCTTTGTGGAAACCACGAACATAGGTGAAACCTAAATCAAGGTTTTGTCCTAAACCGAAGTTTAACTGAGCTAAAGCGGCGTAGTCACCGTCGAATAAACCAGCACCCTGAGAAGGATCATTAGCATTACTAGCTAAGTAACCGAGGGTTAAACCAGAACGCTCACCAATGGGGAAGGTTGCACCAATACCAGCACCATCACCAATTCTGTAGATGGGGCTAGAAGAAGCGAAGGTAGATAATGCACCATTACCACCGTCAAAGTCTTCAAAGAAAGGATTGGTAGTAGGAGCATAATCACTGTGGATACCACCAGCAGCAGCCAAGAAGAATTGGATGTCTCTGTTACCTACGCTGATGGGGGCATAGTATGCCAACCAATCTAATTCAACGTTATTGCCATTTTCTCCGAGGTTGAAGGTTTGGTTTAAGGTACCACCGGGATCACCGATTACGGAATCACCACCGCTGAAGCTCTGGATATTACCTGCCGCTAAACGGGTTACTAAGGTATCTCTGCCAGTGAAGCTGGTTTCTAAGGCTAAACGAGCACGATTACCAAAGATTACTTGGTTGCTGTTGTCAGAACCAGTTAAGGCCATGATAACTTCACCGTTTAACTTGGTGGTGGTGGAGAATTGATGATCTTCTAAGAATGCAACTCTGCCTTCTAAGTTGTCAACTCTTGCACCGAGGGTAGCGAGTTCAGTTTCAAATTCTGCGATTAATCTTCTGAGGGCGGCGATGTCTTCTTCAGTAACACCACCAGTACCGATTAAACGTTCAATGGATTGCATACAAGCGTTTAAACCTGCGGCAAACTCGTAACGACTTAAGGCACGGTTTCCTCTGAAGGTACGATCAGGATAACCAGCAATACAACCGTAGCGTTCTACTAAGCTGCGTAGAGCTTCATAAGCCCAATCAGTAGGGGATACGTCGCTAAGTTGGTTAACGGAGGTTACTTGACCTTGAGAGTTGGTAACTCCTTCGGTGCTATATCTGTCTAATTGATCAATAATTTCGCTGTTGCCATCGAAGGATTGAGCGATGGTAAACTCTTCGTTAGCTTGAGCTTGAGCATTTACTAACAAACTTGCACCGATGAGGGCGGGAGTTAGTTTTAAAGAATTCCAAAATATTTTATTCATTGTTTTCCTCACACATTTATATAAGACATAAACCAATCTCGTTTCGTCTGAATGTTATCCTAGCACTAATTATATTTTTTTTCCACTGGTTTTGAGATAATTTGTTAAGTTTTCTTAACTTTCTCTTAAACAGTAGAAAAAAGGCACTTTTCAAGGGCATTATTAAAGTTTCAAAGGTTTTTGCAAGATATTTTCCAAGGAATTACTTGATTGATAGATAAGACCCGAACTAGAAACATTTTGTTCCCGACTAAGATCATTATTTTCTCCTAAAAAAAGCATCCATCTACTTCCTTGGGGTAAGGATTTAAGAGTATGAGGATTATTGGATAACCACACCAGGGGTTCGGAGGGAATTTCTAAGTCTTGATCTCCTTGTCGGGGTTGTATGGCGGCGAGCGCCTCTAAAACCACATGATTACCTTTGATGGTATTAGTTTTCGCAGTCCACAATTTCACATCTAACTGCTGACGGCTACAATAAAAATATAAAGATGCAGCGGCTATTACCGCCCGTTCAAAAAGTTCTTGCTCCCAAGATTGATTATTATCAAGACAGATAATAATTTGTTCTCCCCCTGTAATAGTCTCCAATTCTCGCACCTGTAACTCCCCAAAACGAGCGCTACTACGCCAGTGAATTAGTCGAGGGGGATCTCCAAAACGATATTGTCTTAGAGCTTTGGTTACTCCTTCGGTGGCGTTATGATATAGTCTTTCACTTTGTTGTTGCTGAGTTTGTTCCCTGCCCAGATTATCAATTAAAGGAGAGCTTTTGAGGGGAATAATTTGAGGATAAACGATCGCCCTTGCTTCGAGGTTTCGTCTTTTTCGAGCATAAAATAAACCGATGGGGGCAGCACTTTTAATATCCAACCCAGACCAGTGATAAATACCTCTCCTATCCACTTGGGCATAGTAGGTTATTTTTTTCGTTTCTTGAGGGTAAAGGCTTTCTATGGAGCTATGAACAGCCTTAGACGAAACAAATGGTAAGGGATCCACTATTTCAATGAAATTTTTTGAGGATTTGCTAGGATTGGTCACCGCCAACTCTAACAATAGCTCATCCCCCGCACTAATCGGTTCAATGGGGAGACGTTTGATGGTCAATTTTTTGACAGTTTGGGAAGCAATTACAATGTTTAAACCTGCCAAAGCCAAAGAAGTGCCACTCAAAACATATAACCATCCTGCCATGGTATTGGTAGCGGCACCGAAAAAACTCAGGGCAATGCCCAACAACACCCAACCACCATAGGAGGGAATAGGTAAACGGTTACGCCACCATTGCGTGAGGGAGGAAAAAAAGCCATGGTTAGAAGTCAATTTACGATTCAACTTTTACACCTCTCCAAAAGGCAACATAATTTTTGATATTCTCTGCTTTGGTTTTGGGTTGGGGATAATACCAAGCCGCATCCTTGTTTTCCTCCCCATTAACTGCCAAGGTGTAATAACTGGCTACTCCTTTCCAACTACAAGTGGTGTGGGTATCGCTAGGTTTAAAAAATTCTTCCTTGATGGTGTCGGGGGGAAAATAATAGTTACCCTCCACTATTTCGCAGTTATCACTCTGGGCTAATACTACTCCATTCCAAGTTGCCTTTGCCATTTCCCTATCTTTGCTCCGATAAATGTTCTAATATAGTTATATATCTTATTAATGTTAACTATACATTCTCAAATTATATATATCATGGAATTAATTATTTGTTTCGGACTAGCTGTGTCTGTATTCAGCTTAGTGATAGCACTTATAGTCGGTTTGGTATCTGCACCTACGCCCATTTTGTTAGGTATTTTAGTTATCGGCATGATGTTCACTCAAAAATCCATTGATAAATTAACTTCCCCCGATGCTACTTTTATGGAAGAAAAAGACAGGGAAAAAATAGAAAAGGTTGAGGTAAAAGAAGGTAAAGGAGATGATAGTTTTTTGAAATCAATGATATATCGGGGAATAAAATCTGAACATGATTCTTCTATTATTTAGGGTTTGTAGTAAAAGTGGAGTCGTGAAGGCGGGGAATAGGCAATGGGCAATAGGCAATGGTTTCTATGTTTTACCTGATTGGTGCCGTGTCTATAATGTTGTTGTTTTAACTGTGTTTTTGTAAAAAAACATCATTTTTGCGTATATAGTGTCCTCGAATACCTGATATATCTAGTTTATAATTTATTCAGCAGACCTTATTTAGTGGACGGCTGATAGTTACTAATCTTTTCTAAAAATTCCTCTGTTAGTTTATTAAAAGCCTTGGAGGCTGAACAATTGGGCGCAGACATCACCACAGGCATAAACATATCCACTGATTTAGCAACGTTGACATCCATGGGAATGTCCGTGGGAAATATTTTTTCGGAACTAAAATCTCGCTCAACTCTTCTTTTTACTTGGGAATAGTAACGGTCATAACGTCCAAAAAGTCCTCCTTCGGATAGGATGAATACAATGCCTAACAAATCAAGATTGAGAGGATTTACTTGGGCATGAACTTTTTTAAGGTTTTTTACTCTCCTTTCTAACAGCTGTATGCCAACCAGAGAAAGGGGTTCTGGTCTTGCGGGTAATAAATAAAAGTCACTAGAGGCGATCGCACTTTTGGTTAAAAGATTATACCCTGGGGCGCAATCCATAATAATAAAATCATAATTATGGGCAATGGGACGAACAATTTTATCCACCAAAACCCGTTCAAAATTATTCCATACCTCATCAAAATTATCTGTGGTGCCAGACTCTACACATTTTTGGTGCAACATTTCCGACACCAAATACTCATCATATAATTCAATATCCCCTGGTAAAAGAGATAAATTTTGCAATCCGCAAATAGAATCGGTGATAATATCATCAATAGTTAACTTGGCATAGGGATTTGGTTGAACAATATTATCTATTAAATAAGCAAGGGTTTTTCTTTTTTTACGTAACTTGCCAAATTCCTGGGGCGCTAGAAGGCTAAGAGTTGCACTGATTTGGGAATCTAAATCTAAAACTAAAACTTTTTTTTGGAAATTCTTTGCCAAACAAGTAGCTAAATTAACAGTTAAAGTAGTCTTACCTACTCCCCCTTTCATATTCACCGTACTAATAATATAACCCATAAAAATCCTGTATTTATCTCAAAAAACTATAACTAAATCTCTATAATTATTCTTACTATTTAAAAGTAAATAGCCCCAAATATTATTAATTATTCATCATCCTTTGTCAATTCTTGCACCATCCAAGCCAAATAATCAGAAGAACCTTTAACAATAGGCAAAGCAATTATTTCGGGAATTTCATAGGAGTGAATTTCCTTAATAGTCTTAACTAAAACATCAAATTTATTTAAATCAGTTTTAATGGTCAATTGCCACTCATCATCACAATTTAATTTTTCCTGCCATTTATAAACCGCAGTAACAGGGTTCAAACTTACACAAGCCGCCAAACGAGACTCAATTAATGTAGAAGCAATCTTATGGGCTTCTTCTTCCGAGGAAGTAGTTACCAACACAATACCTAAATCTTTAAATTTCATCATCTTCTACGGGGGTAATATTTTCTTTGAATAATAATTCTAATTTATCTCTTAATAACCTTTCCCCAGATATACTACTATAAAACAATAGATCCGTTAATATTTTTAATGCCACTGTAAAGATGTCTTTTTGTCCTAAATTAACGGTAAATTTATCACTATCTGCGGTAATTTTATTAAAATTATCAAGATAATCCCTGACTATTCCATAATAATTATTTTTATCATCAGAATTTTCGATTTGTTCCCAAAGGGAAACTGCCCGATGAATTAATTCATCATTTTTTTTAACTATTTTAATAACAGAGGTAATTACAAAATTTAAGTCTGTTTGATTTTGAGGTAATACACTCAGTTTTGTTTCAATATTTAAAGATAATAAACCAATATAAATTAACTGTAAATAGTTATTTAAGGAGTTTTCATTTTCTGGCAATATATTATTTAGTGGCTCAGAGGACATATAATTTGATGATAGTTTTTTATCCAACTTGGATATTATAAGGTTTTTTCATGGAAAAAATTACTATCGAATTGTCTTCTCGAGTTAGTTTTCTTTCGGACAATAAAATTGTATGTTATGTATATGAATCTTTAGCCTCTACTAATACTCAAGCATGGGAATTGTGCAATCAGGAAAATTGGGATAGTGCTTTTGTGGTGGTGGCAAAACAACAAACTGCTGGAAAAGGACAACGGGGTAATGTGTGGCAGTCTTCTCTGGGGGGATTATATTTAACGGTGGTTTTTCCTCCTCAAATAAATTTGGTAAAGGTAAATCACCTCACTCTTTTTTCGGCGTTAGGTATCACAGAGAATTTTAATAAATATAAAGTCCCTGTAAAAATTAAATGGTTAAATGATTTGATGTTGCTAAACAAAAAATTAGGAGGAATTTTATCGGAGGTGCGTAGTCAAAATGGCATAATTAAACGTAGTATAATTGGGGTAGGTATTAATTGGAAAAATAGTCTTAATTTGAGTAGTAGCACAAGTTTAAGTAGTTATTATCAAAATAATAATCCTGCCTTGATTGAGTCCTCTGGACAATTATTAAAAGTTGTTGTAGATGGTATTTTTCAAGGTTATAATAATTATGTAAAACAAGGAATTAATTGTTTATTGCAAAGGTATAACAATTATTTAATTTATCAAAATCAAGAGGTTATTTATAATAATTTACAAGGGAAAGTTTTAGGGGTTGATTATAATAGTAATTTGATGGTCAAGTTTTCTGCCATGGGTTCTAGTAGTAAGGTTTTATTTTCTCCTGATGAGTATGCTATTAGTCCTTATCGAGATGGAAAAATCAGTAATATTTTTGAGAGAAAATGATTAAGATTAATAATAGTGATTTGGACTATATTAAGGCTCAGGGAATATTGCATTATCCCAATGAATGTTGCGGAGTTTTGGTGGGTAAAAAAGAGGGCAACACAAAGATTTTAATAAAAGTAATTGCCACTATCAATGACTGGGATAATCAACGGGATGTGTTGCGGGAGATGATGGATAAACCTGATTATGGTAAAAGGGAGAATTTTGCGATCGCCCCTGAAACTATGTTACAAATCCAAAAGGAAGCTAGAGGGGAAAATCTGGATATTATCGGCATTTACCACTCCCATCCTAATCATCCAGCCATGCCTTCCGAGTTTGACAGGGCGATCGCCTGGGAAGGATATTCTTATATAATCATGTCAGTGGTGGAAAAACAGATCAAAGAATTATATTGTTGGCAACTTAGGGAAAACAGGGAATTCCAACTAGAAAAAATAACTATCTGGCAGTGTCAAAAGAGGACTCCCGTTAAATTTATCAAGAAAAAAAAGCCCACAGAAATTAACGGGAGATGAATTTTGACCCACAACAGAAACTGAGCGACAGCGAGTCTTTATTTTTCGGTAACTTCTGGTAACTACTAACAATAATTTTTCTTTAGTTATTGAGATTGTGTTATACAATTAGGGCAACAAACAATGTTGACTAATAATCAGTGATTACCTTAACTTACCAGTTCAGGCTAAAACTAAATAGACAACAAACTCAAGAAGTTGAGCATATTTTGACTGTCTGTAAGTCGGTTTACAATTACGCTTTAGCTGAAAGAAAGGCTTGGTATAACAGCCGTAAATCACTGGTTGATCGTTGTTCATTATTTGCTGAGTATATAATCCCCGCTAACGCACCATATCCTAGTTATAACAACCAAGCAAAAAACTTAACCATTGCCAAGAAAACTAACCCAGATTTAAAATCTGTTAATGCTCAAGTATTACAACAAACTCTGAAAACTTTAGATAAAGCATTCTCCGATATGAAGTCTAAGGGTTATGGCTTTCCTAGATTTAAAAAGCAAATGAAAAGTTTTGTTTTCCCTGCCATGCTAAAAAATTGTTTAGCTGAAGGTAGGATTAAGTTACCACAATTAGGCTGGTTAAGAATTAAACAGTCAAGAGATTATCCTACCGGATTTGAGCCTAAACAAGCTCGTATTGTGAAAAAAGCATCAGGGTATTATCTGATGATTGCTTTTCAATCTAAAGAATCTTGTCCATCAGCACCTGTGGGAAAAGTTAGTTTAGGAATTGATGCAGGAATTGAATCATTTATTGCTACAGATAGAGGAGAGTTAATCAAAGCCCCTAAGTTTTTGTTAAAAGCACAGAGTAAGCTGAAATTGCTACAAAGACTCTTGAAACATAAGATTAAAGGCTCTAATAATTGGTTAAAACTCCAAAACAAGATAGCAAAAATCCACGAAAAAGTTACTAACACACGCCGTGATTGGCATTTTAAGTTAGCTAATTACCTCTGCGATTTGACTGACAACATTTTTGTGGAGGATATAAATTTTGTTTCTTGGAGTCGAGGGATTGTGAGAAAGCAATCTTTAGACTCGGGTATAGGGCAGTTTATTAATGAAATATTGCCTTATATCTGCTGGAAAAGAAGTAAGTTTTATCTCAAGGTTGACAAAAACGGAACATCTCAAGAATGTAGTAACTGTGGTAATCATACGGGCAAAAAGCATTTAGGGGAAAGAGTGCATAATTGTCAGTATTGCAGTTATACCGCACCAAGAGATGTGGTTAGTGCAGAGGTAATTAGAAATAGAGGATTAATTGCGGTAGGGCATACCGTGAGTAAAAATGCTTACGGAGACGTACTAACGGGGATTAGACAAGGCAATTTGCTTAATCTAGTTAAGTGTCTGTGAAGTAAGAATCCCCCGACATAATCTTTGATTTGTCGGTGGGAGTGTCAATTGTTAATTAAAAATATATCCACCATAAAATTTACTATCATAGTTTTGTGGTGACATCGGAGGAGGAAATGAATAGATTAAGATTAAAAACAAAAATTAAATATCCCCCCTATTTTGATCGGATTATATTTCTCATCGCTGCCACATATCTGATTGTGGTCGGTGCTTGGTTGTACAGACAATATCGTCAATCCATAATTGTCAGAAATCAAGAGTCATCAGATATAAATTACCAAAACCTTGGGGAAGATAACCTGAATGAAGAAAATCCCTCCCTAGAAATTCCCGTCAATCTAAATCCGGGAGAAATTCCTCCCTTACCCTCTGTCTTAGATAACTCTCCCCCCGAAATTTCCGCGTTACCTATTCCTACCCCCCCACCTTTAGTTAATGGCATGGACTTGATGCCACCACCCCTAGAGTCAACGGCACAAATTCCCGACCAAATACCCCAATCGTTACCCACGCCACCTCCCCCAACCCCTGTAACCCCATCTCGTCCAAACACTGTTCCAATTATTAGCAATAATGACTTTCCGCCCCCTCCTCCCATCAACAACTCTACTTCTGAGAATGTGGAAACCACCTCAGCAACTAATAATAGTCAAAAGAAAAACGCTTTAGTAGGAGTCATTCAGTTACCCGATGGTGCAGGTTTTGCCCTTTTTAATATTAATAATATTACAGAAAGAGTACCCGTGGGTAATGCGATCGCCTCTACGGGATGGACTTTGGGCAGTATTTACGATAACGAAGTAATTATTAATCGTAACAATCAATCCCTTAGTTTACGGGTAGGAGAAAGTTTTTAAATCCCCCTAAAACTCCCCCAACATTCTCACCTCTGGGTGAAGCAAAATAGACCAATTATTTTGTACTTGCTCTTGGACGTGATGAATTAAACTATAAATGTCCTTCGCCGTGGCATTCCCCGCATTGAGAATAAAATTAGCATGACGATGGGCTACTTGCGCCCCACCAATTTGATAACCTTTTAAGCCAATTTGTTCAATCAACCATCCTGCGGCTTGGGGTTGGGGGTTACGAAACACACTACCACAACTGGGCTTGTCATAGGGTTGAGTTTGTTTACGGTGTTTGAAATTATTACCAGTAATCTCCATCACCTTATCTCGGGTAGAAGTGGGGCTTAATTTTAGGGTGGCACTCAACACCAAGGCTGATTCTTGTTGCAACCTTGAGGTGCGATAAGAATACTCTAACTCCTGACCAGAAAGTTTTTTGATGGTACCATCAGGATAAGCCACCAGAGCATCTTGTAAAACATCCGCTACACAGCCCTTGTGAGCCCCTGCATTCATGACCACAGCACCCCCCACGCTACCGGGGATACCCACGGCCCATTCTAGTCCTTCCCAACCTTTTTTTGCCACTTGCCAAGCGAGTTTGGGTAGGGAATAACCTGCGCCGACGGTAATGGTTTGTTGATGTTCGTCAACGGCATATTGTTTGAGGTGACGGGTATTTAAAACTAATCCCTTGATGCCTTGATCACAAATGAGAAGATTGGAGCCTTTTCCTAGACAAGTAAAGGGGATTTGTTGTTTATTAATCCAACTAAAAATTTCTTGAATGTCATCCCATGCCTTGGGTTCGGCATACCATTGGGCTTTGCCCCCCACTCGATAAGATGTATAAGGTGCTAGGTGAACTTTTTGATGAATGACACAGTCTGTATAGGGGAGAGAGATGGGATTGGTGAGGGAATCAGTTATGGGAGTGTTAGGTGCGATCGCCATTTTATCTTACACAAAAATAATTGAACTAAATAAATTAAATAAATTAAGCAACTAATAAGGATTCTTTTTCGATTGCCAATAGTTGAGGAATTACCTGATTAAGATTTCCTGCCCCCAAAAAGAGGGTTAAATCTTCCGACTCGAGGAAATCACAAAGAAAGTCTTTGAGGGAGGACAATTCGGGATGATAAAACACTTGGTCATGGTATTTTCTCAGGGTTTGTGCCACTATTTCCCCATCAACACCCGTGTTATTTTCTTCCCCTGCACTATAAATGTCCGTCAAAATAACCACATCTGCCGATGTAAAACACTGGGCGAATTCCTTTAAAAACGTCTTGGTGCGACTGTAACGGTGAGGCTGAAAGATTGCCACTACCCGACTGGCATTATATTGCGGTAATCGAGTACGGGCAGCCTCTAGGGTACAAAGGATTTCACTAGGATGGTGGGCATAGTCATCGATAAGGGTGGCACCTTGAAAGTTACCTTTATATTCAAAGCGTCTTTTAGCGCCATCAAAGGTGCTTAGGGCTTCGGCAATGGTAGCAAAATCTAATCCCAATTTACGTCCAACGGCGATCGCACTTAGGGCATTACTGACATTATGATTACCAGATAATAAAAGGGAAACAGTACCTAATAACTCCCCATTTTCCCATACCTGAGCCTTTGAGCCGTGGGGGGTATGGACAATATTAGTGGCAATGTAGTTCGCCCCTGACTGCTGATTTAAACTATAGGTAATATCCGCCTCAATGTTTTCCTTAACCACAGGACAATCCACACAGGCAATGGTAAGATTCGATTGAGAGCTAAATTGTTGGAAAATACTCACCAACTGATTAAGATCATTATAGTGATCAGGATGATCCAATTCAATATTAGTAATAATACCCATGGTAGGACAATGTTTGACCAAAGAACCATCAGACTCATCCGCCTCGGCCACCAACAAATCACTATCCCCCAACCTAGCATTACCACCCCAAGCGCTCACCTCACCGCCAACAATCACGGTAGGATCTAACTTACATTCCAGTAACATATAGCCAATCATACTACTGGTGGTAGTTTTTCCGTGGGTTCCTGCCACCGCAATACTTTGATAATCTTTAATTAGTGCTGCCAACAAATCCGAGCGATGGAAAATACGATAACCCTTATTGACTACTGCCTGATATTCTGAATTTTTTTCATTAATCGCCGTAGAACAAATTACCTGAAGATTTTGCACATAGTCCAATCCCTGAGAATCCGATAACTCTTGTAAATTATTAGCTTCTTGAGAAGAAAAAATAGTCGCCCCCATAGATTCTAAACGATTGGTAATGTGAGTAGATTTGAGATCAGAACCTGAAATCGGCACCCCTCTTTTTGCCAAAACATGGGCTAGGGCAGACATACCTATACCGCCAATGCCGATAAAATGAAATGGTTTGCCGTTTAGATCTATGATATTCACTTTCACGCTCTCCTCTACACTTCGCTAGTAGGTATTAATAATTTTGCTTCTAATGATATACTGATTTATGTAAATCTTCGCAATATTTTTGTTAATATCATTAATCAATTATTGATTACCGTATTAAAAAAAGAGCCTTTAATGGTGAGATTGTATTTTTTGAGTACCTTTTTAATCCTTTCAAAAAATAAAGGCGATCGTCAGTAATTCTCTGTTATAGAAGTTTTTTTTCCCAGAATAACTAAAACACAAATTATCCTCAAGCCTGACATAATAGGTGATTGAATGAATAAAATCAATGAGTTAGAAACAGAATTAATCAACTGGAATAAAAAATTACGTATCTACCCCTTCGATGCTCGTAATTATATTCACCGTGGCATGACTTATTTTAAATTAGGTCGCATCATCGAATCACTAAAAGACTACAACAAAGCAGAAGAATTAAACCCCCAATTAACTCCCTATCTCTGGCAAAGGGGATTATCCTACTATTATCTAGGAAAATATGCCCAAGGCGCAAGACAATTTGAAATTGATTTGAGCGTTAATTCCCAAGATGTAGAAGAAACCATCTGGCATTTTCTTTGTATAGCCCAACTCGAAGGAATAAAAGAAGCCCAAAAATGTCTTTTACCTGTAAAATATGATCCTCGTCCCGTGATGAGAAAAATTTATCAGTTGTTTGCAGGAAATTTCTCCCCAGAGATTTTTTTATCCTCCTCACAAACCAGCAATATTCGTGACACCTTTTACACCCATCTTTATCTAGGATTGTTTTATGAAGCCCATCGAGGAGAAATACCCATTTTGGAAGTGGGTAAGTCTATCCCTAGTAATGTGGAAAAATCCCGCTTTCATATCACCGAAGCGATAAAATATAAATTGGACGATTACATGTGGTATTTAGCTAGAGTTCATCAACAGTTAAGACAGGCAAAAGTAGGATAAAACTCGATCATTTTTCGCCCAAAATTACCACTGTATTCGGAACGTGAGAAAATAATATTTAGAACAATTATTCTAACAAATAATGACAGAGAATCTTAAAAGCCAAGCAATTACTCAGGGAGTACAAAGAGCACCTAACCGAGCAATGCTCAGAGCGGTGGGATTTGGAGACAATGATTTTATAAAACCCATTGTGGGGGTTGCCAATGGATATAGTACCATTACCCCCTGTAATATGGGCTTAAATGACCTTGCCATAGAAGCTCAAAAAAGCATCAAAGAGGCAGGAGGAATGCCCCAGATGTTCGGAACTATTACCATCAGTGATGGTATTTCCATGGGTACTGAGGGCATGAAATACTCCCTTGTGTCTCGGGATGTAATTGCGGATTCTATCGAAACGGTATGTAAAGGGCAAAGTCTTGATGGGGTGATTGCCATCGGTGGTTGTGATAAGAATATGCCGGGGGCGATGATTGCCATGGCAAGGATGAATATCCCTGCGATTTTTGTCTATGGTGGTACTATCAAACCCGGACATCTTAATGGAGAAGATTTGACCGTAGTTAGTGCTTTTGAGGCGGTCGGACAATATAGCGCTGGTAAAATTGATGAGGCACAGTTGACGGCGGTGGAAAAAAATGCCTGTCCGGGGGCTGGTTCCTGTGGTGGTATGTTTACAGCTAATACTATGTCCTCTGCTTTTGAAGCCATGGGGATGAGCTTACCCTATTCTTCTACCATGGCGGCGGAAGATTATGAGAAGGTGGAAAGCACCAAGAAATCTGGTGAGGTGTTGGTCAATGCTATCCGTAAGCAAATCCTACCCAAAGATTTACTCACCCGTAAGGCTTTTGAAAATGCGATCGCCGTTATTATGGCTGTGGGTGGCTCTACTAACTCTGTACTACACCTATTGGCGATCGCCAATACCATCGGCGTAGAATTAACCCTAGATGATTTTGAAGCCATCCGCCAAAAAGTTCCTGTAATCTGTGACCTCAAACCCTCTGGGCGTTATGTCACCGTAGATTTACACAAAGCAGGGGGTATCCCTCAAGTAATGAAAATGTTACTCGTCAACGGTATCCTCCATGGCGATGCCCTCACCATCACTGGGCAAACCATCGCCGAAGTATTAGCCGAGATACCCGATAACCCCCCCGCAGATCAAGATGTAATCCGTCAATGGGGCAATCCCCTTTATCAAGAAGGACACCTCGCCATCCTCAAAGGAAACCTCGCCTCTGAAGGTTCCGTCGCCAAAATTAGTGGTGTGAAAAACCCCGTTATCACCGGCCCTGCCAGGGTATTTGAATCGGAAGAAGAATGCCTTGATGCCATCCTCTCAGGAAAAATTGTGGCAGGAGATGTGGTCATCGTACGCTATGAAGGGCCTGTGGGCGGCCCTGGTATGCGAGAAATGTTAGCTCCTACCTCCGCCATCATCGGTGCAGGATTAGGGGATAAAGTGGGTTTAATCACCGATGGGCGCTTTTCTGGCGGTACTTACGGTTTAGTAGTGGGACACGTCGCCCCCGAAGCCGCCGTGGGTGGTAATATTGCCCTTGTCAAGGAAGGAGACAGCATCACCATCGATGCCAAACAAAAACTATTACAAATTAATGTCTCCGAAGAAGAACTTAACCAACGTCGTCAAAACTGGCAACCCCCCGAACCTCGCTACCGTCGAGGAATTTTGGGTAAATATGCTAAGTTAGTTTCTTCTAGTAGCCTTGGTGCTGTTACCGACGCACCCTAAATCAACCTCAGTTCGGGATAATATTACCATACTGACAACTACTATCCCGAACAAAGGTTATTTTAATGATTGACAGGTATAGGAAAATGGGTAATTCCTGCCAAGGCGGATAACTTTAACATCCCTTGGCTAAAGTCAAGATTATTCACTTCCAAAGAAATACCATCAATCACAAAATGATCTAAATTAAATACTTCACAAATTTGGGTAATAAGGGTATCGAGAATAAGAGGGGACAATTCTTCCCCTTCTAAATACTCTAAATCATCCAACAAAACCCCACTACCTTGATCGCAAATAATTGGCTTAAATGAGAGGCACACCCTTTCAATGGTGTTGGTTTCCTCAATTAAGATTCTTCCCTCCACCATAATGCGATGGTCAGGCAAAATACGACAGTGAATACTGGCAAATTTGATATGCACAGGGCAATCATCTACAGATACCTCATATCCTTGGGCAATGGCGTTTAGATAACCTAAATTTAAGGCGATGGTTATATCTTTTTCGGTCAAAATAAGACAAGCATCACCCTTACTTGGTTTGGTTAATTGCACATTACCCATTAATGCTTTAAAAGGATTTACGGCTATTTCATGCAGATTAATATTCATTTGCTCTAAACTTAAACCTCTTTTCATTACCAAACCCTCCCCTTTTATTTCCAAGGATTCGAGGATACCTTTTCGCAAGTTTTGACGATTTACTTTTACTTTGACACTCAACTGCCTTGCTTCAGTTACCTGAGTCTGAAAGGCTTTTGTCGCTATTTTACTAATGGTCGTTTCCCCGAAATGATTTAGATTTGGTAATTGCATTAATTTTTATCAATCTATTATGAGAATTTGCTGAAAATGATTAAGTATTGTAACATTGTTTTTAGGAATTAATGGAAACTCCAACAAAGCTGACTGCGTCTAGGTTACGACTTACTTAATTTATTTTTTATTTTATTAAGTATATATGCTTATGTTGGTATTTGTATAATTATTAATTCACGCTATTATTTATGTTTAAAAAAACCTTTACTTGGTAAATAAAAAGTATAGTTTATTTATTTACTCCTTGAGTTGTTTTGTGTTGTTTTCCTTACCATTGTTAGGATGCGAACTCGATAACTCTAGGGCTGATGATCGTCATGGGGGAATGGAAAACTCCCAAGTGATTCCTAAGTTACCCATTAGTGCTATTACGACTATTAATGGAGAACAAATCGATTTGGAAGTTGCTAGGACTTCGGAACAACAGGCTCAGGGTTTGATGTATCGAGAGGCGATCGCCCCTAATCGAGGTATGTTATTTCCTTTTGAGTTTCCCCGCCGTGCTACTTTTTGGATGAAAAATGTCAATATGCCCCTTGATATGATTTTTATCTATCGGGGAGAAGTAAAATCCATTGAGGCAAATGTTCCCCCTTGTGAGAGTGAACCTTGTCCCATCTACGGGCCTGAAACCATTGTGGATCAAGTCTTGGAGTTGGCAGGAGGTCGGGCTGAGGAGTTAAATATTCAGGAGGGCGATCGCCTTGATATTCAATTTTTAGAGGATAATTAGGATTTTATGTAAAATAAATTACACAAAATCAAAAAAATGCTTTATAATATATCTTCTAAAGTTGACCGTCATTGAACTAAACTAAGTTTACAGATTAATTTAGTCCCTCAAATTATTGTTCCTTTATTTATCCATTGGTTAAGTTAAATTAACTTACATTGAGTAACTATTTACAATAAAGCCTCTATATGAGTTCTGAGACAATCAATTGATAAGTTTTGTGACTAAAAAGAACAAAATCAGATAATTAGTTTTATCTTGAGATTCAATCAGTTTTGAACGGATATAATTGATCTAAAAATAATCTACTGATTAACTATTTATAGTGTGGGGAAAAAGAGGATAAATTACAAGTATATTTTGACTTCTTAAGTAATGCTTAAAATATTAAGAGTTTATTCCTCCGTCTGTTACGATGTTTTTCATGATAATTTTTTAGTTATTCAGTGGGTTAAATCGTGTGAGGCTTACTGAGGAATTTGAATATATCTACATCATAAGTAAGTTGATCTGAGTTTAGTATAATTCCTTAATTAACAAGACTCTGAGGTCTTGATTTTTTGCTCCCTTGAAGAATAAACATATCTATTATTTCGACTTTTATAACTACTAAATTTAATTTTTTTTAACACCTTTGAAGAACATTAGGAAACAATTTTATGCCACCCATTATTTATTCTCACTTTATTGAATTTCTCCGGGATGAAATCAACATCCCCCCTGATTCCATTGCTGTGGCTCGACGCTCTGTAGAACAAAATACAGAATTAATGCCCATGGTTCTATGGCAATACGGTTTAGTTACCCTTGAACAATTAGATCGCATCTATGACTGGCTCGAAAGTTACTAACGATTAATAACTTAGACCATTGAGAAAAAGGAAACAAAATTCTTCGATCTGATATAATAACTTTCTTAAACACTACCATGGTATATGTTATGAGTCTTAAGAACTTAAAAAATGCGATCGCCCAGAAAAACGCCCTCAAAGTAATTAGTGGTCTAAACAATTTTGACTTAGCCAATGTGATGGCAGTATGTAAAGCCGCCGAATTAGGCGGGGCTACTTTTGTTGACATCGCCGCTGACCAAGAAATCATCAAAGCAGTAAAAGAGTCCATCAACTTGCCCGTATGTGTTTCTGCCGTAGAGCCTCAAGTATTTGTCAATGCCGTAGAAGCAGGCGCTGATTTGATCGAAATTGGTAACTTCGATAGTTTCTACGCCCAAGGAATCAACTTCAGTGCAGAAGATGTATTATCCCTCACCCGTGAAACCCGCTCCCTATTACCTAATGTTCTTCTTTCTGTGACAGTACCCCACACCCTTCCCCTTGATGAACAAGTAGAATTAGCTCAAAAATTAGTCACCGCAGGGGCTGATATTATTCAAACCGAAGGGGGTACCAGCTCCAATCCTAACCACAGCGGGATCCTTGGTTTAATTGAAAAAGCCAGTCCCACCCTTGCCGCTGCCCATGCCATTGCTAGGGCGGTAGATGTTCCCGTACTTTGTGCCTCTGGTTTATCTGATGTGACAGTACCCATGGCGATCGCCGCAGGGGCTTCTGGAGTGGGAGTCGGTTCTGCCATCAACAAACTTAACGATGAAGTTGCCATGATTGCCGTAGTACGTAGCCTTACCGAAGCCCTTAATAACTCTTCTGTAAAAACTGTAATCTAAAAGCAACCCCCACGCTGATTTATTTTTTCGTGAACTTTGATAACACAGCGTGGGATCAACTCTTTAGTCTAAATAATAATTAATAAATAATCCTGCTTCAGGCTTTCTCAATTAAGCTAAAATTGTTTTAGATATTAGTATTATCAATACTTATTAATGATCATGTAATTAATAAGTAAAAATACGTAGAAAATTCCAAGAGAAAGAATAAAGAGGTAGATTAAATGACTCAGATTTCCCCGAAACCTACTCCAGAGCAACCAGAAGAAACATCCCCCAACCAAAGACAAGAATCTGGTAACGAGGAGAAGAATAACTCCCCCATGGAATCTTCCGATACCGTTATCAGTAAATCAGGAAATGGCTTAAGTTCTTGGTGGCAAAGACAAAATCTCAAAAATAAAGCTACCATTACCGCTATTTTGATGGGTGTAATACCTTCTATTGTAGTAGGGGCGATCGGTTATATTTCTACCAACAGTCAATTTAGAAATCAAATTGATACTCAAATCCAACAAAACGCCCAAGGGGTTAGTCGGGAAATTCAAACATATCTGATCAACCGTTACGACAACATTAGAAGTATTAGTGAATCTGACGTACTAACCATCCAAGAATTAAGAGGTATACCCGTTACCGAAGCAGATAAAGAAGTATATCTCAACCGTTACCTCGAAATTTATCCTGACTATACATTTATCAACATTCTCGAATTGAATGGCACATCGAGGATTTCCACAGGACAAATTCCTTTGCCCAATCAATTTACTCAATCTTATTTTGAGCAAATTATTACCACCCAACAGGGTAATATCAGTCGGGTTCAAGAAATAAACGGTCAAAACTATATCCTCATTGGCTCACCAATTTTAGATGCCAACAATCAGATGACAGGGGTAGTCGTGGGAGGAATATCCGTTGATAGTATCCAAGATAAATTGAATTATGTAGCAGAAAACAATCAAGAGTTTTACATTGTTGATAACGAAAACAATATTGTCTTTTCTGGAGATTTGAACGTTGTGGGGCAACCCCTAGGAGATGTGATTCCCCAAGCCCAAAACGTAATTACAGGACAAGAAAACCTATCCAACTTACCCGTTAGTGAAGGGGTAAGAAATGGAGAACAAATTTTGATCGGTTTTCAAACTTGGCAACAACAACAAGAGGTATGGAAAACCATTATCACCCTTGATAGTCGGACCGCCTTTGCCCATCAAAATGCCCTTTTAGGTTGGTTATTTGCCGGGGTAGTAATTACTGGGGCGGCGGTAAGTGTGGCTTCTCTATATCTAGCCAAAAGAGCTACTAGCCCTATTTTAGAAGTATCCGATGCGGTGAAAAAAATCGGAGAAGGAGATCTCGACCAAGAAATTCCTGTACGTAGTGAAGATGAAATTGGCTTATTAGCCAGTAACTTTAATGAGATGACCTCCCAATTAAGGGAATTAATCCAAGATCAACAGATTTTTGCCAATCAATCTAACTTACTGAAAAATATTACCTTTGAAATGACCAAGGCTTTCGAGGTAAACGAAGTATTTGCGATCGCCGTTACGGAAATTCGTAAAGCCCTCAAATCAGACCGAGTGATAGTGTACAGTTTTGATGAAAATTGGGCAGGTACCATCGTTTCTGAATCCGTCGATCCCCAATATCCCAAAGCCTTTGGGGCAAGGATTCATGACCCTTGTTTTGAAGAAAAATATATCGATAAATACCTCAACGGTAGAGTCCAAGCCACCGATGATATATATAGAGCGGGATTGACAGATTGTCACCTCAAACAACTAGAACCCTTTGCCGTCAAAGCCAACCTTGTCGCGCCAATCCTTGTGCAAGATAAACTATTAGGGTTACTCATTGCCCATCAATGTTCCTCCCCCAGAAACTGGCGCCCCCACGAAATCGATTTTCTCACCCAAACCGCAACCCAAATTGGGCCTGCCCTTGAAAGGGTGATGTTGTTGGAAAATCAGCAGTTAGATAGTTTCCTCTCCACCAAACTCAAGGATATTAGTTTCAAAATTGCCGAATCCCTAACCCAAGATAAGGTTTTTGAGGTAGCCACCGAAGAAACCCGTTTGGCATTGAGATCAGATCGAGTCATTGTCTATACCTTTGACGAAGACTGGAAAGGTACAATCATCGCCGAATCAGTGGATTCTCAATATCCCGAAGCCCTTGGGGCGATGATCAAAGATCCTTGTTTTGCAGATAAATATGTCGAAAAATATAAACAAGGCAGAGTTCAATCTACCCCCAACATTTACACCGCAGGATTAACCAAATGCCACATTGAACAACTAGAACCCTTTGAGGTGAAAGCCAATCTTGTTACCCCCATTATCGTTGATGGAGAACTATTAGGATTATTAATTGCCCACCAATGCTCTGCTCCCCGTCAGTGGACGGAGTCCGAGTCGGGTTTCCTTTCCCAGTTAGCCACCCAAATCGGGCCTGCCCTAGAAAGGGTGCAACTGTTGGAACGTCAAAAGTTGGCAGAAAGTACCCAAAGGCAACAAAAAGAAACCATCCAACAACGAGCCTTAGAGTTGTTGATGCAGGTAGATCCTGTATCCCAAGGGGATTTGACCATTCGAGCCACGGTAACAGAGGATGAAATTGGTACCATCGCTGACTCCTACAATGCCACCATTGAGAGTTTAAGAAAGCTGGTAACTCAGGTACAGGGTGGATCCCACGCAGTTACGGAAGTTGTGAAGGAACAAGAAGAATTTATCAGTAACCTTGCCACAGAAATCCTGCGTCAGTCTGATGATATAAACATCGCCCTAGAACGTATCCAATCTCTTTCCCTTTCCGCTCGTTTGGTAAGGGATAATGCAGAACAGGCAGAACAAGCGGTTCAGCAGTCCAACCGCAGTGTAGAGGAAGGGGAGATAGCCATGAATCGTACCGTAGATGGTATCCTTGCCATTCGAGAAACTGTGGCGGAAACAGCCAAAAAGGTAAAACGACTAGGGGAATCTACTCAGAAAATTTCTAAGGTGGTTAACCTGATTAGTAGTTTTGCGGATCAAACCAACCTTTTGGCATTGAATGCCTCCATTGAGGCGGCCCACGCAGGGGAAGAAGGTCGAGGGTTTGCGGTGGTAGCAGAAGAGGTGCGCTCTTTGGCTCGTCAGTCTGCCGAAGCTACTGCGGACATTGAAAAAGTGGTGGCGGAAATTCAGCAGGAAACCAATGAGGTGGTAAAAGCCATGGAAGCAGGTACAGAGCAGGTGGTAGAGGGTACAAGATTGGTAGAGGAAACTCGTTCTTCCTTGACCCAAATTACTGCGGCATCTGCTCAGATTAATCAGTTGGTAACCGCTATTTCGGCGGCGGCGGCGGAACAGTCTCAAACATCGGAGGAAATTACTGAAACTATGGCAGATGTTGCCACCATTGCCACGGAAACCTCCACAGCGGTGGATGATGTCTCCCGTAAATTCCGTAAACTCTTGAAAGTATCGGAAAACTTACAACTCAGTGTTAGTAAATTTAAAGTTAAATAACCCCATGGGTAACTAGGTAATTCTTTGTACCTAGTTCCTTGATTGATGCTTGTATTATCCCTTATCCCTTAATTGACCATGACTCAAACACCGCAAAAACCAAAACTCAATTTAGATAGTATTCCCACCAATAATAAAACTCGCTTAGTGGTTGATACCCCTATACAAAATCGCAAGGCAAAAACCGTCAAAAAAGAATCTTCTCCCTTAGTGCAATGGTTTTTTGATCTTTCCTTGCGCCGTAAACAGTTATTGGTATTATTGAGTGCGCAAACCGTGGCGATCGCCTCTTTGGTGGGAGTCAGTGTAACCCAAATCATCAGTGGGGGTAGACAACAATTAATTAACCAATCTGCCTCTGAATTAGAAGCCTCAAAAATTAACTACGACATTAAAGTTAATCAGATGGGGTTTGGTTTTCGGGGACAGTCCGATAACACCGCTATTATTGAAGCCGCCATCGCAGGGGATGACATAACCCCCGAAGATCGAGCCATCGTTCGACAGATTCTCGCCAATGAAATTACCGCCCGTAACATTGAATATGCTACCCTCGTGGGCTTGGATGGTCGTATTATCGTCAATGCTAACAACGATCGCACCGGGGAACTATTTGATCCCAATGGTTTGGTAAGTAGAGTCATCGAAAATCCAGAACAAATTAGAATTAGTGAATTAGTACCTTGGGAAGACCTAGAAAGAGAAAATCCCCCCAACCTAGGACTCTTTGAACCGGGATTCCCTGCCCTGATTCGTTATACCTTTACCCCCGTATTTGCCCTTAACACCAATCAAGTGGTGGGGGTATTGGTATCAGGGGATGTGGTCAACGGAAAATATACCATCGTAGAAGACACCGTCGAAGAATTTAACGGCGGTTATGCAGCCATTTACAAACTCATCGAAGGACAAGAATTTCGTTTGGCCAGTTCCCTATTAGGTATCGATGACACTAGGGAAAGAGACATCATCATGGAAGATGAAACCGTATTAAATCAATCCCTCATCGATCCCGATGATATTTTCGCCGAACGTACCTCCATCGAAGGGGAAATATATACCGTCACCGCCCAAGTTATTCAAAACAGTTTGGGAGACTCCGTGGGTATCATCGTTCGTGGTACCCCCGAAAGAGATTTAAACTCCATTCTCACCAACAGCGTTACCCTCCAAATTCAAGTTGCCGTGGGGGTAATCTTATTTAGTCTTTTACTGATCATCATTCTCGGCAAGGCGATCGCCCAGAGGGTAGAATCCTTACAAGGAACCACCGAAAAATTCATGGCAGGGGATTACGATGTTCAGGCACAAATCCTCGGAGATGATGAAATCGGGAAACTAGCTAGAACCTTTAATGAACTAGCCACCAACATCGCCAATAACGAAGGGATGTTATTACTTGACAACGAAAAAGGGGTATTACTCCAAGAAATCACAGGCTCTCGTACCCTCGATGAAGATGACGTTAACAAAGTATTTGACAAAGCCCTCATTAAAACCAAGGAAATCCTCAAAGTAGATCGCCTCGTGATCTATCGTTTCAAACCCGACTGGAGTGGTTATATTTCCAACGAAGCAGGGGATGCTAGATTCCCCAGTGCCTTGAATGAAAAAATTAATGACCCCTGTATTCCCCTAGAACTCAGACAAGCCTATATCAACGGTCGGGTAGTACCCACAGAAAACGTATACAAAGCAGGATTTGCCCCCGAACATGAGGCACTAATGCACCGACTAGAAATTAAATCTAATCTGGTCGTACCCATTATTAGCCAAGGAAAACTATTCGCTCTCTTAATTGCCCATCATTGTCAAAACCATCATACTTGGGGCGAGAAAGAAATCAGTTTTATGGGGCAAATTGCCCTCCGTTTTGGGGTAATTTTGGATCGGGTAAGTTTGTTAAAATCCCAAATGATTGCCGCCCGTAGGGCAGAACAACTCAAGGAAATTACCCTTTCTATTGCGTCCAAAACTAACCGAGCAGAACTTTTAGATCAGGTAGTAGATGAAATTCGTGATGCCCTTGGAGCCGATCGCAGCATCGTTTATGAGTTTGACGAAAACTGGCAGGGAACTATTGTGGCAGAATCAGTAGATTCCAAATATCCCGAAGCCCTTGGAGCAGTTATTGCGGATCCTTGCTTTGCAGATCGTTATGTAGAAAAATATGAACAAGGTAGAGTACAAGCTACCCCCAATATTTACGAAGCAGGACTAACCGAATGTCATTTAAAACAACTACAACCCTTTGAAGTGGTTGCCAACTTAGTGGCTCCCATTTTGGTAGATCAAAAACTACTGGGTTTATTAATTTGTCACCAATGTTCTGGGGAAAGAGAATGGGAAGCAGGGGAAATAGAACTATTCAGTCAACTTTCTACCCAAGTCGGTTTAGGGTTAGAAAGGGTACAGTTGTTGGATGTTCAACGTAATTCTGAGCAAGAACAAAGACAGGCGAAAGAGTTATTACAAAAACGGGCGTTAGATCTACTTATGCAGGTAGATCCCGTTTCTGATGGTGATTTGACCATTCGAGCTAGTGTGACGGAGGATGAAATCGGTACCATTGCTGACTCCTACAACGCTACCATTGAGAGTTTACGTAAAATTGTATCTCAGGTACAAACTGCTGCTAATTCCGTAACCAAAACCACCACGGTTAATGAAAATGACGTTAATGTTTTACAAGCTGAAATTCAGGAGCAGGTGTTGAATATTACTCAGGCTTTAAAAACCATCGAAGCCATGAGTAATTCGAGTAGTTTGGTGGCAGAAAATGCTGAACAAGCGGAGGAAGCACTACAAAGAGCTCAAGAAAGTGTGGAAATAGGGGAAGTTGCCATGAATCGTACGGTAAAATCGATTATGGAAATTCGGTCGACGGTACAACAGGCGGCCAAACAGATGAAAAAATTGGGGGATACCACCCAAAATATTTCTAATGTGGTAGCTCTTATTGGTCGTTTTGCCGCTCAAACCCACCTTTTGGCTCTCAAGGCATCCATTGAGGCCGCCCGTGCAGGGGAACAAGGAACAGGTTTTGCGGTAATTGCAGAGGAGGTAAGAACTTTGGCAACTCAATCGGCTTCGGCGACGGCAGACATTGAAAAGTTGGTGACGGAAATTCTTTCGGAAACCAAAATCGTGGTCACGGCTATGGAGCAGGGTAATGAGCAGGTGGTAGAAGGTAGTAAGCTGGTGGAGGAAACCCGTCAGAGTCTCAACCAAATTACGGCGGCTACTTCTCAGATTAATGAGTTGGTAGAGGCGATCGCCACTGCGGCTTTTGAACAGTCGGAAAACTCTGAAGATGTCGGGGAAAAGATGACTGATGTGGCAAAGGTTGCTCAAAAAACCACTGTCTCTGTAACTAAGTTATCTGATTCTTTCCGTCAATTGCTCCAAGTAGCTCGGGAATTGGAGTCGAATGTATCTCAGTTTAAGGTTGGGTAGTTAATTGATAATGGAGAATGGATAATTGATAATTCATTTTTATCAGTCCATTTCTCCATCACTTAAAACTTAATACCTTTAATGGACGTACCATGGTACATCCCTACTATTTATGCTTGGGGTGAAACTAAATTTTCAGCCCCTTCGATGACTTCTGCAGATAACATTTTATCTTCAGGACTTAGTTTTTCTAAAACCTCTGCCCCTTCGGTGACATAACCAAATACCGCAAATCTTCCATCCATAAGGTTATAACCGGGGGGGGTTACTTCTGTGTCGAATTTGAAGAAGAAAAACTGGGATGAACCACCGTTAGGATCGGTGGTAGGACGGGCTAACGCCACTGCTCCATAAGCGTTAAAGGGCAGTACGGGTTGGGCTAGGTACAATCCCACGTCTTCGGTGGTTAAGCCGTAAATAGGCTCAGATTCTCCTTTTACTAAAACCTCGAGGGGAATGGCACGATATTTATCGGTTTTGGGGTCAATAAAGCCCACTTCTTTCCCTTCGGGATCTCCTGTTTGAATTACATAAAAGTCCTCGGCACGGATAAAGGGCAGATTGTCATAAAATTTTCTTTGTACTAAATCGACAAAGTTTCCGCCTGTCACAGGGGCGCTATAACCATCTACCTCAATGACTAAGTCCCCTTGGGTGGTGGTAATTTTTACTTTTGCCCGACCTTTTAACTGGGGTAGATTGGCGTATTCTTGGGGTACTTCAAAGGGAAATCCTCTCACCATGCCTTCTTCTAGTTCGGTGATATGGTCGAGGATTTCTTCTCTGAGGGCGAGAATTTCGTCTCTTTTTTGTCCTGCGACCAATTCTTGTAATGCTTCTACGTCTCCTGTAATGTCCTTAACTAATTCCTCTGAGCGTTCAGCAAATTCCCTTGGTACGTCTTGGGCTATATCATCTCCATGGAGTTTGAGGGCAAAGGCTGCATTTCTGACTTCTTTTTCTACTCTTTTCCAACGTTTGGATCTTAAATCTTTTTCGATTTTTTCGATGTTGCTTTGAACTTCTCTGATGTCTTTATTTTCGATGGGTAGGGCATATCTTAAAATTGCCTCTGGATCGGTGATCGCATCCCCTTGAGCCAAGATAGCATGGGCGTTTTGCCATGGAGTAGGGGTAAGGGCGATCGCCCCTGTGAATATTAATACTGTTGCAACGATTATTTTTGTTAGGCGTTGCCACCAATTAGATTTCATAATTACTAAATTATTTTAAATACTGCTTATTGTCATTATTTCATAAACCGTAAAATAATTGATAATGGATAGTTGATAATGGGCAATAGGCAATAGGCAATAGGCAATAGGCAATGGGCAATGGGCAATTAACAAACTATTACCTGTCACCTGCAACCTACAAAACTCACTCTAATCTGCACTCTAAACTCATTTTTACAAAAAATGTAACAAAATGTTGCCAACTTTAAAATTGTATGTTAAATTAAGTATCAAGTAGTTGACTTAACTGCAATCATAGATATATAGGAGATTAGTTATGGAAGATAAAGGAAAATTAGGTTTCACCGCATTTGCTGAAAACTGGAATGGTCGTTTAGCAATGTTAGGATTTTTAATCGGTATCTTAACCGAGTTATTAACTGGTCAAGGTATTCTCTCTCAATTAGGCTTAATGTAATTTTAGCCTTCATTTCATTAATCGTTTAAATTGCCCATAAAATTGAAAGGAGAGTCCATACTCTCCTTTTTTTTATCCTAACTCTTTATTAACGTAGAGGATAAAGAGCGAAAAAATTAGGAAAAATAATCAAAAATAACATAGCAAGGAAAAATTAATTATCAATTCTCAATTATCAATTATCAATTGTTAATATGGTATGATCTGAAAATTCATAATTGTGAATTGTTAAAGATTGTTTCATAATTATACAAACACTTAATAATCAGGTTGATTCGATATACATGGGATACGTTAGACACTCTAGTTTCGTCAGTCTTCTTCAAGAGCGTGCAGTCTCGCACCCAAATCAAATTATCTTCACTTTCTTAGGGGATGGTGAGAACGAGTCTGATTGTCTAACTTATCATCAATTGGATCAACAAGCAAGGGCGATCGCCCATAAACTCCAAAGCGAAAAAGCCAAAGGAGAAAGAGCATTATTATTGTACCAACCAGGACTAGAATTCGTCACCGCCTTCCTCGGTTGCCTCTATGCAGGAGTCATCGCCACCCCTGCCTACCCTCCCCGTGCCAATCGTTCCTATACTCGTCTCTCTGCTATCATTAAGGATGCAGGGGCATTATTCGCCCTCACCACCCAGGCACTCAAAGAAAAAATTGAGCAAAAACTGACCAAAAATAACGATATAACCTGTCTCACTACTGATGATATTCCCCTCAGCCTAGCCCAAGACTGGCAACCAGCATTAGTCACCCCATCAGAAACTGCCTTCTTACAATATACTAGCGGCTCCACAGGCACACCCAAAGGAGTTATAGTAAGTCATGGTAACCTCATCCATAATTCTCACCTCATCAAAAATTTTTTTGAAAATGATGACCATTGCATCGGTGCATCTTGGCTTCCCCCATACCATGACATGGGCTTAATTGGTGGTATTTTACAACCCATCTACTCCCGCATTTCTACCATCATGTTACCCCCCGTTACCTTCCTCCAGCGCCCCATCCGTTGGTTACGGGCTATCAGTAAGTATAAAGTCACTACCACAGGGGGGCCTAACTTTGCTTACGAAATGTGTGTTAATTCCGTTACTCCCAAGCAAAAGAAGGATTTAGACTTAAGCCATTGGAAACTAGCTTTTAGTGGTGCTGAACCTGTCAGGGCGGAAACTATGGCTAAATTTAGCGAATATTTCGCTGATTGTGGCTTTAATCAGGATGCCTTTTATCCTTGTTATGGTATGGCAGAAACTACCCTGATTGTATCAGGGGCAAAAAAAACTCAACCCCCTGTGGTTAAAAACATCTCTGCCACTAAGTTGCAGGAAAATCATATTCTTTTTAACCCTGAAGATGATAAGGATGTGCAAACTGTTGTTAGTAGTGGTAATGTTTCTCCTGAATTGGAGGGAATCATTGTTAATCCTGAAACCTTAGTAGAATGCGCGGATAATCAGGTAGGGGAGATATGGGTAAAAGGGGAAAGTGTTGCCCAAGGTTATTGGTTAAAGGATGAATTAACAAAAAATACCTTTTCTGCGAAGACAAAAAACGGAAAAAAAAGGGCTTTTTGCGCACTGGTGATTTAGGTTTTATCAGTGGTGGGGAGTTATTTGTTACGGGAAGATTAAAGGATTTAATTATTATTAGAGGTAGAAATCATTATCCCCAAGATATTGAGGAGAGTGTGGGTAATATTCATGAAGCTATTAATTCAGAAAGTGGTGCCGCTTTTGCTATTGAGACGGATAATGATGAGCAATTGGTGGTCATTTTTGAGGTTAAACGAACTTTTTTGCAAAAGATAAATCAAGATGATGATTTGAAGCAGGAGGTTTTTAATGCTATTCGTCAAGTGGTTGCTGAAAATCACGAATTACAGGTTTATTCTATTGTTTTGATTCGCACGGGTAGTATTCCTAAAACATCTAGCGGTAAAATTGCTCGTTATGCTTGTCGTAAGGAGTTTTTGGCAGGTAATTTATCTGTGGTGGCTCAGTGGGATTTACATAATAATATTTCTGAGAAAAAACAAGCTAATATTAAAAATATTAATAGAATAAAAAATATTGTTTCTAATACTAATAGAAACATTAGTAAAAATACTATTAAAATACAGCAATGGTTGATTAATAATTTAGCTAATCGCTTACAAGTAAATCCTAATTCAATCGATATAGAACAACCTTTTATAAATTATGGGCTTGATTCCGTCCAAGCTGTCCAGCTTACGGCGGATTTAGAAGATTATTTAAACTGTAAATTATCGCCAACTTTGGCGTATGATTACCCTAATATTAAAAGTTTATCTTTGTATTTGTCGGAGTTGAAAACCGATAAAATTATTGCCTTAGATGATGGTGAAAGCATAACTAATAAAACAGAACAAATCGCCATCGTCGCCATGGCTTGTCGTTTTCCGGGGGCGGATAATCCTCATAAATATTGGCAATTTTTATCTAAAGGTGATAGTAATATTAATAAAACTTATCTGCGCCCGAACATCGATAATTTTGGGGGGTATATAGAAGATTATGACAAATTTGATCCACAGTTTTTTGGTATTTCCGCCCGAGAGGCGATTAATATTGATCCTCAACAGCGTTTATTATTAGAAGTGGCTTATGAGGCGCTGGAAAATGGCCATTTGACAACGGAAAAATTGTCGGGTAGTGCCACGGGGGTATTTGTGGGTATCAGTAGCCAAGATTATGCCCAGTTGCAGATGAAACATGGTTGGGGGGTTAATGTTTATTCTGGCACAGGAAACTCAGGGGCGATCGCATCTAACCGTATATCCTATAATTTTAATTTAACTGGGCCTTCTTTGAGTGTGGATACGGCTTGTTCATCCTCTTTGGTTGCGGTACACTTAGCAGTAAATAGTCTCAAAAATAGGGAGTGTGACTGCGCCATCGTGGGCGGAGTTAACTTAATCCTTGCCCCTGAATTGACAGAAACTTTCCAAAAAGCAGGGATGATGGCGGAAGATGGCAAGTGTAAGACATTCTCGGAAGATGCTGATGGTTATGGGCGAGGAGAAGGTTGTGGGGTAGTTATCCTCAAACCCCTGGATAAAGCCTTAGCCGACGGTGACAAGGTTTTGGCAGTAATTCATGGTAGCGCCATTAATCAAGATGGGCGTAGTAATGGTTTAACAGCGCCTTCAGGCAAAGCGCAACAGAGGGTAATTCAATCAGCGTGGAAAAATGCGTCTATTACCCCTGATAAAATTAATTATATCGAAGCTCACGGAACTGGAACACCTTTAGGAGATCCTATCGAGGTTAATTCTTTGGCTGGTTTGTTACCTTTACTAGATGGGCAACAGACTGTTAACTATTCTTCTGCTATCGGTGAAAATGAGCAAAAGTCTTCCTCGGATGGTGTGGTTAATGGCAATGAGGAAAAGACTTCCCCTCAGAGTGTAGGTGATGAAGAAAAAGAGTCTTATTCTGTTATCGGTAACAATGAGGAAAAGACTTCTTCTGATAGTGTGGAAAAAGATTCTTCTGTGGAGAAAGAAACAAGAGGAAAAGACTACCCTATTTGTTGGTTAGGTAGTGCAAAAACAAACATCGGGCATTTAGAAGCCGCCGCAGGTATTGCGGGATTAATTAAAACCGTCTTGATGTTAAACCATGAAGAGATACCCCCCATTGCTAACTTTAAAAAATTAAACCCCTATATCAACCTAGAAAATAGTCGTTTACGGATTGCCACTAAATCTGTGTCATGGAAAAAATCCAGTCAACCTCGTTTTGCAGGGGTAAGTTCCTTTGGTTTTGGAGGCACAAACGCCCATGTTATAGTGGGAGATATGATGGATTCCCCCGTAACTATAGAAGAAAAAGAAGTTAAGGCGCAAGAAAAAATAAAACGTCCTTACCATCTTTTAACCCTAAGTGCCACCACAGAAAAAGCCCTTCAAGATGTAGTGAATCGTTATCAAGATTATCTAATGAAAACCGAAGGGGATGATATTAGTCATATATGTTATAGCACAAATAAGGGGCGATCGCACCTTAACCATCGTCTAGGGATTCAGGCAAAAGATAAAAAAGAATTACTCGAAAAACTTTCCACCCTAACCATCAACCAAGATAACCAGATTAATCATAATCAGATAGCCTTCCTATTTACAGGGCAAGGCTCACAGTATCATAATATGGGCAAAGAATTATATCAAACTGCCCCCCTATTCCAAGACAGCGTTAACTACTGTGGTGAGATTCTCAGTCAATACTTAGAAAAACCCCTCACCGAAATTATTTTTAACCCCGAGGAAAAAGAAACCCTCCATCAAACCATCTATACCCAACCCGCCATTTTCGTCATCGAATATGCCCTTGCCCAACTATGGTTATCATGGGGCATCAAACCATCCATAATGATGGGGCATAGTGTCGGGGAATATGTTGCCGCCACCCTTGCAGGAGTCTTTAGTTTAGAAGACGCCCTCAAACTCATTGCCCACCGTGGCAAACTCATGCAACAACTTCCCCTAGATGGGGGTATGGTATGTCTATTTACCAACCTTGACACCGCGCAAACCCTCATCCAAAAAACAAGATTACCCCTCGACATAGCCGCCGTCAACGGTAACAGTAATATTGTGGTATCGGGCAAAAAAGAAGACTTACAACAACTACAAACCAGCGCCAAAGAAAACAAAATAAAATGTCGCCCCCTAAAAGTCTCCCATGGTTTCCATTCCCGATTGATGCAACCCATCTTGGCAGACTTTGAAAAAATTGCCCAAGAAGTTACCTACAATTCACCCCAAGGGGAAATTATCTCCAACATCACAGGAAAAACCATCGGCGCAGAAATCGCCTCCCCAGACTATTGGGTAAAACATATCAGTCATCCCGTAAACTTTGCCCAAAGTGTAGAGTATTTACAACAGCAAAACTACCAAATCTTTTTGGAAATCGGTAGTAAGCCAACCCTTTTGGGTATGGCGAGAATGATAGTGGAAAACAAAACTAACTCTGATGATTGTCTTTGGTTGCCTAGTTTACGTAAAGGAGAATCTGACTGGGAAAACTTACTCTCTAGTCTAGGTATTCTTTACCAGCAAGGATTCAAAATTGACTGGCATGGTTTTCATCAAGACTATCCTTATTTACAAAGAGTTTCTTTGCCTAACTATCCTTGGCAACATCAAAGATACTGGCATGGGGATAGTAACATCATTGATGATAGTCAACAATGGTTATATGAGATAGTCTGGGAAAAAGACACTTCTATTTCTCATACCAGTGAGGAAAAAACTACGGTAGTTTCTTCCTCCAAGGAGTTAGTTATGGGAGGGGTTGCTGTCACTACCCACTCCTTTCCTAACCATGATGTTGTAACTCCAGAAAATACTCATCATTTACCGATTCATATCCATAACGAGGAAGAGTCTTTTCCTCTCAATACCCCCAGTCGCTATTTAATCTTTGTGGATGAGAAAAAACAAGGGGAAGCATGGGCAAAAGAGTTAACCTCCCAAGGTAGTCAAGTTTATCTAGTCTATCAAGGGGAAAGTTATCGTCAGGAAGAAACTACCTATTATGTCAATCCAAAAAACAAACAAGACTATCAGTTATTATTAGACAGTCTCGATAATAAGATAGAAAAAATTATCTATGGTTGGGCTATCAATGAAGATGATGACTTACATAATATTAATCAGTTAAACGACAATAATTATTTAGACTGTTTACCTCTTATCTATCTAATTCAAAACTTAGTTAACAGTAACCATCACATCAAACTCTGGTTAATCACCCAAAACAGTCAATCCATTACCCATACAGAAAAAATTAATCCCTATGGTGGCAGTATCTGGGGATTAGGAAAAGTAATCTCCCTCGAACATAGCGAGTATTGGGGAGGTATGATTGACATAGATAATCAAGGGGTGTCTCTTCCTCTGTTAACCTACTTGATAAATCATCAAGAAAAAGAAACCATGACGGCAATCAGAAATAACTCTGTTTTCCATTGTCGTTTACAACACAAAACCCCTGACAGTTATCAAGAAAACCCACAAGTTACCGTCACATCCTCTGGTAGTTATTTAATTACAGGGGGATTAGGCGCTTTAGGTTTAGAAACCGCCAATTATTTAATCAGTCAGGGGGCAAAAAATTTAATTCTCGTCTCCCGTAGTCAACCCTCTTCCTCCGCTTCTCAAAAAATTAGTCAATGGCAACAGCAGGGAATTAATGTCATCGTCAAACAAGGGGATGTCACGGAAAAAGAATCCCTCGCCCAAATTATCACCGATATTCGTCAATCTTTACCTCCCCTCAAAGGGGTTATCCATACCGCAGGGGTATTGGATGATGGTATCTTGGCAACTCTTTCCTCGGAAAAAATAGCTAAGGTAATGGCAGCTAAGGTAATGGGGGTAAATAATTTACATCAACTTACCCTTGATGATAACCTTGACTTTTTTATCTTGTATTCTTCCGTGGCTTCCATGGTAGGATCCATAGGACAAGGTAATTATGCCATGGCGAATAGTTATCTTGATAGTTTTGCTTCCTATCGTCAATCCCTTGGTTTACCTGCTATCAGTATTAACTGGGGTGCTTTTTCTGTGGGTATGGCAAAGGCAACCCAAGAAAGTTTAACCAGTGTGGGTATTGAAACCATCCCCCCTCAAAAGGGTGTTGCCATGATAGGAGATTTAATTAATTATCCTCACTCCACTATGGGGGTAGTCAAGTTTAATTGGGATATACTTAGCCGTAAGTTTCCTCAATTATCCCTGTCTCCTTATCTAAAGGGTGTCGTTTCTTCCTCTTTGACAACAGAAGAAGATGAAAAGGATGAGACTCAAACTCAATTATTCCATCAACTACTAAAAGCCGATGAGAGTGGCAGAATAACCCTATTAATAGATTATCTCATAGGGGCGATCGCCCTTATCCTGCACATCGATAAGGAAAAAATTACCCCCGAAGATAGCCTGATGGATTTAGGGATGGATTCATTGATGGTAATGGAAGCCATCAACCACCTAAAAACCGACTTACAACTAATGTTATACCCTCGGGAAATTTACGAGCGCCCCCAAATTTCTACCCTGGCGCAGTATTTAGCCCAAGAGTTTGCCACCAGCCACGATACACAAACCCCCCCCATCATCTCCCCCCAAAAAGAGATGATAATCTCCCCATCCCCCGAAGACGAGGAAGAAACTCCCACCTTTAACCCCACCAATCACCAACCTATCGCCTTTATTTTATCAAGTCCGCGCTCAGGTTCAACTCTCCTACGAGTCATGTTAGCCGGGCATCCTGACTTGGTTTCCCCCCCCGAATTACATCTATTACCCTTTGCCACCATGGAGGAAAGACAACGGGAATTAGAATCATCTCACCTCGGAGAGGGGTTAATTCGCACCATCATGGATTTAAAACAAATTAGTGCCGAAGAAAGTGAAGCATTAATTAATCAATGGGTAGAGGAAAATTTGACCATCGCCCAAGTATATGAAATCCTGCAGTCTCTCGGCGAAAATCGTATTTTAATCGATAAATCGCCCACTTATGCCAACAGCAAAAATACCCTTTACAACGCAGAAAATATCTTTTCTCAAGCTAAATACATCCACCTAGTTCGTCACCCATATTCTGTTATTGAATCTTTTGCACGGATGAGAATGGATAAATTACTAGATATAAAGGACGCAAACCCTTACAAAATTGGCGAAAATATTTGGTATCAAAGTAACAATAATGTAGAGAAATTTGGTCAATTAATAGACAGTAATAAAATACTTACTGTTTATTATGAAAATTTGGTGACTAATCCTGAAAAGGAAATGCGAAAAATCACTAAATTTTTGGGAATTAAATATAATAAATCATTATTAAATCCCTACGAAGGGGAAAGAATGACCGCAGGATTATATAAACAATCCATGTCCGTGGGCGATCCTAACTTTAATAGTCGTAAAACCATCGATCCTAACTTAGCCAATCACTGGAAAAAAGTTCAATTACCCATTTTATTAAACCCTGCCACCAGACAATTATCGGAACATTTTACCTATGAATTACCCCATGAATTAAAAACCATAGAAACCCAAGAAAAATATCTTAAAATCAGAGATTTAAACCTTTGTTATAGTAGTTGGGGTAATGAAAATAATCCTCCCCTATTTATTACCCATGGTATTTTAGATCAAGGATTAGCATGGGAAAAAGTAGCCCAAAACTTAGCCCAGAAAGGCTATTACGTCATCGCCCCCGATTTGCGAGGTCATGGAAAATCTGACCATAACAGTTTAGGATGTGCTTATAATTTGCTTGATTTTGTAGCAGATTTAGACTGTTTAATTAACGAACTATCTCAAGATGACAAAATAACTTTATTAGGTCACTCTTTTGGTTCCATGATAACTGGAATTTATGCCAGTATGCGTCCTGAAAAAGTTGAACAATTGTACCTTGTTGAACCTATTTTACCCGCAGAAAATAAAGGTAACCAAGACATAGAAAACATTAGTAGTCAATTAAATAACTTGCTCAATGTACCTCCACTACCCGTATTTGCCACAGTGGAAGTAGTCGCCCAAAGACTGCAAACCACCGCCCCCAATATGGATGGAGACTTTGCCCTCAAACTTGCCCAGAGGATGACTAAACCCGTAGATGGTGGAGTTACATTTACCTATGCTCCCCTCTTAGCAACGAGGGTAGGGGTTGGTTTTAACAGTATTCCCCGTAGTCAATATCTCCAACTGCTATCTCGTATCAGCGCCCCTATTACCCTAGTATATGGCGATAATAGTTCCTTTAATCGTCCTCAAGATTTGGAGGCACAAAAAACTGCCATGGCAAAGGCTCAGATTTTCACTCTCTCAGGAGGGCATAACTTACATTTGGAAAATCCTGCAAATCTAGCAGAGATTGTATCAGGATTTGCCAAAAAGTGAGTTAAATTGCCATCACTTTGATTGATTTTTAATTCGACGATTGCGCCATACTTGCCAAGAAACATAAGTTAAAAGCATTGTGGCGCCAATCACATACACCCCCCCGCTGGGAAAACCAGAAAACACGAGGGCAAAACTACCCACCCATAGGGTAAGAGAATAAATGAATAATACCGTTAATCTTTGGGATATACCAGCCTCAAGCAGTCGATGATGTAAATGTCTTTTGTCGGGTAAAAAAGGAGATTTTCCTTGGAGAATACGGGATAAAATCACAATGGACATATCCACAATAGGCACTGCTAAAATAATGTATGGTAATACCACCGCAGTAACCGCAGCGGTTTTGGCTAGTCCGATTACCCCTACTCCTGCCAAGAGGAAACCCATAAAATAAGCCCCTCCATCCCCCATAAAAATTTGGGCAGGGTTGAAATTGTAGCGTAAAAATCCTAAAGCGCCCCCTGCTAAGGCAGCGGCAATGAGGGCAGCAGCAGGTTGATTCATAAATAAACTGACCACTAACATCACCACCGCAGCGATGCCACATACCCCCGCCGCCAATCCATCCAAGCCATCAATCCAGTTGATGGCGTTGACCATACCCACCAACCAAATGATGGTAATGGGTAAACTAAGCCACCAAACGTCGATTTGGACTAATCCATGGAAGGGGATAGTCAAAAAGTCAATTCTGACTCCCTGCCACCATGCAAAACTGGAGACAATGGATTGGATGATCAGTCGAAAACTGGCTGAAAGGCTGAATAAGTCGTCCGCAAGACCAATGAAAAAAAATAAACAGGCCCCTATGGTTACTCCCCAGATTTCTGCATCTTGTTCGGGGGGAAGGATGCCAAAGCCTCCCATCCACCACACTATCAACAATGAACAGGTAACGGCGACAAATATGGCAACCCCTCCTATTCTGACGATGGGCTTTCGATGTACTTTTCTTGGATCTGGTTTATCTACATGACCACTTTTTAAGCCAATGCTTTTGACGACGGGAGTTGACCATAAAACCAAGTTCATGGATACCAGAAAGGCGACGAGATGATAGGTTTCTTGGGTCGGGGTAAATTCATAATTCATGATTGACGACTAGAAAAGGATGACAATCTTATCTTTTGGCTAATATTACTTTCACTAATTTTAAGTCATTTTATGATCATTATTGGTTTAGAGGTAGAAGTAAAAAGTGGAGTCATTGGGGTGGGGAATAGGCAATGGGCAATGGGCAATGGGCTTAAACCCCTTGTTACCTTAAGTATGAGTAATCAGTTATCAGTAAAGATAACTGTGTCGCCCTCTAAATCTCTGCTCCTCTTCCTTCGGTATCCCCACTATACTGACAACCACTATCCCGAATTGAAGTTAATTTATCTTGTTGAAAATTCATGTTGACATTTTTATTTGAGGTTGGCTATAATAAATAACTGTGGAAACACAAGGGTCGATGCCCGAGTGGTTAATGGGGGCGGACTGTAAATCCGCTGGCTATGCCTACGCTGGTTCAAATCCAGCTCGGCCCACTTGCCTTTGTAGCTCAGTGGTAGAGCACACCCTTGGTAAGGGTGAGGTCACGAGTTCAATCCTCGTCAAAGGCTTCTAAGTAATTGACAGTTAACAATTGATAATTAATACTGAATTCCTAAGCCCCCTAAATCCCCCAAGTTTGGGGGACTTTTATTTTTTATAATAAACTTGATTTTTTTTGGTAACAAAAGATGTGGAGTGATTACCATGCAAGGTTACATCAACTCTTGAAAAGTAGGCATATCTTGCCAAAAGGTAGCAAAATCCTTGTGGCTTTGTCTGGGGGGCAAGATTCCCTTTGTTTAACTCGTCTTATTTTAGATTTACAGGATAAATGGGGGTGGCAGGTGGCGATCGCCCATTGTGACCATAATTGGGAATTGGATGAGGGTTTAGGGGAACATATTGAAGGTATCGTCCATGAATGGGGGGTAAATTTGTATTTAGAAAAAGCCACTACCGCAATTCCTGAAAAGGAAGCAGCGGCGAGAAAATGGCGTTATCAGGTATTGACGGATATAGCGGTAAGCCATGGTTTTAAATATGTGGTCACAGGGCATACTAAGAGCGATCGCACCGAAACCTTTTTATATAATTTAATCAGAGGTGCGGGAAGTGACGGTTTAACCTCTTTATATTGGACAAGAAAACTAGGAGAAGATATAGAATTGGTGCGCCCTCTGCTGGAATTTAGCCGTCAAGATACAGGGAACTTTTGCCAAAAATTTCAGTTACCCATCTGGGAAGATTCATACAACCAGAATAAAAAATTTGTCCGTAACCGCATCCGCCTTGATTTAATCCCCTATCTACAAAAAGAATTTAACCCCCAAGTAGAAAAGCACATCGCCCATACCGCTGAAATTTTGAGGGCAGATCGAGAATTTTTGGACACCCAAGCCAGACAACTTTTCGCAGAAGCGATTATAAACAAAGATACCATCGACCGTGAAAAGTTAAAGCATCAACCCCTCAGCCTACAAAGAAGGGTAGTTAAACTATTTTTAGGTCAAATTTTGCCTAAAATGCCCAGCTTCGAGCAAATAGAAGAAGTTGTTAAATTAATAGATGCCCCCAATGGTTCTCAGACATCTAGTTTTGCCAAGGTAGGGGCGATCGCCGTTAAGGATGATTATATAACTCTAAGACAGTAATTAGGGGTTGCTGAAAAAGTGGGGTAATTAAGGCGGGGAATGGGGAATAGGGAATGGGCAATGGTTTCCATGTTGTAATTGATTACCCTCCGTTGAGACACATTAAACCCATAACCTGACACCTGACACCTTAACCCACTGAAAATTTTATGTTCAACTCAGATATTGTCAATATTCCTGCCCATGAATTACCATCTGCCGTGCTACGATCTGTAAATGATAGAGAAATGAAGAATAAGGAAAAACTTGAATGGAAGAATATGATAAGTCAATATCTTTTTTTGAAGGAAGAGATATAAAAATAAAAGTAGGATTGTTAGCACCTCAAGCAGGAGGTTCAGTATTAATCGAAGCAGGAGAAACATCTGTTTTTGTAACCGCCACTCGTTCTCAAGGCAGAGAGGGCATCGACTTTTTACCTTTAACCGTTGATTATGAGGAGAGATTATATGCCGCAGGACGTATCCCAGGGGGATTTTTGCGCCGTGAAGGAAGACCACCAGAAAAAGCGACTCTTACCAGTCGTTTAATAGATCGCCCCATGCGTCCTCTTTTTCCTTCTTGGTTAAGAGATGACTTACAAATTGTCGCTACCACCCTATCCATGGATGAAGATGTCCCCCCCGACGTTTTGGCGGTGACGGGTGCATCTATTGCCACCCTTGTGGCACAAATTCCTTTTGCCGGGCCTATGGCGGCGGTAAGGGTGGGGTTAGTTAAGGATGAGTTTATCATCAATCCCACCTTTGAGGAAATCGATAACGGTGACTTGGATCTTGTGGTGGCAGGTACTCCTGACGGGGTGGTAATGGTGGAAGCTGGGGCAAACCAACTGCCCGAACAGGACATTATCGAAGCCATTGAGTTCGGTTATGAGGCTATTTTAGAATTAATCCAAGCCCAAAAAGATCTCATCCAAGAGTTGGGTATCGAGTTGGTGGTTGAACCTAAGCCTGATACTGATTCTAGTGCTGATTTAGAAAAACTCATCGCCGATAAAAGTACCGATGAAATCAAAAAGGTTCTTTCTAATTTTGATTTAGATAAAAAAGGTAGGGATGAAGCCCTAGATGCTATCAAAGCTGATATTGTGGAAGAGGCGATCGCATCTTTACCAGAAGACGATCCCATCAAGGTGGCAACGGTGGAAAATCCTAAATTATTGGGCAATCTTTTCAAACAGTTGACCAAAAAATTGATGCGTCTGCAAATCATCGAGGATGGCGTAAGGGTTGATGGTCGTAAACTCGATCAAGTGCGCCCCATTTCCTCCCGAGTGCGTCTTTTACCCCCTAGGGTTCACGGTAGTGGTCTTTTCCAAAGAGGTTTAACCCAAGTCCTCTCCATTGCTACCCTCGGCACCCCTGGAGATGCTCAAGATTTGGCGGATGATCTTCATCCTGATGTGGAAAAACGTTACCTCCACCATTACAACTTCCCCCCCTACTCCGTGGGTGAAACTAAGCCGTTGCGATCGCCCGGTCGTCGGGAAATTGGTCACGGTGCCTTAGCTGAAAGGGCGATCGTTCCTGTACTACCCCCCAAGGAGGAATTTCCCTATGTCATTCGGGTGGTGTCTGAGGTGCTATCGTCCAACGGCTCTACTTCCATGGGGTCTGTGTGTGGCTCTACCCTTGCTCTCATGGATGCAGGAGTACCCCTCATTAAACCCGTCAGTGGTGCCGCCATGGGCTTAATTAAAGAGGGTGATGAGGTGCGTATTCTTACCGACATCCAAGGTATTGAAGATTTCCTCGGCGATATGGATTTTAAAGTAGCAGGTACCGATGAAGGTATCACCGCCCTACAGATGGATATGAAAATCACTGGTTTGGAACTAGAAACCATTGCCAACGCCATCAAACAAGCAAAAACCGCCCGTTTGCATATCCTTCAGGAAATGCTTAAACCCATCAGTGAACCTCGCAAGGAGTTATCACCTTTTGCTCCTCGTTTGATGACCATGAAAATTGATCCTGAAATGATTGGTTTAGTGATTGGGCCTGGGGGTAAAACCATCAAGAGTATCACCGAACAAACAGGCTCTAAAATTGATATTAGCGATGATGGTACCGTTACCATTTGCGCTGTACAAGCCGAAAGAGCTAGTCAAGCCAAGCGTATCATCCAAACCATGACCCGTAAATTAAATGAGGGTGATGTGTATTTGGGTAAAGTAACCCGTCTGATTGACATCGGCGCCTTTGTGGAAGTTTTACCGGGCAAAGAGGGTATGATCCATATTTCTCAATTGGCAGAACACCGTGTGGGCAAAGTGGAAGATGAAGTGGCAGTGGGTGATGAAATTGTGGTTAAAATCCGTGGTTTTGATAACCGTGGACGTTTAAATCTCACCCGTTTAGGTATTCATCCCGAACAAGCTGCGATCGCCCGTCAAGAAGCAGAGGCCTAAAAGCCATGGAGGCAGGAAGTTAAAAATATACTTCTTGCCTATTTTTTCCTTTTATTATAAAGATTGACAATTTCAGCCAAATCCTTCACCCTCAAGCCATCTCCCTTGGCATCCATTTCCCAGTCATTGCCCTGACGGGTTAACTCCGCCATAACCATGGCAGTTTGCCCCACATATTCCTCTCCAGATAGGGTGTAACGGACAATTTCTTTTTGATTAGTTAAATTGACTAGACGAATAAAAGCATTTTTTATCTGGCTAAAATCCTGCTGACGGGTATAACAAGCATAAATATTAACCACGATGACTAATTTATTAATTTCTGTCGGTAATTGACTTAAATTAATCATAATCTGTTCATCATCCCCTTCTCCTTCCCCTGTTAAGTTGTCCCCTTGATGAATAATTGCATCGGAATAATGTCTTAAATTGCCAAAATAAATTACATCTTTTTCATGTCTGACCTTTTGATTTTCTGAGATACAAATTACTGAGGCATCTAAATCAAAATTATTGTTGGCACTGCTAAATAAATTAGATAAAAAACCCCCTTTTTTTTCCACAACATCCCACCCCAAACCACACATTAACTGTTGCAACTTAGGGGCTTCTTTTGTTAAGGATATTCTTTGTCCTTTTTGTAAATTAATAGCCATAAATCTTATTTTTAGTATCTTTTTTTATCTAAATTGTAGCTTAGTTATTTTCAAAGATTTTGTTAATTTTTTTAAACTTTCTTGCTGATTAATTACCCTATTTAGTTTCTAGCTAATAGATTAGGATGGTGGCTGAAAATTCCATTTAAATGGGCGATGATTTTGAGGGCTAGAATAAATATTCTCTAATCGGTGCTATGGGATGATGATAGTCCAACAAAGGTTATAATGGATTTGTGATTAGAGGGATTGTTGCTTTTTTATAACCATCAGGGCGACAATCTCTATTCATGTTAATAAACAATTTTATTTTAGTTTTTAAAAAATGCAGGTTAACGATTTTATCTTTAGGCAAGATATTACGGGCGCTCGTCGTCTTAGTAATTATTTGGTGGCGATCGCATCTACCATCGGCGGAGTAGGTTTTTTATTGGCAGGATTATCCAGCTATTTTCATACTAATTTATTAAAAGTTACCGATGTGTCGGGAGTGCAATTTGTCCCCCAAGGAATTGCCCTCACTTTTTATGGTGTAGCGGGAACTTTACTAGCTTCTTATTTATGGTTAAATATTTTCCTAAATGTTGGTAGTGGTTACAATGAATTTAACAAAAAACAAGGAAAAGTCACCATTTATAGACAAGGCTTTTTAGGCAAAAATAGAGAGGTAAAAATTGTTTATGATATGGATGATATTCAAGCCATTAGGGCTGAAATAAAAGAAGGATTAAATCCGAAAAGAACTCTTTATTTACGAGTAAAACCTAAAAAAGATATTCCTTTAACTCCTGTTGGTGAACCCATTGCTCTTTCTTCCCTTGAAAATCAAGGCGCGGAGTTAGCCCGTTTTCTCACAGTACCTTTAGAAGGTTTATAAATAGTCAGGTGGGCATGGCCCACCTTAAGTTTTTCTTATCAAAGATAGAAAAAATATATATTGGACTTATATTGTTATTTGCATAACGGATCGCTACACTAAAGACAGTTAAGCAAAAGCAATCATAAATAATTTAATGATAAGTAATAATAATATATATGCTCCTAGGATGATCACCAAGTGGAGCCGTGCGATCGCCCTTACACCTTCAAATATCATCAAGCAAAAATTAGATAGTTGGGAAGTCAGGGAAAAAGAAATGGCGAAAAGGATTGTTAGTTTAATCCCCAATCAATGCCCTTTTGCAAAGGATATTTACTTATTCAACAAGCGGTTATTTACAATCCCCCCCCTCTGTAAATTAAATCCTTTTTATGAAGATTTGATGATGTTACGCTTTCGTGCCTTATCTTATTTGAGTGAAATCGGAGAAGATATTACCCCCTACTGTCAATAGTTTTATCCATCAAAAGATGACTTACCACCCGTTTTACTCACTAACTTAATAGATTGGATAATGATAGTTTTTTCTAGTGCCTTTGCCATATCATACAACGTCAAAGCCGTTACCGAAACTGCCGTCAAGGCTTCCATTTCCACTCCCGTTTTGCCCTCAGTTTTGACTCTTCCATGAATACGATAACCGCATAAATTTTCATCGGGAATTATCTCCACCTCAATTTTACTCAATGGTAGAGGATGACATAAAGGTATCAAATTAGAGGTTTGCTTTGCCGCCATGATTCCCGCTATTTTAGCAATACCTAATACATCTCCCTTGGGGGCATTCCCTGCCTGTATTTGCTCAAAAGTTCTTTTGGTCATGATTACCTCTCCAGAGGCGATCGCCTCACGTAGCGTAATGGGTTTCGAGGATACATCAACCATTTGTGCAGAGCCATGTTCATCTAAATGAGATAACTTTTCTTGGGAAAATTCTTGCATTTTTAAAAACTATTGGTTATTATAGATAAGTGCCTGAATTAAGGGTGTGTAGCTTAGTGGATTAGAGCGGCTGACTACGGATCAGCAGGTCGGGGGTTCGAGTCCCTCCACGCCCGTTAAAATCAATGAAATATCACCCTATCACTTTATCATTTGATTGGGTTTTTTTTCCAAAAAGTTTAAGGGATTGCTCATATTTTTAGCAAATCCTAATATGCCTTGATCTCGGTGTTCATAAATTAAGTTTCCCTGATTATCAAATAAAAACGTACCCCCTCTTTGGGTAATATAACGATCATCGGGTACATAGGTTCGCCAATTATTCAAAACCTCCACCATGTTTTGTAATCTGAGGGTGGCTAACTCGAAAGGTCGTTGATAGTTTTTTCCTGCTTTATTAAAAAATTTTCCTTTAATTGTTGGTAACGGTTTTATTTTGATTTCTTCTTCATTTTTAAATAATGATGGTGAGGTGCGATCGCCCTTATAACCCCTAAAAACCTCCTTAAGAGTACCTTTACTGCCAATTCCTGCACACATTAACAAAAGATTTAACCAAGCATTTTGACCCTCAGAAAAGAACGGTAAACCCCAATTTAAACCCTTATATAAACCTAATTGTTGATGGATTTGGGCCACAGCATCTATAAATAAATATTGTTCAGGAAAACCCGTATATTGACAAAACTTTTTCCCTGATTCAATATTACCAATGGCGATCGCCCTTACAGCAATGTTATTATTTTCAATAAAATCCCACTTCCTTTGTAACCACCAAGCATATTCCAAAGAGTCAAAATCACCGAGTTGAGGTAATACTATCATTAAAGTGCGTCCTGCAAAGCAGATCTCTTCGAGATCGGTATTTTCGCAACCTGTTAATACAGAAACTATCGCACCATCGCTTACCCTCTGCCTTCGGATTTGTTGGAATGTAGTATAGGGTTTTTCTAAGGTTGTCGCATTAGTCATGGGGAATAATTGATAATTGAGAATGGATAATTAAATTTTATCTAATTTTTCCGCCGATTTTGATATAGCAATTCTTTTGAGCCACCCTAACTATTCAAACAAGCAAACCAATTAATCAAAGTCTCCAATTGTTGAGTTGGCTTCATAGCCCCCAAACCCCTCACAATTACCTTTTTCTTGGCATAAACAAAACGAGAATGTAAATGGGAGGGTAACTTTTCCAATAATAAATTCCAAGCAGGTTCCAACATTGGAGTTTCTAGGATAATATTTTGCTTACCTTCAGGCTTAATGCGAGAAAAACCAATGGATTTTGCCTTATACTTCAAATCCGCCACCTGTAACAACTGTTTCGCAGGTTCAGGAATTTCCCCATATCTATCCAACCAATCCCGCTCAATTTGCTTAACATCTCGCTCACAGCTAACCGTTGCCACCGCCCGATAAGCGTCCATTTTTTGTTCCATATCAGCAATATAACGATTAGGAATAAACGCCGTCAGGTTTAAATCTATCTGAGTATCTTCCACCGTAGGAATTTCCTGCCCTTGAATCTCGTCAATGGCTTCCTTTAACATCTCCGTGTACATCTCAAAACCAATCGCCTCCATTTGCCCCGATTGTTCGGCACCCAAAAGGCTACCAACCCCCCTTATCTCCATATCACGCATGGCGAGGTGATACCCCGAACCCAATTGGGAAAATTCCTGTAAAGCCCGTAAACGCTTTCTAGCCTTCTCAGAAAGACTCACATCATCAGGATATAGTAACCAGGCATGGGCTTGGATACCAGAACGTCCAACCCTTCCTCGCAACTGGTACAATTGAGCCAAGCCAAATTTTTGGGCATCCTCCACAATAATAGTATTTACCCTCGGAATATCCAACCCCGACTCGATGATGGTGGTACAAATTAACAAATCGGCATCTCCATTACTAAAACCCAACATAGTGGATTCTAATTCCCCCTCTGGCATCTGCCCATGGGCTACACCAATGCGTAAACTGGGAATCATATTTTGCAACATTTCCACCACTTTATCCATACCCTCAATGCGTGGTAGCACATAAAATATTTGTCCGCCCCTGTCCAATTCGTTACGAATGGCGGTGCGAATAATGCCTTCATTAAAGGCGCCAATGTGGGTTTTGATGGGGCGACGACTAGGGGGAGGGGTAGTAATCAGGCTCATTTCCCTGACTCCTGAAATGGACATATAAAGGGTACGGGGGATAGGGGTAGCGCTGAGGGTGAGGACATCCACGGAGGTTTTCATTGCCTTAATTTTTTCTTTTTGATTTACCCCAAATCTTTGCTCTTCATCTATTACTAATAAGCCTAAATCTTTATATTTAATAGTTTTGCTTAAAAGTTGGTGAGTTCCTACGACAATATCTAATTCTCCTGTGGCTAATTTTTGGATAATTTCTTTTCTTTCGGAGGGGCTACGGAAACGATTTAGTAAGCCGATATTGATGGGATAAGGAGAAAATCTTTCTAGTAAGGTATGGTAATGTTGTTGAGATAAGATGGTAGTGGGAGCTAAAAATGCGACTTGTTTATGTCCTGCCGTAATTACTTTAAAAATAGTTCTGATGGCTACCTCTGTTTTACCAAATCCCACATCTCCACATATTAAACGATCCATGGGGCGATCGCTCTCTAAATCTATTTTTACATCCTGAGTTGCTTTCAATTGATCTGGCGTTGGTTCATAAGGAAAAGAGTCCTCTAATTCCCTTTGCCAGGGAGAATCTTCTGGATAAACAAACCCTGTTAATTTAGCACGGGTAGCATATAATTTTACTAAATCTACCGCTAATTTTTTAATGGATCTACGGGCTTTATTTTTAATATTATTCCATTCTTTTCCTGCTAATTTATGAATTTTAGGATGCTTACCATCTATGGCACGATAACGACTCAAGACCTCAGAATTTTCTGCAGGTACTCTCAAAATTCCATCGGCATATTGAATAACTAAATACTCACGACTAGCCAAAGTTTCTAAGTCAATAAATTGACCAATGCCATGGTGTTTATGCACCACAAAATCTTTAGGTCTTAACTTGTCTAAATCAACCTGTTTTGAGGCTGCCCTTCTTCTTTTTCTAATGTAAGTGGGAGTGGCTAAATTGTGTTGTCCAAAAAACTCTTTATCGGTGACAACTGCTATACGAAAAGTAGGTAAAATAAAACCTTCTAATTCTGCTTGTCCTGAATACTTTATCGCTACCGCTGTATTTTGGCGATGGGATTTTTCGATGGTGGGAAAATCTAGGGGATTGGAGATGAATTGGGCAGGGCAATCATGCTCTTGTAATAAAGCAACCGAGCGCATGGGTTGGGCAGAAATTAACCAAGTATTATATTTACTTAAATCGATGGTGTTATATACTTCTTTTTTACCCCTAATTATTTCCCCTATTTTGGCAAATTGATGGGGGCTAACGGGCAAAGGACGAGATGATAAGTTAAGACTATTTTCTTGATTTTCTTGGGCAATTTCCGAGAGGTGAATTTGGGGATATTTAATAGTTTGTAAAGACTGCTCAAGGGTACGATGGAGGGGCGGTAAAAGATTTCCGTTAGTTTCATTGACTAACTGCCATCTTTCCTCGGCTTGTTCTGTCCAAATATTACTATGGGCAAAACACTGGCTTGGTTCATCCATCGCCACTAGGGTATCATCATCAAAATAATCAAGAATACTTGCCACAGGGTCAAAGGCAAAGCCCAGAAAACGAGTCACCCCTTCGGGATAAATGTTGTTTTGCAAGTTGTCTTGCTCTAGGGGGGTCAAGTATGGTTCAATGGTCTGTATAGTGGGGATGTTTTGCAAAATAATGCTATCCCAAGAACTAGGAGTTAAATTAAGACTTTCAATTTTATCTAAGCTACGTTGAGAAACGGGGTCAAATTCTTTGATTTGTTCTAGTTCATCGCCAAAAAACTCTAATCTGATGGGTAATTCGGCGGAAACGGGAAATATATCGATTAAATCTCCTCTTTTTGCCCATTGTCCTTCGCTTTCTACTAAATTAACTCTCTCATAACCCATGTTTGCCAAGGTGAGGTCAATTTCTTTACTATTAAGGGTCATGCCCTCGGTTAGGTTTAAACAATATTGACTAAAAACATCGGCAGGGGGTAAATGGGGCTGTAGGGCTTGTTCGGTGGTAACTACAGCAACAGGTTCTTTTTTACTAATTAAACCGCTAAGGGTCTGCATCTGTCCCCAAATCATCTCAGATTCGGGGTTAAGGGCTTCGTAGGGACTGGCGGAGGTGGTGGGATAGAAAAAAACTTGTTTCCAGCCCATGGCTTCTATATTTGCCATCCAACGGGCGGATTCTTCGAGGGTGGCACAGACTATGAGGAGGTTTTTGTTCTGTTTTTGGGCAAGGGCGGAGGTGACTAAGCCTTTTACGAGTCTTGATGCCCCTTGAAGGTGAAAGGGTTTATCGTGGTCAATTTTCTTGGTTAATTCGTTGCTGAGGGGAGAATGTGCGATCGCCTTTATGACAGAAGAGAAGCTCATTTAAGTGATGTTACGCAAAAAAATAATTAGTTGTTGGTTTGAGGTGTTAGGTATTAGATGTCGGGTGTCAGGTTTTAAATCAAAAATATTTACTCTTTTTTCTTTTGGGCTAATTTTTCCATTAAGCTATGTAGCATTCTGCCAATTTCTTCGCATTTGTTTAAAGTAACCTTTAATTCTTCATCTTTAAGATAACCTAATCGTCCCACAATCATCAAATGAGTTTCTAATTCCTTAAGTGAGCCATTAGCAATGGAAAGATGACGGATATAATCACCCAAATGATTTCTCCCTTTTCCTTCTGCAATGTTGGCAGGAATTGAAACTGCTGCTCTTTGTATTTGACTACTTAATCCATAAATTTCGGTTTTAGGAAACTGAGAAGTTAATTTATAACATATCACTACCAAATCCATTGATTTTTGCCATACCATTAAATCTCGATAACTTTTTACTTCAGTCATTGTCATTCTTTACCTAAAACCTGACCCCTAACACCTGATACCTTTCATATCAGGAACTTCGAATATTGTATATTAAAGTCATTTGTATGGAGCTAAGCGGATTCGAACCGCTGACTTTCACAATGCCATTGTGACACTCTACCAACTGAGTTATAGCCCCTTGCGTGGTAAGCAATAACTATTATGTCATAAACAACAAAAAAAATCAACCCCAATTCCTTAAGACTCATAATTATTTGTCTATTGTTTGAGAATGGCTATAAACTATTGATTATTATTCATGATTGACTATTAATAATTTTATTTTTATGAAATGTAGAGTTATTGTAATTACTTCTGGTAAGGGGGGAGTGGGAAAAACCACCATCACCTCCAATTTGGGTACAGCCATCGCCCAATTAGGAAAAAAAGTTTGTTTAATAGATGCCGATTTTGGTCTAAGAAACCTAGATTTATTGTTAGGATTAGAGCAAAGGGTTGTATATACTATTATGGATGCCCTAGCAGGGGAATGTACCCTAGAAAAAGCTATTGTGAGGGATAAACGTACAGAGGGTTTACATTTATTACCTGCTGCCCAAAACCGCACCAAAGATGCTATCACCCCCGAACAAATGAAGGAGGTTATCGAACAACTAAAACCTAATTTTGATTATATTCTTGTGGATTGTCCTGCAGGGATTGAAATGGGCTTTAGAAATGCGATCGCAGCGGCGACGGAGGCTTTAATTGTAACCACTCCAGAGATTGCGGCTGTCAGAGATGCGGATAGAGTTGTGGGTTTATTAGAAAGTGAAGCAATGCCCAGTATTCGTCTAATTATTAATCGTTTACGTCCTGAAATGGTACAAATGGACGAAATGATTGGGGTTGAGGATATTCTCGATTTACTGGTAGTTCCTTTAATGGGAATTGTACCTGATGATAAAAGAATTATTACATCTTCTAATCGTGGTGAACCCTTAGTATTGAGTAAAGAGCCTTCTTTACCTGCCATTGCCATCAAAAATATTGCCAAAAGATTGGAAGGGGCTGATGTACCCTATCTCGATTTGATGGCATCCCAAGATACTTTTTTCACCCGAATTAAACGTTTCTTGGGGATGTCTGAAAAAAAATAACGACTATTTTTTGATTGAGCGATGCTTGGTTGTCCCAAATCAAGAACATCTAAAGCTCAATCCTTTTACTCTCACACAATTACTAAACTGATGTAGATATGATGAAAAATATTTTTACTTCCATTACCTCTTGGGGTTCTACGGAAAAAAGCGGTAGAAGCGCCAAGAATCGATTACAGCTAGTCTTAGCCCATGATAGGGCAGGGGTTAATCCTGAGTTGATCGAAAAAATGCGCTTAGAAATTTTGGAGGTAGTTAATCGCTATCTTGACATTGACATTGAAGAGATGGATTTTTCTATTCAAAGTAGCGATCGCACTACATCCTTAAAAGCCAATTTACCCATTAAAAAAATCAAAAGAAATCAAGAAATTTAAACAAAAATTATCATTAATTTAAGCATGGGTGCGGTTAGAAATTACCCAACTAAAAATGGGTAATAAAACCACACTGGCAACGGAAACAATGACCATTATAGTAATAATATCGAGATACTCTGCATTCATAAATTATCACCCCTCTAAAGATATTGGATAACAAAAATAGCCGATATATTTTGTATATTTAGCTACATTTATATTGTAACCATTGATTATGTAATGAAAGGGGAAATGTAACAAAAAAGCAAGATTAGCCCATTACAAAGTAACAGGAGAATCAACATAAATGGTCGGTTCTTGCATGGTAAAGTTGATACCGTGGGTAATAAGCTGTTGAGAAATCTTATCGTTGGCAAGTTCTAATAATCTCTTTCTCAACTTTATAGAACTTTCATTAGAACCAAGAATAAAAAATGTTACCCTTGCCCTAGTTTCCTGTTGATTTTCTGGCAAAAATAAAGCCACTTTGGTACTATCAGGATCAATACCAAATAAAGCATTGGTACATTTTTTTACCACATCTTCCACTAGGGCTTTTTCGCTATCTTCAAGGGTATTGGCAAAATCAAGATATAACAATACCATTACTTTTTTACCCCTTGTCACATTTTCGATTTCAATGTTTGCCATCATGGAATTAGGCAATATCATCAGGGTACCTTTACCCGGTAGTCTAATTTTAGTTGATCTCAAGCCGATGGATTCTACTCTGCCATACAAGCCTGTATTTAATCTAATATATTCTCCCACAGTAAAAGGACGGTCTAAATATATTACACAAGTACCTAATAATTGTTCGAGGGTTTTTTGGGCTGCAAAGGCGATCGCCACACCCCCCAAACCCACACTAGCTATTAAACCTACCAAATTAATATCTAATCTTCTCGCAAAAGCCAAAGCGGCAATGAAACCAATTAAAACATTAACAATGGTTTCCATGACCAACAATAATTCATCTACTTCCTTACCTAATTTTTGAATCAAATTAATACCATAGACAATTATCACCTGACGAAATAGACGAGAAGCTAACCAAGCAATAATTAGGATTAAACTCAGATCAATGATAAATTGTAAAAAGTTATATAATCCCTCATAATTACGAATAAAATTCAGGGATAATGACCATAAAATAAATGTTCCTGCCAAACGAAAAAGATTTTTGAGGGGATCAATTATTCCTTGATAAAATTCATTTAATGGTTTTTGAGAAAATTTAGAAATAATAACTTTTACAAAAAATGGGGTATATCTACCGACCAAAAATGAAAGTAATAAACAAAATGTAAAAAAACCAAATTCATAAATAAAGTTTAAAAAAACTTGATAGCCTTCTTGGGCTTGTAAAAATTCTATTATATTTGTAATATTTTCCATTACCAAAATTTTGTCTAAATAGTGATGGGAGAATCTACGTTAATTGTTTCATCTTCAATGGTGAAATTAATACCATAATTTTTTAATTGTAAGGTAATATTTTCCCTAGCAATATCCAATAATTGACGGCGTAAATCCATGGAAACTCTTTCCGAACCAAGCAGGAAAAAACTTACCTGAGCTTGGGTAAATGATTTATTTCTGCCCTGATTTACTTCTTCAAATTTTACCCCTGTATTTTTAGGATCAATGCCAAAAATATCTTTGGTACTCTCAATAATTATCTGTCTAATTAATGCCCTTTCATCTTCATCTAGGGGAGTATAAAAGGTGAAATAAACTAGAGAAATAATTTTCTTGGCACCTGTATAATTTTCTATATTGGCTTGGGTTAAAGCACTATTGGGGATAATCATTAATGTTCCTTTACCTGACAATCTTATCTTAGTAGATCTTAATCCGATGGATTCTACCCTACCAAATACCCCATCGGGTAAGCCGATATAATCATCAATACTAAAAGGTCTATCCAAATAGATTACGATACCTCCTAACACCTGTTCAAGGGTTTTTTGAGCGGCAAAGGCGATCGCCAAGCCTCCAATACCTAAACTAGCCAAAAGTCCAAATAAATTAATTTTATGAACTTGAGAAAAGATAAAAACTATCAGTAAAACAATAACAGCATTTGCTACAAATTTACCAACAATTAAAAATTCACTATTAATTTTTTTGTCACTTTTAAGAGCTACATTAAGCAGATATTTATCAAACAAAATACGAAACCATCTAGTGATCAGCCAAATAGTTAAAACAGCTATTCCCAAACTGAGAAAAATTTCCGCAACTTTAACTATTTTAGGTTCTTCATTTACTAAGATATAAATATCCAATAGCCCCAAAAACCATAACAAAACAACCAAATTCAAATCTGGTTGAATCACATCTTTATAAAAGCTACTACCATCAGGACTAACAAATTTATTACTAATAAAATTACCTAGTTTTTGTAAATAGATAGTGGTCAGAAAAATTAGAACCGCAAACGTAACCAGTATCCCTATTTGTAAGGCAGGGTCAGAATTTAAGAGAGTATCAATCATTCTATCTAAATATTAACTCGCACTGACCCAATGGTAACATTAAGTTTTCAAAAAGTCTTAATGATTAATATTTATAGGCTCAACAAATACCCTCAAAAATAATTATTAAAAAACTCGAATTCGGGATAACATTTTTAGTCTTTACAAATAAAGGTGTCAGGTATCGGGTATCAGGTGTTAGGTTAAAGAATTTACAAAAAGTCTATGTTAGGGGTTGATGAAAAAGTGGGGTCATGAGGGAGAATTGACAATGAACAATGAACAAACTATGACCTGCCACCTGCAACCTGTCGCCTGTACGGACGTAGCATGCTACGTCCCCTACCATACTGACAACTATTATCCCGAACTGAGGTTAAAAAAGAAAAATAAGCGATCGCCCAGAGTTAATATAAAAAAAGGGGCGGATAATGCCCACCCCAGAAAAAGAATTTTAACGAACTTGTCTTAAACTATCGACTTTATCGGTAAATAATTCCGTAAAGAGACTGAGTACACTTCTATCTTCCCTTACCTTAATATTTAAACTGACAGACATCCCCGATTGTAAATCGATAGGATTACCACGAACAACCAAATTTTGTTGTTCTAGTTCTACCCTGACAGGAAAACGATAGAAATTATAGGTTTGATCAGGAGGGAGAGCATCAGAGCCGATAAATTGAACGGTGCCTTTAATATCTCCAAATTCACTATAGGAAAAACTATCAATTCTCACATCCACCTGTTGCCCAATTTGTACAAAACCAATATCTTGGTTAGTCACATAACCCTCAGCAATCAAAGGATTTTCAGGACTAGGATCAGGGACTATCTTTAATAGAGGCTCAGAAATGCCACTGCGAGGCACAAAACCCGGACTAGCTTGGAGGTCAAACACCGTACCAGATACAGGAGCTTTTAGTTCCTGAAAACGAAGGGTTTGCTGGGCAGAACTAATTTGACTATCTAATTCAGCAATTCTTTTTTCATTATCAACAACTATACGGTTGAGTTGGCTATCAATTTCCGATAGTCTTTGATTATTACCTGCGAGGCGATCGCGCACATCCCTTTCACTGACTGATACAGTATTTCTCAATTCCTGTTGAGCTTGGGAGATTTCTAAATTAATTCTTGATTGTTCCTCTCGAAGTTGTTCGATTTGAGCTTGACGAGATTGGATTTGTTGCTGTTGTCTTTCCTCCTCAATTCTGCCATTGCTTCTTTGTTCAATGATACTGGCTTGGCGATCCTGTACTTTTTGCCGTTGTAAATCAGTTTGTACCCTTGATACGGCACCTTCTTCCGAGAGGGGGGTAAAGTTTGCCAAAATTTCCTCATCAATTCTCAAACTTTCTTCGGCACGGGCAATGGCATCTCGATTACGGTTGCGGATCTGCTCTAGTACGGCGCGATCATTAATTAGCTGTCTTTGGGCATCCGCTAACTGACTACTATTTTGACTCCTTTGTCTTTCTAACTGACTAATTTTTAGCTGTGCCACCTGAGAACGGGAATCCAATTCATTATTAGCCGCCGCCAAACGAGAAGCCTGATCAGCGCTCAGACCATCACCATTACGGCTCCCAATTTGAGATTCGTAAAACTCAATTTCTTCCACCACCGCCGCACGGTTGAGGGCGAGGGCTTGGATTTCGGGGGCCAGTTCTAGATCCATGACGTTTTGCTCTACCACCGAGGTACTAAAACGAGAACTGGTCAATCCTCGGTAAAAGCGATTTTCCTTGACCAAGGATTCACGAATACTAAGTAGGGATTCGAGTTGAGCTTCCGAGGCTTCGGAATCAAAAGTGAGCAAAGGAGAACCTGCTTCGATTCTCTGACCGTCTTCCACATTAACGCTACTGACTACCCCATTGATGGGTGCCTGAATTTCCTGCACCGAATTACGGGGTCTAAGTTGTCCTCTGGCGGCCACCACTTGCTCAATACGGGCAAAATATGCCCATAATACTGCAAAAACCGTTACTCCCATAATCGTCCAGGTAATGGCCCGGGACCATACGGCAGATTGTTTGAGGATTACCCCTTTTTCAAAGTCTGAGGTATCTAGGTTTACTTTTTCTTGGGGTGCTTGGGTGGTTTCTGCTTGTCCGTCTCGTTTTAAGAGATTTTCTTGACTTGAATTGCGATTATCGGTAGATTGCATAGTTCTTGTTGGATAGGATGGACTGATGAATCTGCCTGAGAATCAAATCTCAGGCTTTAGAGTTTACACTTCGGTTTTGAGTTGTTGTTGATAGAGATAGTAGTAACGGGCGTGTAGTTCCATCAATTCCTCATGGGTTCCTACCTCCACAATGGTTCCTTTGTCCATTACTACGATGGTATCAGCGTTTTTGATGGTTCCTAAACGGTGAGTAATAAATAGTACGGTGCGATCGCTAAACGCTGAAATTAGGTTCTGACATACTTGGGCTTCGGTATTATAATCCAAGGCGCTAGTGGCTTCGTCCAAAATTAGCATCCGAGGATTTTGTAACACTGAACGGGCGATCGCAATCCGTTGTCGTTGACCTCCGGATAAAGATGCACCCCTTTCCCCTACCCTTGTATTATAACCATTGGGTAAGTTCATAATAAATTCATGGGCCACGGCAATTTTTGCCGCTTCAATAATATCCTCCGTGGTGGCATCGGGGTTAGTAAGGGCAATGTTATCCATGATCGATCCCTCAAACAAGAGACTCTCTTGGGGTACTACCCCAATTTGACGACGGAGAGAGTACAACTCCACTCGGTTAACGTCATAACCATCGATCATAATCCGTCCCGACTCAGGCTCATAAAGCCTCGCCACCAATTTGGTTAGGGTACTTTTTCCTGCACCACTTTCCCCGACGATACCCACAAAGGTACCCGCAGGAAATTCAATACTCACATTATTAAGCTGTAAAGGAGTATTGGGTTTAAAGCGGAAACAGACATTGTCATATTTCAAATTCCCTTCAATGGCAGGCATGGGGATATTATCCCGATCCTCTTCACCTTCTTGGGGATGATCCACAATATCCGCTAAACGTTCGAGAGATAGGGCTGTTTGTTGGAAGTTTTGCCACAACTGAGCAAGGCGTAAAATAGGAGAAGTTACATAACCTGCAATGATACGGAAAGCGATTAACTGCCCTAGGGTTAACTCCCCTTGTAATACGAGGTAAGCTCCCACCCACAACACCAATAACTGGGATAGTTGATTGAGGAAGTTACTGGCTGAACCTGCCAGAGTTTGAGTAATTACGGTTCTAAATCCTGTACCTACATAACTGGCATAACGTTCTTGCCATTCCCAACGGGATCTCAACTCGATATTTTGAGCTTTCACCGTTTGAATACCCGACATCACCTCCACAAGATGGGATTGAGTCTCGGCGTTACGTTCAGCTTTTTCCCTGAGTTGACGACGAATGAGGGGAGAAAAAACATAGGTGAGGACGATAAAAATGGGAATAATCGCCATGGATACGAAGGTGAGAATCGGGCTGTAGATAAACATCACCACGATATAAATCACTGAGAAAATCGCATCTAACACCACTGTAAGAGCAGTTCCCGTCAAAAATGACCTAATATTTTCCAACTCGTTGATACGGGTGGAAATTTCGCCCACAGGACGCTTTTCAAAGTACCTCAGAGGTAGCCGTAAAAGGTGGTCAATGATTTCTGAACCCAAAGCCATGTCAATGCGGTTGGTGGTATCCACAAAGGAGTAGGTGCGCAGGGTGCTGAGGATGGCTTCAAATACGGCAAGAACTACGAGGAAGATTCCCAATACTTGTAGGGTATCGGGGCTATTTTGGACGATTACTTTATCGATGATTACCTGAATCATCAAAGGATTTGCTAGGGCAAAAAGTTGGACGAAGAAGGAGGCAACGAATACCTCTACCAACATCCATTTAAATTTGATCAGGGATGGTATAAACCAATTTAAGCCAAATTTTTGTTGGGCGGTTTCTTTGTTTTTCTTGAGTAGTAGGGCTTTTCCTTTTTGTCCCCATCTTTCGAGGAAACTAATGGTTTTCATTTCCCGAACTCTGCCGAGGGTAGGATCTGCCACTACGATGGTTTTATCACTGGTGGAGTAGATGACGACGAGGGATTCTTCTAGTTTCACCAAAACGGGGGCTTCTAGTCGGGGAACTGCCCCTGCTGGTACTTCTACCAGTTGACTGTTCAAGCCCAAAAGTTCACCAATGGCTCCACAAACTTCGAGGGATAATTTACCGCTTTTTTCTACTTGTTGCTTGATAACACGGGTGAGAATATCTCCTTTGTAGGGAATGTTGAAGTATTTACTCAACATCCGAAAACAGGCGATACCGATGTCGGCCTCACTTCTACCTGAAAAGTAGGGGTAACTTTTGAGGGATTTTTTTGGTTCTTTGAATAGGGTTTCGGGTTGTTCTTGTAAAACGCTATTGTCTGCTTGGGGAATTTTGTCCTCGTCCATGAGGACTTTGGGGGTAACGGTGGGGGGTTGTTCCCTTGTGGGGCTGGGGGTTTTGTTTTCCTGCCATGGGTCTTGTTTTTGTTCTTCTGTGGCTAGGGATGAACCGTTAGGGGGTTCGGGTATGCTATTGGTATGGGCGGCTTCGATCAGCTGAAGATCTAGGGATATGAGCCTGATTTCTGTTTCTGCTTGGATGGTTTCCCTCGGGTTGACGGTGGCACCGATGGCGAGGTCTTTGATTTTTCCTCCACTAAAGCACCATATATGACCGTCGGGGGCGGGGGGAATTTGAGTAATTTTGCCTTTTTCTAGGTGGCTGACTTGGGATGTTTTGAGCGCTTCTTGGCTCAACACTTTGAGGTTGCCTTCCCCTGTGGCACGGTGGCTGAGTTGATAGCCGAGGCTATCGAATATTTCAATGAGTCCGGGGGTGTTTTGGTAGTATTCTCTGATGTTTTGCTTTTGTTCCAACAAATTGAGGAATTTTTCCCTAGCTAGGGTAAGGGCTACCACGGGGGTAGAGGCGATCGCCGTTTCACAAGCAAAACCCCTCATTAAACTTTGCCAACCGATAACGTTTCCATGGCTAACAAGTTTTAAACTTAGGGGTAAACTGGTACGGGGATCATAGCCGATGTAACGGGCTTGTCCTTCGTAGATAATGGATATGTAGGGGGGAATTTTATCTTTGACTAGCATGATTTGCCCCATTTCGTATTTGAGGGGGTTAAATTCTTGGGCTAGTTGTTTTATTTCGTTACTTGATAGGCGATCAAAGGGTGCTACAGTAGGGAGAAACTCTTCTACTGAACCTAAAGTGTATACCATGATTTAATTTATAGTGAGCAATTGGTTTTATATATTTCAGCTAGATTGTTGAGATGAAATTAGTAGTTTGGATAAATTTACAATCTATAATATGAGTTTTCTAGGGGTAATTATAGGTGAGATTATTTATAAATGACACCCCCGTTTCGGAAATGAATGATTTAGGGTTAAGGGTAATTTATCTTAATATGAGTTCTTCTTATTGTCTACGGTGTCTCGAGAGGACGGCTGTATTTCTCAACAATTTTTAACTTTTGAGGTGTCGCTCAGGTTGGGGTTGTGATGGGAGGAGGATGATATGATACTAGATTATATAATATCGTTCATTTAAATTAAGGTTATATATTCTTTAACATGGGAAAAATTTGGGAGTTAGATTTTTATTCACGTCCAATTTTTGATGAGAATAATAAAAAACTGTGGGAGATTTTGATTTGCGAGAGTCCTACGGATATTGATAGTGATTATGATTCTTTGTTTCGTTATTCCCAGTTTTGTTCTAATAGTGAGGTTAATTCTATCACTTTGGGGGGAGCGATCGCCTCTGCTATGGAAAAAGCGGGGGAAACTCCTAGTAAAATCAGATTTTTTCGCCGTCAGATGAACAATATGATCATCAAAGCCTGTGATGATGCTGGTATTCCTGTTTTTCCCTCCCGTCATACCTATGCTCTCAATCGTTGGTTAGATGAGAGAGAGACTGATTTTTATCCTCATCAAGAGGGTTATCAAGCGCCTAAAAACACTGCTTCGGTACAATACCCCCAAGGTAATGCTGTTAGTTTACCTGATGCAGTTAAGGGCGATCGCACTGATAAATGGGCTTTAGTCTCTCTGGGTAGTGATGATTTTCAAGATATGAGGGAATGGGCGATCGCATTTGGGGAGGCATTTCCCCTTTCCCTAGCGGATATTGAAGACAATACTAAAATTCCCGGATTAATCATCTTCTCAAAAAGAGCTTTACCCCTTGCCGCTTGGATGTCAGGGTTAGAGTTGGGTTATTTGCGCTTAGAAACAGGACAATTTCCCCGTATTTGCCTAGAAACAGGAGTTAGTGATAGTTGGATCTTAGCCAATATCACCGATGATAAAACCCTAGGAGAGGCAGAAGGTTTTGAAACCACCAAACAACAAGCCAACGGAGTCCACTTCCTCGCCATTCAATCTTCCCCTGAGTCGGAATCTTTTGAAGGTTTTTGGTTATTGAAACAAGGTTAGTAAAAAAAGTTGTTGGTAAAAATAGTTTTCGGACTAAATACCAACATTTTTTTAGGCGTTGCTGAATTTTAGGTATGGTTTCTCATGGAGGTGAGGAATAGAGAATGGGCAATGGTGGTAGTATTTTGAATACTAGGTTATAAAAATAATTCAACTATATTTCATCTCCTAATTAATCACTCCCAAAAATTAATTATTAATTAAAGCTATTGATTTGTACAGTGTTATCATTGATTTGTACAGTGTTATTATTGATTTGTACGAATGAAAGGCGGACAAAGAAAAGGAGCAGGTAATCCTAGTTGGGTTAACAGACCTACAAAAGTAATAAGAATTCCTCATGTATATAGTGATTTTTTGTTGAAATTATCAAGAATGTTAGATAATGGGGAAGATTATGAAGAAATACACAAATATGTAGAAAGTTATTATAAAAATAATATTTTTGATTATGACTTAACGTTTAATAGTATTAATACTGATATAACTATAAATAATTTCTTTGAACAAATGGCAAAAAGAAAAGTTGGTATTGATGGTTTGTATTATATAACTGATATAAATAATATCCCATCTATATTGCGTAATGGTATTTTGAGTCATTCTAAAATAAATCAACTTGGTATTAAACCAGTTACTGTTTATGATCAAGACATAGTCGAATTAAGAAAAAATAAAAAAGTTAATGATAAACCTTTGTGGGATTTCGCCAATTTATACTTTCAACCAAGAAACGCAATGTTGTATCGACTGATAAGAAGTGTAAACTCAGAAAATATATGTATTTTACAAATTAAAAAAACTTTTTTGACGTTAAAAAAGTTTCAATCTAAGATATACATATCTGATGGAAATATGGCTAGTTCAGAATCCAAAGCTTTTCCGTTGCAAGAGTCTGAAAATCTTTTTAACGAAATATTGCAGAATATTGATTCGGATTGGTGGGATAGAAACGATGGATCTCTCAGAAAAATGATGGCTGAATGTTTGGTTTATGATTCAATACCCCCATCTCAAATACAATCAATATATGTTTCTAGTGACAATAATCGTAAATCTTTAATCAAAAAGTTAAATGCTGAAAATATAAGTTTGTCCAAAATTTCTGTTGTAGCCGAGCCGCATAAATTTTTTAAGCCTAATTCTGTTGATTCAATACATGATGATGGTAATGGTACAAGAATACAATTAGTAAAAGGAGACTTGTTTTTTTCTCATGCTCAAACTTTAACTATCAGTGTTAATTGTGTTGGCGTTATGGGAAAAGGATTAGCTTCTACAGCTAAGGATAGATTTCCTGACGTTTATGTTAAATATCAACAAGTGTGTAGAGATAAAAAATTAAGTTATAATCGCCCTTTTCTTTATAAAAGAGAATCATCTGTAGCTGATTCTTTGATAGATAGTTTTTCTGGGGTAAAAGATTTGAATGACTCTCAACAAACTTGGTTTTTATTGTTTCCAACCAAATATCACTGGCGTAATAATTCAAGTTTAGATGGCATTGAAAAAGGATTAATTTGGTTATTAAATAATTATAAGTTAGAAGGAATAACCTCTATAGCTATGCCTTCATTGGGTTGTGGACAAGGAAACTTACAATGGAGAGATGTAGGTAAACTTATGTGTAAATATTTTGTACAAATGAAGGGTTTAACTACATCTATTTATTTGCCAAACAAGAATATTGATCCAATTTATTTGACATCTGATTATCTTCTCCCTTTTTGATAGGATGCTTGTTCAAGAAAAAATTTTGATACCCTACCTTGACATGGGAACACGAAAACTTACAATGGTGGACTAAGGGGATTGAAAAGATATGATGTTAGCAGAGGGAAATTTTGAGCAGTATCCCTCTACCAGAAAATAATCTTATGGAGATTCTAACATGACTACAGTAACGGAAAATGATCTAAAAGAAATCAAAGAGTTAATTATTCAATTAAGCGATCGCACTAATAATCAATATACGCAGTTAAACCAAAAGATAAATGATTTGACTTTAGATGTTGCTGTTATGAAGGAAAGTTTATTGGGCGTTAACAAAAGATTTGATGATGTAAATAAACGTTTAGATGACTGGAAGCCACAAATAACGAAGGCAATCGATAAGACAGATAATGTTTCCGAGAAGATGTCTGTTTTATCTGAAAAAGTTGGAGAGCTAAAAAATTGGAGACAAGTAGCAATTATTGTTATAACAGGATTGATTACAACTTTATTTTGGCTACTTCGTGATGGGAGGTTCTAAAATCTCCTTCACTAATAATGCCTGTAAGTTACGGGGACTTTTGAAGGTGTCAGGTATCAGGTATTAGATTCAAGAATTTATAAAAACTGTATGTTAATTAAATTTCCAGTTTACTTCCTTGATAGACTGATAAAGCCTGGTCGTACTCTAAACCTGTAACCTGCAACCTGTCACCCGAAACCTAAACCATACCCATCACTAAATGATCCCGAACTGAGGTTAACTATGCCCCTTCTCTGAGTTTATCTAAAACGCTACGATCTTCTAAAGTAGAAGTATCCCCTGCAATTTCTTGTCCAGAGGCAAGGCTACGCAAGAGACGGCGCATGATTTTTCCTGATCTGGTTTTGGGCATCCCATCGGTAAATCGAATTTCCCCCGGACGGGCGATCGCCCCTATTTCTTGCACTACGTGGGCTTTCAGCTGATTAGCTAAATCCTCATTGGCTTCAAAACCCCCCTCAAGGGTAACAAAGGCACATATTTCCTCACCCTTCACATCATCGGGCTTACCAACCACCGCAGCCTCAGCCACCGCAGGATGAGACACCAGGGCAGATTCTACCTCCATAGAACCGAGACGATGTCCAGAAACATTGATCACATCATCCACACGACCCATTACCCAAAAATAGCCATCTTCATCCCTTCTTGCCCCATCACCAGCAAAATAAAGGTAATTTCCATTTTTAGGGGGAATATGCTCCCAGTAGGTACGGCAGAAGCGATCTGGATCCCCATATACCGTCCTCATCATACCGGGCCAAGGATGTTTGACCACCAAATAACCCCCTTCATTGGCACCGACAGGATTTCCTTCCAAATCCACAATGTCCGCCATGATACCGGGGAAAGGATGGGTAGCTGAACCGGGTTTGGTGGGAGTCGCCCCCGGTAGGGCCGTAATCATCACTCCCCCTGTTTCCGTTTGCCACCAAGTATCGACGATGGGACATTTTTCCTTACCGATTACCTTGTGATACCACATCCAGGCTTCGGGGTTGATGGGTTCGCCCACGGTGCCAAGAAGACGGAGGGAAGATAAATCACGGGCATTGGGATGATGTTCCCCCATTTTGATAAAAGCACGGATGGCGGTAGGGGCAGTATAAAAGATATTCACCCCATATTTTTCCACCACATCCCAAAAACAACCGGGATTAGAAGGGCGTGGCACTCCTTCATACATGACGGTGGTGGCACCGTTGGAAAGAGGGCCATAAACGATATAACTATGCCCTGTAATCCAACCTACATCAGCGGTACACCAGTAAACATCATCATCTTTGAGGTCAAATATCCATTTGCTGGTAATGTGGGCATAAAGGTTATATCCCCCCGTGGTGTGGACTACCCCCTTGGGTTTACCCGTGCTACCGCTGGTATAGAGGACAAAGAGCATATCTTCGCTGTCCATGGGTTCCGCTGGACAATGGGCAGAAGCCCCTGCCTGTAAGTCATGCCACCAATGATCTCGCCCCGCTTCCATCTGTACTTTTTCTTTGGTGCGCTCAACCACCAAAACGTTATCTACACTGGGGGCTTTGTTATCTGCGATGGCTAAGTCAACTTGTGATTTGAGGGCGATGGTTTTGTCTTTGCGGAAACCACCATCGGCGGTGATTACTAATTTGGCTTCGGCGGCGTTGATTCTATCCCGTAGGGCTTCGGCACTAAATCCACCAAATACCACACTATGCACTGCCCCAATTCTGGCACAGGCTAACATGGCGATCGCACTTTCGGGTATCATGGGCATATAAATGGCGACCCTATCGCCTTTTTTCACTCCCAACTGCTTAATGACATTGGCCATCTGGCATACCTCACGGTGGAGTTGAGCGTAGGTGAGGGTGCGACTGTCTCCCGGCTCACCTTCCCAAATAATGGCGGCTTTATTGCGTCTCCAAGTGGTAAGATGACGATCTAAACAGTTGTGGGAAATATTGATTTTGCCGTTGACAAACCACTTGGCAAAGGGGGGATTGCTCCAATCTAGTACCTGATCCCATTTTTCAAACCATTCTAGTTCTGATTCTGCCAACTGCGCCCAAAATTCTGTAGGATTATCTGAGGCTTGTTGATATAATTCTTGATATTGTTCCCAACTACTGATAGTTGCCTGATGGGCAAATTCTGGGGAGGGTTTAAATGTTCGTTTCTCTTTAAGGATTGATTCTATGGTGGGTTGTGACATAAATAATATTATCTTTAAAACACTCTCAACCCTTTACTCTACGATATTTCCATCCTATCAATTATTAAATTTTGTTGATCAATATACTCTTTTTTTTGATTGTCTTCTAGGGTGATGGGGAAGTACAATGACAAATTGACAGTGCAACATCTCCAGAAATTGATGAACATTACAGGAAAAACAAAAGTTCTCGGTATTATTGGCAATCCCATTGAACATTCTTTATCTCCTATTATACAGAATCGGGCGATCGCCTTTCTCAATCTTGATTATATCTATGTGCCTTTTCCCGTTATGGGGGATAGTTTACAAGTTGCCTTGGATGGTTTTCGGGCGATCGATGTCCAAGGATTTAATGTTACAATTCCCCATAAACAGGCGGTAATGCCTTTTTTAAGTGAAATTAGTGATACCGCCCAATTAATTGGTGCTGTCAATACTGTGTGGCAAACCCCCGAGGGTTGGCATGGTACAAATACTGATATTGATGGTTTTATCGCTCCCCTCAAGGCTTTAAATCGTGATTGGGAAGATGTTACCCCGATTATTTTGGGTAATGGTGGTGCATCTCGGGCTGTGGTTGTGGGCTGTGCGCAGTTGGGGTGTCGAGAAATAAAAGTCGTGGGGCGTAGTCTCGATAAACTTCAGCAATTTAAAAATAGTTGGGATGAGCAACTTTTACAAGCCAAAATCACCATTCATCCATGGAGTGATTTAAATGATACTTTGCCCCATAGTGAATTAATCGTCAATACAACTCCCCTCGGTATGTCTCCCCATGTCGATAAATCTCCCTTGGATGATCAACAAATTTCTTTGTTAAAGTTAGGGGCGATCGTCTATGATTTAATTTATACCCCTCGCCCTACCCTTCTACTCCAAAAAGCTCAAAATCAGGGTGCCATAATTATTGATGGTACAGAAATGTTGGTGCAACAGGGCGCCGTTGGTTTTCAAATTTGGACAGAAAAAAATGCCCCTGTAGATGTCATGCGTCAAGCCCTTTTGGATTTTTTGCCCTAAAATTGAACCTAACACCTATACAATGAACAAGAGTTATTGAGAAACAAATAAACAACATATCATAATGCGAATATTCGTCACGGGGGTAAGTGGTTGTATTGGTCATTATATAGCCGAATCCCTCATCACAGAAACAAACCACGAACTCTATTTTTTAGTCAGAAACCCTGACAAGTTACAATTCGACTACAATTATCGCTCAGGAATTAATATCTTAAAAGGTGATTTAGAAAATATCCTCGACTATCAAGATATTCTGGGTACCATAAATGTTGCAATTCTCACTGCCACTTGTTGGGGAGGGGAAAAAGAATCCTATGCAGTGAATGTAGAAGCTAATATAAACCTTATCAATGCCCTTAGTGCCGAACATTGTCAGCAAATCATTTATTTCTCTACCGCTAGTATTTTAGATCGAAAGAATCAATTATTGCCCGAAGCAGGTAAAATTGGCACCGATTATATTCGTACAAAATATCAATGTTTTGTCAAACTAGCGGACTTGGAACTATATGATCGTATTATCACTTTATATCCTACCCTTGTATTTGGTGGCGCTTCTGATAAACCCTACTCTCATCTTTCTGGGGGTTTAAAAGATATTTTAAAATGGATGGGTTTAATTCGTTGGTTTAATGCTGATGGTAGTTTTCACTTTGTCCATGGTAAAGACATTGCTACGGTAGTTACCTCTCTGGTGGAAAATGGTCATCGTTTAGACCCTATTTATAATAAAAAATTAGTGTTAGGTAATCAACCCCTAACTGCTAGTCAAGCTATCAAAATTATCTGCAAAAAAATTAACAAACGGGTTTATTTTCAAATACCATTGCCCATTTGGTTGGCGAATATTTTTATTAAAGTATTTCGGATTCAGATGGCAGACTGGGATTATTTTTGTCTTAATTATCGTCATTTTACCTATTCACAACCTGTAAATCCTAGTACCTTTTCTCTTTCTACCTACGCCCCCACCTTAGAAAGTTTATTGGATGAATTATCTATAAAATAAGTGAACTACCCCACTTTTGGAAAGGAGTGGGGCTTGATCAGTGTTTGGACTAGGTCTGAGGTAGAATATCCTTGATACCATAACCATCTTTTTCTTTGTCTCCATTGTTTTCTGCCACAAAATCATAATAGTCTTGTACCAATTGAGACATCAATCTTTGTTTAATACGCATCAAAACCCCCCTTAGTAAACCATTACCCGTACTTTTTAATAAAGGCTTGGGAGTTAACCATAGGGGTGGTGGTAAATCTACTTTTACCTGTAAATCGACTTTTCCTTGTAAATAAATTTGCCCTTCTACTTCTTCAGGGGTTAGCTTCCCTTTCAGATACAAAGAAAAACGACGGTTAATATATTCAATACCTTTAATCTCGCAGGATTCAGAGTTTAAATATACACAACCAGAAGCACCTGCCCATACTTTTAAAACGACGATGGGTTGAAAATGGTAAATATCTAAAAAATTGAGGGGGTGCATTCTCAATTTATAACAATCATTGGGCAACGGAGTCATTAATTTTTCGTCAGCAATGGCTTTCACCAATCGTTGAGGTTGTCTTAGGTAATGCTGAATGGGGGGGGATTTTTGTTCGACTTTTAATTTTACTTTCTCCGTTGCCTCAAAACAAATATTCATAATTGTTAAACAATGATTGACTTTCTTTTTAATTTTACTTTACATTTCTTAACAGTCATGTTCGGTATTCCCTCATCCTACATTGAAGATGTAGTTTTGGGCTATGGTTACTTAGAATTTTGTTATGTTTTTCAACGAAATGGATATATATTATGAATAATGACGGCGAAAACGACGATCTAATTTATCTCGTTTTTGTTGATTACACTTAGCGCACAGGGTTTGTAAATTACTCATATCATTACTCCCTCCTTTGGCAAGGGGTATTATATGGTCGATATTGAGGGTGGTTTCTTGGTTTTGTTTACCACAACTTTGACAACGATAGTTATCCCTTTGATAGATATATTTCCTTACCTCTGGGGGGATAGGAATCCTTGGGGTTTTCTTTTTTTTCATGGCATTGTTTAAGGGAAAGCGCTTCCTAGTCGGGTGGGTTGTTGGTAAACTCTGATGAGGGTGTTTAAGTCTCGGGGGGATATGGTAGGAATGTTACGAGTTTGGGCATAATACATTATATCTTCTTGGTGGGGGCTATGTCCCCAAATTCCGAGGGCGTGTCCTAGTTCATGGGTGATATTATTTACCCAGTAGTCAAAGGTTTGTGTGGGACTAACTTCGATAATCATTTGATGTTTTAGTTTAGCTGGTTGGGTTTGGGTGGCATAAAATTTAACAGTAGCCGTGGCGGAGGTAATTCGGGGTAAGTCGAAAAGTCCTGTTTCTGGGTTGAATTTACCTCTCATGGGTGGTGGTTGAAGACGAATAAAAATATCTGCATCTTCTTCTCTGTCAACGGTTTCTAGGGGCATATACGGTTGCCAGGCTGCGATCGCACTTTGGGCAGCTTGTTGCCATTGTCGGTATCTCTGATAGGCGGATTCAGAGAGATTTTTGTCGGGGGGATTGATATATACTTTGACGGGGAATTCTGACCAAATCAAATGTCCTACTATATGGGTGTCGAGATTATCAAAATAATCTTCATCGGTATCTAGGGTGAGGGAGGCAAGGGAGGGGGGTAAGGGCAATGTGCGGGGAGTGGGTAATCTATCGGTAATGTCGGAGGCACTTACTAGGGTTGAGCAAAGGAAAAGGGTTAATATTGTTAACAGAAATGTAGGTAAAAATGATTTATTTTTGATTATTTTTTTCATCAATTTATCTTTTTTTAAAAACGACATTGCTGATTTTAGATATGATTTCTCGTGAAGGTAGGGAATGGGCAACGGTGATAATATTCTGAATACTAAGTTGTTTAAATAATTCAAACATATCCATTCTCTAATTACGCCTTACCAAAAAAACTATAGCATTCCTAAATGAGTCATGGTAAATTAATCCCCCCTAACCCCCCTTAAAAAAGGGGGGAATCAGCTTTATAATTCTCACAAATAATTTAGGCTCGCTATATATATTATATTTGTTTTATAATGACGAAATACAAAATATAAAGTTCATTTTAGATAGCTTTTATTAAATCAATAATTAACATTAATCGATAAATTTTAATCATAATAAAAACCAACTTTTGCCTATTCCATTAACCTATTACTTTTTCAAACTTTACACAGGGTTTACTCACAAGGGGAATGGTGGAGGGGATTTTTCCTTGTTTAACTATCTCATAGTTATTATAGGCGATCGCCTTTAGGGTGTGTAATAATTTTTCTCGGTGGGGTGTGCCTAATCCTGTGGTGGGGGAAGTGGTAAGGGAGTTGTTTCTTTTGCGTCTAAAATAACCAAATTCAGAACTGTTATATATTTTAAGGTGAAAGTGCGATCGTAGTAAAAATTCCGTATCCGCACCATATAGCAACCCATTAGCAAACCCATTCACCTGCAAAAAAGCTGAACGTTTAATCAAAGAAGTAGGATGCAATAAAGCATGTCCCGGTTTTTGCCGTAGTGCCTCATTCACATTGAGAGGATATACTACTGGGGTGAGGGTATGGTTAATTTCATCCACACGATATTCTTGCATACCCACCATATCAGCCTCCATTTTATCCATTAATTCTATACTAATCCCGAGGCGATCGCCCATAGACCAATCATCGGCATCTTGAAATAAATAATAATCATAATTACTATCATTAATAACCGACTGAAAAATTTGATAAGGACCTACTTTATGCTTACTTTTTAGTAAAGTTACTTGAGGATAATTAGCACAAATATTTTTCGGTATTTTACTAGATTGATCATCTATTACCACTATATCGGTTAATTTGACACTTTGATTTACTAAACTAAATAAACAATAATCTAGCCACTGATTGCATTCATAATGAGGAATAATAGCCAAGACTTTTTTTGACAAACTATCTTTTTTCTTAACAATAAATTTATCCCTCTTTTTTAATGGAATTAACTTAGTCTGAGCAACTACTTTCTTACTAATCAAAAAATGAAGCAATACATAATTATCCTTTAAAATTTCCCCATCTTCTGCCAATATTTTTTTAAGTAAACTACCTCTAGCTAACCAAGTAATATTATCCCCTGATAACTGTTGTGCAGTAAGTTCAGGAAAATCAGAATCTTGCCAAATTAACCATAAAAACTTAAGTGTTTGATCATTAATAAATTGCCATAGAAAAAAATCAACCAAGCTCTTTTTTAGAACAAAATTAAGGCACTCAGGATAACCTAAAATCCAATCATTATCCTCTAAATTTTCTAATAACTTATTTAAGTTAGATATATTAGTATTGAAAATTAAGTTATTACTATAAATACTATCTTTAATGACACAAAAAAACATATATTTAGGGAGCTAAACCGCCAAAAAAAACTATATTTTAAAAGACCTTTTGCTTAAAATTATATAAACGACTGACAGAATCAAACTTGTTGTTAATAGATGAAATATTCTCACACATTAATAAACAATGATAGGCCTTTTCTCTTTCTCCTTTTTCAAAAAATAATTGAGCAAAATAATTCATAAAAGGTAAGAAAGCGATATTTTTAGTTAACTCTTTTTGATTTCCCTCACTTTGTTGAATTTGCATAGCCTTAAAGAATATATCAGGATCCACAATATAATTAGATAAAACAACTTGTATCAATAACTCCTTCAATTCCAAAATATTTAAACCAAACAAATTACTTAAAGTTATATTACTATCACCTTTCCCTAATAAAAAATTTTCCCTTTGTGTTAACTCAGGGGGTAACTTCTCCTTATAATCATCACCAGCATAACAACCCAAAATAGTCGCCCAATGAGCTAATATACAAGGTAAGCAATCAATGCCATATAAAGGACAAAAATCTAAATCAGAAATAAATAAAGGTAATAAAGGGTTTAGTTTATTAATTAAACAAGATTCTTTTTTTTGTCTAAATTTTTGAATGGCAAAGGAAACCAATTTGAGAATTAACTGATAATCAAAGCTATCTATGGTTATTTTAAAAGAAGTTTCTTTTTCTGGTAAAAGTCTGAGTAATTTGTGGTTATTTGTAAATAAAGAGATGGCTAGTAAATCAAGGTATATTAACGACAATTTTTGACTACTATCATATTTATAGAAAAGTTTTTCTAACTCATCATTGGTTATCTCTTCTTTGCCAGATGAAAACGCCAATAGTAGATAAAGTTTATCAAGTTTAATCTGTTCATCTAAAGGATAACTGTAGTTATCTAATAATCCATTACACTTATCCAAAATAATATCAGGAATATTATAATATATCCATCGATCGCCCTTAACCGTATTCAGAAAAAATTGAGGATAATTAAAAATATTAAGAGGTATAAAATCAGAAAAAAATTTATCCTGCATAGGAGGCATCGTTGCCTGATAAAAATCCATAGGCGAGACAAACTTCTGGATTAATAAACCCGAATCATCAGGAAATATTTTCTTCACCTCTTGGGCAAAAAAATCATCAACTTCCGCCGAATTAACCCCATTAAGATAACCCACTAATTTTTGACCATTATTAGTAGGCATCACACGATAATAATCAACTCCCTTAATAGGATATATTGATTTGTTTGAGCCAAAATTATCATCATCTCGTCCCAAAATAGTTACATTTACATTACCATTAGGACAACAATTATTTTTCTCAATTTTCACCAAATCGCCATTGTAATATCTAATCATCGGCATCGTATAACTATACAAATCCGTGACTAACAATCGATTATCCTTTTCCTCAATCAAACATCGCCCTTCATCAATGTGAAGATTACCACACACAGGGCAAGTAAAACCATAAACCCCACATTCTTGACTACCATATTCCACAATAATAGGACAATCAAATATATTCATTAATAATTGTTTTTGATGGTCGAATAAAGGTTCCCCAGTGCATATAATAGCCTTAACATGAGAAAAATCGATCCTACCTTGGGCAATTAATGCCACCTCACACAACCGACTAGGATAACCTCGCAAAGCCACAGGCTTTTGGATGATAAAATTTAATCCCTGCAAAAACTGATTATCAATACCACCGATAAAAGCATAATCTTGATAACGGAGAGGAAATAAACGGCTGTTAAGGTTAGCAATACTTATTTTTTCATCAATACCCCACCATGCTAAAAACTGATTGAGACTATCCCATCGTTTCTCATTCCAAACACTATCCCGAAAAAAAACGAAAGCCTCTCCAGTAGTGCCACTGGTAGCGCCACGATAAACTATATTTTGGGTAGTAGCCAACCATTGATAAGGTGCCTTTTTGATGTCTTTTTTGGTAATCGGGGGAATACTATAAAAAGCCGAAAATAATTCAGCATCACTACAACCATCCAAAAAATGGTCAGTAATACCAAGACAATTTAATTTTTGAGTATAAAAAGGAACATTCTTGGCTATCCTTAAAAGTTCCTTTATTTTTACAGACAAATTTAACACAAGCAGTATTATTTTTGATTTAATTTGTCTAGGATTTCTGTTTCTAAATTCAAAGCAATATCATTAGGAAAAGAATTATCTGCCATTCCTAAAAGATTTGTTTCAGGGGTAAGGGAAAATATTAAAGGTTTATCACAAAATTGACCCATATATCTAAGAAAATCAACACTTACCCACCCATCAGAGTTAAAATTAGGCGCACTATAAAAACCATAATAATAAGGAGAAGAAACGTGTCTCACATACGCCCATCTTCTGGTAGAGTCAAATCTGGCAACATATACCTCCCAACCATTGGGAATTCCACCCACAATGTTTCCTCCGGGAGTTCCTCGTAAACGCAATTCTCCCCCTGAAGTCGTTACACGGTAATATCTTTGGGGAAAATCATGGGATGTAAAGATTGTGCCTCCGCTTCTTGTGGTCATTCTTTCCGGGCATCTCGAAGCGAACAAATTATTGGGTATAGGGTTTTGAGAGTTATTGTCAATCTCTGGTTTTTGGGCTGCTTGACTATTTTCAGCCATCACTAAAGATGCTATTAATGCAAGGCTACATTGTAATTTACCTTTATTCATTTTCACCAATTATTAAAATTAATATAATGGTAATTATAAATAAAAAGTGTCTTTTGGTATCATCTTTTTTTATTTAATTTCCAAGCTGAAAATAGACTATTTTTGACTCAATAAAGTTCCCAGATTGATGTATATAATTTAAGAAAAGTTCAGTATCAATCACAAAACCAAAGAAAGAAAAAACAATTATCAATGATTCACGCCTCTCGCTGTAAACTACCATATAACTTACCCATCAAAATCATCTGATTAGAAATGGCAATATTACGATTACGAGTGAAGATGGGAGACTCTTGAGATTGGTTTCTAATATCATCCCCATGACTTTGATGTAATACAGTGCCCATGGACTTTATCTCATATCCCAAAATATTAGCTCGAATTAACAAGTCTTGATCTTCCCATCCCCATCCCTGCAATTCTTCGTTATAACCTCCTAGGGAGAGTAAATTTTTTCTGGTGACGCAGATTAAACCACATCCAGGGCGTTTTGATAATGAGGAGTCTGTAACTATATCTATCTGAATTTTATCCGCTGTTTTGACGATAGTGGGTTTAAGACGAGGGCGTTTGAGGGCGTTATTATTATTGTCTGTTTCTTGGACTTCTTGGATATAAATAATTAGAGGTAAATCAGGGTGACGATTGATGTTTTCGTAAATCGTTGTAATGGTGTCTTGATTCCAAATAATATCGGCATCGGAGATGAGAAGAATGTCACCGATACTATTTTTAATACCATGATTTAAATAAAATGTTTTAGAAAAGGGATATTTACTCAGGTTAATGATTCTTATTTTTTGATGATGGGCAATTTTTGGATCAATTATTGATACTTCATCTCCTGATAAAATCGTAATAAGGTCAATTTCTGAAATTTTTAATAAACTAAGGATAGTTTCATTAATACTTGTTCTGGATTTTAACGGTATTAATACTTCAAGAGTTTGAGCCATTATGGTTATATTTTTGGTAATAGTATTCTCTATTTTTATTAATAATTTCTCGAGAATACCAGTCGGAATTATGTTGATGGTTAAGATGTAAATAAACTAAGTCTGGCACTCGACAAAGATTATAACCTTCTTGACAATATCTTTGTATAATATCTTGGTCTTCACCTCCCCAACCGACAAAGTTTTCATCCCATCCTCCTATTTTGTGTAACTCTTCGGTGCGAAATAGGGGTAAAACTCCAAATTTTTCGTGGCTGGTAAGGTGTTTTTTAAGGGCGCTGGGTTGATCTTCGGGGGAAATGGTAGCCTGTTGTATAATTAAATCTAGGTTATCCTCGTGATCAATAAATGATTGTTGTACCATCAAACGATAACCAGTTATTAAGAATAAAGGTGCAGTTTTTGCTAATTCTAAGTGAAGTAAAAGGCTATTTTTGTATGGAATTAAATCAATGTCATAGGCCATTAAATATTTAGTTTTAACTAAATTTAATCCATGATTGAGTAAAGATGTTTTGTGAAAAACACCATCATTATGAATAAAAAAATACTTTAATCCTATTTCTTCTATTTTTTCTTGAACTCCTAAGCTAGGAGTTTTATCACTTTCAATGAATATTATATCAGGTAAATTTTGACTTTCATTACTACTATTTATTAGCCAGTTATAAAAGGAATAAAATGCTAGTTGTCTTTTTCTGTAGGGTATGATCAAGGTAAGAGCATTTTTCATTCTGAGAAAAAAATGCCTCCCCGTAAGGAGAGGAAATGATGGATAAATTTAGCCTAACCAACCTGCACTCAAAACAACGGTTAGGGCAACAAAAGTAATGCTCAAAGCCCATGTAATACGATTTAGGGTAGCTTCTGCGGTTTTAACGCTAGTAAATAATTGGGCTTGTCCACCAATACCACCCAAACCGTCTCCTTTGGGGGAGTGGAGTAGTACGACGACGATTAATAACAGAGCGGATACTGCCCAGATAATTTGTACAAGTTGATAAGCTGTCATGAAATTAATATATTGATAGTTTTAATATGGATGCCTTCTCTATTATGGCCGATTATGGGTGAGAAAAAAAGCATTGATGGGTAATAGTCTCATCAATACTTGTGGGGATGCTAAACAGAGATACTTACAGGGGTACGACTTTCTTTTACATCATACTCTGCTTTGACGATCATCGATCGCCCCGTCATCTCAGTAGGTTGTGGTAACTGGAGGATTTCAAGAATAGTAGGGGCAATATCAGCCAGTTTACCATCTTCCCGAAGATGAACATCACCACCATGACCGGGAATTTTACGTTTTTCCCCTTCTACCAAGATAAAAGGTACTTGGTTAGTAGTGTGGGCAGTCCAAGGATTATTTTCCTCATCGCTCATATATTCAGCATTACCATGGTCTGCGGTAATAATTACTGTACCACTAACTTGGTTAATGGCTTCTAATAGTTTACCTAAACATCTATCCACCGATTCAATGGCTTCCACTGCCTTATCTAACATTCCCGTATGTCCTACCATATCAGGGTTAGCATAGTTCAGCACCACAAAAGCATATTCTCCCTTGGTGATAGCTTTACAAGCTACTTGGGTTAATTTTTCCGCAGACATGGCAGGTGCTTTATCATAGGTAGATACCATGGGGCTTTGTACTAATTCCCTATCTTCTCCCTCGAAGGGTTGTTCTAATCCACCGTTAAAAAAATAGGTAACATGGGGATATTTTTCGGTTTCAGAAGTACGGAATTGTTTTAATCCTGCATTGGCAATGACTTCCCCAAGAAGGTTGGTTAATTGTTCAGGTTCAAAAGCTACTTTCACGGGTAAATTGGGGTCATACTGGGTAAAGGTAGCAAAACTAAGGGGTTTGATTAATTCTCTCTCGAAGCCGTCAAACTCTTCCATGGTCAGAGCATAACATAGTTGACGGGCCCTATCGGGGCGGAAGTTATAAAATATTACTCCATCTCCTGCTTCAATGGAACCTTTAGCGAGGCGAGTAGGTTCGATAAATTCATCATTTATATTTTGATCATAGGATGCCTGAATCAGACTTACAGCACTTTGTTCGATAATATGATCATCTTGGGTATATAAATCATAGGCTTTTTTGGTACGATCCCAACGACGATCTCGATCCATGGCATAATAACGACCACAGACAGTTACAATTTTACCAAGCCCAATTTTGTCGATATGTTCTTGAATGGCTCTAACATAGTTAATGGCATCAGTAGGATTGGTATCACGCCCATCGGTAATCACATGGACACACACATCGCCAATACCCTGTAATTTAGCTAAATCCAACAAGCCAATTAAATGATCTAAATGGGAATGTACTCCCCCATCAGAACATAAACCAATTAAATGTAATTTACCCTTAGATGTGATGACATCTTGACATACCGACTCTAGGGCAGGGTTACTGAATATTGAGCCATCTTCTACTGCATCGGAAATTCTTACTAATTCTTGGGGTACCACCCTACCCGCACCAATATTTAAATGTCCTACTTCCGAATTTCCCATCTGTCCATGGGGTAATCCCACCGCCTTCCCTGAAGCATTGATAAGGGTATGGGGATATACTTCCATTAATGTATCCATGATAGGAGTTTTGGCAAGGGCGATCGCATTTGCCCGATCATCTTCACGAAAACCCCATCCATCTAATATTACTAGCACCACTGGAGAAATTGCCGCCTGACTCATAATATTTATTCCTAGTCTTCTACAAATTGTCTAATTAGCTGCAATTTGATAATAACATTGAAAGAGTGAACAGTGAATACAAAACCGTAAAGAGTTATCCGTAAATATTAATAAGACTTATAAGCTATATTTCTATTACTGTTGATCAAACTTTTCATAAGAGAAAAAATCAAAAAAACCCTCTGTTTTAGCAAAAATTGACCCAGATAAAAAAATAAGAGAGATTATATAAAAATAAATTGATTATTGATAGAGCAAATAAAATCCCAAAACCCAAGACGATTATTGCTTAAACATAAGCCCATACTCCCTGAAGTTATCCCCACCATGTCACTAAATTAAAAGATATGGACAGGTATATAAATAAAGGCATCAATACATAACAAGACTCAAAGACAATTATTAAGGAAAGATTAAACAAAAAAAATTGCTAACAGCTAATATCAATTTTACATAAAACCCCCACTGATTACTTACATTCACCACTAAGAATAAACCTCAATCAACATAATTAAAAATAGACATAAAACCCTAAATTATTACCAACTACCTCCAGCACCACCACCACCACTGCTACCACCACCAAAACTACCCCCTCCGCCACTACCGCTACTACCACCACCACTGCTACTATAAGAACTAACCACAATCATCGGGATAGTTTTTTCCCTAATCTCCTCATACCCACAACAATGGCAATGGGTAGTAATTCTTTCAAGCCCACTACTGCTAGTTGTGGCAGGGGTAACTTGCTGTTTGGTTTCTATCATGGTTAACTCATCACAATGGGGGCAAGATTTAAACTTAGAATTTGTACTGGTATAGATACGAATATGTAAGTCTTCCCGTTGATAATTTTTTCTTTTTCCCTGAGACGAAACCCACCCTTCAACTTCGATACTGCCAATTTCTTGGGCAACTTTTTCCTCTTTGGTTAGTAACGGTGACACCATTTCCGATGGCACTTTTTCTAAAGCAATATCTTTCGATTCATCAGCATAAAATCTAATGTGTGCTTTTTCTTTAATAGGGAAAAACTTGTGAATAAAATTATAAATAATGTTGATGCCAAGCAGTGCTATTACTCCTGCTAAAAATATCACTACAATATCAGGGATATTATTAAAGTTAATCTGATTAGCAAGAGTTTGATTATTAAATAAACTCATTGCGACATAAGAAAATATATTATTAATAATTAACAAGCAGTTATTTAGCCAATTAGAGAAACTAAATTCCCCCTGTATTCCACTAAAAATAAAAGCAATAGCACCAATAATAACAACAGTAAAAGAGCCAAAGAAAATCAAACCTGAAATTAGCACTTTTTTTAATTCCTGAAAGTTAATATCAGCATCCTGTTTATTTACTATCATAAATTCCACGATCGCAAAATAAACAATAGATATAACGACCATAGAAAATAAAAATTGTCTTGGAAAAATATCCATCAAAACATTTAATAACAGCCAATTAAAAATGAAACTAAATCCATAACTTGTCAGTAGTAAAAGTATCTTGTGCCGATTTTGCTGAGATTTAATCATCGAAGAAGTAAATATAAAGGCAGGAATAATAAGCATTACTGTACTAATAATGGCAGTCACCAAAAGTAAAGTATTAATTTGCTGACCACCCAATAAAGTACCAGGGTATTCAGTTAAAATAAAATGTAAAACAATATTTACATATAAAAAAATAAAAACAAACAGAACAACATAACCAATGGTGTAAAATTTGATTTCTTTTTCTTTATTTTTGACAAGCAAATTAAGGTGTAACAAAAATAAAAATGAAAAGAAACACCATAGAATAAAAATTAATTGAAAGCTAGTAAAAAAGCGATCAACATTATCAGCAATTATTCCCTCAAAACTGTTGTATAAATTGAAATGTAAAGAAGATTGAAAAATACTATTTAGTACCAAAAAATTAATGACTAATCCTAAACCTAAAGTAGCGATGAAGTTAAAGAAACTTAGTAGTATGGAGCTAGGATATTTTTCTGTAACAGATACCCTTGATGTGGTATCCTTGCGCAGATAAATAGGTTGATCTAATTTTTTCTTTTCCTTATTAATCACAAATCCACTGCCCACGGAAATCAATAGGGTTAGTAAGGGCAAAAAATAATTAGGGGAATATAAACGACTATTGACATCTAAAGTTTCAAATTCGTATGAGACATTAATCGCCTCGATAATTGCCATCGTGCCGTCTAGGATACCTTTTTCATAGTTTCCCTCTCGAAAATTAGGAATAATTTGATTATCGATAATATTACCCACCCTTGCATCGGGTAAGATACCCTCCATGCCATAGCCTGTTTCAATTTCTACTCTTCTATCGCCCATAGAAACTAAAAAAAGAATACCATTGTCAATTTGGGCTTTGCCGATACCCCAATGATTAAATAATTCGGTGGTAAATTCCTTGGGGGTTGCCCTTGTTTGGGTACTATCTACCGTCACGATGGCAATTTCTACTCCTTTTTCGGCTTCTAAGTTACTAATTTCTCGGTTGAGGGTGTTTCGGCTATTGTCGCTCAAAACATTTGCCATGTCCGTTACCCACCCCCCATAAATAGCTTGGGGATTTGGCACTTCTTGGGGTGTCAAACTATAACTAATGAGGGGAAACAAAAATAAGGATAAGGAAAAAAGTAGGCTGAGTAAAACGCTCCGACTTAGCAGTTTAATTTTCATTACTTTTTTGGGCAGGGGTTTATATTTTTAGGGTAAATTGAAAAAAGATAAACGAGAGAAAAACATAATAAAAATTTAAATTTGTTAAAAAAATGTCTCACCATGAAGACTTAATTATTCCTGATGATATTGCCGATGAAGTGTTAAATTTGGCGGTGGAATTATATGCCCAAAAGGATATTAATGGTTATTCTTTGCAGGAGTTAAAGGAGATTGGGGGCAAGGTTGAGATTCCCCCCGAGGTAATTAGTGAGGCGTTAACTCAAGTCAGGGAGAAACACAAGCAAGAAAAAATTGCGAAAGAAAAGTTTGAGGAAAAAATTCAGGGTATAAAGATTGTAAGTTTATTTATGGTTGTTTTAATAAGTTTATGGTCTGTTTTTACTTACAATGGTCTTAATAACAAGCAACAGGATGTGATGGAGGCTTGGGCGCAGGTGGAAAATCAGTTACAAAGAAAGGCTGATTTAATTCCTACTTTAGTTAGTTTAACCCAAGCACAAACTAGGCAGGAGGAGGAGTTAATTTTAAGGTTGGAAAATGCCCGAAATGATTATTTACAGGCGGATGGTATAGAGGAAAAGTTGGCTTCTACGGAAAATATTAACGAAGCAATTCAGAGTTTTAATCAATATATTGCTGGTAATCAGGGGTTTGTTTCTAGTCAGGCTTTTACAAATTTGCAATATGAAATTGCAGGAACTGAAAACAGAATCGCTACGGAGAGAAGGAGATATAATCAATTGGTAAGGCAATATAATCAGAGTTTACAATCTTTTCCTAATTCTCTTTTGGTGCGGTTATTTAATTTTGAGGAAAAGGCTTTTTATGAATAGTTAATTCGCCCCCTAAATCCCCTAATTCACCGCAGGGTTGATTTATTCTAAAATTTTTTAGTTGGGGCAGGGAATAGGGAACGGGGAATAGGGAACAGTTTTCGATGGTTTATGGTTATAAATTGATAATCTAAACATTTTTAACCACTTCTTAAACTTGAAAAATCAAAAACGCCGTATTCTTTACTGGCAAGGATTTAAACGTTTTTACATTCTACTTTGAATTACCTCTGCAAGGGTTCTGGGGGACTTGATACCAAATCCGATTAGTAAAGTTTACAATTATCTACGGTGTAGTAATTAGCAATAAACAATTATTATCTTTTGCCTGTTCCCGGTTCCCGGTTCCCTGTTCCCCGCCCTAATTAGTATATTATTGAAACGGAATTTAGTATGAGATAAAAGTTCACTTTTTTAGCTCACCCTAAAACAAATTCATCTGTCGAGAAATAGGGGCAAATGAGCGTCGATGATGGGGAGTAATGCCATATTGCTCGATCGCCCTTAAGTGTTTTTTGGTACCATAACCTTTATTATGTTCAAGGTCATAATGGGGATATTGTTGGCTGTATTCCACCATTTTTTGGTCACGCCATACCTTCGCCAAAATACTAGCAGCGGCAATGAGGGGCGATCGCCCATCACCCTGTATCATAGTAGTCTGGGGCAAATCAAGATGGGGTATACGCTGATTACCATCCACCAAACAAAGCTCAGGAGTAAATTTTAAAGTGCTAATGGCCTCATACATCCCCAAGAGGGAAGCCTGAAGGATATTAATTTTATCAATAGTCGCCACATCCACCGCCCCCACGGCATAATCCCTCACCACAGATTGAATCTGAGGCACCAAAGCCTCCCGTTTTTTTGGGCTTAACTTTTTACTATCCTTTACCCCCAAATCAGCTAAGAGGTGGATTTTGTGCATAGGCATCACCACCGCCACCGCTACCACCTCTCCAAAAAGACACCCTCGCCCCACCTCATCAACCCCTGCCACCAAAGCAGTAGGGGCTAGAGATTCTAGGGCAAAGGCATCATCTCTCATTTATTCCTCAGTCTTTTTAGAACGACGACGACGGGTTCTCACTACGGGGCGATCGCCACTTAAAGCCTCCTTCACTACCGCCTCAGCAATGGTTTCAGGCTCAGACACCTTCGGAGAAATCACCTCAGCATCATCATCCCCATGATCAGCATTGCCATCCTCATCAAAAATTGGGGTTTCCTCAACCTCCTCCGCCTCACCATCATCCGTCGCCTCAACAGCAAATAAAGGTAAAGAAGAATTGTCATCCCCATCAGAATCCATCTCACCACTATCACCATCCATCTCCACAGAAGAAGAACTGAAAATCACCTCAGAATCTTCCACCACCCGCTCATCCGCAGAATGATTTTCTTCCTCCACCCCGGACTCATCAGGGGATTGCACATAGATTAACACAGACTTAGGATCCTTAATTTCTCGCTCCAAATGTAACAAAGGAGAAACCCCCATCATCGCATAAATATCCTGTTCCGCCTCCGACATTTTCACCACAACCTTCTCCAACTTACTCTCATCTCGACGGGCGCTTCTCGATAAGTAAGTGCGTTCTTTACGCTCAGGCTTCGGAGAATCCCCTTCACCCTCATCATTACCCCCTTTATAACCATTATTGGTATTAACATCATCCTTATTAACCACTCCATCACGACGACGGCGACGACGACGACCATTACCATTATCACCCTCACTCGCACCATTCAAATCATTATCAACCTCTGCCGCATCCCCATCATCACTGAGAATCGGCTTCTCATCAATGGTTGGCTTCTCAAAACCCTTACTGATAACTGGTTGACTAAAATTCGTTACCGTTTCCACTTCCTGATGTCCCGGTAAATGAGCCATTAAGCCCAAACCACCGCAATGGGAACAGGTTTGTCCAAACAACTCATAAATATTTTTACCCTGACGCTTTCTGGTCAACTCCACTAACCCCAACTCCGTCAACTGGGCAATTTGAGGGGCGGCCTTATCAGACTTGAGCGCCTTTTCAAAATCTTGAATTAAATCCAATTTATCTTTACGGGAATCCATATCGATAAAATCGATAATAATTACCCCACCAATATTACGTAACTTCAACTGTCGGGCAATTTCTACCGCCGCCTCTCGGTTTGTCCAAGAAACCGTTTGACGAGAAGTCGCTGAATGGGTAAACGAACCAGAGTTAACATCAATTACCGTTAGGGCTTCTGTCGGTTCAATGATAATATAACCCCCAGAAGGTAGATCAACCCTTGGCTTGAGGGCTTCCTTAATCGCCGCATTTACTCGGAAATAATCCAAGATGGGAGTATATCCTTGATGACATTCAATGACCACTCCACTAGGATGACGACTTGCACTCCAATCATTTAGCTGTTTTTTCACCCGCTTGACTGCGTTTTCTGAGTCAACGACAATGCGGTTTACTTGGTCATTATACATATCCCGCAATACCCGCTGAATAAAATCATCATCACGGTTTAGTAGGGCTGGAGCTTTAACAGAATTTGCCTCCTGTTTAATTTTCTCCCATTGCTTTTGTAAGAAATCCAAATCTTCGAGGATGGTTTCCTCTGCTTTACCTTCAGCCTCGGTACGCACCAACAAACCCATTCCCGCAGGTTTAGAAAGAATTGATAAAGCCCTTAAACGATTTCTTTCATGCTCATTTTTGATACGCCGAGATAAGCTAACTCCTTTACCATAGGGCATTAATACTAAATAACGACCGGGCAAACTGATATTACCTGTCAGACGAGGGCCTTTGTTCCCCGTTGGTTCTTTCATCACCTGTACTAATGCCTGTTGGTGGGGACTTAATAGTTCGGTAATGGGGGCAGAATTTCTGCGTAATCTCAAAGGGCCTAAATCGGTGACGTGGATAAAGCCATTTTTTTCTGCATCCCCAATATTGACAAAGGCGGCATCAATGCCTGAGATCACATTTTCTACTGTTCCTAAATAAATATCTCCTACCTGTTGATTTCCTGTAGCGACTACCAACTCTTGAATCTGATCATCCGCAAAAACCGCCGCAATATGATTTTTTTCAGCAATGATTATTTGTTTCGACATTCAATATTCCTCAAAAATTAAACTCTTATAGCTATGAAAAAATACTTTTAAAAAAGATAAAAAATAAACAACGATCTTAAAATAATCCAATTTTGTGTAATTTATTCATAAGATTACCTATAAAATAAACCTGTTTAGTTAAAAACAATTATCTTTTGTTTTATTAAACCAAAGTTTATTTTAATATCTTAAAATAAGTCAAAATTTGAACTAATAAACAAAACTAATAAATTATATTTTCAAGATCACTTCCTTTGTTTGCACATAAATCTAATGCCCTGTATTATTTTTATACTCTTCTAACCGAATCACTAAAACAATAGTGATTAATTAAAAAATGTCCATCTTCACAATTCCTAAGCTGTGGAAAATAGTTTCTCGAGTTAAACTAATTTCATCAGCTTAACTTCGTCCCAATCTCATCAAAACCGAAACTTGTGTTTTAGTCAGGATGGTATCCAAGATAAATTTAATTATCTTTGATAATTATTTATCCCGACAACTAAAACCTGTCATAGAATACTGCAATTAACTTTCCATCAGATAAAACATATAAGTCTGCTTGATTAATTTTCAACGGTTTTAATATTTATGATCGGTAAGACAAAAGTATTCAGATGGTAAAATTTTTGTTTGGATAGAAGAGAGTGAGAGAAAAAGATTCCTTATATCAGGTTTCATCTTTTTTTCTAGGGACAATCGAAAACAATTTATTGTCACGGGACAAACCTTATTCCGAGCTATTATTAGCTTTTTGAAAGTTTGTTATTGATTTTATATTATTTTAACTAATTTTACCATTTTTCGGTAATTTAATGAAAGTTAAGGCTCAGATACTAGGACCAAATTAATTATTTATTATCAATTATTTGCCTCCTGACTTCTCGCACTGTGTCTGGGGTTAATCCATTAAGTATTATTTGATGTTATGACTGTACTTTTTCAGTGGAAACCAAGTAACTTAGATAGGTATTTTGTAACAACATTGCCACTGTCATAGGGCCTACTCCTCCGGGTACTGGGGTAATGTAGGAGGCAATATCTTTGATAGCTTGATAATCTACGTCACCGACTAACTTTCCTTTACCTTCGCTAGTTTCGATGCGGTTGATACCCACGTCAATAACTACGGCACCCGGTTTTACCATATCGGCGGTAATCATTTCGGGTTTACCCACCGCTGCCACAAGAATATCAGCATCTTTGGTCACTTCGGCTAAATTGGCGGTGCGAGAATGGGCAATGGTGACGGTGGCGTTTTCTTCTAATAGCATGAGGGCGATGGGTTTTCCTACGAGGATACTCCTACCGACGACCACAGCTTTTTTCCCTGCGATGTCGATGTTATATTCTTTGAGGATTTCCATTACTCCTGCGGGGGTACAACTGCGTAATCCTTTTTCTTGTCTGACTAATTTTCCGAGGTTGTAGGGGTGGAGTCCATCGGCATCTTTTTCGGGTAGGATTTTTAGGAGTAAGCCTACGGAGTCGAGATGAGAGGGCAGGGGGAGTTGTACTAGGATACCATCTACTCGTTCGTCTTGGTTTAACTGGGCGATCGCCTCTTCTAACTCTTCTTGGGTAGCATCAGCTGAAAAATGACGACTAAAGGATTCCATACCAACTTTTTGGCAAGATTTTTCTTTGTTACGTACATAAACAGCACTAGCAGGGTTATCTCCTACCATTAAAACTGCTAATCCCGGTGCTCTTTTTCCTTGGGCTACTTTTTCGCTGATTTGATTTTGTAGCTTCGTTTGTATTTTTTGGGCTAAACTTTTACCATCTAAGATTTTAGCAACCATGTTAGTAATAATTATCTGAGTTATTATGATAGATGAACTTTAACTTTTGATGATTATATAAGCATAGTTTACTTTATGCTCATTTTATCTAACTATTTAACCCTATGAATCGATTTTTTGGCTCTTGGCGTTCGATTTTAATGGCGATCGCCCTTACCACTACAGGATGCGGATATTTAATCCATGGAGGTTTTGCAGGAGAAAATCAAGTTACCATTGAAGAGATAAAAACCTCGGCAGATAGTGAAAATAAATCCGTCAAAATTGAGGGCAATGTAACCCAAGTTATTCCTCTGGTGAATGGTTATGCTTTTGAAATAGAAGATAATACAGGATCTATTTGGGTGATGACCACAGGAGAAAAGCCAGAAGTCGGGCAAAAAATCAGTACCCAAGCCACGGTTAACCGTGAAGAAATCATGATCGCCGAACAGGACATGAGTAGTTTTTATCTCCAAGAAATAGTAGAGGAAGAAGATATTTCCGAGGAAGAAATTGATGATGATACCGTAGAATTTGACGAGGACACCCCCACCCCAGAAACCGATGGTTAGGAATGGGGTAGTCAGTGAAATTAATTTCGAGGACGGAAAAACAGTCCTAACCCATTATGTACCCGTGCGGCGGTGACGGGGGAACGATCAATGATTTCACCCCCTAGATAAATTTGGGTGGAACTACCGCCATCAAGGTTGAGGGCATCGGTGGCACCTAATTGTAGGAGAATTTGGGCAAACTCTTGTAAGCTAGGGCCAGGGCCCCCTACCCTTTGATGAACAGCTACAAACATGATATTACCCTGATTGTCGAGGGCGACTCCGCTACGGGATGCCCTTTGTTGATTAAAGGCATTGCTAAAGCCTTCTGCTTCAGCGTTGAGGACGATTTGACGGTTGGTTAATAGCATCGGCCCTGCCCCCAACATATAGGGAAAATTCGCCATGTTAGGGGGGGTTGTGGTGCTGGTAATTTGTAGTTGTTGCCCTTGGTTAAAGTTGGTGGCAAGTTGGGGAGAGTTGCGTATAACGATTAAATAGCCGTTGGCGGGAATAGTGATGGGGTTGCTTCCTGCTTGGGCAACATTTATCTTGTCCCTGATGCGATCCCCCTCTACTACTATAATAGTCTCATTATTACTTAGGCTCGTGTAACGATCTCCCCAACTACGGGTATAACGGGATACCCCTGTTTGCACATAACCGCTGTTGATATAATCGGATACGAGGCGATCGCCCGTACTATTATTAGTGATGGTTTCTTGGAGACGAAGACGACTAATTTGGAAACTTCCTGCATCATTCCAAGCCAATACCCCCCGATTGAGAATCGGCGCACTTTGCCAATTTTGATTATTTCTGATAGCCCCCAAGGGTAATTGATTATTACGGTTAAAAAAGCCTCCGTTAATAGCTGCGATCGCCCCTTGACCTTGTGCCATGGTTCTGAGGGGAGCAGTACCAATCATGGTATTATTATCAGGTACGATGGGCCGTAAACTGAGATCCGACCGTTGTAAATTCGCCTTTAACATCGACACGAAAAAGGTTTCCCCATTACTTAACCTCACATACCTATCTTGCCAACTAAGGTCATTAGACCATGTTATATTTTTCTGCACCTTCGCAGTGGGACTTAATTCCGCAAAAAGCACATTAGGCGCCGAAGAATTAACCCTCAAACTATGCCCCGCAGGAATATTGATATGCACAAGGGTAGTATTATTACTGCGCTCTACCCGAAACAAAGAACCAGAAACAGGAGTTTCACCCCCCCTAATTGTATCTCCTTCATCCTCTAATGCCCCTGTGTTGTTTAAAGGATTAATGGAATTACCATTACCCTGTCCCGAAACATTAAAATTCGGTTGCCCTTCGATGATAATTACCCCCTCATCTCTTGCCTGACTAACACGGAAAAAAGTAGATCTTTCCAACTCAATTACCACTCTTTTCTGTTGAGGTTGATTAATATCATATACCCGATTTACTCGACTATTGGGAGTATTAATAATTAAAGAATCTCCCTGTCTTTCTATGGCAATACTTGTATTTTCTAATAATCTTCTGGTATCTAAATAACGATAAGGATTGACAAACCGAGCAGGTAAATTTTGATAAGAATTAAACCACTGAATAGGTTGCTCATTCGGATTATTACTATTTAATAATTCCACCCCTAAAGTATTTTGTAAGGCAATATCACTGATACCGATATAGGTTTGATTTCCCTCTCGCCATTCCATCCAAGGTAGATTGATTTCCCGTTGATTAAGAAAAGTTCTTGTACCTGTTGCCACTACTCCTTGAGTGTTATTTTGAGCAAAAACAGGCTGTCCAATTCCTTGGGTAATATTAAAATTAAAACCATCTAAAAAGAGAACAGACAGAAAGGAAACAAGAATTAAATTGAGCCAAAAAAAACTTCTTTTTTTTCATATATTTTAAAACAAAATAAATAGTAATAATATCGTAACTATCAATAATTATAGTTATGTTAAACAAAATAATATAGTTGCCTATTATTAATAATTTACTAATAATTACTACAAGTTATCAAAAGGTGGGCAATGCCCACCCTACTTTTCCGTCAAATTCCCCCCTTATTAAGGGGGCTAGGGGTTATAATATTTTTGATAAATTTTACACTTTAACAGTCGTTAACGACTAATAAAATATTAATTAAATAGAATAACTATTGCCCATTCCCTATTACTTGAGTTAATCAAATTTACGACTGTTTGCAACATCTGTAAAAAATTGGCAATATTGCTGATGTCCTTGGGGGAAAACCACATTTAATTTTAAAGGTTCGTTATGATCTTCATTATCCCCTGGACCTTCTAAAACAATCGTTTTACCTTCATTTTTACCTAATTTAATAGGTTTTCTGTTTTTAATTTCCCCTCCCGAACTATCTATATAAACCACCGCATTATCTATGTTTAATTTATCCCCGATATTTTGGATTAATTGTAAAAAGTTGCGATCGCTCCCTCCCCTACGGACGATTTTTTTGCCATTTTGTTCCATCACGGTACTATTAACCGTATCACCCACACCCATGATAAAAGGCATTTTTTGAGGATCAAAATTATTGACCACTAAATTTAATAATTCCTCTTGAGTTTTAGGAGCTTTTCTCACATTAAAATCTTTCCCCAAGGGATATTCTCCTGTGTGTAAATAGTAATAGTAATTGAGTAAAAATAATACTCCTGCCTCTTTGATTCCCCCTGTCACCATAAATTGAAAATCTGTAGTACCCGAATCAGTTTCTGTGGCAGGGCGTAAAATTTCTAAACCATCATCATCCCTGCCCAAATTAGGGGCATAATGGACAAAAAATGAGTCTTTTAAACCCTCTTTTTCGGCTTGGTTTAATAACTCGTCCATCAGTAATTTTACTTCATTTTGTAACTGGATATAAATGGCATTATGGGCGGTTAATTTTTCATAAAAAGTATTAATATTAACTGTGGGAGATACAAAGTTATCAAGAATTACCGCATTAATAATTTGATTAATTTCTTCGGAACTAAAAAAGCTACATTTTTTTTTACAAAAAGTTGTTAATTTTTCTTTAACAATATTAGGAACATTGGCTAAAAACTTTAATTCATGGTCACTAATCCCAGGGTGTTGCACATTACCAAAACAATCCTGCCATTGTACCCCACCCCCTGCTAAACCGGGTAAGTAGTAACCTTTTTCTTTCACTTCTTGGGTAGAAGAAGCTGATTTTTCCACAATATTATTAACTCCTCTTTTGCCGATATGTTCACCATTGGTAAGCACAAAAAAATGACTGTTCATTTTCTTGACGGCTTGGACATAATTCCACTGAATAACTCTATTTAATGGATCTTTTACTAAGCCCATACATACTCCATCTAAGTCTTGGATAATTAAGCTATTAGGAGTATCAATTAATTTTTGTTTTAATAGGTTATGATCTAAGGATAAATGCAGATTTTTAATGTTAGTCATTATGCTCCTGATAAAGATTAATTACCCTAACATGGTAACAGGCAATAGCCAAGAGGCAACAGGCAACAGGCAATGGGCAAAAAATAATAATAATTGTCCATTGTCAATTGTTAATTGTCCATTGTTGACACCTAACATTTTTCTTTTACATATTCATAATAATTTTCGGTTAGGGTGCGATCGGCTTTTTGTAGTAAAATCTCATCATAACTACCATCCTCTGGATATGAAGCCTCCCCGATACTCAAACTAACTTTTATTTGTTCTTCATTAACAGAAAAAGATTCCTCTGCTACTTGTAAAATTTGATATTTGATTTTTTCTGAATAATCAGATGTATTTTGAGCTAATAAAAAAGCAAATTGATCATCACGCCAATGATAAACTATATCTTTCGAGGAAATCAATTGTTTAAATCTTTTGCCGATAGTTTTTAAAATTAATTCTGAAACTTCATAGTTATAGTTATAACCAATCTCTTGCCATTCATTTATTTTGACCAAAATTAAAGAAATAAAACCATCATCAAGGGCAGAATAGTTAGCTAATAGGGAAAAGAAATGCTCTTTAAACAGTTTATAATTGGGAAGATTTGTAACAGGATTATGATAAATTTGATAGCGTAATAATTCTTCAAGTTTTCTTTGTTGGGTAAGGTCTAAAACTGATAGGCAAATAATCTTTTGACCTAATTTTTCAGTAAATCTTACTTTAAGTTCGACTGATAAAATTTTGTTTTCTTTTGTTTTGATAACCGAATCCCTTGAAACATCACTATATTGATTATTTAAAAGATAAATATCATCTTTTAAAATTTCTATGTCAAGGGGGAAAAGCTGCTCAAGATTTAAGTCTAAAATTTCTTCTTTAGTGTCATAACCTAATAGTTTTATCAAAGATAGGTTGCAATCTACAATTTGTAAATGATGACTATCAATTAAAATAATTCCTTCTATTAATTCAGCAATGGTATTATTACAATAATTATTTTCTTCTCCTAAATATTTTAATTCTTGATAATCATTATTACTGCTAATCTGATCAAAATGATTTATATCATTTACCTCTGTAGATAAAGGTATTTCGGTAATATGCTTTTTATCAAGAACGCTAAATAATTCTTTTGATCGAATATCTACTATGTCATATTTAGCCCGTATTTCTATTCCTCCAAAAATTATAATATCTCCCGGAACTAATTTATGAAGATCAATTTTTTCAGTATTAATAAATAATCCATTTCTACTTTTTTGACCTTGCCAATCACCGTCTAAAATCCAAAAAGCAGTATCGGCTTTATTTTCTTTCTTACGGTGATAAGTGGCTTTAATTATAAGGCTATGATGACGAGAAGTAACTCGATGATTAATAATAATAGAGTTACTAGAACTTCTTCCCACAGAATAAAATTTTTTTTCTAGCAAAAATGTTTTTTTACCTGTACTCAATTCTAGGGAAAGTAGGTGTTTTAATGGATTATCATCAATCATTTAATGTTTAAAGCGTTTGATATTTTCATTTAAAGATAACATACCTTTTGGCAATAAACAATTTTAATTGAGGAATAATAAGGGATTGTTCACAATATGGGCAAATATAGGCAGAGTATAGGATTCGGTTTTACATCGCTGTTTTACTCTGTGATGATTGACCAAATGAATAATAGTTGGAAAGATGGGCGTAATAAATAAAAAAAGTGAATCTAAGATGAGGGGAATAATTAGATCAATTTTTTGCCCATCATAATAATGAGAGGTAATTAGTTTTTAGGATTAGCCAAAATGATTTTTTTCTGAAGGTAATGTTATTTTGTTATTTTTTTTAACCATTTTGACTGGATTTATCAACACAAATCTTACTTTGATTTTACCGATAACTAATTATCTCTGGTTTGTTTTTGTAATTTGATTAATGGATAAAATATTAATAGAAATTTTAAGATTGAGTCTGTGTAAGTGGTTAAATTTGATTAATCGTTATCCCATTCTTCAGAGGCAATTAAATCGCCAATTTGATCTCTCAATAAATAATCACATTTTTCGAGTTCACATTCTACACATACCCATTCTCTGGCAGGAATATATTGACAAAGGATGTAAATGGGTTGGTGACGGCTAACGGTGCCTTTTTCAACCAATTGTCTGACTTCATCTTTTATCATATCGATGGAATATCTCGTCGCAGTTTTTTCTAGGGTTTTCATCTGCTTGTTCCTCGTTAATTTTGTTTATGTATTTTCCACTATAGTTTAACTCATGGAAATGGTAAATACGGCATTTTTGTATATTTTATTACATTTTTTCTTAAGATTTACTTTCAACATCTTAATATATATACATTTTTGTAATTTAAACTACAAAAAGTTTCCTTTGCTTATGTCAAGAGATTCTGATATTTGGAACAGTTTTTGAGATAAAATATACTGTGCGATCGCCATTTGACCATAGGAAAAGCCCCAGGGAAGGTTTGGTTTTAGTTGTTTCGTAAACCAGTCTTTGATGTATGGACTCCCATATACTATTATACCTTGTATTTCGGGGTGTTGAAGTAGTTTAGTATAGGTTGTAAGGGCGATCGCACTTAATCCTGCACTACCACGAAAAGGATTACCACGAATAAAGACTTGTAGGATAAAAGGCTGGTTAATGGGTTGATTTTCCCAGATATGGAGGTTACGCTGATCAAATACTTGGGCATGATAACCAAAAGTGGCGGGGATGGTAATAGCAGGAGTTTGGCGATCTAGGAAATCACAGTTTAAAAGGTCGTCCACCACTACTATATTTATACCCTGATCGACCTTTTTTATCCCCTCAAACACCTGTATCTGATTACTTTGGTCTAAAATATCATTTACAACTTCTTGAGAGGTGCTAGTGCTAATTTGCAAAAAAGAAAAGTCTCCATCTGATAATTTTGCCTTGGCTTTGGCTATTCTCTGCAAACTTTCATCAATACGACTTTCAGTAATTTCTCCCCTTTGCACCGCTTCCATGATGGAATTAATGGCAACCAGAGGATTTTCAGGCATCAATAAAATATCCGCCCCTGCCTGTAATGCCTTGACCGCAATTTTTTCAGGAGGTGCATATTTCGCCACCCCTCCCATGATGAGGGCATCAGTGACAATCAAACCATCAAAACCCATCTTCTCCCTTAATTGTTTCGTTAGGATGGCGTGGGAAAGAGTGGCAGGATTTTGATTATCATAGGCACTAACCAACAAGTGTGCCGTCATAATAGCATCAATCCCGAGGGCGATCGCTCCTTGAAACGGAATTAACTCTATTGCTTCTAACCTTGTACGGGAATGATTAATAATCGGCAAATCCAGATGAGAATCCGTAGAAGTATCCCCATGACCCGGAAAATGTTTCGCCCCATTCAAGATAGGATAATATTGAGTACCCCGAATAAAAGCCGAACTTAACTCCCTTACCACCCCTGGATTATCCCCAAAAGCCCGAACATTAATTACAGGATTATCAGGATTATTATTCACATCCACCACAGGCGCCAAAATCCAATTAACCCCAATACTCAAAGCCTCTTGGGCAGTAATTTTGCCCATTTCCTCCGCACACTTTTTGGCTAAAGCTAAATCCTTTTTCGCAATTTGAGCTAATGCCATGGGAGGAGGAAACCAAGAAGCCCCCGTAAACCTTTGCCCTACTCCTTCCTCAATATCCGCCGCCACCAACAAAGGAGTCTTTGCCCACTCATTCAACTGTTTAGTGCGTTGGGCAATCTCCGCACAACTTCCCCCCAAAAGAATTACCCCACCGATATTATATTCTGATAACCATGTCTGCAGTTGTTGATTATTGGCTTCCCATGCAGGATAACGAATTTGATGATCAAATAAATAGCCCGTGGTGCGTACGACTATTAATTGTCCTATTTTTTCTTGGAGAGATAAATTTTTCATGGAATATTGGGGAGATTTATATATTACCCCCTAAATCCGCCAATAGACATCGACCGAATTTATTTTTTACTGGCTAGTAGTAAGGGCTTCAGCCCTAAAAATGTTTATTGTTGGAGATGTCTAATACTAGGGGACTTTTTTATTATCTAGGGGTTTGTTTGCCTGAAGAAAACTAAAAAAAATTAATTTAATTCTCCCCTCGCCCCTTGGGAGAAGGGTTGGGGAAATAAAATTTAATTGTCAATTGTCCATTGTCAATTGTTAACCGTCATTTGTTCCACAAAACCAGCAATATTATCACGGTTAAGACGATAGAGAAGAGGATTCGCCACCAAATAGGCACTACTTTCAAAAAGCACATCAATTTCAATCAAACCGTTTTCCCGTAAGGTTTTGCCCGTAGAAACCAAATCCACGATCGCCTCTGACATCCCCGTAATAGGACCTAATTCTACCGAACCATAGAGGGGTACAATTTCCACAGGTAAATCTAAAGCCCTAAAATGTTCCTTCGCACAGTTAACAAACTTTGAAGCGACAATGCCATGGGCAGGTAAATCGATGGATTTACGATAAGGACTATCCTTCGGTACTGCCACAGACATACGACAATAACCAAATCCCAAATCCGCTAAATGGGCAATATTAGCTTTCTTTTCCTTGAGGACATCATAACCCGCAATACCGAGATGAGCCTGACCATATTCCACATATACAGGAACATCTTGCGCCCTGACGAGTAACGCTTTGGCTACCCCAGTGGGATCTTCTATTTGTAGTTGACGGTTACTAGATGATAAAAATAAACTAAAATCTAGCCCGGCTTTTTGGCATAGTTCGATACTGTCTTTTAGTAATGCGCCTTTAGGAAGTGCGATGGTTAACATGGATTTACTTTTGCAATGGTGACTCAACCAATTATTAACTAAAATCTGTCATCAGACAATGGGTTAATTTTGAAGATAGGAAGATAGACAGTTATCCCCTGCAAACTGCCTTGTCTTAATCATCTCTTATTCAAAAGTTAATTAGTCGTTAAATCTACTAGGGTACTTTGTTAGACGGCATGGGCAATACTGAGCCGTTATTTCGAGACTACAATCCAACGTAAATTATAATGACTATAAATTTTAGTTTGTTCAATCGAGATTTTTTCGCCGAAACCCTAACGGAAGCGACAGATTCTCCCAGTTTTACTCTTCAGTTATTCCATTTTGCTGATCAAGAAGCTGGTACTCCTGCTTTTGATGATATACCTCGTTTTTCTGCTGTACTAAATGCCCTCAGAAATCAAGATCTCGATGGTGACGGTATTCCCGGTTTTGCGAATACTCTAACTCTTTCCTCTGGTGATGCTTATATACCTGGTTTATTTTTTGGTGCATCGGAGGATGTATTTGGAGGATTTGGACGGGGTGACATCTTAATTCAGAATGAGTTGGGAGTTCAGGCGATCGCCCTTGGCAACCATGAATTTGACTTAGGTACAGCCTTAGTAAGAGATTTAATCATAGGAGATGGTACCTTTGGAGGTACGAACTTCCCTTATTTAAGCTCTAACCTCGACTTTAGCACCGATGCTAATTTAGCAGATTTAGTCGTGGCAGATGGTCAAGCACCTCAGCCCAACAGTATCGCCGCTAGTGTCGTGTTTGATGTTAATGGTGAGCAAATTGGGGTAGTCGGTGCCACCACCCCCATCCTTCGCTCCATCTCCAGCCCGGGGAACGTTGGTGTTTTCCCTTCGGTATTTAGTGCTAATCCCACCGAGGAGCAGTTAGACGCTTTGGCGGCAGAAATTCAGGCGGATGTGGATGCCCTTATTGCCTCTAACACCAGCTTGAACAAGATAATTTTACTCGCCCACATGCAGCAGTTGAGCATCGAGTTAGAGTTAGCCCAACGGTTAAGGGATGTGGATATTATCGTTGCGGGGGGTTCTAATACCCGTTTATTTGACGAAAACGATCGCCCCAGGGCAGGGGATACGGTACAAGGACCATACCCCATCTTTGGCACCGATGCAGACGGAAATCCCATTGCGGTGGTGAACACCGATGGTAACTATAAATATGTTGGTCGTCTCGTCATTGATTTTGATGAAAATGGCTTTATTATTCCCGAAAGCTATGATCCCCTTGTCAGTGGAGCCTTTGCCACCGATGAGCAAGGGGTGGCAGATTTAGGAGCCCAAGATTTAGTTAACCCTGAAATTCAAAATATTGTCAATCAGTTGAGGGAGGTGGTGGTTGCCCAAGAGGGGAATTTTTTTGGTATCAGTGATGTATTCCTTAATGGCAGTCGTGGTAGTGTGCGCACCGAAGAAACTAACCTCGGTAACTTAACTGCCGATGCTAACTTGGCGATCGCCAAGGAAACTGATCCTAGTGTGGTGATTTCCATCAAAAACGGTGGCGGTATCCGTGACAACATTGGTCGTACGTTCATTCCTACGGGTAGCATTGGGGATGTGCAATTTTTACCCACCGAGGAAGTGGTGGATGCTAATGGAAATATCGTTAAACCCCAAGGAGGTATTTCCCAAAATGACATCGCCAATGCTCTGAGTTTCAATAACGGCTTAACCTTAGTCACCGTCACTGCCCAACAGTTGCTCGACATCCTAGAACACGCTGTTTCTGCCAGTGCGGCGGGTGCTACCCCCGGACAATTTCCCCAAGTCAGTGGGGTTGCTTTTAGCTTTGACATCAATCAACCCCCCGGCGATCGCATCAGGTCGGCGGTCATTCAAGATGAAAATGGGCAAACCATCGATGTAGTGGTAGCCAATGGACAATTACAAGGACAGGGCGATCGCACCTTCCGCTTAGTGACATTAGGCTTCTTGGCAGATGGTGGGGATGGTTATCCCTTCCCCCAAGGGGAAGCCGTCAATCGGGTGGATTTAGCTCAAAATGATGATGCCCCCCGCACAGGCAATGCAACCTTTGCCCCCGATGGTACAGAACAAGATGCCCTCGCCGAATTTCTTTTTAACAACTTCCTCGAAACCCCCTTCAATGAACAGGACACCAGCCCTGTAGAAGACACACGCATTCAAAACCTTGCATTTCGTAACGATTCTTTGATACCAACAAATTCCATGGCAATTAATTTAAACTTAATCGGCAACTATCGCACAGGCATATTTGGAGAAAGCGCAGCGGAAATTCCTGCCTATGATCCCATCACCCAGAGATTATTTGTGGTCAATGCTCAATCTGCCTCGGTGGATGTTTTAGATATGAGCGATCCCACCAACCCCACCAAAATTGGGGAAATCATCGGGGAAAATGTGGGCGGCATTGTCAACAGTGTGACGGTGAAAAACGGCATCGTTGCCGTGGCAGTGGAGGCTAATGTTAAAACTGATCCCGGTAGTATAATTTTATTTAGCTCTAACCGTGACTTTAGTTCCTTTATTCAACCTGAAAACATTTTACCCGCAGGTTCCTTGCCTGATGCCATTACCTTTACCCCCGATGGCACAAAAATTCTTGTCTCCAACGAAGGGGAACCCAACGACGACTACACCATCGATCCTGAAGGTTCCGTAACCATTATTGACGTGAGCAATGGTATCCCTAATGCTATGGTTACTCAAGTTAATTTTAACGCCTTTGACGATCGCCTCGAAGAACTCAGAGCCTCTGGGGTGAGAATTTTTGGTCCTGGTGCCACGGTTTCCCAAGATTTAGAACCCGAATGGATTGCCGTTAGCAGTGATTCTAAAATAGGTTATGTTTCCTTACAAGAAAACAATGCGATCGCCATTCTCGACATCGAAAACGGTGTCATCCTCGACATCAAACCCCTAGGATTCAGAAATCACAGCTTACCCGGTAACGGCTTAGATGTAAGTGATCGGGATAATGCCATCAACATCGCCAACTGGCCCGTCTTCGGTATTCCTCAACCCGATTCCATTGCCACCTATGCAGTGGGCGGTCGTCAATTTGTGGTCACTGCCAACGAAGGAGATGCCAGAGACTATGATGGCTTTAGCGAAGAAGTAAGGGTAAATAGTATTATCCTTGATCCCGTTGCCTTTCCCAATGCCTCCGAGTTACAACAAAATAGCCAATTAGGAAGATTAAGCATCACCAACACCCTCGGTATCAGTGATCGGGCGATCTTTGTTTCTGAACTCACAGGAGAGCAACAGGTGGAACCATCCGTAACCACCGATGCCCAGGGTTCTGCCCTCACATGGGTTGATGACAACGGCTTTTTAAACATCGAATTAACCGTTTCTGGATTAGACTTTGGCAGAGAAACAGGAAACTTTTTAAGCAGTGATACGGGGGATGACGTAATCCTACTCCACATCCACGAAGGAGCCAGAGGAGCTAATGGTGGGGTAGTATGGGACATATTAGAAGACCCTGACACCATTATCAATGTAGATAATAATGGGGTAGCTACCATTACCAGTATTTGGCAAGAAAATACCATCGCCAAAACCCCTCAAGGAGAAGATGCACCCTTTTACTTCAACATCCACACCGAAAGAAATCAAGCAGGGGAAATTCGTGGTCAAATTGTTGGGGAAATTGGTTACGACGAAATCTATGCCTACGGTAGCAGATCTTTTTCCATCTATGATCAAGACCTAAATCTGATCTTCGATTCTGCTGATCAATTTGAGCAACTTATCGCCCAACATATCGCCGTGGGTGCTTTACCTTTTGAAGCCTTTAATGCCAATAACAGCGAAAACGATAGCTTTGACAGTCGCTCTGACAACAAAGGCCCTGAACCTGAAGGCATTGCCATTGGGGAAATTGACGGTGTTCCCTATGCTTTTGTCGGTTTAGAAAGAATCGGTGGGGTAATGGTTTACGATATTAGTAACCCTAATAATCCTCAATTTATTCAATATCTCAATAATCGAGATTTTGGGGTGGAAGCGCAGTTGCCTGATGGTTCTACTAATCCCGCAGTAGGTGATTTGGGGGCAGAGGGTTTGATCTTTATTGATGCCCAAGATAGTCCCAATGGAGAGCCTTTATTGGTAGTGGCTAACGAAGTCAGTGGTACTACTAGCATTTTTGAAATTCAACCTTTCGCTCCTGTGTTCGATTTATCTCAAAATCCTGAAGATATTACCGTCAGGGCAGATGATGATATTTTGAGTCGTACAGATGCTAGTTTCCATAATATTGTTGGTTTATACCGAGTAGAAAATTCCCGTGGTGCGGTTCTTGATACTTTTGATTTAAATAATAATGGTTCTACCACCGATTTCTTAAATCCGGGGGATCAAGGTTATGCTTTCACTGCCATTGCTAATGCGGTCAGTAATTTTAACTTGGAGTTAGGTGCAGAGGGAGATATTAATAAAAATACCACCGCCGGGGCTTTTGGGGATGTGTTATTGGAAGGGGGACAAATTTATGCTCCTTTCATCATTGCTAATGGTGGCAATTTAATTCCTGATGGTGGTACGGTACAAGATGCTTTCAATGCTTTTCTTGATCTTAATCCCAATAATGTGGGGGCAACCATAGAAAATTTTGAAAGTCACATCGTGGCTTACTTTAGTTTCCTTGGTGCAAATCCTGATAATTCTCTCCATGTACGCAATTATGGTAATAATATCTTTGGCTTTGAAGATTTACCGGGTAACTTGGGAGTGAGTGATTTTGATTTTAACGATGCCTTGGTTAGATTTACTCCCATAGCTTAGTTTTGATGATCAAAAAAGAGACCTTTTTAGGTCTCTTTTATGCTTTGTGAACTACTCAAATCCGCTACGCTGAAATTTGAGCTTCCTACCCAATCAATTGCTTTCTACTGCAAAACAATAGCGAGTCTTACATCAAGGCGGTAGGCTTTGCCCCACGTTCCGTAGGTCATTTACACGGTATCATAGAATTACTTTATGTATTTGGCTTGGTTATCGCCATTATTCGCCCGTGTGCGTTATTCTAACTTATCACAAATTTCTAAATTGTGATATGTATTTTGGCAAAATTCATCCTCTAATCCGCTACTCTGAGATTAGGGACTTCTTTTGCCATTCACGTTAAATCAAGCGAAAATGTAGTCGTATAATTCGCTGGGGTCTGGTTCAGGACTTTCTTCGGCGAATTTTACGGCATCCTCGATGGTTTCCATTACTTTTTTGTCGATCGCATCTAGTTCTGCTTGAGTTACGATATTATTTTCAGTGAGATATTGGGCAAATTTTTTGATGGGATCTCTTGCGTTCCAAAATTCTTTTTCCTTCGCATCCCTTAATTCGTCAGGATCAGCGAGGGAGTGTCCACGGAAACGATAGGTTAAGGCTTCGATGAGGGTAGGTCCCTCTCCTGCCCTAGCACGGGCGATCGCCTTTTGAGCCACATCACGCACCGCCAAAACATCCATACCATCTACCTCATAGCCCTCCATATTAAAAACACTGGCTTTTTTGTAGATTTCAGGCTGGGATGTCGCGCGATCATGAGCCATACCAATGGCCCATTTATTATTTTCTACCACATAAATAACAGGCAACTTCCACAACGCCGCCATATTTAAACACTCAAAAAACTGTCCATTATTACTCGCACCATCACCAAAGAAACATACCGTTACTTGATCCGAACTTTCATCTCCCAATGCCTTACGACGGTACATAGTTTGATAAGCCGCCCCTGTGGCGACAGGAATACCCTCTGCCACAAAAGCATAACCACCTAATAACTTATGTTCTGCAGAAAACATGTGCATGGAGCCACCACGCCCCTTACTACAGCCTGTGGACTTACCAAACAACTCTGCCATTACTTCCCTAGCAGGGACATTACTACTGAGGGCGTGAACGTGATCTCTGTAGGTACTACATACATAATCTTCATTAGCTCTTAAAGATTTGACGATACCACTAGAAACCGCTTCTTGTCCGTTGTAGAGGTGAACAAAACCGAACATTTTGCCTCTGTAGTACATCTCAGCACACTTATCTTCAAATAAGCGTCCTAAAACCATATCTTCGTAATAAACTAAACTTTCTTCTTTAGAAATTTTTACTGTAGAATGATCAAATTTTGGTAGGGTTCTTTCTTCTGCCATATCAAATTACTATATTTATATTATCTTAATTATCAAATATCCTTGTCCAATTAGCAATCAATTAAGTAAGAGGGAACGGGGAATAGGCAATAGTGATAATATTTTGATGTGTCGGTTTTTAGCATCATTCAATTATATTTCATACCATGATTAAGCAACGATATTAATTACTAAAAGGTGTAAACCGTGGTGGATTATCCCTTTGGGGAATAGAAAAATCAGTATCAGGATCAAAATCTTGAAAAATAGTAGAACTATCAGGGGCAATCTCCATTTCCGTTTCCCGAGTTACCCTTCTCACAGGCACAATATAAAATACTAATTCAAAATCTCGATTCATTCTCAAACTCACATAATCCCTTACTAACTCCACCTGTCGGGAGGTAATTTCCTTATCTGTTTGCATCGTAACATTGATAAGAGGGGGGTTTTGAGTCCAAATAATACCAACTCTCACCGACTCCACATCTTGCCCTACGGTAATGGTTTCATTGGCAAGTTGGCGATTAATTTCTTTTTCTATCTGCTGTTGTTGGATAAGTTGGAAAAAACTTGCCCCAAGGGGAATTAACAAAAACGCTGTCATCACACTCGCCCATCCCAAGGCTTTGGTGGCTTTGGTATAACCAGAAAGGATAAAAGCGACCATACAAGAGAGGGTAATTCCTAATAAGTTGGTGATATAGAGTAAAAATGCACCCATGGCATAGGGATATAACCCCCCTGCCAAGGAAATACCCACCACACATAAAGGAGGCATGAGAGCAACGGCGATCGCTGTTCCTGCAAGGGTTTCACTGATCCCCGATCGCACCTTACCAAAACCACTAATAAGCCCTGCACTAATGGCAATACCCAAATCAATGAGAGTCGGTTGAGTTCTGGCAATAATTTCGGAACCCACATCAGGTAATGCCACCACCAAAGCAATAAACCAAGATAATAATAAAGAAACTAGAGTAGCCCCTACCAAAGAAAAAATAGACTTATTAAACAATCTTAAATCCGCCTCACAGGCAGAAAAAGCCAAACCCCGTAAAGGCAACATCAAAGGGGCTACAATCATCGCCCCAATAATCACCGCCGCACTATTACTCAACAAGCCAAAGGAAGCGATGAGACAAGATGCCACAGTACATAAAATATAGTCCACACCCCAAGTAGAATCGTCATTTAATTCCTGATGTAGTTTAGCGATACGGGTGGCAGAAACTCGGGGTAAAATTCGATTTACCGATAATTTTATCCATCGCCAAACAGCCCTTACTTTTTTACGGTTGAGCCATTCATCGACAAAACTTTGTACTTGTTGTTTAAGGTTTGATGGATTCATCATCCAAATTATTCCCCCAAATTAAAGTTGTAGGGTGGTTTTGGCTGCCATCTGAGTCTTTTTCTTCTCGGATTCTGACAACTGTTGCCCTGTTTCTAATCGAGTTGCGCTAGTTTGTAATACCGTTGCTCCACTTTCATCTCCTAATTGTAGGGCAGTTTTGGCGGCATTTTGCAAGAGGGTTGCGGCACCTTTATTGTCTCCCTGCTCAATTTTTTCCTGGGCTAAGCGAGTTTGGCGATATTTGGCGAGGGTGAGTAAGGATTTTTGGATTTCTGCATCGTTTTGGGGTTGATATTGGGCTTGTACTTGAATATTGACGGCAATTTCTTCGGAGGTGAGGGTTTGCCCTTTTATATCATCATATTGTACCTGAATCTTGGCGATCGCCTGATTTCCCAAGGATAGTTTACCCAGATAAAGATTCGTTAAAATAATCCGCTCGGTGGTCATCAAGTCTCCTAATCGGACGGTATATTTATTGGTATAGTCATCTTCTCTATGGGGTTCTAATTCTACGGTTTCAGGGGCTACCTGTGCCATGGGTTTTAACTCCGCCATGCGTACATCTTCGGCTAGTTCCAAAATTAAATAGGCATTGGTTAAGCCCACAGACTCCATTCTGGTTAATAGTTTTTGAAACTCATCCTTTGCCTGTTCGGCAAATTCCACGTGGGTAAGGGTACCATTGGCACAGTCGCTAATGGCTTCTAATACTTTTTGATTCCAATTATTACCAAAACCCATGGCATTGAGGGTAATATTGTATTCTGAGGAAATTTTGGCTAGTTTTAAACACTTTTCGTTGCTACCGTGTTCATTTTCGCCATCGGTTAACAAAAGAATTTGAGAAACTCGGTTTTCTTTACCCTGATTTATTTCTTGAATACCTAGCTTTAAGCCTTCATCAATGGCGGTACCACCATCGGCCCGAAGTTCATTAATTTGAGTTTTGATGGCTTCTAGGTTGCTTACGGGTTGACTATTCACCACCACTTTGGCTTCATGGTTAAAACCCACCACAGAAACTCGATCTTCTTGGTTGAGTTTCTCAATAAGGGCGATCGCAGCTTGTTTTACGTTTTCTAAAGGTTTACCGACCATCGAACCACTGTGATCCAAAATAATACATAGATTCAGAGGTAAGCGATTGGAAGAAGAATCTTTGACCGCTTGGACACTAATTTCTAGTTGTCTTTGGGTGCTAGTGTTTTCGGCAGAAAGATTAGTGTCATTAAGTCTTGCTTTTAGTAAAGGTTTCATGGCTAATCGGAATAATTTAAGATTTTATCAGTATCATTTTTATTATTACCGAGATTTTTAATTTTGATAGTAAAAGTTAAGCTGATTTTAATTAATATGTGGTAAATCTATGAAAAAAAGTATCATTATCTTAGACAATTTAGAAGAACAAATAAATTTTTTTCGAGATCTGATCAAGGATTCAACTCATAGCTTTGTGGATGTGGACAATGAGTTAGATTTGCTTGATTTTGTTCAGGTAAAAGCTCCTGATTTAATTTTAATCAGTAGTGCTATCCCAGATTTGGATTGTCATTTAGTTTGCAAAAAAATTAAACTTTTAGAAAAGGGTAAAAATATTCCTGTAATTATTATCAATAGAGATCCTCGTTATTTTAATGTAGATCTCATCTTTGATGCCGGGGCTAATGATTATATTAATTATCCATTTAACAAAAGAGAAGTTATCCATCGTCTCAATCAACAGTTACTCATAAAAACCCTGAAAGATAATTTACGAGAAACTACTACCCAATTACATAAAATTATTCCCCATTATCAAAGGTTGCAGGAGTTGGTGGAAACAAGTAATTTACCTGTGACAAATCAGGATAATGAAGGACGGTTACATCTGATTCCTAACCGTAGATATTTTGAGGAGATGTTACAAAAAGAGTGGTTGAGAGCTTCTCGTCAAAGAAATTCGTTGTCAGATATGGAGGGAACTGATTTATCAATTATTTTAGCAAAAATTAATGATTTTGAGGCTTATGAAAATAACCATGAAAAGGAGATTGTCGATAGTTGTCTGAGAATTATTACCCAAGATGTGAAGGATACCGCAAAAAGGGCGGGGGATTTGGTGGCGGAGTTTGATAAGGATACTTTTGCGGTGTTATTGCCTAGTACGAATACCGCAGGGGCTCAAAGAGTTGCCCAAGTAATTGGTAATCATGTTATGGAATTACAAATTCCTCATCATTTTTCTTCGGTGAGTGAGTTTATTACTTTTAGTTTTGGTTTAGCTACGGGCATTCCTACTCAGGCTATCCATTCTAGTAATTTGATTGATGTGGCACAGGATTGTTTACAAAGGGCGATCGCCTCTAAACAATCTAATGCCGTTGTTACAGACCAATTTTAATTCACTAAATAGGGGGGCAACAAAAAGTGCAATCATTAAGGCAGGGAACAGGGAATAGTTTTTTTGCCTTAATTGAGGGGGGTTCAAAGTCAGAATACTGATTATTCTACCTCAACCAAAAATTGCCGCACACCCCCCATTATTTTTGTAGCCTGTCACTGATTTTTCTCAACACACCATTAATAAAACGAAAACCATCATCATCAGAATAGGCTTTGGCAATTTCTACCGCCTCATTAATGGCGACTTTAGGTTCTATTTGTAAAAATGCCATTTCCGCTACCGCAATGCGTAAAATATTACCGTCAATTAAAGAAAGACGGTTTAATTTCCAATCAATCATCACATCATCTAACATTTGATTGATTTCCCCTTGACGGCGGTTAATGGTGTTAATTAACTCGATGGCATATTCCCTAACCTGTGCCTGTTGAGAGACTTGGACAAATTCTGGTAACTCCAATACGCTTCCGAGACGATTAATAGCTTTTTGGGTAAAGGCGATCGCATCTTTTAACATTTCTTTAGCACTACCCACATTAGTAGTACGGGTTTCACTCTTGAAAATTTGGTCATTACTGCGATTCAACTCATTAGAAGCAGTTTCCAAGGCATTTTCTACTTCAATGGTTAAACTACGAACCGCCCCTAACAGTAAATCATTAATATCTAACTGCTCTAATTTTTCGGCATCGCCACGAATCTGACTTAAACTAAGTAAAGCTAATATTCTGGCTGTTCTTCTGGGTTGTTGTCGAATGGGCATATTAAACTGGGGTAAAATCTCTATGATAGTGACCAAAAACTATAAGATTATACCCCAAGATAGGGAAAGGTAAACAATTGATCGCTATAAGTTTAATGAGGGTTGATTAGAAACCTTGACCCTTTGAAGAGAATCATTCAATTCCCCCAATTCATCAAAAATAGTTAATTCGGTGGGTTTAAATCTCCTAATCAAAGTTTTAATTTCCTTTGCCCCCTCCTCAAGCAAATCATCAATATAACCTTGTTGGTTGTTCCTAGCTTCTTTTTCAGTTAAAAAAGGGCCAAAATAATAGGTACAACGGGGATTTTCGGTGGTAATCTTGATCCAACAAGCCAAGCCAAAAAAGTTGAGAATTTGAATTAAAAGTTCTTTCATAAATGACACCTCGATAGTGATCTTTGTTCAAGTTTAATCTTATTTATGTTTTCCTAACTGAAAGTTTCTGAAGCGATGGAAAAATCTTTCCCCTTCTACTCAACTTTAGTCTTTGATTTTGGGATTGACAAGGGGGCATTCACCCAGTTATTGGGTTATTTTGCCTCGGTTGTTAATCTTTGACGACATACTTCATATAGACATATCGCCGTGGCTACCGATGCGTTTAAACTGGGGGTTTTTCCTGTCATAGGAATAGAAACTAAAAAGTCACAGGATTTTGCCACGGATTGACTTAATCCTTTGTCTTCTGAGCCTATTACTAAACCTACTGCCCCTTGTAACTTTGTATTGTGTAAATAGTTACCGCTTTCGGCGACGGTGCCATAAATCCAGAAACCTTCTTCTTGGAGGGTGGTAATAGCTTGGTTGAGATTGATTACCCTAGCAATGGGGAAATGTTCTAATGCACCTGCGGCTACTTTCATGACGGTGGAGTTTACCCCTGCTGCTCTTCTTTGGGGAATAATTAAACCTTGCATCCCCAAGGCTTCTCCTGTGCGGATAATGGCACCTAGGTTGTGGGGATCACTAATTCCGTCGGCAATAATAATTACGGGATTTTGAGTTTGGGCTTTTGCTTGGGATATTAATTGATCTAGTTCTATATATTCATAGGGTGCTACGGTAACGGCGATACCTTGATGGTTGGCAAAGTTAGTAATTTGACTGATTCTTTTGGAATCGACTATATCGATTACGGCTCCGTTGCTTTTGGCTTCTTGGATTAGATCTGAAAATCTTTTGTCATGGGCAATTTTACCCGTTACATAAATACGGTTTAGGGTGCGATCGCCCTTCAAAACTTCTAGTACAGGATAACATCCATATATTAAATCTTGATGATTTTCTATGTCTGATACGGCATGATCAGCCTTCTGAGGCTTTAAGCGAGGCTCATTATCTCTTTTTCGGGGCATTTTTTGCTCAGGGGAAGAACTACGGGGGGAATTTTGCTTTTTCTTGGGACGAGGTTTCATACAAATTGAATTAGTAAATAGTTAACAATAAATAGTAAATCTGAGTTTTACATGTATAGACGAGAACATCTTAATCTATTGTCATTATCCATTATCCATTCTTAATTATCAATTGTTTTGATTTTATGAATATTTACCTACTTTGTTATGAAGAAATGTAAAGAAGTACCACTGAAAAATTAACATGATGTAATGTTAAAAAGTCCATTCAGGGTGTATAACTGTATTCGGGAAGTAAAAAAAGACCCATTGAAAAAACAGAGATGTAAAAAAATTAAGTTTCTTTACAAACGCTTAACAAAAACTTGGTTTTAAGCTCATAATGTAGGAAACTAATTTGCAAGGGTTTACTCCCAAAGGTTTAACGAAAAAAAGTTAAATCAAATTTAATAAAACACTAACTAAACTAATTCAATTTAGGAGATTAACTTAAAATGTACGACGCATTCACAAGGGTTGTTTCTCAAGCTGACGCTCGTGGAGAATTCTTATCCTCCTCTCAGCTCGATGCTTTAAACCAAATGGTAGCTGAAAGCAACAAGCGTATGGACACTGTTAACCGCATCACCGGTAACTCCTCCGCTATCGTAGCTAACGCTGCTCGTTCTTTATTTGCTGAACAGCCTCAATTAATCGCTCCCGGTGGAAATGCTTACACCAACCGTCGTATGGCTGCTTGTCTTCGTGACATGGAAATCATCCTACGTTACGTTACCTACGCTATTTTCTCTGGTGACGCTTCCGTATTAGAAGATCGTTGTTTAAATGGACTTCGTGAAACCTACCTTGCTTTAGGAGTTCCTGGATCTTCTGTTGCTGTTGGCGTACAAAAAATGAAAGACGCTGCTTTAGCAATTGCTAACGACACCAACAACATTACCCTTGGTGATTGTAGCCAATTAATGGCTGAAGTTGCTACCTATTTTGATCGTGCTGCTGCTGCAGTAGCGTAATAGCAATAGCTACCCATCAAGTTAAAAAATCATTTCGTTAACAAAAACACAAATTTAAGGAGAATATTAGACAATGAAAACCCCTTTAACTGAAGCAGTATCCGCAGCAGATTCTCAAGGTCGTTTCCTCAGCAGCACCGAAATCCAAACCGCTTTCGGTCGTTTCCGTCAAGCTAATGCTAGTTTACAAGCTGCTAAATCTTTAACCGAAAACGCTCAGCGTTTAATCGACGGTGCAGCTAACGCTGTTTACAGCAAATTCCCTTACACCACTTCTACCCCTGGTGCTAACTATGCTTCTACCTCTGAAGGTAAAGCAAAATGCTCTCGTGACATCGGTTACTACCTACGTATGGTTACCTACTGTTTAGTAGCTGGTGGAACTGGTCCTATGGATGAGTACTTAATCGCTGGTGTTGACGAAATCAACCGTACTTTTGAATTGTCTCCTAGCTGGTACATCGAGGCTTTAAAATACATCAAAGCTAACCACGGTTTAAGTGGAGATCCTGCTGTAGAAGCTAACTCCTACATTGATTACGCTATCAACGCTCTCAGCTAATTTATAGCCTAGAACTTTTGATAACGGTTTTCTCTTCATTGAGAATAAACAAAAATCCTTGTTAAATCAAGGTTGAAATAATAAACATTCATCGCCTGAGAAGGTTTGCGAATACAGATTTAACTCTTGTGTTTGTTGACTTTTTCAGGCGATGTTGGTTTTAAATAAAGGTTTCAGGTATCGGGTGTTAGGTGTCAGGTTAAGAAATTTATAAAAACTGTATGGTTAATTAATTTTCTGGTATTTAGTTCCATCAAAGAACTAACAAAGACTGATTGTATTTTAAACCTGCAATCTAACCATACTGACAAATCCCAAACAGAGTTTACTTTATACCATTGCCTATTGCCCATTGCCCATTGCCTGATTTAACAAATTTTCGCTAAGGGCGATCGCACCTTGTAACTTTTGAGTAATACTATTGATTTTTAACTGCTTAGTTTGGGGTTGTTGTGCCGATGCAAAAAATAACAATTCCGTATTGAGAAGACGAATAAAACGATAGGTTTCCGTTTGCCAAGACTGCCATTGAGGGATATTATCAACGGGAAAATCATCCTGTCCAAGAGTCATAATTTCCGATTGTAAAACACCATTAATTTTTTGCCATATAGGAGTTTGATAATAGTCATTTATTTCCTGTAAATGCCATTGATTTTGAAAATCTTTTAGTAAAAATACCCAATCCTTTACAAGAGAAAAATGTGATTTTGATAACATTGTCTTTATATTGCGTTACAATCATATAATTAAATGTTTTTGATTATACTTAGATTAAAAGATCTTTTCTCATAAACCGAGGCAAGAAGTTAAAAAATAAAACTTCCCCGGTTTCCATACAAATTAGATATTGCGATAAAAATTTACTAATCTAAGTAAATCGCCATTGTTTTCTCATACCAATAAATATATTATCAATCTTCCCTAATCTAAATCATAATTGAACAAAACTCCCCCATTTACGGAGTAAGGAGTAAAGTTTGACTATCAAAAAATATTAGGGAAAAACCCATTTATTTTTGAAAAAACCACTACCCCATTACCCCTATTATGACTATTGCAACCCCAACCAAAGATAAACAAAAGAAAATCCATCTTCCAGAATGGCTGAATAAATGTATGATTGGGGATCAAGATGATCCCAACAATAGTTTAATCTGCAAAGCCTTTGAATATGCCTATAAACTCCATGAAGGACAATATCGAAAATCAGGGGAGGCTTATATTATCCATCCCATTGCTGTAGCCGAATTATTACGAGACTTGGGAGGTGACGCAGAGATGATAGCTGCAGGTTTTCTCCATGACGTGGTAGAAGACAATGAAGACATTACCCCAGATCATATCGAAGAATTGTTCGGTAGTAACGTACGTCAACTGGTGGAAGCCGTCACCAAGCTATCAAAATTTAACTTTTCTAATAAAACCGAAAGACAGGCAGAAAATTTCCGCCGTATGTTTCTCGCCATGGCGCAGGATATTCGAGTAATCGTGGTCAAATTAGCCGATAGATTACACAATATGCGTACCCTCGATTTTTTACCCTCAGAAAAGCAAAAATTAATCGCCACAGAAACCAAAGAAATTTTTGCTCCCCTTGCCAATCGTTTAGGAATGTGGCAGTTTAAATGGGAATTAGAAGATTTAAGTTTTAAATATTTGCATTCACAAGAATATGGCAATATTCGTAGTTTAATAGCCGAAAGAAGAAGCGATAGAGAAGCAAGAATAAATCAGGTTATTGATATTATCACCAAAGGATTGCATAAGTCCAACATAAACCCCATCGAAGTAAAAGGGCGCCCGAAACATCTCTATGGCATTTATGAAAAGATGCAAAGGCAGAAAAAAGAATTTGACCAAATTTTTGATATTGCGGCGCTGAGGGTGATTGTCAATACAAAACAAGAATGTTATCAAGCCCTTGCGGTGGTACATGATGCTTTTCGCCCCATTCCCGGCAGATTTAAAGATTATATTGGCTTACCGAAACCTAATTTATATCAATCTCTACATACCACGGTAGTAAGTTTGAATGGGCGCCCTCTGGAGATTCAGATTCGCACCCTAGAAATGCACCATATCGCCGAATATGGTATTGCCGCCCATTGGAAGTATAAGGAGGCGGGAAATTCCCAAAATGCTAATTTGTCTAATGATGAGCAAAAATTTACTTGGCTAAGGCAATTATTAGACTGGCAAAAGGATTTGAAGGATGCGGAGGAGTATGTTGATAATCTTAAGGAAAATTTGTTTGATGATGATGTATATGTGTTTACTCCCCAAGGGGCGTTAATTTCTCTCAATCGTGGGGCAACTCCCGTAGATTTTGCCTATCGTATCCATACGGAGGTGGGAAATCACATGAAGGGTGCGAAGGTAAACGGGCGATGGCTACCTATGGATCATATTTTACAAAATGGCGATATTGTGGAAATTATCACGGCGAATAATGCCCATCCTAGTCTTGATTGGCTTAATTTTGTAAAAACTCCGAGCGCCCGTAACCGTATCCGTCAATGGTATAAGTTATCCCACCGTGACGAAAATATTGCTCGGGGTAGGGAGTTGTTGGAGAAGGAGTTGGGTAAAAATGGTTTGGAATCTTTGCTCAAGTCTGACACGATGATGAAGGTTGCTCAAAAGTGCAATTTTCATAAGGTGGATGATTTATTGGTGGCTTTGGGTTATGGAGAAATTACCTCCACTCAGGTTATTAACCGTTTGCGGGATGAGAATAAACAACATCAACCTGATACCAAACCTAGTACCCTACAGGAAGAAACTCTGCTAACTTCTACCCATACCACCCATAAAACCTATAAGGAAATTGATGGTACTAAATATCCCATTGCCGGGATTGAGGGTTTAGAATATCATATTGCAGGTTGTTGTCGTCCTCTGCCCGGAGAGTCTATCGTGGGGGTAGTGACTCATCAACGGGGGATTTCTATTCATCACCATGATTGTCCTAATTTGGCAAATGTTAAGGGCGATCGCTTCATACCTGTAAAATGGAATAATAATCAACAATCCAACCGTGCGGTGACATATCCTGTGGATGTGGTAGTGGAAACCATCGATAGGGTAGGCATTTTACGAGACATCCTTGGCAGACTAAGCGATTATCATGTCAATGTGAGTAATGCCTCGGTGAAAACCGATTTTGGAAAACCTGCCCTCATCTCCCTTACCCTTGATGTCAGAGACTCTGAACAGTTGAGCAATGTAATGCAGAAAATCAGAAATATTAGCGATGTGCTTAATATTCGTCGTATCAGCGATGTGAATTAATGAGCAACCATGAATTGACAAGAGGGTATGAAAAGTTAATAATTAAAGGTTAATGCTTTAGTTTGACCCATAGCAATGGACTAGATTCCATTAACTCAAAAATGCCTATGTCACAAAAAATTCAATGGATTAACGCCCTTTCTGTTCAATCATCCTTAGAAAAAGCCATTGATGAGGTGGTGGAAAAATTGCAGGAACGTTTAACTGACAATCCAGATTTAGGTATTTTGTTCATTTCTTCTGCTTTTGCTAGTGATTATGCTCGGTTGTTGCCTTTATTGTTGGATAAATTTCCCCTACCTTTTTTAATTGGTTGTGGTGGGGGTGGCATTGTGGGCATGGAAGATGAGGAACAACCTGCGGAGGTGGAATCTAGTCCTGCCCTGAGTTTGACGGTAGCTTGTTTACCTGATGTGGATTTGAGCATTTTCCACATTCTTCCCGATGATTTACCAGATTCTGATAGCGCCCCTCAAGAGTGGTGGGATATGGTGGGGGTATCTCCCCAAACTAAACCTGATTTTATTCTTTTATCAGATCCTTTTTCTGGTTCTACCAATGAGTTAATCGAGGGATTGGATTATGCCTATCCCGGCTCCATCAAAGTTGGTGGTTTGGCCAGTTCTAATACTATGGGGGTTGCCAGTGGTTTGTTTTATCGTACTCCCGATGAACCACAAGGGTGTTTTGCGACTCAGGGGACTATTGGTTTGACCATGAGCGGTAATATTGTGGTGGAGTCCATTGTGGCGCAGGGATGCCGTTCTATTGGTAAGATTTATCAGGTGACGAAGGGGGAAAGAAATGTAATTCTGGAGTTGACGGATAATCAGGGTAATAAGGACGAATTACCAGCCGTAGGGGCGCTGATGTTCTCCTGTATGGGTAGAGGAGAAGGATTATATGGAGAACCTAATTTCGATTCAGAGCTATTCCTTGATTATTTTGTGGATATTCCCCTATCAGGTTTCTTTTGTAATGGAGAAATTGGCCCTGTGGGTGGTTCTACTTTTGTCCACGGTTACACTTCAGTGTTTGCTATTTTTTCTCAGCCAGAATAGGATGAAGTAATTGAGAATTGATAATAAAACTTTTGTCCCCATAACCTGAAAGCCTACCATAATAACAAAGATTATCCCGAACTGAGCTTGATTAGCACCCCGTATTTAAAATCTTTAAAAGGGCTTGGGCTTTCAACTTGATTTCCTCAAACTCTTGATCTTTATCTGAGAGGGCGGTAATTGCTCCTCCTACCCCAATGGTTGTTTTTTCCTTGGTAACGATGGCACTACGAATGACGATATTAAGATCCAAAGTGCCATTAAAACTCAAAAAACCAATACTACCCGAATAGATGCCACGGGCTTCGGTTTCTAGTTGGTCAATTATTTCAAGGGTACGTTTTTTCGGAGCGCCTGTCATAGAGCCTCCGGGGAAAATATATTTAAGGCAATCTAGGGGACTAACTCCCTGTTTTAATTTACCTCTTACGGTGGACACCATTTGATGTACTGTACTATAACTTTCGATCGCCATTAATTTGGGTACAGATACAGTACCTATTTCGCAAATTTTGCCCAAGTCATTGCGTAATAGGTCAACAATCATCAAGTTTTCAGCTTTTTCTTTTTCACTCAGACTCAATTGTTGTTGTAATTGCCAATCTTCTTCCTCGCTTGTGCCTCTTCTGAGGGTACCTTTGATGGGTTTTGACTCTAGCCAACCTTGTTTATCAAGGTGTAAAAAACGTTCTGGGGATGAGCAAATAATGGTGGCATCATCACATCGTATGAAAGCACTATAGGGGGCAGGATTTTCTTTACGTAGATGGCAATAATATTCTAAGGGATTTTTAATAGGGGGTAGGTTGATCTGATTTGTTAAGCATATTTCATAGCTTTCTCCCTGTTTAATTTTTTCAAAGCAGGTATCAATATTATTAAGATATTCCTGTTTGTTTCTAGTAAAGTGTAATTCTTTATTTATATAATTTTGGTTATTTTTTTTAATGGTCAGTTGTGACAAATTATTTATCTTCTTTTCAATATTTTTTAACCATTCTTTCGCTTGATTCTCTTCCCCTTTTTGTCCTACATAAAGTAAATAAATTTCTCGTTTTTGATGATCAAAGGCTATGGTGCGATCGCCCTTAATTAAATAACAATCGGGCAAAGAAGAAATATGTTTATTCTCGTATCCTGATAACTGTTTTAACTCATAACCAAAATAGCCTACAAATCCTCCACAAAAATTGAAAGGTAAATCATCATTATGACAATAATATATTTTTAGTAAACTATCTAAATAATCATACAAATCAATATCATTAATTATCTCTTGATGATTTTTTTTTGCAATACATATTTGATTATTACTTACTGTATATTTAATCCTAAAACTTTCATCACTGTTAGTATCACCCATAAAAGAAAAACGGGATAAACCTTCAGCCACCATACTACTATCTAACCAAAAAGTATTATCAGAGTGATTATAAAGGTTCTTGAAAATTAATTCTGGTTCTTGCCAAGTATCAATTTTGTGATAATAAAGTTTATATTTAATTGGCTTTTTTTTATTATCTAAAATTGTTTTTTTTGTGGTGAAATTATATTTTTTATTATTATTTTTGTAATAATTAATAGTTAATTGTTGAAAATTTTTCAATATATTATAACCATATTGAGAGCAAATAGATTCTGGGTGAAATTGTACCCCCCAAAAAGGCTTATATTTATGTCTAATAGCCATAATTAAATTATCATCCGTATGGGCGATCGCCTTTAAATTAACCCCTAAATTGTTAATAATTAAAGAATGATAACGTACCGCTTCAAAACCAGAGGGAATCCCCTCAAAAAGAGGATCATTATAATGGTAAACATTACTAACTCTACCGTGCATTGGTTCGGGAGCTTTAGTAATGTTTGAACCATAAAAATAACCTAATCCCTGATGTCCTAAACAAATACCCAAAATAGGGATATTTGCTCGTAATAAAACCTCTCCACACACCCCAAAATCTTTTTTTTTGGATGGATTACCTGGTCCAGGAGAAATAATTATATTATCAAAATTTTCCGCCTCAATCTTTTCCCACGACCATTGATTATTAGTAACAATAGTAGGATATTGTTGATTAACTTGGGCTAATAATTGATAGATATTATGGGTAAAAGAATCGAAATTATCAATTATTAAACTTTTCATTAAATAGGTTAAAGTTAAATTTCTTTTAAAATTTTAACTGTTATTGATAAAAACATAAAAAAATATCGGAGGGGCATGATATATTACCCCAACCAATGTTCAAAATTTAAGCAAAAATACTTAAACGTCTAACTCAGTAAGATTTAATCTTGGCCCGTGGGTTTCAATAAATTCCCGTCTAGGGGCAACTCTATCACCCATTAAAACGGTAAAAATGCGATCGGCTTCTGCGGCATCTTCAATCTCAACCCTTTTCATCATGCGGGTTTCAGGATTCATAGTAGTATCCCAAAGTTGTTGGGGCATCATCTCTCCTAAACCCTTAAATCTTTGGATATTATAGTTAGCATTACTGGGAAACTCAGCTATTTTCTGTTGTAATTCCCTGTCACTATAACAATAATAATGGCTTTTTCCTCGTTCTAGTTTATAAAGGGGAGGACAAGCAATATAGATATATCCTTGCTCTACCAATTCCCTTTGATAACGGTAGAAGAAAGTCAGTAAAAGGGTTCTGATGTGCGCGCCATCTACATCAGCATCAGTGTTATGACAGGCTAAACCACCACTACCACAAATAAAGTTTTCATCCCCTTCCACAGAGAAATCATAAACATAATCACCCACCAAATCAATCTCTTGATTAGAGATAACTTTTAAACCCATTAAATCATCACTGATAGTGATAAAATCTAACTCTTTACGATAGGGTTTTGCTAAATAGTCTCTGACTTGTTGATGATTTTGATGACGTTGCCAAATCATCTCACATTGTTCTAACTGTTGCTTACCACAAATGGTAATACTATAGTAAGGATGTTGGGTGGTTATTTTATGGTTAGATTGGGGTTGATGTACCGTATGACTAGCAATTAAACCCAATTGCCCGAAAAGATATAGTAAGCCTTCTTTGAGGGAATGAGAATTAGTAACAAAAGAGATATTTTTTCCTACTGTTGTACCATCTCCAAGGAAGTAACCTTCTAGGAAACTATACTGTAAGTCCTCTGGTAAACTGAAGACTAAATCAGGCAAGATTTTTTGATGAGCTTTTTCTGCTAATCCCCATGCTTTCAAAAGTCTTGCACAAGCTACACTATGGAAATAAAGTTTAATAGCTTCCGAATCTTTATCGTAGTGACAACGGGGAATTTCTCCAAAAACTCGCTCAATGGCTTGAGTTAATTCGGGAATAAATTGCTCATCTTTTTTACCTAAACTAAGGCTTACTTGATGCTGACTTAAACTTCCTTCGGCTACGTACCAACCTAAAAACCAGACTAATTCTTTGGTAACTGGTAAGTAACGCTCAAAGGCTTTATCATGATGAGCTTGAGGAACAATTTTTACCTCTTGTATTTGTGCTAATTCACTGGGAGTAAAATAATCAACGGGTTTATAATTACTAATTTCCCGCCAACGGGCATTTTTAGAATCATCACTATTATCTATCCACTCATCAATTTTGCTGGGGATGGTTTCATAAACAATGTTCTCTGAACCATTAATGGCAGTAACATAGTTTAAAAAGTGGGGAAGGGTAGGACGATTTATACCTCTTTCCCAATGACTGATGGTTATGGGTTGTTTTACTCCGCAAAGGGTGGCGACTTCTTTTTGGGTTAGGTTTTGGGCTTGACGTTGTTTAACTAACTCCTGCCATCCTTCGACGGTTAGCATTACTCTAGGCTCAGAATATAAGTCTGGTTTTTCTAATTTTGCCAGTATCCTTTTAGCGCTAATTTGTCTTACTTCTTCTCCTTCTAGGTAGAGAGAGTTAGTTAATCCTGCTTGATAGAAGGTTTTGAGTAAGTCAATGCTAGTGATGGGAGTTTGGGGGCGAGGTAAACGACGGGAGGCAACTAATAAATCTCCTTCTCTGATTTCGTTTCCTTTTTTGAGTTTTACTTCACCGTTTTCATAGACAAAGACGCTATGGGAGGAGGTTACTTTGACTGAGCGATTATAGCGGGTGGTGATTTGATACATGGCTTCTTCATGACCATGACGAATTACGGCTTTTAGAGGACGAAAACGGGTTAAATTAGTATTGGGATCAAAGGACATAACCTGATAACGTTCTGTGGTGCGTCTTCCTTCGATACAATCATCAATAAATTCACCTATTTTGACAAATTCGGTTTTGCCTGTGTCATCCATGACAAGGGTGGATTCGTCTCCTGCCACGCTCATAATTACTACGTGATGATACCTTAATTGACTCGCATCAAATTCGTCTCCTTTGATTCCTAAACCAAGGGCGGTAATGAGTGATTGAATTTCGTTATTTTTATAAATTTTAGCGTCATCGGTTTTTTCGATGTTTAAGATTTTACCTCGGAGGGGTAATATTGCCTGAAAACGGCGATCGCGCCCTTGCTTGGCACTCCCACCCGCACTGTCGCCTTCGACGAGGAAAATTTCTGATTCGGCGGGATCACGGGAACTACAATCTGCTAATTTACCGGGTAAGGGGGAAGATTCTAAAACTGATTTACGACGTACTAATTCTCTGGCACGACGGGCGGCTTCGGCGGCTTTGAAGGCTTGGACGGCTTTTTCAATGATGCTGTCGGCTACGTGGGGATTAAATTCTAGGTATTCGTTTAACACCTCACCCACCAAGGAATCGACAATACCTCTGACTTCGGAGTTACCTAGTTTTGTTTTGGTTTGCCCTTCAAATTCTGGATCGGGTACTTTAACGGAGATAACGGCGGTTAAACCTTCTCTGACGTTTTCCCCTGCGAGATTAGGCTCATTATCTTTGATTTTGTTGCGTTTACGGGCAACGTTATTTAAGGTTCTGGTAAGGACGGTTTTTAGTCCTTCTAAATGGGTACCACCATCTACAGTACGGATGTTGTTGGCAAAACCTAAAATAGTATCGCTATAGGCATCGACACACCATTGGAAGGCGACTTCTACTTGTACACCGTTTTTCTCTCCTTCTACATAGATAATATCTTGGTGTAATACTTCTTTTTCCCTTGTCATGTAGGTAACATATTCTTTGATACCCCCTTCATAGCAGTAGGTTTCTTCTCGTTGAGAGTCTAAGCGGCGATCGCAAAAGGTAATTTTAACTCCCGCATTCAAATATGCCAATTCTCTAAGACGATTGGAAAGAGTGCCATAATTAAATTCTGTGGTTTCCGTAAAAATGAGGGCATCAGGCATAAAGCTGATGGATGTACCCGTAGAATGGTCATTATCAGGTTGAGGAACTAATTCGGTAACGGGAATTCCCCTCTCATAACGTTGGGTATGGAGATTACCATTACGCCATACCTTCACTTCTACCCACTCAGATAGGGCATTTACCACGGAAATACCAACCCCGTGCAAACCTCCAGAAACTTTGTAACCACCGCCCCCAAATTTACCCCCTGCATGAAGTACCGTCATAACGGTTTCGAGGGCAGATTTTCCCGTGCTAGGGTGAACATCGGTAGGAATACCCCGTCCATCATCGGTTACACTTACAGAACCATCTTCATTAATATCTATTTCAATATGGCTACAATGCCCTGCCAAGGCTTCATCAATGGAGTTATCCACCACTTCATATACTAGATGGTGTAGTCCCCTGGGGCCTGTAGTACCAATGTACATCCCCGGACGCTTTCTAACAGGTTCTAACCCCTCCAATACTTGGATTTGCTCTGCTCCATAGTTGGAGGTTTGTTTTTCGGTAGCCATATTACTCTATTCCCCTTGTTAAGGCTATAGTTTGCCTTGTTTTTTGTTGAACGATATTTTTATCAAAAATTATAACACATTCTACCCTATCACGATTTAAATGGGCTTAGAAACAATTTTTCTAGGAGGGGTACACAGTTATTTTTATGGTGTGTTGAAGTTATTTACCAGTGATAATTTTTTCATAGCCCATGGCGGCTTTTTTCCAAGTGTAATGATTTTCAATCATTTTACGAGCATTATACGCTATTTTTTGTCTTAAATCACTATTATCGAATAATTTACTGATTTGTTTAACATATTCATCAATGGTATTCGCCCTTAAGGCACAAAGAGGGTTATCCACCGTCAATCCTTCTAAACCTCTATCACTGGCTACCACAGGAATTCCTGCCGCCATGGCTTCGAGGGTTTTGTTTTTGATGCCAAATCCTGTACGCATGGGAATAACACATACGGAGGCTTTGTGTAAATATTCTGCCATAGATGGTACTCTACCAGTTACTATTACTCCTTTGTGTTTGGCGAGGTTTTGGACTTCTGGGGCAGGTTTTGAGCCGACTATCATCAGTGTTGTATCGGGGTATTGGGCTTGAATTAGTGGAAAAACTTGATTGGTAAAAAAACAGGCTGCATCAATATTAACAAAGTAGTCCATGCCGCCTGTAATGATTAGGGTGTGATTATCGATGGTATTTTTTCGGAAGGGAAATATATCTAAGTCAACGCCGTTGGCAATAACCGTGATGGTAGATTTGCCTGAAACCTCTTTAATGGATTGGGCATCGTCGGCAGTGGTGACGACTAATTGATTAAATTTTTGACAATATTTTTTTTCGTAACGGTATAGTAAAGGGAGGTAAATGCGATCGCGCCTAGGCTTTTCTGCTGTACCTGTTTCCAGTTGATTTTTACAGGTGCGATATACTGAGCTATGGATATTTACTACGGTGTTTATTTGCTGTTGCCATTGGGGTTTTACATAGATTTCGTTAACGGTATGTTCGCAAGTGATGGCATCAAATTGTTTATTTTTTACGGCTTCGTCTATCCATTCTTGGATCTGATAATTATAGTTAGCGACGACACTAGGGGGAGTGCCTGTGATGAGGAAATGGGCAAAACGTTTGATAAATCCCCCTTGAGTGTTGTTTTTTGAGCGAGGAAAGGTGATGAGGTTATCTACATAGGTTTTTAATTCTTCAATTTCCGATGGTTGTATTTCTTCATCGATTTGAGTCACCATGGTTAGGCGATGATTTGCTTTGAGATATTTAATTAGATTAAATGTTCTTACTTGAGTTCCTCCCCTCGTAGGTGGATAGGGAAAGGTGTTAGATATTATTAAAATTTTCATGCACAATTAAGGGCGATCGCACTTATATTAGTATTAACAATAAAGAGATTTTGGCTATTATAATCATAAAATCATCATCTAAATCTGATCATGCCTAAAGTTAGTGTTTGTATTCCCACCTACAATAGATCTGATTATTTACAGTATTCTGTTAGCAGTGTTTTAAATCAAACTTACTCAGATTTTGAACTAATTATATGTGATGATGGCTCAACAGATAACACTGCTGAAATAGTCAATAATTTTAAGGATAATCGAATTAAATATATTCGCCATAAACAAAATATTGGACGTAGTAAAAATATGCGTTCTGGTTTTGAAAATGCTATGGGAGAATACTTTATTAAGTTTGATGATGATGACGCTTTAACCCCTGATTTTTTAAGCAAAACCGTCGCAATTTTGGATAAAAACAGTAATGTTGATTTTGTTTGTAGCAATCATTGGGTTATCGATGCTAATAATAATAGAGATGAAATTGCCACCAAAGAAAACTCTGATAAATGGGGGAAAAGTAAATTAAAAGAAGGTGTAATTGACGATTTAATTTATCAAACTTTTGTTTTACAAAGTTTACAAGTTGGTTCTAGTTTATTTCGTTATCAAGCATTAAAAGAAGTAGATTATATGAATCCTTCAGCTGATGGTTGTGAAGATTTTGATCTTTTAGTAAGGATGGCGATAGCTGGAAAAAACGGTTATTTTTTACCAGAGTTTTTAATGGAATATCGTTTTCATGGACAACAAAATAGTTTAAAACAAAATTTACATTTTCTAAAAGCAAAAAAATATTGTTTGGAAACTTATAGTTTCGGAGAAACAGACATCGAGCAAATTAGAGCAAGAAAACTTGCAAATATCAATTTATCTTTGGGATTAAGAATGATTGAAAATAATCAAAATAAGAAAGGAAGAATTTTGATTAAAGAAGCGGAAAAAATATTAGGTAAATCTTCCCGTAGTTTGATTGGAAAAACTTTATCATATTTACCCAATCAATTTAATACATTTATCTTTGAAACGGTGAAAAAACTGAAACCAAAAGATTATGCCGATAAGGTGAGAGCTAATAATTAAATATTTATTCCCAAATTAAACCTAAATCCAAAACAAAATCAGGTAGTATTTCTTCTCCCGACAAACTATTAGGATTACTTAAAATTTTCTTTTCTTTTCCTTGACGATATATTTCAACTTCTTTTTTGTCTGGGTTAATTAACCAACCCAATTTCACTCCACTTTCCATGTATTCTGCCATTTTTTCTTGAAGCATTTTCAGGGAGTCGGTATTACTCATTAATTCTAGTACGAAATCAGGGGCGATGGGTGGAAATTTAATCTTTTCTTCTTCGGTTAACTTATCCCATCTTTCCTTCTTGATATATGCCACATCAGGGGAGCGATTACTACCCATGGGTAATCGAAAACAGGTTGAGGAATCGAAGATATATCCTAGTTTTTTTTGACGATTCCATATACCAAACTCAACAATTAACTCAGCATTTTTCTTGCCAGTTTCTCCTCCAGTGGGCGACATAATGATTAATTCTCCCTTTCTATTTCTCTCCAACACTAATTCTGGGTTATTAGTACACAATTGGTAAAACTGTTTATCTGTAATGGTAAAGATAGAATCAAAGTTAATGGTATAGGCATTCATCATCACTTACTCCTGTTTCCCCATATTAAGCTAATTTTAACACGCACACCAAAAAGCACCCCCCAATAAAGGAGAGTGCTTTCTAGTTATTATTTAGTTGTTAAACTCAATTTCCAAGTAGAAATTAACCGTTGATTACAGGAGCAGAAACTGCTTCAGCAGAGGCTAAGTCTAAGGGGAAGTTGTGAGCATTACGTTCGTGCATTACTTCGATACCGATGTTGGCACGGTTTAATACGTCTGCCCAAGTTCCAATTACGTGACCTTGGCTATCTAAGATAGACTGGTTGAAGTTGAAACCATTTAAGTTGAATGCCATGGTAGATACACCCATTGCGGTGAACCAAATACCAATTACAGGCCATGCACCTAAGAAGAAGTGTAATGCGCGGCTGTTGTTGAAGGATGCATATTGGAAGATTAAACGACCAAAGTATCCGTGAGCAGCTACGATGTTGTAGGTTTCTTCTTCTTGACCGAATTTGTAACCATAGTTTTGAGACTCGGTTTCGGTGGTTTCACGTACCAAAGAAGAGGTTACGAGAGAACCGTGCATTGCGGAGAATAAAGATCCACCGAATACACCTGCTACACCCAACATATGGAAGGGGTGCATTAAGATGTTATGCTCTGCTTGGAATACAAACATGAAGTTGAAGGTTCCAGAGATACCTAAAGGCATACCATCAGAGAAAGATCCTTGACCGATAGGGTAGATTAAGAATACAGCAGTCGCAGCGGATACAGGTGCAGAGTATGCAACACAGATCCAAGGACGCATTCCTAAACGGTAGGATAATTCCCACTGACGACCCATGTAGCAGAAGATTCCGATTAAGAAGTGGAATACTACTAATTGGTAAGGGCCACCATTGTATAGCCATTCATCTAAGGATGCTGCTTCCCAAATAGGGTAGAAGTGTAAACCGATAGCGTTGGAGCTAGGTACTACAGCACCAGATATGATGTTGTTTCCATATAATAAAGAACCTGCTACGGGTTCACGGATTCCGTCGATGTCCACAGGAGGAGCAGCTACGAAAGCGATTAAGAAACAAGTGGTTGCAGTTAATAAACAAGGGATCATTAATACACCGAACCAACCTACATAGAGGCGGTTGTTGGTAGAGGTGATCCACTGACAAAACTGCTCCCATGCGGAAGACTGTTGTTGTTGTAAAGTGGTAGTCATATATTATATGATTGCGTTATGAATTTTTCTAGGTACTTGTGTGAAGTTGTTTGCCTCACATTTATATACTAACGAATATGTAAAGTTTTGTCAAGGGATTTTATGAAAAAAGGGTAAAAAACTTGTTACTTTTCGTTACATATTACTCAGTGTGATTGGCTGTGACCTTTTATTAAAGAGAGTTTTGGTGATAATTTTGTTAAGTAATATTTTCCTGAGAATTGTTAAGATTTAGATTGTTTACTTAACATATAGGGTCATGGAAATTGAGGGGAAGGTATTTGAATAATATTTGTAACCCTTCTAGTTGGTTTGGTGGGCAATGCCCACCCTACTTTAACTTTGAGCGTCAAGATTGATAAAACTTTCAAGGGCTTGTATCATACTAGGGGGCCATCTTCTAACTTCCCTTAACCAGTCTAAATCTTTGTAACGACTATCCATGCCCACGGTGGCAACCCAGTTGCTTTCGGCTTCTCCTTGTTTTCCATTTTCCCAGAGGGCGGCGGTAAGGGCAGCTCGCATATCAGGAAACATAGGATATTTACGAACGATGTTGCGCATTTTTCTGAGCGCCTCATCTTTTTTGCCCAGTTCATAGAGGGCGAGGGATTCATTTGCTCCTGCAAAGGCGAAGTTGGGGGCTATTTCCGTGGCTTTGTGGTATAGTTCTACGGCGGTATCCCAATTATGTAATCCTGCGTTGGCGTTACCAAGGTTATTATATGCCATGGCATCGTTGGGATCTAATTCTAATACTTTATTATAGTCTGCGATCGCCCTTTGATATTCTCCTAAACCTTCGTAGGCAGTACCACGATTAAGATAAGGATCTGGGGCATCAGGCGCTAAAATAATGGATTGGTTATAATCTGCGATCGCCTCTTCTAACTTATTTTGACTCACAAGGGCATTACCACGGTTACTCCATACTGCAGGATTAGTGGGAAAAGCCTCAATCAACTGCGTCCAATATGCTTGAGCGGTGGCAAAATCCCCTTGCTGGGTGGCTTCTATGGCTTTTTGGGCAATGGCTTCTCCCTGTGCCAATTGTTCCTCGGTGATAGTAATTTGCTCTTGGGCGAAGGCAGGAGGAGGAGAAATCCAAGCCAAACACAAGATTAGGATAGCGACAATAATTGATTTAAACATATTACATTGAAATTGCGGATTTAATAACTACTATATCCGATCAAAACCTTTTCCTTAATTCTTTTTGCCCCCAAATTTCCTATAATTTAACTATGGAAAAAATAAGCCTTCACCCCGACACTATCAACGAAGTAAAAGAAAAAATTGACTTAGTAGAAATCGTTTCTGACTATGTGGTTTTGCAAAAAAAAGGACGAGAATTTTCGGGTTTATGTCCCTTCCATGACGAAAAAAGCCCTAGTTTTACCGTCAGCCCTACCAAACAACTTTACTACTGTTTTGGTTGCGGTGCGGGGGGCGGTGCCATCAAATTTTTGATGGATATTAATAAACAGTCTTTTAAAGAAGTAGTATTAAACCTTGCCCACCGTTATCAAATTCCTGTCAAAAGTTTGGCTCCCGAACAGCAAAAAGAAATTCAAAAACAGATTTCTTTAAGGGAACAACTATACGAAATTTTGGCAGTAGCTTGTAATTTTTATCAACATAGTTTAAGACAAAAGGAAGGAGAAGAAGCCTTACAATATTTAATCGAAAATAGAGAATTATCAGAGGAAACTATCCAAGAATTTAAATTAGGATATGCCCCTAATAATTGGGAAACTCTTTATAATTATTTAGTAGAAATAAAAAACTATCCTGTTATGTTAGTTGCTCAAGCAGGGCTAATTAAAGAAAGAAATAAGGGAGATGGATATATTGATTACTTTCGGAATCGTTTGATGATTCCAATTATGGATAAAGAAGGCAGGGTCATTGCTTTTGGGGCAAGAAGTCTTGATGATAGTTTACCCAAATATTTAAATTCCCCTGATACGGAATTATTTTCTAAAAGTCGAACTTTATTCGCCCTTGATAAGGCAAAAAAAACCATCGTCAAAGAGGATAAAGCTATCGTTGTGGAAGGATATTTCGATGCGATCGCCCTTCACCGTTATAATATAAAAAATGCCGTGGCAGTATTAGGTACAGCGTTAACCGAAAGCCATGTAAAACTCCTTTCCCGTTACACCGAGTCAAAGGAAATTATTGTTAATTTTGATGCCGACAAAGCAGGATTAAAAGCGACAGAAAGAGCTATTAAAGAAGTAGAAAATCTCATTTATGCAGGGCAAATGAAGTTAAAAGTGGTCAACATTCCTGATGGTAAAGATGCTGATGAGTTTTTAGCCACGGGAAAAGAAGCTACGGAAAAATATTTAACATTAATGGAAAATGCCCCTTTATGGTTAGATTGGCAAATACAACAAATAGTAAATACCAGAAATTTACAAGAAAGTGCTGATTTTGAGTTAGCTTTTCAAAGTATCGTAAGGTTGCTCAAAAAAATTAGTAAAGATTCCACTAAAGATTATTATTTATCTGCCTGTGCAGAATTATTGAGCCGTGGTAGAAGTAAATTTAACAATCTTAATAGTCAAGAATTTAAAAAAATTTATCAGAGTTTACAAACAGCTACTAAAACCTATAATCAGAACAAAAAATCTCGCAATGTTAGTAGTTATTTAAGTAAAACATCGGAAAATATTAAAATAGAAGAAGCGGAGTTTTTAATCTTATTAATTTATATTCATACTCCTAGGTATAGAGAGGAAATAGTTGATTTATTAGACCAAAAAGATTTAGTATTTACCCATAAACCCTATCGCTTTTTATGGCAACAAATCCACAGTTTAAACATAGAACAATTAGAGCAAGACACTAATAATAATTTATTGTTAATGTTACAGGAAAATATGCACATTCCCCCAGATATGTCCACCACATTAAACCCCATCTTATATCCCACCGAAAATATTAGTCAAAGATTATTTGCCCCTGAAGCTAATGTTCAAAGTGCGATCGCCTCTTTAGAATCCATTAAACTAGAAAAATATAAACAATATTGTCAGCAACAAATTCCTCAACTAGAAAAAGAAAATGACTTACAAAAAATACATCATTTTTATCAAGAAATAATTATCACAGAAAAGCAACTACAAGAATTAAAAAATATGAGATTTCAAACCACAGAAATTTAGCAAATCATCGTATAAAATTAAACCAATTACAGTAGGAAAGTTCCATTCCTTGTTAAAACATAATATTTTGTTATAGAAATATAAAATAGAACCAATTGCATTAACCTTAATAAATAATTTAAAATATAAGGCCGCCATTCATGACGGGGTTTTATACCCATTTTATTTTGATGAAAAAATATTCTCTTATCGTAGTTTGCGGTGCCACCGCCAGCGGGAAATCATCTCTTGCCCTCAAACTAGCACAAACATTAAACAGTATTATCATCAGTGCCGACTCTCGCCAAGTATATCAAGAATTTGACATCGGCACCGCCAAACCCACTTCCCAAGAGCAAAAAATTATCCCTCACTATCTCATTGATATTTGCCATCCTACCGAAACCCTTACCCTTGCAGACTACCAAGAGAAAGCCCAAACCTTAATCGAGCAAAATCATCATCTTCCCCCTCTTCTAGTAGGTGGTACGGGGTTATATATCAAATCCATCACCAAAGGGCTAAAAATTCCTCGTGTTGCACCCCAACACCAATTGAGGCAACAACTAACTAACTATGATCAAAAACAACGGTATGCCATGTTAAAACAAATAGATAACGAAGCTACCAAAAAAATTCACCCCAACGATGAAACTAGAACAATTAGAGCCCTAGAGGTTTATTACGTCACAGGAAAACCCATCTCCCAACAACAAGGAGAATCTCCACCATCCTATCCCATCCTTCAGATAGGTTTACATTGTGACAGCGAAATGAGTCGCCAAAGAATCAGGCAACGTACTTCTACGATGTTCGATGAAGGGTTAGTGCAGGAAGTGGAAACCTTGATGGCAAAATATGGTGCTGATTTGCCTTTACTCAACACCCTTGGCTATGGAGAAATTAAGCAATATTTATTAGGGAATATATCATTAGACGAAGCAAGGGAGTTGATTGTCTCTCATACTTCTCAGTTTGCTAAAAGACAGAGGACTTGGTTTAATGCTTATCCCGAGATTAATTGGTTTGATGCTGATGCTTCTGATTTATTTACACAAGTGATGAGGTTAATTGATCAATAGTTTGTTGTTTAAGGTTATCTTTATCAATGCAAAACTATATGACTTTATTAACAGTTATACAACTTTATTACCATACTGCAATGGTGGGCAATGCCCACCCTCAAACTATTCCACCGTAACGCTTTTAGCCAAATTACGAGGCTGATCCACATCCAAACCGCGCAAAGAAGCAATGTAATAGGAAAGCAACTGTAAAGGAATCACCGCCAAAATAGGGGATAACAACTCCTCCACCTCTGGCACGTTTAAAATATCGTGGAAGACCTCATCATCATAACTTTGGGGTACAATGCCGATAAGACGAGCATCCCTTGCCTTGGCTTCTTGGGCATTGGAAATTACTTTTTCATAAACACTACCACCCATGGCGATCGCAACTACAGGTACATGGGCATCTAAAAGAGCAATGGGCCCGTGTTTCATCTCCCCTGCAGGATAACCCTCTGCGTGGATATAACTAATCTCCTTGAGCTTCAACGCCCCCTCTAGGGCGATGGGGAAATTGATACCCCTACCGAGAAAGACAAAATCTCTGGTTTCAGGGAAATTATGAGCTAAATCCTCAATTTTACCCTCCTCCGTTTGTAAAATCTTCTCAATTTGCGTTGGTAGTTGCAATAAACCAGCCAAAATCTGGTCAATTCTTTCTGGGCTAATGGTTTTCCGTTGCCAAGCCAAATCCAACGCCAACACATAAAAAGCCATCACCTGTGCCACAAAAGTTTTCGTCGCCGCCACCCCAATTTCAATACCAGCATAGGTATTAATTAATTGATCCACCATACCCCCGAGGGTACTTTCTGGGCGGTTGCTAATACCCACAATACGAGGGCGATAAGGTTTATCCAATCGAGAGCGTCTTTGTCTTTCCATACCAAGCGCCGCTAAAGTATCCGCCGTTTCTCCCGACTGAGTGACTCCGATGGTCATGGTATTTGCCATAATTGGGCTTGGGGAATATCGATATTCCGAGGCATACTGCACAAAAGTAGGTATCTCAGCAATTTGTTCCAACAAATATTTACCGACCAAACTAGCGTGCCAAGAAGTGCCACAGGCAACGATTTGGATATTTTCTAAATCATCCGTTAATTCGGAGCTTAAATTGAGGTTAACAGGTTTTGTACTTTTCCGTTGCCAATCAGGATTAAAATACACCTCCAAACAGGTACGCACCACCGAAGGTTGTTCGTGGATTTCCTTGAGCATGAAATGGCGAAAACCTTGTTTTTCAACCGTTACAGGACTCCAATCCAAAACCCTAGGAGTACGGCGTAATCTTTTACCCCCAAAATCATATAATTCCACACCAAGGGGGGTTAAACGTCCAATTTCTCCGTTTTCCAAAGCTAATACAGCGTTAGTGTGGTTTACCAAGGCGGTTACATCCGAGGCACAGAAAAACTCACCCTGTCCAAAACCAATAATTAAAGGCGCATTTTGACGAGCTACAATTAACTCCTCGGGATAATCAGCACATAAAAGGGCGATCGCAAAGGCACCCTCCAAACGATGTACCGCCTTCATAACAGCATCCATAAAAGGATCATCCCCATCAGGATTATAATATTCCGCCAAAAGATGGGGAATTACCTCCGTATCAGTATCAGAAACAAAATTATGTCCCTTCTGCTTCAACTCCTGCCGTAACTCCTGATAATTTTCGACAATGCCATTTTGGACCACCGCAAATCTACCTTGATTATCACCGTGGGGATGGGCATTATATTCCTCTGGTTTACCGTGGGTAGCCCAACGGGTATGACCAATACCAATTTGAGCATAATTAACATTATTTTCCAACTTAGTGCGCAAATTATGCAGTTTACCCTTCGCCCTTACCGCCGTTAACTGCTCATCGTAAATCGTAGCGATACCAGCAGAATCATAACCCCGATACTCTAATTTTTCCAATCCACCAACAAGAATATCAACCGCCCTTTGAGTTCCAATGTAACCTACAATTCCGCACATAAATTTAACCATTAATGCTCAGTTCATGATTATAGACAATAACAAAAAAATTGAAAATGATCATGTTTACACGAGCAAAAATAGCAAAAATTACCCTAAAAATTGTCAGTTTCACTGGGATTGATAGTACCAGGACGATTTAAAAATAAATTACCAGCCGAATCATTTTGATAGATACATTCAATTTTAGGAGAGGCTTCCAAAGGCCCAGTAAAACCAAAAGTATTCATCCTATTCTTACACTGTCTCACCTGTTCGTTACTCACCAGATTTTGTTTTTCCAAAATAGACCAGTTATTGCGCCTTAAAACGCACCCCGGTTGCATACTAGGTTGAGTTACATAGACATTAAAAGGGTTAAGGGTAATAAATACTCGTAAGTCAGAAACGATCGCACTTGCCCCAAATTGAATACATACCTCGGGATTAGGTGCCGCACGGTCAATAACTTCCCTAGAGGCAATATTAGGGCTATTACTAGCTTGTCCCGAACTCAGGGCAATACCCAAACCGATACCCAGCATAAACACCCCAGCACAAATTGCCACAATGGTATAGTTTAAACCCTCCATCAAAGCAGACTTTTTAGAAGGAGGATTGTTATATTTACTGCGGCGCGAAGCAGGTTCAGAATAAGAATAAGGAGGCTTTGATCTACGTGGCATAAAAATATTTTTATCGATTATCACCTAATCATCAATATTATAACTTGACCAAAAAAAAGATTTGATCAGTGGGTGGGATCTAATTTCTTGGGATCAACCGTTAAATGAACAAAATCCTCAAGTTTTTTCAAATTCATATCCCCCACCAAATAACCGATACCTCGGTGGAGATGAAGTAAAAATTGTTCTTTGAGGGTGACATCATCCAACTCCAAACCATCTTGATAACATCTTTGTCTGAGTGCAAGTAAGAGTACATCCCCCATATTGCCGCCAAATACTTGCCATGTCATTTCTAGGTTACTATCGCTAGGGATGGGATAAGGAGTCGGTTTGGTTTCCTCCGCAAGAGATCGACAAAAAGCCCAACGGCACAGGACATTCCAGTTTTCTATTTTGGTAATCCTTTTTAGCCTAATTAGTTGATCTTTTCCTTTTTTAGATATTTTTATTCGTTCTATGGGGGCTCTTGAAGATGTCTGTTTTACACTACTCACTTTATTTATAGAGAATCGATGACTAAAATTCAATTATAGATAGAATAAAGATTATTATCACTGGCAAAATTCATCCAAAAAAGCCATGACTCAAACTATCTCGAAAACCATGACCCTTGAGGAGTTTTTGCAACAACCAGAAACCCAACCACCCCAAGAATATATTAACGGTCATATTTTCACCAAACCCATGCCTCAAGGACAACATAGCACAATTCAAGGAGAACTCGTTACCACTATCAACAGCATCATCAAAAAACCACAAATTGCTTGGGCCTTTCCTGAATTAAGATGCACCTTTGCGGATAAATCCATCGTCCCAGATGTAGCAGTCTTTAGCTGGGAAAACTTACCAGTCAATGAAGATGGAACCATCGCCAATCAATTTCTGAGCGCTCCCGATTGGATTATAGAAATATTAAGCCCCAATCCACAGATGAGTTTAGTTACAAAAAAAATCGTCCATTGTCTCACCAATGGTACACAGATGGGATGGTTGATCGATCCTAATCATAAACTAATTTTTACCTATACCAGTAACAGTCATCCCCTCTATTTTGAAAAAGAAAGCGAATTAATTCCCGTACCCCATTTCGCCCAAGATTTACAAATCACCCTAGGAGATATTTTCAACTGGTTGAAAGTCAAACGCTAATCCTTCCATACTCATACAAAGGACTATAACTGAAAGGCATTGCTTAATCATGGTATGAAATATAATTGAATGACAGTAAAAATTGAGATGTGAAAATATTATTACTGTTCCCTGTTCCCCGTTCCCTATTCCCTAATTTCTTAATTTGTATTCCACAATCGATTATTATAGATAAGAGTATTAAATATAATTAAGACATAGATTAAAGTGAGCCAAACTAACTTAAACTATCTAGCCGATACAGATCCAGCTATAGCAGAAATTATTGCCAACGAGTTACAACGCCAAAGAAGTCACCTCGAATTAATCGCCAGTGAAAACTTTACCTCCCCTGCGGTAATGGCGGCACAAGGTTCTGTTTTAACCAATAAATACGCTGAAGGCTTACCCGGAAAACGTTACTATGGTGGTTGTCATTTTGTTGACCAAGCCGAAGATTTAGCCATCGAAAGAGCTAAAAAATTATTTGGTGCCGAAATGGCGAACGTACAACCCCACTCTGGCGCCCAAGCTAACTTTGCGGTATTTTTAACTCTCCTCAACCCTGGAGATAAAATTATGGGTATGGATTTATCCCACGGTGGACACCTTACCCATGGTTCTCCTGTAAACGTTTCTGGTAAATGGTTTGAAGTGTGCCAGTATGGCGTAAGCAAGGAAACCGAACGCTTAGACTATGACAAAATCAGAGCATTAGCATTAAAAGAACGTCCCAAATTAATTATTTGTGGTTATTCTGCTTATCCTCGCATTATTGATTTTGCCAAATTCCGTGAAATTGCTGACGAAGTAGGCGCATACTTACTCGCAGACATCGCCCATATTGCTGGTTTGGTGGCTAGTGGACATCATCCCAATCCTGTGCCTTATTGTGATGTGGTAACTACTACTACCCATAAAACCCTCAGAGGCCCCCGTGGTGGCTTAATTTTGACCCGTGATGCGGAATTAGGTAAAAAACTTAATAAGGCGGTATTCCCCGGTACTCAGGGCGGCCCGTTAGAACACGTCATCGCTGGAAAAGCAGTGGCTTTTGGTGAGGCGTTGAAACCTGAGTTCAAAACCTATTGTGGACAGGTGATTGCCAACTCTCAGGCTTTGGGTTCTCAGTTGGTAAACAGAGGTTTTAAGTTGGTGTCTGGTGGTAGTGATAATCATTTGAATTTGGTTGATTTACGTTCTATTGGTATGACTGGTAAGGTGGCTGATAAGTTATTGGGTGAAACCAGCATCACTGCTAACAAAAATACTGTGCCTTTTGATCCTGAGTCTCCTTTTGTTACTAGCGGTTTACGTTTGGGCTCTCCTGCTGAAACCACTAGGGGCTTGAAAGAGGCTGAGTTTACCGAGATTGCCAACATTATTGCCGATCGCCTCTTAAACCCAGAAGATGAAGGGGTTAGAACTGATTGTATTCGTCGTGTAGAGGCTCTGTGCGATCGTTTCCCTCTCTATCCTCACATTACCATCCCTGTTCCTGCTCTCGCTTAATTTAGAAGCAATAAAATACTATTTGATTGAGACAAGGAGACACAATTTCAGGCAAGGGGCTTAAGCCCCTTGTTATGAACCCTTGTTAAAAAACCAAGATTGTCAACAAAAAATATTGACCATGTTATTACAACCCCATCAAAGAGTAAAACTAGACGATACCGAAGATACACTATTCTATGCTTATCCTCGTTTTGTTACCCACGTTGACAATAACTTTATTTCTCAATTAACCAACCTTTACCGTCAAGAATTAAAACCTAATACAAAAATTCTTGACTTAATGAGTAGTTGGGTATCCCATCTCCCCCCAGAAATGAAATTTAGCCACATAGAAGGGCATGGCATGAATGAGGAAGAGTTGAAAAAGAATGAAAGGCTAGATCACTATTTTCTGCAAAACCTCAATAAGGATTTACAATTACCCCTAGAGGATAATGATTTTGATGCCGTGTTATGTACCGTATCGATCCAATATCTGCAATATCCCGAAGCCATATTTATGGAAATCGCCCGTATCCTCAAACCGGGTGGAGTGGCAATTTTTAGTTTTTCTAATCGGATGTTTTACCAAAAAGCCATCACCGCATGGCGTGATGCCACCGACAGACAAAGGATATTTTTAACCAAGTCTTATTTTCAGTCTGTGCCAGAGTTTGATAGCCCCGAAGTAATTGCTCAACAACCCGAAACTCCTAATTTTTTACAAATGCTTGGTATGGGTGCAAAGGATCCTTTTTATGCAGTATATGCAAGGAAGAAGTCATGCTGACAAGGGTAAATTTTGATTATGGATAACCAAAAAAATTATTGACGTTCAGTTTTCGTTACAATAACCATAGGTAAATCTTTATGTATCAATTAGGTAAAACAAAAAAATATGGCGAGTGGAAAAAATCCCGATAACAATAACCTATCTCAAAGAGAACTAGAAATTTTGGAGCTAGTGGCTACTGGTCTGACGAATAATGATATTGCGGACAAATTAGAAATTAGCAAAAGAACAGTAGATAATCATATTAGTAATATCTTAACCAAAACCAAAACCGATAACCGTGTGGAGTTAGTTCGGTGGGCATTACAATGGGGCAAAATATGTCTTGATGAGGTCAACTGTTGTACTCTTCCTGAATACTTATCATCAGAATAAATGACGGTTATTTGTTCTAAAATATTCACCATGAAAGATTGCTTTTTTAAAAGGTTTATTAGGCAATAAAAAAATTAGCAATTATTCTTTATATCTTAATTATTTATATCGATAATTAATTGTAAATAATATACATAATTAAACATTTAATTATCCATTTTTGATAGAGTAGGTTGTTCATTTTTTCACTAAGGTTCTAAATGGGATCCCAATTCACCTAACTTCCATAAAAAATACCTAAAGTAACAAGGCTGTTAACATCTAAAAAGTATGATAAGTATTGGTTATGACCTTAGATTTTATTGTTAACTATTTTTCTTTTTTTGAAGATTAAATTCATAATCTGAGTTACAATATTTTGTCTATGCAAAACTAACCATCAAAAAAATCTACAGGGTTAGTTCTTAAACTAAAGCAAACTATATTTAATTCTCAATAAACACCTAGAAAGCCGTGAAAATTATCTGTTCTCAAAGCGAACTAAAAAACAATCTATCCTTAGTTAGCCGTGCTGTGCCTGGTCGCCCTACCCATCCTATTTTAGCTAACGTTTTATTAGTAGCAGATAGTGAAAAAAATACCGTTACCCTTACAGGATTTGATCTTAGTTTAGGGATGCGTACCAGTTTTGCCGCAGAAGTAGAGCAAGAGGGTAATATTACTATCCCTGCTAAATTGTTTAATGATATAGTTACTCGTTTACCCGAAGGAGAAATTACCATTAGTTTTGACCCAGATGATCTTGATGATAATCCTTTAGTGGCGATCGAATCTATGTATGGTAAATTTCAATTAAGAGGAGTATCAGGGGAGGAGTTTCCCGAATTACCTACCGTAGAAAAAGAAGAAGCTCTCATGTTACCTGTAACCTCCCTGAGTGAGGGCTTAAAAGGTTCTTTATTTGCAGCTAGTAACGACGAAGCCAAACAGGTTTTAACTGGAATACATCTTACTCGTAATTTGGATACCCTTGAATTTGCTGCCACTGATGGACATCGTCTCGCAGTAGTTAAAACCACTGACGAGAAAGAAGCATCAGAAGATGGGGATGGCAATTCGGAAGATAATACTGATGATATTTCCATCAGTGAAGAACAAAACTTCACTATGACTATTCCCGCCCGTGCCTTGAGAGAGTTAGAAAAAATTTTGACCCTGGCAAAAGAGGAGGATAATGTCGCCCTGTATGTGGATGATGGGCAGGTGGTTTTTGAGTTAGGTTTACAAAATTTAACTAGCCGTAAACTCGATGGAGCTTATCCTAATTATAATCAATTAATTCCTACCGCATTCGATCGCACCATGGTAGTAGAAAGAAAAAGATTAATTGAGAGTTTAGAAAGGGTATCAGTATTACTAGACCAAAAAAATAATATGGTCAAATTTAGCATAGATGCAGATAATGGACAGTTATTTTTATCCGTAGAAGCTAATGAATTAGGTAATGCCAAAGAGAGTATTAGTGCCGAAATTACAGGAGATAATTTCGAGATTGGTTTTAATATTCGTTATCTGATGGATGGTTTAAAAGCCTTATCTTCCAATGACATCACCTTTCATTTTAATGGTCCCATTCAGCCAGTCATTGTAACACCCCTCAGCGGTTTACAAATGACATATTTAATTATGCCCGTCAAACTATAACCCATATATATACCAAGGGTTGATTTAATAACACTAATTATTTATACCTAATATTCTTTTGCAGGGATATATTTTTTGCAAAATATAGCCTAGACCTTCTGGCATACAAGCTAAAATAAAAGAATAATCTACAGAAAAATAACTGTAATAGCGGTTAATAATTATGATTAAATCACCCATGGACTCACTTCAACAACCCATAAATCAAGAACAATCACTAAAATCAGAAGGCTTCTTATTTCAATTATTGGGAGTTACTAATTTTTTAGAAAAAAATAACAACGTAGAAACAGGCTTAAAAGACTTAGCATATACCACAGCTAAAATTTTAGAATCTCAAAAATGCTCAATTATGCTTCTGCAAACCAGAGTTATAGATAGCCATGGAAGTAAGACACAAGAGCCTTATTTAAGAGTCTTTACCCATTATGGCAACTTACCCAAAGAAGCCTATGAACAAATTACCCAGTTAAATGATGGTATTGCTGGATATGTCGCTTCCACGGGAGAATGCCTATTGGTAAAAGATATTAATCAATCACCATTTGTGAAAGTTGCTCGAAAAAGAAGTGATGAATACAAAAGTTTAATTTCTGCACCTATTTTTATTGGTAATCAAGTTATCGGAGTTATCAATGTCAGTGAGCAACATAATCGTAAACCTTTTGATGAAAAAGATCTCGAAATTTTAAAAATATTTGCCCTTTTTATTGGTAAATCAATCCAAATTATTGAATTACAAAATATGTTACAGTCTCGATTTTTAGAGATTGCGGTATCAAAAGAAGTGGAAAAAAGAGGTAATAAAATATCTAATATTACCCCAGATCCTGCCCGTATTTCTCAAATTGTTGCCAAAGCAATTTTTAAAGAACTCGATAAAGGAGGTTTTGGTGCCAATCAAATTATTAATATTACAGGGGAAATTCTCGATTTATTAAGAGAAAAAATCCACCGAGATGATTATTTGTAATTTTCTAAAAATTTCTCTACTGTTTGATTAAATATTTCTGGTTCTACCAAGAAAGCCCAATGATTTCCTGGCACAGTTTTGATGATCAAATTAGGGAGATATTTTTCAAAGGGGCTAATTTGCCATGAACTTTTGTTTAAGCCTTTTTCGGGTTTTATAAAAAGAGTAGGAATGTTCAAAATTTCTGTTAGTCCTGCTTTTAACATTACATCGGTAAAAATTTCCTCTTTGGCTTGGGATGCAAATTTACTTGACCATTGTTGATGTTCGTTTTTATAAATACTATACTCAAATACTTGTTGCTGTAATTCTGACCAACCTTGGTACTGTTTAAGGGATTGGGCGGTGTGTTTTGCTGATTCGTAACTGTTGAATGTACCTGTCATTTTCAGAAAAGGTAAGACTTTATATAAAAGGGGAAATGTAATTTTACTCCAACTAGGAATTTTGTTGATATAAAAGGGATCAACAAGGATCATTGTTTGAAAATATGTAGGGTTTTTTGTTGCCCAAATAGGAACTAATTTGGCACTCCATGAATGGGCTATGACATGAAATTTATCCCACTTTAAATAATTAATTAATGCTTGAAGATCGTCGATTATATCATCATTAAAATATCCTGTTTTCGGTTTACTACTATTACCATGACCTCGTAAATCTGGGGCAATAATGTGATATTTTTTTTGGAGATGTTCTCCTAAACTTGACCATACTTGGCTATTATCTGCCATACCGTGCAATAAAAGCAGGGGGATTTTTCCTTGGTTCCATTCGAGGTAGGATATTTGGGTTTGGTGGTTTTTTTGAAAAGTTTTTCTAATGGTCATTCTTGCTCAATTTATGGTTGTGGATAAACTATTTTTTTGCAGTTAGATTGAACATTTTGGAGATGGTTCCGTCTTTATTGGTATCACTGAATTAATAACTGTTGATTTTATCATTTTACAAATCTTATTCAGTTTAATCTTTATAATTGTGGAGGCTTAAACACTATGTCTCGTCTATTTGTTAAACTTGCTTTTCCTCTTTCTGTCTTTCTATTTACTTTGATACCTTCATTGGGGGCGATCGCAGCGGAGCGAGTAGTAATACGTTATCATAACCATAGAATCCCCATCCGTGTCAGCGAATTATCAGAATTTAGCCGCACAGGCAGAATGTCCTTATCTCTCCAAGCCTATTTTAGAGTTTCAGGACAAGATCCTCAAAGAATGAGAACAGCTTTAAATCGTGAAGTACCAGTAAATGCTGTTACCCTTTCCCGTACCCTCAACAGCCCCCTTGGCTTGATGGTATTAAACCCCCTAGGGGAAGTGATAACCACCCCCTCTAACCGTGCCAATACCGAATCCCTACGGGGTGCTTTGGTGACTTCCGCCCTTAATGATAATCGGGTTAGTTTGATAGAAGTAATTGAAAATTACCCCACCGAAGAAGTACACATACATGGCGATCGCATCTTAGAAACCTATCAAACCATGGCAAGGATAATTAACCCTATACGCTTGTTTTAAATCTGAAGAGCCGATGGTTGATAAAATCACCGTTGATGATAGTATAAAATATTAATTACAAAAATCTGTTTAGTAAGGAAAATTTATAAATGGAAGCAACCATGTTACTAGCCCAACTACCAGAGGCTTATGCAATGTTCAAGCCCTTAGTAGATGTTTTACCCGTAATTCCCCTATTTTTCCTCTTGTTAGCCTTTGTATGGCAAGCGGCAGTAGGTTTCAGATAAATTGAATTGACAAAACGGAGGGCTTGGTAATCAAGCCCTGTAATGTTTTTGGATAAAAACAGCAAAATAAATCATTTATTTTTTAGGGATAATGATGAATTGCTGACCAAAAAATTGTAAACTAAAAAACGGTCAACCCGTCATAGTTGCATTTTACCTTGAAAAAATCAAGAAAAAATTAACAGGCGGACTAAAATAATAAAATAGATATTAAAGATGAACTCAGAAATATTTGAAAAAGTAAAAGAAATCGTAGTAGAACAATTAGATGTCGATGCTGCGGATGTCACCCCCGAAGCCAACTTCGCCAATGACTTAGACGCTGATTCTTTAGACGTTGTAGAATTAGTAATGGCATTAGAAGAAGCCTTCGAGATCGAAATTTCCGACGAAGAAGCCGAGAAAATTTTAACCGTTGGGGCTGCTGTAGAGCATATCGAAGCCAAAACCAAAGCAACCGCATAATCGTAACACCTCGGTAGAATTTCAGATAGGAGTATTAAGGTTAAGTGGCAGAATTAGCTCGAATTTTCTGTTACCTTAACTTCTCCATTTTTTTAAATAAAATTTTATTTTTACCAGTCTGCTCACTTCGGCGGATAATTTTGTTGTATATATAAAGAATTATGAGTAATCAACAACTAAAAAGAGTTGTCGTCACAGGATTAGGAGCTATTACTCCTATCGGTAATAACCTAGCAGAATATTGGCAAGGATTGACCGAAGGACGTAATGGTATTGGTTTAATTACCCACTTTGATACCACTGATCACGCTTGTAAAATTGCAGGGGAAGTAAAAGGATTTGATCCCCTTGGCTACATGGACAAAAAAGAGGCCAAACGCATGGCAAAATTTTCTCAATTTGCCGTTGCCACAAGTAAAATGGCCTTAGAAGATGCAGGTTTGGTCATCGATGATAGCAATGCCCACGATATTGGTATTGTCATTGGTACAGGGGTTGGCGGTTTAAAGGTAATGGAAGATCAGCAGGAAGTGTTACTTAGTAAAGGACCTGGTCGAGTTACTCCTTTTTTAGTACCTACGATGATCGCTAATATGGCAGCAGGTTTAACTGCTATCCATGTAGGTGCCAAAGGACCTAATTCTTGCCCCGTAACAGCCTGTGCGGCGGGTTCTAATGCCATTGGGGATGCTTTTCGTCTTGTGAGTTCTGGCTATGCCAAGGCGATGATTTGTGGAGGTACTGAGGCGGCTATTACTCCTTTGGCAATGGCGGGTTTTGCCTCGGCAAAAGCCATGTCTACTCGCAATGATAGTCCTGAGATTGCTAGTCGTCCTTTTGATAAGGATAGAGATGGTTTTGTGATGGGTGAGGGTTGCGGTATTCTCATCCTCGAAGAAAGGGAACAGGCTCTGGCAAGGGGTGCTAAAATCTATGCTGAAATGGTCGGTTATGGCATGACTTGTGATGCTTACCACATGACCGCCCCTGTGCCTGAAGGTTTGGGGGCTACAAGGGCGATCGAATTAGCCCTTAAGGATGGCGGAATTTCCCCCGATGAAATTACCTATATCAACGCCCACGGTACCAGTACCCCTGCCAATGACACCACAGAAACCAAGGCGATTAAAAATGCTCTGGGTGATAATGCCCGTAATGTTTTGGTTAGTTCCACTAAGTCCATGACAGGTCATCTTTTAGGTGGTTCTGGTGGTATTGAGGCTGTAGCAACGGCAATGGCGATCGCCCATGATCAAGTACCCCCCACCATCAACCTTACCAATCCAGATCCCGATTGTGACCTCGACTATATCGCCCACAACAGCCGTAAAGTACCTGTTGAGGTAGCCCTATCCAACTCCTTCGGTTTTGGTGGTCACAACGTTACCCTAGCCTTCCGTAAGCATCGATAATTAAGTAGGGTGGGCATTGCCCACCATTAGCTCTTATGCTCAAACAATCCCTAATCAGATATTTCAACGATCACAGGAGCATGATCACTAGGCTTAACTAACTTTCTAGGTTCAATGTCAATGCGACAATCCACCGCCCGAGGAAAAAGAGATGGACTTAGATAAATATGGTCAATCCTCCAACCTCTATTTTTGGCAAATCCCCCTTGACGATAATCCCACCAACTAAAATGCCCCTCCTCGGGGTGAAACTTACGGAAAACATCTTCTAACCCTAAACCGAGAACTTTTTTTAAGGCTTCCCTTTCGGTGGGGGTTGCCATGACGTGTTTTTCTCTACCTTCTGGTTTGTATATATCCTTATCCTCGAGGGCAATATTAAAATCTCCACAAACCAATAAATCCGTATTTTGAGGATCAATAGTGGTTAAATATTCTTGTAAAAGCGCCAACCACTGCAATTTATACTCATATTTTTCTGACCCCAAAGAGTTACCATTAGGCACATAAAGATTAACAATTCTGATATTATTAATTACACCACTTATTACCCTTTTTTGTTCATCTAAATTACCCACTTTTTTTTCATTTTTTAAAATACCATTAAATCCATAATCGATAGATTCTAAAGGTTTTTTACTAAAAATAGCAACACCATTATAGGCTTTTTGTCCAAAAATATAAACCTGATAACCTAAATCAAGAAAACTTTGACGAGGAAAATCCTGATCAATTACCTTAGTTTCTTGTAAGCATAAAATATCAATATCTTGATCTACTAACCATTTTTTCACATGGTCTTCTCTGGTACGAATCGAATTAACATTCCACGTTGCAACTTTCATTATAATTTATCTAAGATTGATCAAGTTAAAGTAAAAATAAAAGATAACAAAATTCCCAACATAATTCAATCTGATCGCCCCTTTCCCCCAAGGATGATTCAAAGTAGATATAAAAAAATGCCTACCTTTTCTAACAAGGGGCTTAAGCCCCTTGCCTTCTTCCCGCCTTAAACAAAAAATTGTAGAATGAATCACCCTTACCCTTTTAAGGGAAGATGTCGAAGACAGAGGAGTAGTAATTTATGGAGCTAATGAGGATCACCTTCCATTCACAAATTATCCATCCCATCATCAGCAAAGAAAAAAATCGAGAGAGGATCTAAAAATATCTCCATCTCCCGATAAGTTCTAATGGGAGGCAAAATTATAACCGTGGTGTCAGTGTTTGCTTCTACCACGGGAGGTTCACGCATAGTCTGCGCATAACCTTCGGTGGCATTAGGTTTAAGCTCAACCCTTCGTGGCGAAGATGACACCGAATCTCTATCAACATTAGTCGCCCCAACCTCAAAGCAACCAAAGAAACTAAAAACCAATACAAATCCCCATTTTATAAATAAATTCATTAGGTGCCTCCCATATCCAAGCAGTCCATGTAAAACAAACACCACTCAGATATTATTTAATTAGCTTCCAACGTAGCCACCAACTCTCCAGCAGGTAAACCATCAGGCAAAGGTAAAATAAACTGTCGTTTACTACCAGCCAACACAAACGCACCGTTATCATCCCTAATATTACTGCCCATAATAGTCACAGTGTGATCAGGATTACTCATCGATGAAACCTTGAGACTAACATCATTAAAAAATCCCCTTCTGTTGCCCTGATTTTCAAAGGTAACCGCCAACTGCTCTTTACCATCAGCACCCCTCTGACGAGTAATGCTATCCACTACTACATCAGCCCTCGCCCCATCAGGGGTGACATAAATCAAAGGAATATAAGTAACAGTGACATTAAAATTCACCACAACCCCTGTGGGATTAGGGTTTTCCACCTGCCGTAAATTGATCGGTAACTGCTCAAATACCGCCTTATAAATTAACTCATGATCAGGCTCAGGATCTCCTAACCATGTTACCCTCACCACTTGCCTTTGTCCGGGGTTGATAATCATTTGAGGGGGATAAACCAAAAAGTCCTCCTCTTCCTCCTTCTGAATCTCGGTGCCATCAAGGGCAACACCCCATTTCATCATCCTTACCTGTACCGCCACAGGCTCAGTTCCAGTGCTGGTGACATAGAAGTTTTTCATAATGCCCCTACCAGAAGGACGTAACTCCACTGAGTCAGGCGTAAGTTGAAAATTAGAACCTGCCCAAGCACGGGGAACATTAACGAGGTTTGCACCTACCATACAAGCAAGTAATATAGCCCATTTATTTTTTATTTTTAGCATTTATTTGCCTCCCTGTTTGTCTTGTGAGGTAGAAAGTATTTTGTTGATTTATTTCACTTTCTACCTAAAGACTAAAGATTTTATGGATTTAGATCCGCCTGAAGTGTCAAAGTGATATTATCACGATAAGTTTGATTTGGAACTTTTAGCCCCGATGCGATTTGAACTTTTAGATCTGCACTTGCATCAGTAACTCCCGTCTCACCAACTGCGTCTGCTATTTCACCTGTCGCAATTTGTCTTTCTTGTGTTAGTGATTGCCAAGTAGATGCACCTTCTCCGGGGTTTAAGTTAGCCCCTCCATGTATGGGTACTATTAATTTAACGTTGTAAGGTATTTCAACCCCACCTGTTGATTTTAACACTCCTTCATTTGTACTACTCATGGTAATTTCCCATTTTCCGACAATGTTGCGTTGGTATGCGACAGTTCCCACACTACTTTCTGTTGCAATCGTTCCATCTTTATCGTATGAAATTTCTGTATTGTTATCTGGTGTGAATGTAAGTCCACTAAAGTCATCTACTTTTACCTCAATAGACTCCTCCGCCAATGCAGCAAGGGGAGTCAGCGCACTTACACCAAGAACCATACCCGAAATCAAAGCCCAACGACCAAAGTTTTTAATAATCATAATTCTACCTCCGTCCAATGACCTTGTTAGTGTGTGTTGTTAATGCATCGCTCGTCAGTCATTAGAGTTATTTACTTTTTATTTATACTTCTATAGTACCTATCTAACCAATCAATAACATCGGTTTAAACACCGATTTTTCGTCAAAAACAAATAGGTTCTTTTCTGTGTATTTTTATCAGTATAAAGTCAAAGTTAATACTTACTTAATCATATTTTTACATAAAAAACTACGTATATATATTGGTTTTAAGACTGAACTACATTCACAATCATTTACATTATGAATTATTAACAGTTTGTTACATTTTTTTAAATATTTGTTAATTAAAGTCCCCCAGTATTGGGGGATTTAGGGGGCAACCCAACCCTTTGTCGCCCCCCAAGTTTGGGGGGAGAAATATCAAGTTCCCACCATTGCAGGATTTAGAGGGCAACCCAACCCTTTGTCGCTCCCCCCCAGCCCCCCAAGTTTGGGGGGAGAAATATCAAATTCCCACCATTGCAGGATTTAGGGGGCAACCCAACCCTTTGTCGCCCCCCAGCCCCCCAAGTTTGGGGGGAGAAATATCAAATCCCCACCATTGCATGATTTAGAGGGCAACCCAACCCTTTGTCGCCCCCCCAGCCCCCCAAGTTTGGGGGGAGAAGTATCAAATTCCCACCATTGCAGGATTTAGGGGACAACCCAACCCTTTGTCGCCCCCCCAGCCCCCCAAGTTTGGGGGGAGAAGTATCAAATTCCCCAAAATCAATTACTCAAAACCCAAAAACAAAGCACCCCGATAAAAAATAAACGCCATCCCCCAAGCATAAACAAGGGAGAAAACAAGAGAAAATATAGTAAAAGCCCATGACTTCGACTCAGCTTTTACTGTGGCAACGGTAGTCAGACAAGGAGTATAGAGTAAACAAAAAACACAGAAACTGATGGCACTACTAGGGGCAATGGTTGAAGCAAATTGAGCGGTTAATGCCGATGTACCCATGCCATAAATGGTGGCAAAAGAACCTACGACAATCTCTTTGGCAATAAAACCAAAAATCAAAGATAAAGTCAAAAAAGGATTGATGCCGATGGGTTCCATTATGGGTGATAGAAATACCCCTAATTGTCCGCCCCAAGTATCTAAACCTGTGGCATTTTCAGGGAAGTAAGTTAAAAACCACACCGCCACACAACCGATAATGATAAAATTTGTGGCACGGCGTAAAAATTCTTTCACCTCACCCCATCCCCTTAATAACACTTGTTTAAAAGTTGGTAATCGATAAGGGGGTAACTCAATCACAAAAGGTTCTTTACTTTTAAATTGTTCTGTTTTACTAAACACAAAAGCGACCAAAAAACTGGCTACAAAACTAAGAATGTAGAGAAAAAATAGAACCAAAGGCCCTAAATTCATCGGAAAAATAGCCCCAATTATGAACACAAAAACGGCTAATCTTGCCGAACACAAGGCAAAGGGAATAATTAACATGGATAACATCCGCATGGGGCGAGAGCGAATAATTCTTGTACCCATCAAAGCAGGAACATTACAACCAAATCCCATCATTTGCATTACAAACGCCCTACCATCAAGCCCCATTTTTGCCATGAAAGCATCCATCAAATAGGCAGAGCGTGATAAATAGCCACTGTCTTCCACGGCGGCCATCACAAAAAAGAAAACCACAATTAAAGGCACAAAGGAGGCAACGGTTGCCACCCCTAGCCATACTCCATTGAGCAGAAAACTTTGAACTATATCAGGGAATGGGTTAATAACAGGCTCGATAATTTGTTCACTCATCCAAGTGGTAGCTATATCGATAACATCTTGGGATGGTAAACCTACATACCAAATCAGGAAGAATACCCCCAACATAGAAGCGAAAAAGATGGGAATACCAAAGATAGGATGGAGCAGAACATTATCTAATTTTTCGGTAAAGGTTGTTATCAGGTGCGATCGCACCTTAACGGCTTCTAAAAAAATCTCTTTTTTTTCTTGATTATCAATGGGATTATCTTTTAAAAAATCATTAATATTTTCCAGTTTAAAAGAGTCTTTTTGTGCCGAAATATTACTTTTTATTTTATTTAAAACTTCAGTAATGCCTTTATTATATTTAGCACTAACTAAAAATATAGGAAGTCCTAATTTTTGTGCCAGTTTTTCTTGATCAATATCAATACCATATCGCTTTGCCTCATCTGCCATGTTCAAAATTACCATACAGGGCAAACCAAGGGCTTTGAGTTGTAACACTAAATTTAATTGTCTATCTATCTGAGAAGCATTAACAATTATCAAAACTAAATCCATGGCAAAATCCGTTAAAAACCGTTGCACAATGGACTCATCCTCCGAAAAACCCTCTAGGTCATAAATTCCGGGTAAGTCAACAATTTCCACGGTTTGCCCTTGAATATCTATTTCGCCTTGTAATAAATCAACAGTAATTCCCGGCCAGTTTCCCACATAGGCATTCATCCCCGTGAGAGTGTTAAAAAAAGTCGATTTACCCGTGTTGGGTTGCCCCATGAGAATAATTCTTTTTTGGGCATTTCCAGAAACAGTTTTTATGGCCGAGTGACAGGTTTGCATAGGTTTTTTTGCTCGAGGGTTTAAATCTTAAAATTTAATCTGAGTTCGGGATAAAATTTATAGTCTTGTAAAGGTTCCAGGTATCGGGTGTCAGGTATCAGGTTAAGAAATTTACAAAAACTGTAATGTTAATTAATTTTCTGATACTTAGTTCCATCAAGGAACTAACAAAGGCTGGTCGTATTTTAAACCTGTAACCTGTAACCTGCAACCTGCAACCTAACCATACTGACAACTGTTATCCCGAACTGAGGTTAAAATTTAGTGTTCCCCGTTGGGGTATCAGGTTAATTTAACCATAATTAAATCAGCTTCTATTCTACGGATAGCAATAATTGTAGTTATTCCGACTTGTACTTGTAAGGGGCCGCCTAGCCAAAATTTGCGTAATACTTTCACCGAAGTTCCTGCCACTAAACCCATGGCTTGAAGTCGGTTGACCAATAATTTACCATGGTTTCCCACTACTATATGATCAACGATCGCCCTTTGCTGGTAATTTAGAGAGGATAAAGGAACAAGATTCATAATTCAGATTCTGGTAAAGGTTCAAAAAAAGCCTCTCCTAACTTTCCTTTTAAAAGTCCGGGACTGCGTGGTTGTAGTTTTTGAGAGTTAATTCCTAAGCGAAAATAATGAATAATGTCATAAATTTGACTTAGTTTATCTTCAGGAATTTCTTGCAATTCTTCGATAATTTTATCTATGAGCATATAAATATATTATTAATAGCTTAAATTTGAAACGAAAAAAGAGAGATGGAAAACCACCTCCCTATATTATTCTACAAATTAATTAAACTTGCTCTACCATTTCTTATAAGGTAAAAACTTACCACACATAATCACCTGGACGCGATCGCCCTTAGGATCTTCCACCTTTTCCACATCAAGGGTAAAATCGATCGCACTCATGATACCATCCCCAAACTTTTCATGGATTACCTCCTTCATAGGCATCCCATACACCTGCATGATTTCGTAAAAACGATAAATCAGAGGATCAGAAGGAACAACAGGATCTAAAGAACCCTTGAGAGGAGCAACAGTCAACTCCTCCGCTAATTCAGCAGGTAAACCCAAAGCCTCCACCAACTTTTTAGCCTCAGCCTCATCCGCACTCGCCTGACGGTAAATTACCGATGCAATCCAAACTTCATCTCGTCCTAAAAGTTTTTCTAAATCAGTAAAGCTAACGCCTTTTGCCTTCTTAGCCGCCAATAATTTTTCAGTAATAGGTGCAGTCATTTAATTTTCTCCTTATTTATTGAGTTGTATTTGTTGATTTGTAAACATGGTAGTTCTAAACGACTTGTAAACTATCTGCCCTTAATTCCCCCCTTGTTAAGGGGGGTTAGGGGGGATCAAATCTGACAATGCCAAAAGACTACCACGAAATTTTTTTGTTTTATTGATACTCCCCCCTTATTAAGGGGGGCAGGGGGGATCTAACCCCTTATTAAGGGGGGCAGGGGGGGGATCTAACCCCTTTCCCAAAGGAACTTACGATCCGATGGTGCAATAGCAAGATCATTGATACTAGCAAAACGATATTGCATCAAACCATTTTCCGCAAATTCCCACATCTCATTACCATAGGCACGATACCACTGATTAGCTTGATCATGCCACTCATACTCAAACCGCACCGCAATGCGATCGCCCGTAAAAGCCCATAGCTCCTTACGCAAACGATAATCCAACTCCTTCGCCCATTTACGGTACAAAAAAGCCTTAATCTCCTCCCTACCCGACAAAAACTCATCACGATTACGCCATTGAGAATCAACAGTGTAAGCCAAAGCAACCTTTTCAGGATCTCTGGTATTCCAAGCATCCTCAGCCATCTTGACCTTTTGAGTCGCTGTCTCTAGGGTAAAAGGAGGAAAAGGGGGTTTAGATTCAGTTACCATGACTATCTTCTATATTTGCTTAGATGTTTTTCATTTACTCCCCTCGCCCCTTGGGAGAGGGGTTGGGAGTGAGGGCATATTCCCTAAGCCACCCTCGCCTCTTCTACGGCGCGAGTTTCTCGGTATAAATGTTCCTCCATCGCCACCTTCAAATCGTGATAGGCAGGATGATCCTCCACCTCAAAACGATTACGAGGACGGGGAAAAGGCACATCCAACACCTGAGCAATACCCGCCGCAGGTCCTTTGGTCATCATAATAATCTTGTCAGATAATAACAAAGCCTCATCAATACTGTGAGTAATCATGATTACAGTTTTGCGATGTTCTTCCCAAATGCGCTCGATTTCTTCCTGCAAAAAACCACGAGTTAGAGCATCTAACGCCCCAAAAGGCTCATCCATGAGCAAAATATCAGGATTAATCGCCAAAGCTCTGGCTATCCCTACCCTTTGCCTCATACCCCCCGATAACTCATGGGGATGTTTTTTCGCCGCCCCCTCAAGGTTCACCATCTGTAAATGTTCTTTAACAATCCTCTTTAACTGAGTGGGAGACATTTTGGGATAAACCGTCTCCAGGGCAAAACGGATATTTTCCTCCACCGTCATCCAAGGCATGAGGGCATAATTTTGGAACACCATACCACGATCTGGCCCGGGGCCTGTGATGGGTTCCTTGTTCATCATTACCGAGCCTGTGGTTGCTGAGGTTAAACCAGCAATGATACTTAATAAAGTGGATTTACCACAACCCGAAGGGCCAATGATAGTGACAAAATTATTGTATTCAATATTGAGATTGATATTTTCTAGGGCGACAAAAGTTTTTTTCTTAGTGCCAAATAGTCCTGTTTTAGTAGAAAATACCTTCGATACTCCCCTTAAACATACCTGAACAGTATCTGGGGCTTCAAGACAAGTTAAAAATTCTGGTTGAGTTGATACAGTCATTATTTTTTACCGAAAGAAACAATTTTTTCAAGGAAGATGAAAATTTGGTCAAGGATTAAACCCACCAAACCGATGATGATGATAGCGACAATAATATTGGGTAGATAAAGGTTATTCCATTCATTCCAGATAAAGTAACCTAACCCCGTACCCAGGAGCATTTCTGCTGCTACGATTACCAACCAAGAAATACCCATACTAATCCTTAACCCCGAAATAATATTCGGCAGTGCCGCAGGAATAATCACCTTAAAAATAGTCCGCCAACGGGAAGCGCCCAAAGTTCTCGCTACATCCAGATAATCGGAGTTAACATTACTCACTCCAAAGGCTGTATTGACAAGGGTAGGCCAAATACTACTGATTAAGATAATAAAAATACCTGTTTTTTCGGAATCTCGGAATAAATATAAACCCAAAGGCAACCAAGCCAAAGGAGACACAGGTTTAAGTAACTGGACATAGGGGTTAAACGCCTTCGCCGCAATTTTGGAAATACCGATTAAAATGCCCAACGGTACAGCAACCACCGAAGCCATAACATAACCGATTGCCACCCGTCGCAAACTAATCAATAAATTCCAACCAATACCCATATCATTAGGGCCATTGTTGAAAAAAGGATTAGTAATCCACCACCACAACTCCTTAAGAGTCAAAGAAGCGGTAGGCATTCCTTGGGAAAAGATTTCCAGATTTGCCCCGATTTCCCATAATGAAAGGAAAATACCGAGGGAAATAAGGAATATCCCCAGCGCCCTTACGTTTTCATTTTCTAATAACTGTTTAAATTTATTCTCTTGAGTAATATTCATCTTTACTGCAATTAGTGTTCTATTTATTGCTAAAACTAGAGGGGAAAATGTGAATTAACCTGAGTTCGGGATAACATTTTCTGGTGAGGGCAGGGAATGGGCAACAGGCAATAGGCAATGGTGGTAATATTTTTAATAATCAATGGTTTTGGTCATCAAAATATATTTCGCACTGTAATTAAGCAACATCACACCTCCCACCAACTCTCCAAAACTCGTGCTATTCATAACCCCTTATCCCGAATTGGGGTTGAATTAAGTTTGTTCTCTAAATCCCCCAATTATGGGGGACTTACAAATTACTATTTAAGGGGCTAGAAGAGATTAACTTTACTTTTAAACCATTGCCCATTGCCTATTCCCCATTGCCCGTTTTAAAATCCAAACTCATCAATTTGAGCCTGTATATAGCCTTCTGGATCTTGAGGATCAAATTCATCAAAAGCAAGAGTTTCCGTGCGATAAATCTCATCAGGGGGAGTTTGCCCCAACTCTTGAGCCAATTCCCTCGCTAAATCTGTTAAAAAGACCTCTTGTCCAATTTCGTCATAACTACCATCAGCCACTAATTGGGCTGCCCTACCATCTCCAGAAATATCCCAACGAACTAACTGAGAAGTAATCCAGTTAGCGAAACTCTGCCAAGGATAGGGATCGAAGTCGATGCGATCGGGTATATTAAAACTATTTCCCAAACCATCTTCAAAATCGCCCGTTAATACCGCCCTAACCACTTCCACAGGTTGATTAAGGAAAGATCTACCAGAAATAGCCTCGGCAATTTCTTCCCTATTTCCTGCCTCACTAGCATAATCCGTAGCCTCAATAATTGCCTTATTCAAAGCTCGGAAAGTATTAGGGTTATCATTTATCCAATTGTCACTGGCGGCAAAAGCACAACAAGGATGACCATCCCAAATTTCCTTGGTAAGTTTATAAATAAATCCAGCCCCTTCAAAAACCGCTCTTTGGTTAAAAGGATCAGGCATCAAGAAACCATCAATATCCCCCGAGATTAACTGGGCAATACTATCTGGTGGTGGTACAGGGCGAATAGTAACATCAGTATCAGGATTAAGCCCCCCTGTGGCAAGGTAGTATCTAAGCAATAAATTATGCATAGAATAGGGGAAAGGTACACCCAACACAAAGCCCCTAAAGTCTTCTGGCCCATTGACATTACCCCGATGTCTGTCGGCGATGGTAATAGCTTGACCATTAATATTTTCAATACTAGCCAGTTTCACCCCAAAGGTTGCTGAACCCAGTCCTAAAGTCATGGCGATGGGCATGGGGGCTAACATGTGGTATGCGTCTAGTTCCCCTGCGATGGCAGAATCTCTCACCGCCCCCCAGCTTGGCATTCTGACAATCTGAGTATTTAGACCATATTTTTGATAAAAGCCCAAAGGCTCAGACATAATAATGGGAGTTGCACAGGTAATGGGAATAAAGCCCACCCGTAAGTCGGTTTTTTCCAAATCTGATACATCTGGGGGAGGGGCATCAGGATCAATTACCGTATCCCCACCACCATCCCCACAAGCATTTACTAGGGTTACAAGGGCTGCACCGATCGCAATGTTTTGCAAAAATTTACGGCGACTTACTTCCCCATTACGAATGGCATCGCCAAAAAACTGCCCAGATTTTGCTCCAAAGGCCGCCGCAAAGGCATTATCTAAACCTCCCGCTTGTTTTGCCAATTCCAAGATCAACTTTTCACGCTTGGGATTACCTTTCCCCGCCATTTTCATAAATAACTCTTTTCTTAGTTCGGCGGAACTCAGAGCATCGGCAATCTCAAAAGTTTGGGGTTTATATACTCCCATCTTGGTCAAGTCATTGATCATGTCTAAAGGGTCACTGGGCATGGTTTCCATGAACTCCCAATGGGCTTGACTAGGATGAAATTTACCACATTTAATACAAAGGTTTTCTACTCCTTTCCATTCATCTCGCTGAGATAAAACCGTTTTTGTTAATCCCATGACTTTATATGTATGAATATATGAACTGAATATGTGCATTAAACGGTTTTTTATCCCCCCCCACTGTATTACTTGATACTATACTGAGCTATTTTTTTTGAGAAATTGCATTTATAGCATAATAAAAACGTAACATAAGAAAATCTATATATATTACTTTTTGATGTTGTTAGGTTCAGATAAACTAAAAAAATTCGGAACAGGTAGAAGTCACAGCATTGTTAAAATATAAAGGTATTTGTTTTTTTCTATTTACATGACCACCAAAAATCTGTCTTTTATTCGATCTGATTTATTAACCCTAAATGCCTATCACCCTACGCCTATTGATGAAAGTCAAAGTTTAGTGAGGTTGGATGCCAATGAAAGTCCTTTCAATTTGCCTGATGATGTGAGGGCAAAACTGGCATCGATGTATGAGCAAAAGGTTATTACCAATCGTTATCCTGATGGGGGACATTTTCAATTAAAAAGATTAATTGCTGAATATGTCAATGAGTCGGCGCATTTGGGAGAGAAGATCAAAACCAGTCATGTGTCGGTGGGAAATGGTTCGGATGAAATTATCCGCTCTATTTTAATTGCTACTTGTCTTAATGGGCAAGGTTCTATTTTGGTGGCGAATCCTACTTTTTCTATGTATGGTATTTTGGCGGAAACTTTGGGTATTCCTGTGGTGAAGGTTAACCGTCATGAGTCAGATTTTAGTATTAATTTAGCAGAAGCTAACGAGGCGATTAATAATCCAACTTCTGCCCCTGTAAAGGTGGTTTTTGTGGTACATCCCAATTCCCCTACAGCGAATTGTTTGACTCAGGGGGAAATTGATTGGTTAAAACAGTTACCTGATGATATTTTGGTGGTGGTGGATGAGGCTTATTATGAGTTTAGCGGACATACTCTAGTTTCAGAAATTATTAGTCGTGATAACTGGATGATTACTCGTACTTTTTCTAAGGCCTTTCGTTTAGCGGCTCATCGGGTGGGATATGCGATCGCCCCTAACCCGATCATTGATATACTAGAAAAAATCAGATTACCCTACAATCTACCTACCTTTGCTCAACTTGCCGCCGAAATTGCGATCGAAAATAGAGATTTAATCTTACCTTCTGTTCAGGAAATAATGAGCGAAAAAGAAAGGGTTTATCAACAGTTAAAAAACAGCGAAAAATTAAAAGTATGGCATAGCGACTCAAATTTTATATATCTAAGGTCAAATATTAACCCCTCCCCAGAAACTCATAATGAGATTATGAATAAATTAAAAGCCCAAAATATTTTAATCAGACACACAGGAGGAGGGTTAAGAATTTCCATTGGCACCAAGGAAGAAAACGATCAGTTATTATCTGCAATTAAGGGAATAATTGTTTAATCCCTAGGCTTGTACAGTTAGATTGACATTGCGAGGGGTCGGTAATGGCTTATGCTTGGCTTGATAATCCTCAACCAATAACTCTAAAACCTCCTTTCCATTTTGTAGTGCTTCCTCATAACTATCCCCATGGGTATGAGCATAAGGGCCAAATTCGGGTAGGCTGACGATATACTTTTGATCTTCTTTTGACCATTGAACACTTCGACTACGTTCGTTCAGTGAGCCGCTTAGATAAGCACCTTACGACAACAACTCTTGAATTTTATTTGTTAATGCTCTAAGTTTTAAAGGCTTACTAAAATAATCATTAACCCCTATTTCCAAACATTTATTCTGGTCATCCTTCATAGCAAGTGCAGTTAAAGCAATAATGGGAATATTAGTGGTTTCAGAATTTTGGCGTATTTGTACGATAGCATCAAAACCGCTCATTTTAGGCATTTGAATATCCATTAAAATTAAATCTGGTTTTTCTGTTTGGCTAAAAGATACCGCCTCCTCACCATTTTTGGCGATAATCACACGATAACCCTTGGCTTTTAAATAACTAGAAATAGTGCTGATATTAGCCTCATTATCTTCAGCCAATAAAATTAAAGCGTTTGAGCTAGGTTGGATGCTATTGGATGAGATTATTTGTGGATTGTCATTATTCCATGACTGACTAATTTCACAGGCAGAGGAATTATAAGGCAAGGCAATAGTAAAACTACTTCCAAATCCTACCCGACTACTAAGGATTACAAAACCGCCGTGTAATTCTACAATTCTTTTAACCAAAGATAAACCTAAACCAGTCCCTGAATATTGGCGATTAAGAGCGCTATCGACTTGTACAAAAGGCTCAAATAAAGAATTAAACTTGTTGGGTGGGATACCGATGCCCGTATCAACTACGGAAATATAAACATTATTTAAGCTAGTGTTTTCTGAGTTTTTAAAAACTTTGGTGACAAAATTAGGTATTTCACCAGGAGTAGCATTACTAATTTTTATAGAAATATTACCTCCCTCTGGGGTAAATTTAACAGCATTATTGAGCAAATTAATTAACACCTGTCGGATTTTTCTTTCATCAATCATCAAGCAGGGTACATTAGTAGGTATTTCAGTGTTTAGTTTTATTCTCTTTTTAAATGCTAATTGTTTTATAAAGGTTAAACTAGATTCAGACAAACTATCCAAAGAAACATTGCTTAACTGTAACTCCAGTTGTCCTGCTTCTATTTTGGCTAAATCAAGAATATCATTAATTAATTCGAGTAAATGTGTTCCACTACGCTCAATGGTTTCTAAGGCTTTTAATTGTTTGTTGTTAATTTCACCAAATATTTGTTCTGATAAACCTTCTGTCATACCCAGAATGGCGTTAAGAGGAGTTCGCAATTCATGGCTCATATTTGCCAAAAATTCATCTTTGAGGCGATTAGCCTTCATTAACTGTTGGTTACTCTTAAACAATTCTTTTTCAGCTAATTTTTGTCCTGCATCGAGACGATAACCTTCAATTAAAATACTACAGGTCATTAAAAATGGTTGTAGATATTCCACTACAGAATTATCATAACCGCCAGGAGCATTAGCAATACCCACAATACCAATTAATTTATTATCACTAAAAAAGGGTAAACCCAAAAACGCATTCAACGGCGGATGTTCACTAGGAATGCCGCCCCGGCGAGGATCTGTACTAGGACTATTGGCAATCACAGGTTTTCCTGTCATAATTACCGCCCCAAATAAAGTGTTCATATTTGTAAATTGCATACCTGCTTGATAATTTTCGTCATAGAACTTTTGAGTTTCTTCATTCCAAGCAATATTAGTAATGCTGTGGGTTTGTAAATAGGGGACACCCTTAATTTTGATGAAGTTTTCTTCCATGAAGGCACTACCGTCCTCTCGAAATAAAACCTCACCGATAAAACCATACTCACTATTGGTTAACTCCAGTAAATCTGATAATAATTGTTCAAAAATAGTTAAACGATTTTCTGCGGTGATAAATTTAGACTCAGCTTTACTTATAATAGAGAGCAACTGATTATTTCTTTGGATAGTATCAATTAAGGTTAATTTCTCGGCTTCGTATTGTTTTCTCAGGGTAACATCTTGACAGATACAGATTAATAAATTATTGTCAGTGACTGTCAAAGATAAACCCTCATCAAAAATAGAACCATCTTTCTTTTTGGCTTCTATTTCTCCATACCATGCACCATCTGTCATTAATACAGGGAAAATGTCTTGTTCGATCAGTTTTATTTTTTTAGGATGATAGAGAATACGCCAATTTTTGCCAATTAATTCGCCTTGCTGATAACCAAACATTTCATGGTGGGCTTTATTGGCATAAAGAAAATTATCCCCCTGTAAAATGGCAATACCATTCATGGCTGCTTCGATGGCGGCTAAATGTCTGTTAATGTCTTCCTCATTTTTTTTCCTGTCGGTAATGTCTCTGGCGGCGGCGTATATATAATTTTGTTTAGGTGCGCAGCGCCACTCCAACCAACGATAGCTACCATCGGCACAACGATAACGATTAGTAAAAGAGGCAATCTCTAACCCCTGTTGTATTTCTTTGATGGCTTCAAGGGTAAGAGATAAATCATCAGGATGAATGTAGTCCAAAAATAATGAGCCTTCTAATTGTTTAAGAGGATAACCGAGAAGTTTTTCCCATTCCTTATTAAGTCGAATAAAATAACCATCTGTATTGGCAATACAGAGTAAGTCAATGGCGAGGGAAAAAAATTGATCTAGTTCTTCTGTTTTGTTTTTTAATTCTATTTGGGCTTGTTTACGTTCATTGATGTTACTTGTATAACCTACAATTTCTAGAGGATTACCATATTCATCACGCAATAATATCATTTCATCTTGTAACCAGACATATTCGTTATCTCCTGTCAAAAAGCGATATTCACAACGATAATGATCATTGGTGAATAGTTGTTTTTCCATTTCTGGGAATACCATTGATACGTCATCTGGGTGAATAAATTCATGCCAGGCTAATGAACCCGATAGAAATTTCTGATGATCATGTTTTAGGATACTTTGAACATTGGGACTCAGAAATTTGGGGTGATAATTAGGGGGATTAACTTCACAATTATATATAATGGCGGGACTAGAGGATAAGACAAATTCTAACTGCTCTTTTAAAAGGATATTTTCTTTTTCTTTTGCTTTCCTATCAGTAATATCTTGGATAACCGCTAGAACAAAATTATGATTATCTTCTTGGGCAAGAACAGAAGTGGAAATGGTAATGGTACGCTTATCACCAGTTTTGGTTATGATTTCCCACTCTTCAACCATACCTATAAGGTTACTTCCTTGCCCCATGGTTTTGATTCTCTGGATGGCTTCGGTTTGATTTTCAGAATGTGGACATAGAATGCGATACCAACCATGGTTATTTATTTCTTCAAGGGTATAACCTGTAATGATTTCCATTTTAGGATTCCACACAGTAAAGCGGATAAAAGGATGTTCACTGACTGCGTAAGAAATAGATAGTCCGTCGCCCATTTGTTCGAGAATCTGTTGCCTGAAGGTATTTTCCTTCCGAATTCTAATTTCTCCAAGTTTTCGAGCTGTAATATCAAAGCGAATGGCTAGATATTGAAAGGGATTACCTTCTCGGTCTAGGAAAGGTACGATGGTACTTTCGACCCAATATAACGAGCCTAATTTACTACGATTACAAATTTCTCCACGCCAAATTTCCCCTTTTTTAAGGGTGTCCCACAGATTCTTGAAGAAGCTACGGGGATGATAACCTGAGTTAACTATTTTGTGGGTTTTACCTATCAATTCATTTTCACTATAGCCTGACACGTTGACAAATTTACCGTTAACGTAAGAGATTATTCCTTCGCTGTCGGTAATGGCAACGATGGCAGATTCATCTAAGCCTAGTTTAAAGGCGGATAGTTCTTGTAATAATTGTTGTCTTTCGATTTCGTGACGTTTGCGATCGCTTCTGGCTTGTTCTTCTTTGGTAATGTCTTTACCGATGCCTAGAAAACCGACGATTTCCCCTTGTTCATTTTTTAAAGGATTAATTCTCATCTGAACAGGAAAACGGGTACCGTCTTTGTGGATGTGGGTAATGGTAAATTCATTAACCATATCTAGTCTTGATTTGATGGTGAAAGCGTTAATATCGAAGGGAGTTTCTTGTCCTAATTCCTGGGATATTTTTGTTATATGATTTTCGGCTTCTTGTTGATCCACAAATTGTAAGGGGGAAACTTGATTAATAACTTCATCAGCTTTATAACCCAACATATTCTCTGCACCTTGATTGAAGGTTTTTATGTATCCATTACAATCGATGGAAATAATGGCGTAATCGGTGCCGTCAAGAATCATTGCTTGGAGGTGGTTGATATTCCATAGTTCTTGAGTACGCTCGGCTACTTTTGTTTCTAGTTCTTGGTTTAATTGAGCTAGTTTTAGTTCTGCTTCTTTGAGTTTGGTAATATCTTGTACTGTACCCCTAGAAATTAAGGGTGTACCATCTTCATCGTATTCTGTTTCGCATTGCTCTTGTACGTATTTAATTTGACCATCAGTACGAATTATGCGGTGGCAAATATTATAATCGGTTTGATTTTCTAAATGATCGTTATAGTAGTGATTAACTAAGGTGCGATCTTCATGGTGTATTAATTGTAGAAATCCTTCGTAGCTGGGAGTAAATTCTGAAGAGGAAATACCAAAAATGGAGTAGCATTGTTTTGACCAGTACAGGGTATTTTGCAGGTGATTATATTCCCAATGACCTAATTTAGCTATTCGTTGAGCTTCTTTGAGGCGAAAGCTAGTAGTTTCTATTTGTTGTTGAGATTTCGTTAGTTCGATCTCATTTAGTTTGCCTTCAGTAATATCTTCGGCAATGCCACAAGTTCGCTCATGGATGTTATTAATTGAATTTTTGATAGGAAAGGTACGATTTAAAATCCAGCGAATTTCTCCATCGGGCCGAATGATACGAAATTCTGATGTGGTTTGGAAGCCTTGTTCTCGAAGTTCTTTGGCTTGAATCAATAAATGTCGATCTTCTGGATGTATTATATTCAGGTATGATTGAGGGTCATCATACAAACTCTGACAAGATTTACCCCAAATCAATTCATAATTAGGACTGACATAGAGCATTTGCTCTTCTTCTCGATCTATTAAATAAAAAACTTGATCTATATTTTCAGCCAATTGACGAAAGCGATTTTCACTTTCTTTTAGTAATTCTTCTGCTTTTTTTCTTTCTTTTAATTCATTCTCTAGGTTGTGATAATTAATAGATTGTTTAATGGCGATGGCTAGAGCACTAGCAATTTCTTTAAAGAGGCTAGTATCTTCTTCTTGCCATTGTCGAAAGTCTTGGCATTGATGACCAATTAATAATCCCCATAGTTTTCCTTGTATGCGAATTGGTACGATTAGATTCGCTTTTATGTGATATTTTTCAACTAATTGTATATAACAGTCGGGATAACCATGATTATAAATATTATTAATAGCAATGACTTCAGTTGTAGTGAATATTCTATTATGCGCTAGGGATTCTTGAAAGCAAGAGTCTTGTACTATATTTCCAATGGATTGGAGTAAACCTTTACCAACGGATTCGGCAACGATAACACCACTCCAATCTTGGTTAAACTGATATACTAAGACTCGATCACACTTTGAAAAGGTTCTTAGTTCTTCTACACAGGTATTTAGAATGTTGTCAAGTTGCAAAGATTCTCTGATATGATCGCTAATGTCGGCGATTAATTGTTCACGTTTGATTCTATTTTGTAATTCTTTTGTTCTTTGTGTAACAGTTTTTTCTAATTCTCGATTGCGATTTTGTAAAAGAGCATATTTTTCTTGCTCTAATTGTTTGACTCTTTTTTCTAGCATGGTAGCCATGCCATATATTTCGATAGGATTAAGAGCTTTTAAGATATTCGTCTGGGTAACGATACCCCTTATTTCTTGTTGTTCTCCGATGACTAATAATCGACGAATTAAATGTTTTTCCATCAAGTGTTGAACTGTCAGCAAGGATTCATCCAATCCCACGGTAATAGGGGGAGAACTCATGACATCTTTTGCCTTATAGTTGTTAAAGTCAAGGTTTAGGGCTTGAAATTGTACTAAATCTCGTTCACTGACAATGCCAATAGGTAATTGCTTAATTTGTGCTTCTATTTTTTTTTCTCTTGTAATGACAATACAACTTACCTGATGGTGGTTCATTTTTCGGGCGATGTTGATCAGGGATGCTTTTTCGTCATCACAAATAACCTCGGGAATCATAACTTCTTTGACTTGCCGTAATTTGAGTAAGTCAATGGGGCGAGATAGTTGTCTCAAACTTTCGTGGGTAATCAAACCGATAAGGTGCTCTTGATCATCCAAAATGGGCAGGTGACGAATGTTATGTTGGTACAGTAAATTAATAACTGAGAATATATCCGTAAATTGATTTTCGGGGAAGGTAATCACGGGACTCACCATGACTTCCCCAATGATTATATTACTTAGACTTTGATTATTGATCGTTAAACGAACTATATCTCTCTCGGTGAGAATACCAATGACTTTTTCACCGTCCACGACGATAACACAGCTTGATCTAGCTTCTATCTCCAAGGATTTTTTATTATTATCTTGGTGATAGGGTGTTTCACAAGAAGAACGAATGCCGCTCATAAGGGCGATCGCATCTTGGACTGTCGCTTGAGGCGATACAGTGAGGGGATGACGAATAATCCCTTTTTGTAATTGCTCAATGGTCAGAGGAGTATAATTTAGCATCCGTTTTCACCTTATCAATGTGAATTATTAAAAGGATAATTTGTTGTTATCTTATCTTGGTCGTTGAAGAAAAAGCGTTGTGGTAGAACAAAAAATATTCAATGTGCGACAGCGGGCAAACTAACTGTTACTCTTATTCTTTCTCCTGCAATGCTACTTACCTGCATGGTACCTCCACATGCTTTTGTAATTATTTGTACTAACTTAAGCCCGATACCAATTCCTTCTTGCTGATATTTATTTCGATTAAATTGGATAAAAGTACCGATTTGACCAATTTGTTCTGGTGTCATACCTCGACCATAGTTATCGATGGAAATCTGTAACTGGTTATTTTTAATCTGACTAGAAATAGTAACTTTCGTATTTTTTTGAGAGAATTTTAGGGCATTACTTACTAATTCTTTAACAATGATACATAAATATTTTTCTTGTATTTCAACTTGTGCCTCTTCTATGTCAAATACCAAATCTTCAGAGCGATCCGATTTCTCTGCAAGTGTTTGAGTCAATGATGTCACCATAGAAGTAGAAAAAGGACATTCACCTTTGATGGATATTTGTCGATCAGGATTATAGTTAGAAATTTCTAGTTCTAAGAATACGAGAAATCTTTTACTTACATTCACTAAGTTATTAGCAGAAAGCTGTGCAAAATCTAATAACTCTGATATTTCTTCCCTATCTAAATTATCAAAATCAGCTTTGAGAATTCCTAAAATACCCATAATGCCATTTAAGGGAGTGTTTAATTCATGGGATAAACTAATAGCAATATTACCCGTTAGCTGTCTGATGTTTTCTGCGAGGATGTTGATAGTGTTTCTTTGTAAGACGGAAAATCCACTAATTTGATCGTATTGAGCCTTAATTCTCAACATCGATTTTACTCTAGCTTTTAATTCCACACTATTAACAGGCTTACCAATAAAATCATCCGCTCCAGACTTTAAACAATGGGATAAGTCTTCTTTAGAGTTTAGTGCAGTGACCATAATAATAGGAATACTTTTCCATTTTGGTCTATCCTTTATTTGTCTGCATACCTCAATGCCATCCAACTCAGGCATCATCACATCAAGCAAAATTAAGTCGGGCTGTACGTCTTCTAAGCAGGCGATCCCATCATAGCCGTTGAAAGCGTAATGTAAGTTATAGTTTTCTTCACTCAAAAATGTTTCGATAACATCAAAATTATCTGGCTCATCATCAACAACTAAAATGGTGTAATTTTTCATATATAATCTCTTATTTTGTCATTTTTATGACTCTACTTATAAGAGTATTATAACAGAAAATTTTATTCACAAAATACACTTGATTGCCCTGTATATATATAAATATAAAGCTAAATAACGATAATTTATAATCATATTTATTGATTTCATCACTTAAGTAATACTTAAGTTGTTTAATATTTTAGTAATTTATTATTAAGTAATATTGCTGATAATTTAGATAATAAAAATTGTGATTTGATTTAATGAAGAAGCTGAAAATTCATAAATAACTAGTTACGCACAAAATCCCATCGTCAAAATAATTTAATCATTGATCAAGTAAAGCCATCTATAAAATTGATATGACTAGCAATAATTCTCTCAATCCTATCCAATAAGGTTTAAGAATTGCTGTTGTTGCTACAGCATCTGTCGTGGAAACTATCCAACATAGAGAAAGATTTAATCAAAAAATTAGCAAGTTAATCTGAGACTTATAGGGAAAATCTGAGTGCACCTCAGTTAAGCCTAAGCCTAGCTGTATACCTACTTTTGATACTGTGGAGTTGTTATCTAAATTTTTGGTATTTTATTTTTATCAATTGATTCCAAAATGCTAAAATTAAATTTTAGCCCCAAGGTTGAGCCATGAGTAAGTGCTTTAATCCTGACTGCCTAACAGAAAACTATCCCCATGATGATACGTGCAAAAATTGCGGGTCCAAGTTAATCCTCAAAAGTCGTTATCGTGCCATCAGAATTATTGGGGAGGGGGGTTTTGGCAGAACTTTTTATGGGGTAGATGAAGCTGACGGGGTTAAATCTCCATGTGTGATTAAACAATTTTTACCCCAAGCACAGGGTAGCAATAATCGAAAAAAAGCTAAGGCTCTTTTTGCCCAAGAGGCGAAGCAGTTGGAAAAATTAGGCTCTCATCCACAGATACCGAAGTTTTTTGATTATTTCAGCCAAGATAATCATCAGTATCTATTACAAGAATTTATTGATGGAGATAATTTGGCTCAAGAGTTAGCCCTAGAGGGGGTTTTTGGCGAGAAAAAAGTAAGAGATTTATTGCTTAATCTTTTGCCTGTGTTGAAGTTTGTCCATGACAATCAAGTTATACACCGAGATATAAAACCAGAAAATATTATCCGTCGTCCCAGGGATAATCAATGGTTTTTGGTAGATTTTGGTGCGTCTAAGGTGGTGCAAAATGCGGATTTGGCGGTGACAAGTACGGTGATTGGTTCTGCTCAATATTCAGCCCCTGAGCAGACTTTTGGCAAGACCAATTATTATAGTGATTTGTATAGCTTGGGGGTGACTTGTCTTTATCTGATTACGGGTATCAAGCCTTTTGATTTATTTGATACGGGGGAAGGGGAGTGGGTATGGCGAGATTATTTAGTTAAAAATCCCATTAGTGAGGGTTTGGGTAGGGTATTGGATAAGTTGGTGGAGAGTCGAATTAATAAGCGTTTCCAGACGGTGGATGAGGTTTTGGAGGCTTTGGATAAGGTGGAGGATGTGGTGGCTCAAAGTTCTGCTGATTTATATTTTGAGCGGGGTAACTATTATTTGGAGTTGCAGGATTATAAAAATGCTTTGGATTGTTTTCAGAATGTCATTAGAATTGATCCAAGTTATGGTTTTGCTTATCAGAGAAGGGATTTTGCTCATCAGCAGTTGGCAAAGTTGGATCGCAAGGGTAATTTATCTTGGAGGCTAAAAAAAGTGTTGCAGTTATCTCCTTTTGTGGCTTTCGGGGCGATCGCACTTTACGCTTTATTACCAACTTCTGGGAGGATGGTTGATGTGGTTAATCCTGTGGAGGCGGAGTCTGTGGAAGTGAATTCCCGTGATTTTTCGGATTTATTACCCTCACGATATTATGAATTAGGTAATAGAGCCTATGATAGAGGGAGTTATGATGTGGCGATTATCCATTATAGTTCTGCTTTGCGTCAAGATCCCAACTATGTGGATGCTTATAATAACCGTGGTATTTCTTATCATGCCTTGGGAGAATACGAAAAGGCGATCGCCGATTATGAGCGTATTATGGAATTAGATCCTCGTTATATGAGGGCTTATTACAATCGTGGCAATGCCTACAAGTTTTTGGGAGAATATGAAAGGGCGATCGCCGATTATCGTCAAGCTGTTAACCTAGATCCTACTTATACCCATGCTTATTACAATCTGGGTAACACCTACAGAGACTTGGGAGAAGAAGAAAAAGCCATCATTGAATATGATATTGTCATCGCCCTTGATAACAGTTACAAAAATGCCCATTACAATCGGGGCATCGCCAACTACAATTTGGGTGATTATGAGGAGTCTATTCGGGATAATACTGAGGTTTTGACCCTTGATGCGGAAGATACCAATGCACTTATCAATCGGGGTAACAGTTATTTTAACCTGGAACTGTATGACCAAGCCATGGCGGACTATAACAGAGTGATTGAACTAGATCCTGATTATCAAATCGCCTATTACAATCGGGGTAACGTTTATCGAGTGCGAGAAAACTATCAAAGGGCGATCGCTGATTATCAAAAATCCCTTGACTTAAACCCCAATCATCTCGACTCTCACAATAATATGGCCCTATCCTACGAAAAAATGGGTAACATACAAAGAGCCATAGAAGGGTACCAAAGGGCGATCGCCCTTAACCCTAACTATCAATTAGCCATAGATAACCTCAATCGACTACAATCAAACCCTTAATCCCCCACATATTGCACCCGATAAACCACATCATTAGCCTCCTCCGTAAACAATAAACTACCATCATCCAACACCAAAACCCCCACCGGGCGACCCCAAGTAGAAGGACCCGCAGGATCCGTTAAAAACCCCGTCAGAAAGTCCTCATAATAACCTCGAGGTTCCCCATTTTCATCAAAAGGCACAAACACCAACTTATAACCAGTACCCTCACTGCGATTCCAAGAACCCCGAAACGCCACAAAAGCACCATTACGATACCTTTCAGGAAACGTATCCCCATCATAAAACTGCATTCCCAACGGTGCAGAATGAGACTTAATCAACACCTCTGGCATAATCGTACGACTCACCAACTCAGGATTAACACTCTCCCCATTACTATCCGTATGACGAGGATCCAACAATTCAGGGGTAAAATAACTATAAGGCCAACCGTAAAACCCTCCCTCCTGCACACTGGTAAAGAAATCGGGTACCAAATCATCCCCCAAGCCATCCCTCTCATTAACAGTAGTGAATAAACGATTAGTCAAAGGGTGAAAATCTAACCCAACGGGATTTCGTAAACCAAAAGCAAAAGTTTCTTGATTATTTCCATCAAAATCCATGGTCTGAATAGAAGCCCTCGGCAACTCCTCCACATCATTATTAGAACGAGAACCGATGGACACATATAATTTATCCTCCGTAGGAGAAACCACTACATTCCTTGTCCAATGTTGGTTATAACCGCCACCGGGTAACGTAGCAATTAATTCCCCTTCCCCTTCTAACTGATTTTGTCCTGAACTATAGGAATATCGCCTAACACCATTATGATTGCCAAGGAAAAAGTAATTATCTGTAAATGCCATGCCAAAAGGAATATCCAAACCATTACTAACATCAGCAAATACTGATCTTTGATCTGCTACCCCATCACCATTAGTATCCTCCAGACGAGTAATACGATTATCCCTTGTCTCGGTGACTAATACATCCCCTTCAGGGGTAAGTTGTAACCAACGGGGATTATTTAAACCATCAGCATAAACATTGACCTCAAAACCTTCTGGCACATTAAAAACCCTATCGGAGGGAATAGGTAAAATTTCTGGAGGTGCCGAGGCGCTTTCCGTTGCAAAGGGTTCTGGTAATGCTTCCAAATCAATAATAATTGGCTCGGGATTAAGGGTATTAGTGGAAAGAGTCTCAATGTTATGATCATCGTTATTGTTGGACTCAGACGCAATTTCTTGATTTTGTTCCAGTTCACAAGCCCCTACAAAAAGCAAGGTTAAGGGCAATAAATATTTAAATATCATCGTAAATCAAAATATATTAATTTTTTTTCTACGATAACTTAATTATTAATTATTTCCTGTGGTCTGAGTATTTTCTACATGACCATTCATCGATGGTTGTGAAGGATTTTCAGGTAAAGTGACAGAAAAATTTTCGAGGTGAAATTTAACTTGATTTTGAATTTCCTTGTTCAGCCAATTATTAAATAATTCCTCGATCAATCTTCTGGCGATATTCATATCCAATTGAGCAGGGATATATCTTTCCAGTCGCAAAATTACCACCCATTCGCCAATTCTGACGGGTGCTAATACCTTTCCTTGTTGGGCAGTCATCAATAGTTGAGCGATTTGGGGATGGGGGACTGTTAATTCTACTGGCCCCACCACCCCACCAGTTTCTGCCTCGGGGCCTTGGGAAAATTCTCTGGCAAGGACGGCAAAGTCTTGTCCATCATCTTGGATTCTGAAAAATAATTCTTGGGCTTGTCCTACATTTTTAGTTCTGATCATCGAATAAATGACTCGATCTAGTTCTCTTTTTCTTCTTAGGTAGTAGGATTCTAGTTGAGGGCCGAAGGTTTTTTCTTTAAATTTATCTAGTTTGATACCCCTTAAAACTCTATTTTCCAATTGCTCTAGGGTCATGTAATTTCTTTCTAACCATGCCTTGAGTTGTTGTTGGTCGTTGGGTGCTATCTTCATTTGATTAAAAAATTGTTGATAGGCCATATTTTTTTCCTCTGGGGTACATTCAATATCGGCGATCGCACCATCTAAAATAATTTCGGTAGCTAAGGGTATAATAATTTGTTTTTCGGCCAAAATAGAAAATACATTTTCTTGAGTTATTTTGTGATCGCCAATTTCAATATAAGAACCCATAACAATTTTTAAAACTAATTTATCCCTATTAATACTACAATAACTTGACCTTTTCTAGTGTCTTGATTATCTATCCAATCTAAGGACAAAATGGGTTCATTTCTTAACCAAAAATTAACATTTGTAGTTTCTTAACCTAAAATTAACATAGGTTCGATTATCAATACTATGAAATGACAAAAACTATCACCATTGATAATGGGGAAATTTTCGCCCTCTGTAGTCTGTTGTTATTGGCGTTAACTTTTTCTTTTATCTTTGATTATCTTCATTTTCCTGTGGCTTGGTTTTTAGTACCTCTATTGGTCGCCATTATTTTTTCCATGGTCAAGGGCAAAATGGAATCATTTCCCCACTCTTTTGGTATGGTAGGACAAGGAATGATTGCCGTTGTGACGGCTAGTCACTTTTCCCTAGATAGTTTGGTGGATGCCCGACACTATTTATTACCCTTATTCGGTGCTATTTTTATCACGGGAATATTTAGTTTATTAAATGGTTTTTTGCTTTGTAAAATAGCTAAAATTGACCCCTGTTCTAGTTTTTTGGGTTCTATCCCTGGGGCAGGTTCGAGTTTGGTTGCCATGAGTGAAGAAATGGGGGCAGATGCGATCGCCGTTACTGTATTACAATATGTCAGGATTTTACTGGTATCCCTCATAGTACCCAACATCGTCGGCTTTTATTTTTCTACCCCCGTCCTCGGTACACCCATAATCGAATCTTGTAATCCAGAAATTTGTTTTACCCCCACCAACGAACTATTAATAACCGCAGACTTACCCACTTCCATCCTAACCGCCGTTGTCAAAACCGTTTTAATTATCCTTACTGTAACCCTCGCCATCCAAATTGGTAAACTAATCAAACTGCCATCAAATCTTTTCCTTGCCCCCTTTTTTAGTTGCCTAATTTTATTTTGGTTTATCCCCACCACCATTCCCCCCATCATATTCAGCATCGGCTTATTTTTACTTGGTTTATCCACGGGGATAAAATTTGACCTGCAAACCATCAACAAACTATTAAAAGCAGTGCTGATCGAAATTATTTTAGTAATTTTCTTAATCATCATTTGCTTTATCATCGGTTACGAATTTCATCAAATCACAGGACTAGATATGATGAGTTCCCTTTTAGGTACTACCCCCGGAGGCTTAAACACTATGACAGCCACCGCCCTAGAATTAGGAGGAGATTCGGGAATGGTTTTGACCATGCAAATGGTACGAATGTTTTTTATTCTTACTTTTTCTCCCTTTTTTGCAGGGAGTATTTTGTACTCACCCCATCAAAATAATTAATAGATAATAAAGCCTCAACTTACGTTAAATTTTGAGAATAAAAAGAAATATCATAAAAGGACAATTAATGAAATACTTTTTTTTAACTGAGGGTTGGGGTTATAAGCGAGTGTGGCAAAGGGGAGGTTTATGGGATACGGTGACATGGCGCCGCCCTCCCCATATTAGTTGTCTCAAAATTGGCATAGAAGAAAATGGAGAAATTTTATGGCTTTATGAAGTGGAAGAAGCTGTATTAATGGTAGAGGTTATGCCCTCTACTCCAGAGGCAAAAAAGAATAGTAATATCGGTCAAGTAGTTTTAAAAAGACTAATTGATTCTAGTCAGGTAATTGATGCCCTTGTATCTGCCAAAAAAGTTGTTAATGAAAATAGTTAGGGTGTCTTGATTATTATCACTCACCCCTACTACAATTAATTCTTTTTCCCTGGGATAGGCCCTCGGCGAGAGGAATCTGTGCTAGAAGCGACCATAAACTCATAAAGAGTCTTGATTTTATCATTACTTATCATGGTCGATAATTTTTCTAGGGCTTGGTCAAGGATGAGTCCTGAGCGATATAGAATACGATAGGCTTCTTTAAGCTCTTTTATTTCTTCTGGGCTGAAGTTATTTCGTTTCAGGGCAACACTATTTAAAGCCCTTACCCTCGATGGATTTCCTTCCACCAACATAAAAGGCGGTACATCTCTTTCAATGCGACTCATACCCCCTAACATTGCCATGGTACCAATTCGCACGAACTGATGTACTCCTAACATACCGCCAATGACGGCTTTAGAGTCCACCTGCACATGACCAGCTAAACTGACGGAGTTGGCGATGACCACTCTATCTTTGATGATGCAGTTATGGGCTACGTGGACATAGGCCATCAATAAATTATCGTTCCCAATAATGGTATATTCTCCCTCTTCTGTGGCTCGATTGAGAGTGACAAATTCACGGATTAAGTTGCGATCGCCTATTTTTAACCCCGTAGGAGCGCCCTTATACTTCAAATCTTGGGGATCTAAACCAATAGCCGCCCCCGGATAAATTTTATTATCAGCACCGATTTCCGTATTACCTTGGATGACAACATTAGCACCGACAACGGTATTCGCCCCAATTTTTACCCCTGCCCCAATTACCGCATTAGGTTCAACGGTGACGGTAGGATCTAATTCAGCCTTTTTATCAATAATCGCAGTAGGATGTATCACGGTTATTTAAAATTGTATTAACGATGAAATTAGTCGATCAAAGAAAATAACATTTCTCCTTGCACAGCTAGTTGACCATCAACTAAACCTTGCCCTTGCATTTTAGCAATACGATTACGTCTGAGGGACAATAGTTCCACAGTCATAATTAATTGATCTCCCGGTACTACAGGACGACGAAAACGAACCTTATCGATGCCCCCAAAAGCGAAAAATTTTCCCCTCATACCGGGCAAAAGAGTTAAAATAACTCCCCCCACCTGTGCCATGGCTTCTATTTGTAAAACCCCCGGCATCAAAGGCTTTCCAGGAATATGTCCGGGGAAATACGGTTCATTGATAGTGACATTTTTAATGCCTACCGCCTTTTCTCCCGGTACATAATCAATAATGCGATCTACTAAAGCAAAAGGATAACGATGGGGTAATAAATCCTGGATTTCTTCAACGGTGAAGGTTGTTTGTATATTCTGTTCTGAGTTGGTTTCTGGGGTAACGCTCTTTTCCATCAACTTTTTTCTTTATTTTCATCAACAATACTTCTTATTAGGGATGCACACCCTAATAAACCCACATAAGAATATCATGATTTTGCCCTTAATATATTTTCTGGTCTGCCCAAAAAGTGAACTCATAAGGGTAGGTATTAGGTATCAAGTTACAGATTACAAGTTAAAATCCTTATAGAATAAAGGCTACAACATAATATTTATCTAAAAAAAATCATTAAAAAGCCTCTTTTGCCTCACTTTTTTATTCATAGTAGAATAAGCTAAGAATTTTCAGCGTAAACAAAGTATATTTAAACCTTCTAGCCAAAAATAATAATGAAAACCATCACCTGTAAAGGGAAAAAATTTGAAAATATAGAAGCCATCATTTTCGACAAAGACGGCACATTAGCAGACTCCGAGAGCTTTTTACGAGAACTAGCCTTCAAACGTGCCAGATTAATTGATGCCCAAATCCCCGGTATTGGCGAACCCCTCTTAATGGCGTATGGCGTAGAAGCAGACTATCTCAACCCCACAGGGTTAATGGCAGTAGGTAGTCACCAAGAAAACCTCATTGTCTCCGCAGGATATATCGCCGAAACAGGTAGAAGCTGGTTTGAATCTCTCAACATTGCCAGAAAAGGCTTTGATGAAGCTGATAAATCCCTTCCCAATCGAGGCAACACCTCCCCCCTATTTGCAGGAAGTTTAGAAGTATTACAAACCCTATCAGAGGCAGGATTACCCCTCGGCATCCTCTCCGCCGACAGCACCAAAGGGGTCGCTGATTTTGTGGCAAATCACCAACTAATCCCCTACATTAATCTGATCATGGGCGTAGATAGCGGACTTTCAAAACCAGATCCACGCTTATTCCTTCAAGCCTGTGAAAAGATGAATGTTTCCCCCCAAAAAACCTTGATGATAGGTGATTCTCAGGGAGACATTGCCATGGCAAAAAATGCAGGTGCGGCGGGGGTAATCGGCATTTGTTGGCATAACCCCCAAGCCCATCATCTTGATAGCGCTGATGTGGTAATTTCTGATTTAGCCATGGTTGGTGTAGATTAACCATTACAATTATTTTGTCACTGCCCCAATAAAAATTATGCTCAAAATTAATCTAAAAATCGCTTTTTCCTTTTTATTTGCCATTACCCCTTTTTATGGATATGAAGTAAAAGCCCAAAATCCTCGCATTTGTGAGCAGGATTTGGCTAGAGAAATTAATGCAATTTTAGATAATCCTATCCATCAAAGGGCTACTTGGGGGGTGCTAGTTCAACATCTCAACTCCGATAATATTCTTTATCAACTCAATGATGAAAAATACTTTATTCCAGCTTCCAATGCTAAGGTATTAACTACCGCCTCTGCGTTACTCAAATTTGGGGCAGATCATCAAATTTCAACTCCCATCCATTACACGGGGGAAATGCCCAACATAGATACTCTCACCATTATAGGTCAGGGAGATCCTACCATTACCAGCGAAAAACTTGATGAAATAGCCCAAAGTTTAAGAGATCGGGGAATTACTGGCATAAATCAGTTAATTATCCAAGATAATGCTCCTTTTAGTGACATTATCAATGGTACATGGGAAAACTCTGATTTACCCTATTACTATGCTCCTCCTGTGGGTAATATTATTCTCAATCAAAACACTGTGACTATGAGTTTTTTGGGACAAAGAGTCAATCAACCTGCCACTATTCAATGGTCTGATAATATGGCAGGAAGGCAGTGGCGAGTGATTAACAATGTCATTACCACCGATAATCCTGATGATAATAACATTAGATTAATTCCTAATTGGCGAGAGTCCACCCTAGAAGTGACGGGAGAGTTAGGAGTAAATCAAGAATCTCGGCAGTGGTGGTTATCAATCCCCAATCCCCACCAATATTTTTTAGATAGTTTACAAGTTGCCCTCAGAAATCAAAATATTTCTGTTTCATCCACTCGCATTGTTAATGCTAATATTGTCGATCATTTAACTTCTGAAAATCAGTTAATGGAAATAAAATCAGAGCTTTTTTCTGAGATTGTTAATACTACTAATAAAGATAGTAATAATCTTTTTGCGGAAATTTTATTAAGACAATTAAGAAGTGAAAATGTTAGTCAATTTGAAGAACAAAAAGCAGTTTTAAGCACTATCAATGTTGATCCTCAAGCCTATAATCTGCGGGATGGTTCGGGGCTTTCTCGCCAAAATTTAATTACTCCTTCGGCAATGGTAGCCGTCCTTCAAGGTATAAGTAACACCGAACATGGCAAGATGTTTCGTCAATCTTTACCCATGGCAGGGGTTGATGGTACCCTGAGAAATCGGTTTCAAGATAGTATAAGTCAAGGAAATTTTGTAGCAAAAACAGGAACTTTAACTGGAGTGACGGCCCTTTCTGGTTATTTAGAGGTAGAAAATTATCCTGATTTGGTAGTAAGTATTATGGTTAATAAATCTATGGAAAGTGGAGTTACTTTGAGAGAAACAACTGATCAAATTGTTGATACGGTGGCTCGGGTTCGGGTGTGTGAATAATAACCTTTTGGTTGAAGAATAAAACCCGAGAAAATAAACTAAAAACATTATGGGTGGGTAATGTAACCCTACAATGTTTTATTATGACTATTTCATTTAAATTAACTAATATGATAAATCAAAAAACTGCTATATATCGAATTTTGGATGCTAATTTAGACAGGGCAAGGGAAGGGCTGAGAATCATCGAAGAATGGTGTCGTTTTGGCTTGAATGATGGTGATAGTGCTTCTGTGTGTAAGGATATGCGTCAGGAGTTGGGCAGTTGGCACAGTGATGATTTACGCACTTCTCGGGATACCCCTAATGATCCGGGAACACAGTTAACCCATCCTCATGAGGAGGAAAGGGAAAGTTTAGAGTCTTTGTTACAGGCGAATTTTTGCCGTGTACAAGAGGCTTTGAGGGTATTAGAAGAGTATGCAAAGTTATACAATGGCGAATTTGCTTCTAGTATGAAACAGTTGCGTTATCAGGTATATAGTTTAGAAAGTAAGTTGGTGGGTAAGTGTCGCCATCAATTATTGAGTAAAACTAGGCTATATTTAGTGACGATGCCTGCGGATAATTTTTTGGAGGTTATCGAGTCGGCTTTGAAAGGGGGTTTGAAACTGGTACAGTATCGCCACAAAAATGAGGATGATTTGGTCAAACTCAAGGAGGCGTATAAGTTAAAACAATTATGCCATCAATACGGTGCTTTATTTATTGTAAATGATCGCCCCGACATCGCTTTGGCAGTAAATGCAGACGGTGTACATTTAGGGCAAACTGATATGCCTGTGGGTTTAGCCAGACAAATGTTAGGGGCAAATAAAATCATTGGTAAATCCACCACTAACCCCCAAGAAATGGCGAAGGCTTTGGGGGAAGGGGTTGACTACATTGGAGTGGGCCCTGTGTATGAAACCCCTACCAAAGCGGGTAAAAAGGCGGCGGGATTAGAGTATGTCCGTTATGCAAAAGCTAATGCTACAGTGCCTTGGTTTGCCATTGGGGGCATTGACGAAACCAATATCGCTGATGTGGTCAAAGCAGGGGCAAATCGTACTGCGGTGGTAAGGGCGATTATGCAGGCGGAAAACCCCACTACTATGACTCAAAATTTGTTATCTCAATTGTAGATTGGGCAATAGGATTGCCCTCTAAATCCCTACCCCTCTGTCTTCGACATCTCCCCTTGAAAGGGGAGAGGGGGGACTTTCGATTGTCATTATTGTTGCGAACTTGATATTAAAGAATAATTATCAATTATCAATTATCAATTGTTACCTAGTTATTTCCCCATCTTTGACTGAAACGGGATTGGTTAAAAATTCACCGCTTTTGACAGCTACCCCATCCCGAATGGTCATTTTATGGAGCTTAATTAGTCCATCTTGTACATAATAATCCCTGACGGTGAGGCGATCGCCTATATTAAAGTTAGTTTCATAAAAAACCTCTTTGATACCTGCCGAAATAATTAACTTTAGGCAAGAAATACAAGGCTCAAGGGTAACATAGATAGTGGCGCCCTCGGTAGAAATACCATGACGGGCGGCAAGGGCGATCGCATTTGCCTCCGCATGAACAGCCCTAGAAGGTAAATCCTTACTAGCATCACAACTGCTCAAACCCTCATAACAAAAGCCCTGAGCCGTACAATGTACCGAACCAGAAGGAGAACCATTGTAACCCGTCGCCAACACCTGACGATTTTTGACAATCACAGCACCCACAGGAAAAGCTAAACAGGTGGAACGAGTAGCGGCTAGTTTAGCCATCAACATAAAATATTCATCCCACGAAGGGCGATTTTCTTCTCTATCAATCATTTACAAAAAACTTAAAGCTATATCGATACTATCACGAACCGACCTCGCCGACCGTTGCAAAATCTCCCTCTCCTCAGTAGTTAATTTGATCTCCAAAATTTGCTCAACCCCATTACTACCCACCCGACAAGGTACCCCCAAAAACAAATCATTCAAACCATACTCTCCCTGTACATAGGCCGCCGCCGTCAACAACCGAGACTGATTAAACAAAATTGACTCAATCATATAACAAGCCGAAGAGGCAGGGGCAAAATAAGCGCTACCCGTCTTGAGTAAACGGACAATTTCTGCACCACCATCTCTCGTGCGTTGAATTAATTTATCGATGGTTTCGGGTGACAATAACTCCGTAATAGGAATACCGCTAACGGTACAATAGCGAGGAATGGGTAACATCAAATCTCCATGCCCTCCCAATACCATCCCTTGCACATCATGGATAGACACTCCCAACTCAAAGGCGATAAAAGTTTCTAACCTTGCAGAATCCAATACCCCCGCCATGCCCATCACCCTATCATAGGGCAAATCACTGGTTTTCCATACCAAATAGGTCATTACATCTAAAGGGTTGGTAACGATTAAATAAATGGCATTAGGAGAATAATAGAGGGATTTTTGGGTGGCTTCGGTGACGATTTTGGCATTGATTTTTAATAAATCATCCCGACTCATGCCCGGTTTTCGGGCAACCCCTGCAGTAATAACCACAATATCCGAGTCTTTAGTATCTACATAATTGTTAGTACCCATGATCTCACAATGATGGGATTGTAAACCCTGAGCTTCTGTTAAATCAAGGGCGATACCTTGGGGCAAACCTTCCACAATATCCAAAAGACATACATCAGCCAAGTTTCTTTCTATCAGTCGTTGGGAAAGGGTGCGCCCCACATTTCCAGCACCAATAATGGATACTTTAGCTAGTTTGTTACAGGATGAGAGATAAATGGATTCTGCCATGGTAACTGAATTATTATTCGATGACTTCTAAATGATCAAGACGAAACCAAACATTAGGGGTAGGGGTGTAAAATTTTACTAGGGCATATTCATCGTTTAAGTCGAGGATTTCTCCTTTGCTTTCAAATATGTAGCTAGGAAAACGACTATCACTGGCTTTGGCTTCGAGACTGTTTTCTAATTTCTCTTTGATTGCTTTTACAAAGGATCCTTTTTTTATTTTACCTGCCATATTCTTTATATATAGTGGATTGTTAGTGAACTACCAAACACCAAATCAAAGATTATGGTGATGGCTTCCTACCCAAAAAAATGCTTTTTACTCCTAGAAGTAACGAGTCTTACTTTCTGGCGATAGGCTTTACCCCTCGTCCCAAAGGTCATAAATTGGTTTAGTTTTGTCACCCACTTTTGTTCATTTATGCTTATTGCGTACAAGAGGAACAGTGAAGTATTGGGGCTATCAATTAATTAATTGACAGGTAGTCTCTAGCCTTTATACAACGGGGAGTTCGCCGACTACGGCTACATCTCTCTAGCACCGATTAAGTGTATCGTACCATAAACCTTGCCCGTAATTCATCTCACACCTGTTTAATTATATTTTTTCTCGAAAACTAGGTGTGAGGCTTCTTACGGAAGAGCTAAAATAAATATACCAAGATAAAGTAAAAAGTGGGCGAAGTAGAGAATAAGAAATAATTGAACACAATTGGTATAGATTGTGATGAGTTTTAATTGTTAATTGTCCATTGTTAATTGTTGAGTGATGTTAATTCAAAAACTTCCTATGGATGTCATCAAACTTATTGCCGCTGGGGAGGTGATAGATTCCCTAACGGCGGTGGTGAGGGAGTTGGCAGAAAATAGCTTGGATGCTGGGGCAGGGCGTGTGGTAATTTCAGTTCAGCCTTCTTTGTGGCGGGTGCAGGTGGCGGATAATGGTAAGGGTATGGATAGGGATGATCTTTTTTTGTGTACCCAAGCCCACACTACAAGCAAAATTAAAGATTGTGGAGATTTGCATCGTATTAATACCCTTGGTTTTCGAGGGGAGGCATTACATAGTATTGCCCAATTGGCGGATGTAAAAATTGTTAGTCGGGTGGCGGATGATTGTGGTTATGAGATTTGTTGCCATAATAATCATTGTAGTACCATAAATCCCGTGGCGATCGCCCCTGGGACTATTATTACGGTGGAAAACTTATTTAAAAATATTCCCCTGCGTCGCCAAGCTAATCCCCCTTTTAAACAACAAATAAAACAAATTCAAACCCTCATAGGACAACTTTCTTTATGTCATCCTCAAGTGACATGGCAGTTATTTGTCGATGATAAATTAATACTTTATATTAATGGTGATAATGAGATAAAAAAAATACTTTCTCAACTGTCTAAAACCATCAAATATCATGATTTAACTGCTCAACAAATAACCATCAATACCCCCGAAGAAAATGGTTTATCACATCTCGATCTAGTCTTAGGATTACCTGATCGCCTTTCTCGCCCCCGTCCTGATTGGGTAAAAATAGGCTTGAATGGTAGGGTTATCAAATCCCCTGAACTAGAATCATCCATCTATTCAGCTTTTCATCGTACCCTAGGGCGCGATCGTTTTCCCGTCATATTTTTACACCTCAAAACTTCTCCTCAACAAATAGACTGGAATCGACATCCTGCCAAAGCTGAAATTTATTTACATAATATAGATTTTTGGCAAGAACAAATTAAATCAGCTATTAATAATATTTTTAAGATTACTGACAATAATATTGATCAAAAAATACCTAACTCAAGGGTAGAAAATATCCTTAAAGTAGCAGAAAATAAAACTCTTTATCACATAGAAGAAAAAACTAAAAAAATTGAAGAAAAAGCAAGTATTGGTTTAATCAATTTACAAGTAATCGCCCAATCCAGAAACACCTATATTATCGCTGAACATGATCAAGGAATGTGGTTAATTGAACAACATATTGCCCACGAAAGGATATTGTACGAACAATTACAAGATAATTGGCAACTAATACCTCTCCCTCAGCCCATTATTCTTGAAAACCTTTTACCTAAACAAGTGGAACAACTAAACAATCTACAACTAGACATAGAAAGTTTTGGGGAGGATTTGTGGGCAGTGCGTAATGTTCCTCAAATGTTGGCTCAAAGGGATGATGTCGCCGATGCCCTGATGGAGTTAAGCTGGGGGGGAAATGTGGACAGTGCCATGGTAGCCGTTGCCTGTCGTAGTGCCATTCGTAACGGTATAAAATTGACCATAGAGCAAATGCAAGACATGGTAAATAGATGGAAAATGACCCGAAATCCTCACACTTGCCCTCATGGGCGCCCCATTTATTTATCCCTTGAGGAATCATCCCTATATCGCTTTTTCCGTCGTCATTGGGTATTGGGCAAAAGCCACGGTATTTAGGGTTTCAAGTCTAAAAAAAACCTAAAGAATGGTCACACAAACATAACAAAATCGTAACAGATCCAAAAAATTATCTTATCCTAGGAACTAGATAGTTAAATTATCGAACAAGATTAGGATAAATAATTGTGAATATTCCCGGTAATATTATCACGCTGATCGCAGGAATCGCTCTAACCCTGATCAGTTTGTGGTATGGACAAAACCACGGCTTAATGCCTGTGGAAGCATCTCAAGGAGCGCAAGACGTTGACGAATTATTTAACCTAATGATGACCATTGGAACGGGATTATTCCTCATTGTGGAAGGGGTAATCGTCTACTGCATGATCAGATTTAGGCGCAAAAAAGGTGATCAAACCGATGGGCCAGGCATTGAGGGTAATGTTCCCCTCGAGATTGTTTGGACTGCCATTCCTACGGTAATTGTGTTTATCTTGGCATTATACAGTTTTGAAGTATATAACAATCTGGGGGGTTTAGATCCCGAAACTTCGAGGGATTTTCCCCAAGAGGAAATGCAGATGGCAGAAGGTGGCAATCAGGGCAAAATGGTTGCTTATAATCCTCACCAAGGACATTTATCTTTAGGTATTGGTAATGCCAATGCTGATATGGAGGTGGATGTGAATGGTATTCAGTATGCGTGGATTTTCACTGGACAGGATAATGGTATTGTTTCTGGTGAGCTTCATGTGCCTGTAAATAAAAGGGTTAAGTTAAATATGAAGGCAGGGGATGTTATCCATGCTTTTTGGGTACCTCAGCTTAGGTTAAAACAGGATGTTTTACCGGGTAGGGATTCCAATTTGACTTTTATTGCCAATCGGGAGGGTAAATATCCGATTATCTGTGCGGAGTTGTGTGGCCCTTATCATGGTGGTATGAAAACTTTTCTCTATGTCCACAGTGAGGAGGAGTATGAGCAATGGGTACAGGATAATACTTTTGCTAATGCCCAAGAAAAGGCTGATACCATGGCAAGTTTATCGGCACCGATGACGGATGAAAGTCGTTTACAAATGCACTCCCATCATTTAGGTATTGATGAGGATGTTTTGAAACAATTACAGTAGGGAATGGGCAATGGGCAATGGTGTTATTAATTTGGATAATCATCTGGTGTTTTTAACTATCCATTCTCAATGATCAATGATTCTCTAGTTTCTTGATTAATAATTTTTTGTAGTTTCTAAAAATTTTTCATAGTAATATTTTTTATGTCAAGCAACAGTATTTCGGAAAATACGCACCACAAGGAGCGTAAGTTAATTGATTACTTTACCTTTAATACGGATCATAAGGTAATTGGTATTCAATATCTCGTTACTTCGTTTTTGTTTTATTTCATTGGCGGAGCGTTTGCGGAGGTGGTACGCACGGAGTTGGCTACCCCTGATCCCGATTTTGTTTCCCCTGAGTTGTATAATCAGATTTTTACGCTCCATGGTACGATTATGATCTTTTTGTGGATTGTACCTGCGGGGGCGGCTTTTGCTAATTATCTGATTCCTTTGATGATTGGTACTGATGATATGGCTTTTCCTCGCTTAAATGCGATCGCCTTTTGGATGATTCCCCCAGGGGGCATTCTGTTACTCAGTAGCTTTCTTGTGGGTGCACCCCAATCGGGTTGGACTTCTTACCCTCCCCTTAGTTTGATGACGGGGAAATGGGGTGAGGAATTTTGGATTTTGAGCCTACTATTATTGGGTACATCGTCCATTTTAGGGGGTATCAACTTCGCCACTACCATCCTGAAAATGCGCATGAAGGATATGGATTTGCACAGTATGCCCCTATTTTGTTGGTCGATGTTGGCAACTTCTGCCCTCATTTTGCTTTCTACCCCCGTATTGGCAGGGGCATTAATTCTGCTTTCCTTTGACTTGATGGCAGGGACAAATTTCTTCAATCCTTCTGGTGGTGGTGATCCCGTGGTTTATCAACACCTATTTTGGTTCTACTCTCATCCTGCGGTATATATCATGATTTTGCCCTTCTTTGGGCTTGTGTCCGAGGTGATTCCTGTACATTCTCGGAAACCTATTTTTGGGTACCGTGCGATCGCCTATTCCAGTTTAGCCATCAGTTTCCTAGGTTTAATTGTCTGGGCTCACCATATGTTCACCAGTGGCACCCCCGGATGGTTAAGGATGTTTTTCATGGCTACCACCATGTTAATCGCTGTACCCACAGGAATTAAGGTATTTAGTTGGTGTGCCACCATGTGGGGCGGTAAAATTGAACTTAATAGCCCCATGTTATTCGCCATCGGCTTTTTATCATCCTTCCTCATCGGCGGTATCACAGGGGTAATGGTAGCCTCTGTACCCTTCGATATTCATGTCCATGATACCTATTTTGTGGTCGGACATTTCCACTATGTATTGTTTGGAGGTTCCGCCCTAGCCCTATTTTCTGGGTTTTACCACTGGTTCCCGAAAATGACAGGGAAAAACTACCATGAAGGTTTAGGCAGACTACATTTTATCCTTACCTTTATCGGCTTAAACCTTACCTTTATGCCCATGCACCAATTGGGCTTGATGGGGATGAATCGCCGTATCGCTTTATATGATGTGGAATTTCAACCCCTCAACCTCCTTAGCACCGCAGGGGCTTATACCATGGCAATCTCTACCCTTCCTTTTCTGATTAATATGGTGTGGACTCTATTTAAAGGTACCCAAGCCGAGCGTAATCCTTGGCGTGCGCTTACCCTTGAATGGCAAACCGCTTCCCCTCCAATTATCGAAAATTTCGAGGAGGAGCCTGTGTTATGGAGTGGGCCTTATGATTATGGTATTGATGAAGAATATGACTATGAGGAGGAAACTGTCTCGGATATGTTGGCAGATGTGGGAGTTAAATAATTGATAATTTCTAGCCCCCCTAACCCCCCAAGTTTGGGGGGAAATCATCTCTCATACTGGGGTGGGTAATGCCCACCATTCCCCTCTTCTTCTGAAGATTTTATGCACATTATAAGAAAATAAGTAATTATGCAAAGTACAGATATAAATTCACAAGTTACCGTCGGTTATGAAAAAGAAGCCGAAGGTGGACATCATGGACATCCTGATTTTAGGATGTTTGGTTTGGTGTTATTTTTGGTGGCGGAAAGTATGATCTTTTTTGGTCTTTTCAGTGCCTATATGATTTACTATGCCACCATGCCTGAGTGGCCCATGGGTGATATTGAGTTAGAGTTACTTTTACCCGGTATTAATAGCGTTATTCTAATTTCTAGTAGCTTTGTGATGCACAAGGGGCAAAGTTGCATTAAAAATAATGATGAAAAGGGTTTAAGAGTCTGGTTTGGCATTACTGCCCTGATGGGGGCGATTTTCCTAGCCGGGCAGGGTTACGAGTATGCTACCACTGGTTTTGGTTTGACGGACAATCTTTTTGCTAGTTGTTTTTATGTGTTGACTGGTTTCCACGGTTTGCACGTTGCCGCTGGTTTGTCGTTTATTTTGGCGGTTTTATGGCGATCGCGCCAGGCTGGTCATTATTCAGCCGAAAATCATTTTGGTGTGGAAGCTGCGGAGTTATATTGGCATTTTGTGGATGTGGTTTGGATCATCCTTTTCGGTTTGGTTTATCTTTTGCCCCTTACTTAACTTTTTTGATGGTGGGCAATGCCCACCCTACACTAACTAACCCGAGTTCAGGATAAAATTTATAGTCTTGTAAAGGTGACAGGTATCGGGTGTCAGGGAGGCAAGGGTTTTAAACCCCTTGTTAAGAATTTACAAAAACTGTATGTTAATTAATTTTCTGGTATTTAGTTCCATCAAGAAACTAATAAAAGCAGATCGTATTTTAAACCTGCAACCTGCAACCTGTAACCTAACCATTGCCTATCTTTTTTATGGTAAGATAGATGTTGCTCTATATTTCTTACAAGTTACTGGTAATTAATGATTTACCCTGATTTCGATGAATTTTCTTCGTTAACCAACCAAGGAAACTTTATTCCTGTCTATCAAGAATTAGTGGCAGATTTAGAAACCCCTGTTTCCGCTTGGTATAAGGTATGCGCAGATCAACCCTACAGTTTTTTATTGGAATCAGTGGAAGGTGGAGAAAACCTCGGACGTTATAGTTTTCTGGGTTGTGATCCTGTTTGGACACTAGAAGCTAGGGGACATCATACCACCAAAACCCATCGGCAGGGCAAGGTAGAGGTTTTTACTGGTAATCCTTTCGATATTCTTTCTAGTTGTCTCGAGTCTATTAAACCTGTCCATTTACCCCAACTTCCCCCCGATATTGGCGGTTTGTTTGGTTATTGGGGTTATGAGTTGATTTCTTGGATTGAACCCAAGGTGAAAGTGTATCCACCCAAGGAGGGTGATTTACCCGATGGGATGTGGATGCAAGTGGATAATCTCTTGATTTTTGATCAGGTAAAACGTAAAATATGGGCGATCGCCTATGCAGACTTAAGACAAAAACACCTTACCCTAGAAGAAATCTATCAACAAGCCTGTGACAAAATTAATAAATTAGTCCTCAAACTCCAGTTACCCCTACCCACCACCGCCAAACCCTTGGAGTTTAACCCCAATAAACCCGTTAATTCGACTAATTTAGAAAACTATCAGAGTAACACCACCAAAGAACAATTTACCGCCAGTGTTGCCAAAGCCAAGGAATACATCAAAGCGGGGGATATTTTTCAGGTAGTAATTTCCCAAAGACTACAATCTTATTACAGCGGACATCCCTTTGAATTATATCGCTCCCTCAGATTAATAAATCCCTCCCCCTACATGGCTTTCTATAACTTCGATGGATGGCAGTTAATCGGCTCATCCCCCGAGGTGATGGTAAAAGCCGAAAAAGACGAACAAGGCAAAACCAAAGCCACCCTACGCCCCATTGCGGGAACTCGCCCTAGGGGCAAAACTCCCCAAGAAGATCAAGCCCTTGCCCAAGATTTATTACAAGATCCCAAAGAAATCGCAGAACATGTTATGCTGGTGGACTTAGGCAGAAATGATCTCGGTAGGGTATGCCATAAAGGTACTGTTACTGTAGATGAATTGATGGTAATTGAGCGTTATTCCCACGTAATGCACATCGTCAGCAACGTTACAGGGGAATTAGAAGAAAAATATACCCCTTGGGATTTACTCAAAGCGGCTTTTCCCGCAGGTACTGTCAGCGGTGCTCCCAAAATCCGAGCCATGGAAATTATCAACGAATTAGAGCCTGAAAGGAGAGGACCTTATTCTGGGGTATATGGTTATTATAACTTTGAAGGTCAATTAAATACCGCCATCACTATCCGCACCATGATTGTAGAAAAAGCCCAAGGGGCAGAAAACCACCGAGTTTATCTTCAAGCAGGGGCTGGATTAGTGGCAGATTCTGATCCCGATAAGGAGTATCAGGAAACCATCAACAAAGCTAAAGGATTACTCGAAGCTATCAGGAGTTTAGGGTAATTTTTCAGCACACTTTATTTATTTTTAATCATGGTTTGGAGTGAAGGCTACGTTTCCGAAATTAATTATACCAACGGTTTCTATGGGGAATTAAGCCCCCTAAAACTTTCCTTAGCAACGGCATTAAAATCCATTCATCCCCCCAATACAGGTAAACCCTTCACCTATTGCGAGTTGGCTTGTGGTAGGGGTTATACCACCAATCTTTTGGCATCCGCCTATCCCGAAGCCCAATTTTATGCCAATGATTTTAACCCCAATCATATCCTCGAGGCGAAAACCCTAGCCGAGTCAGCAAACACAACCAACGTGCATTTTTTTGATGATAGTTTTGCTGAATTTATCCATCAAGACTTACCAGACTTTGATTTTATTGTTTTGCATGGTATCTATAGCTGGATTACCCCCGAAAACCGAGGTTTTATCGTTGATTTTATTCGCCAAAAATTGAAGGTGGGGGGCATTGTTTATATTTCCTACAATACCTTACCCGGTTGGTCTGCTGCCATGCCCATGCAAGGCTTGATGTTAAAACACCGCCAACATTCTTCCGCCCCTATTTTGGAAAGTGTGGAGGAGGCGTTAAATTTTACTGAAAGTTTAATGAATGCCAATGCTGGTTATTTTTTACAAAATCCTTCTCTCAAGACAAGGTTTGAGAATTTAAAATCCCAAAACCGCCATTATCTAGCCCATGAATATTTTAATGAGCAGTGGAATAGTTTTTATTTTGACCAAGTGGCTCAGGAATTGGAAGATGCTAAATTGAGTTATGTGGCTTCGGCACAGGTGTTGGATAATATTGATGTGTTGAATTTTTCTGCTGATGCTCAAAAGATTTTATCTCAGATAAAGGATGGTACTTATAAGGAAGTGGTAAGGGATTTTTGTTTGAATACTCAGTTTCGCCGAGATATTTTTGCTAAGGGTAAATTGGGCATGATGCCGGGGGAACAGGTTAGTATTATGAATAGTTTTCGTTATGCTTTAATGGTGCCGACAGATAGCATTAAGTTAAAGCATACTTTTTCTGTGGGAGAGGTAAGTTTACAGGAGGAGATTTATATTCCTATCATTAATGCTTTGAGTAAGTCTCCTTTGACGATGGCACAGTTACAAAATGATGGGGCTGTGAAAAAAATTGCGGTCAATAATATTTATCAGGCTTTAATTGTTTTGACTGGGTTGGGTTATATTCATCCTGCGGTGGATGATGAAACCTGTCAACGGCGAAAGGTGTCTACGGATGCTTTTAATAGGGCAATTGAGGAGAAGGCTTTTGTCACGGATGAAATGGCTTATCTGGCTTCTCCGTTAATTGGTACTGGAGTTGCGGTTAATTCTTTGGAACAGTTGTTGATATATGCTAAGGGAAGGGATAAGAATCCTGTGAAGTTTTTATGGGATATTTTTTCTAAGCAGGGTAAAAGATTGGTGAAGGATAATAAAGTATTACAAACTCCCGAGGAAAATATTGCCCATATTGAAGGTGTGGCAAAGGATTTTTATGGTAGTCGTTTTGATACTTTGAAAAAGTTGGGCATTGATTAAGTGCTTAAATCCCTATCGTCGATTAACTTTTCTTTTGGGTTGAGGTTTTTTGGAGGTGATTTTTTTTATCCTTCGCTGTGGTTTTCGAGTGGTTTTTTTCTTTCTGCGTTTTTTTAGCCATGAGTCAATGATGTCGGCTAGGTAATGACTCATGGCACCTAATTCTAAGCCGATGAATAGGGCGATGATTTCTTTTAGATAGATTTCTCCTATCACGGTGAGGTTATCAATTATTTGTTGCCATTGCCATATCTGGGGAAAAGTTATAAGGGCGATCGCCCCTAGCACGATACCAAGTAGGAGTAAAATAAAACAAAGATATAAACTGCGAATCACCGTGCCAATGATAAAACCGTGGGAAAAAAAAGAACGATGGGGCAAATATTTCTGATAGGGTAACCAAATAAACTTAAAATAACCCCATCTTTTAAATTGCACGGAATAAATATCTAAGTCAGGACCAAACATTAACCCGCTAAATAAAAATCCTGAAGCGACTACAAAGCCTGTTAATAGGTCTTTTGAGATGATTATAGTACCTATAAAAATCCATGGTAAACAAAGCCATGTAATTCGATCATGATTTTTTCCTGAAGTCATGTTGCATTTTTTAAAAAGAGTTGTTATACTTATAAAGGTGAACGCAACGAGGGCGATTAGCTCAGCGGTAGAGCGCCTGCCTTACAAGCAGGATGCCACTGGTTCAAATCCAGTATCGCCCATTTTTAAGAACAAATCAAGAAATTCGCTCCATAAGGGGTGATTTTTTGTTTCTGGCAAAACTCACATTCAAACGGTCGTGATATTATGAATAGATATTTATTATTGTACTCAAGTTAAGTGCGATCGCCCATGAAACCAATTAAAAATAAAAAGAGATATTTATTACTAACAATTGCCATCATCACCATTGGGTGGAGTACAATCATGGGCAGTCTTACCGCCAAAGTAATGGCAAATCCCATCGGTTCAAAATCCGTTGATAAAGTTGCTGATAACTATAGAGTAGGAAAAGAATTATACTTAGAAAATTGCTCCACCTGTCATATCGCCATTCCCCCCGCCGTATTACCTACCGAAACATGGAAAACCATCCTAGAAAATCCCCTCAACCATTATGGCACTAGACTAGAAGGAATAATTCGCTTCAATCAAGTATTAATGTGGCAATATCTAAGCACCTACTCTCGTCCTATTTCCGTTAACGAAAGAGAGCCAAAATTTATCGCCCAATCCCGTTATTTTTTTGCTCTTCACCCCGGAGTTGATTTACCTTCACCCGTAGGACATACCAGTTGTGTTGAATGTCATTCTCGAGCTTCTGAGTTTGATTTTCGCACCCTAGACTAATTAATAGTCAATACCTTTTTGTAAAAAAGAAGTGGCATCCTTGGCATTCATAGGTTTACTAAAATAATAACCTTGCATTTGCCTACAGTTTAAATCAACTAATAATTTTAACTGTTCATCATTTTCTATACCTTCAGCTACTACCTGTAAATTCATTCCTTTACCTAAAGTTACCACTGCGGAAATAATTGCCAAATCCTCTTTTTTATTCTTTAATTCCCTCACAAAACTTTGATCAATTTTTATTTTACCAAAAGGAAATTTTTTTAAATATCCTAAAGAAGAATAACCAGTACCAAAGTCATCCATCGCCACCAACACCCCTAAATTACTTAATTGATCTAATATTTTTTTCGCTAAATCAGGGTTTTGAATAATACTACTTTCTGTAATTTCTGCCTCCAAAAACTTAGGAGATAAATTAGTTTTTTTAAGAATATTAGCAATAGTATAAACAAGGTTTTTTTGCTGAAATTGTCGAGCAGAAATATTAACTGCAATTTTTAGATCAGTGTATCCTAAATCATGCCATATTTGATTTTGTTGACAGGCTTCTTCAATTACCCACTCACCAATAGGACAAATTAGTCCAGTTTGTTCGGCAATGGGTATAAAATTATTAGGAGCAACCCTACCAAGTTGAGGATGATTCCAACGAATTAACGCCTCCATACCAATAATTGTTTTACTGATAATATTAATTTGTGGTTGATAATATAATTCAAACTCATTATTATGTAAGGCATTATAAAGATAACTTTCTATTTGTAATAATTCTGTATTTCTTTGATTCATGGAAGGTTGATAAAACTGATAACCATGCCCTCCTAATTCTTTGGCACGATAAAGGGCTATATCGGCATTCTTGAGAAGAGTATCAGGGTTGTCTCCATCTTGGGGATAAATCGATATACCAATGCTGAGACTGGCATAAAGTTGGAATTCCAAAATTTGAAATGGTTGTCTGAGACTATGAAGAATTCTCTCTGCTACCCTTGTGGCTTCGTTACTATTATTTATTTCCGATAACAAAATAGTAAATTCATCTCCCCCCCAACGGGCAATAGTATCTAAATTTCTCAGGGATTTTTGCAATCTTTTGGCTACATTTTGTAAAAATTGATCTCCGATTTGATGTCCTAAAGTATCATTGATATTCTTGAAACGATCTAAATCAATGAATAAAATTGCCATTTTATGTTCATAAGTACGGGCATTGGCGATCGCCTTGTATAATTGTTCATTAAAGAAATTACGATTACCCAACTTCGTCAATAAATCATGGGATGCCTGATAACGTAACATTTCCTCAGATATTTTTCTTTCCGTAATATCTCTCACTGCATAACAAATAACCTCCTTGGCACTATAGTAAATAATGCTAATATTTACCTCCACAGGAATTAAACTACCATCCTGACAACGATGGAGAGATTCTTGCACCAAATCAAGCCTATTTTGATGAATTTTATCAATAATACTATCGATAATTTCCCCATCAACAGCTACTAAATCATATAGTTTAAGAGATAAAATTTCTTGACTACTATGACCTGTCAAACTACAATAAGCATTATTAGCCTCCAAAATATCCTTTGTCATAGGATCAACCAATATAATCCCTTCAGATATTTGTCTTACTACCGCCCTATACTTTTCCTCGCTTTCCCGCAGGGCTTCCTCAATATAATTTTTGTTTTTAAACTCAAAAATATAACTAACAATAACCTGTCTATCGCCATTGAGATAAGCTGATTGAGTATAGCGATCATTATTGTAAGTTATTTGACGCACAACAATATTATCCTCTTGTTTTTCCACCTCCTCTAATAAATCAGTCAGAAAGGGATTCTCTTGGATATTATCCTTCAGATTGGGAAAATAGCGATCAAAAAAGATATTCGTATGAATTACCTTTCCTTCTAAATCAGTTTCCAGAATGCCGTAACATAAATCATCTTTTTCATCATAAATTTGATCTAACATCTCCTTAATAAGAGACAATCTCTCCTTTTTAAATTCAGTAGGAGAAGAAGAATCTAAAGAATTTTCCTCAAATGTCAGAGTTTTTTGTGTTTTATCCGTCAAAAATGGGGCTTCTTTTTGTTCGATGGTTAAAGGTTGAGTTTTATCATCGTCATCATAGCCACTCGAATCCACTAAACTATAAGAGGCAAAAACCTTTTGTCCACCAATATAAATAGCATCCCCTGATTTTAATTCATGGGATAAACATTTATTTCCATTCACATACAACCCATTGGCACTTCTGTTTCCCTTTAAATCTCCATCAATAATCCAAAATACTTTTTTATCCTTATTTTCCTTATATTTCACGGGTAATATGGTACAGTGATAACGAGAAATGGTGGGATCGTGAATAACAATAGTATTACTAGAGTGACGACCAATAGAATATACTTCGTTATTTAAGACAATAGATTTTTGTTTGTTATCATATTCTATGGTCAATAGATGTTGAAAATCTGTACTTGATTCAATCATAATTATTGGTAAACAATCTCTAGGAGAATAAGGAAAACAACCGTCATCGATTGCTCAATAAAAAGTCTAATGGCATAGCTAGTAGAGAAGACAAAGACAAAAAATATCTGGGAGAAAATATAAGATCATTTTATTTACACCTAAATTTATCCTGTCACCAGAAAGATATTTTTAGAAACATATTATTAGTTTATTTCTCTTCAGAAGAGTAAAAGGTAGCGAACTTAATATAATTAAAATTTAGAAAATTGTCGATTCATCAAGTTTAACAAATCCTTTAAGACTTGTTTGTCTGTGAATTGCGTTAAGATTTTTCCCCTGTAGCAATATCCCAAAACCCCCTAATCCTTGGGGGTTGATCAATTCATGTAATTGATTACGACGTTGCCATAATTTGGATAATAATATTCTACCATCAGATAAATTATTTAGTCGATCGCCCAAACCCAAAGCCATCAAAAATAATGCTTGTTGAGTAAAATCTATTTTTTCTAGGTCAAAACTGGTGCCAATTTTTTCTAGGGCAGTAAAATTAACATGGCTAGTAATATCTTGAAGCCCTATATTTACGTAGGGGTTATTATGATGACGATGCTGATAGTAACACTTTAATGTACCTTCATATCTTTGAGGATGATAATATTTTTCACTATCATAACCATAGTCTACGGTTAAAACATAACCTTGTTTTAGGGTTTGGGCAATTTTTTCCAAAATATCAAAGGCATATAAATTAATTTCTGTCTGATAGTTATCAGGGTAAAGGGGAGAGTTGAAATCTATATTATTAATAGTTAGATATTCATTAATTTTTTGGGTTGATAAAGCTCCATATTTTTCTGTAACTTTACCATGGTTAACTGTGACATAAATTTCTTGTAACTTGCCTTCTTTTTTAATAATACGATGAACAGGAAAAGCATCGATTAATTCATTACTAATAAAACAACCCACAATAGATTCTGAAGGGATTTCATCCCATTTTGCCCACTGAAGAGGATATTTTTCTGAAGGTAATAGTTGCTGTTGTTTTTCTTTTAATATCGTTGATTTTTCAATAATTAAATATTGAATATGACTATAAAAATCTTTATTATTAATGGCTAAATAATCTAAAATGATTTTGGCTAATTGACCTTCCCCTGCACCCATTTCTACAATGGTAAATTGAGTAGGTTTATCTAAAATTTGCCAAAATTGTTCTATTTGAATGGCTAATAGTTCCCCAAAATCTTCGGAGATTGAAGACGAAGTAAAAAAGTCTCCTTCCTTACCAATAGCGATCGCCCTTGAATTATAATATCCATATTGCTGATCATAGAGACACATTTCCATATATTCAGCAAAAGTTATTTGTTTGTGGGATGAAGTGTAGATGCGATCGACGATTTTTTCAAATAACAGGGCAGAATTATTAGAACCTTTTAACATAAAACATGATTACAGTGAAGAGTCAATGAAATGTAAGATAATTTCACCTAACTTACAGTCATTGTAAAAATAATTTTACCAAAAAATGATCTAATTTCCTGCCCTAGAGGGGATAATAATATTATGACCATTAGTAATGATAGATCTAAATCAATTTTTTTGCATCTATATAATTTTTTTATATCCTACACAAAATAAAATTTTATTGACAAACAAACTAATTAATTAAAAAGCATTTGTTACCCATCAAAATCATGAAAAATGATGCCCCATGTCAAGGAAAATAATAAGTAAAAAAAAATCTCTTAACTTCTACTTATTTTTAGCCTCCCTAATAATTCCCTTAGTGAGTTATATATATTTAGAGGCGAAAATTGTTGCACAAAATACACAAAAAGAAAAAGAATATACAAAAATAAAAGAGATAGCTGAATCGATTACTTTTAAAATTTTTCCTCAAGATATGACTGTCAATATTGGAGGTTCAGGGGTCTTAATTGATAAACAAAATAATCATTATTATATAATTACTAATAACCATGTAGTAGAAGATGTCACCCTTGAGTATCAAATAAAATCTCACCAAGGTAACATTTATCCTGTGGAAATAATTGCTCAAAACAATCAAGACTCTACAGTAGATGACTTAGCATTGCTCAAATTTTACTCAGAGACTAACTATTATCCCGTCAAACTAAGTGATGATGATAACTTATCCAATAATCAATTAATTATTGCCAGTGGATTTCCTTTTGATGAAAAACTCGAACAACAAGCAGACATAAAATATACCATTGGTAACATAAAAATTATTCTTTCTCAACCTCTTAAAGGAGGTTATCAATTTGGCTATACCAATGAAATTAATAACGGTATGAGTGGAGGGGCAATTTTAAATATGAACGGTGAATTAATAGGAATTAATGGCTTAGGGAAATATCCCGCCATTGGTAATCCCTACATATATCAAAATGGTGCCGAAATTAACGATATTTCTTGGGATAAAATGAGCGAAATGAGTTGGGGCATTCCTATTAAATCCATTAAAACATTTACAGCTAATTTAGAATAACTATTTTCTAGCTAATACCATATAATTTAACAATTAAAAGAGGAATCAAAAAAGTAAAACAAATAGTTAAAGGTAAACCCACACGGGTATAATCAAGAAACTTGTACCCCCCCGGTGCATAAACCATCGTATTGGTTTGATAGCCAATGGGTGCAAGATAACTATTAGAAGCGGCAAAAGTCACCGCATACATAAAAGCAAGAGGATTCAAACCAACAATTTCTGCCACCTTCACTGCAATGGGAATCATTAACACCACAGCAGCGTTATTCGATAATATTTCAGTGAGAATACAGGTGGCCAGATAAAACACCACTAAAATCCAATACCCCGGTAAATTACCACCAATATTTAATAAATTATCTGCTAACCATTCATTGGTACCAGAATTATCCATGGCAATACCCAACGGAATCAACCCTGCCAACAAGAAAATAATATCCCAACGTACTGCCCCATAAATTTCTCCCGGCTTCAGGCAACCAGTGATAACCATTAATACTACCCCTGTTAAGCTGGTGACGAGAATTGGTGCTAAGTCGAACCCTGCGATCGCAATTACCCCTATAATAATCATAAGAGCTATACCAGCCTTATCAGTACGTAAACCCTCCCTATCCTTTTCCTCCAAAACTAATAATTCCCTGGTGGTTTGTAAACCGATAAAACTCTCCTTGGGTGCTTGTACTAATAATAAATCACCAAACTTAAGAGAAGTTTTACCCAGCCTTTCCCTAATTAATTCTTGCCCTCTTCTAATGGCTAAAACCGTGGCATTATAACGCTGTCTAAATCTTAAATCCTTCAAAGTAGTACCAATCAAACGAGAATTTGAGAGAATTAAAACCTCCGCAATTTTTTCCTCTTGAATAGAATTATTCTCTTCCTCTAAATTATTAGAATTAAATTTAAAATCAGCAAGAATTTCCACCCCTCTTTCATCTTTTATATTCAGTAAATTTGTGCGACTACTTCTGACCAATAAAATATCACCCACCGATAAAACTTTATCCGCCAAAGGAGGGGCAAAATGAATATCATTACGGATAATTTCTAAAACATCTAAATCGAATTTTCTTTGAATTTGACTACCCCTTAAAGTTTGCCCAATTAAACTAGAATTGGGGGGAATAATCATCTCACTGACGTAGTCTTTAATCTCATAATTATCACTCAAAGATTCTCCTCCGGGGGGTTTACGGGCAGGTAAAATATAAGGAGAAAAAAAACCAAGATATAATAAACCAATTATAAATACAGGTAAGCCTAATTTTGTAAACTGAAAAATGGTAAATTCGGGATAACCTAATTGTACCGCCACACCACTAGCCAAAATATTAGTAGAAGTACCGATTAAAGTAATTAATCCTCCCAAAATAGTCGAGAAAGAAAGGGGGATTAATAGTTTTGAAATTGATATTTTTGTTTGTTTACTCCACTGTTCAATTATGGGTAAAAAAATTGCTACTACCGCAGTATTATTAATAAAAGCACTGATAGAACCAACAATGCCACCCATCACCAAAATTTGCCTAGAGGGATGATTTCCACCCCATTTTATTAGCCAATCTCGTACTATATTTAAAATCCCTGTTTTGGTAATTCCAGCACTTAAAATAAACATTGCCATCACCGTGATGGTAGCAGAGTTACCAAATCCTGATATTCCTTCATTGGGAGACACTAAGCCGAATAGCATCAACACAATAGCCACAGAAAGGGCTGTTAAATCTACAGGTAGCCACTCACAAATAAATGCAGTGAGGGTTACAATCAAAATGGTAATAGTTAGGAATATAGGTGATATTTCGGGCATTATATTATTTATTTTTTGTTAGAAATTAGCTGTGACGAATTATATCAAGTTCCAGTAATCAGGTGTGAAAGGAATTAACTTGAGTTTGGGGTAACATTTTTATTTAGCATTTTAAAGGTGTAAACAATTGAAAATTGACAATTAATTATTCTCTTTTGCCTATTGCCTGTTGCCTGTTGCCTGTTGCCTTTCCTGACTGATAACTATTATCCCGAACGGAGGTTATATTAGGAAAATATATCTCTAAAAAACTTGATTCTTTCCTCCCTTGATTCTGGCCCAAAATTCCATAAACTTTCATAGAAAAAGAAAGAAACTCCCCCATAATTTTCTGCACGGGTGCGATTAACCTGTTGTTTTATCATCTCTAATGGCACTTGTCGCCCCTTTAAGCCGCTCAAAAGTGCGATCGCACTCGGGACCTTATTCTTAGCATTTTGGATGTCTTCTTGGAGAATTTCTCGATTAAAAGCCATCATATTATCCCGATAAACCTGTAATAACAACTCATCCATCAAACCCATTTTTTCCCATTTTGCCCAATCTAATAAATATTGTTCCAAAGAAAACTCTTGAGGATTGGGGGAGATAGATAAAATAATATCAGGCTTAATTGCCTTAATTTGTCCATGGAGAGTCGCTAAATATTCGGTAATTTTATCCGCGCGCCATTGTACCCATTCAGCATTGAGGGCATTAGGAGGAGGTAACTTGCCATCATGCTCTTGACGATATAACCTAATGGTATAGGGATCATAACCCAATTCCGAAGGATAACCAAAATGATCATCAAATTGGATGCCATCAATGTCATAATTACGGACAATCTCCAACACTAAATCACTGATAAACCTTTGTACTTCAGGATGAAGGGGATTTAACCATACCCTCTCATGGACTCCCCCCTCTAACCATACCTCACTTTTATCAATGCGTTTGGTAATCCAATGGGGATGTTTTTGGGCCAGTAAAGAATCCGCAGGCGCCATAAAACCAAACTCAAACCAAGGTATTACCCTTAAATTTCGTTCATGTCCTTCGTCAATAATTTCTTGTAATACATCTCTATTTTGTAATCCCTCTGTAGGATCCAATCTTACCCCTGTGGCTTCTTGGTTGACTTGGCTAGGGTACAGAGTATAACCCCAATTCCAGACAGTAGGATATATAGTATTGAATTTTGTCTGCGCCAAAAGTGCGATCGCACCTTGGGTATTTTCACGACTAAACAAAACATCACTATCAACATTAGTCAACCACACCCCCCGAATTTCATCCCGAGGGATAGATTGAGAGTAACCCCCCCAAGGTATAGTCACCGTAAACCACACCGCACACAAAAACAGAAAAACTGACTTTAACATAAAGAATCTGAGTTCAATTCATTGAACAAGAAACCGTTAGCCTTGTAATTCATTGCAAGGCTGGACTACAAAGAAAATAACTGATTACCCAAACTCAATATAACTTACTTTTACCATTGTCAATCCTTAGATAGCATTCACATTAGTTAAAGTTTCAGCCACCATAGAATTCTCATAATGACTAGGAGTATTAACAGGATAAAAAGGTTGGTGGAGACTAATCAAATTAGCAAGGGTTTTTTTCAACTGAGTACGAGGTACAATGGCATCCACAAAACCATGCTTCAATAAATACTCAGAAGTTTGGAAATCATCAGGCAACTTCTCCCGTAAAGTTTGTTCAATTACCCTTCTTCCTGCAAAACCAATCGTAGCACCCGGTTCAGCCAAAATCAAATCCCCTAACATCGCAAAACTAGCCGTAACACCCCCCGTCGTAGGATGAGAAAGAATGGGGATATACAATAATTTCTTTTCCTTATGACGTTCTAGCGCCCCAGAAATTTTCGCCATCTGCATCAAACTTAACATACCCTCTTGCATCCTCGCACCCCCAGAAGCACAAATGATGATGACAGGTAAACCATTAGCAGTGGCATATTCAATCAAACGAGTCAATCTTTCCCCTACCACAGAACCCATACTGCCCCCCATAAAGCGAAAATCCATCACCCCAAGGGTAAAAGGTAAACCGTCAATTAAGCCCTTTCCTGTTTGCACAGCATCACTTAAATTAACCTTTTGTTGTAGTTCTTTGATACGATCTTTATATGCCTTACGATCAACGAAATTTAAAGGATCAGTGGGTTGTAAATGATGATTTAAAGGTTCCCAAGTGTCAGGATCAACCAACTGCTCAATACGCTCATTACTATTAACCATCATGTGATGACCACATTCCGAGCATACCATATTATTACCCTGTAGATCCTTAGTATAAGTCAAAACACCGCAACTAGGGCATTTTGTCCATAAACCATCCGCTATTTCTCTCTCCTGTTGAGGCTTTATTTCAGGTTCGGATTTTCTCAAATTATCAAACCAATCGAATAATGACATTTAACAACAAATAATAACAATATATAATAATATATCCTACCTCACGTTAACAAAATGCAAGAGACTGTAGACATAGTATAATCAATCTTTAAACTCATCCAAATTTACTTCTTTTCCATCAGACATTTCTATAACAGCTTCCAATCTTCTGTTATGTTCTTGGGAGGTTTGGTTAATTTTTTGAATATTGTCCACAATTTGACCTATTCCCCCTCCCCTATTATTATCAACTTCCACACAAGAGTGATCATCTTGATTTTCACAGACATTATTAACAGAATCTATATGGAGATTATTTCCGTCAGCATCAGTATCCAAACCCATTACCTCATCTCCAGAGGGAATTAACTCTTCTACTACTTCCAGACTTCCTTGAGATAACAAATATGTGATAGAGACACCCACCCCCACAATTGCCAAAAGAGAAATGATTGTTTTAGATAACTTTCTCGACTGTTGTATTTTTTTCTCTTGAACCTGGCTTTTTTGATAAGCACGACGTTGTTTTTTCTTCCACTCTTTCTTTATATCTTTAATATCTTCTGTGTCGTCATCCCAAATTGAAGGATTATTATCCTTTCCTATATTTTGATTCAAGTAGTCAAATTCTTTGCCATCATTGTTATTCATGATTATTTTATTTTGAATTTATGACATACTCATTCTATCAAAAATATTGATTCCACGAACTTTTGTCATCCTTTCCACCGAAAAATAGCTGTAAAATAGAATTCTAGGGGAAACCAAAAAATTAAAATTATTTTTCTCAATTGATATATGAACGTAGCAGAACAAAAGAATCAATCCGCCTCTGGCTTGGATGCACCTAAAAGAGGCTTACCTGTCACCATTATTACAGGGTTTTTGGGTAGTGGTAAAACAACCTTATTAAATTATATTTTAGAAAATCAACAAGGTGTAAAAACAGCCGTTTTAGTCAATGAGTTTGGCGAAATAGGTATCGATAACGACTTGATTGTTTCTACAGATGAAACCATGATCGAGTTAAGTAATGGCTGTATTTGTTGCAATATTAATAATGATCTAGTTGATGCTGTTTATAAAGTATTAGAAAAAGACGATAAAATTGACTATTTAGTCGTAGAAACCACAGGAATTGCTGATCCTTTACCTGTCGCCATGACCTTTTTAGGCACAGAATTAAGAGAAATGACAAGGTTAGATTCTATTATTACCCTTGTGGATTGTGCTAACTTTAGCCTTGATTTGTTCAACAGCGAAGCTGCTTATAGTCAAATTGCTTATGGTGATATTATCATTCTCAACAAAACTGACTTAGTCACCGCTGAGGCAGTAGATAACCTCGAAAATAGGCTCAAGGAAATGAAAACTGATGCTAGGATGATGCGCACTACTAACTCAAAAGTGCCTTTACCTTTAATTTTGAGCGTGGGTTTATTTGAGTCGGATAAATATTTTGACTCGGAGGAAGAAAAAGGGCATAATCATGATCATCATCACCATGATCACGAACATCATGATCATGAACATCACCATGATCACGAACATCATGATCATGAACATCACCATGATCACGAACATCATGATCATGAACACCATCACCATGAACATCATTCCCATCACTTAGATAATGACGGTTTTACTTCGGTTTCCTTTGTCAGTGACAAACCTTTTTACATTCGCAAATTACAATATTTCCTTGATAATCAATTATCTGCTAAAGTTTTCCGTGCTAAAGGAGTGTTATGGTTTCATGAAAGCGCAGATCGGCATATTTTTCACCTCAGCGGCAAAAGATTCACCATAGAGGATGACACTTGGAAACAAGGACAACCCAAAGGCAATAAGTTAGTTTTTATTGGTCAAGATTTGGATCATGATTTAATTAAGCAACAGTTAGAAAATTGTTTGATCAATAGTTAAACTATGAATCATTGGGGTTGAATTAGATTCAACCCTAGTAGAAAAATAGGCACAATAAAATTAATCTTAATTATCATATTTATGGTTCAAATTTTTCTACATACTTTTGATATTTTTTATACACATCTAAAGCAACTATTTCTGAAGAGAAAGTTTTGGGTTGTTTATAGGTGCTAGATGGATATTCTTTTTTTATAGTCATCATATTATCATAAAATACTTCCCAATCTTTGAGTAATTTTAATAACTGTTGAAACTCAAAAAAAGTTTTACTATATCGATGTCTGAGAGCAATATATTGTAAAAATAAAGCGTAAGTTTGAGGATTATTTTTATCTCTGGGAACTTTAATGATTTTACCTAATCGTAAGAATTTATCAACGTTAACCTGTACAACTATATTAAATTCTTTGAGACTATCTAAATCTTTGTTATAAAAATTATCTGCAATTTCTGCTACGTTCCTTAATAAGGAAAAATCACTTAAATCATAGGCTTTAAAAAGCATTAAAAGTGTCAGACCTAACTTGTTTTTTGATAAAATATCTAATTGTTCATAATAAGATTGTAGTGATAATTTACCTTCTTCTGTTTTTACTTTTTTAATTACCTCCTCCATTTCTTCTAACACTTTTTCTTTAAAAATGTCTGGCTCCAACTGTTTTGATAGTAAATCATAAACATATTGATAAAAATCTTGTTGGGCATAACCAAAATAACGACTTTCTGTTTGCTCAATTTTTAAAAAACAGTCTTTTGTATCTAACGCTACTTGTAACAATTCTAAGCTATTTTTTAATCCCTCAAAATCTCCTGAATTGTTCTTAACTTGAATATTCATTCTGTAGAATTTGAGAAACTCGGCTGAAGTAAATTTATCTTTATCAATTCTTTCAATAAATCTACCTATGTTTTTAGTTTGCTCTAATGAGTGTTGATAAAGTGCAATGGTTTCCGAGGGGATTTCTTCTTTTGAAGAGAATAAATTACCAATGATATTTTTAATGTGACTAACTAAAGACTGATTTCCTATTAATGGTTTATTCCACCAAGTCGATTTTTTCTCTGTATTTGTTTTTGTTTTCATAGGTCTATTAATTATTAGTAATGTTAATTATAGACACTATGTCTAATTTCTCTTTTAACTTTTTTATTTATTTAAATGTATTAAATGACGTTTTTTATATGAAGAATAGTTAATGATCAAATCTAGTCTAATGGTGGGCAATGCCCACCCTACTTTTTAGTGATGAGGATATGCCATTTTTGTTAAATCAATAGAATTATCAAATTCTTCAGCACTGAGATAACCTAACTTGAGGGTAGCTTCTTTGAGGGTTAAATTATGATGGTGGGCAAGGTGAGCAATTTCTGAGGCTTTGTCATAACCAATTACGGGGCTAAGGGAAGTTACTAACATCAGAGATTGATTAACTAATTCATTAATCCTTTCCCGATTGGGTTGCATATCTTTCACGGTAAAATCTGTGAAGTTGTTACAACTGTCGGACAAAATTTTGATAGATTGAATGATGTTATAAATCATCATCGGTTTATATACATTCATATCCAGATAACCACTAGCCCCAGCAAAACTCACGGCGGTATCATAACCCATCACTTGCACCGCTACCATAGCCAAAGCCTCGCACTGGGTGGGGTTTACCTTCCCCGGCATTATAGATGAACCGGGTTCGTTGGCGGGTAATTCTAATTCATTTAACCCTGCCCTAGGGCCACAGGCAAGAAGCCTTATATCATTGGCTATTTTGTAAAGGGAACAAGCAAGGGTTTTGAGGGTACTACTTAACATTACCATGGCATCGTGAGAACCCATGACGGTAAATTTGTTAGGGGCGGTAATGAAGGGTAATCCTGTGCGTTGGGCGATGTAGTGGGCAGATTTTTCGGCGAAGCCTTTGGGGGCGTTGATTCCTGTGCCTAGGGCTGTACCTCCGAGGGCGAGTTGATAGATTTCGGGTAAGATATGGTTAAGGCGTTGGAGGTTATCATCAAGCATTCCTACATATCCTGAAAATTCTTGCCCCAAGCTCAGAGGTACGGCATCTTGGAGGTGGGTTCTACCGATTTTGATAATGTCTTGCCATGCTTGGGCTTTTTGGTGGAGGGCATCCCTTAATTTGGTTACTTTGGGGATTAAACGGCTATTAATGGCGATCGCACTGGCGATGTGCATGGCAGTGGGAAAGGTATCATTGGAAGACTGAGACATGTTGACATCATCATTGGGATGGATGGGATTTTTTGACCCCAATTCACCCCCCACCATCTGAATAGCACGGTTAGCGATAACCTCATTGACATTCATATTCGATTGAGTGCCACTGCCCGTCATCCATACATACAAAGGAAAATGATCATCCCATTTCCCTGCCAAAATTTCCTCACAGGCAAGGGAGATTAAATCCGCCTTTTCTTTATCTAAACAACCCAAATCACAGTTAGCCAAAGCAGAGGCTTTTTTGAGGATAGCAAAAGCCCGAATTACTTCCATGGGCATCATATCCTCCCCGATAGAAAAATGGTGTAACGACCGCTGAGTTTGAGCACCCCAGAGGCGATCGCCCTTCACCTGTACTTCACCCATACTATCTTTTTCAACCCGAAAATTATTATTTGCCTCTGCCATCGTTTTTTAATTGATAATTGAAAATGGATAATTGATAATACAAAATCCCAATTCCCCCCGAATTCGCGGGGGGCTAGGGGGGATCAAATTCCTATAATTGATAATACCTAATCATTCGATTGCAACCAAGAAGATAAAGGCTCATCATGAATATCTAACCGTAAAATACCAGCCACAAACCCCCCCACAAAAGCCATCGGTTGCTTAGAGGCTTCCTCACAAACAAAAAATAACTCTTGCAAAAACATAATATACCCTAAAAAAATACAAACATCACTGGATATAATTAATTTAAACACATTCCCAGTCAACCACTGTGAAAAAATCATCCATGAATGTAAGCAACCCCTCACAAATTCCCGTCACCAAAGACAAAAACTTGAAAGGATTTGACTACAAAAACCCCCCCTCCCAAGAATTAATCGATCAATGTGTCCATTGTGGCTTCTGCCTTTCCACCTGCCCCAGTTATCGCATCATCGGCAAAGAAATGGACTCCCCACGGGGAAGAATCTACCTCATGGATGCCATCAACAAAGGAGAAGCCAGTTTAAACCAAGCCACCGCCCAACACTTCGACAGTTGCCTCGGTTGCCTTGCCTGTGTCAGCACCTGTCCATCAGGGGTACAATACGATCAACTCATTGCCAAAACTCGTCCCCAAGTCGAAAGAAATCAACCCCGTAACCCTTGGGAGAAGTTTATTCGCTTCATCATTTTTAACCTTTTCCCCTACCCCAAAAGACTGGGCTTTTTCTTGCCCTTACTGTGGTTGTATCAAATATCAGGATTACAAACCCTCGTCAGGAAAATAAAACTTCTAAAACCCTTTCCCCGCATCGAGGCGATGGAATCCATTTTGCCAAAAATCAGTTTGAAAACCATTAATAAAAAATATCCCTATACCATCCCCAGCCAAACGGAAAAAAAATATCGAGTGGGGGTAGTTTTGGGCTGTGTACAAAGACTCTTTTTTGATTCCGTCAATGAATCCACCGTCAGGGTTTTAACTGCCAACGGCTGTGAGGTTGTGATTCCCCCCTCCCAAGGATGTTGTGCTGCATTGCCAGCGCACCAAGGGCAAGAAAATCAAGCCCAAGCCTTGGCTCGTCAGATGATTGATAGTTTTGCCAATACCGATGTGGACTACATTATTATCAACGCCGCAGGTTGTGGACACACCCTCAAGGAATATGCCCATATTTTAGCCGATGATCCCCAATATTTACCCAAGGCAGAGGAATTTGTGAGTAAGGTTCGGGATGTGCAGGAGTTCCTCGCAGAAATTGATTTTACCGCCCCTCTGAGTGCCATTACGGAGGATAAATTAACCCTTGTATATCAGGATGCCTGTCACCTGCTCCATGGTCAAAAAATTAGTTTACAACCCCGTAAATTACTTAATCTTATTCCCAATATTGACTTAAAAGAACCCCTCGACGCTGCTTTATGTTGTGGTAGTGCGGGGGTTTATAATATGTTACAGCCTGATGTTGCCGATGAGTTGGGAGAGCAAAAGGTGCGTAATTTGCTCAATACGGGGGCAAAAATCATCGCTTCTCCTAATCCCGGTTGTAGTTTACAGATTACGAAACATCTAGCAAAACAGGGGCATAATATGGCAGTAATTCATCCCATGGAATTGTTGGATAAGTCTATTCGGGGAGAAAAAATAAATTTTCGTTAATTTTAAGATAGGTTAATTAAACAATGAGAGAAACAGGAAAGGTAAACGTTAGAGGGAATCAACATTATTACGAATGGATTAAGGAAGAAGGTAATCACCCCAAGCCTGTGATGGTTTTTATTCATGGCTGGGGTGGTTCTTGTCGTTACTGGCGTACTACAGCAAGGGCGATCGCCCCTTATTTTGACTGTTTATTGTATGACATGAGAGGTTTTGGTCAATCCCAAGGGGAAAATCCTTTAACCAATCCCCAAAGCTACGAATTAGAAGAATATGCCCAAGACTTACTCGCCCTACTAGAAATTTTTAACCTCGAGAAAATATATCTTAACTCCCACTCCATGGGGGCATCCATTGCCACCCTTTTTTTAAACCTTGCCCCTGAAAAAGTAGAAAAAGCCATCCTCACCTGCAATGGTATCTTTACTTATAATGCCCTTGCCTTCTCCGCCTTCCACAAAGTGGGGGGTTATGTGGTCAAATTTCGTTATAACTGGTTTTTAAAAGTACCCCTAGCAGAAAAATTGTTCATGGCGAGATTTTTACATCGCCCCATTCCTAAAGACATGAGTATTGCGTTTTTGGAAGACTTTTTACAAGCTGATTATCAAACCGCCCTCAATACTATTTATACTTCGGTGAGTAAAAAAGCGGTGGAAATTATGCCCGAAGCCTATCGTCATATATCTACTCCTACCCTTTTAATTTCGGGAGAAAAAGATCAAATTATTCCCGCTAGTATGGGCAAGGCGGCAGCGGCATTGAATGAGGAAAAGGTGGTATACCATGAAATACCTGCCACGGGACATTTTCCGATGTTGGAAGATAGTAGCACTTATTTAAAAGTTATTAAGGATTTTTTACAGGTTTAGACCTAAAATAACCTGAGTTCGGGATAAAATTTATAGTAAAGGTGCCAGGTATCGGGTGTCAGGTATCAGGTTAAGAAATTTACAAAAACTGTAATGTTATACTAAATCCTGTTTGAATAATATACTAATTAGGGCGGGGAACAGGGAACGGGGAACAGGCAAAAGATAACAATTGTTTATTGTCAATTGTTACACAGTGAATAATAGTAAACTTTACTAATCGGATTTGGTATTAATTAATTTTCTGATACTTAGTTCCATCAAGGAACTAACAAAGGCTGGTCGTATTTTAAACCTGTAACCTGCAACCTGTACGGACGTAGCATGCTACGTCCCCTACCATACTGACAACTGTTATCCCGAACTGAGGTTAAAATAACCTCCTTAATAGAGACAATATTAACAACAAGATACTGGTAATAAATAAACAAATTAAGCCCACCAAAGGGGGAAGTATAAATAGAGCAAATAGGGGCAAATTGAGAAGGGAAAAAAGAGATGTATGGAGCAAGGGAATAAAGTAAACTAAGGCTAAACTAATCCCTGCCACAAGGATTAAGTCTAATTTTTCAATCACTTTTTTCCATAAAATTAAAATTAATAAACCCAGTATTCCCCCTAAAATTCCCGCTTGTATACCGTAGGAAAAATCTCCCAATGTGCTGGTAATGGCGATCGCAATTAAGACCCCTTCAAAACCCAAAAAAGTAGCACCGCTTAAGATTGGCATAATGGGTAAGGGCGCTCGAGGAGTTTTTACCTTAGCAGGTTTTTCCTCGGATTTTACCGCTTTAATTCCTTGTTGTGTGGGAGGTACAGGCTCAATATTTAAAGGTTGTTGGACAGGAGGGGGGGGAGAAGTTTCCGCTTTTTTGGGGGGTGTTACGGGATTCTGAACAGGACTAGGGGCAACATTTACCGCCCTTTGATGGGGAGGATCAATAATTCTGAGGGCTTCGGTTGCCGACTGAAACCTTTTTGCTGGATTATGTTGTAACATTTTCTCTAAAGTCAGCCCGAGGCGATCGCCCACTGTAACATGTTTGCGCCACTGCCATGTATTACTATACGCATCATATAAATCCGTAGTGGGCTTTGCCGTCAACAGATTAACACAAGTCACCGCCAAAGCATATAAATCAGTAGAGGGAAACACCTGCGCCCCCGCCATTTGCTCGGGAGGAGCAAAACCCATAGAATAAATACCTGTGGACTTGAGTTGAGGATTAGGAGTATTATGTGTCACCATTTTTACCGCCCCAAAATCCAAGAGGTATAATACCCCATGGCGATTACGCATAATATTAGAAGGCTTAATATCTCGGTGAATAGAGCCATTACTATGGACAAAAACCAATATTTTTAGCACTTCCTTTAAAACTTCCGTTACCTGTGCCTCAGAAAAAGCACCCCTTTGTAACAACTCCTGCTCTAAATCCTGCCCATCAATATATTCTTGTACCAAATAAAAATACTGCTCTTCCCCCTGTTTTTTACCATTAATGGTACCCGGTACCAACAAAGGAAAATAAGCAAATAAATCAGGAATTTGGGGATGACGATTACCCAAATCATCCAACACCAGTGCCTCTCGCTCAAACAATTGTAACGCCACCGCCAACTCCGCCTCACCCATGTTACCCTCGGGCTGAAATTGTTTAACAACACACTTTCTCATGGTAGGGCTATATCTATCCACCGCTAAATATGCCGCCCCAAATCCCCCTTTACCTAACAATTTAGTGGGTAAATATCGACCTGCTAAAATCAAAGGCATACCACAGCTGATACAGTATTTTTGTTGTACTGTTTTGAGCAAAGATGTATTTTCTAATTCTTGGAAATTATTAATAGGATGGTTACAATATGGGCGTGTGCAGATGATTTTCATTGAGTAAAATAAGTTTTGTACAAGTAACCTGACTCCTATTATACTGAGAATTTACTCCCGTCCATAGTAGGTAATAGAAAAAGTTTTTAAGATCTTTTACTGACCATAATAGAACTAAATTTGTAATAATAGGGAATTTTTACCAGTCTTATAGTTACTCGATTATAATAATCATTATTTTAAAGATAAAAATAATCTGCCTTTCAAACAAAAAGTTAATTGTAAAATCGTTCTGACAAAAAAATGGATGGAAATTTAATTCTTCTTGAACAACAAAAGGATTTTTGTCATCGTCTCAGGGCAGATTATTTATTTACGTGTCAGCTAAACAATTATTATACAGAGATAGATGTTATTAAAACCCATCAAATAACTACCCTGGTTGATAAGTTGACATCTGCATCACAGCAAAAAGTAAACATTAGCGAGAATAAAAATATTATTGCTCAAAATTTTCTCCATGGATTAGGAGAAAAGTTTATTCAAAAGCATTATGGAGATTTATTTACTGTTGATAAAACCTCTCAAAAAGATGTTTTTATAGATACCTTTTTTACGCTCAATAATAGCTATGATCTTAAAATTTTAGCTCGAACAATATTGAAAAATGATGATGATATTTTTTGGTCTTTAACAGAGGAACAAGTAAATCAATATGATGTATTTATTTTCTTATTATCTATTTATAATTTTCATGATGACATTAAAGATTATCCAATTATATTAGGAGGATTTTTAACTCAAGATTATCTTAAAAAAAATATTGATATTCAAAAAATTCTCATCTCAGATTTATTTTATGGTGGAGGATTAAAAGGATATTTATCAAGTAGGCAAAATGATCAAGTTAGTGGCTATATTCAACAGGCAAATAAACATTTTCAAAAAAAAGATTTTGATTTAGCTATTGATGTTTATAATCAAGGGTTACAGTTAGAAGATAAAAACCCCCAATTATACTTTTTGAAAGGAGTTTCTTGTTGGAAAAAAGGGGATTATCAGGGGGCTATTAAAGATTTTTCTAGGGCTATTGATTTAGATAAAAATTATCTTTTACCTTATCAATGGCGGGGGTTTGCTTATACTTATTTCCAAAAATATGATTTAGCTTTGCAGGATTATGAGGAAGAAATAAAAATTGATTCTGTTAGTTTTTGGGGATATTATAAGAGAGCTTTTATTCATGCAAAATTAGGTAACTATTTACAGGCGTTAGATGATTATAGTATTTGTTTAACTATCAATCCTAAATGTTTTTATGCTTATTGTAATCGAGGTTTTGTTTATTTTCAGTTGAAGGATTATCATGATGCTATTGAAGATTATAATCGGGTTTTAAGTTTAAATCCCAGTTTATTTGAGGTTTATTATAATCTTGGGTGTATTTATCAAATTTTGGGGAATCATTCTCAGTGTATTAGTTGTTATAAGGAGTCGTTAAAAATTAATCCTCGTTATGAAAAACCCTATTTTAATTTGGCTATTTTACAAGCTGATTTAGGTCAGTTTCCCAAGGCGATCGCCCTTTACGATAAAATATTAACTCTAAATCCTAATTTTATTCAAGCTGAATATAATCGAGATGCTTTAGTTTTGCTATGTGAAAATGAGGGTAAACTTTTGGGAGAATATACCGAATATAATCAACAAAAAAACAGTAAAACCCCTTATCTTGTGGATGTTCACACTTATCATTCTTTGCTCAAAAAAAGAAAAACAGATAAATAGTATTAACACAAAAAATATATTTACTATTGAGTCTTAAAAAGAGTAAATAAGCAAAGAAACTTTATTTATTACGAGCAATTATTGACAATTTTCTGTTACCATATTTTAATGACCTTAACAGATTTTTGACAATGACCTCATCTATACCTTTTAATCAATCAATACCCCTTGATCAAATCGCCTATAACGAAAAAGGATTAGTACCTGCGATCGCCCAAGACCATTTAGACGGTACCGTATTGATGATGGCATGGATGAATAAAGAATCTTTACAAAAAACCCTTGACACAAGGGAGGCATGGTATTGGAGCCGTTCTCGTCAGGAATTGTGGCACAAAGGAGCTACATCTGGGCATATTCAAAAAGTGAGAGCCATTCGTTATGACTGTGACAGTGACGCTCTGCTCTTAACCATCGAACAAATTGGCGACATTGCCTGTCATACAGGGGAAAGAAGTTGTTTTCACCAAGTAGATCATAGCAAATCCGCTCCCCCTGCCGATACCCTCACCGAATTGTATAAAGTAATTTGCGATCGCAAAAATAACCCCTCAGAAAAATCCTATACCTGTAGTTTATTCGCGGGAGGAGACAATAAAATTCTCAAAAAAATAGGAGAAGAAACCGCCGAAGTAGTAATGGCATTCAAAGACGATAACCCCGCCGAAATTGCAGGAGAAGTCAGCGATTTGTTATACCATACCCTCGTGGCATTGGCTCATCATAACGTTGACATCAGGGAAGTATATAAAAAATTGGATCAAAGGAAAAAATAAGACTCCATCAGCAACCCCCAAAACTCAAACTGTATTGATTGATACTAAATATTAGAACAAAAATAGTAACAATCTAGGGGGTAATGTCTGAGGAATTTTAATGATCATACAAACGATACTACAGGGAATAAGTATAGGCTCAGTATTATTGATCGTAGCACTGGGTTTAGCAATTGTGTTTGGTTTAATGGGGGTGATAAACCTTGCCCATGGTGAATTAGTCATGTTGGGTGCTTATACAACCTTTGTGGTGCAAAATATATTTAGAGGCTTTGGTGACTCCCTATTTGATTTTTACATCATTGCCGCTATCCCCTGTGCTTTTATTATTACCGCATTGGTGGGATTAATTTTAGAAAAAGGAGTAATTCGCTTTCTCTATGGGCGCCCGTTAGAAACCCTTTTGGCGACTTGGGGGGTTAGTTTGGTTTTGCGTCAATTTGTCCGTAGTGTCAATTTGTCCATGACCATCGCCATTGTTGTCTTTTGTCTTCTTTTCTTCGGTTGTATGACATATTTTTCCCGTCAGACTCATTGGGAACAAATAAAAACTAAGTTCATTAGTATTATTTTACCGATTTCAGGGGCGATCGCCATTGTGGCAGGAATTTTACTTAATGAATCAGAAAATAGAGCATTAACCAATGCTTGGTTTGGCCCTCGGGGGGTAAACGTAACCGCCCCCAGTTGGCTGAGAGGAGGCATCCCCATCGGAGATTTTCCTTTTCCCAAAGATCGTATTTTTATTATCGTCCTCACCATTCTTTGCCTCCTTGGCATTTATTTATTTCTCAATAAATCCGATTGGGGTTTAAAAATTCGTTCCGTCACCCAAAACCGCACCATGAGCTCTTGTTTGGGCATACCCACCGCCACCGTTGACGCGCTCACCTTTGCCCTTGGCTCAGGACTAGCAGGAATTGCAGGGGTAGGGGTTAGTTTACTGGGTTCAGTAGGTCCAGAAACAGGACAAAACTATATTGTAGATGCCTTTATGGTGGTAGTAGTGGGAGGTGTTGGCAATCTACTAGGAACTATTATTGCCGCCCTTTCCATTGGTATTATCAGCTATCTTTTTGAGTCCAACACCATCGGACTATTATTAATGGATCAAAATCTTCCTGAGATAGTTATGGAAACAGTCAACTTTTTCGCCACCAGTTCCATGGCAAAAGTATTAGTATTTATGTTAATTATCATTTTTCTTCAAATCAAACCCGCAGGAATTTTTCCCCCCAAAGGACGTACCGCCGAGCTTTAATTTTCTTAGGGGTTGACGGTTACGATATAATTGTGAAGATAAATAAATTTATAATTGATTAGGAGATATAAATCATGACTGCTGAAAGTATGTTATTTGGTGGTGCTATTCTTTGTTTTAGCGTTGTTTTAGTTGGTTTGGCTTGGGGTTTCTTACTCTTAAAAGTGACTGGGGAAGCTGAATAAGATTTTAAGGTAGTTTAGGTGTTAGGTAATAAGATTTTGGTCATATTAAATAAAAAATTTTCATGAAAATTGCTATTACCGGCGCCACGGGATTTGTGGGCAAAGAGTTAGTCAAAAAACTAGCGGTAAATCATCAAATTGTTGTTCTAACCCGTAATGTTGATAAAGCAAGATCTATTTTTCCTAACAATTTACAATCGAATTTAGAATATGTCAGCTACACTCCCAAACAATCAGGAGATTGGCAAAAACAATTAAGTGGTTGTGATGGAGTCGTAAATTTGGCAGGGGCACCCATTGGCGAAAGATGGAATCCTAGTTATAAGCAGGAAATTTTTGATAGTCGTCAACTGGGTACAAGAAATATTGTTGAAGGCATCAAATCTTCTGCTCAAAAACCTTCTTTTTTGATTAATGCCTCGGCAATAGGTTTTTATGGTACTAGCGAAACTGCTACCTACACCGAAATTAGTCCTGCGGGGGATGATTTTCTTGCTAAGGTATGCGTAGCATGGGAAGAGGAAGCCCAAAAGGTAAAAGAGGCGGATGTGCGTTTAGTTATTTTTCGTTTTGGCATTGTTTTGGGAGATGGTGGCGCTTTGGCGAAGATGATTCCTCCTTTTAAAATGTTTGCAGGAGGCCCTATCGGCGAAGGAAAACAGTGGTTTTCTTGGATTCATATTGATGATCTGGTTAATCTTTTGGTAAGGGCGATCGAGGATAGTAACATTAGTGGAACTTTTAATGCTACCGCTCCCTATCCTGTGACCATGAATCAACTTTGTGACACCCTCGGAAAAGTAATGAATCGCCCTTCATGGTTGCCTGTACCTAGCTTTGCCCTTGAATTACTTTTGGGGGATGGTGCTAAAGTAGTATTGGAAGGGCAGAAGGTGTTACCAGAAAAAACCAGCGAGGAAATAGGTTACAACTTCCAATATTCTGAACTTCAACCCGCCCTCAAGGATATTGTTAAATAAAATCAAGACTAATTTTTTCAAAACCAACAAAATCAAGTAACTTTTGCTGTTCGGCTAACATTTCCATCAGGGAATCTCTATCGGGATGATCCCATCCCAAAAGATGTAAAAAACCATGGGATGCTAACCATGCTAGTTCGTTTTTGAGGGGATGATTTTGCTCTTGAGCTTGTTTTGTGGCAGTGTCAATGGAGATAATTATATCTCCAAGGGGCATAGTATCAATGACATCTAAGGGTGAAAATTCGTCATCCAAAGATGCGAAGGCTAAAACATCAGTGGCTTGATCTTTTTGTCGGAATTGACTATTTAATTCTTTGATTTCCTGATCATCGGTTAATACTAAACTAATCTCATAGGTTTTGTTTTGGTCAAATTCATGATCCGTCATGGTTAACCAACTAGAAAACCACGATCGCCATTGTTCCTCGAAAATAGGTAACGACTGATTGCGGGGAGAAAAAAAACTGTCTTCAAGGTAAAGATCGACATTATATTGATTCATGAATGGACAATGGATAGTTAGGTTTTTTCATTATCCATTATCCATTTTTCGTGATCAATTAGTTAATACTTGGTCATTTTTACTGGCAAGATATGCCAAGCCAAAACAAAGTAAAGCATTAACCAATAAGAAACCCTGAGCAACAATACCACTGCCCAAACCCCAGACATGGGGGTCATAAAAAGCAGAAATCCCAAGGCAGGAGGCAACCCCCAAACAAGAACCGATGGCAAGCCATTTGAGGCTCTGATGTCCTAAAAATAGAACGATTAAAATAAAGGGAATTAAAACACTAGCAAAGATAGGATTGAGGCTATTTGTTCCCATCACCACATTACCCAATTCTGGTAAAGAGCTACCAAATAGGCGCATGGGCCACTGGGGTAAGTCAAAGATATATAAGCCCTGTAAGACAAATAACCCCGAACTACCAAACACCAATCCACTAGCCAAATTGAAGTTAAAGACAAGATAGTTACGAATGAACCACGCAAGGAGATATGAACCAATTACCATACCCAATTTAGGTAAAAGCATAATGGTTCCCCCATCAATCCAAAAACCGGGATTAAGATAACCGCTATCCCGTAACCAGCGTAAAAAGTCTTTGACGGTAATTTTGCCTTTGAGGGCTAGTTGTACTGCCGCCCCTGCATCTAGCTGTCCTGCACCGTAATGATTAAAAGGATCTTCGGCAATTTCACGGGAAGACTGCACCAATATTTCCCGCACCTCATCGGGATCTTTAATTCCTGTGGCTTTGATGAGGGCGGCAACTCCTGCCACGTGGGGAGATGCCATACTGGTACCCTGATAACCTTCAAAGGAGGGTTGTTGATTACTGCCTGTGATGGTTTCTTGGATGATTAAACCTTTATCACTACCCCCAGGGGCGGAGATGTCGATTCCTGCTCCGAAGTTGGAGTAGGGGGCTTTTTCACCGATCGCATCCAGGGCGGAAACACTAATAACCTTGGCATAACGGGCGGGATAACTGGCGGAATTTTCATTTTCATTTCCCGCCGCCGCAATGATGACTACTCCTTTTTTGTGGGCATAGTCAATGGCATCTCTCATCAGATGGCTATCTCCTCCACCTCCCAAACTCATGTTAATGACATCGGCTCCGTTATCGGCGGCGAAACGAATCGCCTCGGCAATGTCTGCCACCGTACCACCGTTGTAACCTAAGACTTTCAGGGGCATAATTTTTGCCTGATAGGCGATTCCTGCTACCCCATAATTATTATTCGTGGATTGGGCAATGGTACCTGCCACATGGGTTCCATGCCCTACATCGTCAAGGGCTTCGGTGCGATCGTTAACAAAATCGTAACCTTCCACAAATTCCGTTTGTTCCAAATCAGGAACCCGACTGACTCCTGTATCGATAACGGCTACGGTAATTCCTTCCCCTTTACTGTCAGCCCATGCCCTCTCTACATTAATAGCTCTGAGATTCCACTGTTTACCATAGTCTGGATCATTAGGAATTTCTAGGGTGTGATAAATATAGTTGGGTTCGATGTATTCTATCTTTTCCCTTAATTTGGATCTTCTTAATTTTCTGAGGGTTTCTTTATCTCCTTCCAAGATATAAATTTGTTTATCTGTGGAGAACTCACTATTTAGGGTGGGAGTTTGATTAACCTTAAGGGTAATTTTATTTAAACCTTCTTCTAATTGAGTGATGGCAATATCATCTTTGAAGTTGACAATAATTGATTGATATTCCCCCCCCATATTAAAGACTTTGAAGGTGAAAACGGCTAACCACAGTCCCACCAAAAATGCGCAGAACAAAAATAGTTTTTTCATGGGCTTAATCTATCTGTAAAGGGGTATGAAGATTATTATAACAAGGGAAATAATTAAGCATTAAAGGAAAGGTGAATCTTATTTATTCTTAAATTTTTTTGATAAGGCTTTGTAGGCTATCAAAAGATAGTAGATTCTGGCATATAATAACAAAAAATATTCTCCACAGATTTTCCTATGCTTGAATTAAACAACAAAAAAATATTAGTTACGGGAGGCTCAGGATTTCTAGGTAAACAAGTAGTTGCTGAGTTAGTCAAAGCAGGGGCAACTATGGATAATATCACTATTCCTCGTTCTCAAAACTGCGATCTCACCATCTGGGAAAACTGTCAGAAAGCTGTTGATAAACAAGATATAGTAATTCATTTAGCCGCCCATGTAGGGGGAATTGGTTTAAATCAAGCCAAACCAGCAGAATTATTTTATGACAACTTGATGATGGGGGCGCAACTCATCCACGCCGCCTATATCGCAGGAGTAGAAAAATTTACCTGTGTGGGTACTATCTGTGCCTATCCCAAGTTTACCCCTGTACCTTTCCAAGAGGAAGAGTTGTGGAATGGTTATCCAGAAGAAACCAATGCCCCCTATGGCATCGCTAAAAAGGCTCTTTTGGTGCAGTTACAATCCTATCGTCAACAATACAATTTTAATGGAATTTATCTGTTACCTGTCAATTTATATGGCCCTGAAGATAATTTTGATCCCCGTAGTTCCCATGTCATACCTGCGTTGATTCGTAAGGTATATGAAGCCCAACAAAAAGGAGAAAAAATCATTGCGGTATGGGGTGATGGTAGTCCTACCCGTGAGTTTTTATATTCTAATGATGCGGCGAGGGGTATCGTGATGGCGACTCAATTATATGACTCTTCGGAGCCTGTTAATTTGGGTACTAATTTTGAAATTTCTATTAAGGATTTAACGGAGTTGATTTGTGATTTGATGGGATTTGAGGGAGAGTTGGACTGGCAAACGGACAAACCCAATGGACAACCCCGTCGATGTCTTGATACTTCCCGAGCAAAAAAGGCTTTTGGTTTTAAAGCTGAGATGGAATTACGGCAGGGTTTGAAAAATACCATTGATTGGTATGCTCAAAATCACAGCCAAATTTCCTAAAAATTATATCTCATGTTAAAGTAAAGACCATCATCTTGAATGTTATCGGTGCGATCGCCCAAATTTATTAATGGGGGTGCATAATCAAGGCGAAAATAGAGGTTTTGTTTTGGTTGCCAAATCAACCCCATACCCAAGGCCGCTAGGAAATTTTGGGAAGGCAAAAAATTAGGATTGCTAGACACATTCCATACCGCACCCATATCAAAGAAAGGAACTAACTGTAGTACCGACTCTTGGGCTTCGTTACGTGAGATGGTGATTCTATCCTCCACAGAGAAACGAAAACCATTATCCCCTGATCTAGCATTTTGTCGATAACCCCGCAAGGATTGTCCCCCGCCAATGCTAAACTGTTCCGAGGGTAAAAGGGCATCCCCTGTTAATTGTATATCTCCTTGAATAATCAAAAAATGATCTCGCCCTAAGAGTTGAATCCTTTGCACCTGCCCATTCCATGCAAAAAAGTAACCGTCAGGATTATTAGGTGCTTCACTGGTGGTTACGTTAAACAACCCCATACCGAGCCTAAATTGCGATCGCACCGCCCAGGCTCCAAATTGTTCTCGCTTAATATAATCTTGCCCAAAAGTCAATACATTGGTACGAGAAATACCATTTTCATCAGGGCCAATGCCAAAAGGAGTAGGTCCTTGAAACGTAAAAGTTTGCCCCGTGCGATAACTCATGCCCAGAGAAAGGGCAAATTCCGTCAACGGATTGCGTATCAAAGGCTGACGATAACTCACCTCATAAAACTCGCTACTACCACTAATATCCAATACCTGAAATGGACCACTAACGATGCGATTACGTTGTAAACTGACCGTAGTATCCAGAGTGCCATTCATGGGGTTTAAGGGCGCTGAATAGCCAAAAGTAAGATCATAGGTACTCAAAAATTGCTCAAAACGAGGACGAAACGACACCGAAAAAGCATCCCCAAAACCCAACACATTACCATGACGTAAATTAATATCCCCTTGCACATCTCCCACCCGTGGAGGAGAATAGTTATTAATGGCGATGGAGCCAGAAAAAGGATTTGCCTCCGTCACTCGCACACTCAAAATACTTTGCCCCACAGCGTCTCCGCTTCTCAGGCTACCCTCAATATTATCAATCAAAGGATCTGAATTTAATAACTTTAATTGATCTTCCAATCTGTCAGAATTAAAAGGTTTGCCAGTACCAAGGGCGATTCTATCCAACACATAACCCTCTAATCTCTCCACCCCTTCAATTTCGATAGCTTGAATTTCCCCTTCTATTACCCGAATAATTGCCACCCCATCCCTATCTATATCCTCCACAAAAGCCCTTGTGGTCAGATAAGCTCCATTAAGATATAACTGGGTAATATCAGCACTAATCTGGGCTAAATCCTCATTGGTAAATTCTTGGGTGTCATACAAATTAAGAATTTCACCAATTTCCCTCTCAAAAATAGAATTGCCTTCTACCCTGACACTTTGGGCCACAATCTGATTATTTTCTGATTGAGATAATAACAAATTTTCCTGATTTAATTCCCCAGAAATTTCCTCATCCTCTATCATTTCTAAGGCAAAAACCCCTGAACTTAAAAAGATAGTATTTAAGCTCAAATACCCACACAAACTAGACACAATCAAAATGAATTTAGAATAACCCATAAAATTGAACCACAAGGGCATTATAAAATAACTAATTTTAGCTAACTTTTATCCTAACCATTTATCTTTTCTGCAATTCGTGCTTGTTTAGAATCTTTACCGAAAAACGAAAAACCCAATACTAACCAGACAATTAACAATACAAAAGTTAATAAAAGAATAGATACAGAACCAAACTCATTAATTAAAACAGGAGCCGCCGCCGTAAATAAACCTCCCCCCACAATCGGTTCAAAAAACAATTGTTTATAAGCAAAACTTTCAAAAGCACCAGATTTATTATCAGGATCGACCATTCTTAAAAGTAAAATACCCGTAGCAGTGACTCCCATGGATTGACCAAAATCACAGATACCACGCTCAAACCAATAACTAGGAATAATTTTCGGAGCAATAAATACAAAAGCAACAATATTCCAAATAATACCAATAATACTTAGTAATAAAAATGGAACAATATTAGTTCCTAATACCTGTAAAGAAATAGAAGCTAGGGCAGTAACTACTACAATATCAAGGGCTAAACCTGCTAGATTGTTCATTAAACGACGATTTACTAATTCCTTTAAACCTATTTTTTCTAAAGTAATTTGAACAATTATTCCCCCAATTAAAGCTACGGGAAAAAGAGGAATATAAATCATTAAAGTTAATCCTGTTTGTCCCCATGTCAAAGATTCAATTAGCTTTAATCCTTCTAAAATTAACCAACCAATACCGATGGCTAAACCCACAAAACCAAAATTTAAAGAAAGAGGATCAATTAATAAATTTTTATTTAGCTGAATCCTTTTCAGCTTAATTTTTTCCTCTTTTTCTTTTATTTCTGAAGCCGATAATCCTTCATAGGTAGAAAATTTTTGACCTTCTTTTTTAAAAGTTTTAATATGCCCTTTTTTTCTGCCCCAACTAGCCAACAATGTTCCTGTAATAATCCCAGAAACAATACCTACTGTTGCCAAACCGAGGGCTAAATCTCCCCCCTCGGGAAAATCTAAATCAATAAAGGTTTGTTGCATTCCTGCGGCGGTGCCATGCCCTCCTTCAAAGCCGATTTCGATAAGGCTACCCACAAGGGGATTCATATTAAAAACTGGTACAAGGATAAATAGGGTGAGTAAAATTCCTATCACATACTGCCCCCATGCCAAGGTTTGTCCGAAAATTACTTGGGGGGCGGCTTTTTTCCAAATCTGCTTAGGATTGGGTATGGATTCTCCAAGGAAAAGAGCAGCAAAAACGACGTTAATAAATACCCCTGGGGATTGTTGCCAAACGGTGCGAATGGAATCACTAAATAAACCCCCTGCAAACAGGGCATTTTCTCCTCCTAGGTTGGTGATGAGCGCACCTAATGCTTCTCTACCCAATATTAGGGCTAAAAATCCTGCTACCACTGATTCTGGAAGATATAGGGTTTGAATCCACCGAGCTTTTTGTTTGATAAATCTGGCGACTAATATTAGTATGGCGAGGATAACAAAGGCAAAAAGTGCGTCTCTGAGGTTAAACATGAGGTATGGGGGAAGGATAATGTTTTAAGGTGATTATAAATCACACTATGAGCAATAGATTTATTAACTTTATCACTGGTGTGGTTTAATTCTGTTCTAAAATATTATTACGTCTCTTGCCTTTTGCCTCTTGCCATCGCATTATTCCTCATTCTTGGGTTGTTTCCAGTCTTCGTATGGTCTTTCGACGGCATATTGGAAACTTCTGGACATGAGAAAAACTCCTTCTGATTGAGAAGCTGATTCAGGAAATTTTACCAAACCATAAATTTGGCTATTGTCAAAATTACTACCTCCGATGCTGATTTTATAGTTTTCTCCATTGTCAAGGGTTATAGTTATTTTAGCTCTTGGTGATTCTAAACCATATTCTGAGAGGTTGGCTTCGTCCATAGGAATTTCTGGCTGTCTGGGGGCTTGGGGGAAGAGATTTAATAAAAAAGAGATTGAAGCATCGTTGGCTCTTACCTGTTCTGGTTCGCTCATCTGCCATGGCTGAACTTCTGCATCTGTTTTTTCAAAAACTAAAGTTTGACTATTTTCTAGGCTTTGTGGAGGGTCAATGGTGATGATTTTGACTTGGTCTGTATCAAAAGGGAAAATGCGATCATGAAGTGTGGCTGTGCGATCGCCCTGACGCACCAAATTTTCATTATCATTGTTTGTTACATTAGATTGGGGGCGAATTTCGAGAAGGTAAATGATGGAGGCAAGGCTAACAGCAAATATACTTAGTAATATGGTACTGCGATTAAATTTCATCGTTTATCAATCAAATTGGTGTTAATTTTTTGTTTTTGTTATGGTTAATAAAATTATTTTTTTTACTATTTGGGTTGTATTTATCGGTTATGGATTTTTATTGGCACCTCCTGATAATCCTGAGACGATGGATTTAATTATCAATCTTTCTAAGGGTAGTTGGGATGGTATCAATCCTTATGTTATCAGTTTGTTTAATCTGATGGGCATTTTACCGATGATTTATGCTTGTTTACTGTTGATTGATGGTAGGGGACAAAAATTGATGGTGACTCCTTTTATGGTGGGTAGTTTTTTTCTCGGTGCTTTTTCTCTTTTGCCATATTTTGCTTTACGGGAATCTAATACTACTTTCACAGGGGAAAAGACGATATTTATTAAAATTGTAGAAAGTAAGTTAACAGCGATCGCCCTTATAATTGGTACTACTATATTGGTGGTATCAGCGATAAAAGATGGTAACGTTCATGATTTTATCTATCAATGGCAAAATAGTAAATTTATCCATGTAATGAGCCTTGATTTTTGTCTATTATGTTTACTTTTTCCTGTACTGATTAAAGATGATTTGGCAAGACGTAATATTAATAATCTTATCTTAAGGGCGATCGCCTTTATTCCCTTATTTGGGACTTTGATATATATGATATTACGCCCCTCTTTATCTACCGATGAAACTCCCAATAATTCTGAAGTCTTAGCATCATAAATCTGTTTCTTTGCCCGAAACTTTTACCTCTTGCCTGAAATAAATTATATTTCCATAAAATTTCTCTGGAAAAAACTAACTTTATTTAATCATCATTATCCATTATCAACTATCAATTATCAATTAAAAAAACATGGATTTATTTTCCTCAGAAAAACTACTCTTTACCCCAACTTCCAAAAATCATAACCCCATCTCCCTTATCTACGCCTTTCCCAATGAATATACCGTAGGAATTACCAGCCTAGGTTACCAACTAATATGGGCAAACTTTAGCACCCGTGAAGATGTAGAAGTTAGTCGTTTATTTACCGACATTGAGGAAAAATTACCCCGTCATCCTGAGATAGTAGGCTTCTCTTTTTCATGGGAATTAGACTATGTTAACGTCCTCGATTTATTAGAAAAATTACAGATTCCTATTTATGCCAAAGATAGAACAGAAAACCATCCCTTAATCTTTGGAGGAGGCCCAGTTTTAACAGCCAATCCCGAACCTTTTGCAGAATTTTTTGATGTTATTTTATTAGGAGATGGAGAAAATTTAATCGATAATTTTATTGATAGTTTCCAAGAAATTAGGAACGGTAACAGACAGGAAAAATTATTCCATTTAGCCCAAACTCCCGGGATTTATTGCCCTGATTTATATCATATAGAGTATGAAGATATAACAGGAAAAATTAAATCTATTACCCCCATTGATGAGCGTATTCCTGCGGTGGTGGAAAAACAAACCTATCGAGGTAATGTGTTATCTGCTTCTACCGTTGTCACGGAAAAGGCGGCATGGGAAAACATTTTTATGGTGGAAGTGGTGCGCAGTTGTCCTGAAATGTGCCGTTTTTGTCTCGCAAGTTATCTTACTTTACCATTTCGTACCGCTAGTTTAGAAGGTTCGTTGATTCCTGCCATTGAGAGGGGTTTAAAATATACTAACCGCTTGGGATTATTGGGAGCATCGGTGACACAACATCCTGAATTTGAGGAGTTATTAAACTATATTATGCAACCAAAATATGATGATGTACGCCTTAGTATTGCCTCAGTGCGCACTAATACGGTGACGGAAAAATTAGCCCAAACCCTTACCAAAAGGGATACCAAGTCCATTACCATCGCCATCGAAAGTGGTTCGGCAAAAATTCGGCAGATGATTAATAAAAAGTTGGAGAATGAGGAAATTATCCAAGCATCTATTAATGCGGAAAAGGGTGGTTTAAGGGCGATTAAGTTTTATGGGATGGTGGGTTTACCCCAAGAGGATAACAGTGATTTGGATGCCACCATCGAGATGATGAGGGAGGTTAAAAAGGCTTCTCCACGGTTAAAAACTACCCTCGGTTGCAGTACATTTGTGCCAAAAGCCCATACTCCTTTCCAGTGGTTTGGGGTGAATAAGCAGTCGAAAAAGCGTTTACAGTATTTACAAAAAAATCTGGCAAAAGCAGGGGTCGATTTTCGCCCAGAAAGTTATAATTGGTCTGTGATTCAAGGGTTAATGTCTAGGGGCGATCGCCGCCTAAGTAAGTTGTTATTATTAACTCGTATCTATGGGGATACTCTGGGTAGTTATAAACGGGCATTTAAGGAATTAAAAGGACAAATGCCCAGTTTAGACTATTATGTTCATAACAATTGGGAGTTAGAGCAGGTTTTACCTTGGAGTCACCTCAAAACTGCCCTCCCTGATGAGACTTTGGTTAAACACCTTCAGATGTCTTTACCGACTAAAGGAAATTAATCATTGACTTGAAGTAATACCCCTTTCCTCTAGTTGACGGATAAAGTAATCTTCGAGGGAATCCCGCACCAAATTCAGACTAACTAATTCGCCGTCAGTGGTAGCAAGGTAATTAATAAATTCTTGGGGATTACCTTTTAACTCCCCTCGACAGATATGATTTTCTTGGGTAATGTTGCTTAACCATCCCCCCATTTCTGCTATTTCACAATTTCTGATGGTGGCGTGGTAGGTTTCTTGGGTGCCTAAAATTTCGTCCAACGAACCAATATTTAACAATTCTCCTCGGGCAAGAATGGCGATGCGATCGCAAATTTTCTCCACATCAGCCAAAACATGGGAATTAAAAAAGATAGTTTTTCCCTGCTCTTTGAGGGATAATATAATTTGTCGTACCTGATAACGCCCCATAGGATCTAATCCTGACATAGGTTCATCAAAAAAGACAATTTCAGGATCATTTATTAACGCCTGTGCCATCCCAACCCTTTGCATCATCCCTTTGGAATACTGCCTTAACTGCTTCTTTTGGGCAGTTTGTTTGGCTAAACCGACTAAGTCGAGAAGTTCTAAAATCCTTTTATTTTGTTCATGTTTGGGGATTTGGAATAGGGAGGCAATGAAGTGTAAAAATTCCCATGCGGTCAAAAAGTCGTAGTAATAGGCGTTTTCGGGTAAATAACCTAGTCTTTGTTTAACGCTAGTATCCCCCAAGGGTTTGCCGAGTAACTTTGCCCTGCCTGAAGTGGGTTTGATAATTCCTAACAGGGTTTTTAATAGGGTGGTTTTTCCTGCACCATTAGGTCCTAGTAAACCGAATGTTTCCCCCTGATAAACTTTGAGGGTACAGTTTTTGAGAGAAGGGACTTTTTTGTTGAGCCAAAAACCTGTAAGATACACCTTTGATAATTCGTAGGTTTCCACCACTACTGTTTTATCGGTGTGTACATCTGTGCTAGGGGAATTTATTGTAGAGGTCATTTTCTGTATGGCAATTATCGGTTTAAGATAAGGAAATAGAAACAGAAACTTATTTAATATTTAATTATACCCTTAAATCTCAGTTAATATGACTCAAATTCCTCAATCCCTCGAAAGTGCGATCGCACAGGCACACACCGCCACCCTGACGGCTTTAGAAAGCGGTTTTAATCGTCTGCAAATCGAATTAATCATCCCTGAAATTGCCCTCAAAGCCCAAGAATTAGCCTTTGCTTTTGCCCAGTTGTTTGGTGAATATGGAGCAGGTTTAAAGGTATTTTTCCCTGATACAGGCGCCGCTGCCTTAGCGAGAAGGGAATGGGGAGAGACCACTTTTGTGGTGACGGATTTGGGTAGTAGCAGAAGCCCCATCGAAAATCGTGTAAGTGATACCGACGAATTTTATTTGGTGGTATCCCCTTCGGCGGTGGAAGTAGCACAGGTAGAAAAGTTATGTAATCTTGCGGGCGATCGCCCTGTAATCCTTATTATACCTCAGTTAGAAGATATTTCCGTAGTAGGTATTGGCTACGCCGCTAGGCAACTAAGGGAAAGATTTTTAAGCACCCTCGAATCAAGCTACTATTATCGCCCCCTCGAGGATGCCGTAGTAATGCGAGTATTCCCCGGATTATGGCAAGTATGGAGAGAATTAGAAGACAATAAATTTGAACTAATTACCGAAGTACCTAAAAAACCCCTTGGGGAAGTTTTAGATCGTATTTTAATGGGGCAAAATGATGATGATCAAAGTAATGTTAAATCAAATTCTTTAGGGTTATTTGCAACTATGAAAAACTTTTTAAAAGCCCTAAATAATTGACCTACCACCTGCACCCTGTACGGACGTAGCATGCTACGTCCCCTACCATAATGACAATCATTATCCCGAACTGAAGTTATTTAGATTAACTAATCTTTCTCATTATTTATGTATATACAAAAACCTATCAAAACCTTTATAATCATTAACTATAAACTATCTACTAATTAAACCATGCTAGAAGCCTTTATTTTAATAACCATATTGTGCGGTTTTTTTGGGACTATCTTTAAAAAAAATTTAGTCATGAAAATTATGTCCATGGATGTAATGAGTACAGGGGTAGTCGCCTATTACGTTTGGGTAGCATCAAGAACAGGATTTTTTACCCCAATCCTAGTGGGAGAAGTGAATGACAATACCAAATATGCGGACCCCGTACCTCAAGCCGTCATCCTCACCGCCATTGTCATCGGCTTTTCAATTCAAGCCTTAATGTTAGTAGGAGTTATGAAATTAGGCAAAAATAATCCTACCTTAGAAAGTAGTGAAATTGAGAAAAATAATACCCCATGACAACTTTTACAGTTATAGCAGTTTTTCTTCCTTTATTTACAGGATTTTCTATTTATTTAGTTAATAAAATAGATAGGATATTTTGCTTTTTTACCGTTTGTTTTTCGGCTTTTTATGCCAGTTATATTCTGATTAATGATATAAATTTACCTGTACAATTATTAGACAATGCTGGGGTACAACTACTAATAAATAATCTCAGTGGTTATTTTATTTTAACCAACGCCCTTGTTACTGGAGCCGTTATTTTATACTGTTGGCAAATAGGCAAAAAAACCTTTTTTTATACTCAGCTTATTGTCCTACATGGTAGTATGAATGCTCTGTTTCTGAGTGCTGATTTTTTGAGTGTTTATGTTGCTCTAGAAGTGGTTGCCATATCAGCTTTTTTGTTGGTAGTTTATCCCCGTACGGATAACACTTTGTGGGTAGGAATTCGTTACCTTTTTATTAGTAATATAGCCATGTTATTTTACCTCATCGGAACTATATTAGTTTATAAAAGTAATCAATCTTTTGCCTTTGAAGGATTAATCAATAGTCCCCCAGAAGCTATCGCCCTTATTTTCCTAGGTTTGTTTACCAAAGGAGGAGTTTTTGTGTTGGGGTTATGGTTGCCCTTAACCCAGTCTGAGTCTGAAAGTTCGGTTTCTGCCATCCTTGCGGGAGTAGTGGAAAAAGCGGGTATTTTTCCGTTGTTACGTTGTACGATGATGATGGATGAATTTAATACTCTTATTCATATTGTTGGAGTAGCCACGGCATTTTTTGGTGTTATATATGCCCTATTTTCTCAAGATACAAAAAGAATTTTGGCATCTAGTACCGTATCGCAATTTGGATGGATATTAGTGGCGCCAGAGGTAGGAGGATATTACGCCCTTGCCCATGGTTTAGCCAAGGCAAACTTATTTATGGCGGTTGGAGCATTACCTAGTCGCAGTATTCGGCAATTACAAGATAGGGTAATGAGTACCAGATTATGGTTAACATTGCTGGTGGGTAGTTTATCTATCTGCGGATTTCCTCTCTTTTTCGGTTTTGCCGCCAAAACCCTTGTGCTCAACAGTCTTTCTCCTACAGAAGAGCTATTTATGAATATTAGTGCGGTGGGTACTGCTATGATTTATGCTAAGTTTATCTTTTTACCTAGTCATGGGGTAGATAGGGTTAAATCTCATATTTGGTGGGGGGTAATACCTTTGATGACAATTATTTTTGTGGCTAATTTTCTCTACTTTCCTGCCTATACTCCTCTCAATGTTGCTAAGGCTTTAGGATTAAATGCGATCGGTTTTTTGTTACATTTTTTAATCTTTAAAAAAGTAGTTTTTACATTATCTCGATATTTTGAAGAATTAGAACAAATTATGGGGATAATGATTTTAATGTTAGTTGTATTATTTTGGATGGTAATATCATGGTCCCCAGTATCCTTTTTCGCTTAGTTATTTGGTTTTTATTGACCGCCGATTTTGGTATCACTAATGTAATTATTGGTGTGTTAGTTGCTTTACTTTTACCTCCCTATAATATCTTTAGTAAGAGGGATTCTAGTAATACGGAGGAAAAAATTCACGAGTTATTGACTATTTTTAAACATATTTTAATTGCTATTCCTCAAGCCTATAAAGAATCTATCGAAATGATTTTTACTCCCCATCGTCATGAGGAAGTTGTCAGGGAGGCGGTGCATCCCAATCGTTCAAAGCTACTCATATTCCTTGACACTTATGTAATTACTTTTACTCCTAAAGCGGTGGTTATAAAATATAATCATCGGGGATGGTATGAGGTGCATTATGTCAGACGAAAAGCTGTTGATAAAGTAGTTAGTGATTCTTAAATATCACGTTTTTGAGATAGTGAAAATAAAAAAATAAAATCAGATGACCAATTTAAGTATCGTTGTAATTCTCCTTCCTTTATTTGTAGGATTTTTAGTTTATTTACTTAATAAAGTAGATAGAATATTTTGCTTTTTAACAGTTTGTTTTTCAGCTTTTTATGCCAGTTATATTATACTCAATGATATAAATTTTTCTTTACAATTACTAGATAATGCAGGAGTTAAACTATTAATTAATAATGTTAGTGGCTATTTTATTTTAACCAATGCCCTGGTGACTGGGGCAGTTATTTTATACTGTTGGCAAACTAAGAAAAAAACTTTTTTTTACACTCAATTAATCGTTCTCCATGGTAGTATGAATGCTCTGTTTATCAGTGCTGATTTCCTGAGTGTTTATGTTGCCTTGGAAGTGGTTGGCATATCCGCTTTTTTGTTGGTGGTATATCCTAGGAGCGATCGCAGTATATGGGTAGGATTACGTTACTTATTTACAAGTAATATTGCCATGTTATTTTATCTGATGGGAACAATTTTAGTTTATAAAGGTAATCAATCTTTTGCCTTTGAAGGATTAATAAATAGTCCCCCAGAAGCTATTGCCCTAATTTTCCTCGGTTTACTGACAAAAGGAGGAATCTTTATCTCAGGGTTATGGCTACCACTTACCCATGCTGAATCGGAAAGTCCTGTTTCTGCCATTCTTTCAGGGGTGGTAGTCAAAGCAGGTATTTTTCCTCTCCTACGGTGTGCGATGATGATGAATGAATTTGATAGTCTGCTCCATGTTGTAGGCATTGGTACGGCATTTTTTGGCATCATTTATGCCCTATTTTCCCAAGACACAAAAAGAATTTTGGCATCTAGCACCGTATCACAACTAGGATGGATATTAGTGGCACCAGAGGTAGGGGGATATTATGCCCTTGCCCATGGTTTAGCCAAAGCCAATTTATTTATGGTGAGTGGAGTTTTGCCTAGTCGTAATATTCAAGAGTTGCAAAATCGGGCCATGAGTACCAGACTATGGTTAACCTTATTGATAGGCAGTTTATCCATTTGTGGATTTCCCTTCTTTTATGGTTTTGCCGCCAAAACCCTCGCCCTCAAAAATCTTTCTTCTACGGAGGAGTTATTGATGAATATTAGTGCGGTGGGTACTGCTATGATTTATGCTAAGTTTATCTTTTTACCTAGCCATGGGGTAGATAGGGTTAAATCTCATATTTGGTGGGGCTTAATACCTTTGATGGTCGCTATTTTTGTGGCTAATTTTCTCTACTTTCCTGCCTATACTCCTCTCAATGTTGCTAAGGCTTTGGGGTTAAATGCGATCGGTTTTTTACTACACTTTTTAATCTTTAAAAAAGCGGTTTTTACTTTATCCCGATATTTTGAAGATTTAGAACAAATTATGGGAGTAATGATTTTAATGCTAGTTTTATTATTTTGGATGGTAGTCTCATGGTCGCCAGTATCTTTTTTCATTTAACAATTGGGTTTTTTCTAAAATAATGATTATAAAATATAGTCAATGAGAGTTGTATTATGTCCATAATTTATATAACAAAAAAACTACTTAATAAAATTATTAATAACTACTAATACCAATAAAATGGATAACACTAATCAGAAATTTTGTTTTGCTACCCTAGCCTTGGGAAAAAAATATAGAGAGATGACCAAAACATTAGCAGAAGATTTAAAAAAATACTCTTCAGGTACTATGCTAGTGGTCGGTACAGACAATCCTAAAGATTTACTCTCTTTTGATAATGTCATCCCATTTAAATTATCTCAACAAGGAATTTTACACTGTTACCATGATAAGCGTTTTGTCATTCTGAAAGCATTATCTGAATTTGATACAGTGATTCAAATTGATGCGGATACTTATATGACTGACTTTATTTCTCCAAAATTAGATTTTTCCCGAGGAATTATTGAGGGCTTCAATGAAAATTTAGTCAACCATGTTACTAAATATACTCCAGAAAGATTAGACAGATTAAAAAAAATTGCGACTAAAATTGATGTTGACATATCACAAGCTAATTTTGTAGGCGAATCATTATTTATTGTTTCTAAAGATAATGGAAAAGAAATAGAATTTATAGAACAGTGGGGAAAAATAGGACTATATCTCGAGTTAAAAGGAATACATGCAGGAAGTGGAAATATCATTGGTTTAGCTGCTCTCAAAGTAGGATTCAAAACTTCACGTACCCCATCTTGGGAACAAATCAAGAATGTGACAAATCATTTTGATGCTTCTCAAAAGATAAAAAGAAGTTCTTTTGATAATTTGAAAAGGCGTGTACAGTATCACTATAGATTGAATAAAAATCGTTTACAGGCTTTAAGTGATTTTGATTTTTTTTATAGATAATATTTTGCTATGGAAGCTAATTTATTTTTAATTTTTGCATTATTATTTGTATGAATCAATCTCTTTTATCTATTGAAAATTTAAAAATTGCTTATAAAAGTCCTGCTGAAAACAGTAATCCCCATAAAATAAATTGGGCGGTAAATAATGTTTCTTTTTCGGTGGATAAGGGAGAAATTTTCGCATTGGTGGGGGAGTCGGGTTGTGGTAAATCAACCATTGGTAGGGGGATAATTGGTTTGTTGCCTCCTCAGGCTAGGGTTGAGGGGGATATTGTGTTTGGGAGTGAGTCGACTCTTGCTTATAATGCACAACAAATGCGCCATTTTCGGGGTGAGGTGGTAGGGTTAATATTTCAGGATCCCATGACAAGGTTAAATCCTTTGATGACCATTGGCAATCATTGTCGGGAAACTTTGAGGGTGCATCGTCCTGATTTGTCTTCTCGGGACATACAAGAGAGGGTATTAAATACTTTGGAGTTGGTGAAAATACCAAAAAAACGTTTTGGTCAATATCCCCATGAATTTAGCGGTGGTATGCGTCAACGGGTGGCGATCGCCCTTACCCTTGTATTACAACCGAAATTGATTATTGCGGATGAACCGACTACCAGCCTTGATGTGACCATTGCCAATCAAATTTTAAGGGAATTAACTACCCTCTGCAGAGAACAAGAAATGGGTTTAATTCTGATTTCCCATGATTTAAATATGGTGGGAAAATATGGCGATCGCATCGGAGTAATGTATCAGGGAAAAATGGTAGAAAGCGGTAAAGTAAAAGAAGTTATGGAAAATCCTCACCATGATTATAGTAAAATTTTGTTAAATTCTGCACTGCACAATAAGGAAAAAAATGACGATGATTTGGAATCATTAAATAGAAAAGCAAAACCCATTTTAAAATTAAAAAATGTCGAAAAATATTATAGTTTAGAAGCAAACTTTTTAGAAAGATTATTAGGAAAAAAAACAGAAACTATTAAAGCAGTTGATAATATAAATCTCCAACTATACGAAGGGGAAATTTTGGGTTTGGTCGGGGAATCAGGTTGCGGAAAAAGTACCCTCTCACGGACAATCTTACAATTAATTAAACCCACTTCAGGACAGGTAATTTTTCAAGAAAAAGACATCAGTGTATTATCTCCCCAATCCATGATCAGTTTGCGCCGAGAAGTGCAAATGATTTTTCAAGATCCCCACGCCTGTCTTAACCCTCTCATGACCATTGAAAGGGCGATCGCCGAACCATTGATAATCCACAAATTGGGGGATAAAAACGAAATTAGGTCAAAAGTCACCAAAATGTTAAATAAAGTGGGTCTATGCCCTCCAGAAGATTATCTGAGACGGTATCCCAAAGAACTATCAGGGGGTCAACAACAACGAGTGGCGATCGCCCGAGCCTTAATTACCAATCCTAAATTAGTGATTTGTGATGAGCCTGTAAGTATGCTAGATGCCACCGTACAAGCCCAAGTATTACAACTAATGTTAGATCTAAAACAAGAATTTCAACTAACCTACCTATTCATCACCCATGATTTGAGTGTAGCTCGGTATATGTGCGATCGTATTGCGGTTATGAATCAGGGAAAAATTGTCGAGGAAGGCATCACCACAGAAATTTTTACCAATCCTCAACATCCCTACACAGCAAAACTCATCAACAGTTAACAAACTTTTAGCGCACCTTCGATAAGATTTGTAAGTGTTGCCATATCGAAGCCAGACTGTTAGCCGTAATCATACCACTAGCCGCCACTGCAGGAACACCAATCCCGGGGAAAGTAGAATCCCCACAACAGTATAAATTATCAATGGGAGTCGTGGAAGGGGGAAATAACCCCTCATCCGCATTCCAAGCCGCCCCATAGGTGCCTCGATACCGCCTTAAAAACCGTTCATGGGTAAGGGGAGTACCCACCAAAGTCACCTCACATCTTTCCCTAATATCAGGAATAAATCTCTCCAATGCTGCCCACATAACGTGCGATCGCACCTCCTTCAAATGATGATACTCATCACTCTTACGACTCAACCCAGCCCACAAAGAATAAGGCTCCGTAGCAGGGGTATAAACATGAATACAATGTTTACCCTGGGGTGCTAAACTAGGATCAAGCAAAGAAGGAATCGACACCGCCACCACATTTTGCTCCGCCCTCACCCCTTTCTGCCAATCATTTACAATCATGTGATGACAAGGCAAATCATCAGGTAAACCCGCCCCATCAATGCCCAGATGTAAGTGCATAAAACTATCATTCATCGGGGTTTTTTCCACCCCCGTCACAAAATCTTGGGGCAATATACCCTCCCCAATCAAAGGTAAAGTATCCCAAATCGAAGCATTCGCAATCACCGCCCGACTTGCCCGAATACTTTTCCCATTCCTTAACACTACCCCCACAGCCCGATTACTCTCCACCACAATCTCCTGCACATGGCTAGATAACCATAATTGCCCCCCATGCTTTTCCATACCCCTTACCAAAGCCTTAACCATCGCCTCACTACCCCCCACAGGATAATCTAAGACCACATCAGGGCGATACCACTCCGCAAACATAAAAGCCATCTCCGCCGCCGAAGTGCCATGGGCAGGTAAACCTGACAACATAAAACAAAGTAAATCTAACCAATTACGGATAAACTCATCCGTCACCACCTGATCCATAATTTTGCCAAAACTTCCCGTTAATTTTCCTGCCGAAAACACATAGGGAAGCATAGAAACCGCATAGGGGGCAAGGGTAAAAATTGCTCCCAAATCATAACGAAAAGCCCCCGGAGGAATAGCCGTAGAAGCCACTCCCAAAGGTTTCATCACCTCCTGTAACCTACGCCATTGCCTCCCTGCCTCCTCTCCCCGTAGCTTGAGTAACAAATCATAAAAATCATCAGCACCCACCGCCACATCAAAATAACCCTCTGGCAACCAACAACCCCAGTTGTTATAATTTTTCCATTCCACATCCTCCCCAATAATATCTAACACCTGACGCAGAGGATTAGTAGAGGGGGAATAAGATAAACCTGAATATAAAGAAGGGCCCGAATCAAACTTAAAACCCTGATATGTAAAACCATGGGCAGCACCTCCCGGTAAGTTATGACTTTCGCAAATAGTGACTCCATAACCATATTTTGCCAACATTGCCCCACAACATAAACCCCCTAAACCACTACCGATAATGACAATATCTGTTTGCTCTTGGTTCGCCATAGTTACCTTGAATGTAAAGATTATTTAATATTTTTAGGATAAAGGATAATCAATAATCCTTAAAGATTTACTATATGAAGAAGGTCAAATTTATCTAACAAGAAAAACTTAAACTCTTTGATAATGTTTGTACGGAATTAAGTTTATCCTTAATTTTTCCTGAATTGGGATGCAGGATATTCTTCCATAAATTCTTTTGAACCAAAATGAATGATTTTGTCCAACAAACATGATCAAACTGAATTCGTTGAAAAATTATTAAGAATATTTTTTGTGATTTATTCGGTGTACTAAAGAGTTTCTTTCTTGGTTAGTTTTCAAATTTATTTAGTTCAATTTTTATTAAAATGTCCAATACTTATAAAGTTCATTTAGTCAACTCAGATTTAGGAATTGATGCTGTCATTGACGTGATGGCAGATGAGTATATTTTAGATGCGGCAGAAAGACAGGGTTTTAATTTACCCTATTCTTGTCGGGCGGGGGTTTGTGTCAGTTGCACAGGGAAGTTAAGCAAGGGTAGTGTAGATCATGATTATGATTTCTTAAAACAAAATGAAATTGATGCGGGTTTTTTCCTAACTTGCAAAGCCTATGCCACTTCTGATTGTACTGTCGAAACTCATCAGGAAGACGCTTTATTAGATTTATAATTCTATTTTCCAAATCCCTCTCTTGACTAGGGGAGGGATTTTTATTGAATACATACAATTTTAATTTTCTACTAACTCAAAATTAGCGGTTACATTTTGAACATCATCTAAAGATTCTAAAGCATCCATTAATCTTAATAAATATTTTGTTTGTTCAGAATCTGTTATTTCTACAAAATTATTGGGTATCCATCGTAATTCAGCTTCTTTAACGGTGAAATATTCTCCTAAATGTTGATTAAGATTTTCCAAATTAGTAACATCGGTGAATATCTCTGCCCCTTGATAGTCTTCCTCATCAATCATTTCATAACTTTGGGCATCAGCTTCGAGGGATATTTCTAATAATTTATCTTCGTCTATTTCTCCTTCTAATAAAACTACCCCTTTATGATCAAACATCCAACTCACACAACCCGTTTCTCCTAAGTTACCGCCATTTTTACTAAAGGCTTCTCGTATATCTGCCGCAGTGCGATTACGATTATCTGTCAGGGCTTCAATTAAGACTGCAACCCCTCCCATACCATAACCTTCATAACGGATTTCCTCTAAATTTGCCTCACCATCGTTATAAGTACCTGCACCCTTGGCGATCGCCCTTTCAATGTTATCATTAGGTATTCCTGCTGCCTTAGCTTTTTCTACCGCCGTGCGCAACTGAAAATTACCATCAATATCGGCAATACCATTACGGGCAGCGACAATAATCGCCCGAGAAAGTTGGGTAAAAGTCTTACCCTTTTTTGCATCCACCCTTGCTTTTTGTCTCTTGATATTTGCCCATTTGCTATGCCCTGCCATAAATAACTTTTTTTAAAAACTCCATTTAAAATTAACCATTATTTTAAATCATTTTGCTGATCGGTATAATTCTCGTTGTTTATGATTGCTCGTTTAGACGGGAAATAGGGAATAGTGATAATATTTTTTATATCTCAATTTTTACCATAGCCTGATTATATTTCATAGGATAATTAAGCAATATCTAATTCTTAGGGCTAAGTTAAACTTAATATTAGGAGTAACATTGGAAAAATTTAAATTTATAGACTTATTCGCTGGAATCGGAGGATTTCATTTAGCCTTTCACTCCTTGGGGGGGGAATGTGTTTTCGCCTCTGAAATTGATATCCATGCCCGAAAAACCTATAAGCATAACTTTTACCCGATTAACCCAGAATTATTTGATAAAGGAATGTTTAACGATGACATTCGTAAAATATCCCCCGATGAAATTCCCGATTTTGACATCTTATGTGCAGGATTTCCTTGTCAACCTTTTAGTCAGGCAGGATATAAAAGAGGATTCAATGATAATCATAAATCAGAACGAGGAAATCTATTTTTTAACATCGTTGATATTTTAGAAATTAAACAGCCAAAAGCATTTTTTTTAGAAAATGTTAGGGGATTAATTAGTCATGATAAAGGAAACACTTTCAAAATCATTAGAGATATTTTAGAACAAGAATTAAATTATAGTTTCTATTATCAAATAGTCAAAGCCTCGGATTATGGACTACCTCAATTAAGACCAAGAACTTTCATAATTGGTTTTAGAGATGAAGGATTTTTCAAAAGTTTTAATTTTCCATCAGTAAAACCTCTAAAATTTAATATGTCTGATGTTTGGGGAGGTAAATGTTCTCGAGAAATAGGTTTTACTTTGAGGGTTGGGGGACGAGGTTCTAATATTAATGATAGAAGAAATTGGGATTCTTATTTAGTAGATGGTGAAGTAAGGCAATTAATGCCTGAACAAGGAAAAAAAATGCAAGGATTTCCCGAGCATTTTGAATTTCCCGTCTCAAAAAAAGAGGCAATGAAACAGCTAGGAAATAGCGTTGCTGTTGATGCAGTGAGAGAATGTGGCAAAAGTTTACTAGAACATTTAGAAACTATAGATTTACAAAATATGGGTATTAAAAAAACAAAGAACAAGGGTGAATGGACAGAGAGATATTCATTTTTTAAAATTATTAATGACCAAAGAATTAACTTAGCTGATAAAACTTTGCAAAAAAACAACAGTTATTTTAACGTTACCAAAATATCAACTCTTAATTTAGATGAAAATATAATTTTAGTAGATAAAGATTCAATAATTGTTGAAAATAAAATTACCAAATCAAAAAAAGAAATCAATATTTCTGAGCTTATTAATCAAAATGTTTTAGATAATTTAGTAAACCAAATTAAAGATAATAAAGGCACATTTGAAATAAATGAAATGATTGCTATTCAAAATAAATTAGGTATTTCTATTATAAAAGGAGGTCAAAGTAATCAAAAAAGTGATGTTATTTTAGACATCAATAAAGATCACTTTTTTAAAGTCAATGAAGGATTCGGAATAAAATCTTACTTAGGTAATAAACCTACATTACTAAACGCATCGGGCAACACAAATTTTATATTTAGGGTTAATAATCTATCCAGTTATAGTTTGGATGAGATTAATAATATAAAAAAGCTAAAAGATCGGATTAATAAAATAATCAATTTAGGAGGTATTTTTTCTTTTTATAAAATAGAAAAAGAAACTATGGCATATAATTTAAGAATTATTGATTCTATGATGCCAAACCTTTTAGCTGAGATGTTATTAGAGTTTTTTGTGCATAGAAATAATTTAATTTCGGAAAATCTACTCACTATTTATCAAAAGCAACTTGCTCAAACCATGATAGATGATTTACCATCTTTAACTATCAAGTTAAAAAGATTTCTAGTAGGTGTTTTACTAGGCTTCTTTGCGGAAACAAAATGGGATGGTAAATATTCATCCAATGGCACCATCGTAGTAAAAGAAAATGGAGAACAATTAGCATTTCACATCATAGATATTGTTTCTTTGGAAGATTATTTATTTGAAAATATAGTTTTTGATACCCCTTCAACGACTCGACATCGTTATGGTAAGTTAATTTTAGAAAACGATGGTTGTTTGTATTTCAAACTTAATCTTCAGCTAAGATTTCGCTAATTTTGATTAAGACAACTTCAATTATGGGAGAATGATTTATAATTTTCTTAAGTTCGATGGTTAGATATTAATTCCCCCCCCATGAAAAAATCTCTTATTCTCCTCACCCTAATTACTACCTTTGTGCCAACCGCTGTCAAGGCAGAAAACCTTGCTCATCTCAGCCAGTTATTACGCACAAAAGAGTGTCAAGAATGTGATTTGAGCGAAGCCGGTTTAGTGATGGCAAATCTTTCAGGGGCTAATCTTGTCGGTGCTAATCTTGTCGGGGCTAATCTTAGTCGTGCTAATTTAAATGGAGCAAATCTAAGCGGTGCTAATTTGACAGGGGCATCCCTCCACGGTGCTAATTTAACAGGGGTAAATTTGACGGGGGCAATCCTCAATCAAACTGATTTGAGAAATGCGAGGGTTGTGGGGGCAAACTTTGAGCAAACAAATCTAAATAATGCCTATATCGATGGCATTATAGGGATGCCGACAAATGTTTTTTCCGCTGAACAGTTTTTTGCTTGGGCTTTGGCAGAAGACCGTCGGGGAAACTACCCCCAAGCGCTAAATTATTATAATACGGCCATTGAACTTGATCCTGACATGGCTGCGGCATATTTGGCAAGGGGGGTAATTAGGGCGCGTTATGACCGAATGAATATTGCCATCGAGGATTTTAGAAGGGCTGAAACTATTTATACTAAAGAGAATAATGAGGAGGGGTTGAGTCTTGCTAATCAATTTATCGAATTGAGTGAGGCAAAATTGGAAAGTCCTCGCAATCCCATTGCACCGCCAAATCAAGGTAGCCCAGCGTTTGTTCAGGCAGTCGGTGGTATCCTACCATTTTTATTTAGATTTTTGGCGTTTTAATTAATTGTTGTCAATCTATCGAATTCATGGCATTACCAGAAACCATCGCTCAGGTCAGAATTACTAATCAATCTTGGCAAACAGGTAAAATACAAGGGGAAATAGAGGCGGGTAGTTATCAATGGCAGTTTGAGTGGCAATTTTTGCAGGGTAAGTTATCCCTGAAGCCCACTTTGGGAAGGAGTCTTATTCAAGAACCCCTTGCCCGTTTTTTGGAACATTCTGACTATCAATTAGAGGTTGGGGGGGATTATCAGTTTGCAGTGAGGGCAAAACTATAATTTTTTCTATTATTAATAATCATTCAGGAATGTCAAAAAGAACTTTTGTCATATAGGTATCTGCCCAATCAATTCCGAATGCTTTTTCAAGAATTTTTCTTGTTTTATCGTTCTTTTGTTGCTGGTTACAGTAATGTTTTTGCCCTTCTAAATAAAGTTGTTTTTCCTGTTCATTTACTTGATTTGAACTGGTGGCAATTTGACAATGAATGGTTAAAAAGTTAACTACTCTATGTAAAAATTTTTGTTCTTCTTGTTCATCACTGGGGCGAATAAAAAGACAGTAGGGGGAAAAGATGTCTCCCCATGGGGGTAATTCTCGAACATCTTGAAAATTGTCATCTTCTAAGCTAGATAGTTTTTCTTGATATTGGGAAGATAGTTTTTTGTCGCCACTGGTGGGGGATAAGTCTACAATGGCGGCACTAATCCCTTTTTTTCCTGCTACGATGTCACAGCCAAACATGGGTAGGGGATATTCTGATTTGGGAAACATTACACAGTGCAAAATATCAAGGTTTTCCCCTACTTTGGCTAGTTCGAGGTGCATTTTACGAAATTCTCGGCTTTGGGCGCAACAGTTTTGAATGGTTAATCTTTCTCCTTCTAATTTGCCTTCTACATAGCCTAATTCTTCTGGTAGTTCAAAGGGTGATAGGTCTAGGTGCGATCGCCACGTATCCACAATACTATCACCTAATTGATTAATCAGAGGGTGTAATCTTTCCTTTAAATCAGATTTAAAAACTTGAGTCATATATACTTTTATAATAGTTTTTCGTTATCATGCAGTTATCAGTGTACAAAAAAACTGATCCTCAAATCTTTTCGTTATGTAACAATAGGAGCGTAAATTTATGTTTGGCTTAGGCATTCCCGAAATAGCAATTATTCTGATCGTCGCTATCTTGATTTTTGGGCCCAAAAAGTTACCAGAGTTGGGAAATGCCCTCGGGAAAAGTTTACGAGGATTTAAAGAAGAAATTAGCAATAAACCTGAAGACGATGACAACGAAAAAGACTATTAAAAACAAACACCCTAATGGATAAAGATACTCGTTTTGCATTATTAGTAATAGGCTTACCATTCTTAGGTTTAATCTATTGTCTCGTCATTTTAGGAGTTATGATGACTTCCTCCGTTGCCCAAGATAACCCCGTCACTACAGGTATTATTTTTGGCATCATTCCTTTAGGAATCGCTATGTATCTTTGGATTAGCGCTTCGGCAAAAGCATATCACAAAAAAAATAAAGACTTGAGATTTTCACAATCACATTAGATTCATTTCTTTATTTTGAGAATATTTTGGGCTAGTTAATATGCAAAAATAGACTAATTAAAATGCAAAAACAGTAATAAATATTTTAATTTAGTATTCAATTTTACATTTTACCGTAATTAATCCCCCTACTATAAGCATTAATCAAATAATTAATAATTAAGAATTGCATTTCGTTATTTTTTTTACAAAATTAACTATCAATTAGAGGGGTTACCAAATGGATTATTTATTGCCACAGGATTTAATTAATACAGTTATCGATGCGGCACGAAGCAAGTCGAAATTGTCCATTAAAAATTTAATGATTAGAGGATTTTATTCTGGGGCAATTCTTGGAGTTGCGACAACCTTAGCTATTACCATTGCCGTGCAGTCTCAGATTCCTTTTTTAGGGGCATTACTATTCCCATGGGGATTTGCTTCTATTGTTTTGTTTGGCATGGAATTAGTGACAGGTAACTTTGCCATTATGTGTATAGGTTTGTTAGCAGGAAAGGTTCGTTTTCACAAAGCCCTTAACAATTGGTTGTGGGTGTATTTGGCTAATTTTTTGGGTTGTTTAACTGTTGCCCTCTTAATGAGTTATTCTCTAACCGATGGTGGTATGATTGCTCCCTCTGCGGTGGGAGAAAAAATTATGGAAATAGCGGTTTCTAAATCTGTGACCATTAGAGAAATGGGCTTATCTGGTTTTACTTTATTTATTGTTCGGGGAATTGTTTGTAATTTCCTTGTCTGTATTGCCGTAATGATGGGTTTTGTGAGTAAATCCGTAATCGGTAAAATTGTTGGTTGTTGGTTTCCCATCATGGCGTTTATTGTCTTGGGGATGGAACATATTGTGGTTAATATGTTTTTCCTGACAACAGGTATGGCTTTAGGTGCTGATATTACGGGTATGGATATGGTCTTTTGGAGTTTTTTACCTGTCACTATTGGTAATTTGATTGGGGGAGGTATATTTGTTGGAGCGTTGTTTTATGTCACTCATTCTTCTGTTAATTTTAAATCCCCTCATATACTAGAAGAGGTTAAAAGAAATTTGGCTTAACTATCAAAACAAAGATTTGATGGTTTCTTTGCCCAAACTAACGCCGTCTAAACGATCAATTTCTCGAATGCCTGTGGGGCTGGTAACGTTGACTTCTGTTAAATAACCGCCAATTACATCAATGCCCACGAAGGTTAAACCATCATCAATTAATTTGGGGGCAACAGCATCACATATTTTTAAGTCTTGGGGGGTAATTTCTGTTTTGGCTACTCTACCTCCTACTGCCATATTTCCCCGAAATTCTTTGCCTGTGGGAATACGATTGACTGCCCCTAGGGGTTTACCATTTACTAAAATAATTCTTTTATCTCCTTCTTTGGCGGCGGGGAGATATTGTTGTACCATGACTGGTTCTTGTCCTTGTTTTGTGCTAATTTCGATAAGGGAGTTAAAGTTGCGATCGCCCTTTTCCAAGAATAAGATACCTTCTCCTGCTTTACCTCCAAGGGGTTTGATTACGGCTTGATTTTTTGCTTCCAGAAAATCGGCAATGACGGATTTACTTTGAGTAACAATGGTATCGGGGATAACGGAGGAAAAATTAAGGGCATATATCTTTTCATTAGCACCTCGAATACCTTGGGGAGAGTTGATTACTTTTGTTTTGTCTGGATCAATTAGATCTAAGATATAGGTAGCGTAGAGATAACTAATTGTAACGGGAGGATCCTTACGCATAAATACCCCATCAAATGCTTCTAAGGGTAAAAATTGCGAATCATGGAGATGATACCAGTTATCTTCGGCAATCCAGTGATTATCGACTAATTTTACGGGTTTTAGGGTAACAGATTGTAAATGTCCGTAGGCTTTACCATCAACAATACTCAACTGCGGAAGATAAGTAATCCAAATTTCATGACCGAGAATTTGCGCCGCTTCCATTATGGCTACACTACTATCATGGGTAGGATCTAATTTTGAAATAGGATCTATTATAAAGGCAAGTTTCATGAGTTATTTTGATGGTAAATGATGACGAAAAGTTAAGAAAAATTGTAATTCTTCTTCAAAAAAAATATTTTAACTATTCAATAAAGAATCTAATTCTCCTGCTCTTTCTAGGGCATAAATATCATCACAACCCCCTATATGTTGGTCATTGATAAAAATTTGAGGAACACTTGTTCTTCCGTTGGCTCTTTCTGACATTTTTTCTTTTTCGGTGCGATCGCCATCTATACAATACTCAATAAAATCAACATTTTTTTCTTTTAATAATCCTTTAGCACGGATACAAAAAGGACAGGTGCTCCAAGTATAAATTTCTACTTTTGCAGTCATAGAGGTTAATATTTCTTTACAAGAATGCCATTAAGGTTTAATTGTACATCAGATTGGCAAGGACAATGTGAACAATTAACCATAAAATCTAATTCATTTTGCCCTTATCCCTATACATTACTACGGTCATCAGGCAACTTGTCTTAACATAAGTTAACGTAGAGAAAATAGACCCTCTCAAAAAAGACGCAATCAAAAAAACAAAGAATAATTGAACCTTTTGTAAGGTGTAACAAATCTAAATAAGTGAGGGGCTTCGTATCTATGATAATTATCGAATTTTTCTCATGGTATTTTGATAACTCCTTTAGATTGAAAACCGATAATCAAGATGTAATCATTTTAGAAATAGAGAGAAAATGTTAAAAAATTATCGAATTTATCCTGCTACCGCCATAATTTTAAGTTTTTTGATCATAACTATTAGTATCTTTAGTGCATGGCTAACAGGAGAAGAGACAGTTTCTCGCTTTTTTAGTTATATTACCCATAACAATCCTCCTATTTGGCTAACAGTTCCCAATTTTGAGAGTAATTATTTATTATATTTACCCGCACTAATATCAATTATCTTTGCTTTTTTAGTTAACAAAATATTCCAAAGACAAAATAGAATCAATCGTTTAATAACTATCACTGTTTTAACTTTTTTGATGGTACGTTATATTTTGTGGCGTAGTTTTTCAAGTTTAAACTTTGAGAACAAAATTACTGGTATTTTTAGCTTACTTTTATTAGGTATTGAGCTATTCTTTATTTTCAGTCCTTTCTTACAAAATCTATTGATGTTGGGGCTAAAATTTAGAAATAGAGAAGCCGATAAATTAAGTCAAATAGTTAGAGAGGGAGATTATCAGCCGATGGTAGATATTTTTATTCCCACCTATAACGAACCCTACAATATTATCAAAAAAACTATTGTTGCCTGTCAGGGAATAGATTATCAACAAAAAAAAGTTTATCTTTTGGATGACGGAGATAGAAAAGAAATTGCTCAATTAGCTGATAATTTGGGTTGTCATTATATTACTCGCTCTAATAATGATCACGCCAAAGCTGGTAATTTAAACAATGCTTTAAAATATACTGAGGGCGAAATAATTGCTGTATTTGATGCAGATTTTATTCCTAAACAGAATTTTTTGACTCGCACCGTGGGCTTTTTTCAAAAACAAAAATTAGCCCTATTACAAACCTATCAAAGTTTTTATTCTCCTGATCCTGTGGTGCGTAATTTAAGTTTAGAGAATGATTTTCCTCCTGATGTGGAAATTTTTTCTCGTCATTATCAAGTAATCAGGGATAGTTGGCATAGTGCGTTATGTTATGGTAGTTCTTTTTTAGTTAGACGAGAACATTTATTGGAAATAGGGGGTTTTTGTCAAAATTCTTTGAGTGAGGATTATCATACGGGGGTGAAATTATCTGCTTGGGGTTATGAGGTGGCATATCTCAATGAAAGTTTGAGCGTGGGATTGTCCGCAGAAAATATTTTTGGGCATATTAGGCAAAGACAAAGATGGGCTAGGGGTACTATTCAATCTTTATTTATTCCTGAGAATCCTCTAACCATTAGGGGGTTAAATTTTTGGCAAAGATTAGCTCATTTTGAGGGAATTGTTCAATGGTTTACTAGCCCTTTACGAATTGTTATTTTCTTTTTGCCGTTAGTTTACACGGCAGGTATTTTACCTATCAAAGCCTCTGGGGAGGAAATTGTTTATTTTGTGGTGCCATATTATTGTGTACAGGTTGGCACTTTTGCTTGGTTAAATTTTCGCAGTCGTTCGGCGATGATTTCTGAGGTTTATAATATTGTTACTACTTTTCCTGTGGCGTGGGAGGTCGTGCAAACTTTGATTACTCCTTTTGCTTCTATTTTTAAGGTTACACCAAAAGGTACTAAGTGCGATCGCTACTATTTTAATTGGAGTCTCGCATCTCCTTTGTGTTTTGTGTTGGCTGTCAATGTGGTTAATTTAATTAGTATTGTTGGTTTAATTAGGGAAAATTCTTTGGGGGAATTAAATTCATTGGGAGGAGTTGGCTTAATTCTTTTTTGGAATATTTATAATTTAATCATTATTTCCCTTTCTCTTTGGGCGATGTTAGATGTGCCAAAACCTAATAATTATGAATGGTTTAATGTTTTTGAGGGTGTTAAGCTAGTGATTGATGAGCATATTTATCAGGGAATTATGACCCAAATTTCTGATGTTGGTGCTTGTATGGAGTTAAATTATTCCTCTTCCCTAGAAAGCTATCATCAACAACGGCAAGGATTTGTTAATAATAATCAAGTTTCTGATCATAGTATAGAAATGATTGCCCATGATTTATATATTATGGGAGAAGTTATTGATATTATTAATGATGGGGATAAATATAAAATAAAAATATTTTTTCATACAGAAAAAGATTCAATTTATCGTCAATTGATTACTAAAGTTTATCGCTTAAATAGTTACTACCCCTGCTCTGTATTAAATACGGCTTCTGAATTAAAAACTCTCTATCTTTTACTCAAATCTTTAATTGTTACCCCTTGGCGTTGGATCAATTATAGCTTTTACCAGCAAACACAATTATCCTCTACGATGTTTTATCCATTATCAATGAGTCGTAATGGCAGTCACCATTCTGTGCTGATTTCAAGCTCAGAGGATGAGGGTTATAATCGTTAATCCATAAAGGTTTTAAGTAGGTGGGGAAATAGCATACTACCTCCTTGGGGAAATTTTGTCTTAAAATAGTTGCAAATAACTATCAACTAGGTTATACTTTTTATAGTAGTTATTTAAATAAGTTTGCAGTAACGAAAGCAGTCTAAAAGGTTGTTGGCAATTACCACAAACTTGCTTGGCTTCGTCAGTGATCAATGATCATTGACCAAGTCTCGATGGCGAAGGTGAAAATTGTTCTTAATGTGTTAAATTGTTTCCTCAATTTCTTTAGGGGCTTCCCTCATAACGGAGTCCCTTTTTTTTCAAAAATTTAAATAATTGCCGTAGTTTTTTCTTTTTTCCTTTCTCTTGATTTTTGGGGAAAGGATTTTTTATGGAAAATCTTGGGTCTAATATCAAGTTCGAGTAATCAGTTATGAAAAAGATTCCTGTTTTGCCCCCTAAATCCCCCAATTCTGGGGGACTTTCATTGTCACAATTTATCTGAACTTAATATAAAACTTCGTCATTCATGACGGCTTTATATTATCAATTATCAATTATTCATGGTTCTAATCCCCAGTATTTGATCCTTTCTTGTAACCATCCTTCTTGGGATAGATTGATCATTATTTTATTGATTTTGTCTCTCAATTCCTGATGTTGTAATCCTTTGGGAAGGGCGATCGCCAAGGGATAGGCACCATAGATCTGGGGTAATAGATGATATTCAGGGTTTTCTTGAATCCAACCTGTAAGGAGGGTAATATCACCCGCAAATGCTCTTATTTCTCCCTGAGCAACTAATGATAATCCTTCCTGATAAGAAGAGACTCCTTTTAATGGTGCGGAGGGTAAATTTTGTTTGAGCAAAACGATCGCACTAGAACCTTCCAAAACCGCAATGGTATCATCGGCAGAGAGTGAATGACCATTTTCCTTTCTTGTAATTAAAGCTGTACCAGACAAAAAATAATGGTGGCTAAAATCTACTATCCGTAAACGAGAACGAGTAACCGTTATAGAGGCGATCGCCATATCTACCCGACCATCGATAACCGCCGAAAGACGCTCCACATTAGACAAAGGCACCAATTCCACCGCCGACTCATCCCCCAACAACTCCTGAGCCAGACGACCAATAATATCAATTTCTAAACCTCTCAAATTTCCCTCAGTATCTCGAAAAGAAAGAGGACGATGATCATATTCCGTCACCCCCACCAATAAATGCCCCCTATGTTCAATATCTCGCCAAGGAGTCGCCCCTGCCCCCATCACAAAAGTCAGAGTCATCAACAGAGAGAAAAAACTGGTGCGCCAAAAATTAACCATCTAAAACACAAGCCACCCTAAAACCAATAAAATTATAAGTAGAATCCGCCGCATAACTGCTCCGCTTTGCACTACGACAATAATTTCCCGTCAAGGACCAAGAACCCCCCCGCACCACTCTAGGGCTATTCATGAGCTTAGAATAGAAAGCAGAGCCATCTTTTGCCTTATTAATATAACTAGGGGTATAGTGATCTTCACACCATTCCCACACATTACCATGACAATCATATAAGCCGAAACCATTGGGCGAGAAACTATCCACGGGGGTAGTTTTACGGTCATATTTATCCTCTCCTTTCTTAGTATTTACCCGACTGTCATAGTTGGCAACTTGGGGATTAATCATATCACCAAAAGAAAAAAGGGAATGGCTACCCCCTCGACAGGCATATTCCCATTCTGCCTCGGTGGGTAAACGATAATTACGTTGGGTATGTCCTTTTAAACGTAAACAAAACTCCCTGGCATCATGCCAAGAAACCCTTTCTACGGGTAAATTATCCCCTTTAAAAGAAGAGGGATTAGGTTTTAGATGACGGTTTACCTTGGGAAAATTACTGACAATAGTCCATTGAGCCTGAGTAATGGGATATTTACTCATATAAAAAGGGAAAATATTAACCCGATATTGGGGGGTTTCATCCTTTTCTTTTTCTGGATCATTATTGGATGAACCCATTAAAAAAGTACCTGCGGGGATAAAGATCATTTCTAAGTTTATTCCTTCTCCCAAATATTCCACAAAAAATTTATTTTGTTTGGAGATGATTTGCTTATCTATACCTCCAACTAAGCCAAACAATTTTTTCTTTGCTTGAATAACAACCGAGTCAAATTCAAAACTTTCTATCTTCGGGGTGTTGGCGGTGAGAGGATTAAGAGGGGATGGGGAATTGTCTCCTTGGAGGGGAATAACTTGCTCGTCATCGATAATAAAATCTTGTTCTGGGGAAAGAGATATATTTGCGGTGGAGGGAGAATTAAGATTTTGTTCGGAGGGGGGATTATTTTCTTTTAGTTGTTCTAGGGGAAGTAAGTTTAACCAGTCTCGAATATATTTTGGTCGTTGTTGGGGATCAAGGCTCATACCTGCTAAAATGGCTTGGTTGGTGCGATCGCCCAAATTTGGAGATAATTGTTGGGGTGGTATCAAATCTTTGTATTGGCGGAACTGGGAGGGGGTGGGGAGTTGCCCTGTTAGTAATACATAGAGAATGGCAGCGAGGGAATATATGTCTGTATAAGCGCCGATTTTTGCTTTCTCTTCCCCTAATTCGGGAGGGGAAAAAGAGTCTGTCATGGCGTTTTTTTGTTTATCGTTTTCAAAGGCAAATAATTTAATGGCTAAACCATAGTCTACGATAATGGGATCTCGGGAAAGACGATCTAAAATGATATTTTGGGGTTTGAGACGTTGATGTAAAACTCTTTTTTGATGTAATAGATTGACTGCAGAAGCAATTTGGGCAATTAATTTTAAGGCATCTTTTTCTGATAATTTACCATGACGATCAATAAAGGAGGCTAAATCATCCCCTTCGATATATTCCATGACCATGTACACTAAATCATTTTCTTGGAAAACTTCTGGATAAACTTTGACCAAGGAAGGGTGATTGCAACGGGCGATATTAATTCCTTGTTGGACGATTTTTTTTTCTATTTCTGGATTTTGCCAAACTTTAGGGGTTGTTTTGACAGAAACGACTTTCCCCCTAGTGGTATCCATTGCTTTATAGGCAATGCCTCGTCCTCCTCTCAAAGACATTGATTCGATTATGTATTGTCCATTGTTAAGCTGTTTTCCTTTCTTCCAAGTTTCCATGGATATTTTTTTTTCACACTATTAGTTCGATCATAGCTGAATTCGCCCCAAAAGTGATCCTCAACTCCATGGCAATGGTTGGAATATTATATAGAACTTGAGTTCGGGATAACATTTTTTATTAAGAGGGGAATAGGCAATGGTTTCCATGCTTTAATTAATCACGCTCTATTCAGAGAAATTTAACCTGCAACCTACAACCAGAAGCCTGAAACCTAACCATACTGATAGCTCTTATCCCGAAGTGAGGTTAATAGACTTGTGTCTGCGCTTACAATATTAGTTAGTTATTTTTTTTATGCCATCATGACTATTACTAGCTATTCTGTACAATCTTTTGTAGATGAACAAAGAAAATTTTTTGCTTCTGGGGTGACAAAGTCCTATGATTTCCGCTTACAGCAGTTGAAAAAGCTAAAAGAGGCGATCGCCCTTAGACAGGATAAAATATTAGAAGCCTTACACCAAGACTTAGGTAAACCAAACCTAGAGGGTTGTTTTGAACTAGCAGTAATTTCCGAAATTAGTTACGCCATCAAAAATCTCAAAAAATGGATGAAACCCAAACGGGTAAGTGCAGGGATTGAGAACTTTCCTGCCTGTGCCAAAATACATTCCGAACCTTTGGGAGTTGTATTAATCATCGGGCCATGGAATTACCCCTTTACCCTGATGATTTCTCCCCTCATAGGGGCGATCGCCTCGGGAAACTGTGCTATGCTCAAACCATCAGAAATCGCCCCCCATACCTCAGCCCTCCTTACCGAACTAATTAGAGATATTTTTCCCCCCGAATATATCTGCATCCAAGAAGGAGGAGTAGAACTAGCCCAAGAATTACTCGCCACCAAATTTGACCATATATTCTTCACAGGAGGAACAAAAATAGGTCAAATCGTCATGGAAGCCGCCGCCAAACAACTAACCCCCGTCACCCTCGAATTAGGCGGGAAAAGCCCCTGCATCGTCGACAAAGAAACCAACCTCAAAATTACTGCCAAAAGAATTACATGGGGTAAATTTATCAACGCAGGACAAACCTGTATCGCCCCTGACTATATCCTTGTACACCAAGCCATTAAACAAGAATTGATCCAAGAAATCAAACAATGTATCCATGATTTTTTTGGGGACAGTCCAGCCCAAAGCCCTGATTTTGCCCGTATCATCAACCACAAACAATTTGATCGACTAGAACAACTCTTAGACAGTGGTAATATCATCGTAGGAGGAAAAACAGATCGAGAAAACAAATATATCGCGCCCACCGTCTTAGATAACGTCACTCTCAACTCCCCCGTCATGGCAGAGGAAATTTTTGGGCCGATTATGCCCATCCTTGAATATACTACCCTTGATGAAGCCATAAAAATCGTCAACAGTAAACCCAAACCCCTTGCCCTTTATTTCTTCTCCACCAACTCAGACAACAAAAAAAGAATTTTACATGAAACCTCATCAGGGGGTTTATGCTTCAACGAAACCATAATGCAAGTAGGCGTAAAAGATTTACCCTTTGGGGGGGTAGGAGATAGCGGTATTGGGGCATATCATGGCAAAACTAGCTTTGATACCTTTTCCCACCAAAAAGCCGTCTTATCCCGTTTCTTTTGGGGTGACTTAGATTGGCGTTATGCCCCCTATAGTGAAAAGATGGTTAACTTTTTCAAAAAAATGTATACCAAATAAAATATGACAAAATAAAGAAAGTTCTAAATATCAAGTCTGATGACATCAAACGCTTTAGGCTCAATGATTGTTCAATCACACAAGAAAATTGATTATGGTATATCTAGTTTTATTATTTATCGTTTTAATTTGGTTGGTTGCCTTCCAAGTTAAAATGCCTAAATTTGGAAAAAAAGGACACAAAAATAGACAAAACCCCCGTAGTGAGAATCTTACCTACCTCAATAATTTTCGGGGCAGTAGTTCTGATAATGGCGGAGGTAGTTGTGGGGGAAATAACTACGGAGGTAGTAATTGCGGAGGAGGAGATTATGGGGGAGGTAGCAGTGGCGGTGGTGGTTGTGGTGGAAGTTTTTAAACCTAGAACCATAGCACTATAAAAGTAGAAAAGGGATAAAGTTTGATATGAATTTAAACCTAAAGAATAAATCTGAATCTCTTGTCCAAAAAATGTTATCAAGGGCAGGTATAACCATTAATGGCTCTAATCCTTGGGATGTTCAAGTATATTCCCCCGATATTTATAATCGCATTTTAGCTCAGGGTAATATGGGCTTGGGGGAAAGCTACATGGAGGGTTTGTGGGATTGTGAAAGGTTAGATTTGTTTTTTGAAAAAATATTAAGGGCGGATTTAGATCAAGGTATCAAGTCTTTAACCCTTGCCTTATATCACCTCAAAGCGCGATTTTTGAATTTACAAACTAAAAAAAGAGCTTGGCAGGTAGGGAAAAAACACTATGATTTAAACAACGATTTTTATGGTGCTATGTTGGGAAAATCTATGGCGTATAGTTGTGCCTATTGGCATAATGCCAAGGATTTGGATCAAGCCCAAGAGGAAAAATATGATCTAATTTGTCGTAAGCTACAATTGCAACCCGGTATGAGTTTGTTGGATATTGGTTGTGGTTGGGGCGGTTTGATGAACTATGCAAGAGAACATTACAATATTAAGGGTATTGGTCTTACCATCTCTAAAGAACAGTACAAATGGGCAACGGAACATTATTCCCACCCTGATTTAGAATTTCGGTTACAGGACTATCGAGATTTATTGAACGACAATGATGATATTGTGTCACAGGGCGATCGCAAAGTGGCGCTGCGCGATCGCACTTTACCACTATATGATCGTATCGTAAGTGTAGGAATGTTTGAACACGTAGGGGCAAAAAATTATCGAACCTATATGAAAGTAGTAGAAAAATGCCTTAAAGATGATGGACTATTTTTGCTCCATACCATCGGCAAAAACTCTCGCTACGCCACCACAGACCCTTGGATAAACCATTATATCTTTCCCAACGGCGATTTACCATCCCTCAATCAGATTGCTGATGCCACCTCAGAATTACTATTAATAGAAGATTTCCACAGCCTAGGGGCATATTACGATCGCACTTTAATGGCATGGCACAAAAATTTTGAGCAATCATGGCACAAATTTCAAGATCAACTAGGAGAAGTGTTTTATCGTATGTGGCGTTACTATCTCCTATCCTGTGCAGGTTCATTTCGTGCTAGAAACGTCCAATTATGGCAATTGGTTTTTTCCAAAAATGGTGTCTCGGGAATTTATCCACGATATAGTTAAGAAGGCATTGTTTAATCATGGTATGAAACACAATTGAATGACACGAGAAATTGAGACTGCAAAATATGATAACTATTCCCTGTTCCCCGTTCCCTGTTCCCTGTCTCAATGAGAAATCATATCTAAAATCAGCAGCGCCGTTATAACAAAAATTGCCCATCACAAAAATTATCTATGACCAATCCTTTCCTCAATCTTGAATATGAACCAGCCATGGAAAACCTCGGCGAAGACTATTACGACATCGTCATTCCCGCCGAATTTCCCCAACACATTCTCAGATTTGCCAATCAAGCCCTACTGGCAAAAATTGGTATCAATGCTGATTCGGTACAAGAATCCCACTGGATTGAAGCATTCGGCAAATTTCAAGGATTATGTCCACCCCTTGCCCTGCGATACCATGGCTATCAGTTTGGACAATATAACCCCTTTTTAGGAGATGGTAGAGGCTTTTTGTACGGACAAGTGAGGGGAAATGACGGCAAACTATATGATTTTGGCACCAAAGGCTCTGGGCGTACTCCCTATTCTCGCACCGCTGACGGAAGACTAACCCTCAAAGGAGGAGTCAGGGAAGTAATTGCAGGGGAAACCTTACATCGTCTGGGGGTAAATACCTCCCGCTGTTTTTGTCTTATCGAAACAGGGGAATCTTTGTGGCGAGGAGATGAACCATCCCCCACTCGTTCATCGGTGATGGTACGCTTTAGTCATTCTCACATTCGTTTTGGTAGTTTCGAGCGATTACACTATATCGATAGATCTGATCTGATTAGAAATTTATTAGATCATGTGATCTACTACTATTATCCCCATCTGTGTGAGCAAGAAAACCCCTATCAACAATTTTATCGTGAATTAGTGGAAAGGGTTGCGAAATTATCTGCTCAGTGGATGGGTGCGGGGTTTTGCCATGGAGTGTTGAACACAGATAATATGTCCATTACGGGGGAAAGTTTTGACTATGGCCCCTATGCTTTTATTAATACCTACGACCCCAAATTTATCGCTGCTTATTTTGATTATGGAGGTAGATATAGTTATGGCAATCAACCAGTTATTTGTCGTCTAAACTTAGAAAAGTTACAGGCACCTTTATCTTTGGTGATGCCTTTTCCTGAGTTGGAAGAAGGTTTAAAATCTTTTGATCATTATTATGAGCAATACTATCAACAATTTATGCTCAGAAGATTAGGATTTATCAATTTATCTGATGATTTGGGTAAAAATTTGGTACAAGAAACAGTAGATTTATTAAAAGAATCTCAATATGGTTATCATGATTTTTTTGCCAAGTTAACCAGTGATTTTAATAATGGTTGGTATGATAATTATGATTTAATTTTAGAAAATATCGAGATTAAATCGAGTAACTTGGAGAGTTGGAAAATTCTCTATAATAAAGCTCTTAATAGTTATCAAAAAGATCAAATGAAATCCATACAAGCTATTTTAGAACAATTTAACCCTCAAAATATACCCACCCGTCCTGTCATCGAAGAAATTTGGAAACCAATTAATGATGAAGATAATTGGCAGTTGTTGTATGATTTTGTCGATAAAATCAAGTTTTAATTATACTATATCTCAAATCAAAAAGACTAAGGAGGTAATATAATGAAAATCTTAATCGAACTAATACTTATATAAACTATGTTTCCTTTTTACTTTTCTTTTGATATGGCGGTAATTGCTGGTAGTTGTTTATGGTCACTAGCTTTATATTTGGCTTTTGCTTCTTTGCGAGAAAAAATTATTGATGGTTTGGAAAGATGGTTTAATTTTGCTGAACAATTTTTATATACTTCTCAAAAAGAATTTGAACGTACCCGCAAAGGAAGGGAATCACAAAATGCTTTTTTGGCTTCTTTAATGAGTATTATTCCTTTTTTTATTTTGGGTATTTTAACTAATTATTTAGTTGAATTAGAGTTTGGAAAAAGTTGGGATATTAGTATGGGGATTTTAGGAGCGATCGCCTGTGGAGTTTATGCTTTAGGTCGTCAAGATTCCCAAGGCAATGAAGAATAAACGGTTATAGTTACTTTTATTTTGAATAAAAAACAATGAAATATTTAGACGAAACTTTAGCAGTTAGTCAAAGAATTTTGACAGAATTAATTAAAAGAAGAAGAAGTTTAATTTTTTGGTCTATTTTTCCTATTTCAATTTTATTTATCAATGGTTATATTTTAGGAGAAAGAGCAAATTTAGAATTATCAGAAGCTCTCAAAATGGCAGCACCTCCTAGCTTGGTGGGGGCGGCTTTGTTTTTTAGTTGTTTGGGGGGTAGTGTTGCCACGGTGGTATCAGAAAGAGAACAAAAAACCCTGAAACGATTGTTTATTTCCCCATTGAGTGGTTTTTCTTATTTTGTTGGCATTTTCATCGCCCATGCTCTAATCGGCATCGGACAAACTATTCTGGTGTATGGGGTAATTTTTTTGAGAGGAGAAACCATCGAGGGTTCTTTTTTCCTTGGTATTGCCATTTTATGTCTTAGTATTGCTGGTTATGTAGGGGTTGGTTTTATTTTAGGTACTCAGTTGGCAAAACGTACGGAAGATGTAAATGCGATCGTGGCAACTTTCGGAGTACCATTACTGATTATTGGGGGGGCTTTTTTACCCACATCTTTATTTCCCGATACTTTGTTAGACATTGCCCAATTTAATCCCATTTTTCACATGAATGAAGCGTTAATAGATGTATGGGCAGGGGGTAATGGTTTTGAAGATGTGCAAAATCATTTTTGGTTCTTGCTTATCTTTTCTGGGGTAATGCTGGTTAGTGGTTGGTTTTCTTATTATCGTATGGTGCAATCGGAAAAAACCTTATAAATTTAAGATGGACGTAGCCCTCTACGTCCTAATCAACTACTTAATATTTTCTACCCATTTCCTAGGCTCACTTTTACGGCGAATATTACGCCAAATTTGGGTGGCGGCTAGGGTGCCATCAGCCACTGCCACAGATACTTGATTCAAGCCTTTTTTCAAGTCTCCTAGGGCAAAGATGCGCTCGTGGCTAGTTTGTGTCATGTCGTTAGTAACGAGATTTTCGCCATCCCACTCCAAGCCTTCGATGCCTTTGAGATATTTGTTATGGTAAATCGAACCCATATTAATTAATCCTGTGGTGGCTTCGATAAATGTACCGTCTTCTAGCTCTACTCCTTGCATCTTATGCTTTTCGCCAACAAAACGGGCGATCGCACCTTCATACAAAGGATAACCGTGGTCAGCTAATTTTTGTTTCATCTCGTCGCTTACGGTACACAAACCATGGGTTAACACCGTAATATAGGGAGTAAACCAATTAAGTACAAAAGCGGCATTAATTTGAGACTCTTTACCAGCAATTAAAACTGCTTTTTGATCCCACATATCAAAACCGTCACAAATCATGCAGACATGAAGAGTATAACCTGCATAATCATAAACATTTTGCATATCTTCCAACTCAGGTAAAACATCAATTACCCCAGAGGCAGCAATCAAATACTTACTGCGAAATACAGGATAAATACTATCCTTCCTACCTAACTTAACTTTCACTGCAAAGGTATCCCCTTCATCGGTGACATCCTCCACAAAAGCCCTAAGATGATCCGCACCCCAGTTAATGGCTTGTTTGGTGCCATGTTGAATCAAATCACTACCCGGTGCATCAGGATCAATACCTAGATAGTTGCGTAAATCTTGCATCCAAATGGAACGCCCTTTACCCTTTTCAATAACCAAACACTTTAACCCATACCTAGCTAAATAAATAGCCGCAGATAAGCCGCCCATACCACCACCAACCACAATGGCATCATAGACAGTATCAAGGCGAGATTCGTAATTTTTACTAGATAATTTCATATTTACAACTCCGATAAAACCATATTATTAATAAAAAAAATCCTTTGCCCAAGGAAAATTTTAGTATCGAGAAAGATGACATATTATTTACATTTTAACATTCCTATCCAGTTATCCGTTTCGGTTTCCCCCCATAAAAAAGATAAAAAATCATGGGATAATAACCCATGTAAACAGAGAAAGAAATAATAACCTATGGCACGTACACCCTCAACAATGTTGGAATTAGGCACCAAAGCCCCTGATTTCACTCTCCCTGACACCGTTTCAGGCAAAAATATCTCTTTACAGGATTTTGCTGACGCTAAAGGCTTATTGGTCATCTTTTTATCCTGCCATTGCCCCTTTGTAAAACACGTTAGGGCAGAGTATGCAAAACTTAGCAAGGATTATATTCCCCAAGGTTTAGCCATCGTTGCCATTAGTCCTAACGATGTGGAAAACTACCCCGATGATGCCCCTGATAAATTAAAAGAAATGGCAGAGCAAGAAGGTTTCAATTTCCCCGTATGTTATGACGAAACCCAAGAAGTAGCCAAGGCTTATCGTGCCGCTTGTACCCCTGACTATTATTTATTTGATGGTGATCTAAAGTTGGTTTACCGTGGGCAGTTGGATGATAGTCGTCCTAGTCTTGATGATGTTCCCGTGAATGGGGTTGATATGCGTAACGCCATCGAAGCCTTGTTATCGGGCAAAGAAGTTGACCAAAATCAAAAACCTAGTCTTGGTTGTAATATCAAATGGAAGAAGGGTAACGAACCTGATTATTTTGGCTAAATTTTAAGGGATTGAATAAGAGGTTATTGAAAAACGTTTTCGCCCCCTAAATCCCCCAAGTTTGGGGGACTTTCACCTTAAACTAAGGCACTAGAATTGACAAAAAATGATATTATAAGAGCATTGTAAACAAATATTAAGGTAGAAAGGTTTATATTAATGTCTCTATATTACATATTGGGTGCGATCGCCCTATTATTGGTATTAGGAATCGTTATTTATTTGGCAACTCCCCGCAGTTTTGAAACCCCCGACACCGTAGCCAACTCCTATGATGAATGGACAGATGACGGTATCTTAGAATTTTATTGGGGAGAACATATCCACCTAGGACATTACGGCTCACCACCAAGAAAAAAAGACTTTTTAGAAGCCAAAGCCGACTTTGTCCATGAAATGGTGAAATGGGGTGGTTTAGACAAATTACCCAAAGGCACCAAAGTTTTAGACGTAGGTTGTGGTATTGGTGGCAGTACCCGCATTTTAGCCAAAAGCTATGGTTTTGACGCTACAGGTATCACCATCAGCCCCAAACAGGTACAAAGAGCCACAGAATTGACCCCTGAAGGTGTTACTGCAAAATTTCAGGTAGATAATGCCCTTGACTTGTCTTTCCCTGACAACAGTTTTGATGTGGTTTGGTCTATTGAAGCGGGCCCTCACATGCCCGACAAGGCAAAATACGCTCAGGAAATGATGCGAGTGTTAAAACCTGGTGGAACCCTCGTAGTAGCAGACTGGAACCAAAGAGACGATCGCCAAGTACCCCTCAATGGATGGGAAAAAGTGGTTATGCGTCAATTATTAGATCAATGGTCTCATCCTTCCTTCTCCAGTATCGAAGGCTTTTCTGAACAAATTGCCGAAACTGGCATGGTAGATGGCGAAGTAGTTACCGCTGATTGGACAAAAGAAACTTTACCCTCTTGGTTAGAGTCCATCTGGCAAGGGGTGGTAAGACCTGAAGGTATTATCCGTTTTGGTGTTTCTGGTCTAATCAAGTCTTTGCGCGAAGTACCTACCATGTTATTAATGCGTGTGGGTTTTGGTGCTGGTTTATGTCGCTTTGGTATGTTCAAAGCCATCAAATCTCAAAATGTAACCACCACCAAAGCAGTTACAACTTCCGAAACCGTCAACGCTTAAGATGGGTTTTGCATTCTGAATCTATAAGTCCCCCAGAATTGGGGGATTTAGGGGGCAAAACAATGATTTTTTTTCACCACTGAATCACTAGGAATTAATATCATTTCCATTGCCCATTGCCTATTCCCAAAAATTTAATTTATAATTCCACTTCTAAAAGATGTCAGAAAAAATCGCTATTATTGGGGCAGGAATCGGAGGTTTAACCCTCGCCCTAGCTTTAGAGAAAAAAGGGATCGACTTTCATTTGTATGAACAGGCAAACTCTTTTGAGGCGTTGGGTTATGGGTTACAGTTAAGCCCTAATGTGGTGAGAGTTTTACAAAATTTAGGCATGAGTAAGAACTTAGAAGCCATATCTCACCGTTGTTTCGGCTTTGAGTTAAGATCTTTTGAGGGCGATCGCACTTTAGCTCAATGGAAGTTAGATAGTGACACTCCCTATTATCAATGTCGTCGAGCGGATTTGCACCAATTACTATACAATTCTCTCCAAAATAAACATAGTATTAGTTTCGCTCAAAAACTGACATCATATCGGGTAGAAGGGGAAGAAATTACCCTCAATTTTGCACACCAAGATTTGGTCAAAAGCCATGCCCTAGTGGGAGCAGATGGAGTGCGATCGCCAGTACGCCAAACCCTGTTCCCCCAAGAAAAACCCCAGTATGCAGGATATGCCGCCTACCGAGCCATATTACCCTTCAAAGCAGAATATAACCCCCTCATGGACAAAGCCACCGTATGGATGGGGGAAAATCATCACGTAGTTGCCTACCCCAACGGCAATCAAAACCCATGGTTAAACCTCGTTTTGGTAGTAAAAGACTCTCAATGGCATCAACAGGGTTGGACAATTCCCGCCGATAAACAAGAAATCGCCCAAAGTTTCAAAAATAAATCAAAACTACTAAACACCATTTTAACCGACTTGGTATCTAACCCCGAACCTTGCTACAAATGGGGTTTATTTGACCATCAACCCCTTCCTTTTTGGACTCAGGGCAAAATTACCCTTTTAGGAGACTCTGCCCATCCTCTTCTTCCTTTTCAGGCTCAGGGGGCAGCCATGGCGATGGAGGATGCCTATATACTAGCCCACTGCATCGCCCAAGAAACCAGCATTCAAACAGCCTTCGTCAAATATCAACACTTGAGGCTAAAACGCACCGCCAAAGTACAACAAACCTCTCGCAACAACGCCAATATATTCCACGCCACAGGCATCAAAGCCATGGTGAGGGATATGGGTTTGGGCTTAATTTCCCTCGTGAATGGGCAATTACTCAATCAAAAAACCGCTTGGATTTACAACTATGATCCAATCAAATTAGTGAATATTTAATTAACTCCGTTGGGCGTACATCCTTCGTAACACGTCTCCCGGGTCGATTCTTTGACCATTATATTTCAATTCCCAATGGAGATGAGGGCCTGTGGTGTTTCCCGTCATACCCACCCTACCAATACGCGCCCCGAGGGGGATGCTTTGCCCTTGAGGAATAAAAATTCCCCCCTGTCTATCAACTAAAGCCCTGCCCCGATTAGTATTTTCGATCGCCCCTATCATGTGACAATAAGTATGATTCCATGCTCCAGAGCGAATAGTGATCATAGTACCGCAACCTGTATGATCAGATAAAGCAACTACTTCCCCTGACCACCAACTGCGAATATAACTACCCATAGGAGCGGCAATATCTAAGCCACCATGAAACTGTCTTCTGCCTGTAATGGGATGAACACGATAGCCAAATGGTGACGTATATCTTTGGAAGTTTTCCACAGGGAAAGATGCACGACTCCAAAGACTTGCTGCCACAACAGTTTGCGATCGCACTGGGGCTGTTGGTACCAACATATAATGAAGAGTGACAATCAAAGAAAAGGTCACTAAACATAAAAAAATACTAGCAAGACGCAATTTTTTCCCTAGCACATTGAACCCCTTACCCTTTTCAGGTAATGTTCGCTTTAACATTACTCCTCACCAAATGGATTTATAGAACACAATAAACAATTTTAACCCACGAAAATGAAAATGGGGTAAAGCCGCAAAATTTAACGGAATAATAAGGCAGGAACACTCGTATTTCTTAATAATTGAATGGTAGTGCTACCAATTATTAGATTTCTGATGCGACTATGACCATAAGCCCCCATAATCAACAAATTTATCTGATTTATGTCAATATAACTAGAAATAACACCCTCAGCTTCTCCAGATAAGAATAGTGATTGAACATTAAAACCAGCATTTTTTAATAAACGAGAACCCTTCTCCAACTTACTGACACCTTCCTGATTTTTTGCTGTTTTACTGACCATCAGCAGATGAACTTCTAAATCTTTCATGAAAGGAAAATCTATCAAAAACTGCAAAATTTTATCCCCTGTGGCACTACCATCATAGGCAATCAAAACTCGATCAATATTGATATAATCACGGGGAAAAACAAAACAAGGTTTAGTGATAGAACGGACAATTCTTTCTAAATTTGCCCCCAGATAGGGGGAATGATACTCGGCATTTTCTCCCCGTTTGCCCAAAACAATTAAATCTGCCTTTTCCTCCATATCTTTGATACACTCTGCCAAAAAGCCTGTTTTGTGAAGGCAATTAACACTTTCCACCCCTTCTTGTTCTAGCATTTCCTTGGTTTGATCCAAAATTACCTTGGCTCGTAAGTGATTTAACTTTGCCCTTTCATGTTCCAATTCCACCAACTTTTGCAATAACTCATCAGAAGCCCCTAAACCAATACTATTATTCCAAATATCTTGAGACGACTTACTCTGAGTTCGATTATCTGTCACCGACAAAACATTGACCATGGCGCCCAATCTTTTGGCTATCCAAGCGGTATATTTATGGGCATTTTCACCATAACTAGAACCATCGGCACAAAGTAAAATATTTTTCATGACTCAATCTTTTGGAGTGGATAATAGTAAACTTTACTAATCGGATTTGGTGTAATAACCTATCTTGAATCTCAAAAGAGGACTCCCGTTGAATTTAACAGCAAAAAAACACACACTTCAAATCAACGGGAGATGAATTTTGAGCAACCAAGAAACCGAGCGACAGCGAGTATTTATTTTTCTTCAACTTCGGGTAATTGCTTACAGTAATCTTGAATCACCTCTGACATACTTACTTGCTTAGACTTGGCAAATTTCGCCAGTCTTGCTTTTTCATCATCAGTTAACCTAACCAACAATAATTTTTCTCTAGTCATTAACATTATATACAATTTGTTATAGTATTAGAGTAACAAACAATGTTGGCTAATAACCAGTGATTACCTTAACTTACCAGTTCAGGCTAAAACTAAATAGACAACAAACTCAAGAAGTGGAACACATTTTGAGTGTCTGTAAGTCGGTTTATAATTACGCTTTAGCTGAACGTAAGCACTGGTATAACAGCCGTAAATCACTGGTTGATCGTTGTTCATTATTTGCTGAGTATATAATCCCCGCTAACGCACCATATCCTAGTTATAACAACCAAGCAAAAAACTTAACCATTGCCAAGAAAACTAACCCAGACTTAAAATCTGTTAATGCTCAAGTATTACAACAGACTCTGAAAACTTTAGACAAAGCTTTTTCTGATATGAAAGCTAAAGGTTTTGGTTTTCCCCGTTTTAAAAAGCACACTTTAAGTTTTGTTTTCCCTGCCATGCTAAAAAATTGTTTAGGGGAAGGCAAGGTTAAGTTACCACAATTAGGCTGGTTAAGAATTAAACAGTCAAGAGATTATCCTACCGGATTTGAGCCAAAACAAGCTCGTATTGTGAAAAAGCAACAGGTTATTATCTGATGATTGCTTTTCAATCTCAAGAATCTTGTCCTGATGCGCCTGTGGGAAAAGTTAGTTTAGGGATAGATGCAGGGATAGAATCATTTATTGCTACAGATAGAGGAGAGTTAATCAAAGCCCCTAAGTTTTTGTTAAAAGCACAGAGTCAGCTTAAATTGCTACAAAGACGCTTAAAACATAAGATTAAAGGCTCTAATAATTGGTTAAAACTCCAAAACAAGATAGCAAAAATCCATGAAAAAGTAGCTAACACTCGCCGTGATTGGCATTTTAAGTTAGCAAATTACCTCTGCGATTTGACTGACAACATTTTTGTGGAGGATATAAATTTTGTTTCTTGGAGTCGAGGGATTGTGAGAAAGCAATCTTTGGACTCGGGTATAGGGCAGTTTATTAATGAAATATTGCCATATGTGTGCTGGAAACGAAGTAAGTTTTATCTGAAAGTTGACAAAAATGGTACATCCCAAGAATGTAGTAACTGTGGTACTCACACGGGCAAAAAGCATTTGAATCAGAGAGTACATAGTTGCCAGTATTGCGGTTATACCGCACCAAGAGATGTGGTTAGTGCAGAGGTAATTAGAAATAGAGGATTAATTGCGGTAGGGCATACCGTGAATCAAATTGCTTATAGAGACGTACTGACGGGGATTGGTCAAGGCAACTTGCTTAATCTAGTTAAGTGTCTGTGAAGTAAGAATCCCCCGACATAATCTTTGATTTGTCGGTGGGAGTGTCAACATGTTCATCAAGCAAACAAAAAACCCCCCGAACCAAATTCGAGAGGGTTATGGAGGTTAAAATCAATGAAAATTAACCTTTCTTACGAGGTGCAACAATACCAATGATGTTTTTATTAGGATCATCTAATACATTGATTCCTTCAGGTAATACTAAATCACCTACTTGGAAAGTTTTACCAATATCAACTTTACTAATGTCCATTTCCAAGAATTGAGGAATGCTATCAGGGAAACAACGAACTTTAACCTCAGTTACCATTTGCTCCATGATACCACCCTTCTTGATACCAATAGCAGCACCAACAATCTTCACAGGAACTACAACCTCCACCTGATTTTCTCCAGAAGGACAGAAGAAACTAATATGGTGTAAGGTTCTTTTCCAAGGATGGGATTGAACTTCCCTGATCAATACTTTACCATTCCAAGAAAGTTCGGGGATGGTCATATCAACTAAAGTGTTGTTGATAGAAGCATTTTTGAGAAGAGTAAGGGCTTCTTTGTGACCTAAAACTAAGGAAATAGCTTCAGAACCATCATGACCATATAAATTAGCGGGAAGCATACCCTCACGACGTAAGGCTCTAGGTTTAGAACCTTCGGGTCTGGTTTTACATTCTAATGTGACTTGCATTTTTTTTACCGATTTAATTATAAGTTTTATATTTTGATAATTGATCCTGTAATAGGATTAATTTTGGAACAATTTTAATAATAACCAAAATATACTTTTATTTAGGACTGTTGGAGAGGATTTACACTGGCATTAAGTAAAGCTCTTTTTGGTCCATGAATAGGATCTTCAACAATAATGGTTTGATCTCTACCTGCTCCTAGGGATACAATCGCAATAGGTAACTCCATCAAGTCTGCTAAAAATTTGAGATAATTTAAAGCATTTTCTGGTAATTCCTCTAGGGTGCGACATTCCGTGGTGGATGTTTGCCAACCGGGTAGAGTTTCATAAACGGGTTTACAACGGGCAAATTGATTTGCATGGGTAGGTAATTCGGTGATGGTTTCCCCATCTACTTCATAGGCTACACATACTTTTATTTCCGGCAACTCGTCGAGAATATCCAACTTAGTTACTGCCAAACAGTCTAAACCGTTGATCCTAGCGGCATATCTGCCAATCACAGCGTCAAACCAACCGCAACGACGACGGCGCCCTGTGGTAGTACCAAATTCAGAACCTCGATCGCCTAGTAAAATACCAATTTCGTCATCCAACTCCGTAGGGAAAGGTCCTTCTCCTACACGGGTGGTATAAGCCTTGGCAACACCAATAATGCGGTCAATAATGGTAGGTCCTACTCCAGCACCAACACAAGCTCCCCCTGCAATGGGGTTGGAGGATGTCACATAGGGATATGTACCATGATCGAGATCTAGTAATGTACCCTGTGCGCCTTCAAATAAGATATTTTTCTTACTGCGTACGGCTTGGTTGATTTTTAAGGAACTGTCAATGACAAAGGGGCGTAGTCTTTCGGCATAACCTAGGTACTCCTCCACGACTTTTTTAGCGTCTAGGGGGGGTAAACCGTAGAGTTTTTCGAGGACTGCGTTTTTATAGTTGATAGTCCATTCCAATTTGTCGGGGTGGCGATCGCCATTAATCAAATCCAGCATTCTAATGCCGATTCTTTCCGCCTTATCAGAATAGGTAGGCCCGATGCCTCTGCCTGTGGTACCAATTTTAAATTTACCTCGTCTATCCTCTGCCGCTTGATCCAAGATGCGATGATAAGGCATCGTCACATGGGCAGTCTGAGAGATAAATAAATTATCGGTGGACACATTGAGATCAACTAATTGATCTATTTCCTCTAACAATTCCTGCGGATCTATCACAGTACCAGAACCTATAATACATTCTGTATCAGGGTATAATATCCCTGAAGGGATTAAATGTAATTTGAAGGTTTGATCACCTACGACCACGGTATGCCCTGCATTTACGCCCCCTTGAGAACGCACTACGACATCCGCCGATTTACTGAGTAAATCCGTGATTTTTCCTTTTCCTTCATCGCCCCATTGGGCGCCTATTATAATAACGTTAGCCAAGAGTTTATTAGTGCTAAACTTCACACAAACTATTATTATCGCAGTTTAATTTTTTTATGTCAAGTTTTATTCTGGGCAATAGGGAAGGAATTGACAATGGATAATGGACAATGGACAATTAATAATCGACACAAGTGGGTAAAAAGATTATGAAAACGGCGGTAGCTTTAACCATTGCGGGTTCTGATAGTGGTGGGGGTGCAGGGATTCAGGCGGATTTAAAAACCTTTGCTTTTAATTATGTCCATGGTACCAGTGTAGTTACCTGTCTTACAGCACAAAATACCAAGGAAGTAACGGAGGTAATGGCGGTATCTCCTGCCATGGTAAAGGCTCAATTTGAGGCGGTAGTCAATGATATAAAGGTGGATGCCCTGAAAACAGGGATGTTATTCAATCAAGAAATTATCTCCACGGTGGCAGACTGTATTAAGTCATGGGGTGGTACTAATATTGTCATTGATCCTGTGATGGTTTCGCGCACAGGGGCGCAGTTAATTGATGATTCGGCGGTGGAGGCGATGAAACGGGAGCTTTTTCCCCAAGCCTTGGTTTTGACTCCTAATATTTATGAGGCACAGTTGTTGAGTGGTGTTTCTATTACTTCTGTAGACGAGATGAAACAGGCAGCGGCGAAAATTTATGATTTGGGAGTAAAAACTGTGCTTATTAAAGGGGGTGCTGCGGAGGGTGAAAATAAGGGTATTGATGTTTTTTTTGATGGTCAAGATTATACGGTGTTTCGTCTCAAAGCCATTGATACGGTTAATAATCATGGTACGGGATGCAGTTTGGGGGCTGGTATTACTGCCCATCTTGCCCTCGGAAAACCCCTCCTAGGGGCGATCGCCTCTGCCAAGGAATATGTCACCAACGCCCTAGAATATTCCCTAGAAATCGGCTCAGGATGCGGCCCTATCGGTCATTTTTTCCCCATGATAGAGTCTCAATATCAGTAATTAATCTCTGTTCGAGATAACATTTTCTGGGGTTGGTAGGGAATGGGGAACAGGGAATAGGGAACGGTTCTAATATTTAGAAGTCTTAGTGTTTAGTGTACTTCACCTATACCTCATACCATAATTAAGCAATGCCGTAATTTGAATTTGTTGTTACTTTTAGCTTACTATTTGTCTTTTCTCTTATCCTGAACTCAAGTTAGTTAAAGTCCCCCATAATTGGGGGATATTTTGGGGCTTGAACCCCCGATTACATCAACAATTTGGTACCGAAACGAGGTTAATTAAATAACCTGTTCAACCTCAGCAATTTCAGGGATATTCTCTCTCAAACGACGCTCGATACCCATGCGCAAAGTCATGGTAGAACTAGGGCAAGAACCACAAGCTCCCTGTAATCTAAGTTTGACAGTGGGACCATCAATTTCTACTAATTCTACATTACCACCATCCGCCATCAAATAAGGGCGTAACTCGTCCAATACTTGCTCTACATTGTCATTAGTTAAAGCCAGAGTCATAAGTGTCTATCTCCTTGAATAAGTTTTATCAGATACACATTCATGATAACCAATTTCCCGTCAGGCTACTCTTACCACCATCAATCAACGGAGAGGGGGGGATTCGAACCCCCGAAGGGTGTTACCCCTTAGCAATTTTCGAGACTGCCGCATTCAACCACTCTGCCACCTCTCCATGTCTGAGTAAGTAATTATAGCATCAACTTAAATCCTTTGGAACTTAATTACTAATTATTTAGTCCTAATAACAAGATTACAATAAAAATATCAAGCTCTAATCTTAGCTCCTTTCTTAAAATAAACATTATTATTACGCTCACTAATTTTATTTATAAAAATTATGTTAAACAACAATAAAGCTAAAATATTATTAGCAACCTTACTTTTATTAACTGCTAGTTTTGTGGCAATTAATCCCCATTTAGATAAACTTTTTACCACTGATAATGCTGTTTATGCAGAAAAAGATAACTCCACTATGACAGAGTCTGACAATAAACAACTAGATGAAAATGTTATTCAGGCTAACAAAGACTTTGCTTTTAAGCTATTTTCGACCATTCAACAAGCAGAAGAAAATGAGAATATTTTTGTTTCACCTCCTAGTATTTCCATTGCTTTAAATCTGTTAAATAATGGGGCAAATGGAGAAACTCAAGAGGAAATAAAAAATGCTTTAGCATTACAAAATCTTACCCTCCCAGAAATAAATCAGCAATACAAAATCCTCCAAAATTTATTACAAAACAAAGAAGAAAATACCCTTTCCATTAATAATTCTTTGTGGATTCGTCAAGGATTTCCTGTCAAACCAGATTTTTTGAGTACCAATCGGGAATATTACCAAGCAGAAGTATCCGCCCTAGATTTTAATAATCCTAATGCGGTAGATACTATTAATACTTGGGTGAGTGATGCTACCGAAGATAAAATTACTAGCATCATTGATTCTATTGCCCCTGAAGATGTATTATTCCTCATTAATGCTATTTATTTTAAGGGTGAGTGGCAATTAGCATTTGATCCCGAATCAACCCAAGAAATGGATTTCACCCAGTCTGATGGGGAAGTTATCCAACATCCTTTGATGATGAAGGATGGCAATTTTGCCTATACAGAAAATGATGATTTACAAATGATTCGTTTACCCTATGGGGAATCGGAAGAGTTGGCAATGTATATTGTTTTACCTAGTGAAAATTCTGATTTAGAGACTCTGATGGGGGAATTAAATGCAGAAACATGGCAAGAATGGACGGGTAATTTGCGTCGTCAAGAGGGTATGATTCGTTTGCCTAAATTTAGTCTTGAGTATGAAATTTCTTTGAATAATGTTCTGCAAACGTTGGGAATTTCTAGGGCTTTTACTAATCAGGCTGATTTTACAAATTTAACGGATGAGTCTATCTTTGTAAATAACGTTAAACATAAGACTTTTATTGATGTGGATGAGGAGGGAACAGAGGCTGCCGCTGTTACTTCTATTAATATCAGGGTGACTTCTATTCCTGTGGATGCTCCTTTTGAAATGGTGGTAAATCGTCCTTTCTTTTATGCAATTCAGGATGAGGCTACTGATACCATTTTATTTATGGGTAATGTCAATAGTCTGTAGTTATAAAACGCCCAAGTAATTTTTGACTATCTTTAAGATGCGATCGCACGCTTTCCCATCCCCAAAAGGATTAATAGCCCCTGCCATCTCATCATAACTACTTTTGTCAGTTAACAATTCTTGGGCAGATTTAAAAATTATTTCGGCATTGGTGCCGATTAGTTTTGCTGTTCCTGCGGTGACTGCTTCTGGTCTTTCCGTTGTTTCTCGTAAAACTAAGATAGGTTTTCCTAAACTGGGGGCTTCTTCTTGCAAACCTCCAGAATCAGTTAAAAGGAAAAAACTACGCTTAATTGCTCCTACTAATTCTTGATAATCTAAAGGCTCGGTTAAAAATACCCTTTCATGGTTATCAAAAGCCTTTTTGATGGGATTTCTCACCGTGGGATTACGATGGAGGGGAAGCAGGATCGCCACATCAGGAAATTGATCTAAAATTAACTGCATCCCCTTAATAATATCCTGTAAAGGTTCGCCCCAATTTTCTCGGCGATGGACAGTCATTAACAATACCCTATATTGCCCCCAGTTTAGCCCCTCCACATCACAAGGGGGATTTTTGTCCGCCACCGATAACAAAGCATCAATTACCGTGTTACCTGTGTGGTGAATTTCCCCCGTTACCCCCGAATTTTTTAGGTTTTCCACCGCTAGGGTAGTGGGTGCAAAATGTAGTTGAGTAATTTGGGAAATGAGACGGCGATTGGCTTCTTCAGGAAAAGGATTGTAAATATTATTGGTGCGTAATCCTGCCTCCACATGGCCCACAGGAATTTGTTGATAAAATGAAGCAAGGGCAGCAGCGAAGGCGGTGGTAGTATCCCCTTGGGCGATGACTAATTGAGGTTCTATTTTTTGAAAGATTTTTTCTAACCCTTGTAAACTACGACAGGTAATATCGCTGAGGGTTTGATTGGGTTGCATGATGTCCAAGTCTTCATCGGCGGTTAAACCAAAAATGTCCATTACCTGAGCAACCATTTCCCGATGTTGCCCTGTCAAAATCACTTTGGTATCAAATTCTAGGCTATTTTGAAAGGTTTGAATAACGGGCGCGAGTTTGATGGCTTCTGGGCGTGTGCCAAGGGTGATACAAATAGTTTTTTGGGCGGACATTTCAATATCTTCTTTTTAAAGTGAGTTAGGCAAGGGGTTTAAACCCCTTGTTACAAGAAATTACACTGCTTGGGGTTGGGCTTGGGGTTGGAATTGGAAGAGAGAATAAACGACGTTACGGCGAATATCGATCATCATTTCCAAGAACATTTCATAACCCTCTTGTTTGTATTCAATGAGGGGATCTTTTTGTCCATAACCCCGTAAGCCAACGGCTTCGCGCAATCCATCCATATTTTGCAGGTGTTCACGCCAGAGGGTGTCGATTTGTTGGAGGATAAAGAATCTTTCGGCTTGACGCATTAACCCCGGTTGGAGTTTTTCGATCTGATTTTCTTTGATGTCGTAGGCTTTATGAACTTCTTCCCTTAAAAAGGTTTTCATCTCGGTGGATGTCATATCTTCTAAGTCTTTGACGGTGACATCTTGGAGGAGGTAGATAAACTCTTTGGCTTTGTCCACGAGCGCCTCCAGGTTCCATTCATCGGGGGGTAAGTCGGGATTGACGTAGGCATCAACAATTTCATCCATGGTTTTCTCGGCATACTGGATGACTTGATCTTTCAAATCCTCCCCTTCCAACACTCGACGACGTTCGGCATAAATCGCCCGTCTTTGGTTGTTCATCACTTCGTCATACTCAAAAACGCTCTTACGGGCATCGTAATAGAAGGTTTCCACCTTTTTCTGGGCGCCTTCAAGGGAACGGGTGAGCATTCCAGATTCGATGGGCATATCTTCCTCTACCCTAAAGGCATTCATAAGTCCAGCCACGCGATCGCCCCCAAAAATCCGCAATAAATTATCTTCTAAGCTCAAAAAGAAGCGAGTAGAACCGGGATCCCCTTGTCTTCCTGCCCTTCCTCTCAATTGGTTATCGATACGGCGGGATTCGTGTCTTTCTGTACCAATTACGTGTAAACCTCCTGCTTCGATTACCTCATCATGTTCTTTGCCTGTGAGATTTTCGTATTCACTACGGATGCTGTTATATACTTCCCGTAGTTTGATCAAAACGGGATCTTGGATGGGGGCTTTTTCCGCTGCGATCGCAATTTTTTCCTCGGCATCCAATTCTGACAATCCTTGGAAACCGTAACTATCCACCGCCAACTTAACCACTTCTTTTAACTGTGTTTCGGTTTCAGAAGATAACTCACAGGGGAAAATATCAGAAGTTGCCTTCCAAGTCTTGGGTTTTTTACCAGTGCCATTACCATTAAAACCTTGTCCCTTGGCTTTTTTACCCGTATCAATCCCCGCCACACTAAATTTTAATTGATCATCTTCAGGACGAACAATTTGGGGCATGAAATACTCCCGAATTTTCAGCCTTGCCATGTAGTCAGAGTTACCACCGAGGATAATATCTGTACCACGCCCCGCCATGTTGGTGGCAATGGTTACAGCCCCTTTTCTCCCTGCCTGAGCCACAATTTCTGACTCCCTTTCCACATTTTCAGGACGGGCATTGAGTAGGTTATGGGGAATCTTTTTCTCCGCCAACAGGGCTGATAATAATTCCGATTTCTCTACGCTGGTAGTACCAACTAATACAGGGCGCCCCGTTTCGTGCATTTCGGCACATTCTTCCGCCACCGCTTTCCATTTAGCGATTTCGTTTTTATAAACCACATCCGCCAAATCGTTACGGGAATTGGGGCGGTTTGTAGGTACAATGGTTACTTGTAGATTGTAAACCTTCTCAAATTCTGTCTCCTCGGTTTTGGCAGTACCCGTCATCCCCGATAATTTTTCGTACAACAGGAAGAAATTTTGATAGGTAATACTGGCGAGGGTTTGGGTTTCCCGTTGAATTTCTACCCTTTCCTTGGCTTCTACGGCTTGATGTAAGCCATCACTCCATCTCCTTCCTGCCAACACCCTACCTGTAAATTCATCCACGATTACCACCTCATCGTTACGCACCATGTAGTTAACGTCACGGGTGAATAATTCTTTGGCTTTGATGGCGTTAAAAACGTAGTGAGCCCAAGGGTTTTCCTGATCATACAAGTCTGTTACTCCCAAGAGTTCCTCTGCCTTGGCAAAACCTTCATCGGTTAGCAGTACATTACGGGCTTTTTCGTCCACTTCATAATGTCCCCCGTCACCTTCTTCTTCTTGTTTGGTGAGCATTTGGGCTACTTCTGCCGCTCTTTGATATTTTTCTATGGGGCGATCGACTTGTCCTGAAATAATTAGCGGTGTACGGGCTTCATCCACTAAAATCGAATCTACTTCGTCAATGATACAGTAATGGGGCGATCGTTGTACCACCTCCTCAATGGAAGTCGCCATATTATCCCGTAAATAATCAAAACCCAACTCACTGTTAGTGGCGTAGGTAATATCCGCCAGATAATTTTTGCGGCGCTCTACCGAAGTCATACCACTTTGAATCAAACCTACTTCTAAACCTAAAAAGCGGTGAATTTGCCCCATCCATTCCGCATCACGACGGGCCAAATAATCGTTCACCGTCACCACATGAACCCCTTTTCCCGTCAACCCATTAAGATAAGCAGGTAAAGTCGCCACCAGGGTTTTACCCTCCCCTGTTTTCATCTCGGCAATTTGCCCAGTGTGTAAAACAATGCCCCCCAAAAGTTGCACATCATAGTGACGCATACCCAAAACCCTTACCCCTGCCTCCCTTACTAGAGCAAAGGCTTCCACCAAAATCTCATCTAATATATCATCTCTTTCTTCCTTGGTTTTTGTCTTGGCAAACATCTCCTTAAAAGATGCCGTTTTTGCCCTCATTTCATCATCAGATAATTTTTTAAAATCTTCCTCCAATAAATTAATCTCGGCAATCAGAGGCTGTAACTTTTTTAGTTTTCTTGCGTTAGGATCACCAAATAACTTTTTAAACATAGTCTAATTTATATAATTGCTTTTATCTATTTAATATATTTTTTAATCATATCATTTTGAGGAAAAGAACCCATATACCCTAATTAGGGTTTCTAGTAAAAAGTAAAGGTGGGGAATAGGCAATGGGCAATGGGCAATAGTAGATTATCCTGAATACAGAATTTTTAGATTTATATTGTCCAAGTCCCCCAGAATTGGGGGATTTAGGGGGCAAAAAAGCAACCCCGTAGGGATGTATCATGATACGTGCTTACTACCCAACAACCATTATCCAAAACTAAGGTTATGAAAATATACTTTGTCCGCCATGGCATCGCCCAAGAAAGAATCGCAGGGGCAGATAACCCCCAAAGGGCATTAACTCCCAAAGGCATCGCCAAAACTCACCAAGTGGCCCAAAAATTTAAACAAATAGAAAACTCCTGTAACCTGATCATTACCAGCCCCTATATACGAGCTAAACAAACCGCCCAAATTCTTTATGACCATCAACTCGCCCCCAAAATAGAAGAAAGTAACCATCTCATGCCCGATGGCAACATTCAGCCATGGCTCCATAGCTTACAAAACTCAAGCTATACTGAAGATGATAAATTAATCCTCGTTGGTCATCAACCAGACTTAGGAAACTGGGCCGAAACATTGATATGGGGAAAAAGTGAGGAAAAAATAATTCTCAAAAAAGCAGGAATAATCGGTATTGACATCATAGACATCTATAACCCCATTGGTAATAGTGAAATATTTTTACTCATCTCTCCAAAGTGGTTGTTAACAGCAATTGACAGTTGACAGGGGAAGGTTAACAATGGAATTTAATGAAAGTCCCAGATACTTTAAACAGTCGTTTAGTATCTCCCATGACTTATGAGAAACTTAAAATCAGTTATTTTCATTCAATATATTTATTTGTATAAGGTATAAAAATGGCACAACCAGCTTGTGAGTATAAACCAGGTTTAGAAGGAATACCCGTCGCCCAATCTAGCATTAGTTACGTAGATGGGAAGGAAGGTATCTTAAAATATAGAGGCATTAATATTGAAGAATTAGCCACCAAAAGTACCTTTTTAGAAACGGCATTTTTATTAATTTGGGGCAGACTACCCAGTAAAGAGGAATTAGATAGCTTTCAAACTGATATAAATAACCACCGTAGAATTAAATATCATATTCGGGATATGATGAAATGTTTTCCCGAAAGTGGTCATCCCATGGATGCTTTACAAACTTCTGCGGCGGCGCTTGGGCTTTTTTATTCTCGCCGTGCTTTGGATAAGGAGGAATATATCAGGGATGCGGTGGTGAGAATCATTGCGAAAATTCCCACGATGGTGGCAGCTTTTTCCCAGATGCGTCAGGGTAATGATTCTATCAAGCCTAGTGATGATCTCAATTACTCTGCTAATTTCCTTTATATGCTCACAGAAAAAGAGCCAGAACCCTTGGAAGCTCGTATTTTTGATGTCTGCTTAATGCTCCATGCAGAACATACGATGAATGCTTCTACTTTCTCTGCTATGGTAACAGCTTCTACTCTAACTGATCCTTACGCAGTGGTAGCCTCTGCGGTGGGGACTTTGGCAGGGCCTCTCCATGGGGGTGCCAATGAGGAAGTTTTGACCATGTTAGAAGAAATTGGCTCTGTGGAAAATGTACGTCCTTACATTGAGGATTGTATTAAAAATAAAAAGAAAATTATGGGCTTTGGTCATCGGGTGTATAAGGTAAAAGATCCCCGTGCTAAGATTTTACAACAGTTAGCGGAGCGACTTTTTGAGCTTACAGGACATGATGAATATTATGATATTGCTCTCGAGGTGGAGAAGGTCGTTACTGAACAGTTAGGACATAAAGGTATTTATGCCAATGTAGACTTTTATTCTGGGTTGGTATATCGCAAATTAGGCATTAAACCTGATTTGTTTACGCCGATGTTTGCCATTTCTCGGGTAGCGGGATGGTTAGCCCATTGGCGCGAACAGTTGGCGGTAAATCGTATTTTTAGACCTACACAAGTTTATGTGGGAGAAGCCGATGCGGTTTATGTTCCTATCGAAGAACGTTAATTAGGCACAAAAAAAGACCCTTGGATATTCCAAGGGTTTTTTTGTTTCAGGATTCCCTAAAAGGTAGAGTGTAACTGCTGGAAGAAACTTTTTCAATAACTCTTAAAATGTACCAATGACCAACTTAGAAATTTATCTTAAAGAACAGTTCCAGAACTCAGCTCACCATGTCCAGCTAGAGAACCCAAAGTTTTACTACTATCAACCATGGGCATCACCTCCTTTCTTCCTGAACGGTTAAACTATAAAGTTTAATTGCTAACAATGTAACATAATCATCTTAAAAGTGTCAACTTTGAATAAACAAAAAAAAGCAAGGACAAAGCCCTTGCTAGATTGATTTTGTAGAGAGAATATTTATCGAGATTGATGAACTCTAAAAGCATCAGTATCGTATGCAGGTACCCTCACTAAATAGTCTGTTTCCTGTCCAGTGAATGATTTTGCTAATCTATCAAAACTATCAGAGTTCCAGTTGCGCTCGTGGATAGGCTTGGTTTGTTCACCCATGAAGTATGCCTGAGTACCAATTAAGGAGGCGGCTAACCAACCGATAACGAATAATGATATTAAAATTGCCATATTTTTCAAGCTCCTTTGCTTGACTACATCTCTATATTAACTTATGTAACAATTTATTACAAGGGCTTGACAAAAGAAAAAGGTAGTGTAATCCGAATGTTTTGATTCGGTCTTAATATCGCCCCTCAATCATGATCCACTCATAACCATTGACAATACCTTGAAAATAATCCGCCATAGTTTCTACAGGATAAGGAGTAACACCATTGACACCAAACCAACGAGAATATAAGGCTTGGGATTCTGGCACATCAATCACAACCCCTTGCATATATTTAACTAAACTATAATTAACGATATGGCGCCATTGGGACTGATTTTGGGGAAGGGTACAGGCGTAGGACTCAATCATATAGGGAAACTCTGGTACAATTTCATATTGATCTGCATTATCAATAGTTGCTTTTAAGGCTTGTAATAAAATGCCATCCCCTGCAAAGCCAACTACTTCATCTTCTTGAACCATTCTCCAGCCTTCTTCTTCGCTATCAACAAAAACAAATTCTGCATCGGGAGCAAAATTGCGGATGGCTATTTCGTTGGTGGTATCAGGGATAACGGCAATTTTTGCCCCTGCAAGAGATTCTGCCCTTGCCCAATCACTACCCTGATTGACAATCATTTGAGTGCCACTGGCGAAATAACTCACCGAAAAATCAACATAATTTTTTCTTTCCCAGGTGACAGTGGTTGAACCACATTCAATATCAATGATGCCCTCGGTAATTTGTTCAAATCTATTACTTGGGGTTATTTCCACCAATTCTAATTCTATGGGTTGATTGAGTCTCGTTTCGGTTTCTTCTCTAATCAATTCCAATAAATCGATCGCATATCCCACTGGTTTTCCATCGTCATCAAGAAAAGCAAAAGGTACGGTATCAGGACGATACCCTGCCCTAATAACCCCTGTTGCTTGGATTTGTTCTAATAAATTTCCCGCCAAAGCTGAGGGGATGAGGGCAGAAAAAAAAGAAACAGATAAACCCAAGGAAAAAAATATTTTTAGCATTGTCAATATTTAAACAAAAAAACTATTGTTAATATTAGTACCCATTAACTAGATACTGATAAAAACAATAGCTAAACGAAGAACAATTGACAATTAAATAATATTAACGGTTGAAGCGAGATTGCATAGAAAAACGGGGATTCACCGTTCTTTGAGTTTGGGGCTGACTATTAATATTTCTTCTGATGGACTGATTATCATTATCATTAGAAGGGGGAACAATGTCTCTGATTTGTCCTTCCATGGGAATATCATTCTCCATAGGCATATCATTGTTATTTATTTGAGGCTCGATGGTTTCTTGTTCTTGGGTTGATTGTTCAGGTTCGGTATAGCTAAAGTAAACATGTCCTAATACATTTCCCTGATAGCTTCTCTTAGAAAATCTCCAGCCCGGATTCAGATTTATCTTCATAGGCTGATCATTATAACTTTGTACTGTACCAACATTGATACGAGTATTATCACGGCGGTTGATACCTACTAAATGTAATTGCCCTTCTCTTCTAACCAAGCTAAGAAGATAATCTAAACCTAAATCTTGTCCTTCGTAACGGATAGAGTAACCATTGGCATCGGTACTACGGCGACAATGTCCGCTAAAATCAAAGTTAGCTAATAAAAGATCTACATTAGTAGGATTAGAACCTGTTTCACTCCAACAGGTATTCATCCCGGGAATTTGTTCAACAACAATTAAATTTAATCTATTTTCTTCGCCAAAAGGTTGTGCTACAGCAATGAATTTTTCTTGATCGACTTCTACCTCATCAAATATTCCAGCGTTGGCAGAATTAATAGGAATCATACCAAAAACGGAGGTTAAAGCAATAGTAATTAGTTTTATGGGCAGGGAAGATTTAAGCATAATTAATTAAAAAAATGTTTTACTTAATATTTTTTTCTCTATTTAAAGTTATCCTATTTGACAGCATTTTGATCAACGAAGTTCCTGATTTTTGAAATTAATTTTATGGACTGAGGGTTTTTTGTCTGTGGGAAATAGAATGTTTAGTATTTTCACGCTCTTCTAGCAAACCGACTAATAAGGCACTAGGGGGTTGACTGTAGGGCCAAGCGAAAGCATGGCGGAAAGAGGCATCCTGACAGGTTTGGAGTTGTCCAAAGTCGATAATATCTTGGGTCAAAAGATTTTCATATTCAAAAGGTAAACGAACGTTGTGCAATCCAGCATTATCGGTGCAAATGGCCATATCAACTCCTGCCTCGAAACAACGATCAAACACAATTTTTAGTTGTTTGAGGTCATCTAAGGTTCCTGTTTTTAGGTAAGTGGTAGGACATATTTCCAAACACTGGTTTAGACTGGCAACTTCGGTTAAAAGTTCAGGGTGTTGGAGGGGAATTTGAATTCCATGACCAATACGCATTAGATAGGGTAATAATTCGGGATAGGAACCGTAGGGGGTTTCAAATAAATGTCCTGTGGTTTTTATTCCTCTACTACGGGCATACTGATATAGTTTGACAAACTCATCTATTTTATCTTCGTATAGTTTATCTCCCCCTGCCACATCGATCGCACATATTTGGTGCTTATTATCTGCCGCCAAATCAACGATCGCCCGATTAATGTCATAGGATAGGCGAGTGTGCATACACAAAATCTGGCTGGTGATGATGGGGTATTCATTTACTTTCGAGGCTTTATCTACTACCTCTACAATGGCCCTCATTTGTTCTATTCTTTGATTTTCAGACAATGTAGGGTTAGTGCGTAAATAGGGAGTATAACGAATTTCGAGATAGGCTAAATTTTCAAAAATATAAGCCCCACGGATCAGCCGATATATAAAATAAGGAAGGGTATCAATATTTTGCACACTCTCCACAAGGGTATGTAATTCCAAATATTCATCAAGGGTATTTCTTTCCCTTGTATAAAATTCCTCAAATTCTGAATAATCGGGATATTGTTGTGCCAAATCAGGGTTATGGCGTTGAAAGTAACGCCAAAGAATACGGGGTACTACAGATCCCCCCAAATGACGATGTAAATCGGCATATAGTGCCATGATCAACTCCTTTATAATTAGTTGGATGGGGATTTGCTCCTTTAATCTTTCAGTGTATTACATATTTTTGAGGCTGGTTGATTTTTCTGTTAACTTGATTTCTGATCAATTTTTAAAACTTTTCTGGTCATTGTCATTGAATAAAGACAAACTAAAAGAAAAATAAAGAACGATAGGCATTAGAATATTTGAGATTAAGATAAATTAAAGAGTTAAGGCGGTAAAGATATATGCCACGTCGTGAAGATATAAACAAAATTCTTATTTTAGGTTCTGGTCCTATTATCATTGGACAGGCTTGTGAGTTTGACTATTCGGGAACTCAAGCCTGTAAAGCTCTAAGGGAGGAAGGTTATGAGGTTGTATTGGTCAACTCTAATCCTGCAACCATTATGACTGATCCTGATACGGCCGAGCGCACCTATATCGAACCCATTACTCCCGAAATTGTAGAAAAAGTAATTGCCAAAGAGCGCCCCGATGCTTTACTGCCCACGATGGGGGGGCAAACCGCCCTCAATACGGCGGTTTCTTTGGCGGAGTCAGGAGCTTTAAATAAATATGGTGTTGAGTTGATTGGGGCAAAATTACCTGCTATTAAAATGGCGGAGGATAGAGAGTTATTTAAGGATGCCATGGCGAGAATTGGGGTGCCTGTATGCCCTTCTGGCATTGCTAGTAATTGGGATGAAGCCAAGGCAGTGGCGAAGGAAATTGGTTCCTATCCTTTAATTATTCGTCCTGCCTTTACCATGGGAGGTACAGGGGGCGGTATTGCCTACAATCAAGAAGAATTTGAAGAGATGGCAAAGTTTGGTATGGATGCTTCTCCGATGTCTCAGATTTTGATTGAAAAATCCTTAATTGGTTGGAAGGAGTACGAGTTAGAAGTGATGAGGGATATGGCGGATAATGTGGTGATTATCTGTTCCATCGAAAATATTGATCCCATGGGGGTACACACAGGGGATTCTATTACCGTTGCCCCTGCTCAAACTTTGACGGATAAGGAATATCAACGTCTGAGGGACTATGCCAAGGCAATTATCCGAGAAATTGGGGTGGAAACGGGGGGTTCTAATATTCAATTTTCCATTAACCCTATCAATGGGGAGGTGATTGTCATTGAGATGAATCCTCGGGTATCTCGTTCCTCGGCTTTGGCTTCTAAGGCCACGGGTTTCCCTATTGCAAAGTTTGCGGCGAAGTTGGCGGTGGGTTATTCTTTGGATGAGATTTCTAATGATATTACCAAAAAAACCCCTGCTTCTTTTGAGCCAACTATTGATTATGTGGTGACGAAAATTCCTCGTTTTGCTTTTGAGAAGTTCCCCGGTTCTTCTTCTACCCTCACTACTCAGATGAAGTCGGTAGGGGAGGCCATGGCCATTGGGCGTACTTTTAATGAGTCTTTCCAAAAGGCTTTGAGATCCTTGGAAATTGGTCGTTTTGGTTTTGGGTGCGATCGCACGGAAACCTTACCTACCCTTTCTCAAATTAGTTCCCATTTACGCACACCTACCCCCGATCGCATCTTTAGCGTTTACCATGCTTTTAAGTTGGGGATGAGTGTGGAGGAAATCCATGGTTTAAGTGCGATCGATCCTTGGTTTTTGGACAAAATGGAAGAAATTGTCGAAATCGAGAAATTCATGAAACGCACTCCCTTAAAACAAATTAGTGAAGAGGAGATGCTAGAAATTAAAAAACAAGGATTTAGCGATCATCAAATTGCCTTTGCCACCAAAACCAAAGAAGACGAAGTAAGGGAATATCGTAAATCCCTTGGGGTATTGCCTGTATATAAATTGGTCGATACCTGTGCCGCCGAATTTGAAGCCTTTACTCCCTATTACTATTCCACCTACGAATCAGGGGAAAGCGAAAACAACGTTACCAATAAATCTAAGGTAATGATATTGGGGGGAGGGCCCAATCGTATCGGACAGGGTATCGAGTTCGACTACTGTTGTTGTCATGCTTCCTTCTCCCTTCAGGATGCAGGATTTGAAACCATCATGGTCAACTCCAACCCCGAAACCGTTTCCACCGACTACGATACGAGCGATCGCCTTTACTTTGAACCCCTAACCAAAGAAGACGTATTAAATATCATCGAATCGGAAAATCCAGACGGGGTAATAATTCAATTTGGAGGACAAACCCCCCTCAAGTTAGCAGTCCCCCTCAAAAACTACCTAGCCCATCCTGATACCCCCGTCAAAACCAAAATTTGGGGAACCTCCCCCGACTCCATCGACACCGCCGAAGATAGGGAAAAATTTGAAGCCATCCTCGATGATTTGGGCATCAAACAACCCCCCAACGGTATCGCTAGGAGTTTCCAAGAGGCTTTGATTATCGCCGAAAAAATCGGCTATCCCGTGGTAGTTCGCCCCTCCTATGTCCTTGGCGGTCGTGGTATGCGAGTAGTTTATAATACTACCGAATTGGAAGAATATATGACCTATGCAGTGCGCATTGAACCAGAACATCCTATTTTGATTGACAAATTCTTGCAAAATGCCATCGAGGTGGATGTAGATGCCATCTGTGACCACACAGGACAAGTAGTTATCGGCGGTATTATGGAACATATCGAAGAAGCAGGGGTACATTCTGGCGACTCTGCTTGTTCTATTCCCCATACTACCCTCAAAGAAGATGTGGTCAACATTCTTAGGGATTGGACAGTCAAACTGGCTCAATCTTTAGAAGTAGTGGGTTTAATGAATATCCAATATGCCGTACAAGGAGATATTGTATATATCCTCGAAGCCAATCCTCGCGCATCCCGTACCGTGCCTTATGTTTCCAAAGCCACAGGACGACCATTGGCAAAAGTTGCCTCCCTTGTCATGGCAGGAAAAACTCTCCAAGAATTAGATGCCACCGAAGAAATTATCCCCCGTCATGTGGCAGTAAAAGAGGCAGTATTACCCTTTAACAAATTTGTGGGTGCTGATACTCTCCTAGGCCCCGAAATGCGTAGTACAGGGGAAGTTATGGGTATCGATAGTGACTTTGGTAAGGCATTCGCCAAAGCTGAAATAGGGGCAGGAGTTGCCATCCATACCTCTGGCACGGTGTTTATATCTATGAATGACCGAGATAAAGAGGCGATCGTACCTGTAGCCAAAGATTTAGTCAATCTAGGCTTTAAACTTGTTGCTACCTCTGGCACCCGTCAAACTCTCCTCGATCATGGTATTGAGGACGTAGAATTAGTCTTAAAACTCCATGAAGGTCGCCCCCATGTAATTGATTGGATCAAAAATAATCAAATCCAATTTATTATTAATACCCCCAGTGCCGAGGAAGAGTCTCAATATGACGGACGCAAAATTCGTCGTTCTGCCCTAGATTACAAATTACCCATTATTACCACCATCGCAGGGGCTAGGGCAACGGTGGAGGCAATTCGTTCTTTACAATCAGAACCCTTACAGGTTAAAGCGTTACAAGATTATTTTGCTTAACGGTATTTAATCTTTTCCCCCACCATAGATTGAGTGGGGGATTTTTTATCTCAGACCATAATTATTACTGAGCAAAAATGCCTCTAAGTCGGTGATAAAATCATCCCCAAAATATCTATTTCTGCTATTATCAATATCCATTCGCCTTTGTATCAATGACTTGGCTTCTTGATATTCTCCCAACAAACTTTTAACTCCAGCATAAGCACCCATGTAGCCAAAGTATTCAAAATTTCCCTCGTTGCTACGTTCTAAAACTAAATTCCATAAACTTTGTGCCTGTTGTCGTAGGTAGGGTAAATGTTGGTGGGTAATGTCTTGTAATTCATTGTTAGTAAATCTCATTACTCTTCTAGGAGCGGCAGAACCTACTCCAGAACTAAATTGATAGCCAAATCGACCATCAAGGGCAAGGGCTTCGAGGACTCCATTGTCTGTTATATCTTCAAATTCAAAACAGGCATTGAAGCTATGGGGATTATTGTTTTGAATCTCGGCAATATTTAAGGTATCAGCACTCACCCTAATTTTACCAGAGGGGATATTTTGATCAAATACCACCATATTATTTACGGTGCAATTGTTAAAGCCATTACCATAGGTAACATAGTTAATTAGCAGTGATGGTCTATGCTGGTCATAAAGTGGTAAAAGACTGACAGTGACACTGGTAGAGATACCAATAAAATCATCGATGGCGACGGTATGATTTCTACCTTGGTTATCTATTACTTGGATGTGGGAATTATTTTTATTGTTACCCACATCAAATCTGAGTCGGTAGGTGTCGGAGTTGTGGCCTATTTCTTCTTCAAATTGACATCCATTGGCACCATTGGGAAAAACACTAAATAGGGATTTATCGTGAGCTTGGTTGTTGGTTATGGTACATTCTCCTACATCTCGATATTCGTCTGATTGTGCTAGGGTGGATTTCCCGAACAGAAGAAGGGCGAGAAGGTTATAGAATACTATTCGAGAGCATAAAGTGATATGTCTGTTCATGGTCAATCAATTGTGTTGGTTGAATCAGGTTTCTTTTTTTACTCGTCTTAAGAATTTCGGGTAAGATTAGAAGGGTAAATAAAAATATTATGGTAATTTCAAAGGTTAGAAAAAAATTATGTCTAGTGTAAGTTATTTAATTGTTAATACTGTTATTAATTTTATTCAGTTATATTTGGTGTTGATTTTCGTGAGAATTTTATTAAGTTGGTTCCAAACTGCGGAATGGGCTGGGAAGGTAATTTCTTTTTTGGCACCGATTACGGATCCTTATCTTAATATTTTTCGCTCAATCATACCCCCTTTAGGAGGTATTGATTTTTCGGCGATTTTGGCTATTTTTGTTTTACAGTTGATCCCCGGTATTCTTACTTCTTTAGTTCGCACTGGGGTTGGTTTTTAGGTTAGAAGGTGGGATATACTTTACTGGAAAATCCTGTGGCTTTAAACTGTTTTAGTTTAAGAGGGGTGGGCTGGTTTGAAGGAACACTGATTCTTAGTTCAAATTCGTTCACTCCGGGGGCTACTTCTGGTAAGGCACCTAAACGAGTTCTGTTTTGCAGAGCAGGTTCGTTATTGGCATCATAGACTCTGCCAAATACGTCGGCATCATAGAGGGTTTTTCCCGAGGTGTTGTTGGTTTTTCCTGTGATTAGGTAACAGGTAGCTGGTAAGGCACTCCCCCCGCTGGTTACGCTTCCTTCTCCTACTCCTTCGGGGCAGTCTTTGTAGCCAATGTCGGTTATTTTGATGGGAATTAGGGCTTCTGCTGGGTTAGGGGCGATCGCACCTATACCCAAGGAAAAGATGGTAATGGCTAAAATAACAAGGATTTTTTTTAACATAAATGTCTTTTAATTAGGGTTTATTGTGATCTCATCATAACGTTAAATGATTATTTCAAATCTAACAAACCCTGTTCTTTCAATTTGGGATTAAAACGCACTTCAAATTTAACTCCTCGTTTTTCTAGGGCTGTTTTAATGATTTCTTCTTGGTGACGGGCAATTTTCTTTAGGAATTTAATTTGAGCTATTTCTTCTAAGGAATTATAAGTCTCTTTCTCTTGCTCTGTCATGGTTGTTTTCGTGTCTATGGGCTGATTCCAAAGAGTTTCATTTTCTCCATTACCCAAGGGAATTGATTGATTTTCAGCGATCCAACTTTGTTTTATTTCCTCGAGAATACTACGACTGGGGCGATCTATAATATGGGTTTTAAACCAATAACAGTTTTCTGGTTGTCGAACAAGGTGCTGTTTTAAACTTAATAATAAATTGCGAGAATAACCTACATATTCTAGTATTTTATCTTGATTAAAAATAGCATAAACTCCAATTTTGCCATCTAAACCATCATTTATAAATCCTTTATTATCAATATAACTGCTAAAAGATAATGTACTGAGGGATAACTTTTCTAAATTTTCGGTCATTTTAATACCTGAATAAAAACAATAAATCAGCTTTTAGTTACCTTTTGGTTTCCAAAAACTGATTATTAAAAGAAATATTTTTTATTTGTTAATTTGAGCGGCAATATTTTTAAATGCCTTGAGACTACCACCAGGGCGACGACGGGCTTGGGGTACATTGTTGGTAACGTATTTACCAGCAAAGGTAGAATCATCATCCCCAGATTGAGATTCACTATCTCCTGTATTGCTGTAGTTTTTAATAGCTTTTACCCATTCAGGTTGATCTGCAGGTACATTAGAGGTGGCTTTGGGGGCTGGGGCTGTTTTTTTGGCAGTGGGTTGTTTGCCTTCTGGTTGATTGTTTTCGGAGGTTGGCGCTTTTTCCTGTGCAGGAGTTGCAGGGGCTTGATCTTTAACTTCTACTTCTAAAAAGTATTTTGGAGTACCTTTTTTTTTGGAAAAAATTTTCTTTAATACCATGATTATGATTTTATATGTTATGGAAAATTGATGATTTATTATTTGTGGAACGAAATATTTATCCGTTTCTAAAAATATATCAGAATATGACACTATCGGCAATTTTGGGATGATATGAATGGTTGATTTTATTTTGTTTAGATCTTTATTTTGTAATGAGTAATTATACGCATATATTAAGAATAAGTATCTGGATAATTACTTAAAACAATTGTCAAGTGATTGACAATTAATCACTGCTAATTAATAATTAACAAGGAAAAGAAAAGGGGGTTGATAAGGAGTTTTTTATTGATGAGTTTTGGTGATGGGATCAAAATTGTTTTGGTAGAACCCGCAGGGGAGCGTAATATTGGCTCTATTGCTCGGGTCATGAAGAATATGGGGTTAACGGCTTTAGTGTTGGTAAATCCTCAGTGTGATCCTTTCTCTGAGGAAGCACGATTAATGGCAGTTCATGGTGCGGATGTTTTACAGGGTGCTATGGTGGTAGGGTCATTACCTGAAGGTTTGCGAGATTGCCAAAGGGCGATCGCAACTACTGCCCGACCTAGAGGTATTCCCACCAAATTAGAAACCCCGAGGGAAGCCCTACCGTGGCTATGGGAAAAAAATATTAATTCCGCTCTGATTTTTGGGCCAGAAGATCGAGGTTTGAGTAACCAAGAACTAAGCTACGCCCAAAGATTCATCTGTATTCCTAGTAACCCAGAATATCCTTCTCTCAACCTTGCCCAGGCGGTGGGGGTGTGTGCCTACGAACTATATCAGCATTTCCACAATCAGCAATCACCCCCAACAAATCAGGAAGAAGATACCGAATTGGCATCCCTAGAAGTCCTAGAAGGATATTATCAACACCTCGAATCAGTTTTGTTAAAAATAAACTATTTATATCCCCATACTGCACCTGCGAAGATGGAGAAATTTCGTCGTCTGATTAATCGAGCGCACCTACAACCCCAAGAAGTAGCTATGTTACGGGGAATACTACGTCAGGCCGAATGGGCGATCGCCCAAAATAGAGAAAAGTAAAAAAAAACCGACATCACTGTCGGTAAAATCTTTGTTGTCATATAATCTTGAGGAAACCTTTGTAACGATTATCCAAGTCGTCTTTAGATTTCTTTACATACAATTGTAACAAAAAGTACATAATATGCCAAGGAAGAATGTCATCATTTCCTCAATATTGTTCGTTATGAACAAAAAATGAATAATTAACCTAAATTATTCTCTGGATCCAAAGTCGCTTTAGCAGGACTAGCAGAAACTAAATTTTCCTTAGCCTTAAAATTTTTGGAACCATTGCCCAGAGAGCCATTGACATCAGGACTAACAATTCCTCCAGAAATCAGTACCTTAAAAGCATCCTCAATAGAAAGGGGAATCGTCTTCACCTCATCTTCAGGCACGATCACATACCATCCCGAAGTAGGGTTAGGAGTAGTCGGCACAAATACACTCAGCATCTTTTTGGGAAAATTATCCTGAATAACACCACTCACTTTTCCTGTGACAAATCCCATGGTCCACAAACCCTGTCGGGGATACTCCACCAAAACCACTCGCCGAAACTTGGTCTGAGAATCTTGAAAAAGGGTTTCTAAAATTTGCTTGAGAGTTTTATAGACAGAACCAGCTAAGGGTATGGCCTGTAGGATTCTTTCTCCCACATCCAACAACCAACGCCCTGCAATGTTACGAGCCATCAAACCAATTAACAAGATAAACACCAAGGGAGCCGCTAATCCTACAAAAAAGTTAAGAAAATTGGTGAGAATAGGGTTTAATCCGTCAAAGGGATTGATTTGCTTCGGTATTTTGGTAAGAAATTTAATCGCCCAGTTAGCCATAAGATAACTCAACCAGATGGTTGTGGCCAAGGGAATGACAACTAATAACCCGGCGATTAAATCATTTTTTAAATCTTGTTTTATGCGTTCTAACACAAACTACCTACTTGTTTAGTGAAGGTTATTATCAATGATGGGATAAACCCATTATTGATCTCCCATTATCCACTCTTCCTTATCTAGTGTCAACTAGAGGGAGGTTTGGGAGTGCTATAACTAGCCCCTTTAAATCCTAGCCAACCCAAGACTATATAACCCACAGAGAGCATAAAGCTGTTGATACCAGTGCGTAGGGTTTGTTTGAGGGCTTCGGTTTGAGCTCTTTGTTTTTCCTGTCGTTGTACGTCTCGAAGTTGAGTTTGTAATCTGGTTCTGGTTTCTTCTAATCTTGCTTCTAGTTCTGTGGGATTTTGAGATAGTTCTAATAATTGTTGTAATTGATCTCTTTGGGCTGTGATGGCTTCTAATTGTTCTTGGTTCAATTGTTGACCTTGAAATACACCGCCACTATCTATGACTTGGTTTCTCTGTGCTACTTCTGACTGTAGTTGGTCTGGATTTCGAGAAACGCTGTCTAGTTGTTCGATAAAGCCTTGAATTTCTTCTTCTTGGGCTGATGCTCTTTGATCAATTTCGGCAATAAATTGGGCGCTAACGTTGGTGATGTTACCTAAATGGAGGGGAACTAAAACCAGAAAGAGTAAACCAAGTAAGCTAGAAATGACAAATACGGGTATTCTAACACCTTTAGAGGGTTTTCCTGCTCCTGGGGTGTTGTCTGTAATCCACCATCCTAAAATTAGCAGTACCACCCCTAATAGGGGTACAATTCCTCTATCTACAACGTTGTTGGTAAAGTTGATCTGCCAATTTCGATCTGCCAATTGTAAGGGAATAGCTAGAAAGAGAAAATCTATCAGGGCGGAAACTAGCATAATTACCCCGACCAGTTTGATGCCTAGAGCGGTAAAAGTTGTACTTATTTTCATAGATTTTTCACGTAAGTATTTTTTAAATTAGCTAATCTTATCATGACAGAGTTTAAAGTGGTATTGAGGGGAAGGTAAGACAATTTTAATATTTACTGATACCACATTGATTCTATTTGCTGGACGATCGCCCTTGGCTCTTGGATAGTATTATCAATTAAAACTGTCACATGACCCATTTTCCGTCCGGGACGAGATTCAGCTTTTTGATACCAATGAACGTAAGCATTTTTTATTTGGGCGATACGGTCTAGTTTTGGTTGATAATTATCATCTTCTAGCCCTAGTAAATTAACCATTATCGCCCCTTGTTGACGAAAACTGAGATCCCCGAGGGGTTTTCCTGTCACCGCCCGAAGTTGGAGGGCAAACTGGGAAGTAACACAGCCATCTAGGGTGTAATGTCCTGAGTTGTGGGTGCGGGGGGCGGTTTCATTGACCAATATTTGTCCTTCTTTGGTCAAAAATAGTTCGATACCCATTACTCCTACATAGTTTAATGCTTTGAGTAGTTTATGGGCGATCGCCTTTACTTGTTCTGATTGAGCTATGGTAATATTAGTAGGGGCGATCGTCCAACGACAGACCTGATTTTTTTGATAGGTTTCCACCACAGGATAACAAACCACAGCCCCATCAATGCCCCGAGCCGCAATTACCGCCAACTCCGCCTCAAAAGGAACAAATTCCTCCACCAAAAAAGGCACATCTCCCAAAACTTCCAAGGCAGAATCCAACTGCTCCGCCGAATTAATAATCATAGTTCCCTGTCCATCATACCCATGACGGCGCACCTTCAACACCACAGGAAAACCAAAAATTTCTAAATCCTTTTGATGCTCAAAATCTTTAAACCGAGGTACTGGTAAACCGAGATTTTGCAAAAAACACCGTTGATCATATTTATCCAACAAAGGAGCTAAACTATCAAGGGAAGGACGAAAACAAACCCCCTTGTTTGCCAACACTTGCAACCCTTCGAGATCGACAAATTCATTTTCAAAGGTGATTACATCACAATTTTCGGCTAGTTTTTGCGTTCCTTCCACCGAATCCACCTCCGCCAACACAAAACGATCAGCTAAACTAACCGCCGAATCTTTTTTACTAGGAGTTTGTACTGACAGCACCACCCCTTCACTGGGGGCTTCCTGCGCCATCATCCATGCCAACTGTCCCCCTCCGATAACACCTACTCTTGTCATCTTTTCTTTTCATTCTTCATTTTTCCCTTGACTATCTTATCGGATAACCGTCAACAATGGGTGAAATGAACTATTCTCAAAACAAAAACCGCCCCGAAGCATTATTAGAGCGGTTTTGTATAGTGTATTGTTAAAGATTGATCTTAAAACCTTAACAATAATTAAATAGCTTTTAATTAAATGAAATTATAAAGAAGAACCTACACCAGCATAAGCACCATAGAAAAATAATGCTAATACAGCTAAAGCACCCATTCCAGCAATGGTGCCGACAATCCATAAAGGAATTCTTGCTTCTCCCATGATCGAAACCTCCTAAAGATTAATTAATTAAATATTAGTTGAAAAAGTAGCTAGAGAATAGAATGCCAAGGGTGGCAATCATTAATAAACCTAAGAATAAGGAAGTGCGGTTTAATTCTACGCTTTGCTTATTGGGATTTTGATTTCTATCCATGAATAACTCCTATCTTTGAATAAACTGCATGGCGGTAATGGCACCGACGAAAAAGACAGAAGGAACACCGAGGGTGTGTACAGCCAACCATCTGACGGTGAAAATAGGGTAAGATACGGGTTGATTAGGGCTATTGCTAGTCATAATTATTTTTTTACCTTGTATGTCTCTAATAACTATTTGTTAAATTGTTCAATTTGTTGGTTTGCACCGTAACGATCACTGATGATAGGTAATTCTTCACGGGTTTGAGTAAAATATTCATCAGGACGAGGGGTACCAAATACATCATAAGCTAACCCTGTACTGACAAATAACCAACCAGCGATGAATAACATGGGAATAGTGATGCTATGGATAACCCAGTAGCGTACGCTGGTTACAATATCAGAAAATGGACGTTCTCCTGTATCTCCTGCCATAGGAACTGTTTCCTCCTAAAATAAATTTTTAGTAAAATGTATTTATCTAATTTACTATATCAAAGTACCTTTGTTGAAAATTACTCCACCAGATCGAAACAGATTCTTTTTAGATCCGTTTTTTGGAGGATTTATTTAACAACTTTTTTGGCTCAATAATTAAGTACTGTTAAGAGCATTATATCATAATCTGAGAAAAAGGCTTTCTTTACTATTCGCCTTTTAATAAATATTTCTTTATCTATGATCTATGTTTTCTCTGGGGTTTCTCTCTTTTCTTTACATTTTTTAACATTTATCTTTATGAAAAAACTTTAACCTTTTTTCTCAGGATTATTTATCATTTAAGGGAACGGGGAATAGGGAACGGTTATACTATGTTCGTAATCTGAGGGTACTAATTATATTTTTGCCTAACATCAGTTAATACATCAAGGCAGGTATTTTTGTACTATAGTCCATCCACTTAAGCCAACCATTACAAAAGCGAAAAATAAAGCGATATTGAGTCGAACGTGGAGAGTTTTTGCCCAAGGGGATTTCGGGTTTATTTGAGTGGCACTCCATGCAGAGGCGATCGCCAAAATAGCAATAATAATCCCTGCTGGTAGATGAATAGAATGCCCCAGATTACCATAATAGCCGAGAGTACCGATTAAGCCGATAGTCATTAGTATAATGATTAAAGAAACCATGATCACCCCCATAATCCAATGTAAAGGTTTTAACCACCTAGGGCGAGGGCTTTTTTGGTGACGCAAAACCATAAAAGAGATTCCCGACACTGCCAATATACCATAGGCAAACATGGCTAAACCCATGGACCATGCGGCGATTTTCCACAACCATAAAAAAGAAGGTAAATTCATTTATTAATTATTAATGATTAAAATGGCTTAAACATTGCTATAATAATCATAACTTATAATAAAATTACCCATAAAAAATGGATTTTTTAAGTTTAACCAATCAGTCTTTACTAACAATTAATTGGCTTAAACTTGCGAATAATTATCAAGATAAAAATAGTTATCAAATAAAAGAAAAGTCTTACGTTTATCGAGTTGAAAAACAGGTTACAGGAACGCCAAGAATTCCTTATAATCTTATCCTCAGAGACTATCAAAAACAAGCAGTGATTAACTGGCTAAGAAATAAAGGTAGAGGCACCCTAAAAATGGCAACGGGTAGCGGAAAAACCATTACAGCCTTGGCTATCACCACAGAACTTTATCAACAAATTGATTTACAAATTCTTTTGGTTATTTGTCCTTTTCGTCATTTAGTTTTGCAATGGGCAAAGGAAGCAGAAAAATTTAATTTAAATCCGTTTCTCGCTTTTAATAATGTTAATAACTGGCAAAAAGAATTATCGACAAAATTGTATAATGTGACCAGTAAAAAAAATAAATTTTTAACTATCATTACCACCAACTCTACTTTTATTAGTCAGGGTTTTCAAACTCAGTTGCCTTTTTTTCCCGAGAAAACCTTAATTATCGGTGATGAAGCACATAATTTAGGTAGTCCAAAATTGCAAACCCTCCTGCCGAAGAGCATTGGTTTACGACTTGCCCTCTCGGCAACTCCTGAAAGGTATTATGATGATGATGGTACTGATGCTTTGATTAATTATTTTGGCAAAGTTTTACAGCCTGAATTTACTTTGGGTGATGCTATCCAAAAAAAAGCTCTCGTCAGTTATAACTATTATCCCATCCTTGTGGAGTTGACAGAATTAGAAACTTTACAATATACCAAGCTAACTAAAAGAATCGGCTGGGAATTGTCTCAGGATAAGACTCGGAATAATTATCATCTTACTGCTTTGTTGGTCAGGCGATCGCGCCTAATTGGTACTGCCAAAAATAAAATAACCGCCTTAAAACAGTTGATGGAAAAAAGACTAGACACCAACGGCACTATTTTTTATTGTGGAGACGGAAAAATAGACTACCAAGGAAAAACCGAGAGACAAGTAGATATTGTTACCCGCATCCTCGGTAAAGAATTAGGGTATCGAGTCAACATTTATAGTGCCAATACTCCCCTAGCAGAAAGAGAAATCATCAAAAAACAACTAGAAAAAGGAGATTTACAAGGGTTAGTCGCCATTCGTTGCTTAGATGAAGGAATTGATATACCCAGTATCAAAAATGCCGTTATTCTTGCCAGTGGTAGTAATCCTCGTCAGTTTATTCAGCGAAGAGGGAGGGTATTACGTCCTGCTCAAAATAAAACCGAAGCCAACATATTTGATATGATTGTTATTCCTCCTCATCTTGATCGAGAAACATGGGAAGTAGAAAAAAATTTGCTCAAAAAAGAAATCAAAAGATTTATTGAATTTGCCAATTTAGCTAATAATTGCCATTATGCCACAAAAAAATTATTAAATCTTAAAAATCAATTTGATGTGTGACCTAGATTAGTGAAAAGGCTATATAGTGTAAATAGTAGATATATAGAGACTAAGTAAATCGGAGGATAGACAAAAGTAATTCAAATTAGATGAGTAATGGATGAAAAATAATTGTTAATTGTTAATTGTCCATGGTGATGTCCATTCTCAATGCGTATTTATTATGGCTTTACAGATTTTAGTCACAGATGATGACTTACAAATTCAAAATTTAATCAAGGATTATCTTGAGTTAGAAGGATATTCTGTAATCTTGGCTAGTGATGGGGAAAAGGCTTTATCTTTAGCTCAAAAATACCATCCTCATCTGCTAATATCCGATATAAAAATGCCCCACAAAGATGGTTATAAACTGGTGAAAGACTTGCGAAAACTTCCTGAGTTTCGTTTGTTACCTGTTATTTTTCTGACTCAACAGGATACCATAGAGGCAAAAATTCATGGTTATCAGGCAGGGTGTGACGTTTATTTAGCCAAGCCTTTTGAACCCATGGAACTAGCTGCCATTGTACGACATCTTTTAGAAAGATCTCAAGTTATCCAAGCAGAAAGACTCTTCCCCGAAAGCCATAGAAGCCCTCCTCCTCAATCGTTGGATAATAATTCTTCTCATACTTGTGTTTCCCTGACAAATAGAGAAAAAGAGGTTTTGGATTTAATTATAAAGGGTTATTCTAATATTCAAATTGCCCAAGAGTTGTACCTTAGTCCGAAAACCATCGAAAAATATGTGGCTAATTTACTAAAAAAAACTGATTCCCAAAATCGCACCGAATTAGTTACTTTTGCTTTTAAAAATAACCTCACTCATACTTAAAGGGTTTCAGTATCTAAAACTGTTTCAATGTTTTTGTATATATCCCTCGCTTCTTCGGGAGAGTTGCCTATGCTAGTCAAACCCAATTTACCAAACTCTGATAATGCTCCCATGAGATGAAAAATAGTGCCTGTTTTAGTACTACTATCAAAATGGAGACGGTGTTTGGTGACTATGTCCATTAAATCATTGGGTAATAAACCATGATAGTTCGGTTTTTGTAAATTATCAGAAGCTATATAATATTTAGCTTTTTCTTCAGGACTATAAAATAATCCATCTTGGTAGTTATAAGTGCCATTTGTTAAAAATTTTAGGGTCATAAAGGGGTGGGTTGTCCCTCCTTTTCTTAGATTAATTTCTATGGCGTATAACGACCATTGATTATTTTCTTTGACTGCTAAAAAATCGACTCCAAATCTTTCCATTACTCCTTTTGTTGCCAACTCTTTTCCTATTTTTAGCCCTAATTTTTGTAATTCTAATCGATAATTGTCATGGGCAGGGAATGAGCATCCTAAATAAATTTGTTGTTCTTCACCCCCTAATATTTGGTCATGGGTGGATAAGATTTCTACTTTTCCATGGGGACTAATATAGCCTTGGACACTGGGAGAAAATTTCTCTTTTCCTTCGATAAATTCTTCTACTATTACTCCTAATTCCGAGATGCGATCGCAATATGTTTGCCATGTTTCTCCCTCTCCTTGTACTTTGGCTCTATGGATAATTTGAGCTATTAAATGTTGAGCTTTTGTGAGGGATAAATCTTCAGAAAAAAGGGATTTTATATTACTAATATCTAATACGGCATTACCTTCCCCAGAAAAACCCTCATTTAGTTTGATTACTACTTTATTAATATGGGGTTTTCGGATCAATAACTGTGCTGTTTCTTTTATTAATTCGTCCATGGTAAATACTAATTTGCTACCGTCAGGATGTTGTAATTGACATTTAGCAAAAATTTCTCGACTACCACTTTTTGATCCCCAGTAGCTTAATTCTGGACTAGCGGCGAGTAAGGGTATATCTAACTTTATTGATAACTCTTCTTCTAAGGGGGTGGAATTGAAACAAACCATATAACTTTTGTTTGGTCGCAATGAGTTTTTTATTTTTGTTACTAAACGTGGTCTTTCTAAAATTTTTTGGGTTAGTGGTTTGAGGGAACAATCGTAGGTATTTAATAACAATAATCTTTCTCTGGCATGGGAGAAGGGAATGCCGGGGAGTAGTTGTAAATAATAATCAACAATTATCGGGGAAAGGGGATGAGCGGTAACATAGATAAGTCTTGTATGGGGATTACGTAGGCGAATTAAAGAAAATAATTGCCTTTCTTCGTAGTGCAAAAAACCTGCAACTTTTTTACCAACTCTTTGATCGATGCTGAAGGAGGGAATTACTAATATATCGGTGTCATCTTCGTCTAAAATATCTCTATCTTGCCAACTATGACGCAATTTATCTTGTAATTGCATAAATCTTTCTTTTTCCGCCGCCGTAACTGCCATTTTCCTACTCCACTGATGTTGAATATTTATATATATCCTCAATTAATCTGATCCAACCATTGGTAAGAGATGCTAAAATGCGATCGCCCTTTTCCCTAGTTGCCACCGTAGCATCACCAATCACCCCACTTGTGCTTAACTCCTTCGTCACCCATGGGAAAGGTAAACGCCCCTCAAGGGATAACAAACTATCCCCCGCCAAATCCTTGGCATATTCTTTTACCGCCAACTCCATTTTTACCTGATGGGGTAAAAGAGATAACATTAAACTCGTTTCCGCATCTCCTGCATGGATACCCTCCTTTCCTTCCTTCTCACTCATCAAATCCTTTGTAATGTGAGGTACACGCCAAGTAAAAAAAGGAAACACTAAAAAATCATTATGCTCTTGATGCAAATCACGGCTGATAATATCTAATATGTGAGGTTGCCCACCGTGGGAATTCATCAAAACCAACTTACGAAACCCTGCCCGATAAATGCTCTCAGCCGTTTCTCTTAATACCCTTAATAAAGTTTCTGCACTTAGGCTAATGGTACCGGGAAAATCTAAATGTTCGTTAGACTTTCCATAATAAAGGGTGGGTAAAGCATAGGCAGGAATTTCTGGGGCTAAACCCTCCAAAGCCCTGCCCAATACCCCCTGACTGATGGCAGAATCCACCACGAGGGGGAGATGATGCCCATGTTGTTCGATTGCCCCAATGGGTTGGATGATAACGACATTTTCTTTATTGGGCATTTTTTCGATTTCTTGCCATGTTAAATAAGCAAAAAAACGCTCTGGGGGAATAAAACCGTGAATCATAATATTATTAGGGAATAGGGAACAGGGAATGGGCAATGGTTGTGCTACTATAATTATTCATTATCCATTCTCAATTATCAATTATTATTGTGAACTACTGGTTAATGAAATCTGAGCCTAGCGCTTATGGTATTGACGACTTACAAAGAGAAAAAACTACCATCTGGGATGGGGTAAGAAATTATCAAGCCCGTAATATCCTTGGGGAAATGAAAAAAGGGGATTTAGCTTTTTTTTATCATTCTAATTGTAAACCCCCTGCGATCGTTGGTTTAATGGAAATAGTTGAAACCAGTATAGTTGATCCTACCCAGTTCGATCGCACTTCACCCTATTTTGACCCCAAAGCAACTCCCGAAAAACCCCGTTGGCATACTGTCAAAGTAAAATTTCGAGAAAAATTTGCTCAATCTTTATCCCTAGAAATTCTCAAGAAAAATTTTAATCCTGAAGATTTTTTAGTAGTAAAAAAAGGTAATCGTTTATCAGTTATGCCTGTAAATAATGCCGTTGCCAAAGCAATTATTGATTTAATATAACCTGAGTTCGGGATAACATTTTCTAGTTAAGGCAGGCAATAGGGAATAGGCAATGGGCAATAGTGAAGTGAATATTTTTCACCATTTCTAGGTGTTATTTAGCAATTTGAAAACCGCCGTAAACTTTTCACCGTCAAGGCTGACACTAAACAATACTCATAATTATTATCCCGAATTGAGGTTAATATAACTTCTATTTGACATACACTAATTTAATAGCTATATGGAGATAACATTTTATTTTACTCCTTTATGTTCAAATTATGTTGAATCATTAAAATGTGAGAAGCTGACTGTTTAGCGTCTTTTTTGCTTCTACCATAGCCTTCCCCATTAAGAGTTATATTTTGATAATTAAGACTAATAAAACAGCGAAAAAAACTGTCAACTTTGATATATTTATACTCAGGATAATCTATTTGATTAGTTTGACAAAAATCATGTAACAAAGAAACATAATCTTTTTCTGAGGGGAGGTGTGTATCAGTTTGCACATTATCACCAGAAGGGGTATTTTCTGTATTGATAGTATTATTATTATCCTGTTTTACCGAAGATATTTTGACGGGATTAGATGTCAATTCATCATTGAGAAATGCTTTGATATATCCCAAGGCTGATAGTTGTTTCGCCTTGCTTTTTTTCTGGTTAATGGCAGGTTGCTTAGTGGTAAAACCATCCACATAACAAAAACTATAAAACCCACTTTTATCAGGATGACTTTCTATCTCAAATTTTACCTCCTGATGGTCTAATTGCGATCGCACCAATAACACCGATACAGCATCAATATTTTCATAGTCAAAAAAACGATTCACCCTAGCCTCAAACCATAACTTATAAAAATCTTTGGGTTGTAAACTATCAATTCTCTTTTCTACTTCGTCCAAAAACTCATCCGTCAAACCATTCTCATCAATAGTTTGATGTAACAAATTAGAAAAAGCCTTATCATCCACAATATTATTCTCTCCCCCATCGGTATGGGTATCCGAGAGAATCTGAGCAGGATTCGTAATCAAATTACCATTAACATAGGCTTGAATAGCCATTAAAGCAGAATCCTGTTTTACCCTAATCTTTTTGCTATCCTCCGCAAACTCGGAAGTCGTCAAACCGTTGATATAACATCTCCCTTGATAAATTTTTTGCTGAGAATTATATTTGATTTGATAATTAACCGTAATATTTTCAATTTGGGAAGCAATAAATAAGATTGACACCCCATCAATATTATCCAAATCAAAAAAGTCATTAATTTTTGCCACAAACCACAGTTGATAAAAATCCTTTAAAGATAAATTATCGACTCTTTCTCTTATATAACCTAAAATACTTTTAACTCGATGACGATAAATATAATATTCTATAAACTCAGAAAACTCATCATCACTTAAAGTTCTAATTTTCTCCTCAGAAATATCATTATACTTTTTAGCAATATCTTCCTTTCTTTTTATACGTAAATGATTAGACTTATTTTCCTTATATAAGCAATGAAAATCATTAATGTAATCAGCAATGTTTTGTAATTCATCCTTGCTATAAGGAGATGAATTATCCTTAATAAATGCTTTGATAATACGATGGTTTACCAAATCCACAAAACGCCTTAAGGGGCTAGTAAAATGGCAATAGGTTTCTAGGGCTAAACCAATGTGATAAAGTGGGCAAGGGCTATATATGGCCGGTACGAGACAATGCCCCATTTCCTTAATAGCTTTTTGAATATCTTGGATACCCACATCCTGAGTACGAAAAAGAGCAGGAATTTTTTCCCTAGCTAATAAATTAGAAATTGTTGTATTAGTTAAAATCATTAACTCAGCAATTAGCTGATGAGTATTAACATTATCAGCAATTAAATTACCATCTTCATCGATATATCCATCTTCGGTTAAAACTCCTGAATTTCCCCTTCTTTTTCCTGCTAATATTTGAGAAATTTGTTGTAACTTTATTAACAATTGATCATGCTGTTGTCGACTAGGATTTTTGAGAATTTTTTCCACTTCTTCATAACTAAATGCCTTTAAATTTTCAAAAATAGTTTCTCGAATTTCAAAGCCAATAATATTACCTTGATTGTCGATAGTAAAAAAGATGGTTAGTGCAAGGCGCTTTTTACCTTCCTCCAAGGAACCCAAATTAGTGCTAATGTGAATCGGTAGCATAGGAGTGGGAGGTTTGGTATGATAAAGGGTCATCACCCTTTGTAGGGCCTCTTGATCAATGGGTGAGTTTTTGGCAATTAATGCCGCTACATCGGTGATACTAACTTGTAACTCAAAATTACCGTCATCCAGTTCAACTAACCAAATACCATCGTCTCTGTCAACGGTAGTAGCATCATCAATGGTAATACCAAATACACTGGGGCGCTCTTTAAATATTGTGGAAATATCCCCTGTAACCCCTGTTAAATTAATATTAGAAGCCTGATTAATATGTTCAGCACGAAATTTTCTGGGTGTAATGGATGGTTTCATGACCTCGGTTTGATACTACAATTTGGGGGGAAAAATAGGCAAGGCAACGTCAATTTAAATTTTATTATCCAATATCGATTTTCAATTATCAATTATTTTATGTATATTTATGATTATAAAAATCAAAATAATCACCCCAGACGATGAAGCGTAAACCTTGGCAGAAAATACTTTCTATTCCTTTGACTCTTTTTGTGACTAATCCTGTGATGGCTGTGAATAACCCCCCCCGTAATCCTGAACAAATCGAAGAATGTGATATTTTGGTCATTGGTGGAGGTTTGGCAGGGGCAGGGGCTGCCTATGAAGCGTTATTAATGGGTAAAACCGTCTGTTTGACGGAGATTACTGATTGGGTTGGGGGACAAATTTCTTCTCAAGGTACCTCAGCCCTTGATGAAAGAAGTACCCAAAGACAAGAGTTATTTTTTCCCAAGGGTTATTTAGAATTTAGGGATCGTATTGGAGATTTTTACGGTAAATTGAATTTGGGTGAATGCTGGGTTAGTGCCTCTTGCTTTTTGCCCAAGGATGCTGATTATATCCTCGAGACTCAACTGGCCGACGCTGCACGCAGGGGCAATGGTACTCTGAAATGGTTTCCTAATACTGTCATTAAGGATGTACAAGTCGAACAGGTGGAAAATGGAGGCACGGGGGAACAAATTGTAAGTGCGATCGCCATTAGCCACGAACCCCAACCCAACACTCCCCCCCTCAATAGTGAACCCCTTTCGCAAATCATCGAGGACGCTTACAGCTACGAGGATTCCTCCAGACTCAAGAAAACGGTCATTAAATTTGTTCCTCCTCAAAATGAAAAATCAGACCAAAAAGCCCAATGGATGGTCATAGAAGCCACAGAAACGGGGGAAATTGTGGGTTTAACTGACATACCCTATCGCCTCGGCATTGATCCCCTTTCTCCCTACGAACCCTCCTCCTCCAGCCGAACCCCTGACCCATACTGTACTCAGGGCTTTACCTACACCTTTGCCATGGAGAGAACAGAAACCCCCCAACCCCAACCCGAGCCAGAATTTTATCAACAATACGCCCCCTACTACAGTTATGAGTTGGAAAGACTAGCAGATTTTGATCTTGTTTTTACCTATCGTCGTATTTACAAAGCTCAACCTAGCGAGAGAGTAACCTTCCGAGGTATTGGCTTCACCAAACCCACCCCTGGGGATATTTCCATGCAAAACTGGACTTGGGGTAATGATTATCGTCCCGGTACCTCCATTGATAACCTTGTTTATAGTCGAGATCAACTCCAAGCCACAGGGCAATTACAACCCCATGGCTGGATGGGAGGTTTACGCACCGAAACCCTCTTTAAAGGGGAACAAAATGCCATCGGTTTTTATCATTGGTTAGTGGCAGGAACTACTGACTCTCAGTTAGGAGACGGAGTAAAAGAGCCTAATCCTTATCACATTTTCCTGACTGGTTTTGACTCTCCTATGGGTACTGCCCACGGACTTTCCAAATATCCCTATATCCGAGAAGGAAGAAGAATTATTGGGCGCCCTAACTATGCTCACCCCAATGGTTTTACTGTCAATGAAGTAGATATTTCTCGGGCAGATTATAATGACGAATATTACAAAGAAACCCTAACCACCGAAGAATATCGTCAACTCAGGGCAATTCTGGCAGGATTAGAAGGGTTTGCGGTAATTAGTGGAGAAACTCCTGCCGAAGAAGCGGCTAAAAGGAGTCGTTCTACTGTTTATGCCGACTCTGTGGGCATCGGACATTATGCCATTGATTTTCACCCTTGTATGACTGAAAGCCCCCACGAAAAACCGGGTAACACTGAGAGAGAGGGAGAAAGAAGGGGTCAGGGTCAGGCGTACCCGTTTCAGATTCCTCTTTCTGCCATGATTCCTCAAAAAATTGATAATATGATTGTGGCAGGAAAAAGTATCGCCACCAGCCATATCGCTGCGGCGGCTTATCGAGTACATTCCTTTGAGTGGTCATCGGGGGCAGCGGCAGGTACTACTGCCGCCATGGCTTTGGATAAAAATATTTTGCCCTACGAGTTTACCGAAGGTTTTGCTTTTCGTAATCCCCATCTACAGGAGTTAAAAAGGGTTTTGGAAGGTAATGGTAATCCTACGGCTTTTCCTAATACTTCTATTTTCAATCAGGATTGGGATGGTTGGCGTTAATTCGTCCCCAAATCTCCTACCCCTCTGTCTTCAGCATCTCCCCTTGAAAGGGGAGACTTTCATTCTAATAATTTATTCCGACTTAGATATTACAAAATAATTAGGCGACATCCTGAAGCGGTGGGGGGTTCGTCAATTTCCCGATATAAAATATCAATCCACTCGTCTTCTTCAGGAAAGTTTTTGCTTTTTACCACTATTACCCAATATTGTTCGATGTTGAGCTTTTCCCTAATGGCTGACTGTTGTTTCCCTTTGACATCATAAAAGAGATTTTGCCCTCTGCCTTCGTTATCTAAAAGGGATATGCCCACCCTAATTAATTTACCTTCCTGGTTTTCTAGGGCTATCACTGCGTCAATGCCGAGGATTTCCCATAGGGTTTCTAAGTCTTCTAAGTCTTGCCTCTGGGATATGGCTTTATCTAAGCGTCGAGGTAGATGATTGACTGCTATATTTAATAATCTTTTGGGGGTGAAATCTGGGGCTCTGAGATCTAACACTTGAATTCTCGATGCGATCGCCCTAAACTTTACACGTAAACTAAACATAGTGTTTCTCCATTTAATCAGCTATTTTGGACAGTACTAACCCTTGGGGTTAGTTTGTGGCGTTATCAAATCTGATTTTGAAGAAACAATGATAGACCAGTTTTTTTTGGCATCATTTAGTCCCTAAGTATGATTATAACCAAAAAGCCTTCATCTTAGCAATACAATTTGATCAACCCCACTGTTATAATTTTTAGTTCAACGGAAATGTCGTGATCAATGTTTAATCAAAAACCTTACTGTGCAGTTTTAATTGTTCCTACGGGGGTAGGGGCTTCTATTGGTGGTTATGCAGGAGATGCTTTACCTGTGGCTAGGGCTATGGGGCAAGTGTGCGATCGCCTCATAACCCATCCCAATGTCATGAATGGAGCGAGTTTGTATTGGTCAGCACCGAATATCGACTATGTGGAAGGCTATGCCCTTGATAAATTTGCTGGGGGTGAATGGGGCTTAAAATCAGTGCATCAAAATAAAATTGGTTTAATTTTAGACCAAGCCATAGAGCCTGAATTACGCCATCGCCATCTCCAAGCCATGGATGCCCTTCGGGCTACCGTCGGCATTAATGCCCGGGACTACATCATTACTGATGCCCCCCTCAATGTCGAATTAAGAATTGCTGAAAGTGGGGCTAGTTGGGGAACCATTGGTAATCCTGATAGTTTATTGAGGGCAGGAAAAAAATTAGTAGACCAAGGCATCAACGCTTTGGCAGTGGTGGCAAGATTTCCCGATGATACAGATTCCCAAGCCCTCACCGATTATCGCCATGGTAGTGGTGTAGATGCCCTCGCAGGGGCAGAAGCGGTTATATCCCATCTCTTGGTCAGAGAGTTTCAAATTCCCTGCGCCCATGCACCCGCCCTATCTCCGTTACCGTTAGATGTCAATATATCTCCCCGGGCAGCCGCCGAAGAATTGGGACACACATTTTTGCCCTGTGTTTTGGTCGGTTTAAATAAGGCTCCCCAATTTAGTTTAGAAAAAGATAACCGTAGTCTCTGGGCGGAGGATATAGATGCTTTAGTAATTCCCCATCACGCCTGTGGTGGCAGTGCTACCCTTAGCTTTGCCCATTCCCATACCAAAATAATTGTGGTAGAAGACAATGAAACTATTATCAAAGTACCTGCTGAACCGTTAGGTATTAAAACCATCAGGGTAAAATCATACCTAGAGGCCATTGGCGTAATGGTTGCCCATGGAGGAGGCATTAATTTTCAGGGTTTAACCTCTAACAATCAAAAGTCCATATTTTTAAGTTGAGGTTAGTTTAGAGTGCAAAAATTGGCACAAAAAATGGGTTAGGCAAGGAATAATCGGTTTAGATATAACCACAACTATAATTGCTCTAACCCAATACGGAGATTTATTTGCCGCCCAAGATTTGTTTTTTCAAACCGTTAAATTCAGCAAACAATTCCTCACGAGTGGAAGCCTTGAGTAAGTAACGGGTAGTAAACCATGCTGTATAACCCAACCCAACTAATTCAAGAATGGAGGATAGTAAAGGAATATTACCAATGGCATCTAATACAGAAAGGGTAATGTAAACTGTAATAGCGGCAGTGATGATTAAACCAAGGGTGGTGAGGGGTTGTTTATATTCACCAAAAAAATTGCCCAATTGTTCGGGTACTCCTGACAAAAAGTCCACGGCAACATCAACCCATTCCTGCCAAGGTTGTTCTCCTGCAGACGCTGATTGATTGGCACTGAGCATTCCGCCCATATCGTCATCCACGTTACTCATTGTTTCTGGTGCTTTTGATTCTGTATCTTTAAATTGAGATTCCATAATAATAATTCTCCCTGATTTTTATGTAAGTTAAAAATGTTGCAGTCAGAATAACCAATTATTAAATTTACTGACTTTTGCTCATATTATCAAACACTTTTGCCAAATTTTGCTTAATTTCTTATTAACCGTTAATGATTTTCCCTCTTGGGTAGGTAAAAACTAACAATTAATAAGGGATAATTAATTATTTGGGTGTTAAATATTCGCTTTTTTGTTCTCAAAACTTTATTAATAATAGAATAGTTGTTCGGCTATTCGTTAAGTTTTTATTTTATAGTTCAATTACTTGATCCCAATTCTTATTACTTTACTAGGTTTCTTTCCTACTTTTACTTTTTTTACTTTCCTCTAAGTTAATCTTAATAACTGTTTACAAACAACATTTTTATGACTAAATCATCCCCCGAAACTGCTTCTATCAAAAAACAACAAATTAAGGAAAACTCTCTCATTATTTTGGTCGGCTTAATAATGGCGATCGCCATTAGAATTTTTATTGCTGAACCCCGTTATATTCCATCAGAATCCATGATACCAACATTGGAAACGGGCGATCGCATCGTAGTTGAAAAAGTATCTTACAAATTCTCCTCCCCCCACCGTCAAGACATCGTCGTTTTTACACCCCCTCCCCAGTTACAAATCCTTGGCTATGAAACCAATCAAGCCTTTATTAAACGGATTATTGCCACAGGGGGAGACATGGTAGAGGTAAAAAATGGACAGGTATATATCAACGATAACCCCCTCCCAGAGGATTATATCTTAGAAACCCCTAACTACACCCTAGAGCCAACCATCGTCCCAGAAGGAGATTTGTTTGTAATGGGTGACAACCGTAACAACAGCAACGACTCCCACCTTTGGGGATTCTTGCCCCAAGAATATATCATCGGCAAAGCCATTTTTCGTTTTTATCCCTTTTCTAATATTGGCAAAATTTAAACACAACTAACTCCCCAGAGGCTTTATAAAGCCTCTTTTTTTTGACTGATTGCTAATTAACCTCAGTTCGGGATAATAGTTGTCAGTATGGTTAGGTTGCAGGTTGCAGGTTACAGGTTACAGGTTTAAAATACGACCAGCCTTTGTTAGTTCCTTGATGGAACTAAGTATCAGAAAATTAATTAACATTACAGTTTTTGTAAATTTCTTAACCTGATACCTGACACCCGATACCTGACACCTTTATTTGTAAAGACTAAAAATGTTATCCCGAACTCGAGTTAATTATGAAAAGATTATGATAAACTACTTTTTGATAATTATGAAAAGATTATGAAAATAAATGTTGAAAAAGATTGCTCAAATCAAACTAATTGTTATCACCCTTTTTACTATTAGCGCCTGTGGCACCACCGAAGTAGTCAACAACACTAACGATGAAAGGTTAAACGTAGTTAGTACCACCACCATTATCGCCAACCTAGCCGAAGAAATAGGGGGAGAAGTCATTAACCATAGGGGAATATTACCAAGAGGAACAGATCCCCATGTGTATGAACCCGTACCACAGGATAATATCACCCTCGAAAATGCCGATCTCATTTTTTATAATGGCTATGATTTAGAACCCAACTTAATTCGCCTGATCAATTCATCGGGTATCAATGCTCAAACTCTGGCAGTGGGTGAATTAGTACCCGCTTTGGATTTTGAAGAAGAAGGTCAAATGGTGCCTGATCCTCATGTTTGGGGTAATGTAGAAAATGTAATTATTATGGTGGCAGGTATCAGGGATAAACTAATTGAGTTACAGCCTGAAGACGAGGAGACTTTTACACAAAATGCCGAAAATTTAACTCAAGATTTGGAGGAGTTGCATGGTTGGATACAAGAACAAATTGAGACGATTCCCCCCGCTCAACGACTTCTCATAACCACCCATGACGCATTCCAGTATTACGGAGTTGCCTACGGTTTGGAGATACCGGGTACTTTGATTGGGATTAGTACAGAGGAACAACCTAGCGCCCAAACAGTAAGGGATTTGGTGGAAACTATTAGAACTACAGGGGTAAGCTCTATTTTTGCGGAAACCACTATCAATCCGACTCTCATTGAAACTGTTGCCCAAGAGGCGGGCATTGAAGTGGCGCCCACGGAACTTTATTCCGACTCCCTCGGCTCGGAAAATAGCCCTGCAGGTACTTATATTGGTATGATGAGGGTTAATACTGAAACTATTGTTAATGCTTTGAGTAATTAATTAATATAACCTCAGTTCGGGATAATAGTTGTCAGTATGGTTAGGTTGCAGGTTGCAGGTTACAGGTTACAGGTTTAAAATACGACCAGCCTTTGTTAGTTCCTTGATGGAACTAAGTATCAGAAAATTAATTAACATTACAGTTTTTGTAAATTTCTTAACCTGATACCTGACACCCGATACCTGACACCTTTACAAGACTATAAATTTTATCCCGAACTCAGATTAATTAGTATAGGTGTGTGGCGGATGGGAAACATAGATTAGTGGGAAAAGTTCAATTTATTATTGATGATTAGTTATGGTGAAAATAGTTAAAAGGCGATCGCACGGTATCCAAAAAGTATATGATATAGGGGTAGCAAAAGACCATAATTTTTTACTTCATAATGGTTTAGTCGCTTCCAATTGTTTTAATAAATCCCACTCTACCGCCTACGCCTATGTCACTTATCAAACAGCATATTTAAAGGCAAATTATCCTGTAGAATATATGTCGGCTTTAATGACGGCAAGTAGTGATACTCAGGAAAAGGTAGAAAAATATCGAGAAAATTGCCTCAAAATGGGGATAGAGGTAAAACCTCCTAATATTAATAAATCCCAAAAAGATTTTACTCCCGATGGGGATACTATAATTTTTGGTCTATCTGCTATTAAAAATTTAGGTGAAGGGGCGATCGATAATATTCTTCATGCGAGGGAAGAAGCAGGGGGAGAATTTAAAGATATGAGCGATTTTATGGGGCGTATTAACTTAAAAACGGTTAATAAAAGAGCCTTAGAAACCCTTGTTTATGCGGGTGCTTTTGATCCTATTCATAACAATAGAAAACAACTCTTAGAAGGATTAGAATTACTCATCAGTTGGTCACAAAAAAGACATCAAGAAAAAGAAAGTGGTCAGCTTAATATGCTTGATTTATTGGGAGGTTCTGCCGAATCAAGTAATACTAATCAAGTGGTTTATGCCAATGCTCCCCAATTACCTAAAATAGAAGATTTTTCGGCCCAAGAAAAACTAAAATCTGAAAAAGAATATTTAGGTTTTTATGTTTCTGAACATCCCTTAAAGCCCTTCGTTGATTCTGCCAAAATACTCGCCCCTATCAATATTGGTGATTTACCGGCTCAAAAAGCAAGAAAAAAAATCTGTGTGGTAGCCATGCTTACCAGCATTAAGCCTCACATCGATAAAAATGGTAATACCATGGCATTCCTCACCGCCGAAGATATTTCTGGACAAGTAGATGCGATCGTATTTGCTAGTACCTACGATGAAGTGAAAAATCAACTCAGGGAAGATGTACCTGTGATTATCTGGGGTAAAGCAGATAAAAATAAAAGAGATGATAAACCGCAAATTATCATCGACTATATCGAAATAATTGATCAAGTGAAAATGGTGTTAGTAAACTTAAACTACCATCAAGCCGAAGATCCCAAAACTCAGGGAAAATTGAAAAGTATATTACAGGAACAATCAGGAGAAAAAAATAAAGCCAAAATTCCTGTTTTTGCCGTCATCAATGAATTGCAAGAAAGAATTTTTATTCGTTTGGGACACAACTACTGGGTACAAAATGCTGAAAATACAGTCAATGCCTTACGCAATGCAGGGTTTAATGCCCATAGTCAATGTTTGCAAACTTCTTCTTCCCCTTCAGAAATCATTGAAAAAGAAACCATCCCCAACACCTAGGCATACTAGTCACAAAACTGAAACCGATCAGAAAAATTCCTGAGAAAACTGTGACATTTTGTAAAATTTTTGTTAACAATGGTAAAGAGCAGGTCAAAAAAAAGGATTTATTTCGGAAAACGATTAGGATATATCCTTGACTCATGCTATATTAAGAAAAGTTAATGGTGTACTGATACTATTACTCAGTGCAGAGTCCGTCTTTTCTCATAAAAAAAAGAGACAAAATAAAAGTAAAACTTGAAAAGTTAAGAAAAGAAACATTATGACTATCGCAGTCGGACGCGCGCCAGCGCAAAGAGGCTGGTTTGAAGCCCTCGACGACTGGCTCAAAAGAGACAGATTTGTTTTCGTGGGTTGGTCTGGAATCCTTCTTTTCCCTTGTGCCTACATGGCTTTGGGTGGTTGGTTAACAGGCACTACTTTTGTAACCTCTTGGTACACTCACGGTTTAGCTAGTTCCTATTTAGAAGGTGCTAACTTTTTGACCGTAGCTGTATCTAGTCCTGCTGATGCTTTTGGTCACTCCATCTTATTTTTATGGGGTCCCGAGGCTCAGGGCGATTTTACTCGCTGGTGTCAAATCGGTGGTTTATGGTCTTTCGTAGCATTACACGGAGCTTTCGGTTTGATTGGCTTCATGTTACGTCAATTTGAAATTGCCCGTCTTGTCGGTATTCGTCCCTACAATGCGATCGCATTTTCTGGTCCTATCGCCGTATTTGTCAGTGTCTTCTTGATGTATCCTCTAGGACAGTCTAGCTGGTTCTTTGCTCCTTCCTTCGGAGTAGCAGGAATCTTCCGCTTTATCTTGTTCCTACAAGGATTCCATAACTGGACTCTTAACCCCTTCCACATGATGGGTGTAGCAGGTATTCTTGGTGGGGCGCTACTTTGTGCCATTCACGGTGCAACCGTAGAAAACACCCTATTCCAAGATGGTGAACAAGCCAACACCTTCCGTGCATTTGAGCCTACCCAAGCAGAAGAAACCTACTCCATGGTTACTGCTAACCGTTTCTGGTCTCAAATCTTCGGTATTGCTTTCTCCAACAAACGTTGGTTACACTTCTTCATGTTGTTTGTGCCTGTAACAGGCTTGTGGATGAGTTCTATCGGTATCGTCGGTTTAGCATTTAACCTTCGTGCTTATGACTTCGTCTCTCAAGAGTTAAGAGCCGCAGAAGATCCAGAATTTGAAACATTTTATACCAAAAACATCCTATTAAACGAAGGGTTGCGCGCATGGATGGCGCCCCAAGATCAACCCCATCAAAAATTTGAATTTCCTGAGGAGGTACTTCCCCGTGGTAACGCTCTCTAATAATTCTATGGGTGGTCGTGACCTACAATCTACTGGATTCGCTTGGTGGTCTGGTAATGCTAGACTTATCAACCTATCTGGGAAGTTGTTAGGTGCTCACGTTGCCCATGCTGGTCTAATCGTATTTTGGGCCGGTGCAATGACTTTATTTGAAACCGCTCACTTCATTCCTGAAAAGCCAATGTATGAGCAAGGTTTAATCCTTCTTCCTCACATTGCGACTTTGGGATGGGGTGTCGGTCCTGGTGGTGAAATCACCGACACATTTCCTTTCTTCGTAGCTGGTGTATTACACATCATTTCCTCTGCCGTATTAGGCTTAGGTGGACTTTACCACGCTTTACGTGGTCCTGAAACTTTGGAAGAATATTCCAGTTTCTTTGGCTATGACTGGAAAGATAAAAACCAAATGACCAACATCATTGGTTATCACTTGATCCTTTTAGGTTTGGGTGCTTTCTTACTGGTATTTAAAGCCATGTTCTTTGGTGGTGTATATGATACCTGGGCTCCTGGTGGTGGAGATGTCCGTATTATCACTAACCCAACCCTAAACCCTGCAACCATTTTTGGTTACTTGGTTAAAGCTCCTTTCGGTGGAGAGGGTTGGATCATTAGTGTGAACAACATGGAAGACATCATCGGTGGTCATATCTGGGTAGGTTTCATTTGTATCAGTGGCGGTATTTGGCATATCCTAACCAAGCCTTTTGGTTGGGCTCGTCGTGCGCTCATCTGGTCTGGTGAAGCATATCTTTCTTACAGCTTAGGTGCTTTATCCTTCATGGGATTCATCGCCTCTGTAATGGTATGGTACAACAACACTGCTTATCCTAGTGAATTCTATGGTCCTACTGGTGCAGAAGCATCTCAGGCTCAAGCATTAACTTATTTAATCCGTGACCAACGCTTAGGTGCTAACGTAGGTTCTGCTCAAGGTCCTACTGGTCTTGGTAAATACTTGATGCGCTCTCCCACTGGTGAAATCATCTTCGGTGGTGAAACCATGCGTTTCTGGGATTTCCGTGGTCCTTGGTTAGAGCCTCTTCGTGGTCCTAATGGTTTGGACTTGGATAAAGTCAGAAATGATATTCAACCTTGGCAGGTACGTCGTGCGGCTGAATACATGACCCACGCACCTTTAGGTTCCTTAAACTCTGTTGGTGGTGTAATCACTGACGTTAACTCTTTTAACTATGTATCTCCCCGTGCATGGTTGGCTACTTCTCACTTTGTATTAGGTTTCTTCTTCTTGGTAGGTCACTTGTGGCATGCAGGCCGCGCCCGTGCTGCTGCTGGTGGTTTCGAGAAGGGTATCGATCGTGAGACTGAACCTACTTTATTCATGCCTGACCTCGACTAATATTTTTAGTCTGGTTTAAGACATAGTTTCGGAGGGTGTTGTTTTACAGCACCCTCTTTTTTTATTAAAAAAGGGTGTTGCGGAATACTTCTTGGGGATCAAATTTTTCTTTAATTTTTTTCATCATGGTGAGTCCGTTTCCTACATATCCCCACGGTTCGATTTGTTTTTTTAGTTCTAAGGGCGATCGCACCATAGACAAATAACCACCATTATCCTCACAAAATTGACGCATTACCCGAATTTGGTGACTTTTCACCTGATTAGAAAGAAAAATAAATCCAACTCCACTACTAATATTGATAAACCCCGCAACATTAAAGCGGTCAAAAAAATCAACAATCCTATCTCCCAAAATTCCTACCTTACAAAAAATAGGAAGATCACTGACCTTAAGACTACTCCAAAAATCAAGCTCCTTTTGCCCCCCAAAAACCTCAGCAGATAAATTCAAATCCTTCACCCAAGCCTTCACCTGATCCATTTGCTGATTCACACTCGGCTCAATACTTTGAAAACGCAACCCGAAACCTAAACCCTGAGAACCAAAAATAAAATCCGCCATAGTGGGAGTTAACCCCGACTTAGTGACTAAATTTCTTAATTGTTTTAAACCCTGATTATCCCCCCTAACCAAGAGCGAAGCAGAATGAGATAAAAGAGGATAGAGACGAAAAGTAACCTGTGTAATAATCCCTAAACTACCATAGGAACCCGTAAACAACTTCATCAAATCATATCCCGCCACATTCTTAACCACCTTACCCCCTGCCTTGACAACATCCCCATCGGCTCGAACGAAAGATAATCCCAAAATTAAATCCCTTATGCCCCCATAGCGTTGTCGCCAAGAACCAGCATTCGCCGTCCCCACCACTCCCCCTACCGTTGCCTCTTCCTCAAAAAAAGGATCAATGGGCAAAAATTGACCTTTGGTAGCGAGAAACTGATTTAAATCTTTAATTTTCATTCCCGCTTCCACCGTGATCACCAAATCTTCTTCCCCATAATCAACAATATTATTTAAGTTAACCGTACTTATTAATAAATGCCCCAAATTTCCTAAGCCTCCCCACGATAACTTTGTAGCTTCACCAGTAGGGATAACTCGCCAATGATTTCTATAGGCAAAATTAACTAATTGTGATAGGATAACGGTGGTATTTGGAAAAACTAAGTAACGAGGAATACAATCTGCCAACCCAGCCATTTGAATTTTATTTTGCCATCTTAAATTTTGCTGCCATTCCAAAATTTCTATAGAATTAACCTTACAAAAATCTAATATTTCCTTGATTTGTCTTGGAGAAGAAGCCTCAAAAATTTGGTTCATTTTGAAAAGATATTTAATAATTTTTTAAACTTGTAATCTGCAACTTATATTTAACAGATATTACTTGATGAAAATAAAAGGATGATACTAATATGACATTGTAAATTATAATTTGATAGTATTAGTGGATGATATATAATTTAGTAACATTGACATCCATGTCAAAATAACAAAATGGTCAAACTTGGTAGTTATATACCAATAAGGATACCTATTTTGTACTTGTCTTGTGAGTTTTATCAAAAGTTTAGGATTAAAATTTTAGAAACTTCTTCGTTTGACAAGATATGAAAATAAATAAGTAAAGAATAGTCGAGTTTTAGCATAAAAATGACAGTTTCAACTTCAGAAAAACTACCACTAGCGTGGAATGTAATTATATATATGGCTACCATTCATCTAGTAGCACTTTTTGCCTTTTTACCTAGCAACTTCAGCTGGGGCGCAGTGGGCCTTTTCTTCGTTCTGTACTGGTTAACCGCCTGTATCGGAATTACTCTAGGATTTCATCGCTTGGTGTCTCACCGTAGCTTTGAAACCCCCAAATGGCTTGAATACCTATTAGTACTCTGTGGTTCTTTAGCCTGTCAAGGTGGCCCTATTCAATGGGTTGGCTTACATCGTGTTCATCACAAATTTTCTGACCATGATGGCGATCCCCATGATTCTAACAAGGGTTTTTGGTGGAGTCACATGGGTTGGATGTTTGTCCAAAATCCAGCCAATCAATTAGTACCCAAATACACCAAGGACATTCAAAATGATCGCTTTTATCAATTTTGCGATAAATATTTCATCCCCATTCAAGTAGCATTAGGTTTACTCCTTTTCTGGTGGGGTGGATGGTCTTTCGTGGTGTGGGGAATCTTTTTACGCCTTGTGGTGGTTTTCCACGTAACTTGGTTTGTAAATAGTGCTACCCATAAATTTGGTTATGTTAGCCACGATTCTAACGATCACTCTCGTAATTGTTGGTGGGTTGCAGTATTAACCTTTGGCGAAGGTTGGCACAACAATCATCATGCTTATCAATACTCTGCCCGTCACGGTTTACAGTGGTGGGAAGTTGACTTAACTTGGATTACTATCAAAACACTATCTTTGTTTGGTTTAGCCAAGAATATCAAGTTAGCACCTACCACCGTACCAACTAAGTAAGGTTTAACATCAAGTGATACTAAAAATCTCCCTTGCTAGTAAGGGAGATTTTTTTGTGTTAGGTAGATTAATCTACACCATCTTGACTGCCATCAGTACCAAGATAGACCAAACCCTGTTCAATTTTCATGGTGACAAAACTAGCATCCCGAATGATTCGGGTGGCATCTTTTACTCCCACAATTACGGGAATACCTAAACGCATTCCTATCTGGGCTGCGTGCGATCGCACCCCACCCTCTTCGGTAATAATGCCACTGGCTAGGCGCATAGCATCTACATAATTATTATCAGTGCTTTTTGCCACCAAAATATCGCCCTGATTAAAATTGGTGAGATTGTTAATATCATAAACCACCTTAGTGCGACCAGTAATTATCCCCTGTCCGATACCAAGCCCTTCACTGAGTAAACCCTTAACAATTTCTACCTTAATCAAATCGGTAGAACCTGCCACCCCTTGCAAAGTTCCTGCGGTCATCACCACTAAATTACCATCTTCTAATAACTCCTCTTCCCTCGCCAACTCGATAGCCGAACTAAACACCTGCTTTAAGCCCGGCATATCCAACAACAATAAAGGTTTCACACCCCAGACCAACTGTAATTGACGGGAAACACTGACATGGGGGGTAATTGCCAAAATGGGAGTTTTAGGACGAAATTTGGAGACGTTACGAGCCGTAGCACCCGTTTTCGTTAGGGTCATGATGGCACTAGCCTTAAGCTGTTTGGCGATTTGTCCCACCGCCCCAGAAATGGCATTAGGAATATTTTGGTTATCCATAGGACTCAACAAATGGGGGGCAATGGAATCCCTTTCTTCCTCCGTGCGTCTAGCAATTTTTGCCATGGTAGCCACAGCTTGTACAGGATATTTACCCACAGCGGTTTCATTGGAAAGCATTACCGCATCGGTGCCGTCTAAAATGGCGTTGGCAACATCGGAAACCTCTGCACGGGTAGGACTAGGACTGTTTGCCATACTGTCTAACATTTGGGTAGCGGTAATAATGGGAATACCCAAACGGTTGGCAGTGCGAATCAAGCGTTTTTGGAGGATAGGCACATCCTCAGCGGGTAACTCAACCCCTAAATCTCCCCTTGCCACCATTACCCCATCACAGAGGGATAAAATTTCTTCCATTTGTTCGATGGCTTCGTGTTTTTCAATTTTGGCAATGACGGGGGTAGATTTTCCTGCACTGGCAATTAAATCTTTGATTTCCAACACATCTTGGGGATTTCTCACGAAACTGAGGGCTACCCAGTCCACCCGTTGATCTAAACCAAACATTAAATCTTTTTTGTCTTTTTCCGTTAGGGCTTTGACGGATAAATAAACATTGGGAAAGTTTACCCCTTTGTTGCTAGACAGTACACCCCCTACTACTACCTGACAATGGAGATCTTTATTTTCTTTATCAATTTCCTTTACTACCATTTCCACCCTACCATCATCAAGGAGGATTCTGGCATTGAGGGGTACTTCTTCGGCTAAATATTCGTAACTAATACAGGCGATTTTTTCATCACATTTGACATCTCGACTGGTGAGTACGTAGCGATCGCCCTCATGTAATTCAATAGAACCACATTCATATTTACCTAACCTAATTTTCGGACCTTGTAAATCTTGCAAAATACCGATGGGACGATTTAACTCATTTTCCACTTGGCGAATCATCCGAATACTACTTTGATGGACTTCATGGGTACCATGGGAAAAGTTGAGACGAAAAGTATTAGCGCCAGCAAGAATCATCTTGCGCAATGTTTCGGGATTCGCACAACCTGGGCCTACGGTTGCTACAATTTTGGTACGGCGGGAAAATTTCTCAGACATCACCTAATATTTACAGATCGAATGTGATTGAATATTATACCCTAGGGGCGTTCAAAATTCATAATTGACCATGGACAATAAGCAATTATTTCCTTTTTTCCCCTTACCCCTTGCCTTTTACCTCCACTGAGTCATCAACCCAATTTTAATACTGATTTCCCCACGTTCAAATTTGAATTGATTGTATAGAATTGGAAGTAGTTTAGATTTTCTATATGTCATCATGAATAACAATAATAACTCGGCAGTTATCAATGACGAGGTGCAAAAATTGGACGATCGCACCATAACTGCTTGGCTCAGAGGGCTATTAACCGTAGCCTATGCTGACGGACATTTTGATCCCGAAGAGCAAGAACTGATCGCCAGTTTAACTCAGGATGAATTGATGCCTAATACCACATTAGGAGAATTAGAACCCATTTGCCCCGAAGATTTAGCCACGGAATTAGGGGATGATGTGGAAGTCAGAGAAAATTTTTTACGTACTGCGGTGATGATGGCGATCGCCAATGGGGTATATTCCCAAGCCGAAGCCGATTCTGTCCATAGTTTTCAACAAGCCTTAGAGTTAGATATAGAAGCCCTCAAAGCCCTAGAAGCCACCCTCTGGAATCCTGAGCAAGGGCAAAAATCAGTTTCTCAGGGTAAAGAAGAAAGTGCGATCGATGTCTTAAATCCCGTCAAAAAATGGCTCGATGGTATGGATGTACAAGATCCCAGAGTGGCCCGTTTCTTGTGTAAAATGATTCCCCCCCAATGCCCCTTTGAAAGAGACATCAAATTATTTGGCAAAAAAATTGTCCATATTCCCCCCATGTGTAAATTAAACCCCCTCTATGAACAATTAGTAGGTCTAAGGTTTCGCTCCCTTTCCTACCTTGCTGATGAATGTGACGAGGACATTTCCGCCTATATTTAACTGAAAAAGGCAAGAGATAATCACAATTCCTCCTCGTTTTCACAAAAAAATGTTATGCTAGATACAGTACCGTCGGGCGGACGGGAATTTAACGCTTGAGGAGTAGGTCGTAAAGCCTAGACATGAACACGTAAGACTCGTGAGTAGCGTAAGTGAAAGGAGCTAGTTCAGCCCAAGAATCCTTCACCTATGGTGATTGGAACGTCACTCGATTTTATATCAAAAAAAAGGGCTGGTTTTCCAGCCCTTAAAAAATGTCTATTTTTATCTAAGAAGGAGTAGAAAACTTAATTTTTAGATAATCCTCTTCAATTTTTGCCCCAGAAGGTTGTAATGCCGCCAAGGCTTGGGGTAATACCAAGTTACGGCGATGGTTGCCGATTCTGACATTCAACTCATCCCCTGTCTTATTCAGTTTTATTTGTTCTTTGGGAATACCGGGTAAATATAACTCTAAACTGTAATGAGAATCCTCTTGGATAACCCTAATGGTATTTTCGGCATAATATACCTGACTAGGATCTTCATCCTTGTATAAAGTATCTTTCAAACGTTCCAAGGCTTCTAAACCACACATTTCCTCAGAATATAAAGGAACTTCCTTTACGGGGAGAGGGTGGAAGTTATCATAAATTTCTTGTTTATACACTGATTGATTTTCTTTCCATTTTTGGAAAAAGGGATCATCTACCTGATCAGGGATAATTCTATTCGCTATTACTAAATCGGTAGATACATTATAAAGACTCAGATAAGCATGGGCTCTCAAAGACTCTTTGATGACCATTCTTTCAGGATTAGTTACCAAACGCACAGAGGTTTGAGTATTATCGGTTAATACCTTTTCTAGGGCTTCAATTTGTTGATAAAATTCATAGGGTGCATCCATTACCTCATTAGTGGGCAGGGAAAACCCTGTGATGGGTTTAAAGAAAGGCTCAAATAAAGGGCGTAGGGTGGCAGACATACTTTGGAGAGGTTTATAAAACCTTCTCATATACCATCCCCCCACTTCGGGAAGACTCAATAATCTTAGGGCTGTGCCAGTGGGTGCAGAGTCGATAATTAAAACATCAAATTCGCCTTCGTCATAATGACGCTTCATTCTTACTAAACCAAAAATCTCATCCATACCGGGTAAGATGGCTAATTCTTCGGCCTGTACACCATCCAAACCTCTAGCTTGTAATACTTCGGTGATGTATTTTTTCACCGCTCCCCAGTTGCCTTCTAGTTCCATGAGAGCGTCTAATTCTGCACCCCAGAGGTTTTCTTTGACTTTGCGGGGTTCATGACCTAATTCTAAATCAAAACTGTCGGCTAGGGAATGGGCAGGGTCGGTACTTAAGACTAAGGTTTTATGTCCTAATTCAGCGCACCTTAAACCCGTGGCGGCTGCTACGGAGGTTTTACCTACTCCGCCTTTTCCTGTCATTAAGATTACTCGCATTTTTATACCTAACTATATTTTTTCTTATGGATGGAGATATTATTATTCCTATTCTCTTAGAATATAACGTTTTGTAACGAACTTGTGGGGAGTTGAGGAAAATAAGCCATCAAGAGAGCATCTTGTCTGAGGTAGAATATGGATATAGATAATGTTGGTTTATCAAGGAATTGACTGAACATTATTTAGATTGTGTACCAAGGTAGAAACTGCAAACATGAATCGGAAAAAAATTTGGCTCTATGATACTACCCTCAGAGATGGTTCTCAAAGAGAGGGAATTTCTTTATCTCTTAATGATAAGTTGCAAATTGTACGCAAACTTGATGAGATGGGGATTCCTTTCATTGAGGGGGGCTGGCCAGGGGCTAATCCGAAGGATGTACAGTTTTTTTGGCGTCTGAAAGAAGAACCGTTAAAACAAGCTCAGATTGTGGCTTTTTGTTCTACCCGTCGCCCCCAGCAAAGGGCGGAGGATGATCCGATGTTAAAGGCTATTTTGGCGGCCAATACCCATTGGGTGACTATTTTTGGTAAGTCTTGGGATTTGCACGTTACGGAGGGGTTAAAGACTTCTTTGGATGAGAATATCGCTATGATTAAGGACAGCATTAGTTATCTAAAATCCCAAGGGCGACAAATTATTTATGATGCCGAGCATTGGTTTGATGGTTATAAAAATAATCCCGATTATGCTTTGGCTACTCTCCGAGGGGCGATCGCCTCGGGGGCTAAATGGTTAGTATTTTGTGACACCAATGGCGGTACTTTACCCCATGAAATTAGCCAGATTGTAGCGGAAGTAGTGGAAAAATTAGATTTGGATTTGGATGATCCTGATGGGGTACAATTGGGCATCCATACTCACAATGATAGTGGTACAGCGGTGGCAAATGCGATCGCCTCTGTCCTTGAAGGGGCTACCATGGTGCAGGGAACCATTAATGGATATGGAGAAAGATGTGGTAATGCCAACCTGTGTACCCTCATTCCTAACCTACAACTAAAACTAGGTTATCACTGTCTTGAACCCCAGCAACTCACCCAGCTAACCCCCAACAGCCGCCTGATTAGCGAAATCGTCAACCTCGCCCCCGATGATCATGCCCCCTTCGTAGGACGTTCAGCCTTTGCTCACAAAGGGGGAATCCACGTGTCAGCGGTGGCCAGAAATCCCCTCACTTACGAACATATAGTCCCCGAAGCCATTGGCAATGAGCGCCGCATCGTCATTTCCGATCAATCAGGATTGAGTAATGTTCTTTCCAAAGCCAAAAATTTCGGCATTGATTTGGATAAAAAAGATCCTAAATGTCGGGAAATCTTACAAAGACTCAAAAACCTCGAACACCAAGGCTATCAATTTGAAGCGGCCGAGGCAAGTTTTGAGTTACTCATGCGTGAAGCCCTCGGGCAAAGAAAAGAATTATTTGAAATCAAAGGGTTTCAAGTTCATTCGGACATCACCGTTGCTGAACAAACACCATACACCCATGCCCTAGCAACCATCAAGCTAGTGGTAGGAGAACAGGAATTATTAGAAGTTGCCGAGGGTAATGGCCCGGTGAGCGCCCTAGACTCAGCCCTGCGCAAAGCCTTGGTGAAATTTTATCCAGAAATTGCCACATTCCACCTCACGGACTACAAAGTCAGGATTTTAGATAGTACCGCAGGAACCAATGCCAAAACAAGGGTTTTGGTGGAATCTACCAATGGACATAAACGATGGACTACCGTAGGGGTATCCACCAATATTATTGACGCTTCCTATCAAGCCGTGGTGGAGGGTTTGGAATATGGTATTAATCATGTTTTGAAACAATCCACCGTGACCATTGAGGGCTAAAATCAATCTATGAGCAAGAAATGACATTTTTTGTTATCATCTTCAACAAAGTTAACCCCCAACTCAAGGATTTTGGCAATGGTTAATGATCTTAAAAATACATTCTTTTCAATAGCTTTTCAGCAAAAATCCTCCATCTAAAATCATACTGAACTTTTATGTCTTCTTTACCCATCACCACAAAACATCGTATCAACCGTATTCCTAAATTGCCCCATGTTTGGGAGGGGGATATTTTTCCCATCGGAGATATGCTCCAAAACATCGAGCCTGATTTGCGGGATAATGGTCATTGTATTGTATGGGTTGATGGTTCTGAGGGGTTTGTTCGTGCTATGGAAGTGGTGCGGAGTAATACAGGACCTGATGCCATGGTGAGATCCCTTTTAAAAGCCATTGAAAAGCCCCAAAGTCCTGCCGAACCTGCCCGTCCTCACAAGGTGGTAGTGAGGGATAGGGAATTACAATTTTTCTTGAGGGGGGCCTTACAGGGTTTAGATATTGAGGTGGATTATCAGGGAGAATTGCCTTTGTTGGATGAGTTGTGGCGTAATTTACAGGCTGTTCAACCGAGTATGGCGGGTAATATTCCCCCCAAAATGTTAAAGGATTTGGAACAAAAGGCGATCGCCTTTATATGGCAACAAGCCCCATGGGAAATACTAGCCGAATATAATCTACTAGAAATCCAAATTAATGCCTATAATGTGGAATCCCTCTATGCCTGTGTGATGGGGATGATGGGCGAGGAATTTGGGGTTATTTTTTATCGTTCCTTAGAATCCATGAAAAAATTTAGACTCATGGCAGGGGAAATAGATGATGAAATGATGGAAGAAGGAGACATAGAAAGAGCATTTTTGCAACAGGATTGCTGGTTTGTGAACTTCTCCGTCGATGATGAATTTGATGAAGAAGAATTAGACGATGAAGAGTTTGACGATGAAGATACCCTCTTCCTCAAGATGATTGTCTCCAAAATGAAAAAAAATCTTCCTGTGGATGTGGTATTTGGTAGTATTCACCCCTATGAAGGGATCCGTCCTATCGTTGATACAGAAGAACTAGATCCCCTTTATTTAGCCATTGAAGCCCTCGGTAAATTTATCAAAAAAAATAAAGTATCCCTAGAAAAAGATCCCACTCAGGCAATTCGCCATAAATATTCCGTAAAACTTCCTTGGAATAATAATAAACCTCATCAGGTGACAGTGAAAACTATGCCCGAAGTTACCGCTGAATTAGAAGCCTTAGAAGGGGATTTAGACCATGATTTTGATGAATATGAAGATCATCCTCAGATCAGCAGTGATTTATTTCCCTATGACTGTCTGATTACCTTTGCTTCTTTTTCGGAAAATATCATCAAATCCATAGAAAAGAAATCTTCTGTATGGGTTGACACTCAAGGGATCGTGTTTGGTAAAAATAAAGAAAAAATCCCTGCCGTAGTGGTACAAACTACCCGTCCTAAAGGTAAGTTAATCGTCGAACAATTGATCAATGAGGAGGGCATAGAGCATTTATTTTTCACCGTGGGAGAAGATCTATTTGACGGTGAAACATTTGATCTACCCATAATAACAACCCGAGCAGGGGTAAATCATGTAATTGCAGAAATAGTGAAAGAGGACTCCAGATTTAGTGATGCAGTCAAAAAATGGTCTAAGGAAATCAAAAATTGGCAGGGTAAATGTGGTTTTGCCATCGCCATGGGTGTCACTGGGGTAAATAAAGGCAAACCCCGAGAGCAACATATATTGGCGTTTTTTGTGACCGACTTTGTTTCTAAGGAAGAAGCAGGATTAGAAAAACTTGTCCTTAATTCAATAATGTAAATTATCCATCAATTACCCTCACGAGTGCCTCATGTATCCTGCCCTTAGTGCCTAGGCAAATTGTTGGCTGAGGGCCACAGGATTATGAACAGTAATTTTTTTCTTGGTGATGGAAATCATACCATCTTGACGTAGTTCTCCCAATAGTCGGGTGACTGTTACACGGGTTGAACCAATGGCCTCGGCGATCGCCTGATGGGATAATTTAAGATCAATAGTGATACCATTGAGACTAGGAATGCCAAAATCACGACAAAGAATCAATAAAAAGCTCACCAAACGAGAAGCCATATCACGGTGAGCGAGGGTTTCGATCATCATTTCCGTTTGCAAAATACGAGAAGATAAACCCTGCAACATAAGACGGGATAATTCAGGATTATCTTGCAAAGAACGCTGAAAATGCTCAATGGGTGCTGATAATAATTCTACAGGAGTGAAGGCTACCGCATGATAAAAGCGATCGCTCTTTTGCCCAGTAATCAAAGATAGTACCCCAAAAATACTATTTTCCCTCAAAAGAGCCACAGTAATCTCCTCCCCAGCCTCATAGAGACGAGACAACTTAACCGCCCCTTTTACCAAAAAATATACCCTTTCCGCAGGATCTCCGGGGAAAAAAATAGTTTTTCCTCGTTCAAACTTTTCCATCACGGGGGTATACATTCCCCCTCCTATTTGACGAAATACCGAGGCGAGGGGTTGCTCTTGAGTAGGTATTGGTTGCATAGACAGTAGTTAATATTTAATAATTGATCGTGCAAATGACGCTTTCTATAAGAAAATAGCTTAAGTGTAAACTAGATAACCATTTTATCGTTTAATTGGTTTAACAGACCATTGTCTTTTATTTCAATCCCTAAAATTATTTATTCATTATGTTAGATTTAACAGGAAAAAATGCCCTCGTAACAGGTATTGCCAACAATCGCTCCATTGCATGGGGAATCGCCCAACAACTACACCAAGCAGGGGCAAATATTGGAGTCACCTATCTCCCTGACGACAAAGGACGTTTTCAAAAAAAAGTAGGCGAATTAGTCGAACCCCTCAACCCCAGTATTTTCTTACCCTGTAACGTTCAGGATGACGCTCAAATTGAGCAAACCTTTAACGAAATCAAAGAAAAATGGGGACATATTGACATTCTGATTCACTGTTTAGCCTTTGCCCAAAAAGATGATTTGAGCGGTGATTTTAGCAATACTTCCCGAGATGGGTTTAAAACCGCCCTTGATATTAGTGCCTATTCCCTTACTCGCCTTACCCAAGCCGCCAAACCATTATTTAGGGATGGTGCTAGTATTGTCACCCTCAGCTATCTTGGAGGAGTCAAAGTCATCCCTAACTACAACGTAATGGGTATCGCTAAATCTGCATTGGAAATGAGCGTCCGTTATTTAGCCGCTGAGTTAGGTTCTCAAAATGTGAGAGTAAATGCCATTTCTGCCGGGCCTATTCGTACCCTTGCATCCTCTGCTGTGGGTGGTATCCTTGACATGATTCACCATGTGGAAGCCACTGCCCCCCTCAAACGTACCGTAACCCAAACAGAAGTAGGTAACGCCGCTGCTTTCCTTTGTAGTGACTTATCCAGTGGTATTACTGGGCAGGTTCTCTATGTGGATGCAGGTTATGAGATTATGGGTATGAGCCAAGGTTAAATTATTCATTAACCTCAGTTCGGGATAACAGTTGTCAGTATGGTTGGTAGGGGACGTAGCATGCTACGTCCGTACAGGTTTCAGGCGGCAGGTTGCAGGTGGCAGGTCATAGTTTGTTCATTGTTCATTGTCAATTCTCCCTCATGACCCCACTTTTTCATCAACCCCTAACATAGACTTTTTGTAAATTCTTTAACCTAACACCTGATACCCGATACCTGACACCTTTATTTGTAAAGACTAAAAATGTTATCCCGAACTCGAGTTATATAGAATGGTGGTTTAACCGAACCTAATCCTCAACATAATTTTGCTACCGTAGAAGTAGATAAAATATGATTGAGCAATTATTAATATATTTAAATACGTTTTATTGTTAATTTTAAAAGCACGAAATTAGACCTATGGCAAGTACAGATTTTAAAGATTATTATTCAATATTAGGAATTAGTAAAAGTGCCACAGCAGATGAAATTAAAAAGGCTTTTCGTAAATTAGCAGTAAAGTATCATCCAGATCGTAACCCTGATAATAAACAAGCTGAGGAAAAGTTTAAAGAAATTAGCGAGGCTTACGAAGTTTTAGGAGATTCCGATAAACGAAAAAAATACGATCAATTTGGACGTTATTGGCAACAGGCAGGGCAAGGAAGCCAGTCTCCGTGGGGAAATGCTAGTGCAGGGGCAGGTGTCAATTTTGATGGTTTTGATTTTAGTCAATATACGGGATTTGATGATTTTATAGATCAATTATTAGGACGTTTTTCTAATACATCCCGCCCATACGGAGGAAGTAATGCCCGTAGTGGAGGTTTTGGTGATTTTGGAGGTTTTGGGCAACAAACCCCAAGTAATACTGCCTATGATGTGGAAAAAAATATTAGTTTAACTTTTGGTCAAGCATTTAGGGGAGTAGAAAGCAAGATTAATTTAGGTACGGAAACCGTTAGTGTAAAAATTCCCCCTGGGGCGAAATCAGGCACAAAAATTCGTCTGCGGGGTAAGGGTAGTGTTAATCCTTTAACCCAACAAAGGGGAGATTTATATCTAAAAGTGGATTTGAAACCCCATAGCTTCTTTTCCTTTGAGGATGATAAATTGATTTGTGAGGTGCCGATTACCCCCGTTGAGGCAATATTGGGTGATGAGATTTCTGTGCCGACTCCTGATGGTAGTGTGAGTGTAAAAATTCCTGCTGGTATTCGTCATGGGCAATCTTTACGGTTGAAAGGTAAGGGGTGGAGTAGTGCGAAGGGTAATCGAGGTGATTTGTTGGTGCGCGTGGCGATCGCAACTCCTGTTAATATTAATAATCAGGAAAAGGAATACTATCAAAAAATAAAAGAAATCAGCAGTTACAATCCCCGAGAAAAACTGGACAATATTAAGTTATAAAAATAATTACTATGCTGATAGTGAGGAAAAAATCTTAGGAAAATTGTTACCAATGATATAATTTTAATAACCATTATCTAACAATATGCTAATCAAATAGTATTTATACTTAGATTTTTTCCCACCAAAAAAACTCCCTTTCTACTATGACAAAAATATTAGTAATAGATGATAATAATGATCTGAGGGATAGTGTTAGGGAAATTCTCACCACCCTAGGCTTTGAAATCATTACCGCTGTTAATGGTAAGGAAGGATTAGAGTTAATTAAACAAAATACACCTGACTTAATTCTTTGTGATGTCGCTATGCCTACTATGTCGGGTTATGAGTTGTTAGAAACCTTACAAAAAGAAGATGAAATAGACTATATTCCCTTTATATTTTTAACGGGTAATTCTGACCGTCGTGATATGAGAAGGGGTATGGAATTAGGGGCGGATGATTATTTATTTAAACCTTTTACCATTGATAGTTTAGTTAAAGCAATTAACACCCGTTTAGAAAAAACTGCTCGATTAAAAAAACAATCGGTAGAAAAATTGGCAGAATTAAGACAGAATATTAGTTTTGCTTTACCCCACGAAATTAACACCCCTCTTAATGGTATTAATAGTTCGGCACAATTATTAAAAGACTATCATGATAGTTTAACGAGGGAAGAATTGAGAGAAATTGCCGATTTAATTTTGGATAGTACCCAAAGATTAACTCACTTAATGCAGAATTTTTTACTCTATGCTGAACTAGAATTGATTAGCAAAGATGATCATAAAATAGAGCAAATTAGAAATTCTGATAGGTCTAAATGTAATATTAAAAATATCCTTTCCTCTATTGCTCAAACAATATCTAGTAATTATAATCGACAGTCAGATTTATTTTTGGATGTGGAAAATGTGTTTGTGAAAATTGCCGAAAATAATCTGGAAAAAATATGTCATGAAATTATCGATAATGCTTTTAAATATTCTCAATTTGAAAATCCCGTTACCATTACTTCTCAACGGCAAAAAAATAATTTTTTAAAGGTATCTATCCATAATAAAGGAAAGGGTATGACAAAAGAGGAAATTGAGAGAGTGGGGGCATATATGCAGTTCCAAAGGCGAAAATATGAACAACAGGGAAGCGGTTTGGGATTTGCCATTGCCCAGAAAATGTTAGAAATTTATGGGGGTAGTATTAGTATCAATAGTATTTATGATCAAGAAACCCAAGTCGATCTTATTCTTCCCATGGTGTGATTCTCAATTCTCTACAATCAATTGTGGATTACAGCCAAATAGCCTATAATTTTATCATTATTGATTATTGTTTTTCTCCTGTTCGAGATAAAACTTAAGACAGTCAAAAATATACCTTCTTCTTGGGTTAACTGTTCGAAAAATAACTCAACAAAAAGGTGATTTAAGTTCTAAATTATCTCACCTTTATTTATTCTTATATATTAGTGAAAATATAAATGTTAGTAACAGAAAAAAATAGCTCCGAAAAATTTATTCAACCATTTGATGATAGTTTATCTCCAAATCAACAACTTTTGCCTTTAACTGCCAAAATTAATGATCAAAATCATTTAGAAATAGGCAGTTGTGATGTAATTGATTTGGTTAAAAAATTTGGCACTTCTTTGTATATTGTTGATGAAAAAACCTTACGCACCAGCGCTCGTCAGTATCGAGATGCTTTCAAAAAATATTATCCGGGAGAATCTCAAGTTATCTACGCTTCTAAGGCTTGGTGTTGTATGGCGATCGCATCTATCCTAGCTAGTGAGGACATAGGATTTGACGTGGTTTCTGGGGGGGAACTATACACCACCACCAAAGCCCTCGAAATGAGCCATAAAAGTCAAGAATACATCGAAAACAACATCTATCTCCATGGTAATAATAAATCCATCGCCGAGTTAGAATTGGCAATGGATAGTAAGTGCAAAATCATCGTTGATAACTGGCTAGAATTAGAAAACCTCGCCAAACTATCTGCCCAAAAACAAACCCCCGTCTCAATTTTGGTACGCCTTACCCCCGGCATTGAATGCCATACCCACGAATATATCCGCACAGGAAGCATTGATAGTAAATTCGGTTTTGATGCCAACCAACTAGAAGCCGTATTCACCTTTGCCAAAGAGCAACAATTTATTAACTGTATTGGCTTACACGCCCATATCGGTTCACAAATTTTTGAACTACAACCCCACCACGACTTAGCAGGGGTTTTAGCAGACTGGTATCAAAAAGCCCTTGATTATGGCTTACCCATGACAGAATTTAATGTCGGTGGTGGTTTGGGTATTCGTTATACCCAATCGGATGATCCCCCCAGCATTGATCAATGGGTGCAGACTGTATCTGAAGCCGTCCTCAAAGCCTGTCAGGAGCGTAATCTTGCCCTACCTAAACTGATTTCCGAACCCGGACGCTCCATGGTTGGCAGTAGCACCGTAACCGCTTATACCGTGGGAGGAAGAAAAGTAATCCCTGATGTAAGAACTTATGTTTCGGTGGATGGCGGTATGTCGGACAATCCCCGCCCCATTACTTATCAATCCCTTTATGAGGTGGTAATTGCCAATAAGATGACTAGCCCTAATACTGAAACTGTCACCATTGCAGGAAAACACTGCGAATCAGGGGATATTTTAGTAAAAAATGTTAGTCTTCCTGATACAAAAGAGGGAGATATTCTGGTAGTATTAGGAACAGGAGCTTATAACTATAGTATGGCTTCTAACTACAACCGTCTAGCACGTCCTGCCGCAGTTTTAGTTAATGAGGGAGAGGCAAGTTTAATAATTCGTCGTGAAACCTATGAGGATTTGGTAAGACAGGATTTATTACCCAGTCGCCTAGGGTAGGTGAAATATAACCATCGACTTTGATTGGTTAAAGCCGTTGTTTCCCTGTTGATAGAAATAATCTCTTAGTACGGAGTAAATAAATGAGTAGGAGGAATTCCCTCCTCTCATTAGATAAGGGGATTTCTGTGATTAATGTATTAAGAAAAAATTAGACGGTTGTTGATTTAGAATTAATATGTAGTTATTGGCTTTGAGTAAACAACATAATAAAACGGGTTAGAATTTAATGTCTTGGTCGGGTTTTTTCCTGACAATTTGAAAATTTTTTTGCTATTTTTCCTCGATGTTGGTTTAGTTAGTATCTTTTTTTATCTAATTACTACCCTTCTCCAAGAACGTCGGGCGCAAAGAATGGTAAGGGGTTTACTGTTTCTAATTATACTTTATCTACTGTGCGATCGCATCTTAGAATTAACATTAATTAGCTTTTTTCTACAGCAATTAATCTTAATTTGTTCCCTCTCGATGGGAGTAGTATTCCAATCAGATTTTCGACGTTTTTTAGAACAAATAGGCAAAGGAGAAATCAATGTACTATGGCAATCAGATAATATCATCCCCAAAGGAGACACCATTATCGATGAAATAGTAGAAGCAGTCAAAGAATTATCCCAAAATCGTACGGGAGCATTGATTGTGATTGAAACCTTTAACACCGTAGAAGAAAGAGTTTTTCTGAGTCCAGGTGTCCAATTAAACGCCGAAATCACCAAGGAATTATTACAAAGTATCTTTCAAACCAAAACCCTATTACATGATGGGGCCGTCTTCATTCGGGGCTCAGAAATAGTCTCCGCCAGTGTTATTCTCCCCCTATCGGAAAAAAGTGCCTCCAAAAGATTGGGTACTCGTCATCGTGCGGCTATGGGGATTACAGAATTAGTAGAAAACTGTGTCTGTGTGGTGGTTTCCGAGGAAACAGGCTCTATTTCCTTGGGGGAAAAAGGTGTTTTAAATCGTCCCCTCACCAGTACCAAACTAAAGGAATTATTGGAAGAAAAATTAAATGTCAGTCAAGATACCGAAGTGGTAACAGGGGTTACTCGTATCAGTCGCCAATTGGGTTTTACGGGTTGGAATTTTATTACAGGTTTATTTAAAAGAAAAAAATCCAAGGAGAAAAATTATTACAATCAATTACCTAAACCCAAAAACAAAAATTAACCTCAGTTCGGGATAACAGTTGTCAGTATGGTAGGGGACGTAGCATGCTACGTCCGTACAGGTTACAGGTTGCAGGTTACAGGTTTAAAATACGACCAGCCTTTGTTAGTTCCTTGATGGAACTAAGTATCAGAAAATTAATTAACATTACAGTTTTTGTAAATTTCTTAACCTGATACCTGACACCCGATACCTAGCACCTTTACAAGACTATAAATTTTATCCCGAACTCAGATAAATTAATTATTTAGAGGTTTTCATTTCCAAAGCACCTTTAGGGTAAGAAATTCTTTGATGATTAAACTGTTGCCAAACGTTAATAAATACCTCGGCAATGATGGGTAATTCGTCATAACGTAAACCACAATCATCCAATTGATGATCGCGCCAACGTGCCTTAAAAATCTTGTTAACCATTGCCATGGCTTGTTCTGGGGTAGCGTCTTTGAGCGATCGCAACGCAGCCTCACAACCATCTGCTAACATAACAATACCTGTTTCCCGAGATTGAGGGATAGGACCATCATAGCGGAAATTATGCTCTTCAATTTCGATGGCGGGATCCTCTTCAGCTTGGTTTTGTGCTTGATAATAGAAATAAGAAATTAAAAGGGTGCCTTGGTGTTCGGGGATAAAATTACGAATAGCTTGGGGTAAACCATGTCTTTTTGCCATGGCAAGACCTTCGCTCACGTGCTTTTTGATAATATCAGCACTCTCCCAAGGATCATTAATTTGATCATGTTTATTTTTTCCACCCATCTGATTTTCAATAAATCCGAGGGGATCGTGCATTTTACCAATATCATGGTACAGAGTACCCGCCCTGACCAACTCCACATTGCAGTTTAGCTTCCGTGCCGCCGCTTCGGCGAGGGAAGATACAAACATGGTATGTTGAAAAGTGCCGGGGGCTTCGGTGGCAAGTCTTTTTAATAAGGGGCGATTGGGGTTGGATAATTCGGCGAGACGAATGGGGGTGATGAGGTCAAAAAATCTTTCTAGGTAGGGAGAAATACCTAGAGCGATGACACCATAGGTTAGACCCACTGCACCATGCCAAATGGCTCCGGGGATGATAACATACCACAGGGTACCCACAGCGGCACTAGAGGCGAGGGTAACGACAAAATAAACCGCACCTTGGGTTAAACCAACTCCACCCCCCAAAAAGGCTAACTCTTCCCGTGAGCGCAGACGGGAGGCGATGATGGCGGCGAGAATGGAGGAAGCGTAGGAGGAAATTAGGTATTCCCAACCGATGGCGCCTGTTTGAAATAGGGTTAATCCTGCGGTTAAGCTAACATGGCTGACGGCCACCACCGGGCCATAGAAACTACTCATCAAAAAGCCCACGGCAGGTAAAGAGTTGTAGCCCACATCAAATAAGCTGATAACAGGTACTGATATGCCTAATAACCACCAGAGAAATTGATCTCTCCTTCGTAATCTTCTTTGGGTTCGTTTAGTGGCGATCGCCATAAAACCGACTAATCCTCCCCCTGTCAGGGCAGCAGAAGTTAGAACACCAACCCAATTAATACTACGACGACTCAGACCAAAATTATCTAATAAAACAAAATCCGCCTGAGTAATTTGTTCCCCTTCACGGACAATGGTTTCATTTTGTTCCACAGAAACCATAATAGGCTCAATTTCCTCTGCGGCCCTTTCTGCCCTAGCCTTGGTGGCTTCTTCATCAACGGTTAAATTTGTGCGTAAATTAGAGCCAATTAAACGCACCAAAGCCCCTTTTAAGGGGGATGGTATTTCCCGATTAGATAAATGAGTTTCCACGGTGCTAAGACGCATTGCCTCTGGCAAACCAAAAGGAATCCCCTGAGTTAGAATGCGGTTGGTGACTCGATTGACAATATCTCTGGTTTCTCGCCATTGTTGTTCATCTAAATCCAGAAATTGTCGTCTATCCTCATCAGTCATTTCTGAAAAATTGACCAATAAAGTTTCGGCAACTTGGTAGTTACTTCTTTGGGTAGCAATTTTGTTAATTAAATTTTCAAATTCGGGCTCATCAACCCTCTGTTGATAATTTATTAATTCTCCTATGGCCTGTGCAAAAATAGAATTTGATTCTTCTGATAGTGCATTTAAATCAGTACGGTTATCGATAATATTTTCCCACTCACTCTCTTGGGTAGTTCTCAAATATTGTTGAACCCCAGAAGAAAGGACATCAGTTTCAATTTCAGGATTTGCTAATAAAATCTCCCTTGCTTCTTGGATTCTTTCTAACCTTTCCCGAATACTACTTTTAATCGATTCTGTGGCACTTTCATCATGTCTGAGGGTGGGTAACAAACCACTGCGAGTATTACGTCTCATTTCCTCGGTGGTTTGATGATCTACAAAAGAGCCATCTTCGGGGGCTACGATGGTAGTGGGGGCAATGGTACCTACAGCCAATTCAGGTTGATTATAAAAGCGATAACTGATTACCCCTGTGATGGTGGTGACGGAGAGGAGAATCATCACAGGAGGATGAACTTTACAGATAAGTTTAAACCACTTTGGTTTTGTACCCATGTTTTGCTCAGTGTCAGAGCAAGATTGTTGAGGGTACTCCTGATGGCTCGGGTTATCATAATTTTGTTGCCATCTTTTCAAAGTCTGGCTAATAGACTGTAAAGTTTTCATATATAAAAGGTTGTGAGAAGTTAAGAGGACGAAGGCAATTGCTTATTTACTATGATTGTTTATTTTTGTCCTTCTCTAATTCTAATGAATTATATTTACTATCTTATCTAAAACAAATCATACCTTGGATGGTATTGTCCGATAAAGCCTATAAGCCAGATGAAAAAAACTTTTTAGCCCTTTTTATGATCAGTAGACACTTTTACTATTCGGTAAACAACACCTCGGGGAGGGGAAAATGCTACCGATGAGTCAGATATTTTATAATTTTTAAGGCGGCACCCAGATTCGAACTGGGGGATGAAGGTTTTGCAGACCTCTGCCTTACCACTTGGCTATGCCGCCGTTTTTTTGCCATTTATTATATTAACTTAAAATAAGTCCAATTTGCAAGGAAAAATTATGGCTATTGAAATCGAACGTAAATTTTTGGTCAATAAAAACCTTTGGCAGCCTCCTGATGATGGGGTTATTTATCGACAAGGTTATATTCACACCCATAATGGTACCACTGTTCGAGTTCGGGTGGCAGGAGATCAAGGATTTATGACCCTTAAAACTAAAACACAAAGCCTTAGTCGTTCTGAGTTTGAGTATTCTATTCCTCTCCATGATGCCGAGGAAATGTTAATGATTATGTGCGATCGCCCCTTAATCGAAAAAAAACGCTATAAACTAAAAATTGGTGAATTAGTGTGGGAAATAGACGAATTTTTTGGCGATAATCAAGGTTTACTACTAGCAGAAATAGAACTGACCTCAGAAGAGCAAACCATTTCCCTTCCCCCATGGATAGACAAAGAAGTCACAGAAGATAGTCGCTATTACAACTCCAACCTCGTAAAAAATCCCTATAACAATGGTCAGTGGAACAACCCTGACTCAAAATAATCCATAAAAACTATCAAAAGGTGCAACATCTAAGGTAATCTTTTTTAGGAAATAAAAATAAACTATTATTCTAGGAGATAACCGTGGAACGCACCTTTTTAATGATTAAACCCGACGGAGTACAACGTAACCTCATAGGAGAAGTCATCAAACGTTTAGAAAATAAAGGCTTCACCCTCGTAGGCTTAAAATTAATGTCCGTCTCTCAAGAACTAGCCGAAAAACATTATGATGTTCACAAAGAGCGCCCCTTCTTTGGTAGCTTAGTAGACTTTATCATCTCCTCCCCCGTTGTTGCCATGGTATGGGAAGGAGAAGGAGTAGTCGCCTCCGCCCGTAAAATTATCGGTGCCACTGATCCCCTCAGTGCAGAACCCGGTACCATTAGAGGAGATTATGGTGTTAGTATTGGTAGGAACCTTATCCATGGTTCCGATGCCATCGAAACCGCCCAAAGAGAAATCAGTCTTTGGTTCAAAGAAGAAGAACTTTGTCATTGGCAAACCACCATTACACCTTGGTTATACGAATAATTGAGATCGTGAACTTAAGTCCAATTATTACGCTTTTCCCTTGATCCTTTCCCTATCCCATCAAAAAAAACATTAAGGGGTAGGGAAATTTTGCTATGATTAATCTTAGATTAAGTTAGTTCTTAAAAACCATGATCAAAAGGGAAGATTTAGAAAAGGAAGCTCTCAAAAAATATAGTGAACTACGGTTAACAAACCTCAGATTTCTTAATAAAAAAGAACTTCAGGCATTTTTAGAAAACGATCAATTTACTATCTCCAATGAAAGTTTACTCAAAATTTTTGTAGAAAGAAATGAACGGGCGGATATAAATAAAAGACTTAATAATGATAACTTTGGATTGAGAGCAAAACTTAAATCTTTTACAAAAAATATGACTGATTGGTCAAAAAGTGAAATAGTCCAACAGTTCAAAAGCATATTTGGTAGGGTCAAAAAAGAAGACGATCAGTTACTCAAAGAAATCGGTGCTATCTCCACAGAAACAGCCCGAGAGGATTTAGAAAAAGCAGAGAAAGTGGTTGATGATGCCAAAAGAATCGCTGACATTTACATAAAAAAATATGGAAACTCCAAGGATGAAGATGTAGCATGAAAGAACAAAAAAAACTTGATAATTTAAACTATAGAGAAGCTCAAAAAAGAAATTCTCAACATTTTAAAAACCTGCAAAAAAAAGAGCAAAAACTACTCAAAGAAAAAGGTTATCGTAACGTAGGCTGGAATAATGTAATTAATTCTTGGCAGTTGTTACAGACGAAAAATAATTATAAACCCATTGATTTTGTTGATTTTGCTATTCAAAAAGCAGAAGAAAACTATCAAAAAGCAAAAGAAGAAGATGATTTAATGGAGGTTTTAAACGCTGGTAAAAAAGTTATTAGTGCCTTAAAAATGAAATATCAATAACTTCTAAAAAATCATGTTAATTCATATATATGAAAGTTGGGAAATCATTTTAAAAGAATTATCAGAAATATTTTTATTTGATTTTGAATTGGTAACATACACTCTAAATTCGTGGGGAAAAAAACAAAGCTGTTATAAAATTCATCCCATGAGTTTCGCCACAAAACAATACCTTGATGATTTTATTAACAATGATCAATTTAGTGGTTCAGCTTATGCCAAGGCTTCGGTATTATATTCTTTATATGCCTGTGGTTATTTGACGATTAATGATATAGAATATCCCACCTATCAACACTGGAAAAATCGACATCCGGGAATGACCATCGATCATCAATTACCAAGAAAATGGTTTCCTGAATTAACTTTTGATTGTACTAATTGGAAACCAATGAAGCCAGAACAAAATCGTCAAAAAAGCGATGATTTTTTGCAGGAGGGGCGAGAAAGATTGGATATGTTATCGGACACTTTGCTCGATATAAAAGATAAATATTTATAGACTGAGTAGGTAGGGATTTATATCAAGTTCTAGTAATCCGTTATGAAAATGATCGCCCTAATCGCGCCTTAAATTCTTACCCCTCTGCTTTCAGCATCTCCCCTTGAAAGGGGAGAAAGATAGGGAGAGGTGGTACTCACAACGATGCTGTAACGTCAGTTATTGGTTGTTGCCCCACCAGTTGAGGGCAAAGGTAATTTTTTCCCCATGGGCTAATTTAACGATCGCCCTTTCACCGTTATTATTAAATAACTTATTAGTGTCAATAATCAGTCGTTTATCTAAATCAGTGGTGGCAATGACTATTTTATGGTCACAGGGTAATAACATACTGACCAAATTATCATCCTCATGTTTGAAACGGAAACTTTGATTACCTAAACCGCCACCTTTACCAGTACCAAGAGGACGTAGATTATTAATAGGAACTATTTTTCCGTAACCCATCTCAGAAATTAATAATACATTATCCCCTTTCTCAACCACCGCTGAACCGATAATTTTTTCTCCCAAGCGTAGTTTTACACCGATATTACCTTGGGCGGATTTACCCATAATTGACATATTTTCATCATTTACTGTGTGCCGTAGCAAACGCCCTCCGCTGGTGGCGGTAATTAATTCCTGCCCTGTATGGGTAACAAAAAGACTATGGAGGGCATCCTTGGGTTTAAGTTTAATGAGGGTAAAGCCACGATTGCCGATATTATCTAATTCATCCATGGCAATACGTTTGATAAAGCCTCCTGCGGTGAGTAATACGAGGCTCTGATGTGTATTGTCTGGGGTGATGGTAATGTAGTTGATAGGTTGATGGTTGTCTTTGGTGGCACTCTCAGAAATTAGGCGACTTATGGTTTGTTTGGTAGGGTGACGGGGAATATCTGCCACGGTTAGGGGGTAGGCTTTGCCACTGTCGAGGATAACTATGATTTCTTGTTTGTCTTTGATCAATTCTTGATGGATGATGAGATCAGTATTTTTCTTAATCATCGGTTGATCTAAAATCGCACTTTGGGGCTGCCAATATACTTTGCCCTTGGCACTGATTTGTACCACTGCATCATCGGTTAATTCTTGACTGGTAATCAGAGGAAGGGTTGGCTGTTTTGATTTACTTTTACTGCCCGAGGATTTGGTGTTTTTTTCGGGGGTTGTGACGGTAATAATTTTGGTGCGACGATTATCGCCAAATTTACGTTTAAAACTGCGTAATTCTTTTTTGAGGGCTTTTAAAAATTCCTTTCTGTCAGCTAATAATTCTTGGAGTTGATTGATACGACTTTGTAAGTCTTGATATTCCTGCTCTATTTTTTGTCTTTCTAAGCCTGTCAGACGACGCAGGGGCATGGCGAGGATGGAATTGGCTTGGTTGTCGTCAATGGCTAGGGATGATTTGAGGGTAGTTTTGGCGGTGGTGCCATCGGGGGCATGGCGTAAAATATCAATGACGGTATCTAGGTTATCGAGGGCTTTGATTAATCCTGCTAGGAGGTTAACTTTATCTTGTTTGTCTTCTAGTTCGTAGTTATATTGTCTGGTTAGGGTTTGTTCTCGGAATGTTAAGAATTCTTGTAATAATTCCTTGAGGGAAAGTTGGCAGGGTTTGTTATTGACTAAACCGAGTAAAATAACTCCGAAGTTACTTTGTAATGCGGTTTGGCGATAGAGTTGATGGAGGATGGCTTGGGGGTTAGCATCTCTTTTTAATTCTATTACTACTCGAATCCCGGTGCGATCGCTCTCATCCCGTATATCAGCAATATCATTAATTTTACCCTGATTTACTAGATCTGCTACTTTTTCAATCCATCCTGCTTTGTTTACTTGAAAGGGTAACTCGGTGATAATAATGGCGGTTTTAGCACGACTGCGTTTTTTCTGGATTTTTAACTGTTCAATGGTGGCAACTCCTCGCACGGGAATTATACCTTTCCCTGTGAGATAAGCATCCCTGATACCTTTACCGTCAATTATTTCTCCCCCTGTGGGAAAATCAGGGCCGGGAATGAGCTTCATTAATTTCTCATCACTCACATCGGGTTGATCGATGAGGGCAATTAAACCGTCTACAATTTCATTGAGGTTATGGGGGGGGATATTGGTTGCCATACCTACGGCAATTCCTGAGCAACCGTTAAGGAGTAAAATGGGCAGTTTGGCGGGTAAAACGACGGGTTCTTGTTGGGAGTTGTCAAAATTGGAGCTAAAGTCCACCGTGGACTCGTTTACTTCCTCTAACATGGTTTCAAAGGCGATCGCCCCTAACCTCGACTCGGTGTAACGCATAGCCGCAGGAGGATCATTATCCACACTACCAAAGTTACCATGTCCTGCCAAGAGGGGATAACGGCTAGAAAAGTCCTGTATCAGCCTTACCATGGCATCATACACCGCTTGATCTCCATGGGGGTGATATTTCCCCAAAACATCCCCCACTACCCTTGCACACTTGCGAAAAGGGCGATCGGGACTTAACCCCAATTCATACATAGCATACAAAATCCGCCGATGTACAGGCTTCAAACCATCCCGCACATCAGGCAAAGCCCGTCCCACAATCACACTCATGGCATATTCTAAATATGAGCGTTCCATTTCTGTATGTAGTGCCGTGGGAATAACTTGACCTTGATTCAGTAAATTTAATTGTTCAACCATGAGTATTATTGCTCAGTTAGTACGCTATGAGTGTAATATGACTATTTTTTAGAGATTAGCAAACAAATGGCAAGTTATACACTTTTCTATGGAAGAAAATTAAAAGTCTTTTCTCAAGAGAATGGATATTTACAAATTATTTCGATGGTTTTCTCATCATGAATCGTAGTAAAGCATTAATAATAGTGTACGTTTAATTTTTGTACTGTTTCTAAGTAAAAACAAGTAAGTAATTGTCAATAGTAAAATCTTAATAAAATAAATTACGTAGATGTGTTTTTGCCACTACAATAAAGTCGAATTATTCGCTAAGAATAACTATATAGTCTTAGGCTCAAATAAATTATTATCACAAAAGTTTCCCTCTCCTCTCGCCTTTTGAGGGCGGATGCTGGAAGTAGGGCAGAGGGAGGAAGATTTGGGAGGTGAAACAAGAGTCGTTATATAATTTTTTATATGTGGTCATTTTCTTACTTAATTAGTTATACTTACGGTGTATCTTAAAAATCTTAACTATAGCTAACTAAATTTAATTACCTTTCTGGCTTGAGCCGATGGAAAATATAATCTATATGAAAACATCATAGGAGGTGAATTCACAATAAGTAAAAAATATTTATAGATCATATCAATTGATGATATATATGATGCAAAGACTGTCATTTATAACGATCATTAATTGTTACCGAACTATGACAATGGCATTTTTGTCTTTTTCACTTATTCCATAAACCCCTAAATAAAGACTATTCAGCAATTATAAAGTTAAATATCTTATCGGCTTTCAGTATAAACACGTACTTTTACCGATAAAATATTATAATAATATTTACATTAGACCCTAGTTTTTACTGGTTCTTTTTTCCCTAAACAGGTAGAATTTAAGAGAGTGGTAGACATTCTCATCACACGGCAATTATAAACAAGTCTTTCTTTTGGCACCATCTCCTAAAAAATACTTAGGAATAACTAAACAATCATACTCAATTCAATGATATTAATTACAGACCACCACTATTTTGTGTAGTAAGATGAAATACTATTTTTCTTCCCTCCATCGTCATTCCTTATTTCTTTTGCCCCTAGGCTTCCTGATGACTATGGGAATTTTCCAAGAATCTGCCTCAGCAGCATCTCTGATTCAACTTAACGTTACATTCTTCGTACCAAATGGTCCACCTAATTCACCAACACGACCAGATACCATTAATCCAGGTCAGGGTAACGGAAACGATTGTTCAGGTTTTTTTGGTAAATTTGATGATCCTTGTGATGTTGGTGAGCCTCTGAATACTACAATAGCCCCCATATTTGCAAAACTCGATACGGTAGGGAGAAATAGTCAAGGAGGATGGAGTGTCAACACAAGTATTTTCCCGTCTCCTAACGATCAAGCTCTTATTAATGGATTCACTGTAACCGATCTAAATGGTAATAGTGGTGTTAATGCAACTGGAAATAGTGGAACTTGGGAATTCAGTGGCAATATATCTGATTTAAATCCAAATTTTACAGGAATAACTCACTGGTCATCAAAGGGAGGTAATGGTTTTGTTCTTTCTTGGATGGTTGATGCAGATGATCAGAAAACAAATGATGTCTGCGATCTGAATAATCTTTCTAACCCCACGAATTATAATAAAGGCTGTTTAAATGCCGCCATTGCAGTTAATTCTGGTAATTGGTTTGCACCTGAGGACAGGGGATTATCGCACATTTCATTTTACGGGAGGGAAATTCCTGAGCCTAGCACTACTATTCCTGCCATATTATTTGGTTTGGCTGGTTGGTATGGTCGTAAAAAATCTACCCAATAGGTAACTAACACCAAATCGTTTTTAGATTCATATATTCATTAACCTAAAATTAGGCTTATAAACTGTTCCCTATCCCCTTTGATATTAAGTCTTGATAAGTTATTACAATAAAAGTCCCCCAGAATTGGGGGATTTAGGGGGCAAAACTATAATTTTTTCAAAAACTGATCCCCCGAACTTAATGTAATTCGTATTTTCATCATAATAGTATTTTCATCATTGACTCGAAATAGTCTGTAATATTTTGCCTCCGTAATTTTACGGGGGTTTTTTAATGATGAAACCCTTTATATAAAGAGTTTGTAAAGATTGAGCAAGGATTTTTTAGGGCAGAAAACTGAGAGAATATAAGTTATAAGTAAAGAAATGTAACAAATGGGATAAAAGAAAAGAAAAAAATCCTAGAAATCAATGAGAATAAGACGAAAATGGATTTTTATAGCACAGTTTTTTAGAAAAAGTGTAACAAAGTATTGCAAAAACCCTCATTTCCGTTTTTGTTCCCCTATACTAAAAATATACAGAAAAAGTTTTGAAGTTTCTGAGTTTCCGATCTAGGATGTAGGGTTCAGAAAAATCTTTGTTGTCTTTAATAAATAGAAGGAGTACCATATAATGCAAATATCCAATCGAGACAGTTGGCAGAGTAACTATCTCTTGGCGATCGCCAGTAGTTTTCTGCTCTGGACATTCACTCTAACGGTGTGCTTTTTGGTGGTAGGTTTCCCTGTAGTCGTAGTTTTAATGACCGTGGGAGTTTTGGCGGCGATCATTTTGCAGTCGATATTACCAGCAAGTGCGATTCTGTTAGTGACAGGAAGCATTTTAGGGGCTACTGCCGTGGCGATTCTAGTTAGTTCTTTACTATTAACTATCAAAGGAATCGATCCCCACGATGTCAGATGGCTCGGTTGGTTGCATGAAAAAGAAGCAAAACAACAAATCCTCCCTTTATATGCTTCTTGTCCTTTAACCTGTGACATTAGCCACATTTAAGTTTTTTGATCCAAGTCAAATTAATCCTTGTTAATTCATGATGATTGAGCAGTTTAACCCGATTACAACTCGGGTTTTTTTTTGCTCATTTTTGGTAATGGGCAGAGCGAGACTCGAACTCGCATGACCGAAGCCGCCACATTTTGAGTGTGGTGCGTCTACCAATTTCGCCATCCGCCCTTGGTTTGACTCTGACTATTATAACTAACTTTTGGTTTTTCTAGCAAGTCATAATATTCAGCCGAACTAGACCAGTTTTCGATCGCCTTTGCCCGTAAGATAGGAAGGGGATGGGTAAGCTGGGCAGTTTGCATTTCCCTGAGCATTTCGCCGATGTCGGTATTACTCATTTCTTGATAATCTTTCACCTGCTCCATAAAAGCGTCTAAGTTGAGCTTAGAGGCAAGACTAGGAGAGCCTCCTGTGAGTTTCATTAGTACGGACATAACAATTTTTGGATCTTGAGCTACCAAAAGCGCCGCGCGATCGCAACTAAACTCAGCACAGCGTAACCATTGCAACAACTGACTTTGCATGGATTGAGCCAAAATACTTCCCCAAGTGGGCAATAACCCTGCGGCTAAAACGATGAGATTAGCGAGGGTGAGATATACCCCATGTTCACACTTTAAATGTCCTAACTCATGGGCAATTACCGCCTCCACTTCCTCATCGGTTAAAATTTCCAACAAAGATGTGTGAATTACCATAAAAGGTTTTCTACCCCTAATGGCGAGGGTATAGGCATTGGGTACGGGATTCTGCTTTAAGTATAGTTGGGGAGGTTCAATATCAAGGATAGAAGAAGCATTTAGTAATAATTGATGGAGATGGGGTAGTTGTTTTTCACTAATTAAAATACTCGAGGCAATATTGTTGAGATAAAAAAAGTCCTCTGCCACAGAGCCCAAAATGCCCCTCATGGCGATGTCTAATCCGGGTAACTGTTTTAAGTTGGTGGTTGCTTCTAAATCGAGGGGATGTCTAAAATCGTCTGCTTTTAAACCAATTAATTGAGTTTTCATAGTTATCTCGGCGGTGGATGGTGTTTTTATTTTATCGTAACGAAATGGTAATATAGGGCGATATATATTGATGAGTGAAAAAAAATAACTATGCCATGGCGGAAATATCACAGGTTAGCTTAAATCATTCTGAATCCTTAAAAATTAGCTTCGCCCCCCTATGTGTGGAGGAAGTCTATCAGTTGGCGGATTCCCCCGAAAATGGAGCCGTGGTTGTGATGAGTGGCACTGTGCGCAATCAAACCGAGGGCAAACCTGTTAAGTATTTAGAATATCAAGCCTATGAACCCATGGCAATTAATATTTTTCGTTTAATTTGCGATCGCATTTATGACCAGTGGCAAGATACAAAAACCATCGTCATTCACCATCGCATCGGTAAACTAGCCATCGGTGATATAAGTGTTTTGGTAGCGGTGGGATGCCCTCATCGGGGGGAAGCCTTTGAAGCCTGTCGCTATGCCATTGATACCCTCAAACATAATGCCCCCATCTGGAAAAAAGAACATTTTGCCGATGGTGCTACGAGTTGGGTAAGTATTGGTGCCTGTGAAGAATTTGCCCACAAACAAAAACTTTAATAATCGCTATCGGCGACACAAATCCCCTTACATTTAATACCATTGGTGGCAGTTCGTTTACAATGGGGGCAGAGAATCTCCTCCTCTTGCTCTTTTTCGGCGACTCCATTATTTTCTTGAGTGTCTTGGTTGTCAATCATCGTTTATTGTAAAGTTTTGTATCTTAATTCCATTTTAGGGGAGAAGGTAGATAATCGACAAATGATATTAAGCACGGATAAATTATTATAATAAAAGTCCCCCAGAATTGGGGGATTTAGGGGGCGAAACGAGGATTTTTTTTATAACTCATTACTTGGACTTAATATCACTCAGTAGGCAAGGGGTAAAAAAGTAATTGATAATTGAAAATGAATAATTATTTTTTCTTTATACCTTACCTTAATGAAAAATTTTGCTCAACAGTTGGATGAATCGTCTATTACTCGCCCTATGTGGCTATTATGGTCATTGTCCGCCTCATTAATTGCCCTTGATGGTTTTGATTTTTTTGTTATTGGTATTGCTTTACCTTTCCTCAAAATAGATTTTGGACTCACTCCCACTGATACCGCCATGATAGCAGTAAGTGCGATCGCCGGGGCGCTGGTAGGTTCTCTTACATTGGGGGCAATTACTGACAAAATTGGTCGGCAAAAAATGCTCTTAATTGATGTCTTTTTGCTCATTACAGCTAGTTTAGCGTCGGCTTTGTCTCCTAACACCACCTTTCTAATTGTTACCCGTTTTTTGGTGGGGGTTGGCATTGGGGCAGATTATCCCATCAGTGTCGCCTACATCACCGAAAACGTACCTTCACGGCATCGGGGCAGAATGGTAATTGGGGCATTTGCTTTTCAAGGGGTGGGAACAGTCATAGGCGCACTCACGGGTATAATTGTAATTAGTTATTTTCAATCTGTATATGGAGAAACCCCTAGTTTTGCCATTCATTACGCTTGGCGATGGATGCTAGGGATTGGAGTATTATTAGGTTTTTTGGTGGGAATTTTAAGATTAAAATTTTTATTGGAAAGTCCTTCTTATTACATTAGTCGGGGAGAGTATGAAAAGGCTTCTGAATCGGCATCTGTTTTATTAGAAAAAGAAATAATCATTAATGCTGAAACTGAGCCAATAAGTGACCAAAAGCCTTTACAATACACAGCTTTATTTTCTTCTGAGTATCGTATAAATACTTTATTTGCTTCTTTTCCTTGGTTTTTGCAGGATATTGCTACCTATGGTATCGGCATTTTTACCCCAACAATTATTGCTTTTTTAGCATTAAATAATGAGGCGGATTTTTTAGTACAACAAATTAAATCCGCTCAAGGGGCGATCGTGGTGGATTCTTTTTTGGTATTAGGTTTTATTTTAGCAGTTTTATTAATTAATAAATGGGGTCGCATATTTTTGCAAGTAACAGGTTTTTTGGGCATGTCTTTCGGCTTATTTATACTTGCAACCTCTTCTCTTTTTCCTGAGCAAAGTATGGCTAATATTGGTTTAATTATAGGAGGTTTTTTCCTGTTTAATTTATTTATGAATGCTGGCCCTAACTCTACCACTTTTTTATTATCAGGGGAGGTGTTTCCCTCTTCCATCCGAGCTAGTGGTGCAGGTTTAGCAGGGGCGATCGCCAAGGCTGGAGCGATTTTAGGAGCTTATCTATTGCCCATAATTCAAGAATATATAGGAGTAAAAAATGTATTATTTATTCTTTGTGGATGTTGTTTTTTAGGAGCAATTACAACCTATTACCTATCCACAAAATTAACTTATTTTAAAGAAAAATAGTTAATATAAGATGATTTATTACCAGAACCAATAATGGTTATATCTTCATGATTCTCTGCAAGGCTATTGACATTTTTAGAAAAAAATTATATAATCACTGCAAATGTAACCCGTAAGACATTTGAGACAAAAACAACAAGGAGGAAATAAACTTGGCTAGAAAAAGAAAGCGCAAAAGTCGTCGCCGTCTTGAGGGAAGAAAAATATTAGAGTTAGTACCCCATCACTACATTGAAAGTGGAGAAGACAAGCCCGTAACCGCAGCTAGAAAACATATTCGGGCTAATGGTATCACTCCTCCTGCTTTATTGGTAGTAAAAAGAAACGAACATACAACAGATCGTTATTTTTGGGCAGAAAAAGGTTTATTTGGAGCTCAATATGTGGAGGAAAATCATTTTCTTTTCCCCAGTCTCCGTAGCATTAAACCTCAAGTAAAAACCACAACGGCAAACCCTGCATTATCTCTTAGCAGTTAATTTTCAATAGTATTATATTTTTTTAGGATGGAATGTTTCTCCATCCTTTTTTATGTGTGTTTAAGTAGATAAATGATTGCAATAAAAAGTCCCCCAGAATTGGGGGATTTAGAGGACATTGGCGGTGATTCTTTTTATAACTGATTACTCAGACTTCATATAATAGAATCCATCAATTCAACATATTTTTGAGCTACTTTTTCCCAATTCCATCGATTTTGATAATTGATAATTTTATCTTCTTCTAAAATATCAATAGGTTTCTCGATAAAATTTTTAATTCTTTGTGCTAATTCAACAGCATTTTGTGTCCCAAAAAAAGAGACTCTTTCCGAACATTGATATAAATCCACTTGTTCTTTGAATACATTTAAATCAGATGCTATAACGGGGATTCCCCTCACAATAGCTTCTGAAATAGCTAACCCAAAACCCTCGTAACGAGAGGGAAAAATAACACAACTACTTTTTTGATACCATCCTTCTAATTCTTCATCACTACAGTATCCCAAACCTAAAAAATGCTGATCAATAATTTCTTTATTGTTTTGGTAAATTATTTCTAATTCTTTGATATAGTTTTGATATTCTTTTGTACTATTTTGTTGAGATAAATTTATATTTGAAGATAGGATTTGATCAGTTTCTTTTCCTATAAAGACAATCTTAAAATTGTGTTTTTTTTCTTTTGCTAATATAACTCCTGCTTTAACTAAAGTGAGATGATCTTTATAAATGCCAAAAGATGATGGAAATAAGAAAATAATCTCATCACTATGTTTGTTAATAATGATATTGCTTTTTTTATTAGATGGTATAAACCCTGCATTGGCAATAATTTTTATTTTCTCTTGAAATTGAGGAAAAAGTTTAACTATATCATTCTTAGTTTTTTCTGACACAGTGATAATCCCATCCGCTTTGTTTAACCACTTTAACAGGCTTTCATCATATTTATTTATATATTCTTGATCATAAGTAAGGGGGGAAAAATGCCAAAATAGATCATGACTAATGGTGAATAATGGTACTTTTATAGCGGGTGGTACAGTTTTATTGGCGATCGCATATAAACAATGAGTAATATTGTACTTATTAATAATTTGCTCAAAGACCAAATTTTGATAGTAATTTTGTTTACAAGAATTCAAAAAATCGAATTTGACTCTTTTTGCTAAAGCATTAAGTTTATTAACTATTCCGAGTAATTTATTTTTATAGGAATAATTAACTAAAGTAAGTGGCTGATAAATAACCTTGCAATTACTAGGAATTTGACCTTGCAAACGATTTAAAATAGAAGGGGAAGCCACTAAAACAACTTGCTCAATATTTGTAGCAAATTCCATAACCAAAGAGATGATAACTCTTTCTACACCACCAGGACGATAATAGGGAACATAGAAAAGTAACTTCATAAAATAAAATGTTTATAACAACAAATATTAGGCATTATTTATCAAACTCAGCTAACCATTTAAGAGCAATTTTATCCCAAGTTTCCTGTTGTGCTAATTCCATAAATTCTTCTCTAATTTGCGATAATTTTTCAGGATTTTTAAGTAAATCTACTACCTTATAAGCCAAAGCCTCTTGGGTTTCTTTCGCTTTAGGCTCTCCCTCCACTAAAACAGAGTATTTTTTCTCTGCAAATACCCCGCAAGTAGTAGTCACAGGTACACAACCAACCGCCGCAGACTCTCGAATAGAAATACAATCTACTTCAGGATAAGTACCACCATAATAATGAATAGATGCAGTAGATTTTTCCTTAATTAGTTCCTCCTGAGCAACCATACCATGGTTAAAAACCCCCTCTTGTTCCATCAACTTAATCATTTTATTGCGCCATTCTTCCTGATTTTTGCCCATTTCTCGAAAGACAAAACCGTAATAAATATGTAACTCTGCTTCCGGGATTTCCCTTTTTATAATATGCCAACCATACTCGAGCATATCTTCTAAACCTCGATAATAACGGGAAGCGTAAATTAATTTATAAGGATTTTTTTGATTATTACTAAACTGCGTAATACTTGGATCAATTCCATTGGTAGCAATCACAAATTTTTCATCAGGTAAAAAATCCATTAATTGCCTTTGATATTGGGATTTAGAAAAAATGACATCTATTTTGTTTAATTTTTCTCTAGGCTGAGTTTTATCATTATATATATCTTGCCATTCAAAACAAATCTTTCTCGCCTTCACTTGTAGGGGTAAAATATAGGCGTGTTGGAAAATAATTAATATATCAAATTGATCTTCGGGGTTAAATTTATAATGTTCCACATATTCAACCCCATCATAATTACCTGCTTTACCCTCACAAGGTGCATAAACCGTTACTTTGCGCCCTAATTTAGCCCATTCCCGACAAAGATAAATAAGAGCCGTATAGCTTCCACTGGTACCCTCTTTTAAAGCATCAGGAGTCAAAGGTACTTTTCTGTTGCCTACATAATAAACAATGGAATCTTTTTCCCATTTTTTTGCCTTAAGTTTTCTACCCCATGTTTTGAGTTGAGGAAATTGTTTAATTAATTTATCTTTTAGCTTCATACCTTTTGAGAAATGAATGGGCAACATTATAAAAAAGCCACCAAGGGCTTTTGACTTATCATAGTCAATTTTGCCCTCGGTGAGCCAAGAGATTTAATTAATTAATAAAAATTAACCAAGGATAGATTTTGCTTTAGCGACAACGTTGTCCACGGTGAAACCAAATTTTTCCATGACAACTCCACCGGGGGCAGATGCACCATAAGTATTAACACCGATACATACCCCTTCATCACCGACAAAACGTTCCCAACCAAAGGTAGTACCCGCTTCGACGGAAACACGTTTTTTGATCGCTTTAGGTAATACAGATTCTTTGTACTCATCGCTTTGTTTGTCGAATAGTTCCACACAAGGCATGGAAACCACACGAACTTTTAAGCCTTCTGCTTTTAGTTTCTCGGCGGCATCTACACAAAGAGATACTTCGCTTCCAGTACCAATGAGGATTAAATCTAACTCCTCGGGGGCAAAACCACAGGCAACCACATAACCACCTTTAGCAACTCCCTCGACGGAAGAACCTGCGAGGTTGGGCAAACCTTGACGGGTTAAAGCCATGAGAGAAGGAGTTTTCTTGGTTTCGATCGCCACTTTGTACGCCCCAGAAGTTTCGTTACCATCAGCAGGACGGAATACGAGTAAATCAGGGATTAAACGTAAAGAGGCAACGTGTTCGATGGGCTGGTGAGTAGGGCCATCTTCACCCAAAGCGATAGAATCATGGGTCATTACCCAGATTACTTGAGCTTCGGAAAGGGCAGAAAGACGAATGGAGTTTCTCATGTAGTCAGTGAATACCAAGAAGGTAGCACCATAGGGAATTAAACCAGTGTTATGGAGGGCAATGCCGTTACAGATAGCACCCATGGCGTGTTCCCTAACCCCAAAGTGAATGTTACGGTTTTCGTAAGCACCTTTTTGGAAGTCTCCAGAAATTTCTAATTGAGTTAAGTTGGAGTGGGTTAAATCCGCAGAGCCACCAACCAACTGAGGTAATACTTTGGAAATAGCATTTAAGCAAATTTCAGAGTGTTTACGACTAGCCAAGGCTTTATCTTCGGGGGTGTAGGTAGGAAGACAATCTGCCCAGTTGTCGGGAAGTTTACCAGAAGTGATGGTTTCAAATTCGGCGGCTTCGGTGGGATATTTAGATTTATAAGTAGCGAGGGTTTCGTTCCACTGCGCTTCTAAATCAGCACCTTTTGCCCCTGCTTTTTGGAAATGATTGTAAGCATCTTGGGGAACTTCAAAGGGTTCGTAGTTCCAACCGAGGTTTTTACGGGTTGCATCTACTTCATCACCACCTAAAGCGGCACCATGTACCCCTGCGGTATTAGCTTTTTTGGGAGAACCATAACCGATGGTGGTGGTTACTTTGATCATAGAAGGTTTATCGGTAACAGATTTAGCTTCTTCGATCGCCCTTGCAATGGCTTCTAAATCGGTGTTACCATTTTCCACGTGGAGAACGTGCCAACCATAAGCCTCGAAACGCTTACAAACATCTTCGGTGAAAGCGATGTCGGTGGAACCATCGATGGAGATGTGGTTATCGTCATATAAAGCAATGAGTTTACCTAAACCCCAATGTCCAGCAATGGAAGCCGCTTCCCCAGAAATACCTTCCATGTTACAACCATCACCCAAGATAACGTAGGTGTAATGATCGATGAGGGTGCAGTCAGGCTTGTTGTATTTAGCCGCTAAATGAGCTTCAGCGAGGGCTAAACCCACACCATTGGCGATACCTTGACCGAGAGGACCTGTGGTAACTTCTATCCCTTCGGTAACAAAGTTTTCGGGGTGACCGGGGGTTTTAGATTTCCACTGACGAAATTGTTTAATATCATCGATACTGACGCTATCATATCCATAGAGGTGTAATAGGGAGTATTGAAGCATGGAACCGTGACCCGCAGAAAGTACGAAGCGATCTCGGTTAATCCACTGAGGATTTTTAGGGTTAAACTTCATGAATTGATCCCATAGCACGAAAGCCATAGGAGCCGCCCCCATGGGTAAACCGGGGTGTCCGGACTTAGCTTTTTCTACCCCATCAATAGAGAGAAAACGAATAGCATTAATGCAAAGTTCTTGAATAGATTGGGTTGCAACCACCATAATTATTTTTTGTACTCGATTTGACTTTTAATTTAAAAATTGTTAGAGAATTTACCGTTTATCTTCTCATTGTTTAGCAGAGATCGCAAGTTTTACCTGTCTTGAAAATATAAAAACATTTCACAAAGAGGACTTACGTATTCAATGTTGTTCTAATAGTCCAATTCTAACAGCAAGATTAACGATGACCATGTCTTTGTTGATGCCATTGCCAAGCGTGTTGGATAATGGTTTCAATCTCAGGATATTTTGGTTGCCAATGGAGAATTTTATGGGCTTTGTCACTACTAGCCACCAGCATGGGGGGATCTCCTGCACGTCGATCGCCCTTATTCACCTTAAAATCGATATTAGTAACTTTCTTGGTAGCTTCGATTACTTCTTTAACAGAAAAACCACAACCGTTACCAAGGTTAAATATTTCACTCTTGCCACCTTTTAGTAAATATTCTAACCCTAAAAGATGGGCTTGGGCTAAGTCGGTGACATGGATATAATCCCGAATACAAGTACCATCGGGGGTGTCATAATCCTCTCCAAAAATAGTGATACTATCTCTTTTTCCTAGGGCAGTATGGATAATTAGGGGAATGAGATGGGTTTCTGGGTTATGATCTTCTCCTATAATACCGTCAGGATCTGCCCCTGCGGCGTTGAAGTAGCGAAAAGCAACGTATTCCCAGTTATAAGCCCGTTGAAAGTCGGCTAACATCTGCTCTATCACCAATTTGGTATAGCCGTAGGTGTTGATGGGATTTTGGGCATGGGTTTCGGGAATAGGAATGGTGGTGGGCATCCCGTAGGTAGCAGAGGTAGAGGAAAACACCATTTTTCTAACTTGGGCTGATTCCATGGCTTCTAAAAGATTAAGGGTAAAAGCAACATTATTTTGATAATATTTAGCGGGATTTTGCATGGATTCTTCCACATAGGCATAGGCGGCAAAGTGAATTACTGCTTCAATGTTGTGGTCCTGAAAAAGTTTGTCCAATAAAGGGCGATCGCCCAAATCCCCTACAATCAATTTTGCATTAAGTTTTTCGGCTATGTCTTGATGACCATAAACAAGATTATCAAAAACGATCAAATCATAATTTTTTTCCTTTAACAATTTCACCGTATGAGAACCAATATAACCTGCTCCCCCTGTCACCAAAATAGCCATAGAGATAATTTACCTTTACCAAACAACTCCATTATTTTAGCGAAATTCTCACTGGTATTATTCTTCGCTCTCATCTACGGGTAAAGTTGACTCTAACTCAGCCGAGGAATTTCGCTTATTTTTGGTATCGATGAGTTTTTCCATCAATTTTAACCAATTTTCTTCCTCTGGGGTCAATTCTTGGTTAATAAGGGTGTCTGAGATGGATTTTTGTTGGGGGGTGGAGATCGTTAAAATGGGCAAATTACATAGTTGTGGTAAATCCCATTTCCATAATTTTAGGGTGTGATCGTCACTGGCGGTAATGATAAAAGTGCGATCGCCACTTATCTTGACATGACGAATAGGTTTTTGATGAGTTTTTAGCACTCCCATGGGGGTGCCATCGGGCAAACTCCATAATCTGATGGTATTGTCTCGGCCTCCCGTGGCAAGAAGATTACCATCTCCGCTTATATCCTGACACCAAATAGACTGCTGATGCCCTTCGAGGGTGGCTTTGAGGTTTCCTGTGGCTAACTGCCAAACCTTGATAGTAGTATCCTCGCTGACGGTAACTAAATATTTGCCATCAGAGGTAATACTGACTTGCCATATCGTGCTATCATGCCCCTCTAGGGTGGCTTTATTTTCCCCCGTAGATAAAGACCATAGTTTGACAGTACCATCTTTACTTGCCGTGGCAAGGGTTTCATTAAAAGGACAAATGGCAAGGGATGTAATGGCGCCTTGATGCCCTGTGAAGACATACTGATTTTCTCCATCAGGCAGACTCCATACCCTGACGCTATGATCGTTTTTTCCTCCCCCACCCACCAAAAATTTATCATTGGGGCTGATAAGGGTGCATTCTACCTCTGTCTTAAACCCTGTGAGAGTTTTATAAAGTTTTCCTGACGGATATTGCCAAAGACGAATTTCTCGATAACTAGCACTGGCAATCAGTTTACAATCACTGGTCATGGATAATGACCAAACCGAGGCGGCATTGGCAGACAAATTAGTTAAATTATTGCCCTCGGGGATGCGCCATACCGATACGGTTTTATCTCGGCTACCACTGGCGAGGGTGATGCCATCATCACTAAGGGCGAGGGTTGTTACTCCCTTGATGTGTCTTTTTAGGCTGGTAATTTGTTCTCCTGTGTGGGTATGCCAGAGTTTAATTTCTTCTCCCCCTGCACTAATCAATATTTTATTATCTGGGGTAAGGGCGATCGCACTTATTTTATTTTCATGGTCGTAGGTATAAACACAACGAACTAATTTACCTTGAGGAATTGACTTACCCTTAATTTTGAGGGTAAAGTTGAGTATATCGTTAAATACCCCCTTCTCCTCGGGGGCATCGGGCAACCAACGGTTATTTTTGAGGGTTTTCACAATTTCCCGACTCCATCTCACTGGTACTACTGTTACCAATTGCCAGAGAATATCCCAATTTCTACCCGAAGCCAATACGTCTAAAATTCTTTTCCATCTATCAGCGGATATACTTTCTACCCTTCTTCCTTCTTTTCCTCCTAATATCATCCATAACCATTCCAATCGTTTTAAACCAATGCCATGGCTATCAATTCTCGTCTGTAAATCCTCGGAGGCAGTATAGTAAATTTCCTCCAAAAGAGCATAATTTGGATCAATTTCTTGATAACGCTCCCATTGCTGAGTAAAATAATAAAACAAGGCAGATTGTGAGGGTTCTACGGGGCGATAATTTACCTCTACCGCAATGTCTAAGGCATCCTGATTATTTTCTTCACTCGCCAAACGACAAACATGGGCTTGTAAATCTTCATCTTTGAGGGATAATAACCATTCCCTTGCTTTTTCGGCGATGTCTTTATCTTTGTCGTTTAATAAATTGAGGAGAATTTCGACTACTTCGATTTTGTTTTCTTCTTCTAATATCCCTTGCCACCCAAGACAAACTGCCGTTAAAACCCTTAGAGAAAGAGGTTGATAAGCAACCCATCCCTTTAACTTAATTAATTTTGTTAATTCAATTTCTCGATTATCTGCCCACAATTGACAGACGGCATTTATTAAAGATTTATCCTGTAGTTTGATTTGTCTGAGGGTGTTTAATACACCGTTTCTGACATTCTTGTCCTCACTAAAAATCAAAGCCTTGGTTAATATTTCAATAGATTGAGGAGTTTTAATGGTTGATAATTCTTTAATGGCCTGTTGTCTAATGCGATCGCCCAGCAGGGGAATTTCGCTATATAATTTAGACTCTAGTTTAGTTAGTTTTTCTGTATCCATTGAAGCCCATCCACAATCATTTCATAGCCTATTATACTAATTTCTAGGTTGGGAAAAACAATTAACTCTCAGCAGAAAAATCAAGGAGACACATAATTATTGCTCGAATTTTATTTTACTGATTATATGGGGTAAAGCTAGGGAAGTTGCAAAATCGGCAAAGTAGCTGAAAATCAATCAGAGAGGGAACTTAGACATAACGTTGTCATAAGCAGACTGAGCTTCATTTAAACTTAAACGAGAATAAACTTCTAACGACTGTCGAGAAGAATGACCAGAATAGGGTTGAATTAAAGCATCATCAATTCCTTGTTTTTTCAGCCAAGTCAACAAAAAATGTCGTAATTGATAAGGTGAAATGGAATGATCTAATTCTGCTTGGTGCGCATACTTCGTCAAAATCTTTCTGATTCCACGATCGCTATATTTTTGATGTCGATTAGACTCGAATAAATAATTAGCTCTTTTACCCTTCATCTTATCAACGTGCATAGCCAAAACTTCCTTAAAAGAAATAGGAAACGGAACTATTCTATCCTTTCTCCCTTTCCCTGAATTAATCCGAATTTGACAACGATCAAAATCCACATCTTCCAATCGAATATTAACTAACTCCAATACTCTTACACCCGTATAGAGAAAAGTCTTAATAATCACCATATCCTGCACATTACGAGTTTTCCAAACAGCTTGATAATATTTATGCAACTCTTCTTCGGTGGGAACTTTAGGCAGTTTCTTTTCAGAATGAGTTACCTCAATATTTAACTCAGTACGCAGATGGCAAAAAATACTTTTAAGATAATTGTAATCAGGATGTTCATCCCTTAATAACTTAGCGATAGCCCTAGCTTTAACTTTAGCACTGGTACGTTTCATGATCATCCTAACCCCTCCTCCACCTTAAGCACAAGTCGCTCATTCATATCCAAATGAAATGTACCATAAGGATTGATATGACTATAAATAAGAGGCGTTAAAGCACGTTGGTCATTTTTTGTTAGTTGATTATGCCAACTGGAACTGGTTAAAACTTCTTGTATCATTAAAGTATTGATATAAATTAAGCATACTTGTAATAAATGCAGAGATAAAACCGCCAATAACTGTTCAGTTGGTTGATTAGTAGAAATTTCCCCACTCTTACCATAGAAAATAAAACCATTAGTACTATTCCAGTTTTCCACCACATTTAAACCAGCATTAATCTCTTGCCGTAACTCCTCTGACTGTAAGTATCGACATAAGAAAATAGTTTTAATTACCTTTCCCAATTCTCCTAAAGCCTGATAAGTAGGATGTTTTACATTGGCACGGGTAAAACGACGTAAAATCGCTTCGGGTTCAGCAATACCTAATCTTAACGGCAAAACCAATTCGTTTTGCTCCTGTTTTATTTCTTAATAATGCTATTTCAGGTGGTAACAAAGTCCAATATTCAATTAGTTCTTCTACTTCCCAATTTTGTTTCAACTAATATTACGCTCCTCTAATAAATTATTTCGCTTTTAGGTAGAGTCGGAACTTATTTACTATAACTATATCCCAAAAGGCTTTTTTTAACCTTTATATTTCAAAAAAAATCATAAAGTGTCATCTCTAAATAAAATTAGGAACTTTGTCACAGTTAATCTGTAGTATTCAAGAAGTATTGTGAAACTATTATATAACCTTTACAATAACAGAGTTTCAGCTACTTTGCCGATTTTGCAGCTTCCCTAGCTTTACCCCTATATGCAGTTTGTTACAACTGAGATATTTTGTAACTAAAGTTTACACAAACGGAGTAAACCTAAAAATAAGTTAAAAATAAATGTTTTTTGGATCACAAAAGTGTTATGGTATTAGTATAAGGAAAAAAAGGAGGAGAAAATTTAGTAAGCAACAATTAACAAGTTATTTTCTGCCTTAAAGATATAAATATTTCCTAAAAAGCAATTAAAGAAAATATTTGCAATAGTCTTTTATGGTCAAAAAAGAATCTAACTTAAAGGAAATGAGAGAAAAACTAGCTAATATCTCTTGATTTGAAAAAAGAGAAAGCAAAAAAAATATCCAACATCAACACAAGTTGAGATATTAATATTGTGCGTAAAATGGAGTATAAATTATGAAACTATTAATTCAAGGAAACAACATCGAAGTCACTGATTCTATCCATAATTATGTAGAGGAAAAACTAGAAAAAGCAGTCAAACATTTCCAAAATTTAGCTAGTAAAGTGGATGTTCACTTATCGGTTGCCCGTAATGCTCGTATTAGTAATAAGCATAAAGCAGAGGTGACTGTGTATGCCAACGGTACTATTATCAGAGCCCAAGAAAATAGTGAAAACTTATATGCCAGTATTGATTTAGTTTCCGATAAAATTACTCGTCAATTACGCAAATATAAAGAAAAAAATCTCGACAAAAAAATCCACCCTGTGGAAAAAACCGTGGAAGCCATTGAAGAAAAACCCGTGGAAGATAGTTTAATTGGCGATCGCCATGTAGAACTTCCTGCAGAGGTAGTGAGAATGAAATATTTTGCCATGGAGTCCATGAGTATAGAAGAAGCCAAAGAGCAATTACAATTAGTTGACCATGACTTCTATATGTTCCGCAACAAAGAAACTAACGAAATTAACGTTATCTATATCAGAAACCATGGTGGTTTCGGAGTAATTCAACCCCGAGCCAATAAATAAACTCTTGATCCGAGCTTTATTGTGATGCTCAAGCCCCCCACGGGGGCTTTTTTTTGTGCAAATAAGATCAAATCCCTAATTTTTTGTAACAATTTTGTTAAATTTTTTACCAAAAGATTATTTATAATTAATTTTTTCTTAAAAATCTAAAAAAGCCGAAAATATATTTTTTGTTAATAACAAACTAAGGTAGTTGTATGTAAATATTACCGTAGTATAAATTAATTAAACCCTCATCCAGATTGAATTATAACCTCTCACTGCTGTTTTTAACTCAATATTTTTTTTAAAAAGTATTCTACAAGACAATATAAAAATAATTAATAGAAAATCAGCTTTAGCATTAATAAATCTTTATCAACCATCGGTAATAACAAGTAAGTGTTTATCTTTTCTTTTTAAAAAAAAGCAGTAATTTTGCTGTTGTGTAAACCCAAAATATTAAATACGATGTAATTGTGTCATCAAAGATTCGTTAGCCTAACTGAATTGCCAAGACGAAAATGTAATTGTGAGAGTGTAAAAAAATGCCTATAAAATCTGCTACTCAATACAAAACAGAAAACGAAGAATTATTCTCTCTTTACTCTAAAGATCAAAGTAAAAGAGTTCGTAATCGTATCGTTGAGTTAAATTTAGGTTTGGTAAAAAAAGAAGCCTCCCACTGGACTAACCAATGTCAGGAAAACTTTGAAGATTTATTACAAGTTGGTAGTCTTGGGCTGTTAAGGGCGATCGAAAGATTTGACGTAGAAAAGGGCTATGCCTTTAGTTCCTTTGCAACCCCTTATATTCGGGGTGAAATTCAACATTATTTAAGAGATAAAGGTAATTCTGTTAGGATTCCCCGCCGTTGCCAAGAGCTAAAAAATAAAGCCAATCGCATCGTTAGACAACTAAGGGAAGAATTGAATCGTCAACCCAATGACCGTGAAATTGCCAGTAGACTAGGAGTATCCCTTGGGGAATGGCAAGAAGTAAAATTGGCTCATAGAAATAGAGAGCCTTTGAGTTTGGATGCAAAAACCAGTAATGATGAAGATAAAAGCACCCTTGGGGAAATGCTTCCTGATCATCAATACCATAGTTTCCAGTTGGTAGAAGAAGATAAAATAAGAATCCAAAGCGCTTTATCTCAGTTGGAAGATACTACTCGCAAAGTATTGGAATTTGTTTTTTTACAAGATTTAACTCAAAAAGAAACCGCCGAACGTTTGGGGGTGAGTGTGATTACTGTTTCCCGTCGCATTAAAAAGGGTATTAGCAGTATGAGAGGAATGATTAAAGAGGATGAATTTGAGTAAAAGGCATTGCTTAATCATGGTATGAAATATAACTGAATGACAGTAAAAATTGAGATGTGAAAATCTTATTACTGTTCCCTGTTCCCCGTTCCCGATTCCCTGCCCCCATGAGAAATCATATCTAAAATCAGCAACGTCGATTAAAATATTTAGTAGGATTATTGGTAAGATAATCTATTAAAATTAACTTTTTTTCCTATGAATAAAATATCTATTTTATTTCTCTCTAGTTTAATTTTGCTGGGGGGGTGTACCATTCCCACGGAGGAGGATGATTTTTCTACAAGTTTCCCTCCTCCTACCCCTGTAGAAGAGCCTGACGATGATTTGGATGATGTTGATCCTTCTGTGGTTGGCACGGTGGGGGGTATTATTCCCTCGACAGATCCTACTAATCGTTTAAGACAAATTCAGGAGGGAAGAAATGATCCTTTTGCTTTACCTACTCCCCGTGTGAGTATTCAAAGGGTACCTGTTCCTGATGCCGAAACAGCTGTGAATGGTACGACTCCGAGCGCCCCTACCCCTACCCCTGGTCCTAATGGTGTTACTCCCGGTCAACCGGGTGTTAATGGTGTCAGCCCTGGTGTTATGCAACCTGATGGTAGTATTCTCAGACCTGATGGGGTTGTAGTTCAACCTGATGGTAGTATTGTTAGACCTGATGGTACTGTGATTCCTCCCGATGCTAATGGACAATTGGAACCACCTCCACCTCCACCACCGACTTTTGCCGAAAGAATTGTTATTTCTGGGGTGATGGATATGGAAGGTCAAAGAGTGGCTATTATTTCTACTCCAGAGGGCGGTTCTACTCGTTCTGTGAGGGTGGGAGAGTCTATTATGGGTAGTGATGGTATGGTGATGGTGAGAGCTATTAATATTAATCGTCCTAGTGGTCAATCGGTGAGATTGAAGGAGGATTTATATTTTGTGGACAGAAATCTCGGTGCCTTTGAGGGATCTGTGGTTTTTGAGGAAATGGGTAAACAGGTGGTTCGCCGAGTTGGGGAAATGGTTCCCGATGGCGCTGATAATTCCTAGATCTTAAGTTAAATTTATTGTGTGCAGGAGTAAATATGGAAAGAGTACAAAGAAAAATTAAGTGCGATCGCCTCCCATTGGCAATTTATAGGGAAGTAGCGGCGCATATCAGACAAATAGAAGGCATTGATGTTAGTTTATTAGAACAAACCTCCAAGGATTTTGACTATCGACAAAGTCAGGTGGGAGGGTTATTAATAGAATATGATGGGGATCTCCCTACCAAGGCAACAGAGCAACTAGAGTCGATTTTGGCTTACTATGCTAGTAAGTATAATTCATGGTCGAACCTTACTTAAGTAATGGATAATAAAGATTCTAGTTTAGATAATTGTTTAATTAAGTTAGAAAATATTTATAAAATTTATGGCAGTGGTAACACCGAAGTGGTTGCCCTGTCAGCGGTGAATCTTATCATTGAGTCAGGGGAATATTGTTCTATTATGGGAACCTCTGGCTCTGGAAAATCCACCATGATGAATATTCTAGGTTGTTTGGATCGACCGACTAGGGGAGAATACTATTTGAATGGGGATAACGTAGCTTCTTTGTCTTCTCGACAGTTGGCAGTAATTCGTAATCAAAAAATTGGTTTTGTTTTCCAACAGTTTCACCTTTTACCCCAACTAAGTGCTTTAGACAATGTCATCCTACCCATGAAGTATGCAGGAGTAACCACAGAACAACAAAGAGCTAGAGCCGTAGAAGCCCTAACCAAGGTAGGCTTAGAAAATCGTCTGTACAATCGCCCTAATCAGCTTTCGGGAGGACAACAACAGCGAGTGGCGATCGCCCGTGCCATTGTCAATAAACCCTTAATTCTCCTTGCGGACGAACCCACAGGGGCATTAGATTCAGAAACCACCAAAGAGGTGATGAAAATATTTGCCGACCTAAACCAAGAAGGAATGACCATTATCCTTGTCACCCACGAACATGAAGTAGCCCAACTAACCCATCGAATCATTCAGTTTTCCGATGGTAAAATCATCCAGAACAATCAAAGGACTCTTTCCCTAAATCATAAACCCCTTTAAAAACCCATACGCTCTAGCTCATTATTCATAATAACCTCAACATTTTGATATTCTGCCACCACAAGGGGAACTAACTCACTAATAGCCATCATATTTCCTTTGATAGTATGGCTTTCTACCTGACGACATAATTCCGACAAATAAGTAGCCCCAAGGGTAAGACTACTAGACTTGAGGGTATGGGAACTAATTTTAATTTGGTCTAAATCTTTATTCTCTAAACCCATTTTTAAATTTTCCATCAATTGAGGACTATCTTCTAAATAGGAATTGATTAAGTCTCGGAAAACTTCGACGAAATCTTCTTCTCCGATCATATCTTTCAATTCGGCAATAATATTTTCATCTAATTTGGTCATGGATCCTTCTATAACAGGTTTTTGCTTGAGATAATTACTATTAAATATAACGGCAGTGTCAGATTTTCTAACGGTTTTTAACTTTTCAATCAATGCCTCCACTTTAACGGGTTTAGATAAATAATCATCCATTCCCGCCTCAAGACATCTTTGTCTATCTCCCTCCATAGCATTGGCCGTCATGGCAATAATACAAGGGCGTTGTCCCTGAAAATCGCTATTAGAACTATTCCAGAGGGTACGAATTTGACGAGTGGCCGTTAGACCATCCATTTCTGGCATTTGTACATCCATTAAAATTAAATCATAGGATTGACGACGTAAAGCATCTAAAACTTCTAAACCATTGCCCACCACATCAGCACGATAGCCCAGACGTTTGAGAATATTAGTAATCACTTTTTGGTTAATAATATTATCCTCGGCGATCAATATTTTTAGTGGACTGGTAACGCTCAACTCTTCTTCACCGATGGCCTCTGTAAGAGATACGGGAGAAAGTTTATTCAGTGGTTTGGAGGGGAGGGGATTTTGTAAGACTTTGGAGAGTATATAAAAAAGTCTTGATTGTTTGATGGGTTTAATAAGGGTGGCTGCCCAATTGACTTCCTTCAAGGCTTTTTCGATTTCACCATGACCAATGGAACTCAATAAAATCAGAGGAGTGGAGCGATATTTTTCCATGGCACTAATATTTTTTGCCACCGTTGCCCCGTCCATTTTGGGCATTTGCATATCAAGAATAGCTAAGTCAATGTCGGGTTGTTCTGCTATTAGGGCAAGGGTTTCCTCCCCTGATGCAGTGATTAACACCTCTAGCCCAAATTTATCACACTGGGTGCGCAACATACGGCGATTTACTTCATTATCATCGACAATTAAAACTTTTTTCCCCTGCAAAAATGAATTTTGGGCTTCGATGGAGGGGGGAATGTTACTCGAAAAACGGGTTTTGATGGTAAAACAAAATTTTGAGCCGGGGGTTTCGCTATGGGAGGTTATCTGCCACTGAGGAGGGTATTCCCCAGCGATATGTCCTTTACTCTCTACCCACATATTACCTTTCATCAGATGTACTAATTTTTGACAAATGGCTAATCCTAACCCTGTACCGCCATAGTTGCGAGTAGTGGAGGCATCTACTTGGGAAAAGGCTTTAAACAATCTATCCATACGATTACGGGGGATACCGATACCTGTGTCTTCGATGACAAACAGGAGGTTTGAATAACGGCGATCGCCTATACTATGGGAATCAATGGTGACAGATAGGATAACCTCCCCCGTGGGAGTAAATTTAACGGCATTACTGAGCAGATTTACTAATACTTGCCGTAAACGGGTAACATCACCAATAATGGAGGGGGAAATATCAGGATCGAGAAAATAAACCAACTCGATATTTTTTTGGGATGCTTTGGGGGCTAATAAATCAAGGGATTCCTCAATGACTTGATAGAGGGAAAAGGGTTGTTGTTCTAGTTCAAGTTTTCCTGATTCAATTTTGGAAAAATCCAAAATATCGTTAATGATACTCAAAAGGCTGTCGCTACTGGTGCGGATAATTTCGGTAAATTCCTGTTGTTCGGGGGTTAATTCTGTATCCAATAATAGTCCTGTCATACCAATAACCGCATTCATGGGGGTACGAATTTCATGGCTCATGGTCGCCAAAAACTGACTTTTGGCTTGGTTGGCGGCTTCTGCTTGTTCTTTGGCAATTCTTAATTCTTGCTCTACTTTTACTTTATCAGTAATATCGGTAATGGTACCCACAAGGCGATAGGGTTTACCTTCACCATCAAAATCTCGCTTTCCCTTGGCTTGTACCCAGATATAATTACCGTTACGATGTTTGAGGCGGTGAATGTTTTGATATAAATCCTTTTTATTGTTGAGGTAAAGATATATTTCCTGTAAATTTCTTTCCTTGTCTTCAGTGTAAATGCGATCGAACCAAGTATCCAAAATTGGCGGCAGGGGGTTTTCTTCATAACCGATAATACGCATCCAAGCAGGGGAATAATACACTTCGTTAGTGTTTAAATTCCAGTCCCAGATACCATCGTTAGTACCAGAAACTGCCAACTCATAACGTTCGTCTTTTTCCCTTAATTTTTGTTCTATTTCTTGCTTTTTCTCTATTTGTTGCTCTAATTTTTGGGTATTTAATCGTAACTCTTTGGTACGTTCGGCTATTCTGATGGCAAGGGTTTCTTTTGATTCTTTTAGTTGTGCAAATTTTTCCCTCAAAATTTCTACCATCAATTGATAGTTATTACTTAAAATTTCTATTTCTTCGGTGTTCGTATTCTCCCATTCAATCGCTTGATTTGAGGTAATTTTTTCGGGTAAATCTGTGGTAATTTTAGTTAAAATTTTTATGGGTTTGACGACACTTTTACTAATTTTATAAGCAAAGAAAAAAGTGATGATAACAATGATCATCATAATTGCTAATAACCGCCCATAATATCTTTGTAAGTTATCTACATAGGGCTGAGTATGGACACTACAAATCAGTCGAAAAGGAAAATTATTGTCCAGGGGAACTTGCCTAAAGTAGGTTGAATTTCTCCATCTTGCCATGATGGGCATTCCGGGGGCAATGGGCAAAGAGTGATAAATTCCTTCCGTTAAATATTGGTTATTATCGGGCGATCGCACTTCATAATTTTGATCAGTTTGTAAACTAAAAAAACGATTGCTAGTATGATGATTATGGGAACTCAAAATAATTCGATCTTGTTCACCTAAAAGAAAAAGATCTGTTTGAGAACTTTGTGCATTTTGAGCAATAAAATCCTGTAAAGAACTAATATTAATTGCCCCATAAACTACCCCAGACCATTGACCATCCCTAACAATAGAACTAACAAAACCTAAGTGTAAATTGCGATTGGCGATATTGCTATCAATACCCGTAATCATATTACCTCCATTCAATTTTGAGAGGATAAAATGGTCGGTACTACTAATATCTAATCCTAATAATGTTGCCTGTTCTTGTTCACTATTAGAAACTGCTGAAACTATCACCCCTTGTTCATCAGCGATATAAATACTATCAAAATCTGTCAAAACATCGAGAACGAAAGCAAGATTTGCATTTCCATCATTAATATTATCCGTAGATTCCTGTTGTGCCAAAATTTCGATCGCCCTTTGATGTTCTTCTTGCCAAAGACTAATATCCTGTGCCAAGCTCTCGGTAACTTGATTTATTTTGACAATAATTTGCCCTTCTGTTTCCCTAAGTTGATGATTACTAGCGATGATACTAAACAACAATAAGGGCAGAAATATACTACTAATTAATAAGTTAAATAAAGTTTGTTCAAAAGGTAATATTAAGCGTCCTAAATTAACTTTTAACCATTTATTAATAGGAATATAATAAATAAAAATACTGGCAATAACTGCATTTAAAATACCATTAATAGACTGCTTTAAAAGTATTAATAAAACCCCTAATAGTGATAAATTTAATATATATCCATAGATAATTACTATTAGGGGGCTACCAATGATAATCCAATAGAAAGCCGTTAATAAAATGAGGCTTTTAGATTTTTTCTTCCAAAAATAATTAACGATTACTGCTTCTAGGGTATATCCCAAAATAGCGTAAACATGACCCCACAAAAAATATGTATATATACTAGCGACAAAACCTGACACAGACCCCCAAAATCTACCATAATAATAGGAGATTAACCAAACAAAAATACTACCAAAAATAAAATCAATACCAAAAAATAATCGCAAATTAAAATAGTTACCCAAATAGCCCAAAACCATCAGGATAACTAAACCTAAATTAATTTGTTTGATCTTATTTTTCATAGTAAAAAAGCAATATAGGAATATTCAGACCACAAGACTAAAAAGAAACTTTAATGAGTCCATGGTGGGGTTGTCATGGTCATTAATTTTTGATCTTAGTGTGCCTTTATTCCCCGACTATTAACTATTTTTTTAACGATGCCACTTAGTTACACCACCAGCCCCATCAATCAGAGTAATTCCTTGCTCTTTTAATATATCCCGGATGCGATCGCCTTCCGCGTAATTTTTTGCCTTACGAGCCATGATCCTTTCCTGCACAAGAGCCTCTATTTCCTCATCACTCATTTGAGTTTGAGCAGAATCTTGTTCATAGAAATCCACCTTCAAGCCTAACACATCTGCTAGGGTGATTAAAGTATACCATTTATCCCCTAACTCCTCCGAGGATAGAGTTGTTCGCCCCTCATGCACCAATATATTAGATTCTCGCCGTAAATCCTTGGCTAAATCAAACAAAATTGCTACCCCCGCCGCAAAATTAAAATCTCGATCCACCTCTTGACAAAAACGCTCCTGAACTGATGTGATCATGTTATGGTGGGTGTCCTCTGTCCAATTTAAAGATGTTCCATGCTTGATTCCAAACTGTAAACCCTCACAGAAAGTATGCCAACCATTAGTTGCTGACTCCATGGCATCTTTGGTAAAGTCAATGGGTTTACGATAATTTGCCTGTAAAACAAATAACCTCACCGCCATGGGATCATATTTTTCCAATAACTCTCGAATGGTAATAAAATTTCCCAAAGACTTAGACATCTTTTCCCCTTCCACCTTCACCATGCCATTGTGCATCCAATAGTTAGCCAAGGATTTACCCGTCACCGCCTCTGATTGGGCAATTTCGTTTTCATGATGGGGAAAAATAAGATCATTCCCCCCTGCATGAATATCAATGGTTTCCCCCAACATCTCCCGCACCATGGCAGAACATTCTATGTGCCACCCAGGGCGCCCCTTGCCCCAAGGGGAGTCGTAACTAGGTTCATCAGGTTTTGCAGACTTCCACAGGGCAAAATCAAAATCATTTTCTTTTTGGGCTTCCGATTGGTTTGCCCTACCTCCTGCCCCTGCTTGTAAATCGTCCAATTTACGTCCTGAGAGCTTACCATAACCATCAAACTTGTGGACTGAATAATAAACATCTCCCCCTGTTTGATAAGCATAGCCCTTCTGTTCTAATTCCCATACCAGTTTTTTGATACCATCAAGGGCATGGGTGGCACGAGGATAGGCATCAGCAGGGCTAACGTTCAATCTTTCCATATCCTCAAAATATGCCTTGATAAAACGCTCTGACACCTCTTCCATAGAGCATTTTTCTTTTCTGGCACGGTTTAATATCTTGTCGTCTATGTCTGTAAAATTTTGAATATAAGTAACCTTATAACCTCGCCATTGTAGATATTTTCTGACCACATCCCAAACAATACAAGTACGGGCATGACCTAAGTGACAGTAATCATATACAGTAATACCACAGCAATACATTTTTACTTCATGGTCGCTGATGGTTTTCAATTCTTCTTCTTGCTTGGAAAGACTGTTATATAAGGTAATTTTACTGTTGATCATTATTCCCGTAATTTAATAATGGCAATGATTTTTATTTTACCTTGAATAGCTGTTGTCGGGAAAAATGATATTCTCCCATGGAGAAGTGTAATAATTGGATAATAAGCAAATAAAAACTTATATTGAGAAAATTATGGAAAATAACGATTGGTTAAAACAGTTATTAATGATTGGTGTGGGTACGACTTCTTTGGCGGCAGAGAAAATTAAGGAAGTTAGTGATCAATGGGTAAAAGAAGGGAAAATAAATTCGGATCAAGCCAAGGGAATAGTTGATGATTTGATGCAACAAATGCAGTCAGAGTCAGGTAATTTTCAAACTCAAATGGAGCGTCAATTGCGTAATATGTTGCAAGATTTGGGTGTACCTAGGCAGTCTGAAATGGACGAATTAAGAGGTAGAATTGATCGTTTGGAAAGACAAATTAGAGATTTAGAGAATAAATCTTGGCGTTAATTGTTGAGTTTTAATTATTTTATTTTTATATCAAGTTTGGGTGTTCAGTTATTGAAAAGATTATCCTTTTGCCCCCTAAATCCCCCAATTCTGGGGGACTTTTTATATTTTGATAGGGAAAAAATAAAAATCCCCCTGTTTTGTGTTGGGGGATTTAATGGTTATTAACGACGAGGTAGGGTATATTTAAAGTCAGTATTACCCGTATATCCCGTTAACTCTGCCAAACGATCAAGGGTTAAGGTACCTTCATAGATTTGACCATCAATTTGCCAGGTGGGGAATGCCCTTACAATGCCTTCACATCTTTCTGGTTCGCCATTTAAACCGTCTGGGGTACATTCGATATGGGGGACGATGTTATAGGCTTCTTCTCCAAACAACTGTTTTTGATCAAAACAGTGAGGACACCAGTAAGCGGTGTATTTGGTAGCACCGACGGAGGCGAGATGTTCGGCGAGTTCAATTTCTGCTGGCCCAGAGGTGGTGGTAATTTCCCAACCTACGGGGGGTTGGGCGGCGGTGTTGGGTCGAGAAATGGGGATTCTTTCTCCGGGAGCGAGGGGTATTTCTTCGTTGGCGATGGGGTTATTGACGTTGGAATAAACTCCTAGGGAACCAACGATGGTAACTAAAATAACGATCGCACCGATAAATAATATTTGTCCGAAGTCTTCCCAGTCATGACCAATAATTGCCATGACAAGGAAACTAAGGGAAAATAGAGCCGAACCGATACAGTAATAACAAGCGGTTTGTAACTCAAAGGCGAGAACATACATCAGATAACCGCTAAAGGCTGCCATGGCAAAACTGAGGGCAAGAATTAACAACCAGGTGTTATTTTCGAGGTTTTGTCTCAGTTTTTTATTATTTTCTGGGGAGACGGCAAGGGGGGCAAGGGATAATATTCCCATGGCGAGATAACCCAATGCACCAAATAGACTGAGGGGCGGCCCTGTTCTACCCACAGGATCGAGAGGATAGGCATAGGCACTATCTAATACCGTATCACAAGCACCTGCCTCTTGTCCGACACAGGCAAAATCCCCCCCTGTGAGGGAGATAAAGGTTAGGTATGAGGTTAAAATAAAACCCACAAGGGCGATCGCACCTATAATTAAGCGTGAATGTTTTTGTATCCACGGCACATTGCGACGACGACGAATCATAATATTTTCTGTATATGTATTTATCTATTTGATTTGAATTTTAGCAATAATTATTAATTTGAGGTGTCAGGTTGCAGGTGTCAGGTTTCAGGTCAATGGTATTATAAATCATTCACCCCTCATCACCCCTACTCCTCATCACCTCATCTCCTTAACTTTCTCAGGCTTTTTTTCCACCACCTCTTGGGCGGCTTCTACAAATTGAGACACCCTAGTAGGATCAATGGTTTCATTAATATTACCCTTTCTTTTAATGGAACTTGCCACAATTACCCCGTCAGCAAATCCCATCAACTCACCGATATTATCAATGTCTGCGCCACTACCAATTAATACAGGAGTACCATTAGCTGCCTGTTGAGCCAGTTCCAAATCTTCGAGATTAGGGGGTAAACCCGTTGCCCAACCTGATAAAATAACAGCATCCGCCAAACCTCTTTCGATGGTATCTTTAACTGCGCTGGTTAAATTGGGAGTACCCAAAGGACGGGCGTGTTTTACCAAGACATCGGCAAAAATGGCTATATCCTGACCCAATTCTCGGCGATAGCGTTGGATTTCATGGGCTTTTCCCTCAATCAAACCTTGATCCGTTGCCATTACTCCCGTATAGACATTGACTCGGATAAACTTGGCACCCACACAAGAGGCGATCGCCAAACCCGTAATAGCATCATTGCGCAACACATTTAAGCCGATGGGTAACATAACCAAACTCATAATACGATCAACTATTAAAGTCATGGCACTTATGACCGCAGGATCTACTTTATCCTTAGTAAAAGGAGCATCAAAAAAATTTTCAATGATAATACCATCAACTCCTCCCGCCGCCAAAGCAGTTGCTTCTTGTTCTGCCCTTTCCATAACTGCTTGTAAATCTCCTCCCCAACGAGCAGAAGTGGGCAAAGGTAGTAGATGTACAACTCCGATAATGGGGTTTTTTTTGCCAAATATTTGTTCAGTTATCATAAAAATTTAATATATATTCTGTCCTTCTGAGCCGAAGTAGAGTCAGATTAATTTATCTTCTTAGCAAGTTCTTATTTTAATGGTGCGTGGTAACTTAGCCAAATATTTCTCTCCTCTATCCCACACAAACTAGAATCTCCCTGATAGAATAAAGCAAATCATATTCACATAATATATAGACAATAATCTATTAATGAATCACTATTCTTTTGCTCCTCAATGGTTCTCTTTTCGTCCATTGAAATTGTTAGCTTTATTTTTTGCCTCTTACTTTACCATGTTAATGGTTGGGGGCTGGAGTATTCCTGTTTTTTCTCAAACGACTCCAGAAATAAGGGGGGTATGGTTAACCACTAGCGATACTGAAACTATTTTTGATCGTCCTAAAATGAAAGAGGCGATGGCAAATCTTGCCTCCATGAATTTTAATACTATCTACCCTGTAGTCTGGAATTCAGGTTATGCCCTCTACCCTAGCCCTGTGGCACAAAGGGCAGGAATACAGCCATTCATCCATCGGGGATTTCAAGGGCAAGAACCTTTGGCAGAATTAATTGATGAAGCCCATCGTCACCAATTACTGGTTTTACCATGGTTTGAGTTTGGTTTTATGGCACCTCCCACTTCAGAATTAGCCCTCAAACACCCCCAATGGTTAACCCAAGCCCAAGATGGAAGCCAAACCACCTCTAGCGCTGCGGGGGAGGTTGTGTGGTTAAATCCTTTTCATCCCGAGGTACAACAATTTATTACTTCTTTGGTGATGGAAGTGATAAATCGTTATGACATTGATGGTATTCAATTTGATGATCATTTAGCCTTGCCTGTGAGTCTTGGTTATGATTCTTATACCCGTAATCTTTATCGCCAAGAAACAAATCAAAATCCCCCCACTAATTTTCGGGATGGGGCTTGGGTGCGCTGGCGGGCGAATAAGATTACGGATTTTGTGGAACAACTCAATCGGCAAATTAAAGCCCGAAAACCCAATGCGATTTTTTCAGTTTCTCCCAATCCCTACACTACGGCTTACAATTCTTTTTTGCAGGATTGGTTGGACTGGGTGAGAAAAGATTTAATTAATGAGTTGATTGTGCAGGTATATCGGGCAGATTTTTCTGCTTTTATGAGGGAAATTACCAGTCCCGAAATTCGTGAGGCAAGGGATAGGATTCCTGTGGGTATTGGCATTTTAACGGGCTTGGGTAATCGAATCAAATCCATTGATTTTATTCGGGATAAAGCCTTGGCAGTGCGACGGGAAAGGTTGGGTATTTCTTTCTTTTTCTATGGTAGTATGTGGAACAGAACCCCTGAGTTAAAAGCTGAAAGAAAATCTAGTTTTCGAGCTCTTTTTCCTCGCCAATCCCATCGCACGGCAACTATTTTAAATCCTTCACCTCGTCATGGTATTTAATTATTTTCTTGCCTAATGGCTTGGATAACGGTGTCATGGATTACCCCATTGGTTACTACCACTCCACGATTATCATTCATTTTGGAGGCGGTGGCAAAGTCTAGGGGTTTTCCATACATATCTGTTACTTTGCCTCCTGCTTCTTCGACAACGATTGCCCCGGCGGCATGATCCCAGATATTTTCTCTATAATTAGGGTATTTTGGGGAAGGTAGACGCAAATAAAGGGCTGCCTCCCCCGAGGAAACGATGCCGTATTTGGCTTGGGAATCGACTCGCACAGATTCTGTGGTGATGCCGACGGATTGGGCGATGGTATTTTGTAGGGCTTGGTTACCATGACTGGCTTCGACGCTTTCGACAAAACGAAAACGGCTCACATCTTCTTTGTCCACTACCTTTTGTTTGATCATCTCACCCCCTGCTAGGGGCATTCTATAGGCTCCTTTTCCTCTTTCGGCTACAAATAGCCATCCTGTCTCCCCTTGGCTTAATTTGAGCGCAGGACAACCCAATAAGCCTAATTTTACTTCTCCATCTACAATAAGGGCAAGGGCGATCGCATATTGATCCTGCCGTAAAAATCCTTTGGTGCCATCAATGGGGTCCAATGTCCAAAAACAATCCCCTACTTTACCATTACCATAGTCAATCCAGTTTAAAACCTCGTCACTGGTGGCAGAGGGAATAATATTTTTTACATAACCCGTAATTTTGTTGATGGTATCTACGGATTCGGGTTTTCTCAATGCTGTGGCATCTTCTTCCCCTACAATGGGTATATTAGGAAAAGCCTCTTTTAATGCCTTACAAATTAGGGCTTGGGAACCAAAATCGGCAACGGTTACGGGGCTTTTATCTTCTTTTTCTATCGCTTTGGGGATATTCTCTCTTACTTGTTGGCACAGTTGCGCTGATTGTTGGATAGATGCGATCGCAATTTCTTTTGCTAGATTGTAATTCATTGAATATAGGACATGATTAATTACTTCTAATTATTATTAACTGATGTTAGGCAAAAATATAATTAATTATTTTAATCAAGGATCAGATTTCAGGGCTTAGATGTCAAAAGTATTGCTTAATGTCAGTTATTAATTATGACCCTTTTCAAACCTCTATCCTTCATTTATCGCAAAATCGAAGTCACGATTTATAATTAATTTAATATTTCTTATATAATCAAAAGTAATCATTTTTTCATTTTCTAAGAGTACCAGTAATGTTTAATTATCATCAACACAAAAATAGAACTATCGAGAATAACTTTTATCCGTAGCCTTCCCTTGGCAAAATCCTATGGATAAAAGTTCTCTTTTCAACAAAATTTAACTCTTCCTTTAGTTTTATGTACTTACTTTGGTCTTTAATTTTATCTTTATTTGCTATTAACATTATTTTAACTTATGTTGTCATCAAGCAAAGAAATAATAGTATTATTTTAAAACATAAATTAGATTTAAAATCTTATCAATTATTATCCTTTGAGGAAAAAAATAATTTTCTTCAGCAAGAATCTGATTACCAAAAATTAATTGCAGATGAGTTAAAAAAAATTGACCTCATAGACAGTCCATATTACTATATCGAATTAATCAAAAATATTAGTAGTTTATTAGATGTATCTCACAGCTATTATTTTGAATATTTACCTAGAGATAATAAATTCAAATTAAAATACTCTACAGGCTTAAATAAACAACAGTATCCCCATACTGTTTGTAATATTCACGATAACGAATTAGGCTTTTTGTGGTCTTCTGAAGAAACACATTTAATTTTTGAAAAACTAAAAAACGAAAAAAGATTCAAGTTTAATTTTTCAGTGGATGAATATAATTTAAACTCAGGGGCAATTTTTACTGTGGTTCATCCTTATAGTGATGAAAAAATTGGGATAGTTGGATTTTATAGTGAGGAGGAAAATATTTTTAATGAGCTTGAAATTAATTTAATTAATAGTTATATTCATTTTTTACAACAAAATCGCATTCATCTTGATAAGAATAATACTCTTGATTTGCTTGATAAAGGGGTTAATTTTATCCTTAATGGATTAGTTATTCTTGATGCTACTAAAGTTGATTATCCTATTATTTATGTTAATGATTGTTTTTTGAACATAACTGGTTATCAAAAAGACGATGTTTTAGGAAAAAATTATTCATCTCTTTTTCATCAAAATTCTAGTGAGTATGGTTTAGAAAATTTGACAAGTGCGATCGCCCGTGGAAAAGAAACTAACGTTATAATTAAAAACTATCGTCAAACTGGGGAACTATATTGGAGTGAGGTTTACTTATATCCTATTTGTAAACAAAAAAAATTAACTAACTTTATTATTATTGAAAGGGATGTCACTCAGGAATATAATTATCAATCTTCATTCGATATTTCTAGCCATCAATCTCGATATTTTGAGGAAAAATTACAAGAAATTAATGAAATTCAGTATGATTTAAACCAAGATTTAACAACTAATTTATCACAATGTTTAAGTTATGCCTGTGAAATTTTGGGAATGCAAATAGGAGTAGTCATGGAAGTATCTGAATATAAATCTTTGATAATTGGTCAATATTTTTCTTTTTCAGATCAACTATTTTTTGATAATGAATATTCTTTGATGCACATTCTATCTCGAGAAATCTGCACAATAAAAGATACTATTTATAATGGTTATTCTACTCACTTCAATTCTCTTACTAATGATAATTTTATCAACAATTTAAGTGTTACGAGTTATTTAGCAACTCCCATCTGGATTAATGGCTCAATTTATGGCACAATTCATTTATTTGATATAGATAATAATGTTCATTATTTTAGAGAACAAAAATATCTTTTAGAGGCGATCGCCCATAGTATAGCAAAAGCAATTATTGCAGAGGAAAAAGAGTTAGAAAAAGAATATATTAGAGTCGCCCTAGAAGAAAGTCAGGAGAGATTAAAAGGAGTTTTATTTTCCCTTGAGGATGTCATTTGGTCAATTCATCCGCAAACATTACAACTAATTTATATCAACACTGCCGCCACCAATTTATATGAATGTGAACTATCATTATTTTTCCAAAAAAGATGTTTTTGGTTAGAGTTAGTCCATCCCGAAGACAAAGAAAGAGTCAAAGATTATTATAGTAAAATTTTGAATATTGCCATCTTCGATCAAGATAGCAATAGCCATGATATAGAATATCGAATTATCTCCTGTAATGGTGAAGAAAAATATGTCAGAGATAGGGCTTATTTAGTATTTGATAACTATAAAAAACTGATCAGAATTGACGGCATTATTACCGATATTACCAAGAAAAATTTAACCCAAAAAGCCCTCAAAAAAAGCGAAAGAGAATTGCAATTAATTTTTGAACTAGCCCCCATTGGTATGATGATTACCAATAAAAAAGGAGTAATTCAAAAAACTAATAATTCTCTCTGTCAACTACTTAATTACTCCTCCACAGAATTAATTAATCAAAATGAAAAAATCCTTTATCATCCCGATGATGTATCCAAAAATTATTTTTTCCTTGAAAGTATCCTCAAAGACACTCAACAACAATACAGCCAAGAGAGAAGATATATCAGCAAAAATGGCACCGTAATTCATACCATGGTTGATATTACCATTCTCAGAAATGCTCGAGGAGAAATCTTACAACTCATTCAGCAAATCGTTGATATTTCTCAAATAAAAAATATGCAGGAGCAAATGCTTCATGATAGTATGTATGACAGCTTGACTGGTTTAGCCAATCGTTTCTTGTTAATGGATAGACTTGCTCAAACTCTCAAAAGGTGCGATCGCAACCCCCACGAATTATGTGCCATACTGTTGATAGATATTGATAATTTCAAAAAAGTTAACGATAGCATGGGGCATAATATTGGTGATCAACTCTTATCAATTATTGCTAGTAAAATTATTTCCTGTGTCAGTGAAAAGGATACCGTTGCCCGTGTCAGCGGAGATGAATTCGTCATTCTCCTCGAAGAATTAGAATCTCCCAATCAAGCCAGAAAAGTAGCTGAAAATATCATTAATATTTGCGATACCGACTATTACTTAGAAAATCACTATGTAGCATCATCAGTAAGCATTGGTATTACATTAAGTTCCATTGGTTATGAAAATGCCGAACAAATGATCAGAGATGCTGATTTAACCATGCACGAAGCCAAAACAGTGGGCAAAAATTGTTATCAACTATTTAAGCCCATCATGCACAAAGAATTAGTGCAAAAATTACAGCTAGAATCATATCTCAGAAAAGCATTAGAAAATAATGAACTAGAACTTTTTTATCAGCCCATAATTAATCTCAAAACATCACAAGTGGCAGGATTTGAAGCCCTAATCCGTTGGTTTCATCCCGAATTAGGTTTTATTTCCCCTGTCAAATTCATTCCCCTTGCCGAAGAAAACGGTTTAATTGTCTCTTTGGGGGATTGGATTTTTCGCACCGCCGCTTTTCAAGCAAAACAATGGCAAGATAAATATCCTCAGCTTAATTTGTCCGTTGCGATTAATGTATCTAGTAAGCAGTTATTAGAGCATGACTTTCTGGGAAAAATAGATCGTTGTGTGGCACAAACAGGGGTAAATCCCCTCTTACTAAAGCTAGAAATTACCGAAAGTGTTTTAATGGATAACTTTCAAACAGCGAAATATATCCTTGATAATATTCAAACTCGCCACCTCAAAATTTCCCTTGACGATTTTGGCACAGGTTATTCTTCCCTTAGTTACTTACACGCTTTGCCTTTTAATACTCTCAAAATTGATCGTGCTTTTATTGAATCGATTAATCGTGAACACGAAAGAAATGCTATTGTGGAAGCCATTGTATCTCTTGCCCATAATTTATCCCTTGATGTGGTGGCAGAGGGGATTGAGTTACCCATTCAGGAGGAAATTTTAAAGGAAATTGGTTGTGATTATGGTCAGGGTTATTATTATGCTAAACCCATGAGCGCTTCTTTGGCAGATTCTTTTATTGAACAGTGGAACAGTAGATGAACAATTAACAATTGATAATTGATAATTGATAATATTATCTTTTGCTTCCTAAATCCCTACCCCTCTGCTTTGGGCATCTCCCCTTTCATATCAAGTTCGACGAATCAGTTATGAAAAGGAATCCTGTTTTGCCCCCTAAATCCCCCAATTCTGGGGGACTTTCATTGTAACAATTTATCCGAATTTAATATCACGAGTAAATTGAGGTTACTTATTTTTTTTCTAAAGATTTTAAACGAGCAAACTCTTTGTTAAATATTTGTAAGTCGATGTTATCATCTTGTTGTTGAAAGAGCGATCGCCTCAACTGCCCTAAATAAATAGGATAAGTAAAACCATCACCATGGTATTGCGCCCTTGCCCTAACGGTTAACTTAGCATCACCATCATTGGCACTTCTGCCATAGGAAAACAAATCGATGGCGGCTTGTTGCAAAGTAGCCTCCAATTGCTCTTTGGTAATATCACTAGATACAGCAATTACCGCTTGATTAGCGCCATTGTCATAGACAAGGTTAAATCTGGTAGCGTTGGGGATGGTCGGGCGCCCAAATAAGCCTAAACTTAAGCCAAATAGACCAATGGTTAATACTATCATAAAGCCTGTAGCACCCACAAAACGGAAACGAAAACCCCATTTAAAAATGAATCCAAGAATAGCTAAAATGAAAAATGCGATGGTGCCATAGGCAGACCATAATGTATAAGTGGCAAAATCTAAAGTAGATTCCATAAATGTAATTGATAATTAAGGGAATGGTTAGCAATTGACAATGGATAATTAATAAACTGCAACCTGTACGAACGTACCATGGTACGTCTCTACCATACTGACAACTATTATGCCAAACGGAGGTTAGTTTCTAATACCTAACACCTAATACCTGACACCTGAAACCTACAAATTATGCTTCGTTTAAAGCGGCGATACCGGGTAACACTTTACCTTCTAATAACTCTAAACTTGCACCGCCACCAGTGGAAATGTGGCTCATTTTTTCGGCTACCCCTACTTTCTCTACCGCCGCTACGGAGTCTCCACCGCCGATGATAGTAATTGTACCACCTTCGGTTAATCCTGCAAGGGTATGGGCGATCGCCTCTGTACCTTGAGCAAATTTATCAAATTCAAACACACCCATAGGGCCATTCCAGATAACACTACCACAATCAGCGAGGGCATCTTGGAAAGTTTTAATAGCATCAGGGCCAATGTCCAAGCCCATCCAACCATCAGGAATATTTTCCACCGCAACGGTTTGAGCATTAGCATCAGGGGCAAAATTATCAGCTACCACCACATCAGTAGGTAATAAAAATTCCACTCCTCTTTCTTTTGCCTTAGCTTCCAAAGCCTTCGCTAATTCTAACTTATCTTCCTCAACCAAAGACTTACCCACAGCCAAACCACGGGCTTTGTAGAAAGTGAAAATCATTCCACCGCCAATGATGAGTTTGTCACATTTTTCCAATAAAGTTTCAATTACCCCAATTTTACTAGAAACCTTAGAACCGCCAATAATAGCAACTAAGGGGCGTTTAGGGGCTTCGATGGCTTTTTGTAAAAATTCTAATTCCTTCTCAATCAAGAAACCTGCCACAGAGGTAGAAAGATGGTGAGTAACCCCTTCAGTGGAAGCATGGGCGCGGTGGGCAGTACCAAAAGCATCATTTACATATAAATCAGCATTACTAGCTAATTTTTTAGCAAATTCAGCGTCATTGGCTTCCTCTTCCTTATAAAAACGGAGATTTTCGAGCAATGCCACATCACCATTATTTAAACCATTAACAGCGGCAGTGACGGCATCACCAATACAATCATCACATTTAACAACATTTTTACCCAATAACTCAGATAAACGTACACCCACAGCGGTTAAACGCAAACTATCTTTCACCTCACCCTTGGGGCGCCCCATGTGGCTACATAAAATTACTTTTGCTCCTTTTGAGGTTAATTCGTTAATGGTGGGCAAAGCGGCTCTAATACGGGTGTCATCGGTGATTTTTCCGCCGTCCATGGGTACGTTAAAATCAACCCTGACTAATACTCTTTTTCCCTCTAAATCTGATGCACTTAAATTTGCAATAGTTTTTTTTGCCATGGATATATGTCCTTTTGTTTATCAAAAATTTAATATATTTAAAGTAAAAAACTTTACTCTTTGCAAATTTTACAATGATGATGGACAATTCACAATTGATAATGGTTTTGTTTGATGGTCCTATTCGTGATGTTCGTGGAGATTCAGCAATTAACCATCAGTCGTAGTAACCAAAATTTGGCAAAAAAATAGACAGGAAAAACATATCTCCTGCCCTATTGTTACCAATCTTTTGTCAAATTTCGAGAGAAAAATGAGATCAATCCCCCAACTCTGGAGGAATTACATTATCAGTGTTTATCTGAACTTAGCTTTTAGGATTTTGCGTTGATTTACAAAAGTAAAAATTAATTATTCATTCTCAATTATCAATTATCAATTAATTTAGTATCCCTTGTTTAAGGCAAATTCAACCTGCTTAAATTCCTGATTCAAACGTTTTTTGAGTTTTTCGGGGATAGGACGATTTCCGTAGGAGGTGTAATAACCAGCCAAGGAGTTAAGGGCCGTTTGCATAGTGGTAAAGGATTTTAGTCCACCATAGTTACTGTTTTTACGATAACGGGAAATGTAATCGTTAATTTGTTTTCTGGTTTCGTCTTGGATTTCTTTTTTCTCTTCGATACTTGTTTCTGCAGGAAGGGCGATCGCCACTTGTACCTTTTCTAAAACAGTCATAGTATCTTGGGTATAATTACCAGTTAAACCCGTGGTACTACCACAACCCACCAAACCGACAACCACCACGAGGACTAAAGCCAATAACTTGGAAAAATAAGATTTTATCATCAATTAATTTAATATTTTTATTATTTACAACTTTTGATCTTACCAGCATTAAACCCATTTTCCAATGAGGGTCATTAAAGTCAAAAAACCATTCCCTATTTCTTGTTCCCCATTCCCCACAAGATATTGGTATGATATTACAATGCTTAATAAATGTTATATATTCTAGTTATAAATACTCATGTCAACTACTATTACTACAGGATGGACAGAAACAGAAATAGAGATTAGTGAGCGGGTTTTAAAAAAAGCCTACGAACGAGAAACAAAAACCTTGGTTGAAAAAGTCAAGAACAAAATTGAGAACTTACAACAAGTAGAAGAACTTTGGCAAGTCCATGATCTTCTTAGTTCCAAACGCTATGATCTTGATGGGAAATACGATAATCGAGAGCCCATGTTAGTTTTTACCTTTGCTCAACTTCTCAAAGAAGGTTGGATTAATCTTGAGGAGTTGACAGGATTAGAAAAAGGTAAGTTGGCACAAATATCTTCTCTTGCCAGAATGTAATGAATAAAAAGGGTGATGGGGAACATAACCCCCACCCTACCACTCAAGTAAATTATGACTTAGACTATTACCGAAAATTTCACGGATGGATAATTGAGGTAATATAATTACTTGAGAGTTAATTGTTGAATGAATGTGGCGCAAAGTTTAATTGAATTGCCTTCTGATTTAGTTCCCGAAAAAATGCCCCGTCACGTGGCGGTAATCATGGACGGTAATGGACGCTGGGCAAAAAAACGTTCCCTACCCCGTGTGGTAGGACATCAAAAGGGTGTAGATGCCCTCAAAAATTTGTTACGGTGTTGTGATGATTGGGGAATTGGTGTTTTAACTGCCTACGCTTTTTCTACTGAAAACTGGGGACGACCAAGGTTAGAAGTTGATTTTCTCATGACTTTGTTTGAAGGAGTTTTGCGCAGAGAATTGGCTGAAATGATGACCGAAGGGGTAAAAATCAGATTTGTTGGCGATTTAACGGTGTTACCCGCTTCTTTGCAAAGAGAAATTGCCTACGCCATGGATACCACTGCCAATAATAAGGGCATTCAGTTTAATGTTGCTACAAATTATGGTGGTCGTCAAGAGATTCTCCATGCTTGTCGTCATATTGCCACTCAGGTACAAGAGGGGAAGTTGCAGGTAGAGGATATTAATGAGGATATTTTTGAAAATCATCTTTATACCAAGGGAATCATTAATCCTGATTTATTAATTCGTACCAGTGGAGAAATGCGTCTGAGTAATTTCCTTTTGTGGCAAATGGCTTATGGCGAAATGTATGTCACCTCTACCCTATGGCCCGATTTTAACCGTCAAGAATTTCATCAAGCACTCCTTGATTATCAAAAGCGCGATCGCCGCTTCGGCAAGGTAAAAGAAGAATAAAATTTTAAACAAACATCATCATCAATTATTTTGTCCATAGCCCTCAGAAGTAATATAATCAAGAGATTATGGCAATTTAAAAAACGATTTTGAGCAAATGTTTATAGCAATTATTTCCTTAAAAGGTGGAGTGGGCAAAACCACCACCGCCATCCATCTATCTACCTATTTACAAGAAAATGCCCCAACCCTCCTCATAGATGCAGATCGCAACCGTTCTGCACTGGTATGGGCAAGGGATGAAAAACTACCCTTTACCGTAGCCTCTCAGGCAGGTTCAGCCCCCCTAGTAGGTAAATTTGACCATGTCATCACCGATATGAAAGCCCGTCCCGAAATTGATGACCTCAAAGAATTAGCCCAAGGTAGTGACCTAATCATTTTACCCACCACCCCCAACCATCTCGATTTAGATGCCACCGTTAAAGCCGTGGATATACTAAAAGACTTAAAAACTAACTATAAAATTCTTTTGACCAAAGTTGACTCGCGCACCGTCAACGGTAGAAATGCCCGAAAATTTTTAGAAGAAAACCAACTGCCCAGTTTCAAAACCGAAATTCCCCTTTTAGTTGCTTTTGAAAAAGCATCTCAACAAGGTTTAACTGTCAAAGATTACGGAGATTTTCGAGCCAGACAAGCATGGAAAAAGTATGAATCAGTAGGAAAAGAGGTACTGAGTAAATAAATAATTACCCCTCATCTCTTCCCTTAAAATATATAATAGATGGGATAACTAAAGATAAATATAAGCAACAATGAATAGTAGGGAGTCATCCGCCGAAAACTTGCTAGTACAACGTTATCAACTACTGGAAATAGTAGGTTCAGGGGCGATGGGCAAAGTATATCGAGCCAAAGATAAAACTGCCCGTCAAGGCACTGTTGCTATTAAAATTTTAGCCAAAGCCTTGGATGACATGAAAATGATCGACAGATTCCAACAAGAGGCAACCATCAGCGCCCTATTGTCGGAAATGTCTCCTCACATTGTCAAAGTCAGCGATTATGGAGTTGACCATAACAAAGTACCTTTCTATGTCATGGAACTATTAGAGGGAGAAAATCTGGCGGATATAATTGAATTTCATCCTATCTCCTTACAAAAGTTTTTTGATTTTACCCGTCAAATCTGTTTTGCCCTCGAAACAGCCCATAATGGCATCATTTTTCAGGGTAAAGTTTGTCCTGTCATTCATCGAGACTTAAAACCTACCAATATTTTTGTGATTGATGGTGAGGATGGCAAAGAACAAATCAAAATTCTTGATTTTGGCATTGCAAAAGTAAGTCAAGATGACCAAAATCAAGCCCAAGAAGAGTTTGTGGGTACTCCTCGCTACGCCTCCCCCGAACAACTACAAGGGCATGACATAGATAACCGTGCTGATATTTACAGTTTTGGCATAATTATGTATGAAATGTTGACCAAAAGATTACCTTGGCAACCAGAACATAATTCTGTAGGGGAATGGTACAAAGCCCATGTAGAAATTCCTGCCGATGATATTCCCCCCACCCTAGATATTCCCCCAGAATTAAGGGAATTAATTATGCAATGCCTAGAAAAAAATCCTCAAGATCGACCTCAGAATGCTGGGGAAATTAGACAAAAATTGGATTTTATTGGTCGTAAATTTTTCAATTTTAGTCCTGCCCTAGAGTCTAATTCTCAAGATAATAAAACTACTTATCTTTTTTCTAATCACCCCCATAGTCCAAATGAACAAAAAGAAGACTTAAGGACTTTTTTATTGAATACTAAATGGCCTGTTAGTAAACCTCAACAAAAAATTGTTTTTCCCCGTGTCGTTAAATATGAAAACAAGCAAATTCCGACTCTCTGCACAATGTTGGATGGTGAAGATATTGAACAACGCATGGGCAATGTTCGTTATAATCAGTTTATTTTCCAGAGTTATCCCCATCCCATGATTCTTTGGTTAACTGCTTTATATAGCGAAGAATTAGGTGCTAGATGGCTTCCTTGTTATTTGGATTTAAAAACTAATATGGGAAGACAAATTGCCAGTTTATTGAGTGATTCGACAAAATATCATTTGTTATTTTTTGCACTTAATCAATCTAATGAATGTCAGGGAATTTTATCTTATAAAATACTGTTAAAACAAAGAACAAATCTTAAACAATGGCTTTCGGTTAGTCAAATGTTGGATGTTAAAGATCAGCGTCAAGCCATGAGCAGTAAGAAGAAATTACAGCGAGATTTGGAAGGATTAAAAATTCATATTTTACAGGAGTTAGAAAATAATACTGATGAGGAAATTAATGCTTAATTGCTATAATTGAAAATTATTATAATAATCACAAAAAAGTTTATCAAAAATATTTAAAATTATGGATTTAATAGAAATTATCAAAGCAGATTATCAAAGATTTCCTGAAAATCAAACCTATAGTATTTATGCTGACGATGTTTATTTCAAGGATCCTATTTATGATTTTCAGGGTTTAAAAAAGTATCAGGATATGATCGCTTTTCTCAAAAAATGGTTTCAAAATCTTAAATTGGAACTCCACGAAATTAATCAAGATGGAGAACAAATCAATACTCGTTGGACAATGTCATGGAATAGCCCTCTACCTTGGAAGCCTTTTATTTCGGTTTCTGGTCGCAGTGAGTTAAAGTTAAAGGATAATTTAATTGTTGGTCATTATGACTATTGGGATAAATCCTTTTGGTATATGGTGAAACAACATTTTCCTTTTCAATAGCAATCAAAAGTTACTTTTTTTATGAATAATAAATCTCCTCAAGAGAATTTTTCAAAAAATAATGGTTCAAATTTAAAACAAACTGATCCCGAAAAATATGCTTATTTAAAGGCAGAAGCCCAAGCCCCTTATCGGGGTTTACGTAAGTTTATTTATATTGGTTTTGGAGCTTCTGGAGCCATTGGTGCTTTTATTTTTTTCGCCCAAATTTTGGCTGGTAAAAATGTTCAAGATAATATCTCTAATTTATTGGTGCAGTTGGGGGTAATTGGTTTGATGATATTTTTATTTAGGTTAGAAAAAAAGTAAGTTTTATTTACTACAACTTGAACTATTTTTAATTTTGCAAAACCTTGGCTTTTTCGCCGATAAATTCCACCAGAGGTTTAAACTCATCAATGAGTTTGGGATGGGCGACGGATAGGGAGGGAAAACCTCGCTTACTGTAGTCTAATCCTTGGGTAAGGGGAAAAACCTTGTCGGGTTCGAGGTGTACTAACTGCCCCCCTGCACCTCTGAGAATGGGATAGGCCCCGGCGATGTCCCAAATTTTGGGGGTGGCTTCTACGGCTCCAAGGGCGGCACCACAGGCCACCAAGAGCATATTATAACTAGCTACTCCTGTGAGTCTGATTTTACAAGGGAAATAACGAGTTAATATTTCGGTGCTTCTGGCACAGACAGTAAAGATATGATTCATACTAGCGTCGGCGGTACTGGTATAAATGCGATCGCCATTTAGAAAAGCACCTTTGGGCCCTGTCAAACCTGTATCGCCATAATAATAACCATGGTAGGTTTGTTGAATTTGGGGAAAATGTACAAAACCGAATACGGGAGTGCCTTTGAATAGTAAACCGATGGAAATCCCCCATATAGGAAGTCCTCGGGTAAAATTGGTCGTGCCATCAATAGGATCAATTACCCAACACCAGTCATTCATGGGCAACACATGCTCGGTTTCTTCGGTGAGCATACCGTGGGTGGGAAAACATTGTTTGATAGCCTCTCGAATCTCCTTGTCTGCCCACTTGTCGGCGGCGGTAACAAGACTACCATCAGCTTTACGGGTTGGCTCTAATTTGGCAAAATCTTCTAATAACTTGTCTCCGATACGAGCGGTAATGTGCTGACAAAAATTATATACTTGTTGCCAAAAATAAATCATGATTTTTCGTTTGCTTATTTTTTGGTGTGGGTTAGACACCTTTTTATTTTGACTGTGAACTATTGATTTTTTAATGGTAAAGTATAATCGGGTTTTTGTAACCTAGTAATAACTCTTAGCTATTATGTATTGGTTGTTCTTGATATATAACCAGTTAAGATTTTCCTCAAACCTTTTACTGTTGATTTTTTAAAATTATCCCGATTGTGTCTAATCATAAGTCGAAACTGTTAATCGCTGCTAGTGGTACGGGGGGGCATTTATTTCCTGCCCTTGCTGTTGCTCAACAACTATCCCATTACGATATTCAATGGTTAGGAGTTCCCAATCGTCTTGAAACCTCCTTGGTGCCTGATTCTTATCCTCTACATACCGTTGATATTGATGGTTTTCAAACTAAGTTGGGTGTTAAAACTATTTTTCTCCTTGCTAAAATGGCAGGGGCGATCGCCTTTACCTATAGACTGATTAAAAAGGAAAAAATTGACTTAGTATTCACCACAGGGGGTTATATTTCCGCCCCTGCCATCATCGGGGCAAAACTGGCAAAAGTACCCGTCATCCTCCACGAATCGAACTACCTCCCCGGCAAAGTAACCAAACTCTTGGGGAAAAGATGTAACCTCGTTGCCCTAGGCTTTGAGGGCAGCAAAAAATATTTACCCAAAGCCAAAACCCAATGGGTGAGTACCCCTGTACGGCAAGAATTTTTATCCCCCCAACCCCTTGATTTTAAAATCCCTGACAATGTTCCTGTAATCGTTGCCATGGGAGGCTCTCAGGGAGCCGTAGCCCTCAATAAATTAGTTAGGCAATGCGCCCCTGCATGGCTCAAAAACGGTTGGTATATCGTTCATCTCACGGGGAATAGAGATGATGATTTTGGGACTCTCGAACATCCCAACTACATCGAAATGACTTTCTATGACAACATGGCAGGGTTATTACAAAGGGCAGACTTTGCCATCAGTCGCTCTGGGGCTAGCGCCTTGACAGAATTAGCCATAACCAAAACCCCCTCAGTGCTGATACCCTATCCCTTTGCGGCGGAAGATCATCAGTTTTTGAATGCTCAAGTATTCGCCGAAGCCGATGCAGGATTGGTGTTTCGCCAAAATGACCTAACCCCCGATGTTTTACAAAAAACCGTCACCAAGTTAATCAAGGATAAAATTAAGTTGAGGCAGATGAGTAATAATTGTAAAAAATTGGCTTTATTTGACAGTGCCGAAATTCTTGCTCGAATTATCAACGCCATGAATCACTAATTATCCGTAATTTCTTCCTCGCCATGTTTTTGGTTTACTAAGGGCAGAAATAATAATACGAGCAACAGCGACAGTGTCGGCGGTAGGTGATAGCCAGAATAATAGACTACTCGCCGATTTTCCTTTTTCATAACTAGGGGCGATCGCACCTAAAAGAGCAAAACGAACTAACAATAAAAACAAATTAAGGATAAATAATAACTTAAAACTGAGAAAATCATAATCATGATAGTTCAGTAAACCAAAAATGGTCATAGGTAAAGGTAAACCCTGCACCAAAGCCAAAAAACCACACTCAACCCATAGTTGAGCCCGAGAAGCCGCATCCTTCAAATCCAAAGAGCGCCCCCACTCGTGCCAAGTTTCTTGCAATCCCTCATACATCCTTACCTTAATCAACTTCGCCCCATCAGCAAAACCCACCTTATAACCCTTCATCGCCGCACCACGGGCAAGGGTAACATCATCACAAAAAGAATTAGAAGCCATGGCATAACCATCCAACTCTTCCAATACCTTCCGTTTGATCAAAAAACATTGACCATTAGCCATCACCGTTTCAGGAGTCATGGCATTCACCCCCGAAGACTCAAAACGATATAGCAAAGTCATTAATAAAGCAGGTTGTAACCACCACTCACCCCCTGATTTGAGGATAAACTGAGGAGACAACGACAACACATCATAATCGTGGGTTTCGGCAAAATTAAGCAAACTAGGAATCAAACCCGGTTGAGGCTTAGTATCCGCATCAATGCCCAAAATCCACTCACTATCCTGAGAACTTGCCAAAAAACCATTATGTAAAGCCCAAGGGCGCCCTACCCAATTAGAAGGCAAAGGAGGATCACTTAATAACTTGACACGAGGATCTTTTTGTGCAACATCTTTCACTTTTTCCCTTGTGCCATCCTCAGAATAGCTGTCAACGATTAATATTTCTCTCACTTCATAGGTTTGACGGGTAATGCCTAATAACATTCCATCAATGCGGTTTACTTCATTTAAAGTTGGTACTACCACTGAAACCTTTGCTAATTGTTGAGGATTGGCAAACTGAGGTGTGAGGGGGGGAAATCTTTTTGCTCCTCGGAATAGTCTAGCTAAAAGAATAAAGGTACAAACTCCTTGGAATAATAATAAAACAAAAAAAGTAACGGTAACTATATCCATATTTCTTAATAAAATGTAATATAATTTTACCCCTATGGGGATTTTTTTTGAAGTACATAAGGAGTTGGTGAGAAAAAATAGACAATGTCCTTGCAAAAGAAAAAAGGTTTAGCTATAATAGTTAATCAGCAAAGCACCTGCGGGTGTAGTTTAGTGGTAAAACCTTAGCCTTCCAAGCTAATGATGGGGGTTCGATTCCCCCCACCCGCTTTGTAAATAAAAGTTGTTGGACAATTCACTAACGACCTTATGTTGGTTTCTGTGATATAAATACATCCTCACAGCCTAACTAACTAAACAAAATACCCTAAAAATAAGTTTAATTGTTAATTGTCCATTGCTAATTGTCCATTGTTCATTGACTTTTGCGTTGTCAATTGTTCCATTTTGAGAGAATATAGTTTAGGTGTTTTTTATCGCCATTGTCAAGATATTGATTAGTATTTAATAAACTGTATGATTTCTAGTAATGATTTTCGCACGGGTGTCAGCATCGAATTAGATGGCAGTGTTTGGAAAGTTGTTGAATTCCTCCATGTAAAACCGGGTAAAGGGGCGGCTTTTGTGCGTACTAAGTTAAAAAACGCCCAAACAGGTAATACCATGGAAAAAACCTTTAGGGCAGGAGAAACAGTACCTCAAGCCAATCTTGAAAAGCGTACCATGCAACATACCTACAAAGATGGGGATCAATATGTGTTCATGGATATGGAAACCTTTGAAGAAGCAAGATTATCTGAGGAGCAAATTGGCGATCGCGCCAAATACCTCAAGGAAGAAATGGAGGTCAATATTCTTTACTGGAATGATACAGTGTTAGATGTAGAATTACCTACCTCTGTGGTATTGGAAGTGACAGAAACCGATCCCGGTGTCAAAGGGGATACTGCCACAGGAGGCACAAAACCAGCCATCGTCGAGACAGGGGCGCAGGTTATGGTACCCTTATTTATTTCCATCGGTGAAAAAATCAAAATTGATACCCGTACCGATACTTATTTAGGTAGAGAAAACTAAGCTAAGATTAACTTTGACTTTGTTAACATAAACCTTTTAGATCAAAAAAAATTAACAGTGCCAATAGATTTTAAGCAATTACAAGAATTTATAGAGGCGATCGCCACTACAGACATTACCGAGTTAACTATCAAAGAAGGAGACTTCGAGTTAACAGTTAATAAAAGTACCCCTGAAGTGGCAACGCCCAACTACACCATTACCCCCGCCCCCGTGCCTGTCACCCCGACAGTCGCCCATACTCAGCCAGAGGCGATCGCACCACCACCTACCCCCACCAGCGAAAAACCAACCGAAGGTAATGGCAACAAGCGAGATAACTGGAAAGAAATTACCTCCCCCATGGTAGGAACATTTTACCGAGCATCAGCCCCCGGAGAAGCCCCCTTCGTGGAAGTAGGAGAAAAAATTAGTGTGGGCAGTGTGGTATGTATCATCGAAGCCATGAAACTGATGAACGAAATCGAATCCGAAATTACAGGGCAAGTAATGGAGATTGCGGTGGAAAATGGCGAACCAGTAGAATATGGACAAACTCTCCTGTGGGTAGCCACCTAAAACAATAATCCCCATCTACTTATTTCCTACTTTCCAAACCATGGCAAAACCTCCCCCCAAAAGTAAAAATCCCTATTTCCACAAATTTAGAAAATAGGGAGAAATATTATTAAATATCATCAGGAATAACCCACTTAGGAGGCTCAGTCAATTTTTTCAACCGTGCCGCCTCCGCCATTTCCAGCATCTTATCCAAAGAAGTATCATTCATAAACCTTTTTGCCTCCTTGGCATACTCCCGATGAGGACAATCATCCCCTAAAATACACCCATTGACACATTCAACCTTACAATTTACTTCTCTAGTCATAATTAATCTAATTGTCTTACCTGTGTTATTCCTCTTCTAAAATTATCTCATAATTATTTATTCTTTCCCATGGTTTCAAAAATTACTGTATAATTGTAATTTGTGACTAAATATGCTAACTATAAGAATTTCATAAACTAAAAGAGGTTATATGGCAAAAAGATTACAGGTAGTCTTAAACAAAGACGTAACAAAATTAGGCAAAAGAGGAGATGTAGTAGATGTAGCTCCCGGTTATGCCCGTAACTACTTAGTACCCCAAGGCTTTGGAGTATTTGCCACCGCTGGTGTATTACGCCAAGTAGAACAAAGAAGAGCCAAAGAAGCCGAGCGTTTAGCAGGTCTTCTTGAAGATGCAAAATCCCGTAAAACTGCCTTACAAACCATCAATAACTTTGTTATTCGTAAGCAATTAGGGGAAGATCAAGCCATTTTCGGTACTGTAACCACCCAAGACGTAGTAGAAGTAATCAAAGCCAGTGCAGGTTTAGATGTGGAACGTCAAGCCATTGAATTACCCGAAATCAAAAAAATTGGTACTTACAAAGCTCAAATCAAACTACACGCCGAAGTAACCGCCGAAGTTTCCATCGAAGTAGCACCCCTCTAGGCTGATAACTGTTTCAGTTAATTATGGGGATACCACAAAAAAGGGCAGAGGATTTTTACCTTGCCCTTATTTTTTTGCCCGCAAAACATCCCCCAATTCTGGGGGACTTTTATTATAAAAACTTTTCTGGACTTAATATAATTATCAATTATCAATTCTCCATTCTCAATTAACTACCTATTCCCATTCGATGGTTCCGGGGGGTTTAGAAGTAATATCATACACCACTCGGTTTACCCCTTTCACCTCATTAACAATGCGGTTGGAGATGGTTTCGAGCAAATCATAAGGAGGTCTTGCCCAATCCGCTGTCATACCATCCTCACTGGTAATTAACCGCAATACAATGGGATAGGCATAAGTACGTTTGTCACCCATTACCCCGACACTTTTTACGGGTAAAAGTACCGCAAATGCTTGCCAAAAATCGTGATACATTCCTGCTTTCTTGATTTCATCCCTCACCACAAAATCAGCATCCCGAAGGATATTAAGTTTGTCGGAGGTGACTTCCCCTAAGATACGGATAGCTAAACCTGGCCCGGGGAAAGGATGACGGGAAACGATTTCCTCTGGTAAACCGATCGCCCTTCCCACCTTACGCACCTCATCTTTAAAGAGTTTGCGGAGGGGTTCAACTAATTTAAAACGAAGATTTTTGGGTAAACCACCCACATTGTGATGGCTCTTAATTTTGACTGCTACCCTTTCCCCAGTTTTGGGATCTACATTGGTATCAGCAGATTCGATCACATCGGGATAGAGAGTACCTTGGGCGAGGTAATCGAAAGGTCCTAAACGGGTGGATTCTTCCTCAAATACCTTAATAAATTCATGACCGATTTTACGACGTTTTTCTTCAGGATCTGTAACTCCTTCGATTTGGGCTAAGAAGCGATCGCGCCCATTCACATATTCCACGTTAATATGGAATTGATCATTAAACAACTCTACCAATCTCTCAGGCTCACCCTTACGCATGAAACCCTGATCAATAAACATACAGGTCAATTGATCCCCGATGGCCTCATGGAGTAAAAAAGCAAGGGTAGAAGAATCTACCCCTCCCGAAAGAGCTAGTAAAACCCTCTTATCTCCTACGGTTTTTCTAATCTCCGCAATGGATTGCTCCAGAAAAGTTTGAGTCGTCCAAGTAGGTTCACAACCGCAGATATGATACACAAAATTACGAATGAGGGCAAAACCATATTCAGAATGGATTACTTCAGGGTGAAACTGAACCCCAAATAATTTTTTCTGATGCTCGGCGATGGCCGCACAGGGGGTATTCTCGGTATGGGCGAGGATGGAAAAACCTTCGGGTAATTGGGTACAAGAATCACCGTGGCTCATCCACATGGTAGAACCACTTTCCACATTAGTTAATAAATCCGTGGGATCATCGATAAACAAAGAAGCCTTACCATATTCGCCTCGTTTTGCCCTTTCAACGCCACCCCCCAACTGTTTCACCATCAGTTGCATACCATAACATACCCCCAAAACAGGAATGCCAAGACTCCATATTTCAGGATCACATTGGGGCGCATATTCATCATACACAGAGTTAGGACCACCAGATAAGATGATACCCTTGGGGTTAAGTTCTTTTAGTTTTTCTGCACTGGTGCGATAGGAGATTACCTCAGAATAAACTTCCGTTTCTCGGATGCGACGGGCAATCAATTCAGAATATTGTGAACCGAAATCAATAATCAGAATCATTTGACGTTTTACTGTATCGTTACTAGAAGAGTTATTATTAGTTTGGTCTTGCTTGGAGGGGAGGGGAGTTTCTGTTATAGTCACGTTCTCTTTTTGGTAAAGTTGAGTAATCAAAAAATAAAAAATTCTAGCTCGGACGAAGCTAGATTTTTCCTTAGAGGCGAAGTTACTTTCTACCCTAATTTAAATATTCTTAACATCATATCATTACCGTTGAATAATTTGAGATGAGGTTTGATAAAAATGCGTTTTTATACTCAATCCTGTTTTGATAATATACCAAATTAGGGTGGGGAACAGGGAACGGGGAACAGGCAAAAGATATTAATTGTTTATTGTCAATTGTTACACGGTGGACAATAGTAAACTTTACTAATCGGATTTGGTATTATTTTGTGGAGGAAATGGAAAGAACAGCAAGGAGCAATAAATTGATGATTGAATCCACTCCTACCTCCAATGATCAATACTCATTACCCTAAAACGGAGAGGGAGGGATTCGAACCCTCGGTGGAGCTATAAACCCCACAACTTCTTAGCAGGAAGCCGCTTTCAACCGCTCAGCCACCTCTCCAATTGCACTTAACAATTATAGCAGAAACTTTAGTTTTAATGCAACCAAAATCTTGGTTATTTTCAGGGTAGGGGCGATCGCCCTTAAAACAAGGAAAATCAACCCCATGGAGTGGAATTAACCCAACTCTTTTAAAGTAGCTTCGAGGGCAGCAATAGCAGTTAAAACATCACGATCAGACATAAATCCTAAATGCCCAATACGGAAAATTTTACCCTTGAGATGATCCTGTCCACCAGCCAAGGCAATATCATATTTCTTGCGCATAGTAGAACGAATCGCCTCCGCATCATGCTTATCAGGAGCCACCGCAGTCACCGCATAACTAGCACAATCATCAGGGGCAAACAAAGGCAAACCAAGAGCCTTTACCTTATCCCTAGTCAACTGAGTTAACCTCTTATGACGAGCAAAAATATTTTCTAAACCCTCCTCCTTCATCATCTGTAAAGACGCTTGGAGTGCAAACATCAAATTAATGGGAGGAGTGAAAGGAGAGCTATTTTTGGCATTAGCTTTTTTGTAGGGAGCTAAATCCAAATAAAACTTAGGTAAAGTAGCAGTTTCGTAAGCCTTCCATGCCTTATCACTTACCGCCACAAAACCCAAACCCGGAGGAATCATGTAGCCTTTTTGGGAACCAGAAGCCACCACATCCAAACCCAACTCATCAATCTTGAGATCCACCGCCCCAAGACTGGTAACAGCATCCACAATAATTAACGCCTCGCCATGGGCTTTCACGTGTTTGTTGATGGTTTCGAGATCGTTTAATACCCCTGTGGAGGTTTCAGAATGGGTAATAATAACAGCCTTAATCTTCTTCTCGGTGTCGGCTTCCAACTTCGCTCTAAAGGCTTCAGGATCCAAAGGATGTCCCCATTCAGCGCTAATTTCTTCTACTTCTAAACCGAACTTACGGCTCATTTTCGCCCAGCGATCGCCAAATTTCCCATTATTACCAACTAAAACAGAATCTCCAGCACTTAGGAAATTGATTATACCAGCTTCCATCGCCCCAGTACCTGAAACACAAAGGGTCAATACTTCGTTTTTGGTTTGGTGCAACCATTTTAAATTATCATTCAACTCTCCAATAATGGCACTAAAATCACCGCTACGGTGTCCGATAGGATGCGCCGCCATGGCTAGTAAGACTCTTTCGGGCACAGGAGTAGGTCCCGGAATCATCAACATTAATTTATCTTGCATATTCTTTCTATCTTTAACTTACGTTTAAGTTTAATCGAAAAGGTGTACGGTAAACAAATTTACTTTAACTATTACCCCTTGCCTCTTGCATGAGTGCCTACTTATAAACAATCATCTTCACAAGGACAATGGGGAATAGGTTTATGACGCAAAATAATCATAGTCATATCATCCACATTGGAGTGACCAGTGCCAATAAAGTTTTTAATTTCCCCTAGAATATGGTCAAGAATATCCTGAGAGTTATCATAGTTTTCACAGGCATATTGAAAAGCCTTAATCAAGTTCTCTTCGTCAAATCTTTGATTATTTTGATCAATTGCGTCGGTTAAACCATCGGTATAGTATAAAACCGTATCATAAACCCCCAGTTTGACAGCATCATCTTCATAACTAGAATTAGGCTGTAACCCCACTAACATTCCCTCGGTGTCTAACTTTTTCACTTTATTGGTAGAAGCATTCCAATATAAAGGAGGATTATGGGCAGCGTTGGCATATCGAAGAGTTTGGGTGCGTGGGTCATATTCCGAATAGAATAGAGTTACAAAGCGATGGGAATTATCCAAATCTGCATACATAACCCGATTGAGATGTTCCAATACCCTAGCGGGGGAGTGACGGTTAAGCACTTCCGCTCTCAACATTCCCCTCGTCATGGTCATAATTAACCCTGCAGGGACACCTTTTCCCATCACATCACCGATAACGATACTCCACGACTGACAGGGAGAGTCAGGCACTTGTTCTGTGTCTTGATCCCATTGGTCATAATTAGCAGGGATAAAGTCGTAATAGTCTCCCCCTACCCTATCGGCGGTTTCACATTTGGCGGCTAGTTCTAATCCTGTGATGGTGGGGCATTGGCGGGGTAATAGTCTGACTTGAATTTCTGAGGCAATTTCCAATTCTCGATCTTGCCTTTCTTTGGACATTAATTTTACCGTTAACTCGTGATTGGCGATCGCCACGGCGGTTTGATCCGACACCAACTGAGTAAGGGTTTTGCGACTCTGAGTCCAAGAAAATTCAGGATCAGGACTAAAAACATATAACCGTCCCTTTTCGACATTTTTACTGACCACAGGACAACTATATATTTGTAAATAACCCGAGAAATGACCGTGAATTTTTTCCTGAACAAAAACAGGAAAACAAACTAATTTAGGATAAGATTTATGATCAGATTTATGGTTAACTTTGTAACTATTTACTTCTTCAATAACCTTTAAAAAATCTTCATTTATTTGTTGTCTAAGGACATTATTTTGACAATAAAACTGTTCTAACTCTACCTGATTATTTTCTTTATATAAAATTAAGGCGCCCCCCTCTGCATCAGTCACCCTTGTTACCATTAGGGGAGTTAATTCTAAAAACTGATTGAGATTATTAAAATTGCGTAGGGCAAAGCTAAGGGATGTTAATAAATTCTGAATTTTATTTTGCTCTCTGTGTAAATTAGAGATCATTTCTTTTAACGCTAAAACACTGGTATAGTTACCAGATTGATAATTCTGGCTGATGGTTTTCGGATCTAAGGAATTAGAGTTAAAGATAGACACAGAAGTATGGGGGTTAACGGTTGATAGTGAATATTAAGCTATTTTGGATCAATTGACAATAAATAATGGCTAATTGAGAATTAATGTTGATCAGAAGAGAAATTAGTAAAAATTTTGACCATTAATTCATCCAAACAAAACAAAGATAGAGAGTTTTACAAAAAACGACTTAAATCAAATTCATGTACGGGATTATTATTATATCTTTCTTGATTCAAGAGTAACAAAATTCTTTCTTGATAATCGATCGCCCCTACTAACTGCTCTTGTAAATAAGATAAACCACCATTGGCATATTCTTCAAAAATTATAATTCTTTGCTCATCTTTTTTTTGCCCCTCACCCGCCAAACATTGTACATCTTCCATGGTAGTAATCGCTAAAATATCCATCAATAAATCATAACCACGGGATATAAACACATCCAAACTAATGGGAGAAGGCTCTTGGGATATATGTTCGAGGGGTAAACGACAATCATATTTTTTACCCACCGCAGCGGCAAAGGCGACAATATCAGCATAGGTTTCAAAAACTCCCTCGGGATTGTCTTTATTACCTATCAAACTCTGGACAAAAAGAGCTTTATTTTGATCAATCCTAATTCTACTAACCATCTATTTATACTACATCCTGCTTCAATAATATACTAATTAGGGCGGGGAACAGGGAACGGGGAACAGTTTATAATTATAAATTAACCTCAATTCGGGATAAGGGTGTGAAGAATTAACAATTGCCTATTGCCCATTGCCTACTCACATCTATATACACCTAAATTAAGTTCATGATTTCTGTATTAATATTAGCGGGGGGAAAAAGCTCCCGTATGGGTTTCGATAAAGGATTCATAAAAATTGACGGGCAATATTTACTCACCAAAACCTATCAAATAGCCACCGAATTAAGTGATCAAGTATTTATAATTACTGCCTCCGATCATCCATATCAGCCCATATTACCCAACCATACTAAATTTATAATAGAACCCCATCCCCATCAAGGCCCTTTAGTTGCCTTCGCCTATGGTTTATCCTTTATCAATACCGAATGGGTTTTACTATTACCCTGCGATTTAATCTACCTCCATACTGAGGAACTAAAATCATGGTTACAAGTTTTATCCCATATTCAACCCGAAACCATTGCCCTATTACCCCCCCACAAAAAAGGATGGGAGTGTTTATGTGGTTTTTATCGTCGTAGTTGTCTGTCTTCCTTACAAGCATCCATCACCTCGGGTAACAAGTCCTTTCAAAGATGGTTAAAACAAGAACAAGTTAACCCTCTTATGGTGAATGATAAGAGGGTTTTATATAATTGCAATACACCTCAAGACTTAGCGGAATGGACCAAGGATTCTTCTTTCGGTGATGGTTTGGGTTGATTGATTTTCCCCAAAAGAGCGAGTTATATCGAGTTGAATTTGAATGGAAGTATCAGCTTCAAGGTGGCGAGGATCAATATCTAATTCTCCAATGTTAATTATAAAACGGTTATCTTGATAATTTATCTTGATAATTTATAAATTGGGGAGAAACTTCTCCCTCGTAGCGGAGGGTGTAATCGCTTCTTTGTCGAACATTAAGACTGCGTGAGGTGGAGGTGCTATATCTAATTCTAAAAGTGGTATCGACCACATCTGATAACCCTGCTTCGTCTACCACTTCCATTTCTACCCCCAAACCAATGCCCGATATTCCTCTACTGACCAATCTATTGGTTTCACTACCTCTAATGGCATTAAATACAAAGACTTCTGTAACCTGATTACGGGGGGTAATGTTGGTTTGTAACCAAATATCGTTAGGAAAATCAATATTTACGCTACGATCATCCTGTAGGTTTAAGGTTACGGTGCGATCGCCAAAATCCTCAAAAGGTTGGGGGGCATTCCAAATCATCACCACAGAATTTTCAACCCTTTCCACCAATTCCAAATATTGATCCGCAATAATAGAACCGGGGGCAAACAAATCCCTTGCACCAGTGCGATTTTCCCAAATATTTTTAGATAAACTAAAACCTCTCTCCTTTAATTCTGTCATGGTTACCGAAGCACTAAGACGATCTGGGGGTAAGGGAGTATTACTATTAATTAAAGTTAAACTGCCCACATTCCCTGTTCTTCCTGCCCTTCCCGTACGTCCATTTTGTCCTGCACTACCATTGATACAACGAAATTCTTGAGTACCACAACTATAATTTGTTGTGCCAGGGCGCCCTGTGCAAGTCTCTACTGTCCAAAATGACTGACTACATTGGCAACCATCACCCCCTCTGCCACCATCCCCGCCGTCTCCTCCCTCTCCGGGGGAGGCATTGACAGAAATTTGTCTGAGGTCATTTTTATTGGTGGTATAAACAGTAAGATTGCCACCATTACCCCCATCTCCACCATTACCACCGTCTCCCCCTTCTCCACCATCGGCACCCTGTAGGTTGTGGGTGGTATTTTGGGGTTGAATTTCACACAATGCCCTCGTGCCATTGGTACCGTTTGCCCCCCTTGTGCCGTTTTGCCCTACCAAATTAAGATTTAGGGGTGAACCATCGGCAAATATGGTGATACTTTCGCTATTTCTACCATTGTTACCATCCTCTCCTTTGACTCCGTTATTACCTCGATTTCCGAAATTAGTCCCCTGATTTGCGATCGCCCTTAAATTACAAAAATTATCTGCAATTATAGGGGAAACCATTTCAGGCAAAAACAAAAACGCAACAGTCACAGAAGTTCTAGTTAGCCAACCCATGATAGATAATTAATAATTGATAATCCATAATGAATAATAAACTCTCATCGCAGAAAAAGTACCAAAAATCTTCACAAAATAACCTGTCACATCAAAATATCTCTGGAATAACTTGCTATATTAAGTAATGTTAAGTAGTAAATTATCAAACAAGGAATTATTTTATGGATACTTTAACAGCTATTAGAGAAAGAAGGTCAATCAAAAAATATGACCCGAATCATCAAATGACTGACGCAGAAATTAATACATTAATGGAACAGGCACTGCTTTCTCCTACTTCCTTTAATATGCAAAATTGGCGTTTTGTAGTTGTTAAAAATCAAGAAATTCAGGACAAATTAAAAGCTGTTTCTTTCAATCAAGCTCAAGTCAGTGACGCTTCTATTGTGGTTATTCTTTGTGGTGATTTAAAAGCATCAGAAAAAGATCCCCAAAGATATTGGCGCAATGCTCCCGAAGCCGCTCAAAAGCAGATTGTGCCTATGATTGGCGGTTTTTATAATGATAAACCTCAATTACAAAGAGATGAGGTGATGCGTTCTTCTGGTATGGCAGGGCAAAATATTATGTTAGCCGCCAAGGCAATGGGTTATGATACCTGTCCTATGATCGGCTTTGATCCTCAAAAGGTGGCAGAAATTATTAATTTACCTGAAGATTATGTAATTTCTTTTATGATTGTAGTTGGTAAAGCCGTTGAAGAACCTAAACCAAGGTCTGGACAGTTAGACTTTTCCGAAGTTGTTAGTTTTGACAGTTTCTAATCCAAAAGTTAATTTTGCTCTGAGTTTGAAGACCCCCACTTTGCTACGCAGAAGATGGGGATTCTAACGGACAATTACTCGCCCGTTCATCCACTCAAACAGACTAAGCTGTAGAGGGTTGGTAGGCTCAGACGCTAACGCCTCTGATGTATCCCGATTTCTCGAACCTGTTGTTTCAGGTTTACCCGTAACTTTCTGGGTGACTCCCAGTAGAGTATCCAAACTGATACCAAGTATTTTTATCCCCCGTTTAGCTAACGTAATACTAGCATTAGTATCGGCATCGGCGGAAGTACCACAATTTAGACATAAGAAACTTTCCTTATGTCTATTTTTTTTGTCCTTAAAACCACAATGAGAGCAGGTTTGAGAACTATACTTAGGATCAACTTCTAGGAAAATCCGTCCAAACTTTTCAGCTACCTGACGAATTTTATCCTTGAGTTCACCCCAAGAGCAATCTCTAATTAAGCGGTTTAAGGCTTTCTTTGCTGATTGACCATTTTTCAGGAAATGTCCTTTTTCATTTTGTTTTGGTTGACATTTACGGATCATGCCCTGAATGTTTAATTTCTCCATGACTATCACGTCTGAAATGCGATTTAATTTGTGTGCAACTTTCCATTGATAATCCTCCCGTTGATTTACTATTTTTTGATCTAACCGTGCCAATTCCTTAAAGGTTTGACGTTGATTATTTGAGCCACGTTTTTTACGACTAGCCCTACGCTGTCTAAGAGTTTTTCTTTTTGCCAATCGCTTTTCATACTGAGGGTTAGGGATGTTTTCTCCGTTAGACAAAGCTAGTAATTTATGAGGTCTAGCCCCACAATCAACTCCTAATACAGACTTAACCTGAACCAAGTCAATCGGTTGAGTTTGTGGTATTGTCTTATCTTCTAACTGAATCGCTACATAGAATCCATCGGCTTTTTGTCTGATAGTGACACTTCTCATCTCAAATCCCTCTCTCAAAGGACAGGAGAGGTACATTCTCATCCAGCCTATAGACGGTAGATAGATTTTGTCTCCTTCTACTTTCACCTGATTAGGTGGGTAGCTGAAACTCTTAAACTGATGGCGTTTCTTAAATTTGGGATAACCTTTACCACCATCAAAGAAATTTTGAAATGCTTTATCTAATCGTCTTAGATTTTGTTGCAACACCGTAGAATGAATCGTTTTGTACCAAGGATGAGACTTTTTCAAGCTAGGTAACTCTGAGGATTGCTGTTCATAAGCATTCCGCTTTTTCCCGTTATTCTTAAACGGTTCTCCTAAGCTAGAGTTTTTGGAGATAGAGCAAGTTAACGGAGTACACGAAGCTCTTGTTCTCAGGTCGCAATACTCCCCTAATCTTGGAGCTTTGACCTCCTCGTATGCTTCTATTCTATCTCTAAGGCAATAGTTGTAATGACTTCTAAGCATCGAAATCCAGTTAAGGAATTTTTTTTCTTGAGATTCCGATGGCTTAAGTTTGTACTTATGGGTTACGATCATCTTTATCTTAATTTCTGATTAACTCAGAATTTTTAAATTCATTTTCATTATAGTGGCAGTTTTGAAAGGTTGCCACTATTTTTTTTAAGGATGCCCTGTCGGGCGTTTCCTTCCCTTGGTCGCAATTCATCCCCACCCTAAAGAGGGATGGGGTATTCTTGCTCCCATTTTGATAAACAAGGGGTTTTTTCCTCTTGTTTTTTGTAAAAAAATCGCAAAATTTTGCTCTTTTTTAAGTTATTTCGCTCTACCTATGTTATAATTTAAATAATGGTAATCTGTGCAATTTTAAGTATAAAAGATTATATTTCCATTATTAACAACCTATTTCTATTCTCCATCAAAAAAGGGCAAAAGTCCAGAAAAAAAGTCGTTTTTTAACATTTTGTAATAGAAAAAACAGTTTTAATTATAAAAAACACCACCATATTTTGCTTTCTGGGCAACAGTTAGGGAAGAATTTTGTAACCATACCCACATCTGATCCCCTAGGGAGAAGTGCCACCATTCCCCCGGATGGCGAATAAAATTCCCTGCGCTCATGGCTTCTAAGAGTATTTGTCGATGGTGGTGATATTGTTGTGCTGTGGGATCTTGACTATCTTGATAGTAATTAGGGTGCGATCGCCCCGATAACTCATCAATTTCGCCCCCCATGTCCACAACCTGCCCGTGTTGATCTAATAAGGTTAAATCGACAGCAGCCCCTGTACTATGGGGGGGAGGAGTCAGGGGATCATGACTAGGTATCGCCCAAATTTTATAAACCTCATCATATACCTTCTTTTCTTCGGTGGGAGTTAACTGATGGTGGTTTAAGCCTTTTATGTCGCATACTTGCTTAAAAGTATAATCTACCATAAACTGCTGTACGGCAATGGGACGATAGGCATCAAATATTTTCAGTCGCCATTGCGGTTTTAACTCCTGTAATTTTTTTTGAGCAACCACCAAAGCATCGACAACACTTTGACGAAGGTAATACGGGGATTTGTTACCATAATCTGCCCCTAACTTTTGATAAGGGGGGGGATTTTCCAGAATAAATATATCATCGGGAATAGGGATCAATTCTTCCCCACACTCTTGAATAGGTATTTTTTGATAAGGCTTTTCCACAGTTTAATTAACCTCAGTTCGGGATAATAGTTGTCAGTATGGTAGGGGACGTAGCATGCTACGTCCGTACAGGTTTCAGGCGGCAGGTTGCAGGTGGCAGGTCATAGTTTGTTCATTGTTTACCGCAACTGTGCAGTTTTGAGGTTAAGATCTAAAGTGCGATCGCCCCTAACCACAGAGAAGCGGATATTTTTATCAACGCCAGTTTTTTCCACCAAGTTTTGTAACTCCGTAGCATCGCTGATAGATTTACTATTCACCTTAACTACCACATCTCCCCGACGGATTCCAGCCTGAGAAGCAGGGGTATCAGACAACACCTGCACCACCAAAACCCCATCTACTTCAGGAATCATAAAAGCAGAATTAGGATCATTATTATTTTCCCTCGCCAATTCAGGATTTACATTAACCATCTGAATACCCACATAGGGATGAGGTACTTCGTTACCCATGGCAAGGGTATTTTGAATTTCCTTGGCTTTATTGATAGGAATTGCAAAACCAATACCCATGGCATCAGCCCGAATCGCCGTATTAATACCAATCACCTCCCCATTGGCGTTTAACAAAGGACCCCCTGAATTACCGGGATTAATGGCCGCATCCGTTTGTAAAAAATCAATTCTTTTATCGGAAATACCCACCTCCGAAGAAGAGCGATGGAGGGTGCTAATAATGCCCAATGTTACTGTATTATCAAGCCCGACTGGATTCCCGACGGCGATCGCCCAATCCCCGACTTTAATGGCATCAGAATCCCCCAAAGCCGCAGTAGGTAAAAGCTCCCCCTGAGAATCGACCTTTACCACCGCCAAATCAGTAATTTGATCCGTACCCGTCACCTCCCCAGAAAACTTACGCCCATCCTTGAGAGTAACTGTCACCTTGTCCGCCTCACTTACCACATGGGCATTAGTTAAAATGATCCCCGAACCATCCACAATAAAACCTGAACCTTGCCCTGCCACCCTTCTTTCTTGGGGCATTCTGCCCGATAAACCATTACCAAAAAATTGGCGCAAAATAGGATCATCCATAAAAGGGTCAAAACCAAAACTACGGCTTACCACTTTTTCCGTATCGATACGTACTACCGCCTTACCAGTTTTTTCCACCGCTTGCGCCACAAAGCTATCAGGTGCTAAGTCGGTGGCTAATGCCATGGAAGGGGCCATAGAGAAACTCCATCCCAAGATACAGGGGATGAGGAAGTAAGTAATAATTTTTTTTAGTGAAGAAACAATAACCATAAAATTAGAAAATATGTAAAGATTTGATACTTTTCTTATCAATTCAGGTTCAGAAATAAGATAATAGTCTCGCTGTTTATGATCACTATTGTATAGGTAGAAGTCTGTTTCCTAGGGAAATTTATTTGTAGTGTTTTCCCGAACTCAGGTTACTTATTACCCTATCCTTAGCGTCATACATATTAAGTACGATCGCACAGGGAATTATACCTTAACGAAAGTACAGAATAATTAGTCTTGATGATGTTGACGACCTAGTCAGGATCGAGATTAAAATAAAATATAACTCTTTAATAGTTAAAAATTAAAATATTTGTTGGGAGAAAAAAATGTTACTCGATGCCGTAACTAGCTTAATTAAAAATTATGATGTGTCTGGTCGTTATCTTGACCGAGACGCTATCGATTCTTTAAAATCCTATTTTCAATCTGGAACCACCAGAATACAAGTAGCAAATATCATCAATGCCAACTCTCCTGAGTTAGTATTAAACGCAGGTAAGCAATTATTTGAAGAAGTACCCGAATTAATTCGCGCTGGTGGTAATGCTTATACTACCCGTCGTTATTCAGCTTGTTTACGGGATATGGACTATTACCTTCGCTATGCCAGTTATGCCCTCATTGCGGGAGATACTAGCGTATTAGATGAGCGTGTGTTACAAGGATTGAGAGAAACCTATAACTCCCTTGGGGTGCCTATTGCTCCCACTGTCAGAGGTATTCAAATCATGAAAGAGATGATTAAGGAGATGGCTTTTGCTTCTGGAGTTGAAGATACTTCTTTTGTGGATGAGCCTTTTGATCATCTTACCCGTGAATTGAGCGAATTATCTATTTAACCTCAGTTCGGGATAACAGTTGTCAGTATGGTAGGGGACGTAGCATGCTACGTCCGTACAGGTTACAGGTTGCAGGTTGCAGGTTACAGGTTTAAAATACGACCAGCCTTTGTTAGTTCCTTGATGGAACTAAGTATCAGAAAATTAATTAACATTACAGTTTTTGTAAATTTCTTAACCTGATACCTGACACCCGATACCTGGCACCTTTACAAGACTATAAATTTTATCCCGAACTCAGATTATTTAAATCATTAGGTGATACAGGACGTAGCCTACTACGTCCATACAGTTGTTAGGTTTTTTTAAAATTGTTTCCCTTTGAGAGATTGTGTTAGATTAAGGATTAAGATCTAATACAATTGAAGATGAGCAAAGTTTTTTCTAAAATCATTCTCTCCACAGGATTTTTGATCGCTGGTGTTTCTTTTGGTATATGGGGTGCAAGACAATTTGATTCGTCTCAGGATTTGAGTACCCCTTTTTCAGAAAATTATTCTATTCCTGTGCTTGATTCTAATCCCAGACGGGAATTGGATCGTATTGAGGATCATCGTAATTTTAATTTTATTGCGGCGGCGGTGGAAAAAGTGGGCCCGGCGGTGGTGAGAATTAATGCTTCTCGAGAAGTTGTCCAAGAGGATTTTTTTGGGGGTATGCAACCTTCCCAAGGAAGACAGGAAACGGGTACGGGTTCAGGATTTATTATTCAAGAGGATGGTTTAATTATTACTAATGCCCATGTGATTGAAAATTCTAGCACGGTAACGGTTTCTTTGCGGGATGGACAATTTTTTGAGGGGGAAGTATTGGGCATTGACCAAATGACTGATTTAGCTGTGGTCAAAATAGATGCTTCTAATTTGCCTGTGGTTACTTTGGGCAAGAGTGAGGATTTGGTGACAGGGGAATGGGCGATCGCCATTGGTAATCCCCTAGGACTCGATAACACTGTTACCGCAGGGATTATAAGCGCCCTGGGGCGATCGAGTAACGAAATCGGAGTACCAGACAAAAGGGTTCGTTTTATCCAAACCGATGCCGCCATCAACCCTGGCAACTCAGGAGGGCCACTACTCAACATCGAGGGAGAAGTAATCGGCATCAACACAGCCATCAAAGCCAATGCCCAAGGATTAGGTTTTGCTATTCCCATCGAAACCGCTCAACGTATTTCCCAACAGTTAGCTAGTAAAGGAAAAGCAGAACATCCCTATCTAGGTATTCAAATGGTGACGTTAAATGCCAACACCTTTACAAACTATGATTTTCCTGTACCCGAAGAATATCAAAACAAACAGGGGGTATTAATTATTAGAGTAATTCCCGATTCCCCCGCCGAAAGGGGTGGGTTTCAGGCAGGAGATTTAATCACCGAAATTGAGCAGCAAACCATCATTCAAACCGTTGATGTTCAAGAACAAGTCGATAAAAGTAATATTGGTGAACCCCTCTCTGTTACGGTGTATAGAAATAATGAAATTGTGGTGGTAGAAGTAATCCCAGGGCAATTCCCCGAATAGATCTTGCAAAATGAATCCTGAAAGGGATCAAGGAATAGGGGTTGCTTATGTACTTTAACAATGATAAATCTGTAATATTAATTGGGGTCAGTTTTACCATCTATTTACTGTTATTTTTGTTAGTCCTCGTATCAAAGAATACATATTATTCAACAAATTAAATTACTGGCAAATATTAATACATAACTATCTAAGCAATTAATATTTAATTTTGATCTGATTGGTAATTTTATGTATTTTTTACTACTTTATCCCCCCAAAAGATCAATTTTACCCAAAAGCAAATAACCATCGATCAGTTTATTTAACCATTTTTGGTTCCATCAAAAGTGATTTTTGTCAAATTTCTTAATAAAAATTATAATTTTCCTGTCTCTAATCGTGAAATCTAAAATAAATATAAAAAGAATTGTCTTTTAATAGTCAAAACTGAGTTTCATTAGCTACATTAGAACTTAGACATTTATCCATTACCCTTAACACGAATTTAGTATTAACCATGACAAAACAACTAAAAAAAAGGTGATTTATTAAATAGTGTTAGTAGGTAGGATAAAACGTGCGTTAAAAAGAGGAGTAACAAAATGAATCAATTAACCAGTCCCCTGAAACAGCAAAACGAGTTAATAAAGGCTGAAATTGATGAAGAATTGAACGAAGTGATTGCTCAATATTCTGATGAAACAGAGGAAAACGGCAAGAAAATTCGAGTTGGTCGCACAAAATCAGAAGACTCGGTGGGGTCTTTCTTCAAAGAAATGGCTCGTTATCCTTTGTTAACCGCAGAGGAAGAGGTTGATCTGGCGCAGTCAGTGAAGTTTTTAACTGATTGTGAGGAAACTCAACAAAAGTTACATCATAAATTACAAAGAACTCCCAGCAAGATGGAATTAGCCCATGCCATGGGATTAGAAACAGAACGCCAATTAGATAATCGTTTGTACAAAGGACGGGTAGCAAAGCGTAAAATGATCCGTTCTAATTTACGCTTGGTGGTATCTATTGCGAAGCGTTATCTTAACAGGGGAGTACCTTTTTTAGATTTAATTCAAGAGGGGGCGATTGGTTTAAATCGGGCGGCAGAAAAGTTTGATCCCAATAAGGGTTATAAGTTTTCTACCTATGCCTACTGGTGGATTCGTCAGGCAATTACTCGAACTATTGCCAATGATTCTCGTACCATCAGACTACCTATTCACATTGTTGAAAAGTTAAATAAACTCAAAAAGGCTCAACGAGAATTAAAACAAAGTTTGCAACGTAATCCGACAGAGGTTGAACTGGCGGAGGAAATGGGCATTAATGAACAGGCTTTACATCAGCTATTACAGTTAAAGCGACAGTCTCTATCTCTTAATCATCGAGTTGGTAAGGGTGAAGATACAGAGTTATTAGAGTTATTGGAGGATACCAATTTACTTCTACCCGAGGAAAAAATGAATGAGGCAATGATGCACCAAGAAATTGTCTCTGTGTTAAGTGATGTTTTGAGTGAGCGGGAAAAAGAGGTAATTATTTTACGCTATGGTTTATCTAGTTGTAAGCCCCATACTTTGGAAGAAGTGGGTCAAATTTTTGACTTGTCCAGGGAGAGGGTTCGTCAGATTCAAACTAAGGCGATGCGTAAGTTGAGAAGACCACAGGTGGCAAGAAGATTAAAAAGTTGGTTAACCTAAGTTTTTTACGAATTATTAATTTTTTTGGTCAGGGATGTTAGTTTTGATTAATTTTCCTGACTTTTCCATTATCCTGTATGCAAGTTGTTTTATAAGGTTTTGATATAATTTAGTACAATAAAAGCATCATCAATTAAGTGCGATCGATTTGTAGTCTGTTGCAACTATAAAATATTATGACTCAAAGCCCTGTTTCTCCCTCTGGAAAAAAATTAGAAAAATTAAGTACAGCCCTTGTAAGTCCAGATTACTTTAGTCCTTTTGGAAATAAATTAATTCAGTCAGGTTATATAGATAAGGAACAATTAAAAAATGCCTTGGTAGAGGTGAGAAATAGTAAAAAGCCTCTGGTTACGGTGTTGGAGAGCATGACCCATAAAGCCTTATCTGCTGATTTGGTGAGGCAATATAAGAAGCATCATCTTTTTGAGTTAAAAATATTGTACGGGGTGGATTCGGTAGATCCTGATGCCGATGAAATTTCCTCGGATCAGATGACGGAGTTGATTGATTCGGTCATTAATATTAAGGTATGTCGTCGTCATAAGTTATTGCCTATTCGTCGGATTAATACTCAAGATCCCCCTGTATTGGTTATTGCCATGGTGGACCCTGATAATTTGGCGGCACTCGATGAGGTGCGCAAACTGATTCGTCTTAAGGGTTTAGATTTACAGAGGATTGTAATTACGGAGGAGGATTACGATCGCCTCTTACAGGTTTATTATAAAGAAGAGAGTGAGAGACAAAAAGAGAGGGAAGCCCTAAAGGCAAAAAAAGAGCAGGATAAACTGGCTAATGTTGATGATGTAATTGATGATTTGGGGGGAGATGATAATTTAGAAGATGGTGAGGATGAAAATGCCGACGCAGATCTTAGTTCTGATGATGCCAATCAAGCTCCTATCATCAAATTGGTGAATAAAATCTTAATTAAGGCTTTACAAGAGAGCGTTTCCGACATCCACATCGAACCCCAAGAAGAGCTTTTACGGGTGAGAATGCGCAAGGATGGGGTATTACAAGAATTTTTCCGTTTACCCCGTCATATCACCACCGCAGTGGTGGCGAGGTTTAAAATTATGGCGGAGTTGGATATTGCCGAGCGCCGCTTACCCCAAGATGGTAAGATTCGCCGAGTTTATCAAGGGCGTAATGTGGATTTTCGGGTTAATACTCTCCCTAGCCGTTATGGGGAAAAGGTCTGTTTACGGATTTTGGACAACTCAGCCACTCAGTTAGGTTTAGACTTTTTGATCAGTGATGAGGAAACCTTGCTCAGGGTAAGGGAAATCGCCAGTCGTCCTTTTGGTTTAATTTTGGTAACAGGACCCACGGGTTCGGGTAAATCTACCACTCTTTATTCGGTATTGGCAGAAAGAAATAAGCCGGGGGTAAATATTAATACGGCGGAGGATCCCATCGAGTATGCTTTACCGGGGATTACTCAGGTGCAGGTTATTCGAGAAAAAGGCATGAACTTTGCTTCTATTCTACGGGCTTTTATGCGTCAAGATCCTGACATTATCCTCGTGGGTGAGACTAGGGACGTAGAAACAGCGAAAACGGCTATTGAGGCGGCTCTGACAGGACACCTTGTATTAACTACCCTACACACCAATGATGCGGCAGGGGCGATCGCCCGTCTCGATGAAATGGGAGTAGAACCTTTAAAGCGGTAGAAGAAGGTATGACAACTATTCTTGCCTATAGCCTTAATCTTGTGCGAGAAGGACATACCACCCTCGAAGAGGTGGAAAGGGTGACATTTACCGACTCTGGTTTGGAATCAGAACTAAAAGCCAAACGTAAAAGTTCTCTCACTTGTGGCACCTGTGGAGCAGAGTTACAACAGGAATGGATGGATTGCCCCTATTGTATGACTCCTCGCTTTAGCGATTAGAGCATCAAATATATTTCATACCATGGTTAAGCAATTTCAAGATAGTTAATAAAATCAATTAATTAGTATATGAACAAATCATTTTAAACAAATTGTTAACTTTTATTGATAAATTGACAATTTTGTAGCAAATTATACAGAATTTATCTAAAATGTTAGGTGTAAAAAGAAAATAATCTGTATAGATTAAAGGAGAATCCTATGAATACTAAACAACAATCCAGAGCTTTAATGATGCGTCACCAAAAAATGATGAGAAATCGTCAACAATCTATGTTGGGTAGAGTAGCAGCAGAGATTGGTATGGATGTTAGCAATACTGAGTATTACAACAGTCTCAAAAATGCTCCTTTATCTAGTTTTGCTGGTAATTATGACCGCAGTAATAGTTCTTTAAGTTAATGGTTTTGATGAGAGAAAATATGTTTCAGCCGCAGCCTTCCATTATTTGGGGGGCTTTTTTTTGGGAAAAAACTGATTATTTCCCCATGATAATCTCTGTTTTGGTTAATATTTCCTTATGGCAAAAAATTAAATATTAATTAAGGTTATGACTGAAACGGATAAAAAAGACTATACAAAAGTGGATTTGGATCGAGAAGATAAAGGCTCAAAGGCTCGTCAGATGCTAGGTATGAAGGGAGCTAGTAAGGCGAAAAATATCTGGCAGATAAGGTTACAGTTAATGAAACCTATTACTTGGATACCTTTAATATGGGGTGTTGTTTGTGGGGCGGCTTCTTCGGGGGGTTATATATGGAGTGTAGAGCATTTTTTAATTGCCCTTGCTTGTATGTTTATGTCTGGTCCTCTTTTAACGGGTTATACCCAGACGATTAATGATTTTTATGATCGAGAAATTGATGCTATTAATGAGCCTTATCGCCCTATTCCTTCGGGTGCGATTACTATTCCCCAAGTGGTGACTCAAATTCTTGTGTTATTGGTGGGGGGAATTGCGATCGCCTATGGTTTAGATATGTGGGCGGGTCATGAGTTTCCCGTATTAACTTGTTTAGCGGTGGGGGGTTCTTTTGTATCCTATATTTATTCTGCCCCGCCGTTGAAGTTAAAACAAAATGGTTGGTTAGGAAACTATGCCCTCGGTTCTAGTTATATCGCCTTGCCTTGGTGGGCTGGTCATGCTTTATTTGGTGAGTTAAACTGGACTATTGTAGTGCTTACCCTTATCTATAGTATGGCAGGGTTAGGCATTGCCGTGGTCAATGACTTTAAGAGTGTAGAGGGCGATCGCACCTTGGGCTTAAAATCCTTACCCGTAATGTTTGGGGTAACTACCGCCGCTTGGATATGTGTAATTATGATCGATGTCTTTCAGGCAGGAATGGGATTATATTTAGTCAGTATCCACAAAAACCTTTATGCGACTATTTTATTCCTCCTAATCATTCCTCAGATCACCTTCCAAGATATGTACTTCTTGCGAGATCCCCTCAAAAACGACGTTAAATACCAAGCCAGTGCGCAACCCTTCCTCGTACTCGGAATGTTAGTCTTAGGACTCGCCATCGGCAACTCATAAATCCTAGGGTGGGCATTGCCCACCATCAAACGGAATTATATTGTTAACAGCTTAACTCCACTGCTCAAAATACTGATAAGCAGAATAAGCCATAGTTACCACCCCTGTAAAGATAGCAGACTCATCCAACACAAAACGAGGATGATGGAGAGGATAATTATGCCCTCCCTCCTTGCCAACCCCCAACCGAAACATAGTCCCAGGGGCGTGTTCCAAATATACAGCAAAATCTTCCGCCCCCAAAGAAGGTTGTGCAATAGAAATCACCTTCTCCTCCCCGAGCGCCTCCAGGGCTGATCTTTCCACAATTCTGGTCAGTTCAGGATCATTCTGCACACTAGGCAAACAATAACGGTAATTCACCTGAGCTGTCGCCCCATACATCTCACAAACACCATTGACAATATTAGTAATCCATTGCTCTAAACCCTCTCTTACTTGGGGATTGAGCGATCGCACCGTACCCACCATCTTAACTTGATCAGCGATAATATTAGCCGCCCGTCCTCCCTGAATTTGTCCAATGGTCAAAACCAAAGGATCAAGAGGATTTTGAGTACGACTAATGGCCTGTTGTAATGCCGTAATCACCTGTGCCGCAATCCAAATCGCATCAATAGCCTGATGAGGACGCGCCCCATGTCCAGCTTCCCCCTGAATGGTAATCTCCACATCATCCATCGCCGAAGTAAGCGCCCCATACCTAACCCCGATTACTTGGGCAGGAATAGACGGAAACACATGAACCCCAAAAATGGCATCAACACCCTTCATCGCCCCATCAGCCACCATCATAGATGCCCCCTGAGCAATTTCTTCGGCAGGTTGGAACAGAAAGCGAACTTTCCCCAAACCAGAATCTTTGAGCGCCGACAATACCATCGCCGTACCCAACCCCACCGTAGTATGTAAATCATGACCACAGGCGTGCATAATACCGGGATTGCGCGAAGCATATTCCAACTGACTCATTTCATGAATCGGTAGGGCATCCATATCAGTACGAATAGCCAGATAACCATGGGATTCTCCCATTCCCTTCAACTCCCCAATTACCCCCGTTTTTCCTACCCCCTCCTTCACCATCAAGCCACAGGAAGACAATACCCCAGCCACATAAGCCGCTGTTTGATATTCCCGACCACTTAATTCGGGATGGGCATGGAAATGACGACGAATTTCGATAAGTCTGGGGGTAATTTCCGTAGCTATGCGTTTGATTTCTGATAACATTCCGCTCTTAATAAAATCAGGTGTTTAGACATCTTCATTATATTCTCACTCCATTGTGCCGATACTCGGATAGATAAAAATAAAACGTTGCCCCCTGATTTATTTTCGCCTCGTACCAAATATCTCCCTGGTGTCTTTGAATAATCCGTTTTACCGTAGACAAGCCAATGCCCGTACCTTTAAACTCCTTCTCGCTGTGTAAACGATGGAAGGGAGTAAAAAGTTTTTCTGCCATTGCTGAATCAAAACCTACGCCATTATCTTTGATAAACAATATGTTTTTACCTTCCTTTCTAAAAGTGCCAAATTCAATGCGAGGTTTTTCTGTTTTGGAGGTATATTTACAAGCGTTTTCCAAGAGATTTTCCAGAACAATTCTCATTAAATTAAGATCTCCCCAACAGTAAATATTCGGAGTGATGACAAAATCAACGATGGAATCTTTATTTTCTTTGATTAACTTATCACTTATTTCTGTTACCAATTCACTAATGTTAAAAGTAGAGTATTCTAATTCGGTATTTTGTACTTGAGACAGACGCAATAAATCCTGAATTACTTCCGCCATTCTTTTGCCTTCATCGTATATATATCGAAAATAATCTTTGCAATGGGAGTCAAGTTGATCAGAAAATTCTTGAGTAATTAGTTCTGTAAAACCATTAATAATATGAATTTTGTTTTTTAAATCGTGGGAAACTCGATGACTAAATGCTTCTAAATCTTGGTTTAATAAGATTAATTCTTTATTTTTAAACTCAATTTCCTTCTGCATTTTGAGTAAACGCAATTGATTTTCTACCCTAATAACAACCTCTTCTATTTGAAAAGGTTTAGTGATGTAGTCAACTCCACCCACATCAAAGGCTCTAACCTTATCAAAGGTATCATTTAAGGCACTAAGAAATATAATCGGAATATGTTTCGTTTTTTCTTGGGCTTTGAGAATTTTACACACTTCATAACCATCTAATTCGGGCATTTTGATGTCGAGTAAAATTAAATCGGGAGCTTCCATATCCACTACTTGCAGGGCTTGTTTTCCGCTCAAAACTCTACGTACTTCGTAGTCACGTTCGGTTAACATGGAAAATAGTAGTTGTAAGTTTTCGGGAACATCATCAACAATGAGAATGTCACCCTTGGGAGAATTGGGATTATTCATGATTAACTTCGATTAAATTGGCGATTTGTTCAAAGGATAAGTTATTGAGCATATAGGTAAGATTATGGGCAAGTAGGGAAAATTCTGGGGGAATTTCAGTAATTAATTTATTTAGTTTGATTTCTCTGGCACTCAAGGCAGCTTTGCGTAGTTGATTTTTCCATGTTGAGGGCATTTGTTGTATTTGAGTTTGTAGTTTTTGGTTGTCAACGGTTGGGGCTTGAGATTGGATTAATTTTTTTTCTGAGCAACTTTGGTAAATATATTCAACTCCTAAATATTTTGCCATGATTTCAAAGATGTCTTTTTCTTGGAAGGGTTTACTGACAAAGTCATTACATCCTACTTCTAGGATTGCTTTTCTTTCTTCATCAAAGGCGGTGGCAGTGAGGGCAATTATGGGTACTGATTTTCTTTTTTTTCCTTGGATTGCTTCTCGGGTACGAATATGACGACTCGCTTCATAACCATCCATCACAGGCATTCGCATATCCATCCAAATTAAGTCGGGTTGCCATTTTTCCCAAAGTGCGATCGCCTCTTTACCGTTTTCCGCAGTTTTCACATCAAAACCCACAGAATCCAACATTTTTTCCATCAAAAGACGATTATCCCTAACATCTTCCACCACCAAAATGCGATAAATAGGTTGTGAGTCCGATAAACCGATAATTTGTTTAGCATCAGTTTTATGGGTAATTCGTTCGGGAAGATTCATCCCAATTCGACAGGTAAAAATAGAACCTTCTCCCAACTTACTCCTAACAATGATGTCACCATCCATCAGACGGGCAAATTGACGACTAATAGATAGTCCTAACCCTGTACCCTCCTTTGAATGAATACTATTATCAGTTTGCTTAAAAGGCTCGAAAATAGTTTCCAAATTTTCATTATCAATGCCTATACCCGTATCCTTAACCTCAATCAACAACTCTACATTTTTACTATTCTTAGAATAAGATAATAAAGAAATAATTAAATCTACATTACCCTCCTCCGTAAATTTAATAGCATTACCCACCAAATTAACAATAATTTGCCTTAACTTACTTTCATCTCCCTCCAAATATTGAGGTAATTCCACATCTTGCTCTACCGTAAAACATAACCCCTTAGAATGAGACTTAATGGTTAATAATTCTCGTACAGACTTAATCAAGTCATAAAGATTAAAACAGCTATGATTTAAAGTAATTTGCCCTGCCTCAATGCGAGACATTTCCAACACATCATTAATCAAAGATAATAAATGTTCACCACTACGATTAATAATCCCCAAATACTCCTTTTGTACCTCAGAAACAGAACAATCTCGATTCATCATCTGAGTAAAACCCAAAATAGCATTAAGGGGAGTACGTAATTCATGACTCATTTTTGCTAAAAACTGACTTTTTGCCAAATTTGCCGCATTTGCCTGTTTGGTTGTTTCCTCCAAAATAGTTTGAGAATATTGTGAAAACTCCAAAGCTGTTAGCAATAAAACCTTTCTCAATTCCTGCGCCGCATCAATTTCTACCAATTCCCAAGGAAAAGATTTATTTTTCACCGTTTCTTTCCAAAGGGTAAAGGAATGACGGGGAGTCAACTGAGGAATATCATTTATATTTTCAATGGTTACATTATAAGGATTTCCAGCCCAAGGTACCTGATAAGATTGTTCTGGTCGAAACCAAATTAAATGATAGGTATGATTAGTTAAAAACAAAGAAATACTTAAAATTCCACATCCTTTATCTTTAAATTGTTGGGCAGGAGGATAAATTGTGACTAAAGAATCAGTAAAAAAGACTTCTTGCTGATTATCTTCCAGAACATTTTTTATTAAGTCTTCAACCTGTTGTTGTGTGGGAGTGTTACCCATTAAGTTAATATTTTTGTCAAGACAAATGGCTAAACCTTCAGACTTAGTCAGTTTGATTAAACTATTTTTATTTTTGGCAAAAACTTCACCTACTAAATCTGGAGTTTTTAGTAAACCTTTTCGTAGTCGATTTTGTATTCCTTGTATTTGAAGATGATAGGTTTTAAATTGTTGTTCTTGCTTACAGAATAGGTGCGCTGACAAAAATTGTCCTAAAAATTCGCCTACTTTTCTAGTTTCATAATTAATGTATTTAGGGGAGTAGTGATGACAAGCAATTAAACCCCACAGTTTATCTTGATTGAGCAGGGATATAGACATAGAAGCCTTTACTCCCATATTTTTCAAATATTGAATATGACAGGGGAAAACGCTTCTCAAAATTGAGCGACTGAGATCTAATTCTTCATTTTTGAGGGGATGTTTACTGGGAATAATTTTGATCGGTTCAGCTGATACATCACAAATAATTCTTAACCAATTAGAAGCATAAAATTCCCTTGCAGGGGTAGGAATATCATAGGAAGGATAGTGTAATCCTAAATAACTTTCTATATCTTCTTTTTTATCTTCAGCTATGACAACTCCACTACTGTCAAAATTGAAACGATAAATTAGAACTCGATCAAATTGAGTGATTTTTCTAATCTCTTGGGTAATAATCTGATAAGTTTCTTCTAATTTATTCTCGGCACTGATATTAAGAATGGCATTATTTAAGAGATTATATAAATCTGTTTCATATCCTTTTTTGCCAATAATTAAGGGTTCTAGCTCTAGGATAATACTATCTTGAATAGTATGAATTGTACCTTGAAATTTTAGATTATTTTTAGATTTTTTTATTTTAATAATATCTACAAAGTCATGACTATGAATTGCCAAGGAAGCTAATATATTTTGAATTTGTTTAGGATAAAGTAAATATTTGAGAGGCTTTCCTAATAAAAATGAAGGTTCTATTTCCAAGAACAATTTAAGGTTTTCGCTAACCTGAATAATATTCAAAGTATTATAATCAACAACAATTAAAATACCATGATTTTGTATCGAACTAGGATAGCGAATTTCATACTGTTCATGTTGTTTCACATGATGACTTGAGAGATCAATCATAACAATTTTTTGATATATAATTAAATAGTTTTAATTGACTTTTTTAAGATCAATTCAGAAAACTTCAATAAATTTTGTCTCCTTTTTTGTGAGATAGTTTATTTTATTTTAACTATTTATATTTATTAATTGGTATGATTGTTGAATAATTGTTACTGAATAATTTTGATATTTAAAAATCCCAATCCTCATCCTCATTATCAAAATTATCTAAATCTTCATCTACATCATAGGCAGGGGTAATTACTCGATAGGTAGCATCATAAATTCCTCCTTGGGAAGGGCGAGGGTTAGGTTGTTGACGGGGAGGAATTTTGGCACTTTTGGGTATAATTTCGGTTCTTTCTCTGGGTTGATAGGAATAGGGGGCGGCTTGGCGGGTTTTTGGTTTTATTTCTTGTTCTGATTCTTCTAGTTCTATGATTTCTTTTTCTGGTGGTATGTCAATGGTTTTTTCCTCTTGATCGATAAGCTTTTCTGGTGGTATATCAATTGTTTTTTCTTGTTCTACTTTTTCTTCTATAAAATCATCGAAATCATCTTCTTTTTTGCTCAAGTTGTCTTCTTGAGTAAAGTTTTTTGCGGGTTTTTGGATAGGTTCATTATTTTCATAAAATTCTCCTAATGGTTGATTATATTCAAAGGGATTAAGATCAACTTTTGGTGATTTGTTAGGTTCTATTTCTGGCTCGGGGGGATAAATAGGTTCATCTTGGTATCTGGGTTGATAGTTGGGATGATATTTTTCTTCTATTTTTCTTGAGTATTGACTATCCGTTGATGGGGGTGGTTCGTTAGGAATATTATAGTTTCTCTTAGAATAATTATTGGTTTTTGGAGTGGATAAATTAATCAAGAATTTGATAATTAGGGTAGAAAGTATACCACCTAAAAAGGCGGAGAAAAGTATAATTGATAGGGGGATATTGATGGGGGCAGATCCAAGGATAATAATAGGTATTGTTGCGGAATTTTGTAATAGTAATAGGACTAAGATTAATAAAAATAGAATTAGTATTAAACTTTTGAAGTTCATGGTTAAGTTTTGTTGATGGGGATAATGTTAGTTTTTCTGAGCAAAGAACATATATAAACTATTTTTTGAGGATTTTGTTATAAATAAATTTGATTTAGATCAAGAATAAAATTGTTCTTTTTGGTGGATATAAATATTTAATATATTCAAGAAAAATTAGTAAAAATATTGATTAACAACCTAACAAGGGGAGTTAAGCCCCTTGTATTTTTTTATGATGATTTTCTTATGGATTATTTTATTGCCAAAAAAATATTATTTCTCTAGGGGAAAATAAACTAAGGGGAACCAACTACGATGGAGAATTTCCTGACCAAAACTGCGCACTGTCCAGTTTAGTAAAATATTATCACGGTCATCGGCAATGGCGATCGCACTTACATCATAATTAAGGGCAACGTCAAGAATTTCGGTAATAGGATCACCTTTTTTCACGAGGGATTGAACTTCTAAACCTAAATCTTTTAATTCCTGTTCGACTACCGCCAAATCTTTTTCGGCATTTTCGAGTCTATTTTCTAATAAAATGGGAGAACGAGAAACTTCTTCTACTACAGTTAATAATAAAATTTGGTGCCGAGTTTTGATGGTTTCTTTTTGACAATATTCTTTGACTTTATCAATAAGATAACGGGAAGATTTTCCACCCTTATAAGGTACTAACCAAAAACGATTAAGATGTTTGCATCGTAAGGCTAATTCTTCATCTCTATAAACGGAAATTAATTGAGGGCGTAAAATCATTAAAGGTACTTTTAGTTTTTTGGTTAATTTAGTGGCAGTAGAACCAAATAAACCCTCTTGAATAGCAGTTCTTACTGCAGTACCTAAAATGACAAAATCAATATTGTATTTTTCTACAGTTTCGATAATATTGGGTGTTGCATCCCCAGAGATAACTTCTATATTAACCTTAATTGTATCAGGAACATTCTCTAATTGAGAAGAAAGAAAATTTTTAACCTCTTCAATTCTTTCATAATCAATTCGGGGAATTTCTCCCTCTGTCCAGACGGGAACACTATGTAAAAAGGTAATTTCTTTTAAACCACTATGTTCAAAACTAGCCACAAATCGGGTTAATTTGTGTAAACCATCTTTTAAATCTGTACAAATTAGGCAACGTTGAAGCATATATTTTTCTTTTGTCTTGAATTATTTTATTTATTTTAGATTAACATTTAACTAGGTGTTAATTGCTGGTTTAACCTTGGGTTAAGATGAGCAAATACTTTTTATTTATGTTATGTTAAATTTTTTCTCCACTGAGTATAAATACAGGGGCGATCGCAGCGAAAACTTGGCTCAGTCCCCTTGTTTCTAGGCGGTTGATGGATGATTGCACCACTTCAATGTTTCGGGCTTGTAATTGGGCTAGTCCTTCGGAGAGTTGATAGAGATTTTCCAAATTAGAGGCGATCGCCACCACCCTTCCTTGAGGTTGTAAATATTCCCACACCTCCAACAAAACCGCCTTGACCGATTTACCACCACCAATAAAAACCCGATTCGGCTTCGACTTTATTTCCCCTAGACAATCTGGAGCGCTACCCTCACGGACAGTAACATTTTTGACATTAAATAAACGACAATTTTTTTTGATCAAAGAAACAATTTCAGGATCACGCTCAATGGCAACAATTTCACTCTTAGGACAGAGCAAACCCATCTCAATGGAAACAGTACCAGTACCCGCCCCAATATCCCAAATTACCGAATTATCCTCCAAGCGTAGCGCCGACAAAATCAACAACCTGACCTCTCTTTTGGTCAGAGGAATCCCCGGTAAACGCTCAAAAAGTTCGTCAGGTATTCCCGAAGTTTTATATTTCCACACCATAAGCCAACATCAATAAATGGTCAAAAACATTATACCTTGACCCCTAAAACTCGATGCCCGGTTGTGCCTTTATACCCTGTTCCTTAAAAGGATGCTTAATGAGCTTCATTTCTGTAACCAAATCAGCTTTTTCCACTAATTCTGGTTTTGCACCCCTTCCTGTCAAAATAACGTGGGAATCCGCAGGTTTTTGCTCCAGTACCCCTATCACTTCATTTACATCTAAATAATCCATCTTCAGGGCGATATTAATTTCATCGAGAAAAGTTAATTTATATTCAGGATTAAGGATAAACTCCTTAGCTTTTGCCCATGCTTTTTGTGCCATCATGGTATCCCTTTCTCGATCTTGAGTTTCCCACGTAAAACCTTCCCCCATGGCATAAAATTCCAATTGTTCAGACCATTGTTCCAATACCGCCTTTTCCGCAGGTTCCCAAGCACCCTTAATAAATTGCACGATCGCCACTTGATAACCATGTCCGAGCGATCGCATCACCATCCCCAAACCAGCGGTGGTTTTGCCCTTACCGTTGCCCGTATGGACAATGATTAATCCCTTTTCCTGTTTCATATTTGCCAAACGCTGTTCTTGGATTTCCTTGCGTTTTTGCATCTTTTTTTTATAGTCTTCGTCGCTTAGTTGTCCACTCATTTTTTTATTTTCCTAATACGAATCCATGGGGGTGATCAAATGTGCATCTAGTTTTTAGTTTAGGTGGGGAATGGGGAATAGGCAATAGGGAACAAAATTAATTAAATCGGGAAAAGTGGCATTAATGAGACAAAATATTGCAGAATGTTAAATAGGTAAACCAAAAGTTAACAATGATTCCGTGAACAACCAGATATTAGAAACAAAAATTAATAGACCAGAAGTCAGGAACGTGATCATAACCATTTCCAGCGTTGTAGTGTTAACAATGGTAATAGTTCTCTCATTTTGGTTGTTACCCTCAAAAAATCCCTACATACAAGAAGTTTTATCCTATCAAGGCAATATGGAAAGGGGAGAAGCAATTTTTAATGTCAATTGTGCTGGTTGTCATGGTGTCCAAGGAGTCGGAAACGTAGGCCCTACATTAACAAACGTTTCTAAACGTAAATCGGAGAAAAGCATCATCAATCAGGTGATTAGTGGACAAACTCCTCCCATGCCCAAGTTTCAACCCTCAGCAGAAGACATGGCGGATTTACTCGCTTATTTACGGGAGTTAAATTAATGGTGTTGTTGATTTTAGATATGATTTATCATTTGAGGGAACAGGGAACGGGGAACAGGCAACGGTGATAATATTTTGATAAATTTCTGGTGTCATTCAATTATATTTTGTATCGAGTTCGACGAATCAGTTATGAAAAGGAATCCTGTTTTGCCCCCTAAATCCCCCAATTCTGGGGGACTTTCATTGTAACAATTTATCCGAACTTGATATCATCCCATGATTAAGCAATGCCAAGAATAAATACTCATTACTCATTACTCTACCCTAACTAGAAAATTTTATCCCCAACTCAAGTTAACTATTAATGGTTTCCACATATTCCCTTGTTTGTAAATCAATACCTGTGATGGCAGTACCCACAACCACCGCAAAAACTCCCATTTCGAGGGCTTTTTTAGCATCTTGGGGGGTTTTTATCCCTCCTTCACAAATGATTGGCTTATCGATGGTGTTGACTAATTCCTTGAGAAAGTCGAAGTTAGGGGGTGTTTTGTGGACGGTGTCCTCTGTATAACCATATAACGTAGTACCTATAAAATCTGCCCCTGCTTGGCTAGAGGCGATCGCACTTTCGAGGGTATCAATATCCGCCATCACCAAACGACCCAAATTTGACTTAATTTTAGCGATAATATCCGCCATTTGTTCCCCATTAGGACGAGGGCGCAAGGTAGCATCCACCGCAATAATATCCGCCCCTGCCTCACTTACTGCCACCGCATCCTCATATCTGGGGGTAATATATACCGAAGAGTTTAACCCCATCTGCTTCCATAAACCAATAATAGGGATAGAAGGTGCGAGGGTACGCACAGCCCGAATGTGGCTTGGGCTATCGATTCTAACCCCCTTTGCCCCATTCATAATTGATGCAAGGGCGATCGCCCCTATCATCTCAGGTTGATGTAAAGGAGAATCACTAGGCGCCTGACAAGAAACAATTAAACTCGATTTTAAAGCCTTCATAAAGAAATAAGGATGGATGCAATGAGTAAAACTAATTGTCTATTGTCCATTGTCCATTGTCAATTCTTAAATTAGGCTACCATGGATAAGACGTTATCATAATTTCAGAAGAAATTATTAGCAAAATCAAAGGCGTATTATTTAAACCTCTGACATCATGGAAGAATCTTTCACTCTGACTTTACTAATCATCATAACCGTATTTGCAGGGATAAGTTCTCAAGTATTGGGAGAATTCTTCAAAATACCCAGTATCGTTTTCCTGCTCATCTTTGGGGTGTTATTGGGTAGAGATGGTTTAGGTATATTACAGCCCGAACTTTTAGGAGTGGGATTAGAAGTATTAGTCGCCCTCGCCGTAGCCATCATTTTATTTGAGGGAGGGTTAAACCTAGAATTAAAACAACTAGATAAAGTATCAGGGAGTCTAAGAAATCTCGTCACCATAGGAACTTTAATCACCTTTATCTTTGGTGGTATGGCAGCCCATTGGTTAGCCGAATTTCCTTGGGAAATCGCCTTTTTATACGCTTCCTTGGTGGTTGTTACAGGCCCCACGGTGGTTGGGCCATTATTAAAACAAGTGGCCGTAGATAAGCGGGTAGCCACCTTACTAGAAGGGGAAGGGGTTTTAATTGATCCCGTGGGTGCCATTCTCGCCGTGGTGGTATTGGATACCATCCTCAACAGTTCTGCCTATTCCCTCGAAATTGTCACAGGTTTGTTATTCCGTCTCGGTATTGGGGCGATTATTGGCGGTGTCAGTGGTTGGTTATTAGGTTCATTTCAAAAAAACGCCAATTTTGTGCCTGAAGAATTAAAAAATTTAGTCGTCTTGGCAGGGGTATGGGGTACATTTGGACTATCCCAGATGATTATTAGTGAGTCAGGGTTAATGGCGACGGTGACAGCGGGAATTGTGGTGAGGGCTTCTGGCATTCCCGAGGAAAGGTTACTATTGCGCTTCAAAGGGCAGTTAACGGTATTATGTGTATCGGTTTTGTTTATCCTCTTGGCGGCGGATTTATCCATCGATAGTATTTTCGCCTTGGGATGGGGAAGTGTCTTCACTGTTTTAGTATTAATGTTCTTGGTTCGCCCCCTCAGTATTTTGATTTGTACTTGGAATAGTGATCTCAATTGGCGCCAGAAAACCTTTTTAGCATGGATTGCACCTAGGGGTATTGTGTCTGCTTCTGTGGCTTCTTTGTTCTCAATTTTGTTAACCCAAAATGGTATTAACGGGGGAGATTCTATTAAGGGGTTAGTTTTCCTCACTATCATGATGACGGTTTTCGCCCAAGGTTTAAGCGCTGGTGCGGTGGCAAATTTACTCAAAATCAAGTCCTCCTATGCAGGGGGTGCGGTAATTGTAGGGTGTAATCAACTGGGGCGTTTGATTGGGCGCATTTATCAAAATCAAGGGGAGTCGGTGGTTTTAATTGATACGGATAAGGATGCTTGTGAAAAGGCTAAACAGGACAATTTACCTGTGTTTGAGAGTAGCGGTTTAGATCCTGAAGTGATGGAACAAGCTGGTATTACTTCTGTAGGAACTTTGGTGGCTCTTACTAATAATGGGGATGTTAATTTAATGATTGCACAAAGGGCGATCGAAGAATTTGCACCGCCGAAGGTGTTGGCTGTTTTTCCGAAGCAAAATGATAATAATGTGAAGGCAAATAAGCAAAAAATTAATCAGCCTTTTATTAATGAGTTACCTGTAAAAACTTGGAATCAATATTTACAAGATGGTTTATTTCGGCTTGGTAAAACGGTGATTAGGGGTAAGGGTGATGCTATCGATTTTCAACAGGTACATATTCAGGCTTTGATTGCTTCGGGCGAAATGTTGCCCCTTTTGGTGCGCCGTAATGGTAAATTGGATATTATTCAGGCTAATGAAGAATGGAAGTTAGGAGATGAGATTATTTATCTTCTTCATGATCCTCGTCCGCAATTATTGAAACGTTTATCGGGAGTTAGTGCTTCTTCTCGTCTCAATTTGGAAAAATTACCGAAGGTGGAGGAGATTCCTTTATCGGTGAATATCAAACAAGCGTAACAGTTTCGGTGATAGGAAAAGAATATTAAGTCCCCCAGAATTGGGGGATTTAGGGGGCTAATTTATTATTTTTGTTAATCTTTTGAATTTTTTATGGCGATTAGAGCAAAAAAAAAGTTTGGACAGCATTGGTTAAAGAGCGAAAATGCTTTAAATAATATTATTCGTACTGCTCAATTAAGTAAGGGCGATCGCATCTTAGAAATTGGACCGGGTACTGGGGTTTTAACAGAGAGAATGTTATCCTATGTGGATAAATTATTAGCCATTGAAATTGACCGAGATTTATGTAAATTGTTAGTCAAAAAGTATGGGGAAAGAGATAATTTTCTTTTGTTGGAAGGGGATTTTTTAGAGCTAGATATTGACAATATTTTAAACAACTTTCCTAATTTTAGTAACTATAATAAAGTGGTCGCTAATATTCCTTATAATATCACTGGCCCTATTATTGAAAAACTCCTCGGCACCATTGCCAACCCTAACCCAAAACCTTTAGAATCAATCGTTTTACTCATTCAAAAGGAAGTGGGCGATCGCCTCGTAGCTGAACCCAACAACAAAGTTTATGGAGCATTATCCCTAAAAGTTCAATACCTCGCAGATTGTGAAATCGCCTGTTTAGTACCTGCCAAAGATTTTAGTCCTCGCCCCAAAGTTGATTCAGTGGTAGTGAAAATTACCCCTAGAAAATTAGAGAAAGAAGTTAATAATCCTAGGTTTTTAGAAACTATTATTAAGTTAGGTTTTGCTAGTAGAAGAAAAATGTTAAAAAATAACCTGAAATCTTTAGTTGATACTGATAAACTAGAAAATATATTAACAGAATTAAACTTAAATCCCCTAGCAAGGGCGGAAAATTTAGGTTTATCTGATTGGATTTTATTAAGTGATGAATTAGAAAAGAGTCTTTAACTACAATAGAACTTTAGAAATAAAATTAGGTATGGCAGATATACTAATAAAGCAAAATGACATCTTGAATAAAGAAAAGGTATTAGAAACAATACAAAAACACAAAAATATTTTCACTAAATATCATGTAAAAACTCTGGCTTTGTTCGGCTCAACAGCAAGAAATGAAGCAACAGAGAGTAGTGATTTGGATTTTTTAGTAGAGTTTAACATAACTCCTACATTTGATAATTATATGGACTTAAAATTTTATCTAGAAAAGCTATTCAAAAAGCCCATTGACTTAGTAATAAAAGAAGATTTAAAACCTATCATTAAAGACCAAGTAATTCAAGAAGCATTTTATGTCTCGTAGTATTAATCTTTATTTAAAGGATATTATTATCAGTATTGATAAAATAAAAAAATATACAACTAACTTAACCTATGATGAATTATTGGAAGATGAAAAAACTATTGAATCTGTAATGTATAATCTGATCATTATAGGAGAAGCAACAAAAAAAATTCCTCCAGAAATAAGAATATTATATCCAAATATAGAATGGCAAAAAATAGCAGGATTAAGAGATGTTATTGCCCACGGTTATTTTTCTATTAATATCAATATTATCTGGAATATCATTCAAACAAAACTAGATGATTTAAAATCTTGTATCCAAGAAATAATCAACGAATGAGGGTGATATATATAAAAAAATGCTCAAGTCCAACACCTGCTGAGTTATTGTAAGATTGAGGATGTAACACAAACTTAGAAATCAACTGTTAACTGTCAATTAGAATCGGATTATGAGTAAATACGATGTCATAGTAATCGGATCGGGTATTGGTGGCTTAGTAACCGCTACTCAACTAGCCGCTAAAGGTATCAAAGTATTAGTTTTGGAACGTTACCTTATCCCCGGAGGCAGTGCAGGATATTTTGAACGGGAAGGCTATCGTTTTGATGTGGGCGCTTCGATGATTTTTGGTTTTGGAACCGAAGGCACTACCAACCTCCTTACCCGTGCCTTGGATGCGGTGGATATGAAGATGGAAACCTATGCTGATCCAGTACAAATACACTACCATTTACCCGATAATTTGGATGTAAAAGTTCACCGAGACTATGACAAGTATTTGGATGAATTATATGCCCGTTTTCCTGATGAGGAGGAGGGTATCAAGAAGTTTTATGATGAGTGTTGGAAGGTGTTTAATTGTCTCAACACCATGGAATTGTTATCCCTTGAGGAAGTGCGTTATCTGACTCGGGTATTTTTCCAACATCCTCTCGCCTGTTTAGGATTGGTGAAATATTTACCTCTGAATGTGGGCGATATTGCCCGTAAATATATCAAAAATCCTGAGTTGTTGAAATTTATTGATATGGAGTGTTATTGTTGGTCTGTGGTACCTGCTGATAAGACTCCGATGATCAATGCAGGGATGGTATTTTCTGATCGTCATTATGGCGGTATCAATTATCCCAAAGGGGGAGTCGGACAAATTGCCCTTAAGTTGGTGGAGGGTTTGAAAAACCATGGGGGCGAAATTATCTATGGGGCAAGGGTTACAGAGATTGTTACTCAGGGTAACTGTGCGATCGCCGTTAGACTATCTGATGGTACAGAATACCAAGCCGAGAGAATCGTATCCAATGCCACCCGTTGGGATACCTTCGAGAAACTAATCGAAAAAGAAAAACCTGCCAAGGAAAAAAGATGGGAAAAAAACTATAAACAATCCCCTAGCTTTCTCAGTCTGCATCTAGGAGTTGATGCCAAAGTATTACCCCAAGGTACAGAATGCCACCATATCATCCTCGAAAATTGGTCTGAGATGGAATCGGAACAAGGTACAATTTTTGTATCTATTCCTAGCCTGCTTGATCCCAGTTTAGCCCCCGAAGGTTATCATGTTTTCCATACCTTTACTCCCAGTTATATCGACTACTGGAAAGGCTTATCAGGGCAACAATACGAATACCGCAAAGAAGAAGCCGCAGGAAGATTAATCGAGCGTTTAGAAAAAATATTCCCCGGTTTAGATGCAGGGTTAGATTACATGGAAATAGGCACCCCTCGCACCCACCGACGCTTTTTAAATCGTGATAATGGTACCTATGGCCCCATTCCTCGCCAAAAATTAAGGGGTTTGTTATCCATGCCTTTCAATCGCACAGCTATTAAAAATCTTTACTGTGTGGGAGATAGTACATTCCCCGGGCAGGGTTTAAATGCGGTGGCTTTTTCTGGGTTTAGTTGCGCCCACCGCATCGCTGTTGATTTGGGTTATTAAATCAAAGGTGGGCAATGCCCACCCGACAGTTAACTGCCTCCTACTCGGGCAACATCTTGGGAATTGGCTTCAAATGCCGCATTGAGGGCATCATCACCACTCAAACCAGAATCAATTGCTTCTTTGAGTGCCTCTAAAACACGCTTATAATCACGGGGCATTACCTTGACAAATTTACTGATATTTTCGTCCCAATTAGCGAGGACTTTCTCCGCTTTTTTACTATGGGTAAGCTGTTGATGATTAGTAATTAATTGTTTTAATTCGGCAATTTCTGAAGCATCTTCGAGGGTTTCTAAGCCCACCATCTCAGTATTGCAACGGGTGGCAAAATCTCCTTTTTCATCGAGAATATAGGCAACACCGCCACTCATACCAGCGGCAAAATTGCGCCCTGTAGCCCCGATAATAACCACTTTACCCCCTGTCATGTATTCGCAACCATGATCGCCCACACCTTCCACTACGGCGGTGACTCCTGAGTTACGCACACAAAAACGCTCTCCCGCAATGCCCGAAATATAGGCTTCGCCACTGGTAGCACCATAAAAGGCAACGTTACCGACAATAATATTTTCCTCGGCACAGAAGGTAGCTTTTTTGTCAGGATAAACGATGATTTTTCCACCGCTTAAGCCTTTACCGATATAGTCATTGGCATCTCCTTCTAACTCGAGGGTAACTCCCTTGGGTACAAAAGCGCCTAAACTTTGCCCAGCACTACCGACGAAGTGTAAATGCACGGTGTCCTCTGGTAAACCTTGCCAGTGGTTTTTCGTAATCTCGTTACCTAAAATTGTTCCCACCACACGATTAGTATTTTTGATGGGGAGGGTAGCGGTAACTTTTTCCCCTTTCTCGATCGCACCTTTACACAAATCTAGTAGGGTAGTCATATCGAGGGATTTTTCTAAATCATGATTTTGTTTGATGGTACAATGACGAGATACAGTAGGATCTATTTCAGGTTGATAAAGGATGGGTGATATATCAATACCCTTGGCTTTCCAATGATCGATCGCACCCTTGGGTTCTAATACATCTGTACGTCCTACCATTTCATCTACTGTACGGAAACCCAACTGTGCCATGATTTCCCGCATTTCTTGGGCAATAAACTTCATGAAATTAACCGTATGGGCAGGATCTCCTGTAAATTTGGCACGGAGTTCGGGGTTTTGGGTTGCAACCCCCACGGGGCAGGTATTGAGATGACACACACGCATCATAATACAGCCGAGACTGACGAGGGGGGCGGTGGAAAAACCATATTCTTCTGCACCCAACAAAGTGGCGATCGCAATGTCGCGCCCGGTTTTCATTTGCCCATCAGTTTCTACCACAATGCGACTACGGAGATTATTTAACAATAGGGTTTGATGGGTTTCCGCCAAACCTAATTCCCACGGTAATCCAGCGTGTTTAATGGAAGTTTTGGGAGATGCCCCCGTACCACCATCATAGCCAGAAATGAGAACCACATCAGCCTTGGCCTTCGCAACCCCAGAGGCGATGGTGCCTACCCCCACCTCAGAAACCAACTTCACGTTAATTCGGGCGTTGCGGTTAGCATTTTTCAAATCATGGATTAACTCCGCCAAATCCTCAATGGAATAGATGTCATGGTGAGGAGGAGGAGAGATTAAACCCACCCCAGGGGTAGAATAACGCACCTTAGCAATCCAAGGGTAAACCTTTTTACCGGGTAACTGTCCCCCTTCTCCCGGTTTCGCACCCTGTGCCATTTTAATTTGGATTTCCTTGGCTTGGGAAAGATAAAGACTATTTACCCCAAAACGTCCACTAGCCACCTGCTTAATGGCACTATTTTTCGAGTCTCCTTGCTCATTAGTCCAAGTGTAGCGCTCGGGGTCTTCTCCCCCTTCCCCTGTGTTAGATTTACCACCGATACGATTCATGGCAATGGCGAGGGATTCATGGGCTTCTTTGGAAATTGAACCATAGCTCATCGCCCCCGTTTTAAACCGTCTCATGATATTCTCAATGGGTTCCACTTCCTGGATGGGGATAGATTCCCGTTGCTTAAATTCCAATAAATCCCGTAAACGGAAATAATGCTTACCATGATCATTGATCATCTGGGAGTAGGCTTTAAATAGTTGATAATCCCCCTCCCTTACCGCTTGTTGTAGGGTATGGATGGTTTGGGGATTGAAAAGGTGGGCTTCTCCATCCTTACGCCATTGATATTCACCGCCCACATCGAGGGTATGTCCATTTACCTGTCTTTGGGGGAAACCGTGGTTATGACGCATGATGGTTTCCTCGGCAATTACTGCCAAATCTACCCCCTGTAAACGGGAAGCAGTACCAGTGAAATATTTATGGATGACACTGTCATTCAAGCCCACGGACTCGAAAATTTGGGCGCCTCGATAACTTTGGATGGTGGAAATACCAATCTTGGAGGCGATTTTAATTACCCCTTTGGTAACACATTTGATGTAGTTATAGACGGCGGTGTCGTAATCTACCCCTGTGATCAATTTTTCCTCGATCATTTGGTTAATGGTTTCATAGGCGAGGTAAGGATTAATAGCACCGCAACCATAACCAAGGAGGAGGGCGAAATGGTGAACTTCTTTGGGTTCTCCTGATTCAAGGATTAAGCCCACAAGGGTGCGGGTGCCGTTGCGGATGAGATGATGGTGTAACCCTGATACCGCCAAGAGGGCAGGAATGGGGGCATTATGTTCATCTACGGTGCGATCGCTCAAAATTACATGGGTGCATCCCTGTTCAATAGCTTGATCTACCTGTGCATAAAGGCTCTGCAAGGCTTGTTCTAGTCCTTTTACCCCATCTTTGGGGTTGAACACGATAGGGAAGGTTTCTGCTTTGAATTGGTGGGATTGATCCCCCCCGTCCCCCCTTGATAAGGGGGGTGTCAGATTCTTGAGTTTGGCTAGTTCCTCATTGGTGATAACAGGGCTTTTTAGGGCGATGAGGTGACAGCTTTCGGGTTGGGGATTGAGCAGATTTCCTTCCCTGCCGATGGTGGTTTCGGGGGAGGTAATAATGGCTTCTCGGATGGAGTCGATGGGGGGGTTGGTTACTTGGGCAAAAAGTTGTTTGAAGTAGTCGTATAACAATTTGGGTTTATCACTCAACACCGCTAGGGGGGTATCTATGCCCATGGCACCGATCGCCTCTACCCCATTAGTTGCCATGGGTGCGAGTAACATCCGCAAGTCTTCAAAGGTATAACCGAAGGTTTGTTGGAGAGGAATTAGATCCCCGTTACTCCCCTCGCCCTCGGGGAGAGGGGTTGGGGGTGAGGGCAAATCATCGAGGGTGTATAAATTTTTGTCAAGCCATTGTTGATAAGGTTTTTCCGTGACGATCGCCCTTTTTACTTCCTCATCCGTTACGATGCGCCCTGCTTCCATATCCACCAAAAACATCTGTCCGGGTTGCAGTCTTCCTTTGGATTCCACCCTTTCTGGTTCGATGGGTAATACCCCTGCTTCTGATGCCATGATGACTAAACCATCTTTGGTGACGGTATATCTGGAGGGGCGTAAACCGTTGCGATCTAAAATGGCGCCGATTTGTTTACCATCGGTAAAGGCGATGGAGGCAGGGCCATCCCAAGGCTCCATCAAGCAGGAGTGATATTGATAAAAGGCTTTTTTGTCTGCATCCATGGATTCATGCCCCGTCCAGGGTTCAGGAATCATCATCATCACGGCATGGGGAAGGCTACGCCCACTTAATACCAACATTTCCAGGGCATTATCAAAGATGAGGGAGTCACTACCATCAATGTTAATGATGGGTTGGATTTTTGCCATGTCTTCCCCAAATAAGTCGGACTCAAAGAGGGCTTGTCGGGCGTGCATCCAGTTGGTGTTACCTCGAAGGGTATTAATTTCGCCGTTGTGGGTGATGTAGCGGTAGGGGTGTGCCCTTTCCCAACTGGGGAAGGTATTGGTACTAAATCTGGAATGAACTAAGGCGAGGGCTGTTTCTAGGGCTGGATTATTGAGATCAACATAGTATTTGCCTACCTGGGCGGGGGTGAGCATTCCTTTATATACGATGGTGCGGCTGGAAATGGTGGCAGGATACCAATATTCATCGATGTTAGTAGCTTTAATGGCACGGTGCGATCGCTTCCTAATCACAAATAAGGTGCGCTCGAAAGCAAGATTATCCGTCGTGTTGGGGTTTTTGGCGATGAATACCTGTTGCACAAAAGGCTCACTAATTAAGGCACTTTTTCCCAAATCAGAATTATCAGTGGGTACATCCCGCCAACCTAATACCTTCTGCCCTTCTTCGGCGACCACTTCTTCAAAGGCTGTTCTGGCTTTCTGTCTTGCTTCTGGGTTGGGGGAGGTGAAGATCATCCCTACGGCATAATCTCCTTCGGGGGGGAGGGTAATTCCTAGTTTTTTCGCTTCCTCATTCATAAAGCCGTGGGGAATTTGCATTAGTATCCCCGCGCCATCTCCTGTGTTGGGTTCGGCACCACAGCCTCCCCGATGGTCAAGGTTGATGAGAATTGTTAATGCTTGTTGTACTGTATCGTGAGATTTTTTCCCGTATTTATGCACTACGAAGCCCACACCACAGGCATCATGTTCATTTTGTGGATCGTATAATCCTTGTTTTTTGGGTATATTATTTACGGTCATAATTGCTTCCTAAATTCTTGGTGTTAATTCGTGCAAATATAAAGAAAATATTAAGTCTAGCTCGGTTTTTCTCTCTATTTTTAGTTCTTTATATTATAGGAAGATTTATTAATGACCTCTCTTTTTTTGTCAGATTTTTAACATAATATTAAGTTTATTAAAGTTCTGCGAAGGTTTCCCCGGTTTGTACTTGCCATAAATTTTGATAAATACCATTATGGGTGATCAATTCCTCATGTTTACCCTGTTCGATAATTTTTCCTCTTTCCATAACATAGATACAATCAGCATGGCGGATGGTGGAGAGACGATGGGCGATCATAATGGTGGTACGATCTTGGGTGATATATTGTAAGGAACGGGCGATCGCAGCTTCGGTTTCATTGTCAACGGCGGAGGTTGCTTCATCAAGGATAAGAATGGGAGGATTTTTTAAAATTGCCCTAGCGATGGATAATCTTTGTCTTTGTCCTCCTGATAATTTTTGTCCTCTTTCGCCGACCACAGTATCATAACCTTGGGGTAATTCCATGATAAATTCGTGGGCTTCTGCTATTTTGGCGGCAGAAATCACATCTTCCTCGGTGGCGTGGGGACAACCATAGGCAATATTTTCTCTGACACTGCCATGGAACAGAAATACATCTTGACTGACTAGCCCGATGGCTTTGCGCAAATCATAAAGTACAATTTCTTGGATATTAGTACCATCAAGGGTAATGGTACCTGAGTTAATTTCGTAGAGTCTGAGTAGTAACTTAATAATGGTACTTTTTCCTGAACCTGTAGAACCAACAATGGCGGTGGTTTTTCCTGCGGGGATATGAAGGTTAAGATTTTTTAGTACAGGTTCCCTTTCAAAATAAGCAAAGGTAACATCTTTTAAATGGATGTCTCCTTGAATGTCGGCTAGGGAGAGGGGAGTATCTCCTGAGTGAATTTGGATTGGGGTATCTAACAATGCCATTACCCTTGTGGTAGAAGCCATGGCTCTTTGATATAAATCAAGGGTTTGCCCAAGACGGGTAAGGGGCCATAGTAGTCGTTGGGTCATGAATACGAGTACGCTATAGGTACCTACTGCCAATGTACCTGCTTCTACCTGTAAGCCACCAAACAACAGGATACTGGTAAAACCTGCGAGGATCACAAAACGAATCAGAGGCACAAAAGCGGCACTATAGGCGATCGCCTTTTGGTTACTGCGACGATAGGCTTCACTGTCGGCTTTTATTCTTTCTATTTCGTAAGTTTCGGTGGTAAAACTTTTGATGGTGGTAATGCCACTGAGATTATTACTCAAACGACCATTTAAAAGGCTTACTTTCTCCCTCACATCACCGTATAGAGGCTCGAGAAACTTCTGAAAGGCGATCGCCCCCCAAATGATGATGGGAATGGGTACAACCGCCATCCAAGCGGTGGTAGGGGTAAGGATAAAGAAGGCTAAACCGATGATGATGACTGTAGTTAGTACCTGTAAAATTTCATTGGCGCCCACATCCAAAAATCTTTCTAACTGATTAATATCATCATTCAAAACAGATAATAAACGACCCGTACTCTTGTTCTCAAAATATTCTAATTCCAAATTTTGGATATGACTATAAGCATCTAATCTCATGTCATGTTGGATATTTTGGGCTAAATTGCGCCATAAACGCTCATAAGCATATTCAAATAAAGATTCCAACGTCCAAATGATCACCGACAACACCGTTAACACCACTAATTGAGAAAAAACGCTCTCAAAACCGAATCGGGCGATCGCACTTGCTTCCCTTTCTACCACCACATCCACCGCCGCACCGATTAACACAGGGGGCGCCAAATCAAAAACCTTATTCAATACCGAACAACTAACCGCACGATAAATTAAACCACGGTATTTAGGAGAGTATTCTAACAATCGTGAAAGGGGACTAACGGATGATTTTGAGGTCATGATTTAGAAACAAATTTATTCAGCAATAGCGCGTATTATTTTGAGAAAATTAACAAAAAAAGGATTAACAATATAATTGCAATGATGGCACAACCAATTTTTTTAATAATTGCCAATAGTCTTCTATCGTAACCAAAAATTAGTCCAGAAAACAGGAGTGATCAATAGTACTCAATGATGGTAAGATGAAATTTCATGGCAAAATATCTTACTATTCGTATTAAATCAAACAGTGTAACTATTCACAAAGCCTGATTTTAATACATCATAGAACATAAGATAAGGAAAATTGATCATCGACCATCAATGCTTCACCATGAACCATTATAGTTTTATTTTATAACTAACTTTTTATCCATAAAAAATAACTATATTTATCATAATCAAAAGTTTAGCCAAAATCTTATTTTTTGCAACTTTATAATCTTGATCGCACCTGATTATCTCATCTTGAAAAGGGCATCTTGGTTAATATATATTTTTTAAAAACCTAAAATAATATGTCAATTTTGCGTGGTAGTTTTATTGTCAAAAATCATTTCAAATACTTTTTTATTTGGAGTGAGGAATGGAAACAATTAGGCACTGAAAAATACGATTTACAAACCAGAGACATTTACAATTATCCCTTTCAAGGTAAAACCTTAGATAATCTTTTCTCTACCCTAGACAAATACCATCTACTCACCGATGCCATTAAAGATAAGAGCCTTGAAATAAAAAAATCTAGCCATCAAGAATTAGTATTATTTCCTGTTCAAAAAAAACCCAGATCAAAAACCGTTGTTCCCCTTCTTTATGAGCAATTTGTGGCGATCGAAAATAAATTGAGTACCGTTATCTTATATCCTTGGAAAGTAGAAGGAGTAAAACTAAACTTTCTTGAAACCATCAGCTTTTTGCAACAATTACCCCTCAATAACGAAGACTATATCGGCTCAGATTTGAGATTTTGGAGCCATGTATATCGTTGGAGTTTAGATTTAATTTGTCGTCAGAAATTTTTACCGACTATCGACGAACATAATAAGAGTTTTTGGCAACCTTTATTAGATAGCAATATTGACCAAGTCAGGCTGACAAAATTTGTGCAAACCATGCCCTCTTTGTGCCGTTGCTATGTAGAATCTGAAGAATCACCCACCATTGATCCTCAAGAATTAATTTTAGACTTTTTAACCAACATTGTCGATTTACAAATTAGGCAATTATTAGAAGAACCTAATTTATCAAGCACCGATTTAACCGTTGAACCATGGTTAAATTCTTTGGTACAAACTGATTTAAATTATTGTGACTTGCCATCAACAGATAGTAAAAGATTAAAGATGGCTTTTGATCATTGGACATTACCTATTCAAGATAATTTAATTACCTCCGATTTTCAGCTTTCCAAAAAACAATATCGTATTTGTTTTAAATTAAATCCTCCTGCTAGTTCAGAAAATAATTATGATAATTGGAAATTAGATTATTATTTACAAGCCATTGATAATCCAGATTTTTTGGTACCTTCCGAGCAAATTTGGCAACATTCCCATCCTGAGTTGGAAATTGACGATCGCACCATAGAAAATCCCCAAGAAATCTTATTAAAAGGTTTAGGTTTAGCGGCTAAAATATATCCCCATATTGCCACGAGTTTGGAAGAATCCATGCCCAATAGTTGCCCATTAAATGCCATCGATGCCTATCAATTCATCCGTGCTTTCGTGTGGCAATTGCAGGATAACGGTTTGGGGGTTATCTTACCCGATGGACTCGCCGAAGGCGCCGGGGAAAAACGCTTGGGAGTAAAAATAGAAGCCAAGGTAAACCTGAAAAAAGGTGAGCGGTTAAACCTCAATAGCCTATTGAATTACAACCTCAAAGTTGCCGTAGGGGATAAAGTATTAACCAACAAAGAATTTCAAAACCTCTTGGCACAAAAATCCCCCATCGTGGAAGTGGATGGGCAATGGTTGGCATTGCAACCTGCGGATGTGAAAGCCGCCCAAGATATTTTAGACCAAGCCAATAGTAACATTAACCTAACCGTGGAAGATGCCCTGCGGTTGAGTGGAGGAAGTGGGGAAACCATCGCCAAATTACCCGTGGTATCCTTTGAAAGTAGCGGCGCTCTCTCGGAATTGATTAATAGCGTCAACGACTATCAAAAAATCAAAATCTTGCCCACACCCAAGACATTTAAAGGGGATTTACGGGAATATCAAAAGGCAGGTTTTAGTTGGTTATATTTCCTCGAAAAATGGAACTTAGGGGCTTGTTTGGCGGATGATATGGGTTTGGGTAAAACTATCCAGTTAATTGCCTTTTTGCTACGTCTGAAGCAGGATAAACTCTTGACCAAACCTTGCATTATTATCTGTCCTACTTCGGTGATGAATAACTGGGCGCGGGAAATCCAAAAATTTGCCCCCACCCTCAAGGCATTAATTCACCATGGAGAACAACGGAAAAAGGGTAAAACCTTCGCCAAGGAAGCGAGTAAGCATGATGTGATTATCACCAGCTATGCCCTCGTATTTCGTGATTTAGATGCCCTCAAGGGGGTTGATTGGCAGGGGGTCATTTTGGATGAGGCTCAAAATATTAAAAATCCCCAAGCAAAACAAACTCAAGGGATTCGACAGTTAGATGGTGATTTTCGCATCGCTTTAACGGGTACTCCTGTAGAAAATCGTTTGTCGGAATTATGGTCAATTTTAGAGTTTTTGAACCCCGGATATTTGGGTACTCAGCAATTTTTCCAACGGCGTTTTACTTTGCCCATCGAAAAGTATGGCGATCAAGATTCTTTGAAAACTTTACGCTCTCTAGTTCAGCCGTTTATTTTAAGGCGTTTGAAGACGGATAAAAATATTATTCAAGATTTACCCGAAAAGCAGGAGATGAATGTTTATTGTGGTTTATCTCCCGAACAGGCGCATTTATATCAAAGTCTGGTGGATGATTCCCTAGAGAAAATTAATGATAGTAAGGGAATCCAGCGTCATGGTTTGGTATTAACTTTGTTGATGAAGTTAAAACAGGTGTGTAACCATCCTGCCCATTTCTTGAAAGAAAATCACCTTGATTTTGAACCTCGCTCTGGGAAATTATTACGGTTAGAGGAAATGCTCGAGGAAATTGTGGCTGAAGGCGATCGCACCCTAATCTTTACCCAATTTACCGAATGGGGAAATCTACTGCAACCCTACCTCGAGAAAAAATTGGGAGTAGATGTGATGTTTTTATCAGGTAGTACCAAAATTGAAAAACGTCAGGAAATGGTAGATCGTTTCCAAAATGACCCCCAAGGGCCCCCTATCTTTATTCTATCCCTCAAGGCAGGGGGAACAGGATTAAACCTCACCAAAGCTAACCACGTTTTCCACTTCGATAGATGGTGGAATCCTGCGGTAGAAAATCAAGCCACTGATAGGGCATTTCGTATCGGACAAACCCAAAATGTACAGGTACATAAATTTATCTGTAGCGGTACATTGGAGGAGAAAATTAACGATATTCTCGAGAGTAAAAAACAACTGGCAGAACAAACCATTAACAGCGGTGAAGATTGGTTAACGGATTTGGATAGTGATCAACTCAGAAACTTACTGGTATTAGATCGTAACGCCGTTTTATAGTTGATGGTGGGCATTGCCCACCCTACTGAGGTTAATCAATAAAGTAAGATGATCCTGCATTCATCAATTCTTCCTCTAACATTTTTTTATAAATGTTGGGCAAACTGCGGGTAATGGAATTAGTTTCGATACCATAACCCAAACTTGTCCAGGTAGGGGAAAGCAACTCTAATACTGTGTCCACTTGCCCTTGTTCGAGTAATTTGGTTATATCTCTTCCTCCCCATGCGTTGGTATCCCGTAGCCAACTGTATAATACTTTGTCTTGATAGATCGGCTCAAAACTATAATTTATGCGTAAAAAGCCCGAGGGTTCGGGATGATAAAGGGCTGCTTTTTCTGCCCAAGTGGTGTTTAAAAATTGGTATCTTCCCGCAGCGGTGGAACATCTACCTCGGTTTGGCCCGTTGGCAATGGTGACACATTGGTTCGGGTGTTGTCGTAAATTCTCGATATGACGACCTCCATAAAGGATATGATAAGGGCGATCGGAATTTGCCTCGGAGGCACTAATAGTACGCATCAAAGCCCTAATATAAGGGTTTCCCCCATCCATCTCAAGGGGTTTAACATCATAGTTTTGGGTTATGTTTGATATAATCTGCTGTCCTGCCCTTCTTAATTGAGGTTCTCTTTCTCTAATTAATACTCTTCCTATTCCCAATAAAATAAGTATTAAAATAAATGTTTTTAGGATATTACTGCTAATCATAAATATTTTATTCGGTCGGGAATCTGTCAGGTTAGTCATAGGATAATTAATTTTCACTCCACCCTTTTTTAACATAAATTCATAAACAAATGTGAAGAGGGTATGAAAATATACAAATAGTATGACAGAAAAATGCGTTCATGAATTAACTTATAGTTTAGCTTCTCAACGAGAAGCCCCACACTTTGTTTTCGACAAGAGAATAGGCAAACAAGTGTGGGATGAATCGTTGCCAAGGTATATTGCACAAACCAAGAAAGTTATGTTAACCTGTATCTAGGTTAAAAACATCCGTGCCTAGATATAGTGATCAATTTAAATTTTGAGTACCGCATATATCCAGAGCCACTACAGGAGCAAACCCTCCTGGACTGGCTTTTTGTGTGCAAAAAAGTTTACAATTACTGTTTGGCGGAAAGAAAAGACTGGATCAAGTCAAGGAAGTCTTGGGTAGATAGATGCTCTCTTAATAGAGAATATATTATTCCTGCGGATGCCAAATATCCTGACTACTACCACCAAAAGCGACAATTAACCGAAGCAAAAAAGACTAACCCAGAATTAAAAGCGGTTCAGTCTCAGGTACTTCAAGAAGTAGTGGGAAAAGTAGATAAGGCTTTTCGAGCCTTTCATCAAAGGGGGGTAGGATACCCTAGGTTTCGGAAGAAAATACGCTCGATGGTATTCCCCCAGTTTAAAACTTGCCCCATAGTTGATGACAAGATTAAACTCCCCAAGATTGGCTCTGTAAAGATAATCTTGCATCGACCTATCCCTCAAGGATTTGTGGTCAAACAAGTTGTGGTGGTTCAAAAAGCATCAGGTTGGTATGCTATTTGTACAATCCAATCTGAGGGGAATATACCCAACCCCATAGCTGATTTGAGTTATTCTAGTCTAGGTATAGATTTGGGTTTTAAAAAAATTATACATACCAGTAAAAATGAATCTATAGATAGACCGAGGTTTTTACTAGACTTACAAGGGCAGCTTAAATCGCTCCAACGGAAGTTAAAAAACAAGGAAAAGGGTTCAGCAAACTGGTTAAAAGTATCTCGAAAAATAGCCTTGCTCCATGAAAAAATTCACCGCAAAAGGAAGCAATATCATTATGAATTGAGTCATCATCTATGTAACCAAGCAAAAATGATATTTATAGAGGATATTTCCCCCAAAGCATGGGGGAAGGGGTTATTGCGTAAGCATTCCCTAGATTTTGCTTTTGGTGCTTTCATGGAGATACTAGCCCATGTGGCAAAAAAAAGAGACGTATATCTCCTTAAGGTTAATAAGGATTATACGTCCCAAACTTGTCCGAATTGCGGTACTCTGACAGGTAAAAAACCATTGAACGAAAGAATCCATCATTGCTCTGAATGTGGCTTTACTTGCGACCGTGACTATGCAAGTAGCCTAGTAATAGAGCAGAGAGGATTAATAGCCGTTGGGCAAACGGTGTTGCAGTCTGTGGAGGATAATGGTATCGGGGGAGCAGAGCAATCTACTCCTAGATCCACCCGAAGAAGCAGAAAATCCAAGTAGTGATATTTGGAAGCCCGCGCCTGTACCTTCAGGTCAGCGTGGGAGAAGTCACCCATAGCATATATTTAAAGGATGGAAGATTATGGGAAAAATCGATTTTTATGGAATTTTTGATGGGGGATGGAAAATAGAACTATTAATTAAGCCATAGCTTAAAGTAGTTACTCTCATCATCATAAAAATACTTAGGGCTAACCATAATAAATGATTATTTTGAAAATACCACCCCATTATAGCAGGGGGGAAAAAACCCCCAATACTGGCAATTAAACTGGAGTTTCTTAATAAATTTCCTTGGGTTAAACCGATAAAATAACCATCTAACATATAAGCAATACTACCGATGCCTACCACGGGAATTAACCAATAAACATAATTTTTGATATTGATGATAATCTCTTCATGGTTAGTTAAAAAGCTAAATATAAAGTTGGAAAACAAGACTAAAACAATGGCAAAAAAGATCCCTAAAAATAAGCTCATTATGCCAGATATTTTTAATAATTTAATCAATTGTTGATAATTTTTTGAGCCATAACTAATTCCTGCTAAACTCTCGGTGGCAAAGGCAATACCATCGATAAAATAAGCGGAAAAACTTACCCCTTGTAATAATAAGCTGTTGGTTGCTAAAGTTATGGTTCCTAAATGAGAACTAAAGTTGGTAAAAAGTGCAAAAGTTGATATTAATGCGAAAGTTCTAATTAAAATATCTCTATTTAAAATAAATAATTTGACAATTATTTCGGGATGCCATACATCTTTGATCTGATTTATTATGGAGGATGGGTTAATTATTTTGATAACTAAAATAATGCCAATCAAAGAGGTTAAATATTGACTGATGGCGGTGGCACTTCCTGCTCCACTACTTTCCCATCCCCAACGTACAATAAAAATGTAGTCAAGAATAATATTTGTGGCTTTATTAATAAATGATAATAATAAAACTTGACCCCCTTTTTCTAAACCCAAAAGCCAACCAATTAAAACAAAGTTTAATAAAGTGGTGGGGGCTGCCCAGATCAAACTATTATAATATTCTATACCGCTCATTTTCACTGTGTCTGTGGCAGTGAGTAGATTAAATCCTAATTTTTGTAAGGGTAATTGAAATATTAAAATAGTTATGCCAATTAATAGGGCAATGACTCCGTTACGTAGTAGAATGGCGGTGATTTCTTGATCATTATTTTTTCCTTTTGCTTGGGCTGTAATACCTGTTGTTCCCATTCTTAAAAAGCCAAAAGTCCAGTATAAATAATTGAATATCACAGATGCTAAAGAAACCCCTGCTAAGTGACTAATATCGTTTAAATGACCGAGAAAAGCCATGTCCACTAAACTGGCAAGGGGAATCATTAAGTTGGACAAAATATTAACAATAGTCAGGCGAAAAAAGCGATGATAAAATAACATCTGGGGGAAAAAATTATTATTTGACGATATAAGGGCGATCGCCCTTATACTGATAAAGAGGTTTTAAGACAATGACTATGTTGTAGCAGAGATAAATTCTTATTTCCCGTACAAAACAGCACTGTTTTTATCTCTGTGTTAACTAGATTAACTAAGAAATCAAGGGCTTGGGGGGATTCCATGGCGGCTTTTAAGAAAGGATAAGCAAAACCCACCAAATCAGCACCAAGAGCTATTAATTTGGCAACTTCCAAGCCGTTACGAACACCTCCCGAAGCAATGAGGGGAATATCTGGATATTTATGACCTATGTTTGCCACACAATCGGCGGTGGGAATGCCCCAATTAGCAAAGGTTTTGCCCAGTTGTCTTTGTAAAGGGTTATCAGCCCTCTCACTTTCGACCATCGCCCAAGATGTGCCTCCTGCCCCCGCTACGTCGATGGATTGTACCCCCACTTCCATCAATTTTTCTGCCATCTCAACCGAGATACCGTTACCCACTTCTTTGGCAATGACAGGTACAGGCAGATTTTCACACAGTTGACCAATTTTGTTTAATAAGTCTTTGAAGTTGGTATCTCCTTGGGGTTGGATACATTCTTGGAGGGGGTTTAGATGTAAAATGAGGGCATCGGCTTCAAGAATTTTGACCAATTCTAAACATTCTTTATAACCATAGCCGTAGTTGAGTTGTACGGCTCCTATGTTGGCAAGTAAAAGTATATCGGGCGCGTGCGATCGCACTTTAAATGTGGAAGCGACTTCAGGCTTTTCGATGATAACACGACCAGAACCAATACCCATTGCCAAGTTATGTTTTTGGGCAATTTGGGCTAACTGTTGGTTGATTAATTGGGCGTTGGTGGTGCCTCCTGTCATGGAGGAGATGAGGAGGGGAGAATCAACTTTTTTCCCTAAAAATTGACTACTAATATCAATTTCTTGATAGTCTAATTCGGGTAAACAAACATGATGAAAACGATATTTTTCTAAACCGTTGGTAATTTGATCACATTGTACTTTTTCATCCAAACAAATGCGAATATGATCGTCTTTTCTTGTTTGCGTTGTTGTTTGATTTTCTCCCATTTTTTAATCGCTATATTTTTACTAAACTAACAGCAATTTTACCAGAAAAACAGACATCAATATCACTATCTTTTGCTCTTTTTCTTTGGCTATAATTACCTTGATAAAAATAAAGGTCTTTTTCTGTTTTAAATGTCAAGGGCAAAGGATCTGTACTGGGTTGACAAAAAACTATTTCTGTGTCAGTTTGATAGGGAGATAAATGGGGTAAATTAACATTCCAAAAATGCCCCTTGGGTAAATCTTTTGTTAGTAATAAATCTAATACTTTTTTTGTTAATTTACTAGCTAAAACCCAGTCAATCTTTTGAGGAGTTTTGATATAATGGGAAAGGGCGATCGCCTTTAAACCAGAAATTGTTGCCTCTCGTACTGCGGCTACTGTACCAGATAAATACATATCTACCCCCAAATTTCCCCCTGCATTGATGCCTGATAATAGCCAATCAGCATTAGGGGCAAGGGCTTGGGCTGCCAAACGAGAACAATCGGCAGGGGTACCATCCACGCTATAGGATTGATTACCCCTATCCTCTACACTAATACCTCGACGGGTAGTTATTTGATGTCCACAGCCCGAATATTCCTGATTAGGGGCAATAATATATTTATCACCCTCCACAATATTAGCGAGGGCTTTGATACCGTTGGCTTCAATCCCATCATCATTGGTTATGACAAACTTCATTTCTAAAAATCATTACGACAGTTAACAACTATTTAGTCATATTTTAAACCTGTACGGACGTACCATGGTACGTCCCTACCACTATTATCCCAAATTGAGGTTAATCTACCGTAATTATCAATTGCTTACGCCCCCACCGATTCCTTGGCGGCATACATCACCTCAAGGGTAATTTGATCACAATTTCTTTCCCGAGCAAATTTTTCGGTATTACGTTTCACTTTACCACGAACAAAACCGGGGACTTTATTTAACTCTGCTTGGGCTTCTTTTGTCCAGTTTAAGTCAGAGTCAGCAGAGATACCTTTGGTGATAACTTCTTTAGTATCATGACCACCAAATATTTCCAAAAGATGATCTTCCATACCAAGGGTAAAGGAATTATAAACCAAATCAGCTATTTGATTAGTACCTTCATAACCCAAGAAGGGTTTATAACCGATGGGGAAGTTTTGGATGTGGATGGGGGCGGCAATGACACCACAGGGGATATTTAATCTTTTACCCACATGGCGCTCCATTTGTGTACCGAAAATGGCGGAGGGTTCTAATTTGGCGATCGCATCGGCGATTTCCCCATTATCCTCACTGATGAGAATATTATCACAAAATGGCTCCACTTCTTTCCTGAACCATGCTTCATCATACTTGCAATAGGTACCAGCCAAAACTACATCGATACCCATTTCTCGCACCAAAATTTTGGTCATGGCGGCGGCGTGGGTGTTGTCTCCAAATACCACGGCTTTTTTGCCCGTCAGATTTTGACAGTCGATGGAGCGAGAAAACCATGCGGCTTCGGATACTTCGATGGTTTGATACTCGATAAATTTCTCATAATCCACCTTGGCGCCTTGTTGGTTAAGTATTTGGGCAATTTTGCGGATGCAGTTGGCTGTTTCCACCACTCCCATGGGGGTTATATCCACATAGGGCATTCCATACTCCCTTTGGAGATGTTCGGCGGTAATGGAACCTAATTCACGGTAGGGGATGAAGTTAAACCAAGCACGGGGAAGGTTTTGCAAGTCTTCGACACTGGCTTTATCGGGGATAATCATATTGATTTCGATGCCCAAGTCTGCCATTAATCGTTTTAATTCTCGGCAGTCGTGGTTATTGTGAAAGCCGAGGGTTGAAATACCGATGATGTTAACGGAAGGGGTGGGGGTTTTTTCTCGGTTGACGGTACCTTTTTTTTCGGCTTTATCTAGGTAAAATTTGACGATTTGGGCTAAGGTGCGATCGGCAGCTTGTAGTTCATTGTAGCGATAATGGTTTACATCAGCTAACATCACATCACCTTGGGAGTTTAGTTGCGCCCTTTGCACAAAATTCTCTAAATCTTCTTGTAAAATGCTGGAGGTACATGTGGGGGTTAAAACGATTAAATCGGGTTTTTCTTCCTCGTCTTTGCGGACAATATTATCAATTACCTTTTCTTGGGAACCTCGTGCCAATACGTTGCGATCGACTATACTAGCGGTAACAGGGGTAAAGTTTCTTTCTCGTTCCAACATGGAGCGCATAACGTTAAAATAATCATCTCCAAGGGGTGCGTGCATGATGGCATGGACGTTTTTAAAGGAACTGGCAATTCGTAGGGTGCCGATGTGTGCAGGTCCAGCATACATCCAGTAAGCTAGTTTCATAGAAAATATCTCCGTATGGGTTTCCATTGGCTTCTTTTTCTAGTGTGCTATCGATCTTGGTTGTATGCACTTTTCATTTACAAATATTCACGGGAAGAGGAATCTGGGGGTAATATTTTGTAAGATATGATTATAAATCAGTTAAAGTAGTTATTCTAAGATGGTTGATTGTTGTCGCCCTAATCCTCCTTGTGTTAATTTTTGTCGTTTGGATGGTCATTTGTTGAAGGGAAAGGGGGTGATTACAAATCCTGATAATGGACAATATTATGAGGTGTTGGGGGTTTTGGCGGAAGGGGGTATGAGTACCACCTATTTGGTATATAACTATGCCATGGAAAAGTTATGTGTACTCAAGGAGATTGATTCGGAATTGACTTCGGTGGCGAAGGCGAGGGAACTTTTTCGGCGTGAGGCGAGAATTTTAAAGAGTTTGAATCATCAGGGTATTCCTCAATTTTATGATTTTTTTGCCTCTCAGAATTACTATTCTTTGATCATGGAAATGATTTATGGGGAGAGTTTGCAAATGTTGAATCCCCATGATGAAAAGGAGGCTGTCCATTGGATGTATCAGGTGGCGAAGATTCTTGATTATTTACATAATCTACCTCAGCCTGTTATTCATCGGGATATTAAGCCTAGCAATTTGATTTTGCGTCATAATCCCCGAGAAATTGTCCTAATCGATTTTGGGGCGGTGAAGGAAGTTACACAAAAACCGGGTACTCGCATCGCCACCGCAGGATTTAGTTCCCCCGAACAGAAAAAGGGTTTATCTTTTATTCAGTCTGATTTTTATGCGGTGGGTACTACTTTGATTTTCCTTTTGACTCGCAAGTCTCCCACTAAGTTTTTTAATCCTGTTTTAAATCGTTTTGTTGGTTTGGAGGCGGCAGGAATTTCTCCTCCATTGATTGAAGTTATTAATTTTTTAACTCAGTTGGATCCTAATAATCGCCCTCAAAGTGCGATCGCCCTTATGGATTTATTTTCGCAATTTTTAGATTAAAAAATAACAAAATATGTCTGATCAACCCATAAAAAAAAAGATCCTTAGAGAGGATACAGAAGTTAGTAGCCAAAATACAACAATTGAAATAAACACCAAAATAGAAGATATAAATAGCACAGAATTTGGAGAAAAGACAACATTAGATAATAATTTAGGACTAGAAAATACAACTCAAAATACCTATGAAAGAAAGAAAAAAGAGGATTACTTTATAGGTAATAAATGTGGAGAAAATAAGCAATATTTAATCGCTAAATTTATCGCCAAAGGAGGTATGGGAAATATCTATCTTGGTGTTAATCAATCGACAGATATTAAGCAAGATTTTGTCGTGATTAAATTCTTAGATCAAGAATTATTGAAGGTAGAAAATCCAGAGGACATAAAGCAAAGATTTCAAAGGGAAATTAAACTTCTTTCTAAATTAGATCATCCTAACATTGTTAAAATACTAGACCAAGGTATTTATGACATAGAAGATGATGAGCAAGAAATTTCTATTCCGTTTTTTGTAATGGAATATTTACAAGGAGAAACCTTAGATAATTATCTAATTAAAAAACAAAAATTATCTTTAGAAGAATCTTTATTAATTATCACTCAAATTTTAGCAGGATTAAGAACCGCTCACCAAGAGGGAATTATTCATCGAGATTTAAAACCAGAGAATATTTTTCTTATTCCTACCTTAAATAATAAGCATATTGTTAAAATTCTTGATTTTGGTATTGCTCGAAAAATTGACAGTATGAGCATGGTTAGATTAACCAAAATGAATGATTATTTTGCAAGTCCTTACTATATATCCCCAGAACATATTTACGGCATTAATCATTTAGATGCCAGAAGTGATATTTATAATTTAGGTCTAATATTTTACGAGATTGTCACAGGTAATAAGCCTTTTACTGATTGTGATGAATTGTTAGCCACCAAGGGATGGTTAGGAGTACATAATCACCAAAATCCTATCCCCCCAAATCAACAAATTGGATGCGAAGATATACCTCCTCTGTTAAATGATATTATCCTTCGATGTCTGACCAAAAAACCTAACCATAGATTTCCCACTGCCGAGGCTATGTTAGTGGAAATAGTTGATGTTTCTAGTGCTATTTTATCTTCTGGGGCTCCATCTTCTTTTAGTACTTCTGGACAGAATTTTTTTGACAGTTTGGGCATTAAAAACCAAATTATGCTTTGGTTAATTATTAGCTTTACCATGGGAATTTTAATGACTATATTAACTATAGTTTTCGTCAATACTGTTAATAATAATCAAAATATTAGTATAGAAGAAATAAAAAGTAATATCAGTTAATCTTATCAATTAAAAAATTAAGCATCTATTTTTAATTTTTGTCCGTCAAAAGGATAACAATTTAGATACTATAACTATATGATAATATTTTCTACCGATTATCAATTTATTTTTTCTGTAATCATTAGATGATTCAATTTATTTTAGGTTTAATTATTGGGTTAGGTTTTTTTTCTTGGAGGCAAAGTCAACTTAATAAACAGTTGGACAATATTCTTGATTCTCTGGCTAGTTTTGAACAAATTCCCTCTTTTTCAAAGATAAGTCAAGTTAGACGAACTGTTAATTTATTGCATGAAGAATATGGTACGGTTTTGGGGGAACTAAATTTATTACGAAAAATTATTGAAAAGTCTCCTTTAGGATATTTAAGAATTGATTCTGATAATCACCTAATTGAGTGTAATAAACAGGCAAAAAAATATTATCCATTCAACGTTGGAACCCTAAAAAATCACGTTTATTTTTAGAGTTAATTCGCTCTTATGAATTAGATCAATTAATTCAACAAGCGAGAAAAACTGACCAAAAACTAAGTATTAAATGGAACTATTTTCCGACTTCTAATTATATTTTGGATGAAGAAAAAAATGATGATGTGGTAGAAAGTTATGAGCCTATTTACCTAAAGGCGATCGCCTTTCCTGTGGTAAATGATGAAGTAATTATTCTGATCGAAAATAGACAAAAAATTAAAGAATTATCCCAAAGAAGAGATCAAGCCTACACAGATTTGAGCCATGAACTAAGAACCCCCCTGACTTCTATTTCTTTATTGGCAGAGACACTCATCAAACATAACGGTAATCAAAAAATCTGGGCAGAGCAAATTTATCAAGAAATAAATCGCTTAATAAATCTTGTGGAAAACTGGCTGAATATTGTGCAATGGGATGGTAATCCCTATGAAAATTTACAATGGCAAAAATTAGACTTACAACAACTAATTTTATCCTCTTGGAAATCCTTGGCTATTTTAGCAGAAAAAGATGAAATTAGCTTGGAATATCAAGGACTAGAAAACTTAATAATTGGAGCCGATTTAAACTGTTTAACTCAAGTTTTTGTCAACCTATTTGATAATAGTATAAAACATACTTTTCCCCAAGGATTGATCAGGGTAAATGTTACAGAATCATCCTATGATGAGCAAGAAAAAGTAATTGTTGATGTCATTGATAATGGTACAGGATTTAATCAAAAAGATTTGCCCCATATTTTTGAAAGACTTTATCGGGGAGATAAATCGAGGACCAGGACATCAAGGGAAGGTACTGGATTGGGTTTGAGCATTGTTAAACAAATTATCATCGCCCATGGTGGTTCTATCACCGCAAAAAATCATCCTTCTGGGGGGGCTTGGTTTCAAATTTGTTTGCCGAAAAATATATCCATGGTGCAAGAAGTTGAGATGATTTAATTTTCTCAGAATTTTGTAATTTTGTTGGGTACTTATTGCTAATTTATTGCATCATTGTTGATAAATAATATAAGATAGGGTAGTTTATAAAGTATTTAAAATTACATTTAATCAATCTGTAAGGAGATTTTTAGAGTGAAAAGAAGAAAAATACTAGGCTTTATAGGAGTTTTATGTGCATCTAGTGCATTGACTATTGCCTGTGGGGCGCCTAATAATGTGGGAGGAGGTGCTACCAATGGAACAGCAACGGAGGAAACCGTTGATTTGGCAGGTCAAGAACTTACTATTTATTCTGGTAGAAATGAAGAGTTAATCGGACCTTTATTAGAAAGATTTGAAGAAGAAACTGGGGTAACGGTTCAGGTGCGCTATGGAGATACTGCTGAATTAGCCGCAGCGATTTTAGAAGAAGGGCAAAATACCCCCGCAGATGTCTATTTTGGACAGGATGCAGGGGCTTTAGGTGCTTTACAATTAGAAGGTAGAACCAGAACCATTCCCCAAAATCTTTTAGATAAAGTTGATTCTCGTTTTCGCTCTCCTGATGGACAATGGATTGGTATTTCTGGCAGGGCGCGTACTTTGGCGTATAATATCAATTTGGTGGAAGAGTCGGAATTGCCTGATTCTATCTGGGATTTAACCGAAGAACAGTGGCGCGGTAGAATTGGCTGGGCGCCTACCAATGGTTCTTTTCAGTCTTTTGTAACGGCGATGCGTGTTACGGAGGGTGATGATAGAACGAGGGAATGGTTGCAGGGTATTATTGATAATGATCCTCAAGTTTTTCGTAATAATACCACTACTGTAGAGGCCATTGGACGAGGTGAGGCGGAAATCGGTTTGGTGAACAATTATTATCTAGGTCGTTTTACTGCTGAAGATCCTGATTTTCCTGTAGCCCATCATTACACTGGAGAGGATGTGGGTTCGATGATTAATGTGGCTGGGGTGGCTATTTTGGATGCGACAGATAGTGAACCTGCGGCGATCGCCCTTATTGAGTTTTTATTAACCGAAGAATCTCAGGCATATTTTGCGGAAAATACCAATGAATATCCCCTGATTGAAGGGGCGGCACCTCCTGAAGATCAAATTTCCATCGCCGAAATTAATCCTCCTTCTATTGATTTGAGTAGTTTAGAAGATTTAGAGGGTACTCTTGCTTTACTCAGAGAGGTAGGGGCGATCGAATAATAGACAACTAGAAGCTCTATTGTTAATAATGGGTAATGGTAAACAAAGATATGCCAATCTCCAAGGTTGTGAATCTTTGTCCCCCATGCCCATTTTTTTGTGCAATGTATCCGAGAAAAGTAATAATACTGTAGATTCAGATTAACCATCATGACAAATACCCCCGATATTCAGAGCAAATCACCATTATCAGAAAATCCCATCAAACCTCCATTTTTCTTGTTGCTAGTCGGGGGCATTACAGTAATTGCCATCGTAATTCCCTTAATTTATCTGATGATTCGGGCTGGTAGTGTCTCCTCCTCTAGGGAACTCGAGCAGTTAATTAATTTTATCTTTAACGTTCGTATCCTGAGAATTTTGTGGAATAGTATCGGCATGGCAGCCGCCTGTACCGCTATCTCTGCTTTAATTGCTATTCCCTACGCATTTTTGACCGTCAAAACCGATTTACCTTGGCGCCGATTTTGGTCAGTGGTCAGTACCCTTCCCCTCGCAATTCCCACCTATGTGGGTAGTTTTGCCCTAATTATCACCTTTGGGCCTCGGGGTAGTCTGGTACAGTCATGGTTAGAACCCTTTGGGGTAGAAAGATTACCCTCTATCTATGGTTGGGTGGGTACCATTGCCGCCATTACCCTTTTTTCCTACCCCTATCTATTATTGAGTGTCAGGGCTGGTTTACAAGGATTAGACCCTGCCCTAGAAGAATCTGCCCGTAGTTTGGGGTACAACTCTTGGGGTATCTTTTTTCGTGTCACTCTGCCCTTGTTGCGTCCATCCATTGTGGCAGGTTCTTTATTAGTTGCTCTTTATGCCCTGCAGGATTTTGGCACCCCCGCCCTGATGCGTTTTAACTCCTTTACTCATGCCATTTTTATTCAATACCAATCTAGTTTTAACCGTAGTCTAGCGGCCGCATTATCTATGGTGTTGGTGGTTTTAGTATTTATCATTTTATTTATAGAGCAAAGGGTGAGGACTAATGCCAGTTACTATTCCCGAGGATCTGGAGCCGTTAATAAAGGGAGACTCATCCCCCTAGGAAAATGGAAACCCGTGGCGATCGCCTTTTGTTGCCTAATATCCTTTTTCACCCTAGTATTACCCATCGGAGTAATTATCCTGTGGTTAACCAGAAGCTCAGATATAGTCGCCACCCTACAAAATACCCTCGTTTTTGCTCGTAACTCCGCTTGGGCATCTAGTCTCGCCGCCATCTTTGCCACCCTCTTGGCGCTTCCTGTGGCAATTCTTTCTGTGCGATTTCCCAGTAAACTAAGCACCCTCATTGAAAGGGGAACTTATCTGGGCTATGGCTTACCCGGCATCGTTGTGGCCCTTTCCCTCGTCTTTTTCGGTGCCAACTACTTACCATGGATTTATCAAACCATGCCCATGCTCGTTTTTGCCTACATCATCTTATTTTTACCCCAATCCGTAGGCACCAATCGCAGTTCCCTGCTCCAAATTAGTCCCTCCCTCGAAGAATCTGCCCGTAGTTTGGGGCGTAGTCCATGGCAAACCCTCAAAGAAGTTACTCTGCCCCTTGTGCGTCCAGGTATCACCAGCGGGGCAGTATTAGTCTTTGTAACCGCCATCAAAGAATTACCTGCCACCATATTATTATCCCCCATCGGCTTTAAAACCTTAGCAGTAGAAATCTGGGATTCAACCAATGACGCTCGTTTTGCCTCTGCTGCCGCCGCCTCATTTGCCATGTTGGTGGTGTGTACAGGGCTTACTTTTATAATTCTCTCCCAAGAAAAAAAATTAAATCGTAAATAACCTGAGTTCGGGATAACATTTTCTAGTTAAGGCAGGCAATAGGGAATAGGCAATGGGCAATAGTGAAGTGAATATTTTTCACCATTTCTAGGTGTTATTTAGCAATTTAAAAACCGCCGTAAACTTTTCACCATCAAGGCTGACACTAAATAATTCTCATAATTATTATCCCGAATTGAGGTTAAATAACCCTCTTTTATCAGTCTCCAAAAACCTCCATAAACCTTATGATAGGATTTGACCTAAAAACTTTTATTTAAAGATGAAATATTTACCCTTAGCCGCTCGTATTTGTCTTTGCCTGATTTTTTTAAGGGCTGGAATTAACCATATTCTTGGTTTCAACAGCACTGTAGAGATGATGACTGACCAAGGTTTACCCATTGCAAATATCTTATTACTTTTTACCGTTGTCTTTCAATTATTGGGAGGCATTTCTTTACTGTTGGGATATAAAGTAAAAATTGGCTCAGTGCTGTTAATTTTGTTTCTGATTCCTGCTACCTTAGTATTTCACAATCCCATTGCTGACCCCAATGAAATCAACAATTTTCTCAAAAATATAGGTTTAATTGGTGGATTGTTGATGGTTATCTACGCTGGTTCTGGGGCTTTAAGTATTGATAGGAAATAATACCAGAAAAAACCCCTCCCCAAGAGAGGGAGAGGGGCCTTTTATATTATCCGAACTAAGGTTTATTAACTTTGATAATTATCATCAATCAAATCATCGTTAATAGTGGCATCTTCAGGAGATAACACCCGAGCAATTTGATCATCAATAATGGCATCTTCCGAATCAGGCAAAATATAATTTTGCTCCTCATATTCGGCACTCACATCACCAATATAATCAGAATTACCAGCGCCTACCTCCGTATCTTCCCAATCGAGGTTTTCGTCATAGGCGTTGAATCCCGTACCAGCAGGAATCAAACGTCCGATAATTACGTTTTCTTTCAAACCTCTTAACCAGTCAGACTTACCTTCGATGGCCGCCTCAGTCAGTACCCTTGTAGTTTCTTGGAAACTAGCCGCCGAGATGAAACTATCAGTATTCAAACTAGATTTAGTAATACCCATCAACTTAGGAGTATATTCGATAGGAGCACCACCAGTTAAGGATAAAGTTTCATTATCTTTTTCAATGTCGCGCAACTCTACCAATTCTCCCGGTAAACGAATACTATCGCCACCATCGTCAATGTGTACCTTAGAAGTCATCTGACGTACAATCACCTCGATATGTTTATCGGAAATATCAATCCCTTGAGATTGGTAAACCCCTTGAATCTGATTAACCAAGAATAGTTGAGCTTTTTGCATTGCGCCCAAAGCAGCATCATAGGCGCCCATGTGTTCTTTATAGTAGTCGTAGAACACCTCTAACAGTTCGTGAGGACTAACTAAACCATCAGATAAAGGATCACCCGTATTAACCCTTTGATTATCACCCACAATAATATTTTGGTTAGGACTCAAAGAGTATTCAGAGATAGTGCCATCATCTTCGATAACTTTAACATCGATCGCCTCGTCATCTTTATACTCTACCTGACACACCCCAGGACGACGGGCAAGAATGGCAGGTTCCTTGGGTTTACGAGCTTCCAATAATTCCTCAATTCTCGGTAAACCCTGAACAATATCCCCAGTTTTAGCCCGTTCAAATACAAGTAATACAAGGTTATCACCCCGTTGAACCAGATCACCCTGTTCGATATGTAAAATTGCCCCCGTAGATACACGGTAAGGACGGGCATGGCGTAGGCTGATGGTATTACCTTCGGTGGTCATCACATAGCCAGAATCAGGGGCTTTTACTCCCTCGGCTAATAATTCCCCTTGGGTGACAAAATCCCCTTCTTGTTTGAGTAATTTACCCTCCGCCTCAATTTCCATGATGTCATTTTCCCTGACCACCAAAATACGGCGAATCGCCTCGACTCCTTCACGGATACCTCGGATAATACCGTTTTCTTGACAAAGAATCTGAGTGGTGGCGACCACATCCCCCGGCATAATTTCCTGTCCATCGGTAACAGTTACGGTGGTGATAATATTAGGTTCTGTTTCCAATTCACGACGTAACATCACCGACTCGAGGACGACGATTTGTAAACGGAAACAATCAGTTTGATTTTCGTCTTCGATTAACTCGATGTCCGCACTCATACCCTCGGTGGTTTCGAGGACAAGTTGGGTAGTAACTAATTGTACCCCTTCCACACTCTTGACCCTTTCACCATCTTTGAAGAAGGTACGTAACACAGGACGAAGGTTAATTTTACCTCCAGCACTGTTCAAGGATTCTTGGGAAGGAGACTGGGTGGTATTGACCACCTCATATTGTTTCATGGGACGGAGTAATAAACCAACCCCTTCGTTAGTATCCACAAATTCGGTGATACATTCATCCTCTACGGTTACCCCTGCCATTAATTCGGTGCCGGGGGAAAGAATGGTGCCGTCTTCCATGGTTGCCATCTGTTCTGGATCTAAGTCCATGTATAGCTTACCAGGTTTGATGATGATTTCTCTGAGGATGTCGTTCTTCTGAATTACTTCGACAATACCGCTAGATTGACAGAATACATCTTTAACTACTTCGGTACCTGCTTCCACATATTGACCATCTTCCACCATCAAGAGGGAGATGTCTTTATTGATTTCGTGGCTTTCTTCAGGAATCCAGATCAAGGTTCCTTCGGTGGTTACTTCGTAGCCTTGTTTTTTGTTACCCCGTCCAGTTTCTAACCCTGCATAGCGCATGATACCGCCTGTTTCGGTGGTGAAGGTATCGTCAATGAGTTCGGCAACGATTTGATTGTTTTGTACCTTGGTACCGGGGCTTACTTTGAGGGCAAAACGATCGCCCCTAGGGGTATGAATAACATACTGTTGTTGATTGCCATGGTGTTCGAGGAAAATATCTGCTTGATCCAAGGATACGGAAGCGGTGATAATTTCAATTTCTCGACTGCCTTCTTCAAAACGACAAACACCGCCACTCTTGGTTTTGAGCTTGGTTTCTGCCAATACAGAACCTTGTTTAATTTTTTCACCGTTTTTGACCACAGGTTCGGCATTGGGGGGAAGGTTATACACCTGTCCAGAAAGTACCCAAATTAAGCCGTTACGGGAGGCTGTGATGGTGTTGTTGCCCTGTCTGTCGGTGGTGGTGAGGGGATCTACGTCTTGGAAAATAACTTCTCCAGCCAAGTCAGATGCCACATCCTTGGTCACTCTTTCGGTGGAGCGAGTTTTTTGGGGCATTACTTCTGCCAAGAGTTGATCTTTGATTACTTCGTCTCCTTCACGGATGGCGAGTAAACTGTTGACGGGTACAGGAACTTTTTTATCACCAACGATGATATTACCGTTAACCTCCACCAATAGTTTTTGATCACCATGGCGGGTACGGTTTTCCCTGACCTTTAATTTTTTATCAAACTTCACCTTTCCTGCCACTGGGCTGGTGATACGTTGGGCGACTTCCCCAGTAAATACCCCCCCAGTGTGGAAGGTACGCATGGTAAGCTGAGTACCCGGTTCACCGATGGACTGGGCGGCGATAATACCGATAGCTTCACCCATATTTACCCATTCTCCATGGGCGAGGGACCAACCGTAACACTTCTGACATACAGAACGGGCGGTTTCACAGGTGAGGGGAGATCTTACTTTTACTTTTTCAACAGTTTTACCGATTAATTTCGCTAAATCAGCATCAATGGCTTGATTGCGTTGGGCAATGACTTCGTTAGTGATGGGGTGAACCACATCATCGGCTAAGACACGACCTAAAAGACGATCTCCTAAAGGAATTAAGGTGCGATCGCCATCTTTCATGGGTTCAATCCATACCCCTTTGGTGGTACCGCAATCGGTTTCACGGATAATCACATCCTGAGATACATCCACTAAACGACGGGTAAGATAACCTGAGTCGGCGGTACGTAACGCTGTATCTACCAGACCTTTTCTGGCACCGTAAGATGAAATAATATATTCTGTTACCGTCAAACCCTCACGGAAATTGGTTTTAATGGGTAAGTCGATGATTTCCCCTTGAGGATCTGCCATCAAACCCCGCATACCCACTAACTGACGAACTTGGCTGATGTTACCCCTCGCCCCAGAAAACGCCATCATATACACAGAGTTGAGGGGATCTGATTGACGGAAATTGCGTACCACTTCATCCTTGAGGGATTCGGAGGTATCATTCCAAGTATCAATTACCTTCTGGAAACGTTCTACCTCAGTAATTTCCCCATTGGCATAACGGTTCATAGTGGTTCTGATGGTGCTTTCTGCCTCCGCCAACATATTTTTTTTGGCTTCAGGTACCTTCAAATCTTCCACACTGATGGATACCGCCGCTTGGGTAGCATAGTGGAAACCCATGGTTTTGAGGCGATCGCACACTGCCGCACAACGGGCAGAGCCGTATTCCGTAAAAGTTTTGGCAATCAGTTTTTTTAAAGCCCCTTTATCAATAATTCTGTTATAGAAAACTTGGGGTTTTTTGCTTTGTTCTTTATTTTGAGACATCATCTTTAAATTAGTTGGTAATGGGTATGGGCTATGATTTACCGTTGACGGGATAGGAAGGGGAAATGGTTAAGATTTTCATGAATAATAACCCTTTTCCCCAAAAATTAGTTAGCTATCAAAGTATTTAATATTCGTCATCCTCTTGACCAAGACTAGCTAAATTTTCATAGGTAGGACGTTTAGGCGCCCGTTGGGTAGTATCCATCAAGTCAATTTCTACGTGTTCACTACCATCAATTACCTTATGAACCGAGACATCCAAACCGAGGGATTGTAACTCACGGAGTAGTACCTTAAAGGACTCAGGAGTTCCGGGGTGAGGAATAGACTTACCTTTGACGATGGCATTTAGCGCCTCATTACGTCCCTGCATATCATCGGATTTCACCGTTAACAACTCTTGGAGAGTATAAGCTGCCCCATAGGCTTCCAATGCCCATACTTCCATCTCCCCAAATCTTTGCCCACCATGTTGAGCTTTTCCGCCCAAAGGTTGCTGAGTAACAAGGGAGTAAGGACCAGTAGAACGGGCGTGAATCTTGTGCTGGACAAGGTGAACCAGTTTTAACATATAGGCTTTACCAATGGTCACAGGGTTATCAAAAGGTTCCCCTGTACGTCCGTCATATACCTGAATTTTACCGGGGTGATTCTCATTAAATACCCAATCTTTACCCGGTTTTTTCGCCGCATCACGGAGTAAGCCGTTAACAGTGTTACGGGAAGCCTCTTCCCCATACATCTCATCAAAGGGAGTCATCTTGAAGCGGTAGCCGAGGTGTTCCCCTGCCCAACCTAAAAGACATTCAAACACCTGACCCACGTTCATCCGAGAAGGTACACCGAGGGGGTTTAATACGATGTCCACGGGGGTTCCATCAGGTAAGTAGGGCATATCTTCCCGAGGGAGAATACGGGATACAATCCCTTTGTTACCATGGCGCCCTGCCATTTTATCACCCACTTGGATTTTACGTTTTTCAGCGATATATACCCGCACAATCATGTTGGTGTTGGGGGGTAACTCGTCTCCTTGTTCCCGAGTAAATACCCGCACATAGACCACTCTTCCCCTTTCACCGTTGGGTAAACGCAGGGAATTATCTCTTACATCTCTGGCTTTTTCTCCGAAAATAGCCCGTAAAAGTTTTTCTTCGGGGGGTTGATCGGATTCTCCTTTGGGGGTAACTTTACCTACTAAAATATCCCCCGCTTCTACCCAAGCACCCACACGAATAATACCGTTTTCATCGAGGTTGAGAAGGGCATCTTCCCCTACATTAGGAATTTCTCGGGTGATTTCTTCTGGCCCTAATTTGGTTTGACGGGATTCGATGTCGTGTTTTTCTACGTGGATGGTGGTGTAAACGTCCTCTTGGACTAATCTTTCACTGATCAAGATAGCATCCTCGTAGTTATAACCTTCCCAAGGCATATAAGCTACGGTGATATTTTGACCGAGGGCGAGTTCTCCCCCTTCGGTGGCAGAGCCATCGGCTAATACTTGTCCGGGAACCACTTCCTCTCCTTCGTCCACTAAGGGGCGCTGGTTGAGACAGGTATCTTGGTTAGAACGTTCGTATTTTTGAAGGTTATAAACAATTTCGATCCCTTCTTTGGTTACCAATTTGATGGTTTTGGAATCCACATAGCTAATGGTACCGTGATCCCTTGCCACAATTACCATCCCTGAATCCCGGGCGGCTTGTCCTTCTAACCCTGTACCCACTAAGGGGCGCTCGGATCTGAGCAGGGGAACTGCTTGACGTTGCATGTTGGAACCCATCAAAGCACGGTTAGCGTCATCGTGTTCGAGGAAGGGAATCATGGATGTAGCCACGGAAACGATCTGCACGGGGGATACGGCTACGTAGTCCACCTGATCGGGGCTGGTGGTAGAAAATTCCTGACGGTAACGAATAGGTACACTTTCCCCTAAGATATATCCTTCTTCATCGGTGGATAAATCTCCGGGGGCAACTCTTTTATCGTCTTCTTCGTCGGCGGTGAGGTATTCGGGGGCTAAATCCCAGCGCACCTTGCCGTTTTCTACTTTGTAATAAGGGGTAGCAATAAAGCCATATTCATTGACACGGGCGTAGGTAGCCAAGGAACCGATTAACCCTGCATTGGGTCCTTCGGGGGTTTCCACAGGGCAAATACGACCGTAGTGGCTAGGGTGAATATCTCGCACCGCAAACCCTGCCCTGTCACGGCTTAAACCTCCTGGTCCTAGGGCGGAGATACGACGTTTATGGGTCAATTCCGCTAGGGGGTTGGTTTGATCCATAAATTGGGATAGCTGGGAGGAGCCAAAAAATTCTTTGATGGCGGCAGCGAGGGGTTTGGGGTTCACCAAAGCGGTGGGGCTGAGGGTGTTGGGATCGCCCACAGTCATTCTTTCTTTGATGATGCGCTCGAGGCGGGATAAACCGACTCTGATTTGGTTTTGTAAGAGTTCTCCTACACTTCTTACTCTACGGTTGCCGAGGTGATCGATGTCATCGGTACTACCGATGTCAAATTCGAGGTTGATGAGATAATCAACGGTGGAAAGAATGTCGTCAACGGTTAAGACTCTTAGGTTTTCTGGCACTGTTAGGCGCAGTTTTTTGTTCATCTTATAACGCCCTACTTTGCCCAAGTCGTAACGTTTGGGGTCAAAGAAACGGGTTTCTAAGAGGGCTTGACCACCGCTCACGGTGGGGGGTTCACCGGGTCTTAGTTTGCGGTATAGTTCCATTAAGGCTTCGTCGGTGCTGGGGTTGCCTTCTTTTTCGAGGGTTTTTTGGTAAAAGTCAGCATGACGGAAGCGATCTAAGATTTCACGATCGCTCAAACCCATGGCTTTGAGTAGCACCTGGGCGGAAATTTTACGGGTTTTGTCAATTCTTACCCAGACGATGCCGTTTTTGTCGGTTTCAAATTTTAACCATGCTCCTCGGTTGGGAATGACGGAGGCGGAGTAGGTTCTTTTGCCGTTTTTGTCTAGTTCTGATTTGAAATATACCCCTGGCGATCGCACGATTTGGTTAACGATAACCCTTTCTGCACCGTTAATGAGGAATGTTCCCCTGTCTGTCATCAGGGGTAGTTGTCCGATAAATACTTCTTGTTCTTTAATATCCCCTGTTTCTTTGTTCATTAAACGGGTGGGAACATAGATCTGAACTTCGTAACTGGCTTCTCTTTTTTTTGCTTCTTCGATGTTATATTTTGGCTCTTTGAGGCGATATTTTTCACCGATAAACTGTAGTTCTAATTTTCCTGCATAGTCGGTAATGGGGCTAAAACTGTTTAGTTCTTCAATAATGCCATGCTCTAAAAACCATTTGTAGCTAGAGCGTTGAATTTCGATTAAATCGGGTAACAGTTCTTGGGTTCTCATAAGTCGGTTTCAGGTTTTTGATTCTGGTATTTCGATGGGGCAATAAAACAGCGTTTATTCATCATAACGCTTCTTTTGCCTTTTTTTAAGCTGATTCTGGGGTTTTCCCTTTGCCCTTTTTTTCTCCCATGCGGGAAAAAGAGTCTATAGTTTAAACAGTTTGTGGGCGTTGGCGGTGGTGGTAGAGGCGATCGCCTCTAGGGGTTCGTTTCTAAGCTCGGCTAGTTTTTCCGCCACATGGAGGACGTAGGCAGGTTCATTGCGTTTACCTCGGTAGGGGGTAGGAGCGAGGAAAGGACAGTCGGTTTCCACCAGAAGACGATCAGAGGGTACTATTTTGGCACTCTCATGGACGCTATGGGCGTTTTTAAAGGTGATTACTCCACTAAAACTTATATACATCCCGAGGTCTAAAAACCACTGAGTTTCTTCTGGGTTTCCTGTCCAGCAGTGCATTACTCCGTTTACCTTGCCTTTGGTGTCAAAAAACTCTTTGAGTAGTTCAACCATTGCCGTGGCGGCATCTCGACAGTGAATGATCACTGGTTTATCGAGTTGGTGGGCAATTTCTAATTGTCGCCAACATACTTCCTTTTGTAGTTCGTTGTTGTCATCCTTATAAAAGTCTAAGCCCATCTCGCCAATGGCGACCACTTTGGTGTGGGATTGGGCAAAGTTGAGGATTTTTTGAACCGTTGTTTCTCCCTCCCAGCGTCGGGTATCTAGGGGGTGTAAACCCACCGCACAATATAATTCTGGAAACTGTAAAGATAATTCCTTAATGGTTTCAAATTCATCGGGATGGACACAGGAATGAACTAATTTGCTGACTCCGTTTTCTCGCCAACGACTCGAAACCTCTTCTAAATCCCCTTGGTATCGGTCAAAGTTTACATGGACATGGGTATCTACTAATTGCATAACCTTGTTTATCTACTTCAGGGATTAACTAAATCATCTCTATAATTTTACACCACAATATAAGGGCGATCGCACAGGTAGCCGAAAACCACCATCAGACCACCCCTGCAAATTTTGCGGAAAATGGTGTAATCGATTTAAGCTGATTGGGCTTCAGCATTTTTAAGAGCTTTTGCCAATCTGGCTTTTTTTCTCGCTCCATTATTTTTGTGAAAAACGCCTCTTTTTACAGCTTTATCAATTTTGCTGTAAGCCGCAGACATAGTAGTTGCGACTGCTTTCTTTTGTTCTTCATTGGGGTTAGAAGAATATACTTCTACCGCTTGAAAATATTTTTTCATCAAAGTTCTAACCGCAGACTTATAAGTCTTATTGCGCATACGGTTACGCTCGTTGATTTGTATTCTTTTGATTGCTGATTTAGAATTAGCCACTATCTTATACTTATGATTATTTACTTTAAATAGTTTAACTTAGGATTTTTTCCTATATACTCAGACTATCTATTCTAACTGTACAAGTTATCCCTTGACAAGGGGGTAACAATTGACAATTGACAATTGACAATGAACAATAACTTCAAACATCTTTGCGGTAGTGTTATTTTTCAAGAGTAAATGTAGATGATATGTTAAAAATTAATGCTAAAAGATAAAAAATACTTGATTAAATTATAAGATCAATAGCAAAAATAAATATTTTCAGTTAATCAAATCATTATAATGGTTTACCATCTCAGAATAGCAGATTTACCCCTGAGTGAGCGCCCCAGGGAAAGACTAATGGAAAGTGGAGCTAAAAATCTTTCTACGGCGGAATTAATCGCTATTTTGTTGGGTACGGGACAGGGAAAAGGTAAACTCTCAGCGGTAGGATTGGGGCAATATATCCTCAATCAACTTAGCATAAATCAAAGGGATCCCCTTGATGTGTTACGGGATATTTCCCCCGTGGAATTGATGACTATTCCGGGGGTGGGGCCAGCTAAAGCCTCAACTATTTTGGCAGGGGTAGAATTGGGTAAGAGAACTTTTCAGTTTCGCCCTAATGCAAGGGCAATTATTGATAGTCCACAGGCGGCCGCTTCGGCTTTTAGTCATGAGTTGATGTGGCAATGTCAAGAACGTTTTGCGGTGTTGTTGTTGGACAGTAAAAATAGCTTGATTGGTACCCATGTAATCACCATTGGTATTGCTAATGAAACCCTCGCCCATCCTCGGGAGGTGTTTAGAGAAGCAATTCGTCAATCAGCTACAAATATTATTATTGCCCATAATCATCCTTCTGGTAATTTGGAGCCTTCGAGAGAAGATATTTCATTGACCAAAAAACTTTTGGATTCATCTAATATTATAGGTATTCCTATTTTAGATCATTTAATTATTGGCAATGGGGATCATTTTAGTATCAGAGAAAATACAGAGCTTTGGGATATTGCTTAATATTAACTTGAGTTCGGGATAACATTTTTAGTCTTTACAAATAAAGGTGTCAGGTGTCGGGTGTTAGGGAGGCAAGGGGTTTAAACCCCTTGTTAAGAATTTACAAAAACTCTATTACCATTGATTTTCCAATTTTTACTTCCTTGATAGACTAAATATGATCGTACTTTAAACCTACAACCTGCAACCAGTCACCTGAAACCTCACTCTAACCAGCAACCAGTCACTGGCAAACCTAACACTATTGATTAATTTGATTAATGTAATGAAGGGCGGTAGGATAAGCAAATTTTATACCTGCTTCTGCAAAAGCAAATTTTATCGCAAGGTTAACTTCGTGTTGAGTTTTTCGATACATTTTTAGTTCATTATTGCTATGGACAAAATAAATGACTTCATAGTTGAGGCTAAAGTCTCCAAAACCAGAAAAGTAAGCAATGTCAAAGGTAATGTTATCTAATGATTCAAGGGCTCTTTCAATAATTTCTGGAATTTTGGGTAAAAGGCTATTATCGGTTTCATAAATGATGCCCAATTTGATTCTAGCTTGGCGACTTTGCATCCTTTTATAGTTTCTAAGGCGGGAGTTTGTTAAGTCTGTATTTGCCAATATTAATTCTTCTCCTGTGAGGGCTTTTATTCTGGTAGTTTTGATGCCAATATGTTGCACATATCCTGTAAAATCGTCTACTGAAACTAGGTCAGATATTTCAAAAGGACGGTCAAATAAAATGGCAAAATAACTAAATAAATCTTGTAATATTCCTTGAGCGGCAAGGGCGATCGCCACACCACCAATTCCCAAACCAGCAATAATTGCCGCAATATCAAATCCAAGATTACTAATAACAAAAATTCCAGCTAATGTCCAAATTAAAACTCGAATTGCAGGAAATAAAGCATTAATATTTTTCTCAATAATAGAATTAGAATAATGATATTTTTTGCTATAAAATTTAACAACTACTCTGGATAGATCTACTAAAAACCTTGAGGTGCAAAAAGTAATTGCAATACTAAAGAAAGTTTCAGATAGTCCTAAAATTGTTTCATTAATTTGAAATTCTTTAAAAGTTAAATAACAAATAATAAAATAACCAATGGGAATAATATGTTTATTAACAATTTCAATTATTTGATCATCAAGATCCGTTTCTGTTTGACGAGTTATTTTTCTTAGCTGTCTAAATAGTAAATTTTTGACAATTTTAAGGATAAAATAACTAATCCCTAAAACAATAATTACTACAGCAATATCTGTTAATAAAATTTGTATATTAGGAGAGATATTAAAAAACTGCTCCAAAATCGTTTCCATATAATAATTAGTTATAGATATAAAATAGAAAATCTGGTTACTATTATGAACTCGCTAAAGATTTTAAACTCCTTCCCTTCGTATGTCCATTAACTTCAGTAGAGCTATATTAAGATAACATGGGGGTAGTAAAAAAAAGATTGATTAAGTTAAGGTATGTTTTCTAGGTTTCCCAAGATCATTAATCTAGCTTTGATGGTATTGATGAGTTTAACTTTATTATCAGGGTGTGCTACTGATGAGATAGCAGAGGCGAGGATGCCAGAATCTCAGATAACTCAGGCCATATTAAGTGATCCTAAAACATTTAATGCCGTTTTATCTCAGGAGTCTCCTAATATTTTTGGTTTAACCTATGATGGATTGGTGGAGGAAAATCCTTTGACTGGGGAAATTGAACCTGCCTTGGCGGAATCTTGGACGTTTTCAGAGGATAATCTTAATATTACTTTCACCCTCAAGGAAAATTTACGATGGTCTGATGGTGAACCTTTGACGGTGGATGATGTGGTATTCAGTTATAATCAACTCTATTTGAATGAGGAGATTCCTAGTAATGCTAGGGATAGTTTGAGGGTGGGGGAAAGTCGTGCTTTACCGACGGTGACGAAGTTAAATGACAGGCAGGTTAGGTTTACGATTAATGAACCTTTTGCTCCTTTTTTGGAAAGCACGGGTTTAGCCATTTTACCTAAACATATTTTAGAGGAAAAAGTGCAACAAAGGGATCGAGATGGTAATCCTTTGTTTCTTTCTTTTTGGGGGGTGGATACTCCTCCTGATCAGTTAATTGTTAATGGGCGTTATAAGTTAAAGAGTTATTCTACTTCTCAGCGGGTGATTTTTACTCGTAATCCCTATTATTGGCAAAAGGATGAGGAGGGTAATTCTTTACCTTATATTGAGGATGTGGTGTGGGAAATTGTGGAGTCTACTGATACTTCTTTATTACAATTTCGCTCTGGTAGTTTAGACTCTATTGGGGTTTCTCCTGAATATTTTTCTTTGTTGAAACGGGAGGAAGAAAGAGGTGATTTTACTATCCATAATGGTGGTGCTGCCTATGGTACTACTTTTATGGCTTTTAACCTTAATCAGGGTTCGAGGAATGGTACTCCTTTGGTGACTCCCTATAAATCGAGGTGGTTTAATAATGTGCAGTTTAGAAGGGCGATCGCCCATAGCATTGATCGTGATAGAATGATCAATAATATATATAGGGGTTTAGGGGAAAAACAAAACTCTCCCATTTCTGTACAATCACCCTTTTATGATCCTACTGTGGAAGGTTATGAATATAATCCTGAGTTAGCCAAAGAAATTTTGATCGCTGAAGGGTTTAGATATGATGATAATGGCAACCTCTTCGATGCCGAAAATCATCCCGTTAGATTTAGCCTTCTTACCAATGCGGGAAACCGCATCAGAGAATCCCTCGGTTCTCAAATCAAGCAGGATTTAGAACAAATAGGGGTTATCGTTGATTTTACCCCCATCGCCTTTAATGTACTGGTGGATAGATTGAGTAACTCCCTTGATTGGGAAGCACACATTATCGGTTTTACGGGGGGAAATGAACCCAATGGGGGCATTAATCTTTGGAATCCTGACGGTAATCTGCATCTTTTTAACCAAAAACCCCAAGCAGGAAGGGAAGACATCCAAGGGCGAGTGGTGGCTGACTGGGAGGAAGAAATCGGTAATTTGTATGTGCAAGGTGCGAGGGAATTAGAATTTGAACGTCGTAAGGAAATTTATGCTCAAACTCAGCAGTTGGCGATGGAATATTTACCCTTGATCTATTTAGTTAATCCCTATTCTTTATCTGCGGTAAGAAATCGCATTGAAGGGGTGGAATATTCTCCCCTTGGTGGTGCTTTTTGGAATATTGAAAGGTTAACTATTGCTGATGATTGAATCAGCAATATTTTGTTTCTAAATCCTCCTGAATTGCGGGGTTTAGCTCATAAATAATTATCCGAATTTTGCTGGGATTGTATGAAGAAATGCAACAAATTAAGAATAAATGTCACGAAAATATTTTTTTGAAACAACTTTCATGAATAATAAAAAATGGCTAATTTATCAGATAGTGAGTGTATGATGAGGTACTCGCTTTGATAAAAATATAAAGGAGCTTGAGCTTATGAATATGATGAAAGTTTTTTCTTTATTTAAACGTGAAAATAAAGAGCCTTCTATGGGTACTAATAACAAGGAAAAGGATAGCAATAGCCTTAAAAATCAGGAATCTTCTCGCTCTACATTCTTATCAAAAATTGCTGAAAACTTTAAAGATAATATTCTTGATTTGCGTTAATCGAATTTAATAAAAAATAATGGTGTGTTAAATAAATCCCCTACTCCCCAATCGGGGATGAAGGGGAGTTTTTTTTATGCAGACACTAAAGCTTTTCCTTTTTTAGCAGTTTTTTCCCGTAGGGCTACCAACAGAGAATCAACGTTAATTTTGGCATCACCAAAGAGCATTCTGGTATTTTCCTTGTAGAATAAGGGATTATCTACCCCTGCATAGCCTGTGGCTAAACTACGTTTCATAACTACGCAATTTTGAGCTTTCCATACTTCTAATACGGGCATACCTGCGATCGCACTTTGGGGGTCTTCCAATGCGCTAGGATTAACAGTATCATTAGCCCCAATCACTAATACCAAATCAGTTTCGGGGAAATCCTCGTTAATTTCATCCATTTCCAAAACGATGTCATAGGGTAAATTTGCCTCCGCTAATAATACATTCATGTGACCAGGTAAACGCCCTGCCACGGGATGAATCCCAAAACGCACGTTTACCTTACGACTTTTCAAAATCTTGGTAATTTCCGAAACCCCATGCTGGGCTTGGGCGACTGCCATACCATAACCGGGGGTGATAATAACGCTTTTGGCTTCTACTAACATATCCGCCACCTCATCGATGTTGGTAGCTACCGCTTCCCCTACCTCTTGTTTTTCACCAGAAGTAGTGTTGTTGTTGCTACCTTCCCCAAAACCACCGAGAATCACACTAATAAACGAGCGATTCATGGCTTTACACATAATGTAACTGAGGATGGCGCCACTACTACCCACCAAAGCCCCTGTGATAATTAACAAGTCATTATTGAGCATAAAACCTGCGGCGGCGGCTGCCCATCCAGAATAACTGTTGAGCATGGAAATAACTACGGGCATATCTGCACCCCCAATTCCTGCCACAAGGTGAATACCCAATAAACAAGCAATACTTGTCATGATGAGGAGGGGTTGTAATCCTGTTTCTGTATTCAGGAAGTTATAACCAAGATACACAGTGGCGCCCAACATCCCAAGGTTGAGAAAGTGTCGGGCTGGTAACATAAGGGGTTTTGAACTAATGATGGCGCGTAATTTCCCAAAGGCAATAATTGAGCCTGTGAAGGTGACGGCGCCGATAAATACCCCTACATAAATTTCGATTTGATGGATAAATTCTTCGGCAGGGAGTAACCCTGTTTCGGGTTGTAGATAGTTGCCGATACCTACCAATACGGCGGCTAAACCCACGAAACTATGAAGGATTGCCACTAATTCAGGCATGGATGTCATGGCTACCCGTGAAGCTAATACTGCACCGATGATGACGGCGGGAATAATAGCACCGATTAAAAGGCTATAGTTGCTTACTTGTTGGCTGAATGCGGTGGCAATAAATGCGATCGCCATTCCTGCTATACCATATATATTACCTTTTCTGGCGGTTTCTTGTTGAGATAATCCTGCTAGGCTGAGGATAAATAAAGCGCTAGCGCCAATATAGGCAACTGTGATTAAATTCGAGTTCATATTTTTACAATGTATTTTGTGTAATAGTAGTTTATAGTAATGGCTTTAGCCATTCATTACTCCCTAGTGATAATCAAAATTTTTAGCCATTAAGCAAATCTGTAAGTATATCTTCTATAACTGGCTTTAAAGAAGGTAAATCATTGTTAATGGTGTTTCAAATAACTAGCAAATTGACTCCAAAATATTCATGGACAATTAAGTTACGCATTCCCCTAACATTTTTCCAAGGAATTTGAGGATACTTATTTTGTAAATCTATAGGTATTTTGTTACTAGCTTCGCCAATAATTTGGATAGCATACATTACAGCAAATTTAGTCTTTTCATCCCTACTAAAAGAATTAAAATCACACCCCTTGGTAAACATTTCAACACTGTTTATGGCATTGAGAATATCAAGAATATAGTCTTTTAATTCTCTTTTCATAGATAAATAACTTCATCCAAAATATATTTACCTATGTAGGTTTTCAGGGAATCTTTCATGACTAAATCTACTTTTTTACCCAGTTTTTCACTCAACAAATTTTGTAACTCACAATATTTAAACAAGCCAATAGTATGATCAGAATGGAACTTAACGAGAATATCAATATCACTATTTTCCGTTTCTTCTCCCCTTACATAAGAGCCAAATAAACCTAGTTCTTCAATTTGATATTTATCTCCTATTTCCTTTTTTATTTCCCTAATTTTTGCCTGTAAATGAGTTAATTTTTCTGTTGAATGAACCATTATCAATTGTCAATTCTTCTAAACATTTTGAGCATTCTTTGAGTTACTAAAAATCCGCCACAAATATTAATCGTACCCACCAAAATGGCGATCGCCCCTAGAATGGTAGTAGGAGAAGAAATATCCCCAGAAATCTGTAACATACCACCGATGATAATAATGCCACTGATAGCATTGGTGACACTCATCAAAGGAGTATGTAAAGCAGGGGCAACATTCCAAATCACCTGCCAACCTACAAAACAAGCCAAAATAAACACCGTGAAATGGGATAGGAAAGACGTTGGCGCCCCAATACCAATACCGATTAAAGAGGCAATTCCCAATATCAACCACACTAAACCACCAATTCCCTTTTTCTGGGATTTTTCCGAGGAGTCCACAATTTTCGCCTCGGGTTTAACAGGGGTGGCAGGGGAAGGTTGGGCGATTTTTGGAGGAGGAAAAGTAACATCCCCTTGATGGGCAACTAATGCCCCCCTAATAACTTCATCCTCAAGGTTAACGGTAAATTGATCATTACCCCCCATATCCTTGAGCAAATGCCATAAATTAGTACCATATAACTGGCTAGATTGACTCGCCATGCGACTGGGTAAATCCGTTAAACCGATAATAGTCACCCCATGATATTGATACACCTCATCGGGTTTTGTCACCTCACAATTTCCCCCCTGTTGCGCGGCTAAATCCACAATTACCGAACCTTGGCGCATACTCTTCACCATTTCCTCGGTAATCAACTTGGGAGCAGGTTTTCCGGGGATAAGGGCGGTGGTGATAATTATATCTACTTCCTCCGCTTGTTCGGCAAATAAAGCCATTTCGGCATCAATAAATTCCTTGCTCATGGTTTTGGCGTACCCCCCTTCCCCAGAGCCATCCTCGGCAAATTCTAGCTCCAAAAATTCTCCCCCAAGGCTCTCGATTTGCTCTTTTACCACTAAGCGAGTATCAAACGCCCGAACTATCGCCCCAAGGCTTTTGGCGGCACCAATGGCGGCTAACCCTGCCACCCCAGCACCAATTACCAATACTTTGGCGGGGGGAACTTTTCCTGCGGCGGTGATTTGCCCAGTGAAAAATCTACCGAAATTGTTGGCGGCTTCGATGACGGCACGATACCCAGCGATGTTTGCCATACTAGAAAGGGCATCCAATTTCTGCGCCCTGCTAATGCGTGGCACTGCATCCATGGCGAATACGGTGGCTTTTTTCTGCGCCAATTGTGCCAGTAAGTCGAGATTTTGGGCAGGGTAAATGAAGCTGATGAGAGTTTTATCTTCGGTTAATAATTCTACTTCTTGGGCTTCGGGAGGACGTACTTTGAGGATAATATTTCCCTCTTGCCAGAGTTGTTCCCTATTTTCAATGATTTTACACCCTGCGGAGCTATAAAGGTGATCGTCAAAATTGGCTCTTTCCCCGGCCCCTGTTTCCACTAATACCTCAAAACCGAGTTTTTGCAATTTTTGGGCGGTGTCGGGGGTGGCAGAAACTCGACATTCATTCGGATAAATTTCTCTGGGAATGGCTATCTTCAAAGAAGTTTTTTTATTCTCAACCTCTTTGTCTTTTACTAATGTTGCTGTCATGTTTACTCCCAAATAAGTCGTTAACTTGCATCTTATGGCAGTTTTTCCATTTTGGCAGTGAATTTAAACTTATCTTAGGAATCTCAAGGGATTAGGTTAAGTTTTTTGAAGTTTGATTATTAAAGTTCTAATTGTAAAATAGAAAAATGAAACCACACCCCATAAATAAAAAGATATGACTTTAAAGCAATTATTAGAAAGTCAAAAAATTATACATTCAGATCCTGAAATCATGAGTGGTACACCAGTTTTTATTGGTACTCGTGTACCTCTGCAAACATTATTTGACTATATGCAAGAAGAGGGGGGATTAATAGAATTCTTAGATGATTTTCCATACTTAAAAACTCAAACTATGAAAGTTTTGGAATGTATCACTAGGTTAATGATTGAAAAAGAGCTTTGTGCTTAATGATTATATTATTGGACGAAAATCTTTTAAGTAAAAAATTAAAACAACCATTTCTTAATCAAGGTTATGAAGTTTATAACGTCAATGATATGGGATGGCGTGGCTTAAAAGATAAGGAGATTATTAATTTAGCAGAAAATCACCCTTTTGATGTTTTTATCACCGCTGATAAAAATTTACCGTATCAGCAAAATTTAAGTAATAGCTCTTTGAAAGTGATTGTTTTAAACACAAGTAGCACTAATCCTAAGCATATATTACCTTTGATACAAAAAGTTAGTAGATTAATTAATGATGTTGCTTTAGGAGTCGTTTTGATTGATGATACGGGAAATATAACTAAATTTGAATTTCAGTAGGGCGAAAAGCTCCTCACAATAAAATACTAAAACACTATTAAGATTTGACTGAACCTGCCAACAAACCTCGGACAAAGTATTTCTGGAGGGCAAAGAATACCAGTAAAGGAATAATCATACTGATAAATGCCCCCGCGGTGAGGATGTGCCAGTCTTGACCACGAGAGCCTATCATATTAGTTAGTTGGATGGTAACGGGGGCAACATCTGGAGTACCTCCTAGATAGACGAGGGCGACTAACAAGTCATTCCATACCCAAAGAAATTGGAATACCGCAAAAGAGGCGATCGCAGGGGTTGAAAGAGGTACAATGATCTTAGTAAAAATTTTCAGATGGGATGCACCATCTACCGAGGCAGCTTCGATTAAGTCTTTGGGCAATGCACCGATGTAGTTTCTGAGTAGATATATACCCAAGGGCATTCCATAGGCTGTGTGCGCTAACCATACCCCCAGAAATGAGCCTGAGATGCCAAAGATACGATAGGCATTGAGGATGGGAATGAGGGTCATTTGTAAGGGTACTACTAATAAGGCAACGACGATAATAAATAGTAGTTGTCGCCCTGGAAATTCCATCCAAGCGAAGGCATAGGCGGCAAAACAGGCGATCGCAATGGGGATGATGGTAGCAGGGATAGAGATGGTTAAACTATTCAAAAAAGCATCTCCCATACCCTCGGCGGTTAATACGGTGATATAGTTACCCAAATGATACTGGGTAAAGTCGAAGGGATGTTGGAATACTGTCCACCAACCAGTCCTCAATAGGTCATCTTGATAGCGAAAAGAGCTAATTAATAAACCAATACTGGGCAATGTCCAAATGAGGGAAATTACTACTAGGGTAATATGAACGGGAGTTTTTTCCCAAAATTTCTGCATTTTGTTTTTTTTCTTTCTTCTTTTCATGATAGCTAATATTTAGGTGTTACTACAAAAGTGTTTTTGTTAGGGAAGGCAATAGGGAATAGGCAATGGGCAATAGCTTGGAGATGGGGTGATGAGGAGATGGGGTGTGGAAAATCAAGACTAAGAAAGTAAATTGAAAATCTCTTGTCTTTTACAACCTGCAACCTGACACCTGACACCTGCAACCTTAATTATGTCCATTGTCAATTGTCCATTAATTACCTGAGCCTTTCTTGTTCTTTAAATCGTTTAATATTCGTTACCATCACGGGAATAATCGCGAGTAAAAGGATAACGGCGATCGCACTGCCAACCCCCACATTACGATAGTTATAGGTTTCTTTGATCATGCGACTAGCGATTACTTCCGTGCCTTGGTTGCCCCCTGTCATCACAAAAACGATGTCAAACACCTTCAGCACCAAAATAACCACCGTAGTAGCCACCACCGTAATAGTAGAACTAATCATGGGTACAATTATTTTCCAAAAAATTTGCCATTCATTGGCTCCATCCATACGGGCAGCCTCGATAACATCATTGGGAATACCCTTCACCGCCGCCGATAAAATGACCAAACAAAACCCTGTTTGTAACCAAATCATAATGGCAATGAGGGCAAAATTGTTTACACTTTGTTCTACCAACCAACCCACAGGCTCAAATCCAAGGGAGGTAATGATGGCGTTTAACAAGCCAATTTGAGGCTCATCCGCGGGGCGATAAGCATAAATAAAACGCCAAATGATACTCGCCCCCACGAAGGATATTGCCATGGGTAAAAAGATTAAGGCTTTTGTCCATTTTTCATACTTGACTTTATCCATCAATACCGCCAACACCAAACCCAAGGCGACACTAACCCCTGTGACCAATACCAACCAAAGAATATTATTGCGAAAGGCAATTAACATTGTTCTATCGGTAAAGGAAAAGATGTAGTTATCCAAGAAAACGAAATTTTCTGACCTACGATCAAAAAAGCTAAGGATAAAGGTATTGATGGTGGGTAATACCAAAAAGCCTCCCAACACGAAAATCGCAGGGGCTAAATATACCCATGGTAGTACGGGCGATCGCCACTTTTGCGGTAATAAATTGACCGCATAATTAAGGGCATAAAATATGGCAATAACCCCCCCACAACCGAGGAGGATTGCGACAATAACAGTGAATAATCGTTGTAGCATAAGATGATTGGGATAAATAAAATTTTTGGTTAAGGTTGGGAACAGGGAATGGGCAATGGGCAATAGGCAATAGGCAATGGGCAATGGGCAATATTTAAGATAGTTTCTTTATGAGGGTAATAATCATGCGAGTTTCTGATTGTAATTCAGTAATTAGGGGTTTGATTTCCTCATAATCACATAAACCTACTGCTTCAGCCAGAAGAAGATGAGTCTGTAATTCATTGACAGAACCTTGTGCAATACTCAAAAAACGCCGATATTCTCCCGTTGTTCTTCTTCCATATCCCTCTGCAATATTTGCCGGGATAGAGGATGCAGATCTTCTGATTTGTTGAACCATGCCATATAGCTCATCTTTGGGAAATTTTTTAGTGAGAAAATAACATTCTTTGGCAATATCCATGCCTTTTTGCCAAATTCTTAAGTCTTTAAAATCAGTAATTTCCGTCATCAACTTACCCTCTGATAAATACAAACCATTGCCTATTGCCCATTCCCCATTGCCTCTTTTTAAAGCTCTGGAAAACTATTCTCGATATAATCCAAAACCCCCTCTAAATCAGCACCCCCTAGATAGTCCACCACACCAGTCCAAAAGGTACCCGTACCCACGGCGCCCGGCATCATATCTGAACCATCAAAACGCACCACATCGGCAGATAAAAGAAGTTCAGCCACTTGACGGGTAAGCTCATCGGGATAGACATCCAAACTAACCTCTCGCTGAGGGCTGATAAAACCTCCCAAACTCGCCCATACTTCATGGGGAACACTGGAGGCTAAATATTCCATCAACTGCCTTGCTTCGGGGGTATCATTAAACATGGCAAAGGCATCTCCTGCCACTAGAATAGGTTGCCCCTGTTCAGGATTAATCGGTGGTAAAGGGAAAAATGCCACGTCTTCCCCTACCGTTACATCACTGGGGAAAAAGGAATCGATAAAGTTTGCCTGACGGTGGAGATAACAGCGGGGTGGATCTTCAAACATAGGGTTAATGGAATCTCCAAAGGGGGTACTTAATACCCCAACTCTTCCCCCTCTGACATATTCCTCGTTAAGGGCGATCGCACCGAATTTTTCAAAGGCTTCTTTTACCCTCGGATCATTGAATGGTATTTCGTTATCTACCCATTGATCATACTCTTCGGCACCGACACTGCGTAATAAAATATCTTCTACCCAATCAGTACCAACCCACCCCGTAGCGTCACCGCTTTCGATGCCTAAACACCATGGTCTTTTGCCCTCGGCAACGATTTGATCGGAGAGGACGATCATTTCATCCCATGTCTGCGGTATAGAGTAACCATGTTCAGCAAAACTCTGAGGGGGATACCACACTAAACTTTTAACAGAGGCACGATACCACAAACCATATAAATTGCCATCAAGTTCCCCTAAACTGACCCAATCTTCCCCATAGACATCAATTAAGTTATCTACGGACATAAAAGTCTCGAGGGGGATTAATTCCCCTTCTCTGGCAAAGTCTCTCATTAAACCGGGTTGGGGAAACATGGCAATATCAGGAGGATTACCACCATCTACACGGATGGGAAGGAGGGTGGCAAAAGCATCTGTACCTTCATAGACTACGTTAATCCCTGTTTCCTGTTCAAAGGGTTCGAGGGCTTTTTCTAGTCGCTCTTGTTGTTCGCCAATGATGACTCCCATTAATCTTACTTCTGGAGGTCGATCATTACCGTTGATGGTACAGGCAACTGTTAGGCTGATTAAACTTAGAAAAATGATTATTTTCTGAGTTATTTTCGAGATTTTCATAACATTTTCTGATCGTGGGTGAATTGAAGAATGGGGTAATTAAGGCGGGGAATGGGGAATGGGGAACAGGCAATGGTTTTATTTGATAATTGAATTGTTTTACAGCGTTTCTCATGGTTATGAGGACTGTATATTATTTCTAAGTCCCCCTTGTTAAGGGGGATTTAGGGGGATCAATTTGTATTTCATGAGCATAATAATTGCTATATGAGTTTTCCTATTACGTTCCTCTAATGCCTTCCTTCTGAAGGAAGTTATTTTAATTTTTTCTCTTTAGTTTCGCAATGATAGGGGAATCACAAGATTTTTGGATGATCACTATTCCCCATTGCCTATTGCCTATTGCCTATTGCCTCAAAGAGTGATATTAACCTCAGTTTCGGTGTCAAATAAGTGAATATGACTCATATCAAAAGTGAGATTAATTTTGTCTCCTGCTTTTAGGGGCGATCGCGGATCAACCCTTGCCACAAATTCCTCGCCGCCCATGGTATTGACATAGAGGATAATTTCATTACCCATCATTTCCCTCACGCTCACCTCTGCCTTGACGGGAATGGGCATAATGTCAGCGACTTCGTATTGAGGATCATGGATATTCTCAGGACGAATACCGAAGATATATTCTTTCTGAGGATATTGTTCATATTTTGCCATCAAAGATTCGGGAATGGGCAGGGAAAAATCTTCATTTTCCAAGAATAATTGAGCGTCTTTTCTAATTAAATGTACCCTAAAAAAGTTCATCGCTGGACTACCAATAAATCCAGCGACAAATACATTTTGAGGATAGTTATAGAGGTTTTCGGGGCTGTCAATTTGTTGGAGAATACCATGATTCATCACAGCAATCCTCGTCCCCATGGTCATGGCTTCCACTTGGTCATGGGTTACATACACAAAGGTGGTTTGTAGTTTTGAATGGAGTTTGGAGATTTCTGTTCTTGCTTGAACCCTTAATTTTGCATCAAGATTGGATAAAGGTTCATCCATTAAAAATACTGATGGTTCACGAACGATCGCCCTTCCCACTGCTACCCGTTGCCTTTGTCCCCCAGAAAGCTCTTTGGGCTTACGTTTGAGGAGATGGGCAATGCCCAATTGATCGGCGGCGGTTTCTACCCTGCGACGGATGGCGCCTTTACTTTTGCCCTGCAATTGCAAACTAAATGCCATATTTTCATAGACACTTAGATGGGGATAAAGGGCGTAGGATTGGAACACCATGGCAATGTTACGCTCTTTTGGTGGTAATTTGTTTACGATGCGATCGTCTAAATAAAGATGACCCGATGTAATGGTTTCTAACCCTGCCAAAAGACGCAGAGATGTTGTTTTGCCACACCCAGACGGCCCTACAAATACTAAAAATTCACCGTCATCGATACTTAAATTTAAGTTTTTAACCGCAGTAAAATCATCAAATTGTTTACTGACATTTTCAAAAGTTATACTGGCCATTTTGATTGTAGATTACTACTTTCTATTTCTACTTTAGCTTGATTTTCTCATCTATGCAAATTTTTAATCATATTGTAGTACGATCTTTTTCTGTTTTAGTTACTATCTGAATATAAGAAAAGATATTCAGCAAATTATTAAACTTAGTTATATTTTTATCATCCTTTTTTAAGATAATTTTTTTTATTTATTTTTACTCTGTTATCTCTATGAAAGTATAAAGGGCGATCGCTCTTTATAGCTAATAATCAATAAATTAGATATAAAAAAACAACAAATAATTAATCAAGTGCCATAAATCCTTACTATATCAATGATTAAACAAACATTTAAAAATATATAAATACAACAATAATTTTTTTTATAAACTCTTTGTTTAGACAAAATACAATTGTTTACATAGTGCTTATAAAACAATTAGCAAAACTGAGGTGTTTATTATTACACAAATATTTATATGTGTAACTATTAATTAAATGTATTTTTTTTATATTACTACGTAAATACGTAAGTGTGAAACAAATCTTAAACATTAAAACTGCCAAAATGGCAGTTTTGCTAAGGACAATTACCTAATATCTTGTTATATTTGAGCTGAAACAAGTTGTTAAATCATAATATTTTATTTATATGAAATTCCATTTATGTAAAATTTAAAAACATGAAATATCAGCCAAATCAAGATCAATCCACGAACTCCTCAGAAGTTCCTCCTCCTGTTGAACAAACAAAAACAATACCAATATCTATCACTTCAGATTATGAAGAACACTCAATTTCTATCCCCACCTCAAACCTAACAGCCGAACATCCCACCACCATAGAAGCAGATTGGTCTCCTTCAGTCAAAACCCTCCTCGATGATATTCCTGCATTTTTTCCCAGACAGTTGATCATCGCAGGGATAGCTTTTTGTACAGGGTTTGGTTTGTGGAGTTGGTACGGTACAGTAGATCAAATCAGTAAAGCACAAGGTATATTAGTTCCCAAAGGAAGAACATACAAAATTGAAACTACTGAATTAATCAAAGTCAATGATATAGCTGTAGAAGAAGGAGAAGAAGTAACAGCAGGGCAGTTGATAGTTGAATTAGATACCGAACTAGCGCAACAAGAAATAATACGCTTAGAAAATATCCTAACAACCTATCAAGCTGAATTAGAACAAAAAAAATCTTTAAAAAATAAAATTGAAAACGATTTAAACACTCAACTAATGATTGCTTCAGCCAATCAAATGGCTCAAGAACAAGCTATTTTATCCGCTCAAGAAAAACGCCAGATAAATCTTCAACTTTTAAACCAACTCGATAATAAAATTCATCTTTATCAACAACGACAAAAACAAACTGAAATACTTTCATCCCTAAGTCAACAACAACTACAACAATTACAAGAATCAAAAATTGCCCACCAGCAACGTCTTAATCGACTACAACCCCTAAGAGAAGTTTCTGCCGTTTCCCAAGACTTTATATTCAATGCAGAACACGCTCTTCGGGAAACTGAACAACAAATAACCCATACCCAAATGCAGGAGGTAGCCACCACCAGAGAGCAACTATTTCAGGCTCGGCAAATATTAGATGAACTCCAAGCAGAAAAAATTTCAGAGCAAGGCAACCTATTACAAAGGAATAGAGAAATTGAACAATTACAAGCTCAACTAGCTGTTAAACAAGGGGAAGCCGAAAGTATTGCGATTCAGGGTAAACAAAATATTCAACAAATAGAATTAGAAATTACCCAATTGTTGGGCAGAATCTCTGACACCGAAAATATATTACTTGGTGAAAAAGCAAAACTTAATAATAAATATCTTAGAGCGCCTGTCAATGGCGTTGTCCTATCTTTAAATCTTGAGAATGAAGGAGTTGTAGTGCAACCCGGACAAACGCTGGCCGAAATTGTTCCCCATGGTGTGCCTTTGGTAGTCTCTGCCATTATTCCTAATCATGATGCTGGATTTATTGAGCAAGGGATGCCTGTACAAGTCAAAATTGATGCTTTTCCTTATCAAGATTTTGGTGTAGTAGCAGGAAATGTAACCCATATTTCTGCTAATAGTGAAGTCCACGAACAATTGGGAAATGTTTATCAACTAGAAATAGAACTCGAATCCAATCACATTACCAAAAATCAGGAGATAGTTCCCTTCAAACCCGGACAAACAGCTAGTGCAGACATTTTAATTCGTCGTCGTCGAATCATTGATGTATTACTAGATCCCATCAAAAAAATTCAGAAAGATGGTATTGCACTATAGTTCGTATTTTATCAATTTTTAACAAGGAAGTATATTATGTTATCTGCTAATTCTTCAAAAACAAACCAACGAACGAAGAGTATGACCGAAGAGCAATTTGAAGAAATACTTAACGCTATTTTGGCGGGGAAGTATTCTTGGGCTTGTGTCTTAATTTTGCGAGTGGCAGGTTATAACCCTCTTCATTATATTCCCTATAGAACTTATAACCGCTTAATTAAAGATAATCGCTTGGCTACCGTGCGGGATAAGTCTTCTCAGAATTCGTCATCTCTGCATCAATCAAATTCTTGCTCTGGTAAAGGAAAAATTCAAGACTTAGACTATCTAAAAGAAGTTAATAATGAAGAGCAAAAAGTCATGGGAGGTAATAAAAAATGGCACATTTTAGGTATTTTTAAATAACTGCCATTTTGGCAACACAAATTACATTTAAGTAGTTATATTAGTGTTATAGAAGTTAATCAATAAAACATAACTTCTTAACTTTAAATAAGGAGAAAATCTCATGTTAATTCAAGACATCAAATACGTAGAAACCGTTTCCCATGAAGAAGTGAAAGGTGGATTCTCTGAAGCATTAGCTAATGCAATAGCCGCAGCTCAGGGTCGTGCTATTTCTCTTACCAGTTCATTTACAGATACTTTTTCTTCCTCTGAAATTGGTGCGAAAATAGCTGTTTCTTTATCTGGCTCTTCTTCTTTTGCTGATGTATAAAATAGACAGTATATAACTTTATTTATTATTGTCTGGATGAGTGTTTCAGTTATAAAACTATGTTTTATTGATAGTTTTAAAAGATATTTAATTTAATAGAAAATATGATTATATTAAGTGAAATATCGTAACTTCTTTAAAATCGATGGTTATTATTAACTGAGACACTCTACATTGTTTTACACCAACAATATAGTTTAATCAAAGAGGCAAATGGAATGATTATTATTGATTTAGATCACCATAACTTTATGGACATAGATTTTAACATCAATATTTTGGGTGGGGTTCTCATTTCAGAAAATATCCAAAATAGAAAAAATGAATTTTTGAGTGCTTCTGGTATCCTTTTAGGAATGGCAACTTTAACGGCTAATGCTTCTGCACAAGGTAGTGTGGGAGCAATTACTGGGGTATTTGTTGATTCAGAAGTTAATACCGTCAATGGTTTAATTGTAAGTTCAGCCAGTTCAAGTTCAAGTTCTGTTGCCACCAGTCAACCTTAAGAGATTACTTGAAATTTTTTTTATATCAATCATTAAATATCTATGTTTTTTAACTAGATATTTTTTTTGTTATTTTTTTAAATTGTTTTATTTAACTGCCAAAATGGCATCTCAAAGTGATTGTAGGCATTTATAATAGATACAAATAAACAAAATATTTTCTTTATTACAAGGAGTAAAAAGTGATGATTATTAATGATTTAGATGTCATGGAAGTAGTAGAAGATACTAAATTAGAAGGCGGTTTGGCACAGTTAAATTTTAATTTAGAGTTTCTGAGTATTGGTAGTTTAATTTCTCTTTCTAATGTGACGAGAGCAGAATTTTTAACTACAGAAAATCCTGGAATTGCTATTTCTTCTGGTAAGTTTAGTATCAATATGGTGGCGGGAGGAAACCTTGCTTTAGCGTTAGGAGTTTAGTTTTTTAAAAACCTCAATTTGGAGGATAAAATCGATGAAAATTAATGATTTAGATCACATTACAAATACGTCAAGTTCTGAAAATAATCAGGTAGATGGTGGTATTCAAATCGAGGCTTTAACTCTTGCTTTTTCGGTCGGAGATAGTTTTGCTCTTGCTCGAACTTTTAGTTTTACTTGGGCATTTGCTCCTGGTCCTTTTGGCTTTTCTAGGATTTGATTTCATTATATTTAGAGAGGAAAATTTAAATGATTATTAAAGATCTTGCATTCTGTGATGAGGCTTTGGTTTCTGAGGATTTGATTGAAGGTGGTGCTAGTTTTTTTGATGCTGGTTTTGATTTTGATTTTGATTTCGTTTTTGACAATGCAGGGGCGGCTGCGGTTGGTTTTACCTTTGGTTTTGGTGTAGCTATTGGTAGTCGATTCTCTCTTGTGAATATTCAATCTTTTAGTCTTGGTATCAGAAATTAAATCTAGTTATTGGTAGTAAGTAGTTTGGTGTAGGCTGTCAATTTTTAATTTGTTAAATTATCAGTTATTAACATAGTTGATTGCTAATTTTTTTTAACAAAAAAAAGTATGTCTATCATTTCATTTATACTACTTGCTACTTTTATTTATTATAAAATATCAATAATTTTAATTGTAATTAATTGTGTCATATTTTGATAAAATTAAATTATGATTGTTTATTGTTTTAAATACTTTTTTAAGGAGATTTACATGTGATTAATTCATTTTCTGTAGAAATAAATAAAACTATTGGGTTAAATGAATTTATTGATTATTTGAAAAAGAATTTTCAATTAAAGGATATATCACAGAAAATAATTGAGCAAAAAGTAGTTGACCGTAAGGCACAAGAGTTAGATCTTGTTATTACTGATGATGAAATACAGGAAGAGTGCGATCGCCAAAGACAAGAGAAAAGATTGGAAAAGGCGGCGGATACAATGGCATGGTTGACAGAACAAATGGTGTCGGTAGAAGTTTGGGAACAGGCGATTTATGATAAATTATTAAGGAAAAAGTTAGCCAATGAATTATTCGGGGAAGAGGTAAAGGCTTTTTTTTCTCAGAATAAAATTAATTTTGAACAAGTAGTTTTATATCAAATAATAGTTCCTTACAATAAATTGGCATGGGAAATTCTTTATCAAATTGAAGAAGAGGAAATGAGTTTTTACCATGCGGCTCATCTATATGATGTGGATGAAAAAAGACGTTTAAATTGTGGTTATGAGGGAAAAATTTATCGTTGGAGTCTTCCTCCTGATATATCTGCAAAGGTTTTTAGTGCGAAGGAAAAACAGCCCATCGTACCATTTCAAACAGAACAGGGCTACCATATTTTAATGGTGGAGAATTTTATAGAGGCGGAGTTGACGGAAGAAATATGTCATGAAATTCTTGATAAAATGTTTGAGCAATGGTTAATGACTGAAATAAGTTATGTGCTTCATGATTCGGCTCCTAGAAATACCTCCCCATAATAAGAGGAATAGTAGCAAAATTAAGGGTATATGATTGGATGGTTCATTGACTTTCACACAGGTATTAATGTTGGTGGAGGTATAGTTACAGGATTCGGTTATGGCAATTAAGTTTATTAGGGTGGGTTCGTAAAAATATCTTTCAAAGGAAACGGATGTTTCAACACTGAAAAATTCTGAGTTAAGTTGATTTCCTAGTATAGATGTTGTGTTATATTCGGTGATAGTAAAATTAGGACTAGAGCGCAATGTAAAGTAGTCTCGACTTTCGCTATCTGTGGGATTGGTGTTAATAAGTGCAAACAGATCAAAGTAGTCGATAATTTCTTGGTTGGCACTATTTTGTAGTGCAAGGGATATTCTGCCAGAGGAACTAAGGCTATTGTTAATGGGGTTGGTGGTAAAGGTTTGGAGATTTAGGGCGGATGTTAGTTGAAAGTTAAATGTACTGTTGGCGGAAAGATCAAATCTTCCTAGTAAGGTTGTTGAGATGTTATTTCTGGCAATATATTCGTTGTTAAATCCTTGGTTGATGGTAAAATGTTCCCATTGCGATCGCGCTATGCCAATATTATTAATTTGATCGGAGATAAAGTCGAATTCTCCGTCTATACTGCTTTGGGTTAGACCAGTTTGATCTATGATAATAGCTTGAACATCTACCTTTACGGTAACTTCTCTGGGTAATTGATTAAAGTCGTAAATAACCAGATTGATGGTGGAGGCAGAAAAGTTAAGAACAGCCATAATTTTAATTTAGGGTTTTTAGAGATTAAGTTGTTGCTGTACTAAATAAAAATAAAGTCCTTGGGATTTCATCAACTGATGATGGTTTCCTTGTTCGACAATAATTCCTCGATCCAACACTAAAATATGATCTACATTTCTAACGGTGGATAGACGGTGGGCGATGATAAAGGTGGTACGATTGCGACTCATGCGCGTGAGATTGTCTTGGAAACGGCGTTCCGATTCGCTATCAAGGGAGCTTGTGGCTTCGTCTAAAATAAGTATTCTTGATTCTCCTAATAAAGACCGTGCGATCGCAATTCGTTGTCGCTGTCCACCCGAAAAATTCATCCCTCGCTCACCCACTTTGGTGTTGTAACCGAGGGGTAAAGATTGAATGAAGGGATGAGCTTCGGCAAGTTTAGCAACCTCAATAACTTGCTCGAGGGAAAATTCGGGGCGATACAGGGTAATATTTTCAATGATAGTACCCGAAAATAAATAACATTCTTGGGGTACAACTCCTAACTGAGAACGTAGGGAATGGGGCGAAATATGTTCAATGTTATGACCATCAATGGAAATAGAACCAGAATCAGGATAGTATAATCCTTGTAACAGTTTAACTAAGGTACTTTTACCAGAGCCACTACGACCGACAATGGCGACGGTTTGCCCTGCTTTTACTTTAAAAGAAATATTTTGCAGGGTGTTACGTTCTTGATCTGATTCGTAGCGAAAAGTAACATTATCAAATTTTATATCCCCTTTAATGGCGGGTAACACTAACATTGGTTGACCGGGATTTTCCTCTGGTTGGGCAGAAAAAATATCATTCAGTCGTTCTACAGAAATTAAAACCTCTTGTAATTCATCCCATAGATTAGTGAGTGCCAACACGGGATTAATCACTTTACCAATCATCATATTAAAAGCGACAAATTGCCCAATGGTCAACTGATCTTGAATTACTAAACTAGCACCATACCATAGTAAAGCTGTACTACCAAGGGAGTTGATTAAACCACTTGCCGCCTGAAGATTGATGCCTAATTTTTGACTACGAAAACGAGCGTTTAGATAACTGGTTAAATGTTCTTCCCAACGCCAACGCAATTCTCTTTCGGTGGCGGTTGCTTTGATGGTGGCTACTCCCGAAATGGTTTCTACGAGGGCAGAATTTTGTTCAGCGGAGCGACTAAAGACTTCTCGGGAAACTCTTCGTAATAGGGGAGTAGCCCCTAGGGTGAGAATCATGATAGGCGGAATTAATGCCAAAATAAGCATAGTGAGTTGCCAATTGTAGTAAAGCATTAATCCTAAATAGACAAATGCCATGAGGAAATCTAGCCACGCTAGGACTACTTGATTGAGTAAAAATCTTTGGATTTTTTGATTTTCATTAACCCTTGTAATAATGTCGCCGACATGGCGAAATTCAAAAAATTTGAGGGGAAGGAGTAGGGTATGTCGAATAAAACCGCTGATCATGGTTAGATCAAGGCGATTGGATAAATAACTGAGGAGGTATTGTCGGATGCCTGACAAAATAATCGTCCACACACCAAAAAATAAAACTCCTAGGGCAAATACGTTTAAACCTGTAAAACTTTTGCTGACTACTACTTGGTCTAAGATAATTTGAGTAAAGAGAGGACTTATCACCCCAAAAAGTTGGATTAAAAAAGAAACCACAATGATTTCTATGGCAATACTTTTATAGGGGGTTAGGAGCTTTAAAAATTTGCCTAAAGATGGTTTTTCGTTAGGAATTTGGTTGAGGATTTCGGTGGGTTCTAATAATAAGGCATATCCTGTCCACCCTGCGAGGAATTCTTTGTGGGTGATGAATTTTTTGTTTTTGGCTGGATCTGCAATTAAGATGCGATCGCCCTTTACTTTATATACAACCACATAATGATCGCCCTGCCAGTGGGCAATCCAAGGTTTTTTTTGCTCTAATAGACTGTTAAAACTAGCTCGAACTGGTCGGGCTTGATAACCTATTTTTTCTGCGGTTTTTGCCAAATTTTTAAGGGATGACCCTGATTTTCCTACATTGGCTAAATTCCTCAACATATTGATACTTAAACGTTTACCCCAATACTGAGAAATCATTGCTAAACAGGTAGGGCCACAATCGGCGGCGCTTTGTTGTTCTATAAAAGGGTATCTGGGGAAAAATTTATGGCGATGGCGTAAAGGTTTGGGAAATTGAATAGGTGCAATATTTTCCTGGGCAATGGCTAGTTGATGATGATTATTGTTAGCCAGTTGGGGCGCTGATGTTTCATTGATGGATACGGGCAGAAACTCTTTAATTGTTCGAGTGCTTTTTTTGTGGGGTGTTTTGAGCATCTCTTGAAAGTTATCCCATGCTCGAGGGGTGACATAATATACATAAAGATTGGTTTGTGCCACCCATTCGGAGGTATTTTTTTCGGGATAACCCCAAGAATAACCCATGTCTAAATTCAAGTTTTCTACTTTACCTGCCCTCAACCAAAAATGTCCTAAGTTTGGTGAGGGTAATGGTTTACCTGCGGTTATGACTTTTTCTTTGAAGTGGGGTAACAGTAGCTGTAATGTGTGACTAGGAATATGGGCTAATTCTGTAAGACTTTTGATAAATACTAAGGCTTGTCTTTGTTTACTTTTGATTAGACAATATTCATTGAGTTGTTTTAGTTGTTTTAACCAAGGAATAAGATTTTTTGCGGCTATTTTGGCAACTAATACGGAACTAGATGCGATCGCCTCATAGGAATTTACCACTCGATTCCATAAACAATCGGCTCCAAAACAGTCCCCTTCTGTCAGTAAATATACGGAAACAGGTCGCTCCTGTTTATCATTAAAACTAACTAAACGTATCTTTCCTTGACAAACAAAATAAAAATATTCATTTTGATTAATATCCCCACCCACATTAGTATTTTTGATCGTGGTGATGGAATCTCCTTTTTCAAACTTTTCTAAGCGGAAAGCCTTGATAAAATCCGTAGAAATACCACCAGAAGCATCATCTGAAAAAATACTTTTAAAAATTGGTTGTAAGTATAACTGCTTATTTGCCAGTTTGTTATTTACTGAGGTACTATTTGTCACCATCGTACTACGTAGGTAAAACCATGTAAGTGTTATATAAATATAATTAATAGCACTTTTATTACTCAAAAAAGTGAACTTCACAGAAACTTTATATATACTTAAAGAGTTTTATTGTGACCATCAAGCCCTTACAAATCAAGAAAAAAACTGTAATTATTTTCTATTGAACAGGCAAAAATGGTAACAAAAATTAATATCTGTAGGGATGTATGATGCTACATCCCTATCATGTAATACGATAGTAAGAACTTACCAATCTTCTCCAGACTGGAGGTAAAGTGCGATCGCCCTTATTTGGTCATAGGTTAGCGCTAATTTATTGTTAGAAATTGATTGATTAAGTCAATAGTCAGATATTCATTTTCTAATTTGTCCATAAAATCCGATACATTTTCTTGATGTTGAATAATTTGACAGGGTTTTTCTTTCTCTCCCAAATGATTTAACACCACCATGGCAGAATCAAAATTTTCGTCCTTTGTGTACTCGTTTACTGTGACAATGGTTTTTACATCGGCTTTGGTGGCGGCGACTAATCCTTGGTTAGTGTCTTCGATAGTTACACATTCAGCGGGGGAGAGGTTGAGTTTTTCTAGGGCTAATAGATAAATATCAGGGGCTGGTTTTTTATTTTCGACCATATCCCCTGCGGCTATGACTTCTATCCACGAAATCATTTCAGGGTCACAAGTACCATCTAATAAGGCTTTTACGTTTTTTACTGCTGATGTAGAGGCGATCGCAAGGCGCACGTTATTTTGATGGGCTTCTGTCATCAATCTTGCTACCCCTGTACGTAATTTAATGGTTTTATCTTGTACTAATTGGGCATAATATTGATTTTTGATTTTATGAACATTTAAGACAAAATCATCTAAGGAAGAAGGTAGTTTAAAATCCTGTTGATAGTTATTTAAATAATAGGTAAAACGTTCTTTTCCTCCGCCAATTTTAAGTAATTTACCATAAAAATCTACATCCCATTGCCAAGGCAAATTAAGTTCATCAAAAGCGAGATTAAAGGCGACTCTATGTCCATCTCTTTCGGTTTCGGCAATGGTACCATCAACATCGAATATAAGTGCTTTAAGATTCATTGTTTTTGTAAGGAAATTTTACTAAAAGGTATCAGGTGTTGGGGAGGCAAGGGGTTTAAACCCCTTGTTAAGAATAAAATGTTGATTTTGATAAGGAAGAAATAAGCAAAAAAACTTAAATTTATTTAATTCTCAATTATCCATTATCAATTATTTAACGATCGCACCGAAATCAGCTAAAATACGACTGTGGTTGCGTAATAAACCAAGAAGATTTAGACGATTTTGTTTGATGTTTTCATCATCCGCCATTACCAAAACACTATCATCCCCATCAAAAAAGTTACTGATGGTAGGGGCAATTTCTACGAGGGCATTAGTTAACAAATGATAGTCACTATTCGCCTTTGCTTTTTGAGAAATGGGTAATAATTTCTCGAGGGCGTTGTATAATTCTTGCTCTGAATTAGACTCAAATAATTCTGGTTTAATAATATTATGAGGATCTAATTCTGTGGTATTTAAAGTTCCTTTTTGAGCCAATTTTGTGGAACGATTTACGGTTTCATAAATATTTGCCAATGTACCATTATCCCTAATTTGTTGTAAAAATAAGGCTCGATTGCGTACATCTAAGACACTATTTAAAGCACGTTCTTTATATTCTTGATCATCTTCACCCAAGACGGCATTAACCAAATCATAGTCAATCTCTAACTCATCTTGTAATAAAGTTTGAATCCTTTGTAAAAAGAAATCAGTGACAATTTGTAAAGGAGATTCTTGATCATGTCCTGCCAGAAAATCGTTACAGGCTTGTTCGATTAATTGAGTTAAATTGATGCCCAGATTACCATGCCATGCAATGTTAATAATACCATTAGCCGATCTTCTCAGGGCAAAAGGATCACTAGAACCCGATGGTATCATGCCTAATCCAATTATACTGACAATGGTGTCGAGGCGATCGCCTATACCCACCACCTGACCATTAAGGGTATGGGGCATAATATCATCAGCATTACGGGGTAAATAATGTTCAAAAATACCCCTAGCCACCGTTGCCGACTCCCCACTAACGAGGGCATATTTTTCCCCCATCACCCCTTGTAATTCGGGAAACTCATAAACCATTTGGGTAACTAAATCTGCCTTACACAGAGAAGCTGTGCTTTCAATTTCCGCTTTTTGGGTGGCATCGAGGTTTAATTGTTCGGCAATTTGTTGACTGATGGCAATGATACGATTAACCTTATCGTGCATGGTGCCTAAGTCTTCTTGGAAAGTGACGTTTTCTAGTTGGGGGAGATAGGTTTCTAAATGCTCATCACAATCGGCTTGGTAGAAAAATTGAGCATCTGCCAGTCTTGCCCTAATTACCTTGGCGTTACCTGTGGCGATGATGTCGGACTTTTGGGGATCTCCGTTACCGATGGTGATAAAGTAGGGTAATAATGCTCCCTTTTCGTCTTTGATAGGGAAATAACGTTGGTGTGTCACCATGACGGTGGTGATTACTTCGGGGGGAAGTTCCAAAAATTCTGGCTCAAAACTACCTAACACGGCGGTAGGATATTCCACAAGGTTAGTAACCTCGGCGAGTAAGTCGGGATAAATTTCCGCTTTACCCCCTACTTTTTGGGCTATTTCTTGGATTTGTTTTTTGATAGACTCACATCTTTCATTCACATCCACTTGCACAAAGGCTTTTTCTAGGGATGCTTTATAGTCTTTGGCGGTGTCGATGGTGATTTTCTCAGGATGTAAAATACGATGCCCCGTAGAAGAGCGATCGCCCTTAATAGTTGTGTTACCGTTAGGTAATTGGAGGGGTAATATTTGATTATCCCAAAGTGCCACTAGATGACGAATGGGGCGAGGAAAACGCAAATCGCCATCCGCCCAACGCATAAACCTTCTACCTTCTAACCCCGTTATCCATTGAGGGATCAATGCTTGTAATATTTCTGTGGTGTTTTTGCCCACAAACTTTTTATTAACAAAGATAAAATCCCCTTTGGGGGTAGTTTTTATCTCCACCTCATCCATACTCACCCCTTGCTTACGGGTAAAACCTTCTAATGCTTTGGTGGGTTGTCCATCCTTGTAAGCGGCGCTGACAGGGGGGCCTTTTATTTCTTCTTCTCTATCGGGTTGTTTTTCGCCGATGCCTTCTATTAATACGGCTAAACGTCTGGGAGTGCCATATATATTGATTTTTTCAGGTTGTAGATATTCTGATTCTAAATGATTTTTTATTTTTTCTTGCCACTGTGCGATCGCACTATCCACAAAACTAGCGGGTAATTCTTCTGTTCCAATTTCTAATAGAAAATCAGGCATCTTATAAAAATTTACTCATAATATTATTCATACTAATTATATAGGTAGGGTTGATCCATGTCTCTCCTGAAGTTCAATAATATGAGTTTCCCATCAAAATTCCCCCTCTAGGTTTATAAAGGGGGATGCTGAAATTTACAATTGACTAGAATCAAGACTTTGGGCTTCATCGTTACTTAGGGGTAAGTGTAAGCCACACTCTTGTTTTACTCCATGGAAACGGGTATCCCTTTCATCTCCATCGGTGGCACTTAATGGACGGCTAGAATGCCAATCTCCCACGGATACATAACCTTTGTCAAAGTAGGGATGATAGGGCAAATCATGCTCTGTTAAATATTCGTAAATATCACGGGAACTCCATCTGAGAATGGGTAAAATTTTGTAGTGTTCCCCTTGTTTGTTGACATATTCCAATTGTTGACGGAATTTGGTCTGGTTTTGTCTCAAACCTGCCAACCATGCCTCGGCTTTTAGTTCTTTTAATGCCCTTTGCATGGGTTCTACTTTCCTGATGCGATCGTAAAGGTTCAGGGATTCTACGTTTTTATCCTGCCAAATTTTACCATAAAGGGCTTCCATTCTGGCAGGACTCATTTCCGATTGATAAACCTTGAGATTGAGATTTAGTCGGTTGGTTAGTTCTTCGGCGAAAATATAGGTTTCTTTGGGTAAATAGCCTGTGTCAATCCAGATAATAGGTACGTCGGGAACAATTTGGGTTACTAAGTGCAACATCACGGCGGACTGAATCCCGAAGCTGGTACTCATTACCAAGTGTTTTCCAAATTGTTGATTTGCCCAATCAACGATCGCCCCTGCGCTGCAATCGACTAAATTATTATTAATGGAAACTAAATCTAAGGAATCTCTGACAGTAGATAATTGATACACAGGCTATATTGATAACTTTTATACTTGGTGGATGGTTGAATTATATTCTAGGTTTGACCCCTAATATATGTCAACTCACAAAAAATCCCACATTGTTTGGTGGGACGGATGAATACTTAATAAGCAAGGGTTTCTAAGGTAGAGCGTAAATATTCTCGTACTTGCTCATCGGTTTCTGTTGGGGCGGATTGTTTTTCCTGTTGCCACTGTTTAAAACCAGAGCTTTTGGCGATCGCCTTTTTAAGATTGTTCCAAATTTCTTGATCCTTGCCTAAACCACTCGAAATAGTTGACATTGCCATAAATACCTATTTTCGTCTTAATATTTAGTCCTAAATACAATATAACTTAATATTTCTTTTCTTGATTGTAGTTATTGTCACAGTTTCATCAAAAGGGCAATAGGCAATAGGCAATAGGCAATAGGCAATGGGCAATAGGCAATAGGCAATAGGCAATGGGCAATAGGCAATAGGCAATGGGCAATAGGCAATGGGCAATAGGCAATGGGCAATAGGCAATGGGCAATAGGCAATGGGCAATAGGCAATGGGCAATGGGCAATGGGCAATAGGCAAAATAATTAATTGTCAATTGTCAATTCTTCACACCTTTACAAGACTATAAATTTTATACCAAACTCAAATTATTTATATCCCATTGCTTTCTACTATTTCAAAAACAAATGATAATTACTTGCAATAATACTTTAAATAGGATAAGCTAAGTTTAGCTTCGGGAAATTAGAAGCGAAGTGAATCGGTTACTTGTTTTAGGCAGGATATTATATCTTGCTTAAAACTTTTTTAATATTGAAAAGTTATTATCATTATAGTTGAGAATTATGTTCAAAAGTCCTGATGTGTTGTGGTTAAATACAAATACCTACTTAAAAAGATTCAATTTACCTATCATAAAATACCTCTCTCGTCAGGTATCTATTGGACAGTGGGAATATGAACAAAATCAGGATGAAGGATGTTCCCTTGAAGGTGCGATCGCCCTTTTAGATGATTATTTAACCATGACCAAAAAACCAGTACACCTCATCGGACATAGTACAGGGGGATTATTAGGTTTACTATATGCCCGTCAACATCCCGAAAAAATCAAATCTCTAACCCTCCTAGGAGTAGGGGTAAACCCTAGCATCGACTGGGTAGAATATTATTACAACCTTCGTAAAAACTTTCCCTGTAGTCGAGAAACCATCCTCACCCGTCTTTCTCATCATCTTTTTCATTATCAAAACCACTACTATCAAAAAGCCTTCGTTAATATCCTCGATAAAGCCCTACTATATTCCCTTTCCCCCCATTCCCTTTATAAAAGCGAAGAAATATCCAAAGGAGGTATCGAAAAACCTTTGATGGTGTGCGGCAGTGCGGAGGATGGCATAATCCCTTGTCAAGACATAGAACAATGGCAACCCCATCTAAAACAAGAAGATTATCTCTGTTTAATTAATCAAAATAGTCATTTCTTTCATTACCTATCTCCCCAATGTGTAGGGCAACAAATACTCAAATTTTTGAAAGCTACCTCACAAACCGCCGACAAAAAACCCCTCCCCGAAACTTCGAGGAAGGGAATATATCACAAATAGGAGTAAAAATATTTAGAACAGAATTAACCTTCTGTACCAGAGGAGATTTCACTACTAACAGAACTTGCAAAACCGCCAGAGAGAACATCCGCCTCTTTCACAAATCCGCTGTAAGCCTCCATACCATGTTCAGTAATATCAAGACCTTTGATTTCGTCCTCAGCATGAACTCTGATACCTATGGTTGCTTTGAGAACAAACCAGAAAATACCACTAGCTACCACAGTAAAAGCACCAATGGCAAGAATACCAATAATCTGAGTAACAATATTCTCATCACCAGTGCCGAAAATGCCTACTGCCAAGGTTCCCCAAATACCGCAGACTAGGTGAACAGAAGTCGCACCCACGGGGTCATCAATGTGAAGAACTTGGTCAATGAAAGCCACAGAGAATACTACAAGCGTACCAGCGATCGCACCGATAAGAACAGCCCCGGGAATAGTAACAGTATCACAACCTGCGGTAATACCCACCAAACCAGCAAGAATACCATTAATGATCATGGATAAATCAGGCTTACCATCTTTAATCCAAGCAGTAGCAGTCGCCATAACACCACCAGCCGCCGCCGCCAAGTTAGTAGTCAAGGCAATGAAAGGAACGTTAGCAGTAGCCGCCAACTCAGAACCGGGGTTGAAACCAAACCAGCCAATCCAAAGGATAAGACATCCCAAGGTAGCAATACTCATATTGTGACCGGGGATAGCATTTACCCTGCCATCAGAGGAGTATTTTCCTTGACGAGGGCCAAGAATAATAGCTCCAGTAAGGGCTGCCCAACCACCCACAGAGTGAACGATGGTAGAACCAGCAAAATCAGCAAAACCTAAACCATCTAACCAACCTTCTCCCCAAGTCCAATAACCAGTAATGGGGTAAGAAATACCTACTAATAAAACACTGAAAATTAAGAATGCATCGAACTTAATTCTCTCGGCCACTGCACCAGATACGATAGTTGCAGCAGTTGCAGCGAAAGCTACCTGGAATAAAAACTCGATAGCAGGGGGAACAGCTTCAGGATATGGATCCAAGCCATAAGGCTCACCATTTACCCCGTCGAAGAAAAATCCTGCTAAACCGATAAAGCCATTGTCGCTATTACCATACATGAAGGCAAATCCAATGGCCCAATAAACGATGGTAGCAATCGCAAAAACAATTAAGTTTTTGGAGAGGATGTTAACAGCATTTTTCTGACGACAAAAACCAGTTTCTAGCATCCCGAAACCAGCGTTCATAAAGATAACTAGAATAGAAGCAACTAACAAGAAGATAGAATCTAAAACGACCCTCAATTCCTCAAGAGTTTCAGGAGGATCGAAACCTTGGGCTTGGGCGGAAAAACTCCACACCACAAAAATTAAAGCACTTAGGGGGATGCAACCAACCCAGTAGGAAGGTAATTTACTACGTAACCACCCCATAGAATTTAGTATAAAGCTATCTTGACCCTGCGATCGAGACATTTTTCTGTTTGCTCTTTTTGACATTATCACCATAGTTAATGAGATTATTATTTTATTTTCTGCCTACTTGGAGGAGGACTCAATGATTTAATCCAATGACTAATAGATATTCATACGTTTACCCTCATCATTTCTGTATCAAACAATACAATAACTGTAGTATTTAATCAAAACTAATGGAAAATCACCAAAAACTCATCTCATACGAATAAAATAATTTTTTTCAACTCATGTGCGAAATAGCTAAAAATATAACAATTACTATTAATATTTTTTTTATTTGTAGTGGCTACAAATAGATAAAACCAATTTTTAAAAAGCTATCTAAAGTATTGTTGCTTTTTTGTAACAATTAAAATTTTACAATATTTTTTTGACCTGAGAAAGTAAGAGTCACTCTTAAGAAAGAGAATCTTTTTATTATAATTGACTTAAACTTATTAATTATAATTAATATAGCTCGCAATCTTTATTTGATGCCTATTTAGGAGTTATCCCCCTCCCGATAAGGGGTTCGTTTTATGAGAAAAGCGTAAAAATTGTTGAAAAAAAGTCTTTCTCTTTACATAAAAAATATATAAATTCACTGAAAATCGCAGGGGATCAGTGATAACACTTAATTTATATCAACTAGATATATGATTTTATTTTGTAAAGTTAAAAAATGTAAAAATATACCTTTTTTTATAACAATAAAATCTTAACAATGTTATAAATATAACTATAAACACAGTTATTGAGATACAAGAACAAGACAACACATATATACAAATTGCCAACATCAAGGATAAATACATGGTAGTAACAACAATTAATGCAGATATACAAACCAAATATGGTTGGGGAGAGAGAAATTTTCCTAAATTGCAATTAAGAAGAATAGATCTAAGAAATGCGGAGCTTAAAGGTGCTAATTTTCAAGGTTCAGATTTTAGTTATGCCGATTTAAGGGGTGCTGATTTAAGCAAAGCAGATTTGCGTAATTGTTACTTTAATGAAGCCAATCTCACAGGGGCTAATTTAAAAGGTGCTAATTTGCAGGGAGCTTATTTCATCAAATCCTATTTAATCAGAGCTGATTTGACTAAGGCAAATATCAAAGAAGCATATTTAACTGGCAGTTTTGTTACTAGGGCTAATTTTGCCAAGGCGGATTTATGCGGGGCTTTTCTTAATGGTACTCATATTGGTGGTGCCGATTTTAGGGGCGCTGTCTATGATAGTTCTACTCGATTTGATAAAGGTTTTGATCCCAATATCCTAAAAATGGTCGTTGTTTCTTCTTTTCAAGGTGCGATCGCCCATAAAATCACCGTGGGGGATGTAATTGCCAACTTTGAACAAATAGCCAATATTACCAGCCATTACCTAGGAGGCATGATCACCGTCAAAAATTTTGAACAATCCCGTCCCGATGCCGAGTGGTTAGAAAACTTCGCCATGGATAAAAACTGTAAAATCACCTTCCAAGGTTCCTTAAACCATCAAGCAACCACCATGCAGCTTAAATGGTTAGAAAAATGGACTAATTCCTTTGTCGAAAAATCCTCCTTAATTGTTCAAGATTTACCTCGCATTATCGAAGAAAAAAGTTTAACTATTCCTTCTCTTTTGAAAAAGTAATTACGTAAATAAAAAATATCAATATATGAATAAACTTTATCTTTTTTAATAAAACATCACACAAAACCATAGATTGTATAGAAATGTTTAATAAACTAATCAGCAGAAAAAAACATGGTTAAACTAATACTTAAAAGGTGGTTTTGAGATACATTCAGACTGTTCGAGAAAATAATTAAAGTACCAAAGGATAATAATATCTATGACTTTTACACCAACAAAACCCAGTCGCATTGTGGAAAAAATTTCCAAAAATCTTTGGAAAAATCAATATCCAAAAAAACATGATCACTACACCATAGAAGACTTTTTTCATTTTGATACCGTTAATGGAGATATTACCGATTGGAATGAATCCCGTAATGTTTTAGTAACCGAAGATTTTATCGTGGGATTAATTGAAGGTTTAGAAGAAGAAGTAGGGCCTGCCTCTAGTGTGGTGATGTATAACATCGGTAAAAATTGGGGTATTCGTGATGCCGATTTCTTCTGTGATTGGTTCCAAAAAGAATATGAATATCCCAAAGATATTCGTGAAATGAATTTACTATATGTCCTAGAAGCCTGGTGGTGGCCTTTTACCACCCAAGGTTGGGGTAACTGGGATGTAGATTTGAGTGAACAAAAAAACGGCTTTATGTTCGTCAATATCTTTGACTCCGCCGTTGCCCGTACCCTCGGCGACGTAGGAAAACCCGTATGCCATATTTACGCTGGACTATTAGCAGGATTTTTTAGTCGCTTTATCAATAAGCCCTTAAACTGCATTGAAATTCAGTGTTATTCCATGGGAGAAACCTACTGTAAGTTTTTGTTAGGTAAACAAGATCGCATTGATGCGGCTACTTTCTGGCATAACGAAGGCGCAGGGGCGAAGGATATTCAAAAACGATTGATCAATGGAGAGTATCTCAAATAATTGATCCCTAATCCAACCAATAAAGTTCAAGCAAAAGAAGCAAAAAAATCCTATGAGCTTAACACCAACATTAGATAGTATCAGTGTTGAGCAATTCTTCTTCAATGCCAACTGGCGAGGTATAAAAAGAAATCAAAGTCCATCTGCCATCCACCATCAGGAAATTATTAATGCCGATGACTTTATTCCTAACCTTAATTTACCAGTAGAAGAATTTTTCACCCATCATAATTGGCAGGGAGTCAAAAAAATGATTTCCTACTCCCCCAATTTCAACACTGAGCATAATTCCGCCGTAACCACAACTCTTTCCTTACAGATGGAAGTGAGGGATTTCTTTCACAGATTTCCATGGCAAGGGGAAACAAGGGAAGTAAAAGTAAATATTGCCCAAGCACCAATCGTCGAACCAAAATCGGAAAACTCACCCCCTCCCTTTAGTGAATTAAAAATGAATGATTTGTCTGATTTATTTTAAATAAGGATAGAACTATGTACCCAGAATTACAAACACTCATCCACGAAGCAGAATATAACTACCTTCAAAAGGATGATTTAGAACTCTTTTCCGAGCATATTAACAATCTTCAGCAAAAACTAGAAGTTTATCGCTTACTTAGAGATCAAGAAATTGAGATTTTCCAAGGGGTAGCCGATAAATTGGTAGCTCAATTTTCTGATAGTCAGGAAAAGGCTCTCGAAACTTCTTTGCACCATTGGTTACTGATTATGAGATATGCTGCCATGGCAATGTTACTCAATAATCCTGAGTTTTTGGAACGTCGATTATTGGAATGGTTAACGGATATTGTCCAAGTCAGGGAATCTCAATCCATTGATTCGGCTGTTCATTCTCTTCTCATGACTCAACTAGGAAAAACTATGGATTCTTCTGAGTTGAATTATTTAGAACCTTTTTTGAATCAAGCTAAGGAATACTTAGTAAATGCCCCTGTACGAGCTTAGTAATAAATTATTGGGAGATAAGTAAATGATTTCTATTACAGATTTAGTAGAAAAGAAACCTTTGAAGGGGAATTATTTTTCCCCAGATGCCTATGTGCAGGGAGACTTTGAGTTGGGGCTTTTGGAAACTCGCCAAGGTTCTCGCCTTATTGCTTTACCTGAAGTTCTTTTAAAGGGTATCTATGACGGGTTGGATGAGGAAATCGGACAGGCTTCGGGAATAGTTCTTTATAATTGTGGACGCTGGTGGGGTAAGAGTTTTTATCGTCGCTTTTTGGGTGAGGTGAGCGAATATTATGAAAAATCCCTTGCTCAAATGGAGATGGCGGAGTTTATTAGTTGTTTAAAACAATGTTGGAAAACCCACGGCTGGGGAGTGGCAGAGTTTGATTTTGACTACTATCCCCATGGTTTTATGGTGGTGAAAACCGTTAATTCTCCTTTTGCGGCGGCGGCTCCTCAAAATAAGCAATTTTCTTGTCAACCAGAGGCAGGTATTTTGAGTGCTTTCTTTAGTCAGTTGACGGGGGAAGATTTGGGCTGTGTACAAACCAGTTGTGAGTCTATGGGCGCTGAGGCTAATTATTTTGTGATTGGTTTGGCGGAAAGAATTAAACTCACGGAGGGTTGGTTGGAGGAAGGACAGGATCATCCTACTATTATGGAACGTCTTTCCCGTAGTGAGATGACCAGTTTGTAATTAAGTTTTTAGAGGTTTATTAGGAATAGTGGCTAAAACAATCAAGTTAGATCCTATAGGTACGGAAACAGCAATTAAAACTAATGATAATCTTTTATCTGGTTTGCTCAAAAATGATTTAGATGTAATGCAGGAGTGCGGTGGTCGTGGTATGTGTTCTACTTGCCATGTTTACATCAAGGAGGGTATGGATAGTTTATCACCCCTCAATCGTCGGGAAAAAAGAACTTTGGAGGTGATTACTACCTGTAAGACTAATTCTCGCCTTGCTTGTCAGGCAAGGGTGATTGGTGAGGGGGTTGTGGTGGAACTGCCTTCGGGGATGTATTTGAGTCAAATTGATGATGTGGATGCTTTGATTGGCAGACGCGCCCAGAAAAATATTCTTCACCCTATTTCTGGAAAAATTTTGGTGGAGGAGGGTAAGTTAATTACTCGTTCGATGATTACTCAATTGGAAAATACTAAGGGGGAGGTTAATCAATATCTTGCCCAAACGGAAAATGTTGTTTAGTTTATCAAAATAGGAGTTGGAGTTATGTTGAAACAATTTGCTGATTTAACCCTTGAGGCTGATGGTCGTTATGCTCAAGATTATGAGTTAAGGTTTTTGGAGGATTATTTTGCGACTAAGGATGTACGAATGAGTGCTTATGTCAAAATTAGGGATTCTGCCAAGGACATCGTAGAGGCTGTGAGGGTTGGTAAGCAACAGCGTAATCCTGAGTTTAAGGATTTTTACAGCACTTGTAAGCGTGATTTAGTGGATTTGTTGCGTTATTCGGCGGCGGCTTTGTTGTTTGATGATATGGAACGGTTACGCACAAATATGTTGCTCTGGTTTCAGACTATTTCTATGGCTTATAAGTTTGAGGATGATAATGTTGATACTTATGATCTTCTTCTTAAGGCTATGGGAGAATTTTTGACTCCTGAAGAGGCTAAGTTGGCTATTCCTATTTTTGAGCTTAATTGTGCGGTATTGGTATAGTTGCGATTTTTTTTATAAGAGGTTTTAAAAAAATTATGGATAAGCAAGTTGATGTTTTGGGTTATGTGGGCTTGGGTGTAACTGCGGTAGGGGCGATCGCCTCTGCGATTACAGGACAGGTTTTACCGCTTTCTATCGGCTCTACCATTGGGGTGGGTTGTAATGTGTTTAGTCGTAAGCAGTCGGAAGAAAGGTTGATTGATGAGTTTAATAATCAGCAACAGAGATTAGAGACTTTACAAAATACTGTGGAGGTAAATCATGGGGAGTTGAAGGAGTCTTTAGTTATGAGTAAAGCTGATTTTGGTAATCAGGTAGAGGATTTGAAGGTTAAGTTAAATGATCGTTTAACGAATGCTAAGGATGGTTTGGAGGGGGAAATTGCCCGTCTTAGTGGTCAAGCCCAAGAAATCAAGGATATTGTTAGTAATCTACGACAGGTGGAAATTTTATCCCAAGAGTTACGGGTTAAGCCTGATTCTGCTTCTTTCTTTTATGAAAGGGGTAATAGTCATAGTAAGTTGGGTAATATCTCAGGGGCGATCGCAGATTATACCGAAGCCATTAACAAAAACCAAGATTATGCCCAAGCCTATCACAAAAGAGGGGTTTTATATTTAGATTCAGGAGCGAAACAAAAGGCAGTGGACGATTTACGCAAGGCTTCTTTACTCTATTTTGAACAAGGAGATATTGACAGTTATCACCAAGCAAGGGAAATGAGTAAAAATGTTCATGAATTACACCATAATGGTAATGGAGCGAAAAAAGAGTTAGTAGTGGGTGCAGAGTTATTTTCTTAGGTCCATAATTGTTTTGCCTTGTGACATCAGGTTCGGGTAATCAGTCCTGTTTTGCCCCCCAAATCCCCCAATTCTGGGGGACTTCCATTGTTATTATTTATCCGAACCTAATATAACTCGAGTTCGGGATAACAGTTGTCAGTATGGTTAGGTTACAGGTTGCAGGTTGCAGGTTACAGGTTTAAAATACGACCAGCCTTTGTTAGTTCCTTGATGGAACTAAGTATCAGAAAATTAATTAACATTACAGTTTTTGTAAATTTCTTAACCTGATACCTGACACCCGATACCTGGCACCTTTACAAGACTATAAATTTTATCCCGAACTGAGGTTAATATAAGCGTTTTTGCATTCTTACTTTGAATCACCCCTGCTTTATACTCCTTGAATGTTCTGTTAACTCCAAATATGTTTGATATTTATCTATTAAATACAGATCATTTTCTAACGGATATACCTTATTTGAGATCTCTGTTATCCATAGATGAATGGCAAAGAGTAGAACGTTTTAAACAAAAGATACAAGCTGATAAAAGTTGTATAGCTAGGGCTAATCTCAGAATTATTTTAAGTAAATATTTGAATATAAATCCAGCAAAAATAATTTTTGATTACAACCAAAAAGGTAAACCTTTTTTAAAAGATTATCCCCATTTACATTTTAATTTATCCCATACTGATAACTTGATTGTTTATGGTATTTCTGATCATCTAATGGGGATAGATATAGAAAATATTAATAAAAAAGTTAAGTTTCAAGAACTAGCTCAAAGATTTTTTTGCCCTTCAGAATATATCCTTATGAACCAAATAAATCCTGAAAATGAAGCGAAACTATTTTATACCCTTTGGACAGCAAAAGAAGCCTATTTAAAAGCCATTGGAGAGGGATTATCTGGAGGGTTAGATAGTATTGAATTAAGTTATAATTTCCAAAATGAAGATGTGGAAATTACTTCGGCGAAAATCAGGGAAGAATGGCAGATAAAAAACTGTAAGATTAATGATAATTATTTGGTTTCTGTGGCGATAAAAAGTAAAGATGAATTACCTGATAATTTGACAATTAAAAAGTTTGAAAAATACTAAATAAAATATCTAAATGTTTTAGAAGCATCAGGAGAAGCATCTTTGACAATTCCAGCTAAATCGAGTAATTTTGCACCATTACGAGGACGTAATTTTTCTTTTAATGCCACTTGCACCACACTAGAAGCATTTTCCTGTGGATGTTTATCTAAATAGTCACTTAAATCTTTCCATAGTTCGTCAGGAATATATAGTGTTCTTTTCATTTTTTGAAATCTTGTGTACAACTATAGTTGTACTCTAACAAATTCCTCTGTAGATTAAGCAAATTGTTAAAGAAAATTATTTTTATGTTACCTGATAATTTGACAATTAAAGAGTTTGAAACACAATAAATAATTGTCCATTGTTTTGGTGGGCAATGCCCACCCTACGATAAGATTATTTGTTGGTTGCCTGAAGTCTAGCTCTAGCTTTTTTATAGTTAGAATTAGCTTTGATTTGTGCGAGGCGATCGCCACTAGCATTGGCAGATTGTAACTCATTTTGAGCAGTTTCTAGGTCAGCCTTAGCAGTTTCCTTGTCGATGGATTCCCCTAACTCAGCACCATTAACGAGAACCTTAACCTCGTTATTTTCCACCTCAGCAAAACCGCCCATCACAGCGATGGATTTCCAATCCTTCTCGGTGCGCACTCTCAAAACCCCAATATCAAGGTTAGTCAAAAGAGGAGCATGATCAGTCAAAATCCCTAACTGTCCGCTACCACTAGGTAAGATAACCTCTTGAGCATCCTGATCCCAGACAGTCTTATCAGGAGTAATTACCCTTACTGTTAAAGTCATAATCTAAAAATTTAATACTTATAATTTTATTTCTCTCAAAAAAAGGAAAGACATGGGAATATTATTCACTTATCCTGTCTTTCCCTTGTAATGTTGCGGATTTTATATCCGCAAACTAATAATTAGCTATCCTTAGCCTTTGAGTTTTTCACCCTTGGCGATCGCCTCGTCGATGTTACCAACTAAGTAGAAAGCCTGTTCAGGTAAATGATCTAATTCACCAGAGAGGATTCTTTGGAAACCTTTAATAGTATCTTCGAGAGAGACATATTTACCAGGGCTACCAGTGAATACTTCAGCAACGAAGAAAGGCTGAGACAAGAAACGCTCGATTTTACGCGCACGATCAACGGTTAAACGATCTTCTTCAGATAATTCATCTAAACCGAGAATCGCAATAATATCTTGTAATTCCTTGTAACGTTGTAAGGTAGATTGTACCGCACGGGCAGTGTTGTAATGCTCTTCACCCACAATGCTAGGCTGTAACATGGTGCTAGTAGAACCTAAAGGATCTACCGCAGGATAAATACCCTTAGAAGCCAAAGCACGGGATAATACAGTAGTACCATCCAAGTGAGCGAAGGTAGTAGCAGGGGCAGGATCAGTTAAGTCATCCGCAGGTACATATACCGCTTGGATAGAAGTGATAGAACCTTCTTTGGTGGAGGTAATACGTTCTTGTAAATCCCCTACATCAGTACCGAGGGTGGGCTGATAACCTACCGCAGAGGGCATTCTACCAAGAAGTGCAGATACTTCAGAACCAGCCTGTACGAAACGGAAAATATTATCAATAAATAATAATACATCTTGCTTGTTAACATCACGGAAATATTCCGCCATGGTGAGTGCAGATAAACCTACACGCATTCTCGCTCCGGGGGGTTCGTTCATCTGACCATATACCAACGCAATTTTAGACTCCTCGGGGTTGTCTGCATTGATTACGTTAGATTCGATCATTTCATTGTAAAGGTCATTACCTTCACGGGTGCGCTCGCCCACACCACCGAACACAGATACACCACCGTGTTGGATAGCGATGTTGTTGATCAATTCCATCATAATAACGGTTTTACCAACCCCTGCACCACCAAACAAGCCGATTTTACCGCCTTGACGATAGGGAGTTAATAAGTCAACAACTTTAATACCAGTTTCAAATACAGTAGGTTTAGTATCTAATTCAGTGAAAGCAGGAGCTTTGCGGTGAATGGGGGAAGTTTCGTCAGTGTTAACAGGACCTTTGTTATCTACAGGCTCTCCTAAAACGTTGAAAATACGTCCCAAGGTTGCTTTACCTACAGGTACACTGATAGGCTCTCCTAAATCAACAATTTCCATACCTCTAACTAAGCCGTCAGTAGAAGTCATGGAAACCGCACGAACTTGGTTATCACCTAAAAGCTGTTGTACTTCACAAGTTACCGCTACGGGTTGCCCTGCTTCGTTAGTTCCTTCAATACGGAGCGCATTATAAATACGGGGAAGATTGCCGCTAGGAAATTCAGCATCAACCACCGGCCCAATTACTTGGGTGATTTTACCGACGTTAGTTTTTTCTTTTGTTGCAACCATGCTGATTTTTAGTTTTATTTACTTTCGTAAACTTTAATTTATAATAAAATTTGACACTTTTAAGATTATCATGGTGTGGCATCAATCTTCTACTAATTCCCTATACTTATTGAGTTATTTTTGAGTAACTCTGTTGATGAATAAATATCAATTTCCGTCACCATTGCCCGTTCCCTATTCCCTACTCCCCAAAAATTGTGTTAAGTAGTCTCAAAAACCCCCTTATCAAGGAAATACGCAAGTTACAACGCCCTGCCGAAAGACATCGTCAAAATCTTTGTTTATTGGAGGGGACAAATTTATTGGAAGTGGCTTCTCAGGTTAATTACCCCCTCGATACCTTATTATTTACCCCTATCTGGCAAAATAAAAATTATCTTCTCGCCCAAACTTTACAAAATCAAGCCCAAAGGGTGGAGATGGTAAGTGATGAGGTGATGAAGTCTCTGGCAACCACGGTAAATCCTGATGGGGTGTTGGCAACTGCTTCCCGACACCATCGCCAAAGTAAGGATCCTGACAATATTAAGTTAGGGGTTGTGTTGGAAAGATTACAGGATCCGGGTAATTTAGGCACTATTATAAGGTCTAGCGTTGCCATGGGGGTGGATATGTTGTGGTTGAGTGGGGATAGTGTGGATTTGGACAATCCCAAGGTTATGAGGGCTTCTGTGGGGGAGTGGTTTAGGATTAGGGCGAGGGCGGAGGATGATTTAATAACTTTGGTGCAAGGTTATGCGCAAAAGGGTTATCAAATTATTGCTACTTCTTTGGAGGGGGATAAAACTCCATGGCAGATTGATTTTTCTTTACCGACAATTTTATTGATGGGTAATGAGTCTCGGGGTTTGTCTCCTGATTTGGCGGATTTGGCAACGGAGAAGGTAAAAATTCCTTTGCTTAACGGGGTGGAATCCCTCAACGTTGCGATCGCCACTAGCCTTTTTTTGGCAGAATATCAAAGACAAAGATTGAGTCATTCACCCTAAAAAACTTTGCCTAATAATTCTTTCAATTCATCCAAGTTTAGCTCTCCCATATCACCATCTTTTCTACTTCTGAGGCTAAGGGTTTGTTTCTCTACCTCCTTGTTACCGATGACAGCTACGAGGGGGATTTTTTCTAGTTCAGCTGTTCTAATTTGTTTCCCGAGGCGATCGCCCTTATAACTTACCTCTACACGATAACCTAGATTGCGTAACTGTTGGGCAACGGAATCAGCGTAGGGATATTGTTCTTCGGTGACGGGTAATAACCTTAACTGAATGGGTGCTAACCAGAAAGGAAAATCCCCCGCATAGTTTTCAATGAGGATACCGAAAAATCTTTCTAAAGAACCAAAAATGGCACGGTGAATCATAATAGGGCGTTGACGAGTGCCATCAGAAGCCACATAGTGGAGATCGAAACGTTCTGGGAGGTTAAAATCTACCTGAATGGTGGAACATTGCCACAATCTACCGATGGCATCCCGAATTTTAATGTCAATTTTAGGGCCATAGAAAGCACCACCCCCATCATCTACCACATAATCCCATCTTTTCTCCTTAAGGGCATCGATTAAGCCTTGGGTGGCTAAATCCCAAATTTCTGAACTACCTACGGATTTGGCGGGGCGGGTAGATAAATTTACCTCATAATCAGTGAAACCAAAATCCGATAAAATTTGCTCCGTAAGGTTCAAAACCCCTAATATTTCCCCTTTAACCTGTTCTGGTAAACAGAAGATATGGGCATCATCTTGAGTAAAACCCCTTACCCTCATCAATCCATGTAATACTCCTGAACGCTCATAGCGATACACAGTGCCTAATTCTGCCCAACGGATGGGTAAATCACGGTAGGAATATAAAGCACTTTTGTAGGTTAGTACATGAAAAGGGCAGTTCATGGGTTTGAGTTGATATTTTTGGGCATCAATATCCATTTGATCGAACATATTTTCCCGATAAAAGTCGTAATGCCCTGATGTTTTCCACAATTCAAGGTTGGCGATGTGGGGGGTATATAAAAATTCGTAGCCTGATTTTAAATGTTGCTCTCGCCAATAGTTTTCGATGAGTAGGCGCATTTTTGCCCCCTTGGGTAGCCAAAAGACTAATCCCCCTCCTGCATCTTCTTGGAGGTTAAAGAGTCCTAATTCTGTGCCTAGTTTGCGATGATCTCTTTTTTTTGCTTCTTCTTTTTGGGTTAAATAGGCTTTTAATTGTTCGGGGGTTTCCCATGCGGTGCCGTAAATTCTTTGTAGTTGGGGGTTGCTTTCATCTCCTCGCCAATAAGCCCCCGCAACGCTTTCGAGGGCGAAGGCTTTGGGGTTGATTTCCCCTGTATGGTTCACATGGGGGCCAGCGCACAAATCCCACCAGTATTCTTGGGGGGGAATTGGCACTGATTCAATGAGGGATGGTTCGACTTCTGGATGGTTGGTTTTGCCCACATCAGGGCTACCGATAAAGTAACGGGTAATGGTTTCGTCTTCGGGAATATTATCTAAGATTTCGAGTTTGTAATTCTCTCCGAGGGCTTCTATTTCTTCTCGTAAGTGCGATCGCGCTATTTCCTCCCTAATAATGGGCAGTTTTGCCTTGATAATCCTTTTCATCTCCTTTTGAATTAATTTTAGATCCTCTGGAGTAAAGGGTAAAGGGCGATCGAAATCATAATAAAATCCATTCTCAGTCCAAGGCCCTATAGTTACTTTCGTTTCAGGAAAAAGACTTTGTACCGCCATCGCCATCACATGGGCGCAAGTATGACGAATACGCAATAACTTATCAGGGTTACTTTGACTTAAAACATCGATGCTATTTTGATCCTTTACTGAAACCGCCATATTAATACTTTGAAAATGATTATCATTATTAATATTATAGCAATTAATACCCCACAGTTTTAAGCATTAACTGACCATTATAAGGACTATATAGGACATAACTTGCTTGATGGGGAACTTTGCCCACGTTACCCACCCCAATAATTTTTTTCTCCTTAACATCCTTGCTATAACTACTCTGATCATCCAAAGTCATTACTTGTGATGTTAAATTACCCTGCTCTAACCTATACTCATACAATAAACCAGAACGCCCCGAAAACATATAATTAACATTCATCCGTTGTAAACGATCCAACATTACCCAAGGAGAAGTATCAGGGGTTAGCATTTCACCTACACTAACAGTGCTACCATGAATCAAAAGACAATCGAACTCCACAAAACCAAAATCCAATTTTTGTAACCAGTCCATCACCTCACGGGAAATAGAATCCCATAACTTTTTAGTAGCATCAACTCCAAATTGATCAATTAACTCCATAGGATCAGCCGTAGAAGTCAATCCATGAAGGATTAAACATTGTTCCTCCCACCAACCACGACACACATGGGGGATTAATTCATCACTGGGGGGATTGGTTATCCTCTCGATAACCCTCTCATTTTGCAAACTAATACCAACCACATCACCCAATATATATATATCCTCAATGGTTTGTGTTTGTTGATAAATATCTTTTAATACTGCTTCGTAAGCCTTTAAATTTCCTTCAATTCCGCTTAAAATTGCCCACATTTTTCTTAGTAAATATTTGATAGTGAATGCGTAAGTCCATCAGATACTACACTGAGTAAAACTTAATCATTGTCAATTGTCCATTGTTAATTGTCCATTGTTGACTACCTTTGACAGACATGGGATGCGTCTTCCGCTTTTTCCGCAAACTCCAATCCCCTACTCAAACGCCAAGCAAAAATAGGCGGTAAACCTTTCTCGATAATATCTCGACAAGTGGAGTGATAATCATATTCAACCTCCCTTAAAGTTACTTCCCCTGTTTCTTTGTGGTAAATAACATAAGTGGCATTTGGTCTTCCGTGACGAGGTTCACCCACAGATCCCACATTTATAATACGTTTTAAGGGGCTAGAAAACTGTTTTTCTGCCGATGATGAGTCCATGGGTTGCTCAATTTTTACTTGTAACATACCCCCTGTTAAGTCACGAACATAGGGAATATGGGTATGTCCACAAAATAAAACGTCCGCAGAGGAGCTTAAAACACGCTCTAGGGCGGTAAAAGCATCCATTTCGGGCAAAATGTATTCGTGGTTGCTTTGGGGGCTACCATGGGCAAAACAGAGATTATCTAGTTTCAGAGTATGGGGTAATTCAGCGAGAAATTGACGATTTTCTGGGGTAATTTGTTCATTTGTCCATTCATGGGCGAGGATACCTCTTTTTTCTGCCAAAAGAGAGGGATAACTACATTCACAGGCGTTTAACCCTTCTACTATATCTTCATCCCAACATCCTTGTACGGAGGGAATTTCTAACTCTCGAATTTTATCAACTATTTCATTAGGGTGGGGACCATACCCTACTAAGTCACCTAAGCTATAGATAGCGTCACACTGATGATCTTCAATATCTTTTAACACCGCTTCAAAAGCTGGTAAATTAGCATGAAGGCAGGACATAACAGCAATTTTCATTTATATTTTTTCCTCAATTTAGATAAATTGTTTGTAGTTAAGGCTTTGTTTGTAGTTAAGGCTTTAGCCTTGAACTTTGCATTTGATGTAAATTTGATGAAAAACTTAAGCAGTATTACTTGTTAAAGATTGTTTTACTTGTTGCTGATAAAAATAAACCGCTGAATCATCCAAACAAAAATCCCCTAAAGTATCAGCCATGGCTTTTTTATCTAAGTTAAAACCAATAATTTCTAAACCACTAAAATGAGTTGGTCTGCCCTCAAGGGATAATGGTAAATTTAAGGGATAAAAATCTGGACTATAACTGTTTTGTAAATATTCACCGTAAATACATTGACCATCCATAATGTTGAATATACCTTTTGCTCGGAGAATATCACCATAAGCACCTAGGGTTAACTCTTGCCAAAAGGTTTCTAAACTAGAAAAATCTAGCACTTCTTTTGTTAAATTAGCTCGGTGTATTTGTAAATCGGAAAAGTTTTGTAAATGGGGTTTTATGGTTATGGTTTGATTGATAATAATTTTGTTAACTAGGGATTTCCATTTATCTTGATTTTCTGTTGGGCTTACTATGGCTATTACTTGAGCATTTAATTTTTCAAATAAATCTTTGATGGGGGCATAATCTACATATTCAGGTACTTCTAAATAGATATGATTTTTTTGAGATAATTCTATTAAGTCTTGGGGAGATTGTACATCTACAATTGATAAGTCCTGATGAATACTTTGTAAAAAAGCACCATCAAGGGGAAAGGTATTGGTTTTCGGACTGTAATAATAAAAATTGTTGTCCTGACTTTCCTTTAACTGTTGTTGTATCCAATGAGTTTTGCCTACACCAAAACTGCCCATTACTACTGTGATCATATTTTTTGATGGTGACATTAATAAAAATGATAATCGTTATTATCTTTTTTGGCAATGGTCGTTGATTTGTTTTAATCTGAGTTTTTGATAAACTGAAAAATTTTTGGGTTATTTACCAATACAAAAACGACTAAAAATTCGATCTAAAACTGACTCTGTAACTTCTTCCCCTGTAATTTCTCCTAATGCTTGGATGGCACTACGTAAGTCGATAGTCCAAAAATCGAGGGGGAGTTGATTGTCGATGGTTTCTTGTACTTGATTTAAGGCTACTTTGGCACGGGTAAGGGCAGCGGCTTGTCTTTGGTTGATGGCGATGTCCAAATCTTGGGCTTGGGTGATGCCTGTTTCTACGGTGTTGATGATGGCGTTTTCTAAGTCGGTAATGCCTTGTTGGATGGTGGCGGCGGTTTTGACTATTTGTTTAATTTCTGGGGGGTAGGTTAAGTTTTCCTTGGCAATATCGATTTTATTGATGATGAGGATGATATTAAGGTGTTTGATTTGTTGATAGATTTCCTCGTCTTCTGACATCCATCCTGTTTCCCCAGAGATGGTAAACAGTACCAAATCTGCTTGGTTAACGGCTTTGAGCGATCGCATTACACCGATTTTTTCGACGGTATCTTCTGTTTCCCTGATGCCTGCGGTGTCTAATACTTGGATGGGGATACCATTTACCACCAATTGAGATTCTACCACATCCCTAGTGGTTCCGGGTAGATCTGTGACTATGGCGCGATCGCTCTTACTCCAAGCATTCAATAAACTAGATTTTCCCACATTGGGGCGCCCGACAATGGCAACTTTTAAACCACTACGCAACAATTCTCCTTGTTCTTTTGTGGCCAAAATGTGTTTTATCTTGATTAAATTTTCCTCCACATCTTGAATAATTTGCTCCTCATCTAGGGGGGGTAAATCATCCTCAAAATCAATTCTTGCCTCCACCTCCGCCAAAATATCCAAAAGATTGTGACGCATATCCCGAATGGGTTGGGCAAGTTTTCCTTGTAATCCTGCCAAGGCAACTTGGGAAGCATAGGCAGATTTTGCCCCTACCATCTCGGCAATACTTTCGGCTTGGGTTAAGTCAATTCTGCCATTGAGAAATGCCCGTAAACTAAATTCCCCTCCATTGGCTAACCTAGCGCCATATTCCAAACATAATTCTAATACCTGTTGTACGGGAATAATTCCCCCATGACAATGAAACTCTATCACATCCTCCCTCGTAAACGAGCGGGGAGATTGCATATAAATCAACAAGGCTTCGTCAACGACTTTCTCGGTGATGGGATTTTTCACATAACCATAAATGACTTGATGGGATTGCCATTTTGGTTTCCCTTGGGGTTTAAATATTTTCTGAGCAATTTCTAGGGCATTAACACCGCTCAATCTTACTATACCAATACTACCCTGATTTGGTACTACTGCCGAGGCGATCGCAACTATGGTATCTTGTTGAATTATATCTTTCACAAACAAAATGGGGAATGGGGAATGGGCAATAGGGAATGGTGATAGAAATTAATATTTAGAAAAGATGGACAACTAAGAATAAATAGAAAACCGAATTTCATTATTCATTCTCAATTATCCATTGTGAATTATCCACTTAGCTTTGCTGATTACGCTTAGCGAGGAAATTTTGTAACTGACTGATAGCCACTGCACCAATATTAAAAACAGCCCAACCTGCAGCAATTCCTAGAGGTAACAATACAACAACAATTCTCCAGTCCATTTTTACTTCTCCAGTTTTTTGTTATAAATGTATTAAATTGATACTATCGCCAAATAAAAGGACGATTTTTTAAATTATTCACCCTTCATAATCTCATAATAATTTGTTTTTGTCCATGGTGTGAAGGAAAACCCCAATTCTATTTACTGCCTCTTGCAAAACCTCCACAGGTTGCACTAGGGCAAACCTTACATAGCCTTCCCCCTGCTTCCCAAAACCTGCCCCTGGGGAAAGGGCGACTCCTGTTGCTTGGACTAAATCGACACAAAACTTAATAGAATCGTCATAGGTAGGGGGTAATTTTGCCCATAGATAAAGGGTGGCGGAGGGGGTATCAACTTCCCAGCCAATATTTTTCAGGGAGTTAACTAAAAAGTCTCGTCTTTGACGATAAATATTGACGGTTTCTTGGACGCATTCTTGGGAGGAGGTGAGGGCAACCATAGCACCTTCTAAAATGCCTTTATATTGATTAAAGTCCACCACAGATTTTACTTGTTTAAGGGCGGTAATTAATTGACTATTACCAATGGCAAAACCGATTCTAAATCCTCCCATATTATAAGATTTTGAAAAGGTAAAAAATTCCATAGAAACTTTTTTTTCTGGATCTGTTTGTAATATTGAGGGAGGTTTTTTATCGTCAAAATAAATATCTAAATAGGGAAAATCATGGACTAAAACAAGCCCATTTTGCTCACAAAATTTAACTGCTTTTTCAAAAAAACTTTTAGGGGCGATCGCACTGGTGGGGTTATGGGGATAACTCAAAATCATCATTTTTGAGCGAGATAAAATATCATCAGGAATCTGCTCAAATTGGGGTAAAAAATCATTTTCTGCCAAAAGAGGCATGGGATAAATATGCCCCCCTGCCAAATACACCCCCCCTGCATGGGAAGGATAACCAGGATCTAATACTAGGGCGTAATCCCCTTCATTTAAAACAGTTAGGGGTAAATGGGCGGTGCCTTCTTGGGAACCAATAAGGGGCAATACTTCGGTATCAGGATCAACTTGCACCCCAAATCTTTGCCCATACCAATGTGCTATTACTTGCCTAAATTCTAATGTGCCTCGATGTAATAAATAACCATGGTTAGCGGAATTATCCAAGGAAGAGGCGATCGCCTTTAAGATATGTTTAGGGGTAGGTAAATCAGCAGAACCTAAAGACAAATCAATTAAATTTTTACCATTTTTTACTGCCTCAGATTTTGCTTGATCCATATCAGCAAAAACATTACTTTTTAATGGTTTAATTCTCTTAGATAATTCCATTATTTTTTAATTATTTTAATATGCTCAATGGGGTAAATTTAATGAATTGAGAGTTGGTAATCGGTAATGAAATTTTAAATGATAGTATAAGTCCCCCAGAATTGGGGGATGTTTTGGGGCAAAGCCTAAACAGCCGATTCTACAAAATCCTGTAACCCCTGTTTACCAATAGCCCCCTCATGGGAACTAATCATATTACCATCTTTGAAAATTCTGAGGGCTGGTACACCTTCTACCTTGCAGGTTGCCACACTATCAGGACTGGCATCAACTTCCAATTTTACCACCTTGAGGCGATCGCTATAGTTTTCTGCTACCCAACTAACCGAAGGAGACACCAAGCGGCAAGGACCACACCAAGGCGCCCAGAAATAAGCTAAAACTGTCTCATTAGCCTTCACCACTTCATCATTAAACTGAGAATCTTGAATTTCGATTACTTTACTCATAATTTTCTAAAAATAATAACAATAAATTGAAAGGATAATTTTATCTATGGCAGAGTACCTAAGATAACAGAACACCTTCTATCTTATCGTTACCATGGATTGAGAATCAATATACTGGGAGTCATCCGTTTATTTACGTAGAAATATTAATTCTTTATATTTATATTTTTTATTAATATTTTAAAATGTTAAATATTTATTAATAAATATGTTATTTGCTCCTTTATTTCGACTCAAATGATATACTAATAGTATGGAAAACATATTTTTATTTGAGGAGAATTTATTTAATTTTTTTGTAAAATCTGTCAGTTGTTATTCCATGATATTCTTTTGGGAAAATAAATAATTGAGAATCTTTTTTATTTTAATCATCATCATCAAAAGGAAAATAAGGTTGTCACGAAAATTTATTATTAAGTTTTAACATCACGAAAACTAAGCAAAAAAATATCTTTTCTCTTTTCAGGAGTAAACAATAACAACTAAAGTTTGCCAATTAGATTAGGAGATATTGCGCTCATGAATACAATCTTATCCACAACCATCAAAACAGCTTTAATTTCAACCACCGCCCTAGCGGGATTATTGTTACCCAACGCTATTAAGCCAGAAACTCCAGCCGTGGCTCAAAATAGTATCGCCGTGGTTTATGCCCCTCCATCCAATGTCAGAGCGACCCCCAATGGTAGAATTATCTGTAGTGTAAGAAGGGTTAGCACCATCAACATCTATGGAGAAAATAATGGCTGGTATGTAACCGATGCCTGTGGTACCATGGGGTATATCCATCATAGCCAGATTAGTTTCCAAAGTAATGTTCACACTGGCTCAGGAGTGAGGGCTGGATTGTGTTATGTTACTAATTTACGCACAGGACAACTTGCCGTAAGACACTCCCCCGGAGGATCATCTTTTGCAGGTCTAAATAACGGTAATACAGTTCAATATATTCGGGGTAATCATCCCTGGTATTTGGTGACTGTGATTAACGGCCCTAATAGTGCTGTTAATAATCGTACTGGATGGGTAAATGCTAACTATTTGGATTGTTATTAAATAGTCAAAATCAATGACAGAAGTTTTATTAGGAAAATCGTTGCCCGAGTTGACTGATTGGGTACAACAACAAGGACAACCATCATATCGTGGAAAGCAGTTATATCAATGGTTATACCAAAAGGGCGCTAGATCTCTTTTAGATATTACTGTTTTTCCTAAACAATGGCGAGAACAAAATCAGGAACAGGAAATCGGGCGATCGCACATAGACTATTATAATACAGCGCCAGATGGTACCAGAAAATACCTCTTAAAACTCAAAGATGGCTTGATTGTAGAAACCGTAGGCATTCCCACCGCCAAACGCCTCACCGTGTGTGTCTCATCTCAGGTAGGCTGTGCCATGGCGTGTGATTTTTGTGCCACAGGAAAAGAAGGCTTCACCCGCAACCTCAAAGCCCATGAAATCATCGATCAAATTTTAACCGTCCAAGAAGACTTTAACCAAAGGGTTTCCAATGTCGTATTTATGGGCATGGGTGAACCCTTACTAAACCTTCCTGAAGTAGTAAAAGCCATCCAATCCATTAACCAAGACGTGGGTATTGGCGCCCGTAACCTCACCGTCTCCACCGTGGGCTTACCCCGTAAAATTTTAGATCTAGCCGAGCATAAACTACAAATTACCTTTGCCGTCAGTCTCCATGCCTCCAACCAAAAACTAAGACAAAGTTTAATCCCCAGTGCGGTGCATTATCCCCTCAGTCAACTACTCAACGACTGTAAAGAATATGTCAACATCACAGGAAGAAGAGTAACCTTCGAGTATGTCCTACTAGCAGGAGTCAACGACTTACCCGAACACGCCCACGAGTTAGCACGGCAAATCAGGGGTTTTCAAACCCATGTAAACCTAATTCCCTATAATCCCATTTCCGAAGCAGACTATCAGCGCCCTAGCCCCGAAAGAATTAAACAATTTACCCAGATACTAGAGCAACAAAAAATCGCCGTCAGCGTTCGTTATTCCCGTGGCTTAGAAGCCGATGCCGCCTGTGGACAATTGCGCAGTAACAAATCAAGGGTAAATACATAACCTCAGTTCGGGATAACAGTTGTCAGTATGGTTAGGTTGCAGGTTACAGGTTGCAGGTTACAGGTTTAAAATACGACCAGCCTTTGTTAGTTCCTTGATGGAACTAAGTATCAGAAAATTAATTAACATTACAGTTTTTGTAAATTTCTTAACCTGATACCTGACACCCGATACCTGGCACCTTTACAAGACTATAATTTGAAACTATTTACCCTTGTTTCAAACTAACCCATAATTTTGGGAACTCGGAAAAAGTCATCATCCCGAGAGGGGGCATTATCCAATAAACTCTCTCTATCTTCGTAGGTCGTTTGTGCATCAGAGCGCATAATATTACTAACATCGATCGCCCTTGTAGTGGGTTCTACTTCACTGGTATCTAATTCACTTAATTGATCAAAATATCCAAGGATAGCATTTAACTGATTACCAAACTCCTGCTCCTCTTGTTCAGTAATATCTAAACGGGCTAAATTAGCCACCTTTTTAACTTCTTCTTGACTAATACTCATAAACAATAACTAATAAAAAATAACAAAAACCCTCATTATAATAACAGGGTTAATCACTTATATTTCAAGTCCCCCAGCATTGGGGGATTTAGGGGGCTAAAATTATCAATTATTAAAAGAATACATCCATTTCAGATCTACCAGTGGTTTTGAGCCAATTTTGAGCCTCTAGGTAACTATTCGGGGAAATTCTGATCGCCTGTTTCCAATATTCTGCAGCCTTATCAAAGAAACTTTCCGCCTCATCTTCCTTTCCTTCCTGCTTACACTTATCCCCTTGATAATGATATAACACTGCAATATTATTAAGGGCAGAAGGTTTGCGAGGATTGAGTGCCAGACATTGATGGTAATAATCTAAGGCTTCCTCCAACTTACCATTACTAGCATGGATTAAACCCATATTATACAGGATTTCGCTGCGATCGCTCGGATCCTCCTCCAACTTCAAGGCTTCCTCATAGTTTTCAAGGGCTTCCGCATATTCCCCATCAGCCTGTGCCGACATACCATCACGGTAATATACAAACGCCTCTTTTGCCTTGGGGTTAATCGGTAAAACCTTTAAAATAATATCCGCCATAACGGTAAAAGTCTTATCGATAAAGTTATCATTTCTTTGAGATCTAGCCATATATTTAATTTATTAAAAATAAAAGATTTTCCTTGATCCTAATACAAGTATCTATTATGTTGTTGTAAAGATTTTATATCCTCAAACCATAACATTTAAGTCCCCCTGTATTGGGGGATTTAGGGGGCAAAATTATCAACTATTCCCAGTTTGCCCAATCTTGAGGCTTGAGAAAAACATCATATAACTGAGCTTCAGGGGTATTAGGTTCAGGGGTATAACCATATTCCCAGCGTACCAAAGGAGGTAGAGACATCAAAATAGACTCGGTGCGCCCATTGGTTTGTAAACCGAAAATAGTCCCCCTGTCATATACCAAATTAAACTCTACATAACGTCCACGGCGGTATAACTGGAAGTTTCTCTGGCGATCGCCATATTCCGTATGACGACGTTTTTCAGCAATAGGCACATAAGCAGGTAAAAAAGTTTTACCGCAATCTTGCACAAAAGCAAAAATTTCCTCCCAACTACGCTGTTTTTGGGGAGGTAACTGATTACTATATTGTGCCGCCGCCTTATCAGCATGAGGACCACGATAAAGAGGATCATTGCCATCTTGATAGTCAAAGAAAAGCCCACCCACCCCACGGGTTTCGTCACGGTGTTTTAGATAAAAATATTCATCACACCAACGCTTAAACACATTGTAATACTCAGGATGATGCTTATCACAAGTATTCTTAAAAGTAGTGTGAAAATGCTTGGCATCCTCCGCAAAAGGATAATAAGGAGTTAAATCAGCACCACCCCCAAACCACCATACTGGGCCTGCCTCAAAGTAACGATAATTGAGGTGTACTGTGGGAATGTAAGGATTTTTAGGGTGTAATACCATAGAGGTACCTGTGGCATAAAAACGATGACCTTCAGCTTCGGGGCGCTGTTTTAAAATGCTAGGAGGAAGATGATCGCCCCATACCTCAGAAAAATTAACCCCGCCCTGCTCAAAAACATCACCATCAGTCATTACACGAGATCTACCGCCGCCGCCTTCCTCTCTTTGCCAACTATCCTCCTGAAACTTACCTTTACCGTCAAGGGCTTCTAAACCTTGGCAAATCTCATCTTGGATAGACTGCATAAATTGACTGACCCTATTTTTTGCATCTTCGGGAGGAAAAGAAGTAGAATTAATGGGATTAGTATTTTCTTTAGTCGCCGTATTCATAAATTTTTTTTAAAATTGCTAAAAATAACTTACAATCTATCAATCTAAACTGTAAGGGGTATCTGAACTAGAAAATTTTGCAGATCTTAATATTCTGCAATAAAACCCTCAGCGATAATTGAGCAAGACTAACTCTAAATACTGTCTTAGCGAAAAAGTGAATAAATTATCGGTCAATCATCAATTATCAATTGCCTACTATCATGATTTTCAACTTTTCTTTTAAACTACTTCTGGCAGATGGCGAGAAACAACTATGTCAAAGCTCTCTCTACAAAACCTATCGAGTGACGACAAGTATTCCCGTGGATGTAGTTTGGCATCGTTTAATCAATTTAGCTGATATGTCTTGGCATCCTTTATTTGTGAAAACAAAATTACCGCAGGGATTAATACCCAAACCCGGATTAATTTTTGGGGTTGTTACCCGTCTTACTCCCATTCCCATTAGGGTATTTGTGGAAAATGTTCGCCCCAGAGAACTTTTGAGCATTCGTTTATTGGCGATTCCGGGTATTGAGCAAAGAATTACTTATCAGATGGAGTCCACCCTTTGCGGTAGTTATATCGCTTATTCTATAACCCTCAAAGGATGGTTATCTCCAGTTATTTGGTGGTTTATAAAACCCTATTCGGCGAAGGTGGCTTCTGAGTTGGTAAATGCGGCGGCGAAGTCTTTACCGTAAAAAAAATTAATCTTGTTTACGAGAAGGATGATTAAACCATGGTCTTTGTTCTTGACTATCGTTATATTTTTCCCCCAAAAGTTTTGTAACATCTTCCATGGTGCCTTGATGGGAAACCCATCCATGTTCGATGTCGGGAAAATCTAACTGACAATTTTCACATTTTTTGTCGGAATAGAAGCGGATAGGACACCAAAATGATTCTACATTTCTTAACATCTCACTACCCAATGACCATACCCCTGTCATCCAGTCACAGTACAAACACCAAATTAGGTCATAGCCTATTAATCCCTCAAATTTTTGACGAGATACATTGACCCATTCTTTTGCTTCATATTTGGGTAATTTAATTAACCACGTGAGGGGGGGATAAACGATGATTTCACCTAATCGAACAAACCAGAATATAGGAATTGCAAGGGCAGTAATCCAAACTGCCAAATGATTGCGCCATTTGCCTACCATACCGCTTAGGGTTCCATGGATATTAGCAGGAGGTTTTTTGTGCAAGGATTCATGGGCAATAATCCAAACCCAAAGACTACTAATTTCGGCTAATAAGGCAATGCTAACTCCTTGCCACTGGGCAAAGACAGAACCAACGATGAGAGGAAGTAGCATAAAATAAGCTAGTGCTAAATCAATACCGGGAGCATAACAGAGGCGATCGCCCATTTTTTTTCCTGCTTCGCCCAGTCTAGGTAACAAGTGCAAAACACCAATTCCTAATAGTAATGAGACAACTAGATAAAGATATAGTCTTATTAACATTGATTTTCTGGTATCAATATTGTGATTCTTCTATTACCCATCAGTATAGGGAAAAAAAATTAGGAAATAAATAAGTTTTATTACACCAAAACTAAGCCACTATCATTCTCTATTTTCCAAAACCTTGCATGATTAAAAAAAATTCGTTATACTTGTAAAAGTGATGACGCGGGATAGAGCAGTCAGGTAGCTCGTCGGGCTCATAACCCGAAGGTCGGTGGTTCAAATCCGCCTCCCGCCATAAAATCAAGATTAAGGGGCTAGTAAGTTTTTACCGAGCCTCTTTTTCTTATATACTTCTGCCACTTCTGGCATCCATTGCTCAAAGTGATATAACAATAGGGTTGCTAAGTCTCTGATTTCTGATTGGGCATCCTTGGGTAATCGGAGGTCACAAAAATGTAGTAAGCTACGGGCATTAAAAGATACTACAAAATGTTGACGGATATTTTGGGTTAATATATCCCTTGCGTGTTCTGGGGCATAACCATCATTATTTATTTTTTCCGCATAATAGGCGATCGCACTTTTAGTAAAAGCAATATCCTTATTACGGGTATCCTGAGAATAAAAATATTTATTACCCTCCCGATCAAAATAATTACCAATGGCACGAAAATAGAATAAAGATTCAATCTCATGGGCAATAACATCAAAATCCGCCGATTGGGCTTCTAACTCCTCAATTTTTTTGGCAAGATTTAAGATGCGCTGGCTAGTGTAACGCTGAGATTGACAATCAAAACTTACCCCCACCCGATGGGTGCGCGCCTGTACCATCACAGAATGGGGGAAATTGATCACATTAAAAGTAATACTAGGATGTTCAATAATACCCCAGTGCATTTTATTCACACAATTACGAACAATTCTGCGTCCTAATTCCGCCTCAGAATAACTAGCTAATTTTTCGTATTCCTCCGCCACAAAACTTTCACTATAATCTTGGTGCATTGCCAAATAACAAAGCAAATTAGGGCGCTCAGTTTTTCCCAAAACCGTCACCGCAAAACGAGGATCTAATAATTGTAAATTATCGGTCATCTCCATCTCCTTGTAAAGTTTGATTTTCCTTTCTTTTTAGTAGTTTATTAATATTCCCTTCCATCACTTCTTCAGGATTTAATCCCAATTCATCACATAATCTTGCCCAATACCATAAAACATCTCCTAACTCTTTTGTCAATTTTTCTTGAGCTTGTTCGAGGGGAAAATCCTTACGAATATACTTTTTGACCACCCCACTAACTTCCCCAGCTTCAGAAGCTAAACCCAAAGTTAGATACTCCAAAAAAGTATCAGGAGGATAAATAGCAGTTTGTTTTGTCAACTCTACATATTCTTTAATATTCATAAAAAAAAGAAAATAATTTACTTAAAATTCAACACAAAAAATCAATCTGAATCTTTCCTTGACACAGTAAACCCAGGTCAGATTAAACTTGCAAAATTTCTTGATCATTTAATCAAACCCTGTAATATCAGATTTGTTTAAATACCTATTTGTGATACATCGCAATAGGCACAATTACTAAAGTCAAATAAAAAGACAACAGACAAGACTAAGTAGTATCTCATTGTCCATTGCCCATTGTCAATTGTTTCTTGGTGCCTAACGGCGAGGAAATCGGCGACGTTGTAAAAACTCAGGAATATCCAACCCTGCGAGGGGGTTACTTTCAGACTCCGAGTTAGTAGCGGTTTTTTCTTCCTCATCATCAGAGGTTGAGGTTTGAGGAATGGTAGGAGGAGAAATAATCGCCTGTAAAGAATCATCCCCATTATTCTCAGCGGAGAATCCAGTGGCAATGACAGTTATACGGATTTCTCCTTGCATACTTTCATCTATCACTGCTCCAAAAATAATATTAGCATTGGGATCAACAATATCATAGATAGTTTCAGCCACGGTATTAACTTCATGGAGAGTTAAATCATTACCCCCAGTAATGTTTAATACAACCCCTTTGGCACCCTGAATAGAAGACTCTATGAGGGGGGAAGAAATGGCAGCCACGGCGCTCTCTTTTGCCCGAGATTTTCCAGAGCCAATGCCAATACCCATAAGGGCTGAACCTGCATCAGCCATTACCGCCCTGACATCTGCAAAATCAACGTTAACTAATCCGGGGATGGTGATAATATCAGAGATACCTTGTACCCCTTGACGGAGAATATCATCAGCAATGCGGAAAGATTCTTGCAAGGGAGTATCGGAGGGGATAACCGATAATAGTTTATTGTTGGGGATAACAATGAGGGTATCTACACGACTTTGTAAGGCGCTGATGCCATCATCGGCTTGGGTGGTGCGTCTTCTACCTTCAAAAGTGAAGGGGCGAGTAACTACCCCCACAGTAAGACAACCCATTTCCTTGGCAACTTCGGCAACGATGGGCGCGGCGCCTGTACCTGTACCTCCTCCCATACCTGCTGTAATGAATACGAGGTCAGTATTTTCTAGGGCTTTGGCAATTTCTTCCCGAGATTCTTCGGCGGCTTTTTGTCCGATGGAAGGATTACCCCCTGCCCCTAATCCTCGGGTGAGTTTTTGCCCGATTTGGAGGCAATAGGTTGCCATGGATTCGGTAAGGGCTTGGGCATCGGTGTTAATTTGCCAAAATTCTACCCCTGAGACGCTGCTTTGAATCATGCGATTGACGGCATTACAACCCCCTCCGCCAACACCGATGACTTTTATTTGGGCTACATTACTAGGTACTATTTGACGTGAGTTCATATTGTTTTCAAGGGGGGGAGTTTGAGCCTTGGTTTTTTGAGTTTTTCGGGGGGTGTTGTTATCTTGATTTTTATTAATGCCTGATGACTCAATTAAATATTTTGCAAGGTTTAAATCTGCTTCATTCATTTTTATTTTAGGCTAATTTGGATATAGTTTTGAAGAAAAATAGTCTTTTTATTTAGTAGAAATAATTGCTACATAAATGTTTCAATTTATAGTTTCTGATGGTTTTTTCAATCCTCACAGAAATTATAACTTAAGTTATGATAATGGTTATTTTTATGGTTGTCTGTTTATGGGTTTACTTTTGTGCAAAAAAATCTACTAATTCTTGTAATTTATCCCATGCACTGCCACTTTCAATGATATTCCTCGCTTTTTCAATGGCTGTGGGATAATCCCCTAGGGGGGTAACTTCTCCTACTTGTAGGGCAAGGGAAGCATTTAAGACTACGGCATCGGTTTGGGCTTGGGTGCCTTTTCCTTGTAATACCTGAGTTAAAATCTGGGCATTTTCTTCCACATCTCCTCCTTTTAAATCGGCGAGGGTGGCGGGGGTTAAACCTAATTCTTGGGGATTGATGGTGGTTTTATTTACTTTGCCATTATCAATGATGGCGATGTCGGTAATGTCCCCAAGCCCTGCCTCGTCTAGCTTTTCTCTTCCATGAAGGGCGATCGCCCTTTTGACTCCCAAAGTATTAAGGGCTTCTGCCATGGGTTCTATGAAATGGGGTGCATATACCCCAATAATTTGCCCTGTAGGACGCATAGGATTAACTAGAGGACCTAACAAATTGAAAATTGTTCTGATTTTTAATTCTCGACGAATAGGGCCCACTGCCTTCATGGCAGGATGCCATCCGGGGGCAAATAAGAAGGTAACGCCTACCTCATCTAATGCCTGTTTATATTCTTTTATATCACCGTTTAACTTTACGCCGAGATGTTCTAAAACATCGGCAGAGCCTACTTTACTTGAAGCTGAACGATTACCATGTTTTGCTACCTTTACTCCCCCAGCCGCCGCCACAAAGGCCACTGCGGTGGAAATATTAAAAGTAGAAGAGCCATCTCCCCCCGTGCCACAGGTATCAATGACGGGGGTAGTATGGGTTATCAAATCTGACTGGAGAGACTGAGATTGCAACACTTTCGCCATTCCTGCCAACTCTATACCTGATACTCCTTTGGCTTGTAGTGCCGCCAAGATAGCCCCTGACAAGGCTGGACTAATTTCCTCTTTTAACCATCCCTCCATGAGGGTTGACGCTTGACTTTGACTCAAGGATTCCTGGGCGAGAAGTTGTTGTAATAATAAAGTCCAGTCTGTCATCTTTAGTTCATCGGGTAATTGCAATAATGGCTAAATTTTATCACCGACTTTACACACTATCAACTTTTTATAAAAATTTTTGACCCACAACCTGTAGGGACGTACCATGGTAAGTCCCTACCAATAATGATTTACCCATTTATTAACTTAAAGGCGGGTGTGACCATCTATCAAAGAACCCATGCCCTCAAGGGTGGATACAATACTACTAGGATCCATAAACATTACCTTACTACTTTCACTACTACCAATGACTTTTCCTGTTTCTAAGTATTGCTGAGTGAGTAAAAACTGTAATGCTTTTTGGGCTAAGGTATCTCCTCGCAACTGATTGACAACTATTTGCAGGGCTTCGGCGGTGGCTTGGGCTTGGAGAATCTGTTGTTGTTTGTCTGCTTCTGCCTGTAGGATGGCGGCTTTTTTGAGGGCTTCTGCTTCCAATATTTTGGCTTCTGCCCTACCTTGGGCGGAGTTGATGGCGGAGTCTCTTTCTCCTTCGGAGGTGAGAATGGCGGCTCTTTTTTTCCTCTCGGCGGCCATTTGTTGTTCCATGGATTGTTGTACCGCCATGGAGGGGGTAATGTCTTTTAGTTCTACTCTCAATACTTTAACACCCCAAGGGTCGGTGGCAATGTCTAATTCTCGCAGGAGAATGTTATTGATTTCGGTACGGGCGACAAAGGTTTCGTCTAGTTCTAATTTTCCTATTTCCGCTCTGATTTGGGTTAAAACTAGGTTTTGCATCCCCCCTTGTAAATTTTCAATTTTGTAATAGGCTTTTTCCATGTCGATGATGCGCCAATATACTACGGCATCAACGCTGATGGCTACGTTATCTTTGGTGATGCAGGATTGGGGGGGTACATCGAGGATTTTGTCTCTGACGGTGTCTTTGTACACTACTTTATCGAGGAAGGGAACTACAAAATTGAGTCCGGGGGATAGTTTTTTGTTGTAGCTTCCTAAACGTTCTACTAAAAATTCGTTTTTCTCATTAACGATTTTGACGCTACCAAAAACTGCTGATCCTGCTAAAACTACGATAAAAAATAGTTGTTCCATGATAATCTTTTTTTATGTTTTATTTTTAGTTTAGTCTATTAGAGAGGTCTGATTATTTATTTAAGAAAAGTTTAAGATATTTGACCATAAGTTAATATTTTTTACATTAAAATTTTCTCGGCAAAACTGATAAAGTATTACCATGGCGACTGACAATATATACTTTTTCGTCGGGACTTAATTCTATGGTTTCATCGGCACATACTGCCTGCCACGAACTCCCTTCATACATTACTCTCCCCATTTTCCCTGGGGCGATCGCCGTTATGGTGACACCCTCATCTTCTTCTAATAATAAAGGATCTTTTCTTTTGGGGGCAAGATATTTTTTCGCTAAGAGAATTAAAGTAATAGAAAGAACCATCCAAATAACAATTAAAACATTATTATAGGGCAAAATAAGGGAAATACCGGCCACCATAAAAGCACTCAAACCCATCATAAATTCGACAAATGCGGTGGGAAAAATAAGCTCCATTAAACAAAAAATTGAGCCTATGATAAGCCATAATAGTACGGGAGAAGACATAGAAAATTAATTGTTATCAGCTATTTTGATAGTAGATTTTTTTTGAAAGTAAGCACTAAATATTTTGGGATAATATTTAGTCTTTTATCTTTATTTATCTTCTATTATAGCTAGGGCATTCTTTTATTTTCCGATGATTGAGGGAAATTAACATTTCCCTACATCACCGGCAACCTAGGGGCGTTTGTAAAGGTATCTAACTAAACTGACACCCAACCAGCCCAAAAGGGCATAGACGATGATTGCCACAATCACGTTTAAATCAAAAACATTACTACCACCGATGGGATTGAGACTATCATCGGATACAGGACTGATAAATAAGGTTGCAAAAGGAACCATAAATGGTCGAGAGATGCCGTAGATAAATTGGGCAAATTGATTTTCTGGATTAGCACCTAAAAGCCTTAGCAAAAATCGGATAAACAATAGTACCTGTAAAAATCCTACTAAGATATAAATAGTATTAACAATCCAGGCAAATGTAGAGGCTCGTTTTTTTGCTTTTAATTCCCTTTCTTTTTTATGAAGTTTGTAGGCTTCTTCTTCTTGGCGAAGTTGTTGTTCTTTTTCTATATTATCTTCAAAAGGTTCATGGTTCATGGTTTTAGGGTTTATTTACTTAGGGTGTAGTAGAGGACTTTTATAAATAGTTGAAATCTTTTTTTTACTAAAATTATTCCCTATTGTAATCAATTTGAGGGGGATTTTTATAATTTTAAAAAAAATTAATATTCAAATTATATTTGAAATAAAATTTCTGATTACTTCACCCTATGAAAAACACAAAAACCAATCAGCCTGTCCATTTTCAGGGAGTTGTTAATTGAGTTTACTACCTAATAGAAATAGACTGAAAAGAGTACCACTATTCCATAAACTATGTACCATAATCGAAGAGAGTAAACTGCGGGAGCGAGTATATATTATTCCCAACAAAATACCTAAAGTTGCTAAAGGTAATATTTCTGATAAACTAAGATGGGCGATCGCAAAGACACCTCCACTAAGTACAATGGCACCCCATACAGGCATATAACGGGTAAGAGAAGGTAATAGAAAACCTCGGAAAATAATTTCTTCAAAAATAGGTGCCGCCACTGAGGCAGTAATAAAGAAAATTAGTAATGCCACCTTATCTTGAGATTCCAAAGCTAATAATAACAATGGATTGCTACCCCCCTGTCCATCCCAAATTTGTTGATTGAGAAAAGAAACCAAAAATACTAAGGGAATGGCCGTTAAATAGCCACCTAATCCCCACCAAAACCAATTTTTGTTGGTTAGTTTGAACCAACCTTCGGGCAAAGGGAAAAAGGGTTTGACGGACAAATATAAAACTAATAAACCACTCCCTGCCATCAAGAAATAACTAACTAAAACATATAACGCCTTACCTCTAATATTAAAACCTGCAGGACTAATACCACTGGCACTAAAAATAAGGGGCAATAGTATTTGAGAAACAAAGAAAAAACCAACAATTAAAACTTGTAAAATAGTCTCCCAATCCCATTTTAATTCCCAAGATAAACCACCATTAACTGCTAATATTGATGATTCTTTTTTAAGGAACCATTGGATTAATAAAAATAAGATTAAACCAGTACCAATTACACCTCCAAAAAAGGGAATAAGACTAAGAATAATTAATCTTGTGGTTGCTTTTTCTGCGAGGGTTTGTTGTAATGCTTGAATCTCTAACAATTGAGTTTGATTATTTTCAATTTGATAATATTTTTCAAGGACAATTAATTGAAACCAATCATCTAAATTATCTTCAATAATTACCTCTGCATTTTCATCTATGGATGTTGGCGAAATCCAGATTTGATCAAGGATTGGTGCAACGGGATTGGTTGATGCTTGTTGCCAATACTCAGACGCTTTTTCCTCGTTATTTTGAACCGCATTGATGATGCCTAATTTAATTTTTAATTGTTCTGTTAATTGTTGATTGGCATTAATGCTTTCCTTTATTTGTTGTCTAGGAGTTTCAGAAATATTAATAAACTCTTCTTCTTTTTTTTCTGTTTGTGTAATGACAGCATCGAGAACATTTTGATATTGTTTTTCTGCTACTTGATAGGGGTTATTTCCCACCAAAGTTTGGGCAATTTCGTTGATATTTTTATCTTCAGATTCTTCTAATTCTGCAACATTGAGAATAAGATTAGTTTGATATAATTCTAGTTGAGATTGAACTTGAGGCTCTGCTAAACTTTGCCCCAAGGCAAAAAACACACTAAATAGGGAAACGATTGTGACTATGGCTAAAAGCGATCTTTTGAGATTCATATATTAATTTATAAAATGCTTTTATTTGTTACTTTATCAAAAATTGTCCTTTTAAGAAAATAATATTAAGTTCTATCTATCAATTACAAAAAGATATTATTATTTATTTGCCTAAATCTAGCAATTCTGAGGAACTTTCAGGATCATTATTCAGACTAAGTTGATATAAAATTATAATTTAGAAAATTAATCAATATTTCTGTTTAGGTGTAATCAAATTTTTAAAGCAATTAGATGATATTTATTATCTACAAAAATAATTACTAAAACTCTTTGATCATTAAGGTTTTTTAGATTGATGATTTCTTTGTTTAAGTTCAAATTTTTGATAATATTTCCTTTCTTATCTAAGATTAAAATATTTCCTTTGGTACTAGCACAGATAAAATAATCACTATAGGAGAATATAAAATGGGGATAAAAATCTAGGGGTATCCTTTTAATGTGAAAGGGTTTGAGATTAACTAAAACAGCATAATTAGTAAATTTTTCTCTGGCTAAAAAATAGCTTTTATATTTTGGATGGACAATAATATTTTCTAAAGGTAAATTGAGACAATAATTATTGTACCAGTAGCCCTTTCTAGTAAATAATCGCCAAAATGTATAATTAGAATTAAATTCTTTTTGCCGAAAGCTAACTAAACCATGACCTTGATCAATGACGATAATTTCTTGGGGTAAAAAATCCTCAATTTGAGGCATTAGCGGTTTTAATTCTTCTGGTTTAATTAATTGAAATTTTTTTCTAATTTACTTTTAATTGATACAGCTATCCAGTTACAATTAGGGGCGATCGCACTTACACAATCATCAGCATTAAAAGAATATAAAGAAGTAAATTGATCAACAAAATGACCAATAGTATAAGAAGAAATAGCACCCTTATTCTTGATAACTATGATACAACCAATATCTAAAGATTTTAAATCAGAAATGGTACCATCAAAAGAATAATAATCACAAGAATTGAAAGTTAAATTATTATCATCTATTTGATAACCTTTAACTAACAAATGATTATTATTGGCAAGATAAACACATTGATCATTTACTGCCAAAAAATCAAAATAATCATCAAAAATATCAACAGTATCATAAATATAATTATCCCCCTTACTATTTGAAATAGCAGAAAAAAAAGGATTTCTATCAGGAATAATAGTATTTAATCTTAAAAGACATTTTAAAACCTTTAACTTCATCTCCTTCGCTGTGCGAAAACGATGCTGAGGTAACTTTGCCAAAGCAATTTTTAAAATATCTTGCAATAAAACAGGTAAATCATCAGGAATAAAAGGCATCAGATTTAGATGTCCTACCATAATCTCCTTTGGGCTACCTGAAAAAGGACGTTTTCCCATCAATAACTCATAGAGAATGATGCCAACTGCATAAATATCCGAACTATAAGAATATTTACCGTAAAATTGTTCAGGAGCCATATAAGCAGGAGAACCAGTATCCCCTAAACTATTTATATCAGCCTCTCTGTCCTCATTTTCAATCTTTGCTACTCCAAAATCAGATATTTTGGCAACCCAACCCGTGGGAGAAACCGTCAATAAAATATTTTCTGGCTTTAAATCCCGATGAATAATTCCTTGTAAATGAACATAAGATAAACCTGATAAAATGTCAATAATTATCTTTAACTTTTGTTCTATATTTAAGCTAATTTTACCATCAATAAAATCCCTTAAAGTTCCACCTTCACAATATTCTGTTACTAAAAAACGACTTTTTTTACTATGCTCTAATCCCAAACAACGAGCAACATTTTCATGATCTAAACTTAATAAAATTCTGATTTCACGTAAAAATTTTTTGGTGGAAAACTTCTCCGAATTTAACTCCTTTAATGCTACCAACTCCCCTGTCTGTCGATGAATTGCACTATAAACCTTACCAAACTGCCCCTCTCCCACAAGGCTTAACATTCGATAATGACTACTTTTCACCAGATAACTACCTATCGTTTAATTTTTAGATACACCTAGTTTAACCTAACCCAATCTTGGAAAAAGATTAATTATCCTTCTAAAATAAGAGATAATAAAGATCCAGTACTAAACTACTAACTTTAAACCTATGAATAGTTGTGTTTTAATGGCCAAAATAGTTCGTAGTCCCCAACTACGATATACTCAAGAAAGCCAATTGGCGATCGCAGAGATGATGGTAGAATTTGAAAGTATATCCCCCAATAATCCCCCATCAACCCTTAAGGTAATCGCCTGGGGTAATCTAGCCACCGAAGTAGAAAAATACGTCGAAGGAAATGAAGTAATCATGGCAGGGCGTTTAAAAATGGAGTTGGTGGAAAGACAAGGATATAAAGAAAAAATTGCAGAGTTAATCCTTTCCCAAATTCATCCTGTCGGTAACAATTCTCCCACCCCTGACAATGTCGTTAACCTACAAAACTACGATGAAGGCAGTATTCTCGAAGAAGATCATACCACAGAAGATCATCAGGAAAGTTATGACTCTGAAGATACAAATTTAGATAATATTCCTTTTTAATCGTTGAAAATATCAGTTTTGTAAAAACTTAATAAAGCCTTAAAAGGCTTTCTCTAAACTGATATACATTACTCAGATTTCAGAATTTTTTTGATCAATGATTGACAAAAACCAATTATTTTTAAAATCAATTCCTCTAATGCCAATATTACCGTATCCAATTTCTCGAGGATGATTTCTAAAAAATGTTTATCATAGCCAATGGTAATGACTTTAGCTTCTATCTCCCCCTCCGAGGGATGTTTTTGCACATCATTAAATTCCTTTTCTTCAATAAAAGTAATTATTTCATTGTCTAACTCTTTCTCAATTATTAACTCGCCCTTATTTTTTGAGTTATCTTCTACTGTTTGCAAATCACTTTCTGAGGGAGGATTAATGACAATGTGAGAATCATTAATTTTGTTTATATTATCCTCCAATATAGAGGGCTTTTTCTCTCCATATAAATCTTCCCATGATAGCCAAGGATCACTAATTTGACCATCAATTAATAATAATTCTTCCGTAGTTTGAGAAAAAGTTAAGGGTTTATCTTTATTCAATTTAACATTAAAGAAATAATCAATAGCTGCCCAGATTAAGGCTTGTATATTTAAAGGATTATCGTCATGATTAATCACCGCATTAAATTTATTTTTCACCACAGAAGCCTGACTTAAACCTTTGACCATTAGTTTTTCAGTTTGGGCTTGAATTACAGGCAAAATTTCCTGAGTTTGATTTACTATTCCTTGAATAGCTTGATTTATTTCTTGATTGTGGTTTGTCGAAGTAATTACATTATTATTTTTACTGGTACTATCATTTAAAGTTTTCTCATCTTTGGTACTTGCGTTGATACCTAAAGATTGTTTGTTATCGGAAGTGAAAAAGTAATTTATGGCGGCTTCAATAAGTCTGAGTAAATAATTTTTATCGGGAGATTTATCTTGGCTTATTTCCTCTGTATTATGCCCCGAAGTAATATCACTATGTTCTTTTTTGAATACCGTTAATGTGCCATTTTCTATTTTGATGAATACTTGATCAATAAAGAGTAGTATTTTGTTAGGAGGAGGGCTTTCTTCTGTGAATATTTTTTGGGAATTATTTTCTGCGAGTTCTGAGTTTTTGATTTGTTCTAAATCTCGACTAATTTTTCGATGACCAAAAAAATTAAGTAACGAACCAACGTTATTTTTTGAGGAATTTATTTGTTTTTTTGCCTCTGATTTTCCTATCAATAGTAGTTCTTTTTTTGTTTGATACTCTCCAACGATTTTACTAATAATAGTGTCTATGGCTTGTGTTTGCTGATAAGAAAAAACAACTTTTGTTTGATTATTAGGTTTAGCGATAACCATCTTTTTATTTTCAATTAAATTTGCCAAACCTTGCACAGATTTTCCTCTTAATTTGGGAACTTCTGGAATATTAGTTACTTGTTCTGATACTTGCTCTAAAATATAGTCTGAAGAGATTTTTTCTTGGGTTTGATTTAACTGGGTAGTTTTTTGACTTTCTGCAGATGGACTAAAAATATTGGTAATTTTTTTGGTATTTTTTAATAAAACATAAAAGGGATACAGAATCGTGGCAATTCCTGTATTTACTGTTTGGGTAAATTGCCTGACTGATATTCCCAAAGACGAATTAACTTTCAGATACTGACGGTTGAAAAAATTAAATAATCTACTTTTGTAGGGGCTGGATGATTCTTGGGTAGAAGACATAATAAGCGTCAGTTAGTTGTGATTGGGCAGGGCAATTTTTACGTCTATGATAAACAATATTTGACTTCTTTTTTATTGATTTATGTACAACCAAAAAAGTCATTAATTGTCTTAATTATTTTGCCTAATGATAACGAGTACGGAGGGATTCGAACCCCCGACACCCAGAACCGGAATCTGGTGCTCTATCCCCTGAGCTACGCACCCACAATATCTATATAAGATACCATTTTTTTGGTTGGTTGACAAAGTTATTTTTGAATGATTCTAATTAATATCTATGGGATCAAGGGGAATTGTGAGAGTATAATTTGTATTAGTGGTAACTAATCAAAGTGAGAATAAATGGAACTAAGTAGGGAAGAAATTGGTTATTATCGTGAGCAATTAGAAGATTGTGAAATTGCTTTGAGGGCATTGGATATTATTGAGGATTGCGAGGGAGATTTGGAAGATTCGGCGACGAGTATGGCTTTATCTATTGGGCAAAGTCCTGATAGAATAGATTGGTTTGAGGGAATGGTGAAAAGGTGTCGAGTGGCGTTGTGTGGGCAAAGTTTGAGGCAGGATTTACAAGACAATTATATTGAACCTGCCGTACAATATTTATTAGAGCGTGAAATTTGCCCTCCTTTGTTGGTCACCCCTGTAATTATTTATGCGGTAAAGCAGGGAATTGATAGTTTCTGTGAGCCTCTTAGTTATAAGTTGGGGATGGATAGGGAAGGGTGATGGTTTAGGTTGTATTTTTATTAGATTAAAGATTTAAGTTTATCAATGAGTAGAACAAAATCGGTAGTAAACAAGGCGAGTAAGAAGAATGTTTTTAGTTTACAAATTGCTCCTGCAAGGATATTAAAGGGAGAGGATTGTTTGAGGAATGCGGGGGCGCAAATTGCTTCGTTGGGTAAGCGCCCCATGGTGGTGGGTGGAGATAATACTTTAAGGGTTATTGATGATTATTTGACTCCTATTTTTAAGGAGTATGGTTTGGATGCGATGAGTGCTAGTTATGCCCCTGACTGTTGCGAGTCTTCTCTGGCAAGGTTGCAAAAGGGGCTTGAATCCCATGATGCTGATTTTGTTATTGGCGTTGGGGGTGGTAAGGCTCTTGATATGGCGAAGTTGGTAGCTTTTAAGGGGGGTTTACCTGTGGTAACTATTCCTACTTCGGGGGCAACCTGTGCGGCTTGGAGTGCGTTGAGTAATATTTATTCTGAGGAGGGGGCTTTTTTGTATGATGTCAGTCTCAAAAGTTGTCCTGATTTGTTGATTTTGGATTATGGTTTGATCGCTTCTGCACCCCCTCACACGCTCATAGCAGGGATTGGGGATGCGATCGCCAAGTGGTACGAGGCATCTATTAGCAGTGGCAATTCGAGCGCCACATTGACCATTGCGGCGGTACAACAGGCACGGGTATTAAGGGATATTTTATTTCAAAAGGCAGAAAGTGCGATCGCCCATCCCCTAGGTGAAGATTGGCAAGAGGTGGTGGATGCAACGGTATTACTCGCAGGGGTAAGCGGAGGTTTAGGAGGTGCGAACTGTCGTACTGTGGCGGCCCATGCGGTGCATAATGCCCTTACCCATCTAGCCCAAAGCCATCATAACCTGCATGGGGCAAAGGTTTCCTATGGCATTTTGGTACAGTTGCGACTAGAAGAAATGCTCGAAAACAATCAATTAGCTGCCACCTCCAGACAGCAATTGATTAAGTTTTATCATGCCATCGGCTTACCCTGTAGTCTTGAGGATTTGGGGTTAGGTAAGCTCACCCTTGAGGGGTTGCGCCATTGTGCCGAAATCGCCTGTCAACCCCAGTCAGACATCCATCGTTTACCTTTTAAAGTCAAACCAGAGCCTTTGGTGGCGGCCATGGTTTCTACTACCCTATCTTAGGTAAGAGGGAACGGGGAACGGGGAACAGGGAACAGGTAAGAAGCAATAATTGTTAATCGTCCATTGTTCTCTCTATAATACCCTGATAATACTAGGGATTTTCTTGATAGCTTCCAAATCTTCAATGGCTTGAATGGCACTGCGGAAGTTACCCTCCCTTACATGGTGGGTGACTACCACGATTTCTGCCAAATCATCCTGAAAACCAATTTGCACCACAGAGGCTAAACTAACCCCAAAGTCACCAAAAATGGTACCTAAATGACCGATTACTCCCGGTACATCCGCACAGAGAAAACGGGCATAAAAACAGGTAGAAACATCGTCAATGGGGGCAATGGGAGCTGGTTTTTCGGGGGAAGAACTTAGAAGAGGATCAAGGGCATGGGCGCCATGGTTACTTTGTAGTACGCCCACTATATTAAGTATATCCGCCACAACGGCGCTGGCAGTGGGGCCAGAACCTGCCCCTGGCCCATAAAACATAACCTGACCAAGGGGCTGCCCTTCTACTAAAATGGCGTTAAATACCCCGTTCACGTTGGCGAGGGGATGGGATTTTTCCACTAAGGTGGGGTGTACCCTTAATTCCAAGTTTTCTTGATCCTGTGCTGGTTTTTGGGCGATCGCCAAGAGTTTGATCACATAACCAAGTTTGTCGGCATAATCAATATCACTGCTAGTAATAGAAGTAATACCCTCACTATAAACATCTTCCCGTTTCACCTGACGATCAAAAGCCAAAGAGGCAAGAATAGAAATTTTATCCGCCGCATCATAACCTTCCACATCGGCGGTGGGATCAGCTTCTGCATAACCAAGGGCTTGGGCTTCTTGGAGTACCTCGGCAAAATCTGAACCCTTTTCGGTCATTTCAGTGAGGATATAGTTGGTGGTACCGTTAACAATGCCGATGATAGTTTCGATGCGATTGGCACCGAGGGATTGTTTGAGGGGTTCTACGATGGGAATACCACCACCTACCGCCGCTTCTAATAGTACATATACCTTGGCTTTTTTGGCGGCTTCAAAAATTTCTTGACCATAACGGGCAATGACGGCTTTGTTGGCAGTTACTACGTGCTTTCCAGAGGCGATCGCCTTTAAAATAAGGGTTCTGGCGGGTTCTAGTCCACCAATCAACTCCACGACAATATCAATATCAGGATCGCTAACAATAGAGTCTAAATCTGTGGTGAGAACTTCAGCGGCTATGTCAATAGTTCGTTGTTTATTTAAAGATTTCACCCCTATTTTTGCAATGGTAATGTCATTTAGCAGGGGATGTCTTCCTTGGGGATTGTATATAATTTCTGCGGTGCCTGAGCCGACAGTGCCTAGTCCTAATAAACCTATTTTAAACGCCACAATATCTATCCTTCACAATGTAATCTGTTGACTTCGCGCCTAACCCGAATCACTTATGGATTAAATGCCCTATCTTGATGGTCAAAACAGGTATTTAACCTAAGTTTTAGGAGAGTCACTTCCTTGAGTATTTTATGCATATTATAGCAATAGAGGCAATAATTCCCCGAAAATTAATTATGGATTCGGGGAAAATTATTAATTGTTGGAACTAACGTGGCTAGGGGGAATTCCCTTGAGGGAAATTAAAGACTTCATTACATCTTTGACCACGGGAGCGGCAACAGTAGACCCAAAAAGACTATCTCCTTGGGGTTCGTCAATGACTGCCAAAACTACATAACGAGGATCATCGGTGGGAAAAATGCTCACAAAACTGGTAATTCTGGCGGTGGCGGAATATCTTCCCCGACCATCATGTTTTTGGGCGGTACCCGTTTTGCCACCAATGTTATAGCCATCTATGTGGGCGGCTGCCCCTGTACCATTTTTGACCACCGACTCCATCATTTTTACCACCGCATCAGCGGAACTTTCTTGGAAGACTTGGGTTTCTTCTATGTCTGGATAAACTTTAATTTCTCCTTGGGCATCTACTAATCCTTCTACCACGTGGGGAGTAATTAATTTACCACCATTGGCGATCGCCCCATGGAGTTGAGCTAATTTCATCGGTGTTAAAGATAAACCCTGACCGAAAGAAGACACTGCCATTTCAATATCACGAGCGGTAAAAACTTCCTTAGATTTGAGAAAACCAACCCCCTCAAAAGGTAAATCTAAGCCCATGCGCTCATTAATGCCCAATGCTTCCAGTCGTTCATAGTAGCGAGATCTGGTCATGCGACGCATAATATCAATCATCGCTGTGTTACTAGATACATCCATGGCCCGAGTAAGGCTAACTGTACCCAATCCCGTACGGGAAGCATTGGCAATGGGCCAGCCGTCAATGGTTACTTGGGCTGGATCCGATACATAGGAGGTTGGGGTAACCACTCCCTCATCAAGGGCGATCGCCACATTAATCGGTTTAAAAGTCGAACCGGGTTCGTAAGTATCTGTCACCGACCAATTTTTAAACAAAGCAAAATCATATAAAAAATAACGATTGGGGTTGTAGGTAGGCTCACAAGCTAGGGCTAAAATACCCCCCGTTTGAGCATCCAAAACAATTACCGCGCCTTTTTTTGCCTTAAATTGATCCATTTGTACCCGGAGGCGATCGCGCACAGCCCTTTGCAAACGAGAATCCACCGTCAATTTAAGACTCAAATCATCCAACCTTGCCACCCCTTCAGGCAAAGTAACAGGAAGAATTTGCCCCCGAGCATTTTTCTTCACCTGAACCATCGCCCTAATTTCTGGGCTAGATAAATCCCGTTCCAACAAATCACTATTACTATACTCTAACCCTGCTTGTCCCTGATGATCACCATCCACATAGCCCAGCACATCCGCCAATAAATGATCCTGCGGATAAAAACGAGCATAACGTTTTTCCAAATCCACCCCCCCAAGACTCCAAGAGCGAACCTTTTCCGCCTGATTTTCTGTCAGAGCACGGGAAATTAAAACCCCTGTATTTCTCGTATTCAGCAACTGAATAAAATCATTAACATTTTTGTCAGGAAAAACATCCACCAACCTAGCCGCCATCTCCTCAATGCTCTCGGTCAACATAATCGGATGAATGTACAACTCATAAATTAGCTGATCCGTCGCCACGACATTATTATTGGCATCAATAATAGAACGTCTTGGCACATAAGGTCTTAAATTAAACTGTTGTTGCAATACAGCCTTTTGCCGATATTCCTCTCCCTTGAGTATCTGTAAATCATATAACCTGAAGCCAAGGGCAACCATACCACCAACCAAAACCAACCAAACCAAAAAAATTCTGACCAATCCCTGCCAGGACTTACCAGCAACACGTCCCCCCCCATTTCTTCTACCACCAACCAAAGAAGATTTTTTTCTTCTCAGGGAGGGAGAATTGAGAGCATTGGAAAAACTAGGCTTCAAAAAATTCATTACACCATAAAAAAACAACTAATAGGCAATGGGAAAAATAGGCTGAATCCTTTTAGGGGAAGAAATATCCGTCTCCTCTGGTTTGACCATTTCCACATCAGTTTTGGGCAAAAAAACAGGAGAATGACTTAAATCGGGACTCACTAACCCTGAATCACTTCGCCCAGATTCCTCCGCCAATTGATTCTTTAAAACTTCATTACTAAAAGTAAATTGTCTTTCCCTTTGTTGTAATTCTTGCAAATCCCTATATTTTTGTGTCCATTCACTAGGCGCCGATACCGTCAAGCCATAAACAGCCAAACAAGCCATCACCGTCATAATCGATAAACCTGTAGATGTGGTACCAATAAAATTAAAACATTTTAACCAAAAAGGAACCTTTACTTTTGGCGAACGGGAAACAACCTGATTCTCATGGCTAGTTTGATTATTTTTAACTCTTTTTGGAGTAACACTAGCACGGGGATAAGAAATAACAGAATCTGAGCGCAAATAGCTTTTCCGTTTAAGATTGGTCAATTGTTCGTCTTGGGAGACTCTATCGGGAGCTAACATACATCTATGCTCGACTTATTAGAATTTAACTAACTAATACTAGCAAATATATCAAAAATTGCCCGTTTTTATTCTGTTTTTTTTAATAGTTCTTAAAATTTGAAAATTTTATTATCAATTACCCATTCTCAATTATTAATTATTTTGTAGGGTGGGCATTGCCCACCATGATTTTCTCAATAAAAATGAAATAAAAGATTACTGCTGAGGGGTGTTTTCTCTGATGAATTGAATGGATTCCTGAGAAGGCCAGAGCATGATTCTTTCCAATAACTCATCGTCTCCTTGTTCAAGGGCAGAAATCATACCTTCTAAAACCACCACTTCAATTTGTACCGAATCCGCCATATCAGGCTGAGATTGTTTGAATCCTTCAACCAATTCCCTTACCTGAGATTCCTCAAAAAAGAAAGGGATAAATTCTTGATTTCCTTGTCTAACGGTTAGATAACCTTGATCATCTCCTGCTGTCGCTACAAATAAAGGAACACCACTACGATATTCTGAGTTTAATCTTCTTGCTTGTTCAACATCTGCCTGACGAGGTACATAAGCAAATCTAATGCCATCGGGTTGATTGGCGTTAGCTTCTGCCATTTCATATACTTCCCCGAGGGAAACAGGAATCACCTGAACTTGTCCCCCCAATTCAGGGTTGCTTTGTCTTAGTTGTTGTACGAAGTTGTTGGCATCAGCTTTACTAATAAAAACCCCTGCTACTCTTTGATTTTGGTTTTCTCCATTGGTTGCCACGAGGGGGGCGCCTTGCTCATCCGCTACGGTAAAAACGGGGATGGATTGTAATTTTTCGACAATTACCTCTTGAGGTAATGCCAATAATTTACCCATGGGGGCCAACCAACAACTAACAACGGTAGCACCAACAATACTTGCATTACGAATAGTATTTACTAAAGATTTCTTCTTTAACATAATCTCTCTCAATAAAAAATTAACTGTGCTTTTTGACGAATACTTGAGTGTATAGTTTCATCAAACCTAAAACTGGTTCATCTCATTCTATCTATATCAATAGAAAACAACAATTACACTTTAACAGCCATTGCTTCCAATGTTAATTTTCCTTTGATGCTTAAAGATTCCGCCCAAAATCCGTTAAATTAGAAGAAAGAGCATAACAAAACTTAAAACTATGACATCATCTTCCATCGCTGTTAGAGAATTACCGTTGTTTCCTCTTCCCGAAGTGGTATTATTTCCAGGGCGCCCGTTACCTTTACATATTTTTGAATTTCGTTATCGCATGATGATGAATACAATTTTAGAGTACGATCGCCGCTTTGGGGTGTTGATGATCGATCCGACTAATGGGGAAATCGCTCAAATTGGTTGCTGTGCAGAAATTATCCATTTTGAACGTTTGCCAGATGATCGTATGAAGATCTTAACTTTGGGGCAACAGAGATTTAGGGTACTAGAATATGTTAGGGAAAAGCCTTATCGTGTGGGGCTGGTGGAGTGGATAGAGGATGAGCCAACCCCCGATAATCTGCAGGGAAAAGCGGACGAGGTAAAAACCCTGTTAACAGATGTGGTTAATCTTTCGGCTAAGTTGACGGATCAAAAAATTGAACTCCCCGAGAATCTGCCCACTACTCCTACGGAGTTGTCTTATTGGGTAGCAAGTAATTTGTATGGGGTGGCAGTGGAACAACAGGCTCTCTTAGAAATGCAAGATACTGCGGAACGTTTGCAAAGGGAAGCAGATATTTTGACCACCACTCGGGGAAATTTAGCGGCTCGAACTGCCTTAAAAGATGCTTTTAATTAATGAAACTATATCTTGAGAAAATAATATTAACAATTTGCTTTTATAGATAATTTTGACTTTGACAGGATAAAAAACTATCTTAAACAGTCAAGAATTGATTTTCTTGTTTTTTGTTTGATAGTTCTGAAAAACCTGCAAAGTCAAAGGTAAAAAGTATTATGCTTCGTTTTTTCCTGTTTGGATATATAAAATTAAGAGAAAAACGGTAGGCACAAGCACAAACAGTAAGGTGGCAACAAAACCTAGATCGTTAACTTGCATTTTTTTATTTTTCAGATATTAAACTAACGGTAACTAGAATATCATAATTTAGCTTCTTCCACTCAATCAACCATTGCCATATATGGGTTTTGAATGTTAAGAAATATTACGATTGTTGTAAAGAGGCGATCGCCCTTTGATACTGTAAATCAACCTCGGTGCCAATTTCAAAATAGTTAATAGGTTCTTGGGATACCACCAAATCGGGAGTAATGCCCAACTTATTAATATCCTTATGTTTGGGGGTTTCATACTTCGCCACTGTCACCGCCAATCCTGCCCCATCGGGAAGCTCGAATAAGGATTGAATTAAGCCCTTACCGTAGGTTTTTTCCCCCACCAAAATCGCCCGATGGTTGTCCTGTAGCGCCCCTGCCAAAATTTCACTGGCGCTGGCGGTACCTTGGTTTACCAATACCACCAAAGGGGTGGTGGTAATAGGCTCTCCCACCGCATCATAACTGCCCATGGTACCCTGTCTGTTGACCGTATAAACAATGGTACTAGGTTTGAGCCATAGACGGGCAATTTCGACTCCTGCCTGTAATAAACCCCCTGGGTTGTTGCGTAAATCCAAAATATAACCCTTGACGTTTTTTTCTTCAAAATGGGCGATGGCATGGGCTAAATCCTTGGTGGCACTGCCACTAAATTGATTTAACCTTAGATAACCCACAGGAAAATCGGGGTTGGAATCATCTAAACGACTAATAACAGAACTCAACGAAAGGCGATCGCGCTTTAAATGATATACATTAATAGTATCCTTACCCTGGGGGCGAATCTCCAAAACAACCTCCGTACCCACCTTACCCCGAATACGACTCGCCGCCTCATCCAAAGAAAGACTATCCGCCTTCACCCCATCAATGGTTATCACCTCATCTCGAGGATGAATCCCTGCATCCTCCGCAGGGGAATTAGGCAAAGGAGAAACCACCTCAAGATGCTTAGTTTCAGGGTTCACACTAATTTGTAAACCCACCCCCGAAAGTTCTCCTGATGTCGTAATCTGTAAATCATGGTAGCGCTCGGGGGGCAACAAACGAGTATAAGGATCATCCAAAGTTGCCAACATTTCCCGAATCACCCCATAGGTTTCCTCACGATTTCCTAGGGGTTTTCTTAAAATTTTTTGCCGTAAATTCCACCAATTTTGACCATTAAAAGAACTATCCACATAGGCTTCATTTACCAACCGCCAACATTGAAGAACTAATTTTTCCTCCTCACTAAAAGCATAGGCATTCGGCACTCCCAAAATTCCCGAAAAGAATATATAAAAAATAACGAGGCAACAAAGAAAAAATTTTTTCATAATAAAAATAAACAGGCACAAACAACCGAAAACTTGATCACTAAACCTAATTAATATTGCTCCCTAACACCCCATCACCCATAGATAATTTATTTATCCACCGTCAGAATTTCTACCCCTTCCTTAGTTACCGCAATGGTATGCTCAAATTGAGCCGATAATTTACGATCCTTTGTTACCGCTGTCCAATTATCATCAAGAATATCAGCCTCCCATGTACCCTCATTAATCATGGGCTCAATGGTAAACACCATGCCCGGACGAATTTTTTTACCCGTGCCTTTTTTGCCATAATGGGGAACTTGAGGCGCTGTGTGAAATACTCTGCCAATGCCATGTCCAACAAAATTACGCACCACAGAAAAACCACAACTTTCTGCATATTCCTGAATAGCTGCCCCAATGTCGCCGATTCTGCCGTTGGGTTTAACAGCATTGATGCCACGGTATAAACATTCTTCGGTTACTTCTACCAGTTTCTTGGTTTTGGGGGAAGGGTTGCCCACAAAAAAGGTTTTGGAGGTGTCACCATGATAACCGTCCACAATGGGGGTTACATCAATATTAATAATATCACCGTCTTTGAGGATTTGATTTTTACTGGGGATACCATGACAAATTACCTCATTGATACTGGTACAGATGGAAGCAGGGAAAGGCGGGTTTCCATAGCCCAAAGGGGCGCTGATGGCACCTTTTTCCTTTGTCCATCTTTCGGCTTCTTGATTGATTTCATAGGTACTAACTCCCGGTTTAACCATTTTTCCTAAATGGTCTAACAATTGGGCGGCGAGTTTTCCTGCTTGACGCATTTTGTCAATTTCTCGGGAGGATAAGAGTACGATATTTTCATTACCCATTTAATCTATTTTTCCTAATTGTAAATAAAAATTAACTATATTCTTATTTTAACTTGAGTTCGGGATAACATTTAAGGGGGGAATAGGCAATAGGCAATGGGCAATGGTTTCTATGCTTTAATTAATCACGCTCTATTCAGAGGACGTAGTGCGGACGTAGCGTGCTACGTCCCTACGTCCCCTACCATACTGACAACTCTTATCCTGAACTAAGGTTAATTATTGTTTTGGGTTTGTTGCCAAATTTTGATGGTGCCATCTACCCCCCCAGCCACTAAAATTTCTCCATCTTCACTGAGAGCGAGGGAAAAGATACGATTATCGTCGCTAATTTTTAAATGTCCTAATTCGTTACCTGTGGCACAGTACCAGATTTTTAAAAACCCATCTACCCCCGCAGTATATAGTAGTTGGTCATCGGGACTAAATATTAGATCCATGATTTGTCCATGATGTCCTTGGATTTGTAGGGTGGGTGATACTTCTTGGAAAAGGGTAAAGATGGATGGGGGTAAATACCAAATCATAATTTTTCCGTTGGCACAACCTGCGGCAACATATTCCCCTGATTTACTGATGGTGATGGATTCGAGGGAGATTAAGTTACCTACCAAGATGGCTAATTTTTTGTTGCCACTGATTTCCCATACTGAGATACTGCCATCTCCTCCTCCACTGACGACAATCCCTATTTTATCGTTAAGGGCGATCGCATTTATAGCGCCATTATCATCATAACAACTATCAATTAAATCCCCTTGAAGGAGATCCCATTTTTTCAAAGTTTGATCGTAACTACCGCTAATTAAATAATTATTTTCTGGAGCAATTTCTAGACCATGAATGGAACCTGTATGCTCGGTTAAAGTATGTTCTAATCTAAATTCTAATTCTTTTTTTCCTTTTTTTCCAATGACCAAATCTTAACATCTTGGTCTAAACTTCCTGTGGCAATACCATGGTCAAAATAATTAGTTGCATGGGTGCTAACGGTTAGTAAACCCTGTTCTGAAGCCTGAATGCTATCAATTTCTAAACCATCTCCCAATGACCATAATTTTAGATATTGATCCCAAGAAACACTGACCAAATATTTTTTATCATGGGTCAAACTTAAGTCTGTAACTGATTGATTATGGGCTTCGATAATGTGAATACATTTCCAACCAATTCTAGGGGGCGAATTAAGGTTATATTCTGGCAATTTTTGATGGATAATTTCGGGATCTGCTAGTTGAATAGAATCACCACTATTTGAACCACTACCATAATTGAGGGAATCTATATAGGGTAATTTTTGCTCAATGATACTGATTCTTTTTTGTATATCGTTATTATTTACATAATCAATCATGCTGGTGACGGATTGATTAATCATTTCTATATCTTTTTGAAGGGAAGCAATGATTTCATTATCAGATACTTTTATTTTTGAGGTAGATAAAGAAGATTTGTTAAAATATTTACTGTTATTTAAAGCATTAAATCTTTCATTAATTTCTGCTATTTGTTCAGTAAACTTTTTTAGTTGAATATTAAGAGCTGCCGCAATTCTTTTCTTATTTCTATACTCTAATGATTTACGATTAATCAGGTTAAGAATTAGCACAATCGCCATAACAAATATAATGGGAAAATTTTCCTGTCCATCCCCGTAGGTGATGAGTAAAATTAAGAAGATTATGACCGTAATATATTCCCCAATCTCCCACCAAGTAAAATTTTTGAAAATCATTGCCTTTCTCCTAAAGTCCTAACAACATACGGGCGATAGTAAAATAGATTAACACACCTAAAACATCTACTGCTGTGGTGATAAATGGGGCAGACATCAACGCAGGATCTAATCCTAGAGAGCGAAATAGAAATGGTAATGCTGAACCCGCTACCGAAGCTAAAAGGGCGATCGCCACTAAACTAAATCCTACCGTAATACACACAATGGGATTTTGATTTGTTTGTGGTAAAAAATAAGCCCAAACCGTAGCCAATAAACCCAATATTAAACCTAATAATAAACCTGCTATGGCTTCCCTAAAAATAATTTTTCCAGGACCATAATCACTCACTTTATCAGTGCTTAATCCCCTGATTACCACCGTTGAAGATTGAGTACCAATATTTCCCCCCGTGCCAATCAAAAGAGGAATAAAAGCCGCTAAAACCGTTACCTGTGCCAGTATATCCTCCTGCGCCCCAATAATACTCCCCGTCACAGTATTAGTTAATAACAATACCAACAACCATACAACCCTTCTTCGGGCTACTACAAACAAATTTGTTTTAAAATAACTACTATCTCCATCTGACTGTACCGCACCGAGGGCATAAATATCCTCCGTCGCTTCCCTTTCGATAATATCAATGACATCGTCCACCGTCACGATACCCACTAACCGTAACTCCTTATCCACCACAGGCACAGCCAAAAAGTCGTAACGTTGAATCAACCTCGCTACCTCTTCTTGATCCATGTCCGTGTTAACATAAACTATATCTTTTGTTAAAACCTTATCAAGGGTATCATCAGGAGAACTAACCACCAAGTCTCGTAAAGAAACAATGCCCAAAAGATGACGAGAAGCATCGGTAACATACATATAATATATTAACTCCGAAGCCCTAGCTTCCGTGCGAATTTTCTCGAGGGTTTGTCCCACTGTAAAATCTTGTTTGAGGGCGATATATTCAGGAGTCATTATCCGCCCTGCCGTATCTTCCCCATACCCTAACAGTAAATTAGTTGCCTGTCTTTCCTCTGGGCTGAGTTGCTCTAAAATACGACTAACCACCGCCGCAGGTAATTCATCAAAAAGTTTTGCCCTATCATCAGGGGACATTTTATCAACAATGTCCAACACTTCCTGACGTTTAAATTCTTGAATCAAAGATTGCTGGGTGTTGTAGTCTAAATGTTCATAAACATCAATGGCTTCAGTTTTATTTAAAAGTCTAAAAGCAATTAATTTTTGTGTTTCTGGCAAATCCCCAATGGCTTCGGCAATATCTACAGGTTGCACGGGTAATAGTAAAGATTTCGCCCCCTCAAGATTATTTTGCTCTAACATTAATCTTAGTTGCGAATTAAGTAATTCTCTTAATTCATGACGAGAATCCTGTTTATTGATGGTTATATTATCACTCACCTAGTTCCTCCCTTGATATTGGACATATATTTATAGTCACTGACATCTAATTCTAGCCAATGTTGGCTATTCTGAAAATTTTTCTCAAAATAGTTACGTCTTTTCTTATTTTTAGATGTAAACTCTTACGATCATGGTTAAATTAAATAACTTTATTATTGTCAGCTATGATCAATTTTATCATCCGCTATTTTTTCAAATTTCTAGGGGCGATTTCTTGACCTTGATAAAATCTCTTTTCAATTTTACCTAAGTAAAAATAGCTAAAAATACTAACTAGATTGACTGTGATCACGGAGTAAATAATTGCTGGAGATATATTTTCTAATTTAAGGGCAATTGCTGGTAAAATTGACCAAATAATAGCACTAAAAATGATTAAAATTTGACGAATTTTTTGAATGTTTTTCAGCGCTTGTCGACAACTAGAACATTTTTCTGTATGAGAATGATAACGCTCTAATAAAGTTTCATGGGTGGGGGTTGCTGGTAAGTTTTGATGGGGGAATAATTCGGCATTATATTTATTTACCCACTGTCTAAATTCGGTTACATATAAATCTGCCTTGGTGGGTAAGTAACAGGCTTTTTCATATTTTTCGCTACCGCCTAATTTTTCTAAGTATCGCTCTTGATAATGAAGGAAAATTTGATCATCTTCAAGGATAGCATTTTGGTTAAGATGGGAATACCAACGAGGGGTTAATTTGATAAAAAATTGAGGGATTTTTGAGGAAAATTGGAAGGGAAAACGAGCAAACAAACGACATTTTCCTTTACTAATAGGAGTTGCATAAACCACCGTCATGGTGCGTCCAAATTGTTTTGAGGTTAAGTCATGCCACATTAAATTGGGGGCAACAAAGGTCGTATATTGACTGCCTAGCTTACCTTTTCTTGGTCCTTCTTGCCATACCCCATTAAAGCCTTGCCTATTACTACTGATAATCTCTAATTCTACCGTAGAAACGTTGGTGCGATCGCCCACAGAACCATGATGAGTATAGGGTATATGACTAGAATCCAAAACATTTTCCAATAAAGTGAGAGCAGAATAAGGAATATCTCGAAAAGTATTTAACACTAACCATTTATCCTTATCCTCCTCCAAAGGACCTACTATGGGAATAGGAGTTTTATCCGCATTATCAGGATTACCAGCATAAACAAATAATAAATCCTGCTCAACCTTACAAGGATAAGCCCTCACACAGGCACGGGAAGAAGTATGCGCCCGTTGATTTTCTTGTTGTTGGGGTATCACCTCACAATCTCCTTCCCCAGAAAAAGCCCAACCATGATAAGGACATTCCAACAAACCCTCCTCATTAATTCTCCCCTCCGTTAAAGGCGCTAAACGATGAGGGCATTTATCGGTGAATACTCGCCATTGAGAAGTTTTTTCCTCCCACCAAATCACAATATCTTCCTCTAATAAAGTAAAAGAATTGGGTCGATTTTTCTCCAAATCCTCCACAAAAAACACAGGATACCAAACCTCTTGATAATTAAAATTATCTTCATCCTCTCCCCCCACAGGTAAAACTATAGGGGCTTTTGCTTTTTCTAGGGTAGATTGTGTCATAGGAATTAATTTTAGTAACTATTACAAAATGTTAACAAAAATCTATCCCTATCTAAAGTTTAATTACTTTTGTTGACAAAATTAAATCAATATGTTAGACAATTTTGTAATAATCCTTGTACCAACTTACAAACCTTTCAATGCCCTCCTCAATAGAAGTAGTAGGCTTAAAACCGACATCTTGAATTAAATCATCAATATCTGCATAGGTTGTCGGCACATCTCCGGGTTGTATGGGTAAGAAATTTTTTTCAGCCTCCATACCCAAGCAATTTTCGATAACTTCAATAAATCTAGTTAACTCAACGGGTTGATTATTACCAATGTTATATATCTTATAAGGGGGGATTTTGCTTCCATCCTCAGCTGTTGATGATTGAGGAAGATGATTCATTACCCGAATAATTCCCTCCACAATATCATCGATATAGGTAAAATCTCGCTGCATTCTGCCATAATTAAAAACCTTAATCGGTTTTCCTTCTAAAATAGCCTTAGTAAATAAAAAGTATGCCATATCAGGTCTTCCCCAAGGCCCATAAACGGTAAAAAAGCGTAATCCCGTACAAGGAATATGATACAGATGACTATAGGTATGCGCCATCAACTCATTGGCTTTTTTGGTGGCGGCATATAAACTAACAGGATTATCGACATTGTCGGAGGTAGAAAAAGGAATCTTTTTGTTAGCCCCATAAACAGAGCTAGAGGAGGCGAAAACTAGATGTTTTATGCTATTATGCCGACAACATTCCAAGAGATTTACAAAACCCACTAAATTACTATCTACATAGGCATGGGGATTTTCGATGGAATATCTTACCCCTGCTTGGGCGGCTAGATGTATGACGAAATCAAATTGATTGTTTTTAAATAATTGTTCTAAATTTTTTCTATTCGCTAAATCTAGTTTGTGAAAGGTGAAGTTTTTTTGTGCTGCTAATTTTTGTAATCGTGCTGTTTTGAGGGAGGTATCGTAGTAATCATTAAGATTATCTATACCGATAACAGATTCTCCTCTGGATAGTAATTCTTGAGTTAGATAAAAACCAATAAATCCTGCGGCACCTGTTACTAATATATTCATGTCCTAGTTAGTCTGGGAATATGCTTTTTCGTATTTTATGATGATAATTGATACGGGTAATGATTTTCATAGTTGAAACTTACCTTTGCAATAAGCTATAATATTAGATGACTCGGACTTATGCGGTTTCGACGCTCAAACTTTGTCAGGACCGGAAGGTAGCAGCAATACGGGATGCTTGAAATGGGCGTAAGATTCGGGTCTTTAATGATCTCACTTTTTCTCCACATCAAAAATAGGTGCGATCGCCCTTTTGCTATACTCAGGAATTAAAAGTAGGTCTTTTAAACCATTGTGCATTAACTGCATAGTATTTCAGGTTCTTTTGGTTTTTGCTCAATCAACTAATTTTAACTACTTAACCTAATAATTTTCTCGAAATCTCGTTTGTTTCTAAGATTAATCGGTAAGGGCGATCTTGAATATAATCGCCACGTATCGTAGACGATGATTCAATTCGTGATAAACCTATTAATCAATAATAGGAACATCTTCGGCATAACTGTAAACCTCAATACCTAATTTTTTGGCTACGGGTAACGCCCGTTTGTCAACCATGGGAGAAATGACTAATTTACGATTAACTTGACGTTGATGGTGTTTTTGATAAAATTCTACTTTACGATTAAAAATATACATTCCACCCTTATCAATATTAGATTTGATTTCACATAGTATCAATAAACCATTTTTAATAATGACATCAATTTCTACCTGATCAGGACGACCAAACACTTCCCCCTCATCATCAAATTCATTCACATTGATTACTTCTACCCCAAAAGAATCCTCCAAAATCCCTTTGAGTCCATTGCGAAAACTAGCTTCAGAATATAAACCCCATCTTGAACCTAAAGCACCTATGGTACTGTCATATCTTTGATCTAGTCTTTTTATTTCCTGAAGAAGTTGCTTGTTGAAATTATTTTGTTCCTGCCATTTCTGATTTTGTTCATGGATAAAGTTATCTAAACGTCGATTTTGCTCATCCCATTTACGGTTATTTTCATCCCATTTACGGTTGTTTTCATCCCATTTACGAGCTTGTTCTTCTCTGTCTCGCTGTAATTCTGCTAAGATACGGTCAAATTTACTTTCGGTTTCTTGTCGGGGAGAATAATAGTCTGATACGGTACGAAGAATAAAATCCCGAATCTGCGGATCGTTGTTAATTAATTCAGGAAGTTGTTGTTGAATAAGATTTTTGATCTCCCTTTCTGTCATGGTTTCTTTTCCTATTTTCTAGCTATCCTTTTAAGTTATGCTTCAAAGTTATTGTCAGTATTTTTAAATTTTTCCTTGATTCCTTTATTTTACCGCTTTCAATAACTATTGATTCTATTATGGCGATCGCCCTTACTGTCCTGGTTTTTCCTTACTGCCAATTGCTATACATTTTGAACTGTCCATGTAAAATTTAAAGCAATATTAAAATCATTAGTGTCATGATAATAAAAGTGTTTAATAATTTAAACATTTGATAGAATTAAAGTCTCAAATTAGGTTACTTATTCAGAGTCTATTCATAAATAACTTAATGATCATTAACCAACGGCTAAATATAATAAGATAAATTTAATAAAAAATGTTAGTTGCAACACTAGACACATTACCCCCACCACCAGAAAATAAACAGGGCTGGCCTTGGACGGAAGAAACGCCTCGAGTCAGTGATAAAATGCCAGAAGGTGTTGACTGGCCAAAAATTACCATCGTGACTCCCTCCTATAATCAAGGGGAGTATTTAGAAGAAACCATACGCTCAGTATTACTTCAAGGCTATCCTAATCTTGAATACATTATTATTGACGGTGGTAGTAATGATAATTCTGTTGAAATTATCGAAAAATATTCCCCATGGTTAGCTTACTGGGTAAGTGAAAAAGATCAAGGACAAAGTAATGGTATTAACAAAGGTTTTCAAAAGGCTACAGGGGATATAATTGCTTGGCTTAATTCTGATGATTATTATTTTCAGGGAGTGTTAAGCCGAGTTGCCCAAGAAATCAACCCTCAGAAAAAACGCTTTGTAGTGACTGGCAAAGTATTCTTGAGCAATATCAATACTTTTCATGGCTTATCCCCTGTATTTTCCCGTTATAATCTTTTATTTCATCAGCAATCAGGAATGAAAGGATTACCAACGGTTATGCCACCACAACAAGGAACATTTTGGCACAAAGAGGTTTTCACAAAAACAGGTTTGTTGGATGAAGAACTTAATTTATGTATGGATTATGATTATTGGTTAAGAATCATGTTATATAACCATTATAAATTCCACTTTATTCCCCAAGAATTTGCATATTTTCGTTTACATTCTGACTGTAAATCTGGTCAAGGTTGGAGTACTTTTGCAAAGGAAAATATGGCTGTATTTAACAAACATTGGCAAAATTTACCTTCATGGGAAAAGGTGTACGCCAAATTTTATTGGTTAAGTAGTTCTTATTTATTTATGTTTGCCCTTAAATGTAAAAAGTTATTATCAAAATAAATTAATAATTATTACTTCAATAGTTGTTGATATAAGTTACTATATCTTTGTGCTTGTAATTCCAAGGAATATTCATTTAAAGCTATTTCACGGCAATTTTTACCCATTTTCTCTCTTAAGTTATCATCTTCTAATAGTTCTATTATTCCCCTCGCAAAGTCTTCTGCTTGTTCGGGGGGAGCTAGGTATCCCGTTATATTTGGGCGTACTAAATCTGATACCCCACCGATGTCAAATGAAACCATGGGAGTACCACAAGCCATACTTTCTTGTAATACTAGGGGTAAATTATCCGCACGGGTGGGAAAGAGAAATAAGTCCGATGCAGAATAGGCTTGTGATTTGAGGTAATCATCATTTAAGTAACCTAAACTAAGGGTTTCTATGTCAAGGTTTTTACTAAAATTACCACCACCAGACCCCATTATTAAAAGTATAATTTCTTTCTTTAAGGCGGTAGGAAGTTGTAAGAGAGCTGATTTTAATAAATCTCCTCCTTTGCGGGTTTCAGCAAGACTCTGGGCGGCAAACATTAATACTTTTCTTCCTTGAGGTATTCCCAAAATTTGGCGACATTTTTCTTTCTCAAGAGGTTGATAAGTTTTGGTATTAATACCGTTGGGAATACATTGAATTGTAAAGCGATTCAACATACTTTTTTTTGCTTTTTGAGCTAACCAACTACTAGGAGTGACAATGGTTAAATTAGAGTTTTCATAAACCCATTTTTTTAGTTTCCATTCTAGTTTGGTATTGTCTCGTTTAATTTTAGGATAAGTGTCGGGATAAGGACATTTTCCGCAACCAGTTTGCCATTTATTACAGTCATAGCTATAGGCGCAATGTCCTGTAAAACTCCACATATCATGGAGGGTATAAACGGCAGGTTTATTTTTGGTTAAGGCAGAAACAGCTAGATAGTTAAAGTAACCTGTATGTAGATTATGGAAATTTAGAATATCTGCTTCTTTGTAAAAGGGATGTTTGAGAATATTATATGTACTGAGTAGATGTATATAATTTAACCCTAATCTACTGGTAATTCGATATAGTTGAGTGTCAATTTTTCCTTGACGGGGAACTTTTTGAACTAATTTATCTTCTTTTTGGACGTTGCCTACTAATAATTTTGAGTCAATGTTTGCTTCTAATAATCCTTGGTGTAAACGATAAGATGCAATAGCCGCACCACCGCTCAAATCTGATTGATTAATTTGTAAGACTTTCATTTTTTTATCTTAAAGTATCATCCTATATTATTTATTATTTAATTTTTTTCAAAGCAAACATAGATGGTATGACCCTCAATATAATTCCGGACTAGTGAAGTTTTCAAAAATTGTCGAATAACTTTATATGTAAATTTATTTCTAAGGAATAAATTATTCAGCAGACCCTAATTAGTTAATGGGCTAATAATCATAAATTTAAACTTGTATTGTTATTTAAGAAGGATAAGTTTTTGTTATTGTTAAAATATCTAAATACTACCCAACTTATTATAGAGTTGAGGCATAATATTTAGAGATAAATTTATCAATAGCCTCAAAATGTCCGTATGATTTCTGTCTAAAAATAGGAAGCTTAGTATTATGGTGAATCGCATCAATTATAGATGACAGTTTTTTTCTATTCAAAATCAAGAAAAATAGACGAAGTAAGTAAAAACGTCCAATACTGAAATATGAATTAATATTAGCTTGATCAAAGAATGCTTTAGTTTTTTTAGCACCATTAATTGAGATAAAAGGAATTCCATAAGACAATGCAAAAACTCCAGCGTGCAGTTTACATGAAATAATTAAATCAGAATTTAGTAAAGCATCTCTAACCTGCTCTATATTTTCATATCTGACAACTTGCTCATCTGATTCTGAACCGAGATACTCATAATCAAGAAAAGGTGGTTTTGATGGATTAAGCCATGAGAGGTGAGTTCTTAAGTACGTGATCTTACTATGACAGAATATAAAAAGTAAATTAATTAATTTAAATATAATTCTTATGTTATTGCGTTTTGACAAATTGATCATGATTGAAAATTTGGAATTTTTCTGAGCTTTTGTTTCCACATAATTATCTGAATTAACAGGAAAGAATATAGGACTTGATAAAATAATATCAGGGTAAAATTCACAATCAATTTCTAATTCTTCAAAAAGTTTAACATCCGATTCTAGCCTGACTGTTCCTGATTTTATATTGGGAAGAAGCAATGATTTTATTGCATATAAGCTCAACAGAGGAAGTGAGGAATTTCCGTCACCACCAATACTACAAAAATGAACAGGAATTGGGTACTGTGAAAGAGAGTGATAAAACTTTTTCCATTCATTATCCATCAAATTATCTGGACATAAAAGACCACCACCACCAACAATACAAGCAATTGAACCTGAGAAAAGAATATTTATGTCTGATTCAGAGGATATTCCGTAATACTCGGCTAACTTAGCGTCTAATTTATAAACAACAGGATGAAAACCTTGTTTTTGAAGATGACGAGATACCATAATTGCCATAACATCATCACCAAAGTTACCCCAAAGATATGATCCCCAAACTGCAATCTGTGGGGCTTTATTTATTTGCTCACTCATTTTTTATTCCTCTGAATTATTACTTTATCTAATAATACTTTTAGTAAATTGAATTATTTGAAATTTCAACTTTAATTTTTTTGTTGGGTTAAAACGTAGTAACCTTTCATTTTCAATATCAACTGGACAATAGAGCCATTCAGGATGCGTACAAATTGATAGCTCATTAGTTTTTGCGAAAGCACGTTTATCAGAGCCTCTGGTATGTGTTGCATCCATACCGAAACCTATATTTTGAATTAAGTTATTCATTGGTAAGATAGAGAAGGCTTTTTGCAGAGTGCAGGAAAAAGACCAAATATAATCCCATGTATCAACCATATTATTTTGTACATCTAAAAGTTGTTTTTGTCTAATAACTCTTTCGTTTAAATCCGGCCAAACATCAGCAAGTTGATTTCTCGAATTAAGTTCTGTTTTTCCTACTATACGATATTCTCCCCTCAAACCATCTCTTTCTTTGGCTAAGTCTTCAGAAAAACCATTTAAAGCAGGTTCGTTAAATTGATAATAAGTCAAACTTTCATTTTGGTTAGAAATTGCTAATTCAAGATTTATGTCATTTGATCTTAATTGATTAAATTTCTCCATAGAACCCGGTAGCGGATCAATGTTAATTCCTCGCCATCCTTTTAAATAGAACAAATAAGTATTAGAAAATCGCTGAGGATGATGTGCTCCGACATCTACATAAAAACCTTTTTCTTGTCTTTCAAAAAATCGATTTAATATTCTATCCTCTCCTTCTTGACTAAATGAAAGCTGATGATATTTGTATTGAGTTATCAAATAAGTATAATATTTGCCTTTTATTACATCAAATAGTTTATATGTTTTGTTTTTTATTTTACTGAACATATTTATTAATCTAAAAGTTTATTTTTAATAGGTTTTATTTTACTTTTAAGTTTATGAAATATACTACGTTTTTTTAACTCTTTTGGTTTTTGTTCAGGATTTTTTAAAAATCGATAGTACAAAAATTCTTCCTGATAACGAATATTGACATCATATCCCTTCGTTAAACTAGCAAAGTCTGCGGAAGAATAATTCATATAATGGATGCGATGGATAGGTTTTAAGCCCTGCTTGTTGCACAGTACATTATCCACATTGATGAAAGGATCGGCATCAGCACAGTTACCCGTGCGATCTTGGGGATTTTCACTTAATGTAAAGTTGTATAAGGGGCGATCGCACCTTAGAGTTAAATAATTAAACAAAAAAGCATCATCCCACCAACGAGGAATCCAAGTAATTTCGTTATCATTAATTAATCTCTTTCTTAATTTTCCTAATTCCTCCTCATTGAAAATACCTTTTTTTGAGCCAAATAAACTAGAACAATGCAACTTTGGTCTAACCTGTTCCTCCTTAAAAATACCAGTTTTTTCTATCAAAGATATATTTAAAGCTGATGTTTCTATGGGTTTACGATGCTCCCAATCATCAAAAACAAAGTCATAATCATTTAGCTTATCAAAAATTTTATCGAGGGGCTGCATAGCCAAGCTATCAGCGTCATAAAAAACAAACTTATCAAAATCTCCATCAAAAGCGGCGAAACGGTGATGATGTCCTTTGCCCCAAAATTGCTTAGTTTGATTTGCTTTTGGATGTTTTGACCATATTTCAGTGGCAAAAGTTTCCCAACGCTTGATAGACTCTGGATTATCAAATAAACTGACATTATCTCTTTGTTCGATTTCTCGCTTTACATTGTCAAGATTATCGTCAAAAGGAATAACGCAGATAGGAATATCTGGACTAACATTTTTTTCGATACTATTCAACAAAGCAACGAGCTGATCAAAGACAACATCATTGGCTAAGGTATAGATTCCTAATTTTTCCATGGGAAATTCAGTAATGTTAATTAAACATATACTAATAGATATTTAAGAAACACAACCATTAGCTTTTATACATCGCTGAGAACAAAAATAAATATTGTTATTTCTTCACACCAAAAATAGGTGCGATCGCCCTTACTGTTCTAGCTTCCTTAGCCTGATAATTTTCTTGAAATCTCGTCTGTTTCTAAGATTAATGGGTAAAGGCGATCGCCGTGGGCTTAATTTATGGAGTTGTAAAACCTAGAGGGATTGATAGACAAGATGACTATGGTTGAGATATAGGAGGAATTGTACCTTTGTTTAACCAATTAACGGCTAAATAAGGATGAACAATATGAATATTATGATGAGGAAAATCATAAATAGCGTACTTATTTGGAATAATGGTTTTCACATCTTTATTAAGAAAGTCCTGAAAATTAGCAGTTATCAATAAATCAGCTTTTCCAGCTACAGCGGTTTCTAAAACTTGTTGATCTTCTAAATCATCAATAGCAAGAACTCCTGTACCGCCTAAGATTAACTGAGGATTACTAAGCTGGGCATAGCCAGAAATAACATTGACATAAAAAGAAGCATCCTCAGCTAGGGGAGTTAGTTGTAACAAAACTTATTCTAAACGATTTAACATTCCCCAAGAAATAATAAGTTCTACTTTTCTTGAGTAACAATGTCCATAACGAACAAAATTAACAATACTTTGACAAGCAGAGTTTTGGTTACCTTTAATATCAGCTAATAGTGCCGCACACCAAATATTTAGATCAAGGCATAACTTTAAAGGTTTACACATTACCAGTTAATTTTATTGATGCGGATAAAATATCATCTTCTGTTTCCAAGCTATTTAATAATTCTTGATCTATATTTTCAGCAATTCTTTTTTGGGCTAGTTGATATTGATGGTGTAATAATACTCTGGTAATGTCTTGGCTAATTTCGAGCCATTGTGATTTTGACGCAACATTAGTTAATTGCAACAAAGCCGACCAAGCATTTGGTGGCAAGATAGAACATAGTTTGATGGCAGTACTGGCAATTTGAGATTTTGAACGATTTTCTCTTTTTGATAAAGCGGTAATTCTTTCTGAAGTCTCCATATCAACATGGGCTGAGAGAGTTTTTCCGGTCATTTCTTTAATATAGATTCTCTGGTTTCTATAGAAATTATAACTTATATTTATTTATTGCTCCCACCCCTAGCCACGCAACCATTTAAGAAAATTCCATGTTTATTAAAATTTTTTGATGATCAAACTCTTTTTCCTTTTCAAATACTTGCTGGGAGTTTTCGATGGAATCAAGACAAGGGCAAAAAATATTAATCACTTGTGTACTCTATTTTTTCAGTCAAACTTTTTTTCTAATTATCAACTAAATTCATTAGTCAACAAGCAAGAATCAGTTATCCTAGAAAGCGTAAAGTTTCGGATGAGACTAGGAAATAGTCATGAGTGGAGAGGGTAGAAAATCCCCTGATTGGGCAAGAATAGAAAGGGCGTTGTCGGTGGAGAGGGAATATGGTTATAAAAATCTGAAGGGAAATCAATATCGCTTCCATGAGTTTCTCTGTCTTAGTTTTGGGGGTATTCCTCCTGTGCTAAATTTGATGATTGCTTTTAAGTGGCAAAAAGTGGCGAAGGATTTTGCGGAGTATCCTCGACTAACTTTACAGGAAAAAAAAGATTTGATCGATTATGTGGAGAATTTCATTGATGAGGTAAAGGAAAAACAAAAGGAAGAAGCACAAAGAAAGGAGACGATAAAAGAGGATAATATAATACCTTTCCCTTCTAAGGTGGAAACTGTCACTGTTACTCCCAAGGTAAAGGAAACTGTTGAAAAGATTACTTTAAATAGTCCTGTAATTAATTTAAAGTGTGTCAATAATCGACAAAATAAGTTGTTGGAAAAGTTGGGTATTTATCGGGTTAGGGATGTTTTATTTTACTATCCTCGGGAGCATATTGATTATGGTAATAAGATTGCCATTAAGGATTTGGAGGTAGGGGAAACTGTTACGGTGATTGGGAAGGTGAAAAAATGTTCTTGTTTTAGTAGTCCTAAAAATAAAAAACTTACTATTTTGAGTCTTGTTATTCGAGATAAGACAGGAGACTTAAAAATAAGTCGTTTTTTTGCGGGAAATTATTTTAGTAGTAGGGGATGGCAGGAGAAGATGAAGCGCTCTTATCCTATGGGGGCGTTAATTGCGGCTTCGGGGTTGGTGAAGGGAAATAAGTATGGTATCACCCTTGATAATCCTGAATTTGAGGTTTTGGATTCGGCTGGGGATAATATTAACTCTTTGAAAATAGGTCGTTTGCTGCCTGTATATTCTCTCACCGAAGGGGTGGCGGCGGATTTAATTCGTAAGGCGGTGGTGGAGTGTTTACCAACTCTCTCGGAAATTGATGATCCTTTACCTGTTAATCTTAAAAGACAGTATAGCTTAGTTGAGTTACAAAGGGCGATCGCCCATATCCATTACCCAGACAATCAAAAACAACTAACAGACGCTAGAAGAAGGCTAATTTTTGACGAATTTTTTTATTTACAACTGGGCTTCTTAGAAAGAAAAAAACAAGACAAGCAAAACCGCCAAGCCTCCCCCTTCATCCCCCAAGGAAAACTCATCGAAGAATTTAACAAACTCCTGCCCTTCCAACTCACCGATGCCCAACAAAGAGTAATCAACGAAATCGAAGCCGACTTAGAATCATCCTCCCCCATGAATCGTCTAGTGCAAGGGGATGTAGGCTCAGGAAAAACCATCGTCGCCGTATTCGCCATCCTTGCAGCCCTCCAATCAGGGTATCAAGCAGCCCTCATGGCACCCACCGAAGTATTAGCCGAACAACACTATCGCAAGATAGTCCAGTGGTTTAACCTGCTCCATTTGCCCGTAGAATTGCTCACAGGGTCAACCAAAACCGCTAAACGGAGGGAGATCCATTCCCAACTCCAAAGCGGTGAATTACCCCTTTTAATCGGCACCCACGCCCTAATTCAAGATCCCGTCAAATTCCGTAACCTAGGTTTAGTCGTTATTGACGAACAACATCGCTTCGGGGTACAACAACGCGCCCGTCTTTTAGCCAAAGGAAAAGCCCCCCATGTGCTTACCATGACAGCCACCCCCATCCCCCGCACCCTCGCCCTCACCCTCCACGGTGACTTAGACGTAAGCCAAATTGACGAACTTCCCCCTGGACGACAACCCATTCAAACTACGGTATTGGCAGGAAAACAGCGCACCCAGGCCTATGAATTAATCAAAAGGGAAGTTGCCCAAGGCAGACAGGCTTATGTAATCTTTCCCATGATTGAAGAATCAGAAAAATTAGATGTAAAAGCCGCCGTAGTTGAACATCAAAAATTTAGCGAGAAAATCTTTCCCGATTTTAATGTGGGCTTACTCCATGGGCGTATGTCATCAGACGAAAAAGAAGCCGCCCTCACCGCTTTTCGGGATAACCAAACCCAAATAATCGTCTCCACCACCGTTATCGAAGTAGGGGTTGACGTACCCAATGCCACGGTAATGTTAATTGAAAATGCCGAACGTTTTGGCTTGTCACAACTGCATCAGTTGAGGGGTAGGGTAGGCCGTGGCAGTCATAAATCCTTTTGTTTACTCATCAGCGGTAGTAAATCCCCCGATGGGGTACAACGGTTAAAAGTGTTGGAACAGTCACAGGATGGCTTTTTCATCTCAGAGATGGATTTAAGGTTAAGGGGGCCTGGGGAGGTGTTAGGCTCTCGTCAATCGGGTTTGCCTGATTTTGCCCTAGCGAGTTTGGTAGAAGATCAAGAAGTGTTGGTTTTAGCGAGGGATGCGGCGGAGAAGATTTTGTTACAGGATAAGTATTTGCAGGATGGCTCTAGTTTAAAAAATGAGTTGGCAAGACGTTATAAAAAGCTGATTGGGGCAGAAATGTTGACTTAAGCGTTGCTGATTTTAGATATGATTTATCATTTAAGGGAACAGGAAATGGGGAACAGGCAATAGTGATAATATTTTGAAGATTTAGTTTTTCGCATCATTCAATTATATTTCATACCATTATTAATATTAAGTTCAGATAAATCATGATAATGGAAAGTCCCCCAGAATTGGGGGATTTAGGGGGCTAAAATACGATTCTTTTCAGAACTTATTACTCGAACTTGATATAAGCAATGCCTTGACTTAAAACAATTCTTTTGCTTTTGTTGACAGTTACAATGTTTTTGTGACAGTTTATTATTGACAATATTTTTGCTATTTCTATGACTGAAGCTCCTAATTTGACCGTTGAAAGCGCGATCGCCCATTTGAACCAAACAGAAGATTTAGGACTCCGTTACTATGCGGCTTGGTGGTTAGGGAAATTTCGGGTAAATGATGCCGTTGCCCTAGAGGCACTGATTAACGCCCTCACAGATACCAAAGACATAGCTCCTGATGGTGGTTTTCCTCTGCGTCGAAATGCGGCTAAGGCTCTCGGGAAGTTAGGAGATGAAAGGGCAGTGATGCCTTTGATTCAATGCCTTGATTGTGAGGATTATTACGTCAGGGAGTCGGCGGCGCAGTCTTTGGAAATGTTAGGAGATGTAAGGGCGATCGCACCTTTACAAAATTTACTAAAAAAAGCAGTTTCAGCGGGTGAATTAACGGATTATGCCATAGACACAGTCGCCGACAAACCTCACCTATACCAACCCTACGAAGCAATCTTAGAGGCTTTAGGCACCCTTGGGGCAAAAAATGACCTAACTTTGATTAAACCCTTCCTTAACCATCCTTTTGCTAAGGTTAAATATGCCGCCCAAAGGGCAATGTATCAGTTGACGGGGGATGATAGTTATGGAGAAATGTTAGTCGAAGCCCTCAAGGGTAAAGAATTACAACTCAGACGCTCCGCTTTAATGGACTTAGGCGCCATTGGTTATGTGAAATCTGCAGGGGCGATCGCCTCTGCCTATGCAGAAAACAGCCTCAAACTCATTGCGATGAAAGGATTATTAGAATATCAAGTCAAGGTAGATCAAGAAAATCAACAAGAGTTATCCGATGATACTATGATGGTGATGAAACTTATGGACTCGCTTTTATAAATTGACAATTAAACATACATGAATGTTCTCAACATTTTTGGGTCTAAAATCCTGCCCTTTTAAGACAGCCTCATCGTAGCATTGAAAAAAGGCTTTATATTAAGTACGGATCAATTATTACGATAAAAGTCCCCCAGAATTGGGGGATTTAGGGGGCTAAACAAGAGTGTTTTTTCACAGCTGATTACCTGAACCTAATATTATTCCCCACACACAAAAAAATGATAGAAGTCGAAAATCTCAGTAAAACCTACGGAGCAACCCAAGCCATTAACAATGTCTCCTTTAATGTCGAAAAAGGAACTATTTTAGGTTTTTTAGGCCCCAATGGCGCAGGAAAAACTACCACCATGCGCATTTTAACAGGCTATATTCCTGCTACCCAAGGTCGTGCCACCGTTGCGGGGTATGAAGTCCACGAAAACCCCATGGCAGTGAGAGAAAATATTGGTTATCTCCCAGAAACTCCCCCCCTTTATCCTGATATGTCCGTGGAGGATTTTTTATCATTTGTTGCTAAAATTAAAGGAGTGTCATCGGGCGATCGCACCGATAAAGTACAAAGGGCGATCGAATGTTGTCAATTAGAAGATAAAAGCAAAATTCTGATTCGTAAACTCTCAAAAGGCTATCGTCAAAGGGTAGGTATCGCCCAAGCCATAGTCCATGAACCCCCTGTTATCATACTAGATGAACCTACCGTAGGTTTAGATCCTCGGCAAATTATCGAAGTACGTAACCTAATCAAAAGTTTAGCAGGGGAAAGAACCGTAATTTTATCCACTCACATTTTGCCAGAAGTGAGCATGACTTGTGACATTGTGACCATCATTAACAAAGGTAAAATAGTTGCAACAGATACCCCCAATCAACTCTTAGAGCGTTTAAGTAGTAATTCTGGTTATGAAATCGAAGTGGAAGGCAACACCGAAACAATTTTATCTCCTTTACAAAACATTCAGGGAGTAAAATCTGTTAAGGTTCAACCCCTTATAGACAGACAAAACCGCCATCTCATCAAAATGGAATTGAGCAATAGTGATGAGAGTGGCAAGGACATTGCCTCGTTGATTGTTAATCAAGGATTGGGTATCTATGAAATGAAAAGAATTAAACCCTCCCTAGAAGATGTATTCTTGCAGTTAACCACCACCGAATCAAAAGAAGATCAATAATTTACTAATCAGGGGAAAACTGCTTTTTCACCGCCCTTAAAAGTAATTCTCGGGGCAAAAAACGAGGCAGATTAACAATAATTTGATTGACAAACCCCCCTGTAACACTATTGGATTTCTTCTGAGCAAGGGAATCAAGGGCATCTTTGACAACATCCTCTGCTTTTGCTAAGGACATATCAGAGGTGTTTTGATTGGGTTTAAACTCAGCTACTTGACCAAAATTTGATTCTGTGGGTCCAGGACAAAGAGCTAAAATGTTGACACCAGAGTCTTTATTTTCTGCCCATAGTGCTTCGGAAAAGGACAAAATGAATGCTTTACTAGCAGCATATACAGAGATATAAGGTAAGGGTTGATAACCGGCAATGGAACCCACATTAATAATATCGCCCTGATTTTTTTTCTTCATGTCCTGTAAAAATAAATGAGTGAGGGCAACTAAGGCGCTAATATTTAGTTGGATCATTTTTAATTGCTTGTCTAAAGGGCGATCGCAAAAAGCCCCATAATCTCCAAAACCAGCATTATTTATTAATAAATTGACTTCAATTTTTTCTTGCTTTATTTGTTCATAAATATCTTGACAAGCATTCGGTAAAGTTAAATCTTTAGTAATTACTTTTACAGTTATTTTGTTTTGATTTTCTAACTCTTTTTTTAGATTATTTAGAGCGTCTGTACTTCTGGCAATAATAATTAAATTATAGTTTCTTTTTGCCAACTCTTCAGCAAATGCTTTACCAATCCCTGATGAAGCTCCTGTAATTAATGCAGTTTTAGTCATTATATTTTTTTGTTAATATGATTATACGTTATTTTATTAACTATAAATATTTTAATAAATTGTTATCTAAACAACAAACAATAAATGTTTCAAAACAATTAATAAAAATTGCTTTTAGTGACCATGAAATTTAATCTAGCATACCTTCTCAATCCTCTCAAACCTGAAGATTTCTTTCGTGATTATTGGGAACAAAAAGCGATCGCCCCTCCCTACACCTTACCATCGGCATCAGTTGCGAAAATTTTTTGGATTGGTTTAAATGGCTCGAAAAAAATTTACCCTTCTCCCTCACCCCTTATCCCCCCGTACTCTTCATCACCTTAATATCTACAACCTAAGAAGATTATCCCGAACTGAGGTTAATTAATGGACGAGACTTAACATTGTGTCTTATAATGTAAGATGCTGTTTTTTTTACCAAGGATAAATGAGTAAGCATACTTTAAACGGAACTAGACGTAAACAAAAAAGAACTTCAGGTTTTCGCGCTCGTATGAGAACCAAGGATGGACGCAAAGTTATTCAAGCACGTCGTCGTAAAGGCAGACAAAGATTAGCTGTATAACAAAATTGATTGTTTTTTTCGTTCATCCAATCCATTTATCCTCTAAATTAAAGTGGGATTACCGTCACGACATCGACTTAAAAAGCGGTCGGATTTTCAAACTGTTTATCAGCAGGGTATTCGCCGCTATAGTCGTCATCTAATTATTAAAGCATTGCCCATGGTTTCAGACCCTTTGGTTGACCCCGCTTCTACAAAATTGGGGGTTTCCATTAGTCGTAAAGTTAGCAAAAAAGCCGTGGTACGTAACCGCATTAAAAGACAGATAAAATCTGCTTTTCGTTCTTTACTTCCTGATATTTCCCCTAACTGGTTAATTGTTATTATTGTTAAATCTGATGCGGGGGAATGCAATTATGAGCATTTTTTGAGAGAATTAAAAGAGTTACTTATTAAAACAGAAATTATCTATGGGAATTAAAGAAGAAGTTTATTACGAAGGTGGACCTCATATTGGGGATCTGATTTTTAATGTGTTATTAGCTTTTACTGTTATTTGTTTACCTTTAACTGTTGGTGCCATTGTGCGAGCTATTTGGTTACGTTATCGTATTACTGATCGTCGTATTTCTGTTACAGGAGGATGGCAAGGGCGCGATCGCACCGATATTATTTATTCAGAAGTGATCAAGGTGGTAAAAATGCCTAGGGGCTTAGGCCTTTGGGGTGATATTGTCGTAACCCTCAAAGATAGAAGTCGTTTGGAATTACGAGCTATGCCCAACTTCAGAAATATTGCTGAATACATCGCTCAAAAAGCCGCCGATAAAACAGGTAGATCTTTAGAGGCGATCGCACCTTAAATAATTGAGAATGGATAATTGAGAATGGATAATATTATTCTTTAATCTATGTTATGACTTACAAATGCAACGAAAAAGTCGAGATCAATTTTAATAATCAATTATTAACTATCAATTATCCATTAATTTGTCAATTGTCCACTGTACATTGTAAATTATTAGCATATAGTAAGGAAATAAAATAAAAATGGATTTTGGTATAGGTTTTATATCAACAAATATCATGTTGCCAATCCTAGATTTTTTCTACGGGATTGTGCCAAGCTACGGATTCGGGATTGTAGCCCTAACCCTAGTAGTGCGTTTTGCCGTCTATCCCCTTAGTGCAGGGCAAATCCGCAACATGAGAAAAATGCGCATCACCCAACCCCTGATGAAGCAAAAACAAGACGAAATTAGAAAAAAATATAAAGATAATCCCCAAAAACAACAGGAAGAAATGGGGAAAATCATGCAAGAATTTGGGAATCCCCTCGCAGGATGTTTGCCCCTTCTCTTGCAAATGCCTATCCTCTTTGCCCTTTTTGCTACCCTCAGAGGATCACCCTTTGCCAATATTAACTATAACGTTGATGTGCAAATCTTCCCCCAAGAACAAGTAGAACGCATTGCACCCCAATCTTATAGCACCAAAACTCAGAACGTTTTTGTCAGTGATGGGGTACATCATAAAGTTGCGGCTATCATACCCACAGGTAATAAATTAGTAGTAGGAGAAACAGAAAGAATCGAGTTTCAAACCCCCGAAGGCACATCATTACAAGAGTTGGTCGCTCAATATCCCAATGAAAAAGACGTAGTTCCCCAGTGGCAAGTCACCAAAGGACAAGAAAGACTTTCTATCGATGAAAACGGAAATATTACCGCCCTCGCCACAGGAGATGCCACCATTCAGGTAACTTTACCCGGTATCGCTGCTGACAAGGGCTTTTTGTTTATTGAAGCCCTCGGACGTATTGGCGTAACAGGGGAAAATGGCAGAATCCACTGGGATATTTTGGGCATGGTGATCTTTTTTGGGGTTAGTATTTACCTCAACCAAGAGTTATCTGGTGCCGCCCAACCCAATACAGGTAATGATCAACAAAAAAGCATCAACAAAATTACCCCTGTTATTTTTTCAGGAATGTTTTTGTTTTTCCCTCTTCCTGCTGGGGTGTTGATGTATATCGTTTTAGCTAACGTTTTTCAAACTATCCAGACTCTGATTTTGATGCGTGAACCCTTACCAGAAAATATCCAAAAGATCCTCGATGATCAGATAAAAGCAAGTAAAGGTCGGGAAGCAATTCCTTTTGAGAAAAAAAGTAAAAAGAAAGAGAAAACTTCAGGTTAAATAAATTATGGATGAACAAGTCCAACGGGGTCAACAGTGGTTGGAAACCCTACTTAAGTTAATGAATATTCCTGCCGATGTGCAACTAGGCAGAATTGAAGAAAATGGAGAACAGGGAATTTCCTGCTGGTTAACCATCGATGAGGCTAATCTGGAGCAAAATCAGATTAATGCTCTTATTGGTAAAAAAGGGGATACCATTGATGCCATTCAATATTTGGCAAATTCTTTGTTAAATATTGATTTGGGTGATAATCCTCCTTGTTTCTATACTGTGGAGTTAAATGGTTACCGCATTCGTCGTCAGGCGGAATTAGTGGCGATCGCCCAAACTGCGGCGGCTAAAGTTAGAGAAACAGGTAGCCCAGAGGAAATAAAATATTTATCTTCTGTGGAAAGACGACAAATTCACAGCATTCTCCAATCCTCCGAAGATTTAACCACCGAAAGTCAGGGTAACGAACCCGAACGACGATTAATAGTTAAATTACGTTAGTTTTTAACTGAATTACCCCCGTCCACAAATTCGGGGGGATTTTTTTTGTGTGGTGTTAAGGGCTTGTATTTGGTGTTAAGGTGCGCTGGTTGAGATTATCTGTCATTTATTTAGGGAAAAAATTCGACAAATACTTATTGATTTAAAAGAGAAGATGATTCTCAAGTAAGGATAGAAGATGCAAAACTAAAAACTATATCATCTATGAATATATATCAAATCGTACTTGATACAAATGTACTGGTAACTGGATTACAATCTAATAAAGGAGCATCTTATCAATTATTAAGTATTTTGAATGATGAGCGATTTCAACTTAATATTTCTCCTACTCTAATTGTTGAGTATGAGGATGTACTTAAAAGAAAAAACGAGAATTTAGGACTAACTTATAAAGATATAGACGATGTAATCGATTTTATTTGTTCAATAGCAAATCATCATCAAATATACTATCTCTGGAGACCCCTATCAACAGACCCTAATGATGATTTTATAATTGATTTAGCCTTAAAAGCCCAATGTAACTATATCATCAGCTATAATAAAAAGCATCTCAAAAATATCATAAAACTAGGGGTTGATATTTTAACACCTAAAGAATTTTTGCAATTATTAGGAAAAATTTAACTATGATTATTAATGCTCAAATTTCAGATGCTTTGTATGAAAAAATAAAGCATTTATCTAGCCAAGAAAATATTTCTATAGATGAATTAGTTAGTATTGCTTTATCTAATCAACTATCTTATATGGATAAAAATTTTCTGGCAGAAAGAGCAAAAAAAGGTAGTTGGGAAAATTTCCAAAATGTACTTAGTAAAGTTTCAGATCAAGAACCAGAAAAATGCGATCGAATTTAATGAGAGGTGCAGGGTGCTGTGTGGGGTTGCCAAAATTATATGCCGACAATTAGCTTTGATTATTTGCCCTTCTATGGCAGAAAATTATTGGCTAACTAATTGGGAAAAACTGTAAACAAAAACAAGTGCCTTCATCCTTAGCAGAAGTCACCTCAATTTCTGCGTCTAATTGTTGAGTAAGTAACCTAACTAACCTTAAACCCAGAGAAGGACTTTCTTCCCAATTTAAATCCTCTGGAAATCCCTTACCATCGTCCTTTACTTCGAGGGTAATATGTTGATTATCTTTGAGGGATAAATTGATAGTAACTTGTCCTTTTCCATGGGGAAAGGCGTGTTTAAAAGCATTGGTTACCAATTCATTAATCAATAAACCTGCGGGAATAGCAGTTTCAATATTCAAAGAACATTCTGCCAAATTGGTCACGGGTTTAATGCCTTCTCGATTACTGTTGTAGGAAAGGAAAAGATTAGATACCAGACGATTAATATAGTCTGCCAAATTTATTTCTGATAAATCATCGGATTGATATAATTGTTCATGGATAACTGCCATGGTTTGGATACGATTTTGACTGTCATGGAAAAGATTACGCACAATGGCATCCTCTACATAACTTGATTGTAAATTGAGTAGTCCTGAGATGACGTATAGATTATTTTTGACTCGATGATGAATTTCTTTGAGTAAAACTTCTTTCTCTTGGAGAGATTTAAATAGTTTTTCCTCGGCTTCATGGCGTTGGGTTACATCGGTAGAAATTCCGTCAATGCTTACCGCCCTACCATATTTATCATAGACTATGTGCGATCGCTCCCTAATCCATCTTTCCTTACCTGTAGATAAAATAATCTTATATTCCAATTCCCAACTCTTGTTAGTATCATTTTGTAAAATTCCTAACCGATAACCCTCCAAAATTTCCTGCCATGTATCCTCCACCGTTTGACGATATTCTGGGGCAACCATCTCCAACAATAACCCTCGATTTGCCAAAATTGAAGCAGGGGAATGACCGTATAAAATTTCACAGGCAGGATTTATATACCTCAAATTCATATCGGGCAAAGACATAGACCATACCACATCCTGTAAGGAACTGAGTACACTATTTAAGCGAGACTCACTTTTTTGTAAAGATTCCTCCGCCTGTTTGCGATCGCTTATATCATTAATTACAGCGATAAAGTAGGATGGCTCAACGGATACCCATACCACCGACATGGTGAGATAAATCCAAATATAATCATCATTAGGACGTTTAATTCTAATTTCCCGCTCAAAAGTAGCCCGATGACTAGCCAACAAATCAGATAAATCCGTCAGGGTATCAGAAACATCATCAGGATGAATCAAGGCATGAAAATCCATCTCTGATAAATCATTACGACTATAACCCACCAACTGAGTAAACTTATCATTCACCAATACCAGCTTACCCGGTAAACTAACCTGCACGATACCCACCGCCGCTTGATTAAAAATACTGCGGAATCTTTCCTCACTCAATTTGAGCCTCAGTTGTGCCAGTCTTACCTCTTCTATATCTTGCCCACAGGCAATAATACCAATACCTTCACCCTTACCATCAGTAAAACGGTTGACATTCCATAACAAAGTCCTTTCTGTACCATCAGCCACCATTACCTTACTTTCTAAATTTCTTTGTACCGTACCCTCTAATAAGGTAATATCTAGTTTTGTCCTCAAAATATCCCGATCACTAGGAGCAACAAATAATAAAAAGTAATCTTCTCCCAACACAGACTCCCTCGTCCAGCCGAAGATTTTTTCTGCTTCCTCGTTCCACTCCATAATGCGATAATTTTGGTTTAATACCACCAAAACTGTCCCCGCAGTTTGCACAAAGGTACGTAATTGGGTTGTGGTTTGTTCTAACTCCTCGGTACGATCTTTTACTCTGGTTTCTAGTTCTTCATTTAAACTGCGTAACTGTTCCTCAGCTTGTTTTGCCAAGGTAATATCCCGTGCTACAGCATAAATGGTTCCTTCCTCATAGGGTAAACTTTTCCATGCCAACCAACGATATAATCCCTCATTGGTGCGCCAACGATTTTCAAAGTTTTGACTGGGGAATCCGTGGCTCAATTTTTCTAATTCTTGGGCAGTTACTTCAACATCATCGGGATGAATAAAGGAGAGCATATTTTTATTAATCATCTCCTCTTCGGCATAGCCTAGGGTAGTAGAAAAACTGGAGTTTACCCTTTTAAATGAACCGTCAACCCCTGCAATACAGAACATATCGAGGGATAAGTTAAAAAAATAGTCCAACTGTCTTTGGGATTTGGTGCGCTCGATGGCAGTGGCTAAAACGTTGGCGACGGTTTGTAAAAAGTTGATTTCTTCGGGGCTAAATTTCCGTGGTTTTTTGCTATATACGCCGATAATGCCAAAGTAATTATCATTACTACCAATATTCACCATGGCCCCACTAACAATATTGGTATTATGCAAAAAGGGAGGGGGGCTAAATCTTGTTTCTACTAGCAAATCTTCGGTGATTACGGGCTGTTTGACGGTCATGGCATACCCCGGCATCCAACGGGGAGAAGCACCTATTCTGGCGACTCCTAGCCACATATCCTTCCATCCTCTACCTGCTTTGAGAACGAAGGCGGCTTGATTGGCTTGTAATTCAAGGAGGTTACAATATTCAACCTCGAGGGTATCGGCAATGATTTTGACGGTGGTTTTTTCTAATATTTCTAGGTTGTTGGAGATCAGTGCTGTATTACCTAAATGGGCGATCGCAGTTTGATATTCTGCCACTTGTAGGGCTTTTTGGGCGTATTCTGACTGTTGAATGGCGATCGCCACTTGAGCCGCTAATTTTTGCAATAAGTCCAGTTCGTCCTTTTGCCAATGGCGAGGATGAAAAGAATTTTGAGCCGCCAACAAACCCCAGAGTCGATCATGAAATATAATCGGTACCACTAAATTAGCTTGTACCTGAATCCCTAACAACAAATCGAGATGGCAGGGAGATAAATTAGCAGTGAAAACATTATCCGTGGCTTGGATTCTGCCATTCAAATAGGGTTGAATAAAATCCTTAGCAAAACAATGATCCCTAACTACTCGCCCTAAAATAGACATGACATTCTTTCCTGCTGATTCGGCGATAATCACTCCATCTCCATCGGGGTATAACTGATAGATAATCACGCGATCGCAATCTAAAAAAGAACGTACCTCATTAACTGTACTATCCAAAATATCCTCTAACCGAAGAGATTGGCGAATACGATAACTAAGACTAGATAATAACTTTTCCTGCTCAACCTGCTTTTGTTCTAATCTGACCGCCGTTTTGAGATAATCTAACTCCTGTTGTTGCTCTCGTAAAAAATTTTGTTGCCAAACAGGATTGAAAACTTCAATCAAATCACGGGGAGTAATCAAACTCAATTCTTCCACAAAACTGGGGGGAATATTATTCACCCCCAACTCACAAAAGGAAGAGGTCAAATATTGATGATTTGCCAGATTTTTGTGATGGAGTAAAATGGCAGGTTGGTGTTGTAAGGCATCAATAATATTAGGAAGTTTTTGCTCAAAGCAAAAAGAAGGAATATCTCCCAAAACTAAGTTTTGAATAGGAGTCGTATTCCAATTATCCTTTAAAAAAGCCCCGATAATATGTTGAGCATTAATGATTTTTAATTTTTGATTTTGCTTGAAAATAAAGCCGTATTTACCATTATTTTTTACATATTGTTCCGTTACTTCCAAAATACTATCTTCTTCATCAACCAAAATTAGATTAGGTTTAAAAAAATGTTGGAGGCTAATTCTTTGATATAAAACATCCGTCTCCAAATGATTAATTAAACTTTTAGGAGTTATTACTCCACTCAAATCATCATGATTATTTAAACAACCAAAAACATCATAATTACCCTTCAAAATTCCTTGGGCAATGGTAAAAATATCCGTTAATTCCGCTTCTTTTTGACAGGGAAAACTCTGACAAAAACTTTTTGCCCGTAAAGAATATATATTAACCCCTGTTGTAATAATTTTAATTACCCTTTCCGCTGTGATAACTCCCAAAGGAATATGACAATCCATCACAATTAAATAGTCACATCCTTGGTCAAACTTTCTTAATATTTCCAAAAAAGTAGCGTTCGGGGAAACAGTTACAGGTTGACGATCAATGATGGCCCAATTAGTAACAATTGAAGCACTTTCTGCCATAGGATAATTCATAACTGTTTAACCTTGTACCTACTCCTATGGTAGTCGATATTTAACTTTTTGTTCTCAGAACAAATAATAATACCTAATATCCATAAGGATCATCAGGGGTAGGTACAACTTCCACATTGTCAGCATTTAATACCAAATGCCTTACTTCTCTGGTGCTATTGGTATTGGTTGCATCCAAAGGAGGTAAAGTTTCGGTCATCATTGCCCCTTGTACCGTTAACCAAGTATCAGGAGGATAATTATCCCTTGATTGAGGTAATTTTACAGGTATACCCACAGGATAAGCATCCACCGCGCAACAGGTAATGATAAAACGAGAGAGATAAACATAGTCATCGGGCAGGGAATCTAAATGCACCACAAATCCTGTAATATTTGCCCGTTGTCCAGTGTAGGTGTCAGGCTCAGGATAAACATTTAGGGTGCGTACCCATTGAATTAAAGTTCTTTCCTCTGGCTTTGTACCTGCCCCAAAGGCTTCTGGCTGTAAAGTTACGGGGGGTAATGAATCCACCAGTCCCCTTTGAATGGCACTTTGACTGTTCAAAATCATCGGTTCAGTGACTAAACCAAATACTGCCACAAAAATCAGCAGAGAACTTCCCCATCCTTTAGGCAATAATAAAATCGAGTTTTGATTGTCTCTAGTATAGGATTTCCGGCGATAGAATCTCAGATAGATATGTAAAATCTTGAGAGCTGAAATAATAAATAGTAAGATGCTACAGATAAAAACTAATAGGAAATAATTAGGGTGAATCAACCTATTTATTTGTCCCGTAACCCAATACTTCAAAAGCAACACCCCCCAAAACAAAAAGGCGGTGAAGTCTAATAACGGGAAAAATAAAGGATTTTTCTTAATAGTATTCATTATTAAGTTTCAATATATGACTAATTATTTCGCTAGAAAAAATAACTATAGGAAAGGGTAAAGATAAAGGTAAATTGGGCAATAATTACCATTAAATATAAAATCATTCGAGGCTTAAATATTGACAACATCAACCCCATGGCTTTGATGTCAATCATCGGGCCAAATACTAAAAATGCCACGAGGGAGGCGGTGGTAAAGGTGGAGGAAAAGGAGAGGACAAAAAATGAATCTACGGTAGAACAAATGGACACCACGGAAGCTAATACCATCATGGCAATAATTGATGTAATGGTATCTTGTCCTATGTTTAAAATAATCTCTCTAGGGATAAATACTTGGATAGAAGAGGCGATCGCACTTCCTAGAATCAATACCCCCCCTAAGTCTCGTAATTCTTGGGTCACATTTTCAATAAAGAGATTAAACTTGCGCCCGAGGGCTTCCTTTTTTTGTTTTTCCTCCTCTGCTTTTAACAAAGCATCATCCATCTTAATTACTTGTCCGGGTTGACCGAGAATAAAACTCCCCGATTGCAATAAACTATAATTGGCCGCAGGACTTGTCTTGATAGGTTTAGATTTTGCTTGAGCTTTAGCATTTAACAATACGGTTAAGCGTTTGGCAAGGGAAGGTTTTAGGAGAGGACGACAATCTTTTTGTAAACTAAACAAACAACCTAAAGTAATGGCAATAGTCAAAGAAAAAATAATCCTTAACCAAAAAACCTCTGGCTGTCCCCGAAAAGCTACATAGGTTGACCATAAAACCACAGGATTAATCGTCGGTGCCGCCAACAAAAAAGAAATTGCCACCGAAGTGGGTAAACCCTGTAACAAAAAACGTCGGGCAACGGGTACATTTCCACACTCACACACAGGAAAACAAAAGCCAAAAAAACTACCCAGAAATGCGCCTAAAATGGGATTGGATGGCAATAATTCAATTAATTTACCTTCATCAAGAAAAACAATCAAGCTACTAGAAAGAAGTACCCCAAACAATAGGAAGGGCATTGCTTCTACTAATAGACTGATAAATAAGGTAAAGGCACTATATATCTGATCCATGGGGTATATTTGATTTTGTCCATCTCTCTTTTGACTCCAAATAAGGCTCAAAAGTTCATTATGACGTTTTGCTGATTTTGATTTTACCCCATAAAGGTTAAATGATAGACAGGAATCCCTGAAATCGTCTCTTGAAGCCAGATATTCAACACTTATTTAACATCTAAAATTTTAGCTTAACTCCTCTACCTGTGGCAATTCCTCCCCCGTCTGCCACAAGGTTATCATCTCTGTCAAAGGCTTCATAGGTAATGGTAGAAGTGAATGAGGTACCATCTCCATTGATGGTGATATTTTCGGTTAATACTCCTCTGGTAGAATGTCGCCATCCATCCCAAATATCTAATAATGTAGAGTTTTCTGGGCGCCCGGTGGCGTAATATTCATATTTTGCCTCAAACTTATTATTTTCTATCTGTCGCCAAATGCCATAGGCAGGGGGTACAGGGGGCGCTCCATCATAGTTGGATGATTCGGTCATGGTTCCGCCCAAATTAAAGCTATACATAAATTCTAGGTCATCTACTGCTGCAAATCCTCCTGTGGTAAATTGTACCTGCGATCGCCACTGCCCAATCAAAGGAGAGTTATTATTTGTCGCCTGAGAAGTTTTCAGAGGATTAATGACCAAGAAAGAAATCAATACCGTCAAAACCATGGCAAAACGATATTTAACCATCAATTTCCACAACATTTTAAACAGTTTCATGATTACCACCTGACCTTTTAAATATTTTGAAATTATATATCAAATTTTCCCATATCATACAGATTGTTATTTTGGCGATGCTCAAAACAGCATCAAACAATAAAAATTGATACTTGTTTGTACATAAAACAAAATATACTTTATTAAAAATAATATTCTTCCTCTGCCTAGACCCATCCATAACTAGACACAAAGACATCAAAACTACTTTATCAACTGTTTTTTTGTTAACCTATCCTTAACCAAGAAAAGATACAAACCAAGTTTTTTTGATGCTATGATAAGCATAAAAATATAAACCAATTTTTTTTGTTATATAAAATTCTATGTCCATCAAAATAGGAATAAATGGTTTTGGTCGTATTGGTAGATTGTCTTTACGAGCAGGATGGGATAATCCAGCCATTGAGTTTGTCCATATCAACGAAATCAAAGGAGGGGTAGAATGTGCTGCCCATTTACTCGAATTTGACTCTGTCCATGGTAAATGGGATAAAAACATCCAAGTCCGAGAGAATAAATTGATCATTGAAGAAAAAGAGATCACCTTTTCTGAATATGCTACTCCCCAACAAGTGCCATGGTCAGATTATGGGGTGGATATTGTCATCGAAAGTTCTGGTAAATTTCGCACCCCCGAAACCCTAAATCCCTACTTTGAATGTGGCGTAAAAAAAGTAGTGGTAGCGGCCCCCGTAAAAGAAGAGGCTTTAAATGTAGTGGTGGGGGTAAACGATCATTTATACAATCCCGAAAAACATCATATCTTAACCGCTGCCTCTTGTACCACCAACTGTTTAGCCCCTGTGGTGAAGGTAATTCAGGAGGGTTTGGGCATCAAACACGGAGTTATTACCACCATCCATGATGTGACTAATACCCAAATTGTGGTCGATGCACCCCACAAGGATTTGAGAAGGGCTAGATCTTGTTTACAGTCTCTTGTACCCACTACTACAGGATCCGCCAGTGCGATCGCCCTTATTTACCCAGAACTAAAAGGAAAACTTAACGGAGTAGCCGTTAGAGTCCCCATGCTCAACGCTTCCCTCACCGACTGTGTTTTTGAGGTAAATCGTAAAACCACCGTCGCAGAAGTCAACCAACTGCTCAAAGAAGCAGCAAATACAACACCCCTCCAAGGCATCCTCGGTTACGAAGAACGCCCCCTCGTCTCCATTGATTATAAAGATGATCCTCGCTCATCCATAGTCGATGCCCCTTCCACCATGGTAATTGATGATACCCAAGTAAAAATTCTCGCTTGGTACGACAACGAGTGGGGTTACTCCAACCGCATGGCAGAATTAGTCGCCAAAATCGCTCAGTCAATTAATTGAGGGAATGGGCAATGGACATCTCCAACAATAGGCATTTTAAGGGCTAAAGCCCTTACTACCAACTATTACATTCCCCCCTTATTAAGGGGGGCTAGGGGGGATCAAACCCCAACACTTTTCCTCCAAATTCAGAGGGCTAGGGGGATCAAACCCCAATACTTTCCAGCACTACACATATAAAAAAATGGACAAAAACTTAAAAAATTATTGCCTCGTCACCGCTGCCTATTGGGGTTATACCATCACCGATGGGGCATTAAGAATGCTCGTATTATTACACTTTAACCAACTTGGCTTTACCCCTATTGAAATCGCTTTTTTATTCCTCTTTTACGAAATCTTTGGTGTAGTGACCAACTTTTTTGGGGGGTGGATTGGTTCACAATTCGGCTTACGACTAACCCTTTATGGAGGTATTGGTTTACAAATTTTTGCCCTCGTAATGCTTGGTTTTCTTAACCCAGAATGGGCGGTATGGTTTCAGGTGTTATACGTGATGACATCCCAAGCCTTTTCGGGAGTTGCCAAAGATTTAACCAAGATGAGTTCAAAAAGTGCCGTGCGTTTGGTGGTACCTAAAGAAGCAGAATCGAAGTTATTTCGATGGGTTGCTATTCTCACAGGTTCAAAAAATGCCCTCAAGGGTTTAGGATTTTTTGTGGGGGCGGCATTACTAGAATTAACAGGATTTACCAATGCTTTATTTATTCAGGCAGGGGTATTATTGATTATCTTTTTGACAGGTCGATTATTACCCAGAAATATGGGTAAAATCAAGGCTAAAGTTAAATTTAAACAGCTATTTTCCAAGAGTAAAGCTATTAATATCTTATCCCTTGCCAGATTTTTCCTCTTTGGTGCTAGGGATATATGGTTTGTGGTGGCGTTGCCCGTATTTTTACAAAGCGAATTGAATTGGACTTTTATTCAAGTGGGTACTTATATGGCCTGTTGGGTAATTGGTTATGGTTTCATTCAATCTTTTTCCCCTGCCATTCTCGGACAAAATAAAAAAAGTTCCGCCCCCCAAGCCAAAACTATCCAGATTTGGACTTCAATTTTAACTATTGTACCAGTGGCGATCGCCCTTAGCTTCATGGCAGGATTAGATCCGCAATGGGTAATTACAGGGGGTTTAATAATCTTTGGTATCGTCTTCGCCTTCAACTCCGCCGTCCATTCCTACCTCGTTTTAGCCTATACCGAAGATAACGACGTGGCTTTAAACGTAGGCTTTTATTACATGGCAAACTCAGGAGGGAGATTACTGGGTACCATTACATCAGGTATAAGTTACCAACTATTTGGCATTGTCGGCTGTTTATGGATTTCTAGCTTCTTTGTCCTCGTCGCCGCCCTCGTCTCCTTTAAACTACCATCTTCCCAAAAACTAGAACCTGCCTCAGAAAATCAATAACTCCCAATCTTTACATCTCCCCCCATCCCACCTAACTTTTCTACTCCTTTGCCCCAAGGGAGTTTTTTTGTAAAAAACTATCCCTCACAATAAAAATATTTATTATCAATTATCAATTATCAATTATCAATTATCAATTACCCCACAAACTGATCCAGATTCTGAGAAATAAAGATATAATTTGTAACAAAAGCGTTAAGAAATATTGCAAATGAGTAATCCAGTAACAGAAGCATTCTTTTTTGGCAAAGCCCTAGCCGAAGTATTAACAGAAAAAGCAGAAGACACCCTCACCAATACCCTCAGTGAATTTGGCAAATTTGACGCTGAAACGAGGGAAAGATTGAGACAATTTGCCGAAGAAGTCAGGCTGAGAGCAGAAATTGCCAAACAACAATCGGAAAATAGCAGTACCAATACCACCATCACAGTAGAAGTTGATAGCAGTGTTGATTTACAAGAACTTTTAGACGAACTAAGGGCAGAAATTGCTAGATTAAAAGCAGAATTAAATAAATATAGACAAAAATAACCCCTTTGATTTCCGTTTTACTCACATATTTCAACTTTTTTTAATTCAAAAATAAAAAACTTATCATTATCAAATAAAAGTGTCATCAGCCTATCCCAACACCAGTAAATATTTGGAATCCTCCCCAGAGATTCCTGCCGTCAATCCCCGTCGTAAACCCGAAGCGGGAAAAAAAGTCTATCGTTGGAATAGCGAAAATTATTCCCCCCTACGTCGTCGTATTGATATTTGGACTTTTGTTCTTTTATTACTCTTCAAACTTTGGCGTAACGGCAAAAAATGGAGTTATGCAGGGGGGTATAGTGAAGAAAAATTAGTCGCCCGTCGTCGTGTTCAGGCCGGGTGGATTAGGGAAAATCTCCTCGAATTAGGGCCCACTTTTATTAAGGTTGGGCAGTTATTTTCTACTCGGGCGGATTTATTTCCCGAAGAATATGTCAATGAGTTATCAAAATTACAGGATCGAGTTCCTGCCTTTAGTTATGAGCAGGTATGCGCCATTATCGAAAAAGACTTTAATAAACCGTTAAATAAATTATTCCTCAGTTTTGACCCCACCCCTTTAGCGGCGGCTAGTTTGGGGCAAGTTCACAAAGCCCAGTTAATTACGGGGGAGGAGGTAGTGGTCAAAATCCAACGGCCCGGATTACCAAAACTATTTGGCATTGATTTGGGTATTCTTAAACAAATTGCCCGTTACTTCCAAAATCATCCTCGTTGGGGCAAAAATCGAGATTGGATGGGGATTTATGAGGAATGTTGTCGCATCCTCTGGCAGGAAACTGATTATTTATTAGAAGGCACTAGCGCTGACACTTTTCGCCGTAATTTTCGGGATGAAAGTTGGGTGAAAGTTCCTCGGGTATTTTGGCGTTATAGTTCCCCTCGGGTGCTTACCCTTGAATATATGCCGGGGATTAAAATTAGCCATTATGATGCCCTAGAGGCGGCGGGGTTAAACCGTAAGGAGTTGGCAAGATTGGGAGCAAGGGCTTATCTCCATCAGCTTCTCAATGATGGCTTTTTTCATGCGGACCCTCACCCTGGGAATTTGGCGGTGGATGCGGATGGCTCCTTGATTTTCTATGACTTTGGTATGATGGGGCAACTGCAGTCTAATATCAAAGAGAAGTTATTGGAAATGCTCTTCGGTATTACGGAAAAAAATGCTGATCGGGTGGTAACTGCGTTGGTAGATTTAGGGGCTTTGGCACCTATGGAAGATCCTGGCCCTGTAAGGCGTTCGGTGCAGTTTATGCTCGATAATTTCATGGACAAACCTTTCGAGGAACAGTCCATCAGTCAGATTAGTGAGGATCTTTTTGAGATTGCCTACGATCAACCTTTTCGCTTCCCTGCTACTTTTACCTTTGTGATGAGGGCTTTTTCTACCCTTGAGGGGGTGGGTAAGGGATTGGATCCTGAGTTTAATTTTATGGAAGTTGCACAACCTTTTGCTCTCAATGTTATGAATCAATTTAATGCTGAAAATGGTAAGTCGATTATTGATGAGTTTAGCCGTCAGGCTTTACAGGTAAGTAATACGGCTTTTGGTTTACCCGCTCGTTTGGATGATACCATCGATAAACTAGATCGGGGGGATATTCGTTTAAGGGTACGCTCTTTGGAAGCGGAGCGGTTATTACGACGTATTAGCAGTACCCAAATGGCGACAAATTATACTTTAATTGTAAGTACCTTAGTTTTATCGGCTACTATTTTAGTGGTTAATAGTCTGTGGCAAGTGGCGATCGCCCTTGGAGTTGTAGCAGTTTTACCGACGGTGGCACTGCTAAAGTTACTCAGACAAATCAAAAAATTAGACCGAAAATTTTAAGGTTATTAAGAGTATAAATAACTGATCAGGTTATGGTAAAATCAAATATACTAAAAGACGAATAAATAATTTGCTTGAAATAATTTGTGAGCAATTAAAAAATGGACGGTGGGGTATCCCGTCTGATCAATCTATAAAGGTAATTAGTATTCAATCCCAATCAAGGTAAATTAGTTATATGAAATGTGCATTCGCTGGCTTGAGTGATCCCGGACTGGTCAGATCATACAATCAGGATAATTATTATACAGATACCTCTGGGAGGTTCTTTATTTTGGCCGATGGCATGGGTGGTCACGCTGGTGGAGAACAGGCCAGTAAAATTGCTGTGGAAGTGATTAAAGAGTATTTGGAGGAAAATTGGGAGGCTCCCATCGAATCCTATGACCTTCTCGAAAAGGCAGTCTTTCAGGCTAATGAGGCAATTCTTGAAGATCAAGCAGTTCACCCTGAACGGGCGGATATGGGTACTACCGTAGTAGTAATTATTTTTCGTCAGGGAGAAACTTGGCGCGCCCACGTGGGGGATTCCCGCCTCTATCAACTCCACGCTGATATGCTAATTCAGATTACCTCCGATCATACTTGGATTGGTCAGGCGATTCGGGCAGGGGAAATTACCGTCGAAGATGCTAAACACCATCCTTGGCGCCATGTTTTATCCCAATGTCTCGGGCGTAGGGATATGTTTGAAGGCATTGATATTCATCAGATTGAAACTATTGATAAGGGCGATCGCTTTTTGCTCTGTAGTGATGGTTTGACCGAAGAAGTAACTGACCCGATTATCTCCAAACTTTTAGGAGATGGAGATGATTTAGATAAAGTTGCCGATAACCTCGTTACCGAAGCAAAAAATAACGGTGGTTCCGATAACGTTACCGTGGTTTTAGTCAAAATTGACGAGGATAATTAGGGTTTGATAAAACAGTGAGGTTGTACAAGTAGGCAAAAGTAATAATCTTTAACTGTTTGTTTCATTATCAATTCTCAATTATCCATTATCCATTATCACCCCATGTCAAACCAAATTGTTGAAATTCTCTCCCCCGAAGAAATCCGTCGTACAGTCAACCGCCTAGCTTCTCAAGTTATAGAAGAGGCTCCTGATTTGTCTGGGGTAGTATTGTTGGGGATTTACACTCGGGGAGTTCCTCTGGCTCAACTATTGGCGGATCAAATTCAACACATTGAAGGGAAACAAGTAACCGTAGGGGCGATCGATATTACCTTTTATCGGGATGATTTGGACAAAATACAAATTAGAACCCCAGAAAGAACCGAGATTCCTGTGGATTTGACAGGGAAAACAGTCATTTTAGTAGATGATGTGATTTATAGTGGACGCACCATTCGCGCTGCCCTAAATGCTGTGGCAGAATATGGCCGACCAGAAATTGTCAAACTCTTGGCTTTGGTAGATCGAGGACATCGTCAATTACCCATTCACCCCGACTTTGTGGGGAAGGTTTTACCCACTGCCAAGGATGAGAAAGTTAAGGTGTATCTGCAATCAGTGGATGGTAGAAATGCAGTGGAGTTAAGGAAGTTTTAATGACGGGTAATTTACCAAAACAACGATGGCATTTTAATCAACCCAATCAGCAACTGGTGCAACAATTTTCCCAGTTGTTGGGTTTGTCTCCCATTATGGCGGAGGTGGTGATTAATCGTGGTTTGGATGTTCCTGAAGATGCCCAGATTTATCTTGATCCTGAAAAACAAAATTTACCCTCCCCTTTAACGGAATTTCCTGACCTAGCAAAATGTCTTGATTTACTCCTAGGGGCGATCGCCCTTAACTCCAAAATAGCCATCTGCGGCGATTATGATGCCGATGGTATGACCAGCACAGCCCTGTTAATTCGAGCCTTAAGACACCTTGGAGCCAATGTGGACTATGCCATTCCTAGCCGTATGCAGGACGGTTACGGCATCAATAAACGCATTGTACGGGAATTTAAAGAAGAAGGGGTAAGTTTAATTTTGACCGTGGATAACGGTATCTCAGCCTACGAACCCATCGCCCTCGCCAAAGAATTGGGTTTACAAGTAATCATAACCGATCACCACGATTTACCACCCCAACTCCCCCCCGCCGATGGCATTCTCAACCCCAAACTATTGCCCCCCAACTCTCCCTATGGTGGCTTGGCAGGGGTGGGGGTAGCCTACGTATTGGGGGTTACTCTTGCTCAAAAAATGGGCAAATTAGAAGGTTTAACAAGGCAATTGCTCGAACTTTTTACCCTCGGCACCATTGCCGATTTGGCACCCCTGACGGGGGTTAACCGTCGTTGGCTTAAAAGGGGCTTAAAACGATTAGCTCAACCGCAAATTTTGGGCATCCAAGCCCTAATCAAAGTGGGGGGGGTTGATAAGAAGAAAAAAACCCTCAATTCCGATGACATCGGTTTCAAATTGGGCCCTAGAATCAACGCCATCGGGCGTATCAGTGACCCTCAAATTGTCATTGAATTACTGACCACAGAAGATGAAACCATTGCTTTTGATAGGGCGAGGGAATGTAATGCCGTCAATCAAAAACGACAGGAGTTATGTAAACAAATCGAAAAAGATGCCATAAACCTCATTGAAGCACAAAAAATTGATTATAAGGGCGATCGCTTCCTACTACTTTTAGGAGAACACTGGCACCATGGAGTAATTGGCATCGTTGCCTCCCGTTTAGTAGAACGTTATGGAGTGCCTGTATTCATTGCTACCTATGAAGATGAAGAAAAAAACCATATCAGAGGTTCGGCTAGGGGCATAGAAGAATATAATATTTTTGATGCTCTCCAATATTGTGATGATTTATTAATGAAATATGGCGGTCACAAAGCCGCAGGGGGATTTAGTTTTGTCACCAAAAACATAGATTCCATTAAGCATAGATTACGTCAATTTAGCCATCAATTATTATCCCCTGAACACCTCAAACCTTTATTAAAAATTGATAGTAAAATTAGTTTTGAAGAGGCTAATTTTGAATTAATAAAAGAGATTGAAACGCTTTATCCTTGGGGCATAGAGAACGCCCCTCCTATTTTTTGGACTTCCGAAGTAAAAGTAGTTAAACAAAACTTAACCAAAGGAGGAGAACACCTACAATTGAGATTAAAAGATGATTCAGGAACAGAAGTAAAATGTATTGTATGGAACAAAAGTTATTATTATCCCCTTCCCCCAGTTATTGATGTTGCTTATAAAGTTTGTGTCAATGAATGGCAAGGAAATAAAACAGTACAATTAGACATTCAAGGATTTAAGTAAAAATTCATACCATTCCCCCGCTAGGGTTGCCTGAGTAAAAGGAATCACAATAGATTGCTCCTGATTATGGATAAACTCCAAACTAGCCTCTTCTTTTTCCGATAAATCCTGTACCCTAACAACTTTACCCTTAACCAAAAAATTGATCTGCTTAATATCATCCAGAGAAAATTGACTTTGATTCAAAATCCCTTTGGCAGTGGGTTTCCCCCAAGTGAGCATATTTCCTTTTTTTCCTAAAACAGCATAAATATCATATTTAGATTTATCAAAATCCTCCGCCCAAACTTTATAGTTTTCCAACTTTTGATACTCATTTTTACCACTCCACGCTAACCAAAAGAAAAGTATTAGTAAAGGCAACCAAAATAAACCACGTTCCATGTTAAAATTTAGCAACTCAAATTAAAATCAGATTACCATAGAATAAGATCAACAAGATCTGAATATAGAGAATAGTTAAGCAGAATAATTATATGACCTCTTATACAACTTCCGCCAGAGCAGAAATGAACGAATTAAGAAGATTAAAAACCCTTCTCCCCCCTGAGTTACAGAGTTGGGTAATGGTAGAATCTTCCACTGAAGTGAATCCTCCTCTCATCCGCAGTGAAGAATTAGGAAAAGATGAGGTAGAAATTCAAATCGACTTAGCCAAATGGGAAAACTTAGCTATTGACCAAAGAAATCTGATGTTTTGGCACGAAGTCGCTAGGATTCAAAATGACACTATTCCCAAAGAAGGATGGGAAATGGCTGCCCTTGCCATTGGTTTAGGGGGTGCTGTGGGTGAGCTTTGGGTGCAGGATGGTTTATTATTATTGTTAGCTCTATCTTTGTGTGGTATTTCTGGTTATCGTCTCTGGCAAAAAAACAATGGGGAGAAAAATCTTAAGGATGCCATTGAAGCGGATGAAAAGGCGATTGTTTTAGCAACTCGTTTTGGTTACTCTTTAAAAAATGCTTACCAAAGTTTAGGTAGCGCCCTAAAAACTTTAATTGAGCAAACCCCGAAACGTAATCAACGCAAAAAATATGAGGAACGTTTACAGGCACTTCGTCGCAGTGCGGCAAAAGCTAAACAAAGGGAAGCTGAAAATATGGGTAATCAACCTTTACAAACTCCTCCTTCTTCTCGCTCTCGTAGTAGTGCAAGAATGCGTAATATTTAAATCAATTGACAATGGACAATGGATAATGGATAATTAATTTTCATTAATAGTTAGTTATCCTCTATTTTGTCTATTAATCATCAATTTAACTCTGTGGTCACTTATAGCCCTGCTTTTACGTTAGTGCCAACTTATGAGTGTTTTAATCGCTGTAGTTATTGTAATTTTCGCACTGAACCGGGACAGGATTCATGGTTAACTTTGAGTGAGGCTGAAAAAATACTGGCTTCTTTGAGAGGAAGAGAGGTTACGGAGATTCTTATTCTCAGTGGGGAGGTGCATCCCCAATCAAAAAGGCGTGGGGATTGGTTGCAGTTGATTTATGATATTGCTGATTTGGCTTTGTCTATGGGTTTTTTTCCCCATAGTAATGTGGGGCCTTTGAGTTATGGGGAGATGGCTTTATTAAAGAAGGTAAATGTTTCTATGGGGTTGATGCTAGAGCAGTTAACCCCTAAACTTTTGGATACGGTACATCGTCAGGCACCTAGTAAGATTCCCAAGATACGATTGGAACAGTTGGAGTGGGCAGGAATGTTGCAAATTCCTTTTACCACGGGGCTTTTGTTGGGGATTGGAGAATCACATTTTGACCGTCTGGAAAGTCTAAGGGCGATCGCCTTTATCCATCAAAAATATGGTCACATCCAAGAGGTAATATTACAACCCTATGCCAAAGGAAGTCAAGAGGAATACGCCCAAAATAATTTTAGTTCCTCAGAAATGATAGAAACAGTAAAAATGGCTCGGGAAATTTTGCCAGATAGTATTACGATTCAAATTCCCCCTAACCTCATTGAAGATGAAAAAACCTTAATTAAATGTTTACAATTAGGAGTAAGAGACTTGGGGGGTATCGTACCTAAAGATGAGGTAAATCCAGATTATCATCACTCTCACATAGAACAATTAGAAACCATCTTACTCAATCATGGATGGCAATTAAAACCACGTTTACCTGTATATCCTCAGTATTATCAATATTACCAAGGCTTTTTCGATGAGATTGAATTTCACGAAATCCACAGATCCCTTGCAAAATTATTATAGGATTTGAAAAAAACTAATTTTCCCTGATATTTTAAAGAAATATTATTAATATTTATTTACACTAACCATGGTAAAAAAAACCTATCTCTGCGCATTTTTTCTCCTAACCGCATTACTAACCATCGCCCCCTATCACCTTAACAACAAAATAAAACCCGTTCAAGCCCAGAACAACCCCCTGAAAATAGTTTATCCCCCCGACAATCATCAAACCGTTGCCCCATCAATATTTTTAATCGGTTCTGCCCCCGAAAATGCCACAGTATCAGTAAATGGAGCAACCATTGACACCTCCTCACAGGGATTTTTTGCCCCTAGCTTTCCCCTCGAAATGGGAGCTAATACCTTTGTAGTTCGTTCCCAAAATCAAACAATCACCAAAACAATCACCAGAACCTCAAACCAACCCAGTCAAGAAGACTTAAGGAGTTTAGCACCAAATTTATTGTATCCCTCCGTAGATATAGCTCGATTACCCGATGAATTAGTGTGTTTTGAGGCGATCGCCCCTAAAAATGCCCAAGTATCAGTAAAACTAAGCCAAAACACCATCCCATTAAACCCCACAGACACCACCGTCAACCTTCCGCCAAATTACGCCGTTTTAACCGCCAACAACAAACCAGAAACTATCCCATCCCCTCATTGGGCAACCATGAAAGGATGCCAAAAACTGACCACCGTGGGCAACATTGAAACCCCCATCTTTACCATGGATTATCAAGGGCAAACCATCACCCAAAATCAAGTGGGAACCATTGAAACCCTTGCTCCTCAAAACCTCAGAGTCATTGAAGTGACAGCTTCCCAAGGAGTTGCCCGTACCGGCCCTAGTACCAACCACTCCCGCCTTACTCCCCTACCCCAAGGCACCCAAGCCCAAGTAACAGGCATCGAAGGAGAATGGTTAAGACTCGATTATGGAGCATGGATTAGGGAAAATGAAACCCGTACCCTTTCTATCCAAGCTCCCCCCATCAGTAATATTCGTAGTGTCAACTCCCGCACCACCGCCAACGGCACAGAGATTATCTTCCCCCTCCAAAATCCTGTCCCCATTACCATCCAACAAGCTGATGATACCTTTACCTTTTCTTTACACAACACCATCGCCCAAACCGATACCATCCGTTTTGATGATAATCCCCTCATTCGTCGCCTCGACTGGCATCAAGTCACCCCCACCCAAATCGACTATATTTTCCGTCTCAAAACTCCCCAACAATGGGGGTTTGATGTGCGTTACCAAGGCAATAATTTAATCTTGACTCTCAACCATCCCCCCACAGTGCAATCCACAGAAAATTTACGGGGCGTTACCATATTACTAGATCCCGGTCATGGGGGTGATGAATTGGGCGCTGTAGGGCCGAATGGTTATACAGAAAAAGAAATCAACCTCGTCATGTCCAAGTTAATCGCCCAACGTTTGCGCTCAAGGGGTGCTGAGGTAATATTAACAAGGGAAGACGATAGTTTTGTTTCTTTGGGCGATCGCATGGCGATGATTGATCAAACAAAACCCACCCTTGCCCTATCCATTCATTACAACGCCCTCCCCGATGCAGGAGATGCCATTAACACCAAAGGGGTAGGAATGTTTTGGTATCATCCCCAAGCCCATGATTTAGCCATCTTTTTACAGGATTATTTAACCACCAATTTAAATCGTCCTTCCTACGGAGTTTTTTGGAATAATCTTGCCCTCACTCGTCCCCACACTGCCCCTAGTTTATTATTAGAACTAGGCTTTATGATTAATCCCGAGGAATTTGAGTGGATTATCAATCCTCAAGCCCAACAGGAATTAGCTGATGGAGTTACCAATGGCGTGGCTCAATGGTTAGTTAGTAAAACCAATTGATTCTAGTTACTATCACCAATCTTTTAAACTCAATTATTTTTCATCTAATTCCAATGGCAGAAAGGGCAATTGTTATAATTCAATTAATAAATTTATAAGTGTAATTAATTATGACTAGCAATAATACCCCCAATCCTATCCAACAAGGTTTAAGAATCGCCATTGGTGCCACTGCTTCGGCGGTGGAAACTATCCAAGATAGGGAAAAATTTAATCAAAAAATTAGTGAGTTAACCAGAGACTTACAAGCAAAATCAGAAATATGGGCGCAAAAAGGTGCTTTGACTGAGGAGGAAGCAAAAAAAATGATTGAAGATTTTTTTAATCAGAAAAATGATCCTCCAAAAAGTTCTGGTAGTAGTCAATCTAGTTATTCCAATTCTTCTAATGAGGATTTAAGAACTTTAACCGAGGAAGTGATTAGTCTTCGGGAGGAGTTAAATAAACTCAATAATAAGTCTGCGCAATAAGTGATATTGTTTTATTTTGCCTCCCTACCCCTCTGTCTTCGACATCTCCCCTTAAAAAGGCTGGGGTGATTCAAAGTAGGAAGGCAAAAACGCTCAAATCTTTAGCAAAAAAGCAATACAGCATTTTGGGAATTTTAGAATTAAGAAGTAGTTAAAAATGTTTAGAATATCAATTTACAATCATAAATAATCGAAAACTATTGCCTATTGCCCATTGCCTATTGCCCACTCTAACCAGAAAATTTTAGAATGAATCACCCCTGCCTTAAAAGGTGAGAGGGGGGATTTCCATTGCCCATTCCCAACCTAAATCACAGCACTTTTTGTTGCAAACCCTATTTATATGACCGTTATTGCCACTGATATTATTAATCGAGTTGAACAATTAAAAGCGAAATTGCAGGAAGCTAGTTATGCTTATTATGTATTAGATAATCCTGTGATGGAGGATGCTGTTTATGATCAACTTTATCGAGAATTACAGACTTTGGAAAAGGAATATCCTCAGTTAATTACTAAAGATAGTCCAACTCAAAGGGTGGGAGATAAATTAGATTCTCAGTTTCGTTCTGTTAAACATAATATTCCTCTTTATAGTTTAGATAATGCTTTTAATTTTGATGAGTTAAAACAATGGGAAATTAGATGGCAAAAACAATTATCTTCTCTCCCAGAATTTGATTATGTTTGTGAGTTGAAAATTGATGGAAGTGCGATCGCCCTTACCTATGAAAATGGTATTTTAACAAGGGGTTTAACCCGTGGAGACGGCATCACAGGGGAAGACATCACCAACAACTTACGCACCATTCGCTCCATTCCCCTGAAATTAAATTTAGAAAATCCCCCCCCGATATTAGAAGTAAGAGGAGAGGCACTATTACCCCTCCAAGAATTTACGAGAATTAATCAAGAAAGGCAAAAAAATCAAGAAAATTTATTTGCTAATCCTCGTAACGCCACCGCAGGAACATTAAGGCAATTAGATCCTAATATTGTGAGTGAAAGAAAGTTACAATTTTTTGCTTATAATTTATATTTACAATCTGATAATTTTGTTATTAATAGTCAACAAGAAGCCCTTAATTTTTTAAATAAAATAGGTTTTTTAGTCAATCCTAACTACAAAATTTGTTCATCCTTAGAACAGGTAATAAACTATTGCAACCATTGGGAAAATAATCGCCAAAAGCTACCCTACATGACTGATGGTATCGTCATCAAAATTAACTCCCTATCCCTTCAAAATCAACTCGGTTTCACCCAAAAATTCCCCCGATGGGCGATCGCCCTTAAATACCCTGCCGATGAAACCCCCACCATCGTAGAAAAAATAACCGTCAACGTAGGACGCACAGGGGCAGTAACTCCCATGGCGATCATGAAACCAGTACAACTAGCAGGAACCACCGTACAAAGAGCCACTTTACATAACTACGACTTTTTGCAACAATTAGATATTAGAGTGGGAGATACCGTAGTTATTCGTAAAGCAGGGGAAATTATCCCCGAAGTAGTAAGAGTAATCCCCGACTTACGCCCCGACAATACCCACCCCTTCGAGTTTCCTAGCCACTGCCCAGAATGTGGTTCATCCTTAATACGCCCCGAAAATGAAGCCGTTACCCGTTGTGTCAACAACTCCTGCCCTGCCATTTTACGGGGTAGTCTCATCCATTGGGCTTCCCGTCAAGCAATGGACATCAGAGGTTTAGGAGAAAAAGTCGTCACCCTTTTGATGGAACACAAATTAATCAAATCCATCGCTGATATATATAAATTAAAAGCCTTTGAGATTGCCGAACTAGAGCGCATGGGGGAAAAATCTGCCCAAAATTTAATCAATGCCATTGAAGAAAGTAAAAATCAACCTTTTGCCAAAGTTTTATATGGTTTAGGTATTCGTTATGTAGGGGCTGTTAATGCTCAGATTTTAGCCGATAATTTTCAAAATATAGATACTTTGGCTAGTAGTAAAATTACTGATTTGGAAGCCATAAATGGCATTGGCAAAGAAATTGCGAACTCAGTAGTGGACTGGTTTAATGTTGAGGAAAACCAACAATTAATTGACCAATTAAAAAACTATAATCTTAAATTACATAATGAACAAAAATCATCAGAAAAACAGGTAAATAAATCTAATTTACACAGAAAAATATTCGTCATTACAGGAACTTTAAATAATTTTACAAGAACCGAAGCCAAAAATTTAATTCAATCCCATGGAGGAAAAGTCACCACTTCTATAAGTAATAAAACCAATTATTTATTAGCAGGAGAAAAAGCAGGTTCTAAATTAACAAAAGCTCAAGAACTAGGTATTAAAATTATTTCTGAATCAGATTTATTAAACCTTGTTGATTAAGAGTTTAGGTTAATTAAAGTCCCCCAGAATTGGGGGATTTAGGGGGCAAAACAAGAGTATTTTTTCACCTTGGCAAATGACGGTGGGCATTGCCCACCCTACTATAATTTAATTTAACCTCCCCCTGACCAAAACCATTGATTATTAAAAATATCACCACTATTGCCCATTGCCTGTTGCCCATTCCCCGCCCTAACCAGAAAATGTTATCTCGAACTCAGGTTAATTTAAATTGATTGTTCCTAAATCATAAATACCCGTTTCACCTGCTGGAATAGTAAACTCAGTGCTAAGAGGAGGACTGGTAAATAAATTAATGCGATAACTTCCGGGAGTCAAACCCATGAGGGCAAAACGTCCCACTTGATTAGTAAATAGAGTTAAAGGTTCAAAATTAGGATCCGAGAGGGAAACCACTTCCCCTGCTTGGAGGGAGATGGGATTTCCTTCCCCATCTAGCAGAGTACCCCGAATAAATACCGTAGCATCAGTACCCACCACAATAGCTGTACCACTTTTGTAGCTAGGAAAGAGGGTAAAAGCGGATTCTCCTAAATCAAAACCAAGGGGTAAGTCAGGGGCATCAATGCGAATATTACTCAGGGAATAGGAACTTAAAGTAGGTACCACCGCAGGGCCAAAAATTCCTGCCTCGGCAATATGTCCCCTCGTGCTAGGATTCACCAAAATAGATTGATTTGCAAAATTATCGTTACGGGCAATGATCACAAAACTATCGGTAACTGGACGAGTCCACCCAAAACGTCCGTCGGCAAAAACAAAGGCGGTATCAAAATTAAGATTGCTTCGTTGTTGACTTTGATCATAAGTATGGGCAAAATTAAGACTACCCACAAAGTTACGATAATCTAACCCCAAACGAGAACCAAAACTGCGAGGCTGGGGATTGAGGTTGAGGGTAAGGTTACTATTAATACTATTAAAGGTATTGGGATTACGGCGATTCCATCTCACTTCGGTGGTGCCTTCTCCTTCGGTGGTTAGGGTATTTCTGGCACTGATAGATTGATTTCTACCGCTTTGTAATAGGTTTACCCTCAATTGGGTATCGTCTTCCCCTGACTGTTGACGACGATGGCTGAGGGTAAGGTTCAATGACATATTACTACTTAATCTCGTGTTCAAGCCGATCGCCCCTCGATAGGCATCAGGATTATCCAAGCTACCCACCTGATAACCGACATTGAAATTTACCCCCAAATTAGGAGCCAATCGTTGTCCATAATTTAAACCAAAATTCCAAGCCACCGTATTAATAGAATCACTAAAAACATTATCAGGATTACCAATACTCAAGTTTCCGAAACGCTGGAAAAAAGGCCCTTGATATTCCACATTAAAACCAAAATTTGGCGCCCTACGTCCTCCTGTGGTGAGGGGTAAATATTGATACCTGAGACGAAAAGCATGGTCAACTCCCACGGGGTTATTACTCAGTGCCACATCCCAACCAAAATTACCTAAATTGGTCGCTAAAATGCCTTCTGAGCCGAATAATTGTTGTACATCTGCCCCCTGAAAATAAGCCCCAAGGGTAAGGTTAGGGGCAATGCCTTGACGGTAAAAGCCTGTGGCGATGGGGCGAGATGTATCATAACGTCTGGTACCTTCTTCACTAAAGGAGGGTACCCCTACCCCCACCCCAAATTGACTTAAACCCACTGCCAACAAATCCGAGGCGAGGGGTGCAGAAAAGGAGAGGTTTTGTACTTGTCCTAAATCATCGGTGATTTGTAGGGTAATATTATTTAGTCCTGTGTTGAGGGCAAAGTTGCGAATATCTTGGTTTCCTGCGGGAAGTTCTAGGGTTTGTCGTAATAGTCCATTAACGAAAATTTCTACGGTGGAGGGGCGCTCGAGGAAAAATTCAAATTGTCCTGTGGGTACGGTAATCAAGGATGGTTGCAAGGAGAAGTTACGCACCATGGCAATGCCTCCCATGGGAACAAAACTTTGATACCCTCGGTTGAAACTGAATAAGTCTCCCATGACGTAGCGGATACCGTTGTTGGGGTCATCCCTGACTAGGCGAATATCAGATCTGACAAAGGAAGGGGTTGCTCCTTCGCTGTAGGTGCCACTGGCTTCTAATACCCAACCTCGGTAGTTAAGCGCCCCATCGATGCCTAAGCCAAAGGGTTCTCGTCCGAGGTTGCCACTACCGCTCCAAAGGTAGGATTGTCTGCCTCTGAGGTTGACAAAACCGCTCAGAGGGGCTGGTCTGATGGCGTTTTCTGCCCCTGGGGGCAAAGTTTGGTTTCCTGAGCCATAAACGATGGTTTTACGTAAATTGGGGGGGATTTCTAGGCGTAGTTGGAGCGATCGCCCATCGAAAAATCCTTCGATACCTGTGGATTGAATGCCGCTGAGGGTTAGGTTACCACTATCTGCCACCAAATCTTGTAAGGTTTCTTGGACGTCGGGGCGCACAAATTGCTCTAGGCGATTTAAGAGGGTACTGGCAATTACTTCTACGTTATTATCATCTCCTAGTGCAACAAATACCACGATCTCTCCTTGGGCTTGATCGTTGATGAATAATGGTACTATTATTCTCTGTAGTCCTGTGGGTCGAGGTCGATTAAAGATTCTTTCAAATAGTTCATCGGTGTTTTGGTTGATGTTGTTGGGGCGATCGCCATTGGTTTCGGTATCCTGAGCGACTAAATCATACCCAGGGATGGTGATAATATGATGGGGTGGTAAATTTACAAACATCAATCTTTTAAAGACTCTGCCGAGAAAACGTTGTTTCGAGCTAAAATTAAGCTACTGTTATACGGGCGTTTTAGTTTTGAGATGAAATTACTGTTTAAGTATATTACTTTTTCCCTCAGTTCGTTATCGGTTTTTCTACTTATTCTGTTAACTTCTGTGAAGCCCCTACGGGCAGAGGTGGATCTTGCCCCGGAGGTTTTATTTGAGCAGGGGGTGAGTTTGGGGGAGTCAGGCAATTATCAGTCTGCCATAGAAGTTTTTTCTCGCATCATTACCATTTCTCCTTTTGTGCCAGAGCCTTATTATAATCGTGGTCTATCTTTTGAGCGTCTTGGTCAATATCAAAGGGCGATCGCCGATTACAACCAAACTCTCCAATTAGATCCTGAATATATCCCTGCCTACATCAACCGAGGCAACCTTTACAGCCTTCAGGATGATCATCAAAGGGCTATTAACGATTTTACCCGTGCCATCAATCTTGATCCCAATCATTATCGTGCCTATTACAATCGTGCCAATAGTTATTTTTATCTGGGTGAATATCAAAGGGCGATCGTCGATTATAACCAAACCCTTACCCTCAACCCCCATTACTACGATGCTATCTACAATCGAGGACTCACCCACTACCAAATGGGCGACCTAGAATCTGCCCAAAAAGATCTTTTCCAAGCCGCCCGAGCATACCTAAATCAGAATGATCAAAACAGCTACCTGGAAGCCCTAGAAAGAATCCAAGAACTAGAATTAGTCAACGACTCAGGTTAAATTTATCGTCAGTCTTGCGTAAAGTCAGTTAATTATCCATTATTCCTCGTCTCTATTTTCCGTCAAATGATAGGGAGAAAAACTATCATAGGTCAAATTTGATTTACGGTGTTTTTGGATGTCTTCCCTAATTTGATCGAGATCGATGTAACGATCTGCTACATTAATAAGACTATCACTGGTCATGGAACGTAAACTGACCACCTCAATCCGAGCGCCCCTATAACTGACAGCATCCACAGCATAAGCCAAATCCCCATCACCACTAACCAAAACGGCGGTGTCATAGGAACCCACCAAAGCCATTAAATCTACGGCAATCTCCACATCTAAATTGGCTTTTTTTGAACCATCGGGCAACTGTACCAAATCCTTGGCAATGACTCGATAGCCATTACGCCTCATCCATAACAAAAAGCCCTGTTGCTTCTCGTTGGTGCGATCTACTCCTGTATAGAAAAAAGCTCTAAGGAGTTTTGCCCCTGCGGTGAGACGATATAAAAGTTTGGTATAGTCTATTTCTACTCCCAGCTGCAGGGCAGCATAGAATAAGTTAGAGCCATCTATAAAAATGGCTACACGCCCCGATTTTCCAACACTTGTTCGGGCGGAAAAACGGGATCGCTATCAAAGTTATCCCACATTTTTTTTATCCTTTTTGATGATATTAAATATAAATTAAAAAAGTTTATTAAATTGGTTTGATTAAATGTTAAATTGTTGATATATAAAGTATTTTTATCTAGGAGAACACCGACATTTTATCAAGATTTACAGAATTTTTAAAGCTGTTTTTAATTTGATAATATATTATTGATATTTTGCCTTCAATTATTGAATGGTGAAATTTAATTGTTTTATTTATATAAATATTTTTATGGTTTATTATGTTTATGTTTTCACGATTTTTACCAATAATTAGGCTTGAATATATAAATATATGTCTATTCCCCATAATTGGAGGAGATAAAAAATCTTGAGGATCAGTTGGAGTCTCCTATTTCGAGTTTAGCAAAAATAGGAACTGCTCGGTTTAAATCTTTATTTAAACTTAATGTTCCCCAACTAAAATGGTCTTTTAGAGCCTCACTGTTAATAGTTAAGTTTTTATTATTAAAGTCATAATTAAAACCTAATTGTTGATATATTTTACTACTGATATTGGGGATAATGGGGACAAGAAGAAGCCCTGATAATCTCACCGATTCGAGGACGGTATATAAGATTTCTTGGACTTTTTGACTTTCTCCTTGTTTATGCAATGCCCAAGGGGCGCTTTCGTCAATATATTTATTACAAGCCCTGACTAATTCCATTATTTCTTCACAGGCTTGATGAAATTGATATTTATTATAAGCATTAGAAGTGCGATCGCACAGGGTTTCGCCAATTTTTTTGATGGGGTTATCCTCAGAAATAGTCAAACCATCATCCAAACTACCCTTACAGTATTTTTTCAACATTCCCAAACTACGGTTAAGCAAATTGCCCAAATCGTTAGCTAAATCAGCATTAAGGGTGTTGACAAAACGGGTTTCGTTAAAATCTCCATCCTTGCCAAATTCAATGGCCTTGAGGAAATAATAACGCACCGCATCAGAATCATATTTTTCCAAAAGTTCTACAGGATCTAATGTATTACCCAAACTTTTACCCATTTTCTGCCCATCTTTGGTTAAAAAACCATGCCCAAATACCTGTTTTGGCAAAGGTAAATCCGCTGACATCAACATAGCCACCCAGTAGATGGCATGGAAACGTAATATATCTTTGCCGATGAGGTGTAAGCTGTAGGGATACCACTTTTTAAGGGCATTGGCGAGGGTAACTTCTTCTCCTTCTTCTAACAGAGGGGTAATGTAACCCAAAAGAGCATCAAACCAGACATAAATGGTATGTTCGGGATTTTCGGGGATGGGGATACCCCAATCAAGGTTTACCCGTGAGATGGAAAAATCCTGTAAGCCTCCTTTGACGAAATTTAGAACTTCATTGCGACGGCTGACAGGTTGAATAAAATCGGGGTTTTCTTGGTAAAATTTTTCTAATTTTTCTTGGTAGGCAGAAAGACGGAAAAAATAATTTTGCTCATCGCGCCATTCTGCTTTGCGGTTGGTATGGATAGGGCAACAGCCATCCTCTAGTAATTCTCTTTCTTCTTTGAATTCTTCACAGGCGACACAATACCAGCCCTGTTGTTGATCTAAATATATATCTCCTTTTTCCCATACCCGCCCTAAAAACTCCTGTACAATTTTCTCATGATTGGGGGCAGTGGTACGGCTGAAACGATCATATTGAATGTTTAATTTTTCCCATAGCTCTTTAAATGTGGCTGAAATGCGATCGCAATGGGCTTGAGGTTCCACACCATTTTCTTCAGCGGTGCGCTGGATTTTTTGACCATGTTCATCGGTACCCGTTAATAGTAGCACCTCACGACCTGCTAACCGTTGCCAACGGGCGATCGCATCGGCTGCCATGGTAGTATAGGCACTACCAATGTGAGGAAGACCATTAACATAATATAAAGGAGTAGTTAATGCAAAGGTATCTTTTGTAATAGAATTATTAACACTATTCATTGAAAAGTTAATTATTGTTGGTTTAAATAGTAGATGTGCTGTATATATTTCATATCATATAGGCGGGGAATGGGGAATAGGCAATGGGGAATGGTAATAATAGGGAGAATATTTAAGTGCCTTTTGTGATTCAATAATACTTCATCTTACTAAACCACATCCTCAATTCTAACTAAACTGGGGAAAAAGATTCATTGTCAATTGTCCATTGTTAATTGTTTAACACCAAAGAACAAAATTTTCAACACCAAATCAAAAACTACCTATGGAAAATAATTGGATTCACCGTGCAGATCGTTTAAGTGCTTTACCTCCCTATGTTTTCGCCCGTTTAGATGAACTAAAAGCCAAAGCCAGAGAGCAAGGATTAGACTTGATAGACTTAGGGATGGGAAATCCTGATGGTTTTGCACCTGAACCAATTATCGAAGCCGCCAAACAAGCCCTTTCCGTTGCCCAATACCATGGTTATCCCCCCTTTGAAGGTACCGCTAACTTTAGAAATGCGATCGCCCAGTGGTACCAAAGACGCTATGACGTGGAGTTAAGCCCCGATAACGAAGCCTTACCCCTTTTGGGTTCAAAAGAAGGTTTATCCCATTTAGCCCTCGCCTACGTCAACCCAGGGGACACTGTCATCGTTCCTAGTCCCTCTTACCCTGCCCATTATCGAGGCCCCGCCATCGCAGGGGCAAACATCTACGCACCCCGCCTCAGTGCCGAAAATAACTGGTTAATCGACTTTGACACCATACCCGAAGAAGTAGCCCAAAAAGCCAAAATCATTTACTTTAACTATCCTAATAATCCTACCACCGCCACCGCACCCCGAGAATTTTATGAACAAGCGGTGGAATGGGCAAGACATTATCAAGTGATGCTCGTCCATGATTTAGCCTATGCAGAATTAGCTTTTGAAGGATACGAACCCACCAGCTTACTCGAAATCAAAGGCGCCAAAGAAATCGGCGTGGAATTTCATACCCTCTCCAAAACCTATAATATGGCAGGTTGGCGTGTGGGATTTGTTGTGGGCAACAGCGACATCATCCAAGGATTGCGCACCCTAAAAACCAACCTCGACTATGGTATTTTTAGCGTCATCCAAGCCGCCGCCCAAACCGCCCTCGAATTGCCCGATAGCTATATTCACGAAGTACAAAAAAGGTATCAAAAACGCCGTGACTTCTTCCTCGAAGGTATCAAAAAAATGGGTTGGGATGTAAAACCCTCTCAAGCAACCATGTATCTTTGGATTCCCACCCCCCGCAATTCCAATTCTACCGATTTCGCCCTCGATTTATTACAAAAAACTGGGGTGGTAGTAACTCCCGGTAACGCTTTTGGGGAAGGGGGTGAAGGTTATGTAAGAGTTAGTTTAATCGCCGATTGCGATCGCCTTGGGGAAGCCTTACAACGATGGGAGAATGCAGGTATTACCTTTTAATTTAGTTCAATTTATTGAACGTTAACTGTTAACCGTGTAATTCATTACACGGTAGATACTGGTAGAACTAATCAGACTTGGTATCATCATGGAAGACAAAGGAGAAGATGATAATTGTTCATTGTCAATTATCAATTGTCAATTTTCCTTATTACCAACTCCTAGGCTCAAAACCATCCCCATTAAGGATACCCACCGTTTCCCCTGCCTGTGCCAACACAAATAACCCTTGACGATAAGCATACTTATCCACTCCCCCCTCCAACTCAATTCCTGCCACTGCCCCATACAACTGCTTCTCTTTATACTCAGGAAAAAACTTCCTAAATTCCTTTAAATCTTCCACAAATTCCTTCACATCTTCTACACTTAAACTGCTCTTAATTTCCACCACCAAAACATGATTTTCATTGGTCACTAAAACATCTATTTCCAACGTTTTATTATCTAACTTTTTCTTGACTCTTTGGGAGACTTGATGCACAGGAATACCACGACTAGCAAAAATAGTCTCACAGGCAGGTGCCACCATATTCTCCACAAAACGCCCCCATCTACCGCCGAGCGCCCCTATTTCCTTACTCAATCGTTTAATTTGTTTATCCGTCTCCTTAAAACGTCTATCAGTCTCTTGAGATTGCTCTTTTAATAGTTGCTCAGTCTCCTTTTGAGCTTCTATCAACTCACCCAATAATCTCCAAACATCATCTGCTGTGGTAGCCATAATCTTATTTATTTTATTTTTATTCTTTCATCATACTTTATACCTAAAGGCGATCGCACCTTACACCATCCCCCCCTTATTAAGGGGGGCTAGGGGGGATCAAACCGAGGGGCTAGGGAGTATCACCAAACGCCCTCAAAGTCAACCCCTTCATCTCCTCATCCACCAAAGGAAAAGTCCTGTTTGTTATTCTCAATTGCCCTTATTACCAACTCCTAGGCTCAAAACCATCCCCATTAAGGATACCCACCGTTTCCCCTGCCTGTGCCAACACAAATAACCCTTGACGATAAGCATACTTATCCACTCCCCCCTCCAACTCAATTCCTGCCACTGCCCCATACAACTGCTTCTCTTTATACTCAGGAAAAAACTCCCTAAATTCCTGCAAATCTGCCACAAATTCCTTGACATCTTCCACACTTAAACTACTCTTAATTTCCACCACCAAAACATGATTTTCATTGGTCACTAAAACATCTATTTCCAACGTTTTATGATCTAACTTTTTCTTGACTCTTTGGGAGACTTGATGCACAGGAATACCACGACTAGCAAAAATAGTCTCACAGGCAGGTGCCACCATATTCTCCACAAAACGCCCCCATCTACCGCCGAGCGCCCCTATTTCCTTACTCAATCGTTTAATTTGTTTATCCGTCTCCTTAAAACGTCTATCAGTCTCTTGGAAACGTTTATCCATTTCTTGAGATTGCTCTTTTAATAGTTGCTCAGTCTCCTTTTGAGAAACCACCAACTCAGCTTGTTTTTTAGTCACCTCTGCTAAGATTGCCCAAACATCATCAATAGTCGTCGCCATTTCTTTGTCTTTGGTTTGTTATTCCCCTTTTATTTTAATTCATGAATAAGGGCAATAATTATAAATCGTCTTCAAGCATTTAAAAAAATAACTAACTGGGGATCATTTGATTTTCTAAAGAAGAATCATGGGTAATATCCAAAGAATTTAACAGAAGTTTACCAGAATCAGATTGCTCAATTTCATTGATCATAAACTGAATCATGGGTTTGGCTATCGTACATTCTAATTTTCCATTCTCATCGTAAACCCTCTCGCTAGAAATAGCTTCAGCAATAGGTAACTGATTACAATGACCGTAAAAAGAACAACTATGACATGTTTCTAAACGACTTTGACGAATAGCAACAGTGTTTTGATATTCAGGAGCTTTTCTAATCTCAGATAATGGTTGTTTGAAAATATTACCCATAAAACCCTCTGGGGAATAAGCATCTCCGTGATCATAAGTATCCCCATTTGTATTAACAATATAGACCCATTCCTCTACTTGGGGATCATAAATCGCCTTTCTTCCTCCCGTTAAATAACTAACGGCGGCCTTAAAATAATCCCATAAAGGTAAAACCCGAATATTACTAGGATTCGCAAACTGAGCCTTGGCTACTTCCTGAAAAGCTGTCAAAGTTTCTTGATGACTAATAAGAATTGGTTCTATACGAGCAGGAGGGTCAACATGGCTAAAAATAGGTAACATTCGATAGTTAATTCTTAACCTATTATAAAAATCATAAATCCGCAAAACATGCTCTATATTAGCTCCATGAAGTACTGTAATGGCACCACCAAAACGAATATTTCTATCAATTAATCTTTGTAAATTATCTAAGACTCTATCTTGAGTATCTCTGCCCTTTATGTCAACTCTTTGATTACCAAAAACATCAAAGGAAATCCCTAAAGAAATATTTAACTCCTGTAACAAATCGAGAGTCGCATCAGAAATCTGTACCAAGTTACTCTGTACCCCATTAGTATATTCAATACCTGCGGCATCCAGATGTTTACGTTGTAATTCTCGAAAAGAACGTAAATAACTGTGGGGTAAAAGTAATGCTTCTCCGCCGTGGAGAATAAAGTGAGGAATTCCGATTTGTTTGGGTTTAGATTGTATATAAGTTACAAGATGACGAAAAAAGAAATCTAGTCCTTCTAAGGGCATTCTCTCCTTATGACTTAATTCTTCGTATTCATAGCAATAATTGCAGCGTAAGTTGCACAATTTGCTCAATTTCATTACAAAGTGCATTTGATTCCTCCTATGTCAATATAGTATGAGTATTTAGGATTTGCTGAAAAAGTGGGGTCATATAGGGTATGGAAAAATAAATCAGCAATATTGGGCAGATGCTATCTAGGAATAGAAGAAGACAAGATAATTTTCTTCTACTCCTAATATTCAGTATTTTTTGCTTGAACTATCTGCCGAAGTTAGGGGTAATATTACGAGAAGGTGTTTGGTTAGGATCTCTTTGAATTTGAGGATTCAAGGGTGAGGATGGATTGATAGGAGTACTGTTTCCAGAAGGTACACGGGGTCGAGGTTGAATTTGTTCAAAAGTATCTCTTACTCCAGGGCTAGTTTGTTGATTCAAGGGATTAGACCTCTCTTCGTCGTCACCGCTAGTATCTCTTTCCCAAAGCCAACCATCTCGCCAACCAGCTTCATCAAAAGGACAGTTGATCATGCAGTCATCGGCTGCTCTTTGTCTGTTGGTGATAATACCTCTTTCAAGGGTTAGTATGTCACCTCCAGAAAACATATAATATCCATCTTCAAGAGGTGTACGGATGCCTTTGTCGTTGATTTGATAGGCTTGTGTGCCTTCAATTTTGATGGTATCAGCATTAATTTTTTCCATTTTTAAGTGGTTTAATGAAGCGGTGTCCACTTCTGGGGAAGACTCAATAGTATGGGCAGAGGCGGACTGAATGACGTTATTACCTAACATCTGAAATAATTGACCAGCCAAACCACTCTGACTCGCAACGGAAAAACCTGTTACTGCAATTAAAGCTAGGACTATATTTTGGGAGTTGTGATGGGGAGTTTTATCCATGATGTATCAATTTTGTTAAAAGCATTAGGGGAATAATACCATATATCAAACTAAATCTCTGGGTCTGTTTTATGATGTGATACAAGGTAAATTAAGAGTAGGAAAAACTGTTTTTAATTTGCTCCTAGTCCTAATTTTTTCATTCATTTACCTTCTTAAATCGGGATTGATATTATTTGGTGGTACTCGATTGGTACCGGGTTGGATTCTTTCAAAGGTATCTCTGACCCCTGGGATACCACGCTGTATTAGTTGTCTTTGCAAAGACTGATCTCCACTGGTGTCTCTGACCCATACTTCTCCTTCATTCCATCCTGGGGGTGGACCTGCATCTGGTCCTTGTTCCCATGTATTTCCTTGCTCCCATTCATTTTGCCGTTCACCTACCATGGATCGCTGATGATGAATGATTCTACTGCCTTGGATGGTTAATATTTCACCACTGGGAAATCGGTAATATCCATCTCGGAGTGGAGTGCGATCGCCCTCATTGGTAAGTTGATAACCTCGATTATTTTCTATGAGGATAAAATTGGCATTGAGTTCTTGTATGCTTAGGTCACGGGTGGGGGTAGTTCTACCTTCTTCGGGACCTCTTATATTTTGAGCAGAGGCAGATCGAATTACACTTTCATCTAACGCTTGAAGGAGTTGAGTTGTTAACCCACTTTGACCCACTACAGAAATACCTGTTACTGCGATTAGAGCAACCACAACATTTTGAGAGTTGTTTTTCGGTGGTTTTTTCATTATAAATTTAATTTTTATAAAAACTGCTTTAATCCTAACATACGCATCTATTGCCATTAATATATTGAGCTAGTTTGAGTATAGTTACAAATTAGTTGATATTAAAGGGGTTTGTGGTTATTTATGTATATAAATACTGACTTTATTATCGATTTTAATTTTAAAAAAACTTTACATTTACCCAATGATAAATAATAAGTCTAATTAACACTGTGACTGTAAAAATTGATATTTAGTCTAATTATGATATAGCTAAATTATCATAAATTCATAATTAAAAGACATAGTTTATTCGTTCCTTCAAGTTTTTATGCAAAAATAAAACATAAGTGGTTAATTTTTACCCAAGAAAATAATTAATAGGTAGTAATAATTTTATTTTTAATTATTTATCACATATAGCTCTCCATTTAAATAACTTATTTTTTTGTTAAATTTTTATAAAAAATGGTATAGTTGATTAAGTTTTGAGCAGCAATATAAATTAGCCAATGGAAGTTTTATTTAGAGAAATCAACCCCTTTGACTTATGGATTTGGGTCGAATTTGAAACCGTGCCAAAAGAGATGGAAAAACAATATATAGAAGAGTTATTTAATTCGTGGTTTTTCCTAGGCAAATTAGGGGGTTATAATGCCGAAAATTTCCAAGTGCAAGAGGTGGGAGTGGATGTTAGTTATATGAACTATGACCCAGACTATGCCGAAAATTCCATGATGTCTTTGATGCACAATATGGGAGAATTTGAGTTTTTGGGAAACTGGGGTAGATGTTGGTTTGATTTGGGTACTAGCGATTTAGTGGCCCTAGATATTTTGATCAACTCAGTGAGAGAACTATCCAAAGATTATGTAACAATTAATCAGTTAATTATTGGGGGAGAAAACCAAGATTGGCCAGTGGAAACCAATCCTGAAGATAAATTCATGGAGGAATAGTTTTTTTTAATCACTAAATTTTTCCTTCCATTTTTTGATTATCCAACTAGAAAACGCTCCCAAAAATAATATTCCAATGGCTGGGTTAAATACAGGTTGCCATAACTTGTACCAAATTTCCCAACCCATTGGAATACCCATGGATTTACCCACAAGGGCGATCGCAAACCAGCCAAAACCAATCATGACTAAAAAAACATCAGCGATCAAAAAACGATCCAACCAAACTAAAAACTTTTCCCTCATCAATTTCTAAAAACCCAATAACGATAGTTAACAAAAATAAATATTAAAGTTTAAAAAACTTCAATAATTTTACCTAAAAATCCCATAAATATAGGTCAAATTCAGTTATAATTGTTTGCAAGTTAATCTATATGATAAACGCATAAGTGCCATAAAGTATAGTAAACTTTCTGCTATACGAGATTTCTTGCTGTTTTTAAGCGTCGAAAAAAACAGAAGTTCACGACCATAGCAGTAGTACAAAAAACCACCTTACTGATTAGAGAATGTCTAAAGTTATTATAATAGTCAATGCTCAAGTCGAGCAGGGTAAAATTGCTCCCTCAGCCCCCATTGCCCAAAAAATGGCAACGGCATTGACCAAGGGAATAATGACAACCGCCCCTAGCACCGAAATAAAAATTATGGGGGCGGCCGATTTATGGTCAAAATCAATCACTTTAGCCAATCCCAGTCGAGAACTAATTTACTGTCCCCTAACTATTAAACTACCAGAGTGGTTTAACTTCAAAGCCTATAACGTCTATAAAGCCTGTTATGAAGTAGAGAAAAGACGAAAATGGGTAGAACAAAACTTTAACTACCGTACCAGTACCGAACACCTTTGGTTAGGAGATTTATGGCTACCGATCATCTGTACCACCAAAGGTTTAGTATATGGAGAAGTAATTGGAGAAGGAGAAATTCCCAACTCCTATCAACAGCCCTATGATTTAAGCGATAATCTTCGACAACCTCTTTATCGTCTGGCCCATGACCTATTAGAATCCATTGAAGCCACCCCAGCAGTCTATCTAATGCAGTTTAGAATGGTGGATGAGGGAATTATTTTCGATCGCCTTTGGCCTTTCCCCGCAACCCCTGCCATTGCATCGATTAACATACAACAACCCGACTTATACACCTGTCACTGGCACTGCCTAAGTAACCATCCCTTTACAGACATAAAAATTCCCCCATCTCCAGAATTAGTTTTAAACTAACCCTATCCATGGGGGCGAACAATCGTTAATCTCATCATCAATCAAAAGGTCAGGATTTTCTCCCGACCTATTTTTGTATTAAGAAAAAATTAACGACCTAAAACTTGAATGGTAACAGGACCAACACCTCTACTCTTTAAGCCGATAGCTTGAGCCGCACCTGCCGCCAAATCAATGACACGACCACCAGTAAAAGGACCACGATCATTAATTCTGACCACCACGGAGCGACCATTATTAACATTAGTAACCCTTACCCTAGTACCAAAAGGTAAACTACGGTGAGCCGCAGTCAAAGCATTTTGGTCAAATCTTTCACCATTAGCGGTTCTGCGTCCATGGAACCCTGGACCATACCAAGAAGCGATCCCTCTAATGACCCTGCCAGTAGAACCTTTTACCCCTGCGGTACTAGCCACCTGAGCTTCGGGTTGATTAATAATAGTGCTAATGGGATCAGCATTACCCAATAATCTGCGTAATCTATTAGTAGCTTGGAGGGCATCAGTTCCCGCATCAGCAGTAGAATCAGGCAAAATAGTGGTGTCATTTAAAGCAATAATATCTTGCCCATCATACTGAATGATATGTTCAGAGGTTTGATCATCCCAACGAACAGCGATTTTATTAGCATCAGCTTGTTGTTGGTGAAGTTGATCAAGACGAGTAGCTAAATCTCTTGCTTGGGCATTAATTGCTCCCTCATCATCACCCACGAAAGTAAGTAAAGGAATATTTTGAAAATGTAGGGTAGCGGCTTGTTGAGATTGCCAGTTATGAGAATAAATTCTGCTCGTTAAAAATTCCTGCACAGTATCCTCTAACTGTACAGCAACAGGATTTTGTGCCTGAGAAGTACCTGCTGGATTTTGCTCAGAGAAGTTCGCCGTGTTAGCTCTTACGTTAGGAGCTACTGCTAAACTAGATACTCCTAAAATAACTGTGATGGCTGATCTAACAGCGTTGTTCCAAGTGTTTGTAAGCATAATTGTTTCTTGATTGAATGAGATCAAAACCCTGAATAGGGATTTATTCTGTTCTTTACTCCTTGTAATGGAATGTTTACATTCGTTAATAGTTTTTGACTCTACCTAAGTTAACACGTGATTTTTGCTTAGGGGGTAATAAATACTTATCAATAAGAGAAAAAACTTCAGTATTGCTTATTTAGATTGACAGGAGAAAAAATAATCACAATAATAGTAAGTTTATTTAAAAAAAATAAATTGATTTAAGTTAAACAAAACTAATCAATGAACCCTTGAACCATAGTTTTTGATTGCTGAATGAATACACAGATATATCTGGAGATCAGGGTAAATATCAAAATTTCATGACAAAGTAACCAATAGGTGTAAAATTTTGTATATTGACCCCAAACTTACGGGAAAACATCTCATTGTCCTTGGATCATTGCTAAAAATTTCTCCCATAAACTCCCAAAAAAACAGGGTTAATGATGGTATGATTTCCCCTAGTAAAGTGATGGTAATGTGGTCAAAAAATCAGATAAGGAGAAATGATCATATTAGCTAATATGATTACTGTCATAATTTATAATTATTAAAAGAACAGGAAAATATGGATTACAAACAGGCTGGAGTAGATATTGAAGCAGGAAGAGAATTTGTTAATAAAATTGGTTCGGCGGTACAAAGCACCTACCGTCAGGGCGTTTTAGGAGGACTAGGTGGTTTTGGTGGTTGCTTTGAAATTCCTTCTGGCTACAAACAACCTGTTTTAATTTCTGGTACCGATGGAGTTGGTACTAAATTAAAAATCGCCCATCAATTAGATTGTCATGACACCGTTGGTATAGATTTAGTCGCCATGTGTGTCAATGATATTCTCACCTCGGGGGCAGAACCTTTATTTTTCCTCGATTATTTAGCCACGGGAAAGTTAAATCCTCAGCAATTACAAGAGGTTGTGGTGGGTATCGCCGAAGGATGTAAAGAAAGTGGTTGTGCTTTGTTGGGGGGAGAAACGGCGGAGATGCCCGGTTTTTATCAGGTGGGCGAGTATGATTTAGCTGGTTTTTGTGTGGGTATTGTGGAAAAATCAGCTATTTTGGATGGTCAAAATGTTCAAGTAGGAGATCAGGCGATCGCCCTTAGTAGTAGTGGAATCCATAGTAACGGCTTTTCATTAGTCAGAAAAATTATTGAAATAAACGGATGTAGCTGGGAAGATAAACCAGAAGAATTAGGAGGAAAAACCCTCGGCGAAACCTGCCTTACCCCCACCCAAATTTATGTAAAACCAATTCTCAAAGCTCTGAAAAACGACCTTGGCATCAAAGCCATGGCTCATATTACAGGGGGAGGAATCCCCGAAAATCTGCCCCGCTGTTTACCCGACAACCTTTCTATTGAGGTAAATCTAAATAGTTGGCAAATTCCTCCTATTTTTCAGTGGTTAGCCAAAACAGGCAATGTTAACCAGCAAGATATGCTCGATACCTTTAACATGGGAGTGGGCTTTGTGGTTATAGTGCCTCCCCATAAAGTAAAAGAAACCCTCGCCTTTTTTGAATCCGAAGAGATTCCCTCTTATCATATTGGTAAAGTAATTGAAGGCAAAAAAGACATTCAATTTGTCTGCTAAACTCCTCAAATCTAACCTAAATCTATGAAGACGTATCATTGATACGTCTTTATGGTTTTTGAACAATCAAAATCCCTCAAAGTATAATAAAAATACTGATCTAATTTCTTGAACCATGACCAATGAACCTGAAAACCTTTCCCAAGAAGAGATTAACCTTCAACCCCAAGAAGAAAATACTCCCATAGAAGAAGAATCGAACATCGAAACCACTCTCCCTCCCCTCACCAGCCAAGAACAAATTAAGTTAAAACAAGAGGGGAACTTAGTCTATATCTTTTTACCATCTCAAAAAACCATTAATAATCACCAATGGCAAAGGATGATCGAAGACTTGAAAACTCGCCTTCAGCAAATGGATAAATCATGGCTTCCCAATACCAAAGCCCACCTAGAAAGTGGTGATAGATTATTAGATACCCGTCAAATCAGAGAATTAGATGAAATCCTCGAACATCATTTACTAAAATTAGATTTAGTGATTGCCCAACGCCGTCAAACCGCTGTGGCTGCTGCAAGTGCTGGTTATTCTGTCAAGCAAAATCCCTCCATATCTCTTTTTGCCAAAACCAAGGAAAATCCCCCTCAAAATTTGGCCGAACCTTTATATATTAAAAATAATCTACGCTCAGGAGTACAAATATCCCATCCAAGTACCGTAATTGTTTTCGGTGATGTCAACCCTGGGGCAAGGGTAATTGCAGGGGGAGATGTTTATATTTGGGGTACTTTAAAAGGTATTGCCCATGCTGGGGCTGGGGGTAATCGGGAATCGTTAATTATGGCTCTGAAAATGAATCCTACTCAACTGAGGATTGCGGATTTGGTGGCAAGGGCCCCCGATGATGCTCCTGAAAACAGTATGGCAGAGGTTGCTTATGTCAGTGTTGATGGTATTAGAATTAGGGAAGCAGATAGTTTTCGTAAGTTGAATGTGTTTAACTCAGAAAAAAAATGCTGGGTCAATAATCACAATTCGGAGTTGAGATTTGAGCGCACGGATAATTTGACCATTCAAAATTAATTTTTATTAGTGGGTTTGGGAAAAGTACATTTATTATTTTTGGTTCACGGTTATGAATAATATTATTTTTCATTTAGCAATTCCTATGATTAATGCCGAGGAAACTAAAAGGTTTTATGGAGATGTTTTGGGGGCAAAGGTAGGAAGAAATAATGACCATGCCATGATTTTTAATTTTTATGGACATCAATTAGTTACCCATACCAGCAAAGAAGATATTACCCCCCCAAGGGGAATCTATCCCCGTCATTTTGGCATGATTTTTACTCAGGAATCTGACTGGGATGATTTAGTTTCTATTTGTGAAAATAAAGGGGTTGATTTTTATCAACCTCCCCGTATTCGTTTTACTGGAGAATTAACTGAACATAAAACCTTCTTTTTACAAGATCCTGCCTATAATATTCTTGAATTTAAGTTCTACCGCCACTATGAGGCTATTTTTGGGGCTGATAATATCATGGCTATAGGCGATCGCTAATTAAGAATTAAGTCATAATTAGCCTATATTTATCTATCTATAAAAGGGTTATTATTTTCAGAATAAAATTAATTTAAAAATTATCATCCCATAACCTTAATTTCCCATTTGTTGTCGGTGAAAAATCGTTGTTAATCTCAAAAATTAAAGATATGATAACTCTAGTCATTATCTATAACAAATAATAAAATTGATGGACATTAAATTAGTCAATATCGGTTTTGGAAATATTGTCTCAGGGAATAGAATTATTGCGATCGTTTCTCCAGAATCGGCTCCCATTAAAAGAGTGATCAATGAAGCGAAGGATAAAGGTCAATTAATTGATGCTACCTATGGAAGAAGAACCAGAGCCGTTATTATTACAGACTCTAACCATATTATCTTATCTTCCATTCAACCCGAAACCGTAGCCCAAAGATTTGCCTCTCCTAAAGATGGAGAACATAAATAGCTAAAAAAAAGTAGTTACCTCGAATAGAGATAACTACTTTATTCTCCCACAGATGGGGGTGGAGAGACTTGAACTCTCACGACCGATAAAGGTCAACGGATTTTAAGTCCGCAGCGTCTACCATTCCGCCACACCCCCTCAGTTGAGGTTGCTTTGTGAATTGCTCACAGATAACTATTATAGCAACCTCTTTTTGAAAATGCAAGGTAAAACTCAAAAAATATGGATATAGGTATCTATTCCGTCATTGTTCACTATGAAAGAGTAGATATAATAAGGATTATCAAGTTATTAACGGTATTAAGCATAAAGTTAATTGACATTGCTTTGGGTAATTAGGAGTTATGGCGAAAAATTATTTTGTACTCACTTATCATCGAGATTTGGATAAAGTCTATAACGATGTGATTTTGTGGTTTAAGGGAAAACAATACCAAGTAGAAGGTGTTTTAAAAAATGGCGTTTATATTGTTCAAGCCCGAAAAAGTGACGTTATTCGGACTATCTTAGGAACTAATATTGCTTTTAAGGTCAAAATTTATTTGTCGGCGGATAATGCTGGGGAATTTATTATCGAAACCTCACGGGGAAAATGGATCCAAAATATTGCAGGGGCTAGTGTGGGGGCTATTTTTACGGGGGGTTTAACCTATTTGACGGGTATTGCTAGTGCCAGTTGGACTTTTATTTTGGAAAATGAGTTAATTAATTATTTACAAAAGAGCTGTCAATTAGCTAGGGTGCAACCTACGGTTGATAGTCAAGATTCGGATGTATGGTACTCTGATAAGCCCACTAACACTTGTGAGTACAAAACAGCCGAACAACAGGAAGTAATTGACAATTTAGAGAAAGAAATTAGAAAGTTAGAGGATGCTTTTGGTAATGATATTTTGACGGAGGGAGAATTTAATCGCAAAAAATCTGTTTTGGAGAAGCAAATTGATGATCATGAGGTTAATTTTTTAATTGAAAACAAGGTAAAGCAATTACAGGAGGCTTTTGCCCAAGGAATTTTAAATCAGGAAGAGTATGCCGCTAAGTTAGAAAAGTTGGAGGCTCAAACTAGGGATGAGATTTTGCAGGAAAAATATGCAGAACGTAATCGATTAAAGATGATTAAATTAAAGGAGGCTTTGAATAGTGGTATTCTGACTCAGGCAGAATATGAACGTAAAATTGCTTCTCTTTAAAGGGTTATGAAAATTATTGTTTTTGCTATTGTTTTTGGTGTTATTTGTTTTTTATTATTAGAATTTTTTTTGAGGTTTAAATGGGGATTTGGTAATCCTTTACTTTATATTGCTGATTCAGAAATTGGTTATTTAATTGCTCCTAATCAGGTGACAAAAAGAAACGGTAATTTGATTAAGATTAATAATTATTCGATGCGTTCTGATGATGTTGATTTTTCTGTAAAGGATGGAGATTATCGTATTATTTTATTGGGTGATTCTATTGTTAATGGTGGTTGGTGGACTGATCAAAAAAATACTTTATCTAGTTTGTTAAAAGATGAGTTAGGAGAAAAAACAACTAATTTTAATGATATAGAAGTTTTGAATATTTCTGCTAATTCCTGGGGCGCTCGTAATGAATTGGCATATTTAAAAAAATATGGTACTTTTTCGGCAGATGTCTTAATTTTGGTACTCAATACTGATGACTTTTTTAGTTTTGCTCCCTCTAGTATTCAAGTAGGCAAGGCTATTAATTATCCTGATAAAAAACCTTTATTAGCCATAGAAGAGTTGGTGAAAAAAGTATTTCCTTTACCTGTTCATCCCGATTTAAAAAGTATTCCCAAGGAAAGGGGTGATATTGTGGGCTTTAATTTGGATGCGGTGAGGGAAATTTATGACATTACTCAAGAAAATAATATGATTTTTTTTGTGGCTTTAACTCCTCTAAAAAGAGAAGTGTTGCCCCCTTTTTCTAAGGATTATGAGTTAAAGGCGAGGGCAAGATTGAATGCTCTTATTCAAGAATTGAATATTAGTTATACGGATTTTTTATCTATTTTTCAGGATCATCCTAATCCTGAGCAGCTTTATCATGATCATATTCATCTTAGCCATGAAGGAAATCAACTTTTGGTTAATAATTGGCGAGAAAATCTTTTGCTTGAAATAAATCAAAGTAGTCAAGGAAAATAATCTTCACCTTAATGGTCTTGAGAGGTATAATCGTTGATAAACTTGATGGGTAAAAATCACTGATTCTGATATAATGCCTATGGTGTTATGGGAATTTCAGTCTTTCTCGGTCAAATTTAACTAGGAATATTTATTGATGCCTAAAATCGGTGTTATCTACAACGATGTAAAACCTATTGCCTGTCAAATCGCTGCGGAATTACAATCAAGTTTAATGGCAAAGGGTTACGATGTTTATTTAGCCACGGGCTACACTGGTATTTTAGGTTATTCTTATCCCGATCGCCCCGTATGTCATAGCCCTATAGAACAAATTGCGGAACCAGAGTTTGACCGGGATATGGAGTTAGCTATTGTTTTGGGGGGTGATGGTACGGTATTATCTGCCTGTCGTCAGGCCGCCCCCCACAATATTCCCCTGTTAACGGTGAATACAGGACATTTGGGCTTTTTGACCGAAATTTATCTTAATCAGCTAGATATGGCGATCGCACAGGTCTTGGAGGGAGATTTTCAGATCGAGGTGCGATCGATGATCGAAGTAAATGTGATTCGGGAAGGACAAAAGTTATGGGAAGCCCTTTGTTTAAATGAGGTGGTGGTGCATCGTGAACCCCTTACCAGTATGTGTCATTTTGAAATCAAAATCGGTAGACACGCCCCCGTGGACATTGCCGCCGATGGGGTAATTATTTCTACTCCCACGGGTTCTACTGCCTATTCTTTGAGTGCGGGGGGGCCTGTGGTGACCCCTGATGTGCCTGTGTTTCAATTGGCGCCCATCTGTCCCCATTCCCTTGCTTCTCGGGCGTTAGTTTTTTCGGACAAAGAGCCTGTGACCATCTATCCTGCCACCAAAAATCAAATGGTGATGGTGGGGGATGGTAATGCAGGGTGTTATATTCTTCCTGATGATGAGGTGCAAATGGTGCGATCGCCCTATGATGCCAAATTTATTCGCCTCCAATCCCCCGAATTTTTCCGCATTCTCAGGGAAAAACTAGGCTGGGGTTTACCTCACATCGCCAAACCTACATCGGTGGAACTGCCATAATAGAAAATGAACTTTCATAACTAAATTAGTCATCCACAGTGAATTTTCTTAAGGTTTTTCAAACCATCGAGCGCCCCAAACTCGTTAACATGGGCATCCTCTTTGCTTCAGGGTTATTATTTTGGATGAGTATGTCTTCTCTCCTTCCCACCCTTCCCGCCTACATTGAAGACATGGGAGCGCAACCCAAACAAGTGGCCCTAGTGATGAGCTTTTTTGCCATTGGTTTACTCGGCTCTCGTATTTGGCTTGGACAATTAGCCGATGAAAGTCTGGATCGCTTTTTAAAAAATATTCCTCTTTTTCCACCCATCAATCGATTAATCTTTGTTTTCGGTAAATTAATCTTTGGTAGTTTAGTTTATTACCCCAGTCGTAAAGTAATTATACTCATTGGTACCACCGTAGCGGCGATCGCCCCTATGTGCTATTTATTCTTTAACCAAATCCCGCAACTAATGGCCATCAGAGCCTTCCATGGCATCAGTATCGCCGCCTTTACCACGGGTTACAGCGCTCTGGTGGTGGACATATCACCCCCCAAACAAAAAGGAGAATTAATCGGCTATATGAGTCTTGTAATTCCCCTTGGTATGGCAGTAGGGCCTGCGGTGGGTGGTTTTTTGCAAGAATATAGTAGTTATCAAACCCTATTTTTATTTTGTGCAGGATGTAGCATATTATCCCTATCCCTTGCCTCCCAAGTGAGGGAGTTTCCCCCCGAAAGACGAAAAGAAATCAAAGCACAAGAAAAAAACTCCTCCCCAAACTCTAATTCTGAAAAAGAAGATTTTGGTCGTAGTTTCAAAGAACTATTTTTAGATCGCTCATTTTTTGTACCCACCCTTGTATTACTCCTCGTTGGTTCACTATTTAGTACCATCGTCACCTTTCTTCCCCTGCATATTAGGGAATTAGATATAAACTTTAACGTCGGCTTTTTTTATACAGGAACGGCGATCGCCTCTTTTTCCATGCGTTTTTTTGCTGGTCAGGCCTCAGATATGTATGGTAGAGGGCGTTTCATCACCCTAAGCCTCCTGTGTTATGTTATCTCCATGGTTATTTTGGTATCCGCCCAAACTCCCCCCTCTTTGATTGTTGCCGCCCTATTTGAAGGGGCCGGGGCAGGAATGCTTCTCCCCATTACCATCGCCCTAATTTCTGATCGTTGCACCTTCCGAGAAAGGGGAAAAGTCTTCTCCCTCTGTGTCGGTGGCTTTGATGTGGGGGTGGCTGTGGGTAGTGCCATTTTAGGTTCACTCTTTCTCGACTTTGGCGGTTATACTTTCCTCTTTACCATTGCAGGAATCATGGCAACCATTGCCCTAGTTATCTTTATGACCAGTGCGAATAAAAATCTCTTAAGTTCTCTCAAATTTGCATGGGGTAACACTCCAGATTACCACGCCCTTAACATAGAAAAACCTAGTTAAAACGGGACTGGGCGGAATCGAACCACCGACCCAGTGCTTAGGAGGCACTTGCTCTATCCTACTGAGCTACAGCCCCAACTCTTTTTGAGCGATTTCGTTACATATTGTAACATAAATTGAAGCTATTATATCAAGCCTAATTTTCCATTTAAACCAAAGGCAGAAAAATGGCAGAGCTTAAAATTCCCAAGATTAAACCCACCACCACCTGAAAGGGAGTATGACCTAATAATTCTTTTAATCTTTCTTCGTTAAAGTCTTCATGGTTAATCATCCCTTCCATGATTTGGTTTAATACCCTTGCTTGTTTTCCTGCCGCCTGACGTACCCCCGCCGCATCGTACATGACGATACCTGCAAAAATAGAGGCGATCGCAAATTCAGGAGAAGACCAACCCAAAGTTTGCCCTACCCCTGTCGCCAGAGAGCCTACAAGGGCGGAGTGAGCGCTGGGCATTCCTCCCGTACTGACGATATAACGAAAGCTAAATTTGCGGTTAGAAACAGTATCGACGGTGACTTTGATAATTTGAGAAATGATACAGGCTAAAAGAGGAATAACAATTAACTTGTTTGCCAGAATTTCATTAACAATTTCCATGTTTAGCTCCTACTAATTTTTTCTGCTAACAATAAATTCTGCCAAGGCTTTTAAAGATTGGGCTTTTTCTCCATATACCTCCAACTGGGCGATCGCACTTTCGATCAACTCATCAGCCTTCGCCTTAGACTCCTCCAAACCCCACAACTTGGGATAAGTTGCCTTATCCGCCGATAAATCTTTTCCTGCCGTTTTCCCCAACTCCTCTGTAGTGGCAGTGACATCCAAAATATCGTCAATAATCTGGAACGCTAAACCGATATTTTTTGCATAGATAGAAAGACGACTTAAATCTTCTTGGGTTGCACCAGCCAAAACCGCCCCAGAAGTCACACAAGCCTCCAACAAAGCCCCTGTTTTGTGAATATGGATAAAACTGAGCATCTCCGCCGTTACATCCGTCTTACCCTCACACTCCAAATCCATTACCTGTCCACCCACCAAACCCTCGGCACCCACTGCCTTAGTCAAAATTTTAATCACTTCCAACACATTCTCAGCAGGTACCCCCTTAGTTTCCCTTGCCACATATTCAAACGCATAGGTTAACAATCCATCCCCCGCCAAAATGGCAATATCATCCCCATACACCTTATGATTAGTCAACTTACCCCGACGATAATCATCATTATCCATAGCAGGTAAATCATCATGGATTAACGACATAGTATGGATCATTTCCAAAGCACAAGCAGAAGGAAGGGCCATCTCATCAGTGCCTCCCATCAATTCACAAGTAGCTAAACATAAAATAGGGCGCAATCTCTTGCCCCCCGCCAACAAAGAATAACGCATCGACTCATAAATCTTTTCAGGCTTACCCATAGGTAAAGACTCATCCAAAGACTTTTCTACTAATTTTTGTTTCTCTTTTAAATAGCTTTGTAAATCAAACACAGAACTTTACTTCCTCTCAGTGCCTTAACTTTTTCAATAATCTTTGGCTAGATATACCAGATATTATTATCAATGATCACCGACCATTAGGCAATAAAAAAATAGGGCATAAAAATTTAATTATCAATTATCAATTATCAATTATCAATTATTTAGCCCTTGCTACTGCCGCCAAAATCGTTTTTTTCACCGATTCAAATTGTTTTTTCAAGATAATTTTACTCCCCTCTGGTTGTTTACTACCGTGCCAAGAAGAAGCCTTGAAAACAAAACTTTGTAACTGCTTAATTTTTTCTGAGCTTAAATTAATGGTGAGCTTTTGTTGATAACTAGAAGGATTACCCAATTCAAACAGTAATATATGATATTTTTTTTGACCAATCAGATTATGACTAATTTGATAACCAATATCTGTTTTCAAATCTAAATAACAGGGCAACCATTTCGGTTCATAATTACGGTTGTAGAGTAAATTTACCCATAAAATCATCGGATGAGGATTTGCTTGAAACATAAAATGACCAAAACAAAAAGTGGATTTAGCTTGAAAATGTTGCACCTCCGCAGGTTCTAGCATTGTCCATAAACTAGAAAAAGTACCCTCCTTAGCTTCGGTGAGATTAGGGAAAACAATTTTTTTCTGGGGTTTATCTTTTGGCCAAGGAGTATGATTATAGATAGTATCGATAGAAGAAAGAGAAGGAGAGGAGCTATTTTGACTAACATTTTGCTCACTATATTTTTTTTGTAGGGCAATGATTACCTTAAGAATTTCTCGGATGCTTTGAGGGCGACGGGTGGGGGATTTTTGAAGACATCCCATAATTAAATTATCTAAATCTTTGGGTAATTCTAAGTAGCTAGGGAGTTTTTTGGGGGGAAATTCATTGTGGGCTTTATACCATGACTGAAAGTTATGGGCTTCGGCTTTGATGGGGGTGTCTTGAGTTAACATTTGATACATCAAAACCCCTAAACTATAAATATCGGAGGTGGCCTTTAAATCTTCTTCTGCCATTTGTTCGGGGGAACAATATTCGGGGGTACCCATGAAGGTTTTTTGAGTGAGGGATTGATCCGGGTTATGAATTTGGGCGATGCCAAAGTCGAGGATTTTGACAAAATGACCCATTTTTTCATCTTTGGCTAAAAATATATTACTGGGTTTTATGTCTCGGTGAATGATGGGGGCTAATTCATTGTTAATGAGAATACCGTTATGGGCGCATTGTAAGCCTAAACAGATTTGATGGGTAAGAGATAAAAATTTGGGTAGGGAAAGGGCTTGTTTTTTGACAAGTTGATCTAGGTCATATCCTTCTAAGTATTCCATGACATAAAAGGGTACTTGACTATCATCAACTCCATAGTCTTTTACTCTGACGATATGGTTACTTTGTTCTCCTAGTAATGCGCTTATTCTAGCTTCTTTTTGAAAACGATCGCGCATTTTTTGATCTAATAGTGCTTGGGAAAGAAATTTAATGGCGACTATGGAATCATTATTATTGGTGTCAAATGCTTTATATACCTGTCCCATGGCGCCTTTGCCCAAAATACCAGCAATTTTGTATCGATTTGCCAGTAACTCCTCTGAATCTTTGTGTAATGATTTGACCAAGTCAGAGATAGGTTTAAACATTCTAATTTTGCACCTTTACCATGATAGATTGCAATATTACTTTATTTATTGCATATCTTTATATTTTATAATAAATTGTCGTCAGATTATTATTTTTATTTTATTTTAATTATAGGGGCGATCGCTCTTATTTTTACTCCTAGAAAAAATATGCAAATTATGAATATAAACGATCAAAAAATAATTTGAGTTCGGGATAAAATTTTGACCTACCATATCGATAAATAATTATCCCGAACTGAGGTTAAATATTACTTATAAGCCTTTACACATTGTTCCACCAAAGGAGCAACTTGATCCACATCTTTCCAACCTAAAATTTTAGTTTCTTTTTTCTCTAAATTTTTATAAGAACGGAAAAACTCAGCAATTTCTTCGAGACGATGAGGAGCAATATCCTTCAAAGACTTAACATGATCATAGCGAGGATCTTCGGCAGGAACACAAAGAATTTTCTCATCTCTATCTCCCCCATCAACCATTTCCAACATAGCCACAGGGCGCGCTGCAATCACACAACCAGCGAAAGTAGGTTCATCCATCATCACCATACCATCTAAAGGATCACCGTCATCCGCCAAAGTATTAGGTACAAAACCATAATCATAAGGATATTTCACCGAGGAAAATAATACTCTATCTAAAATAAAAGCATTCATATCCTTGTCAAACTCATACTTATTTTTGCTTCCTCCAGGGATTTCAATTAAAACATTGATTAAACCAGCCTTGGGTTGTGCGGGAATACGAGATAAATCCATTTAAAATTCTCCTTCATAAAACTTATTCATACGCCTACTTATTTAATCACAGATTCGACTCATGGGGTTTTGTGAATTTTAACAGGGAAAAATAATAAAACAACAAAAATGTTGCTAAAGTACCTTAAAATAGATCCACAGAAGAAAATATATAAAAATTAAGAACGCTCACCAGTATTAAATAACTCATTATGACTGAAACTATATTATCTGTCCGTAACCTTACCGCTTCCGTAGATGGCACTCCTATCCTCAAAGGGGTTAACCTAGAAATCAAAGCAGGAGAAGTCCATGCTATCATGGGGCGTAACGGTTCAGGAAAAAGTACCCTCTCCAAAGTTTTAACAGGGCATCCTGAATATGAAGTTACAGGGGGAGAGGTAATTTATAAAGGGGAGAATTTATTAGAAAAAGAGCCTGATGAGAGAGCATTGGCAGGAATTTTCTTGGCTTTCCAATATCCTTTAGAAATCCCTGGGGTAAGTAATTTAGACTTTTTGAGAGTGGCTTATAATGCCCGTTGTAAATATTTAGGTTTAGAAGAAATCGACGCTTTTGATTTTGAAGATTTGATCGAAGAAAAATTGGGCGTTGTCAAAATGGATTCGGCTTTCCTCAGTCGTAGCTTAAATGAGGGTTTTTCTGGAGGAGAGAAAAAGCGCAATGAAATTCTACAGATGGCTTTATTAGAGCCTAATTTGGGGATTTTAGATGAGATTGATTCAGGGTTAGATATTGATGCTTTACGCATTGTTTCTGAGGGGGTAAATCAGTTGAAAAAACCTGATAATGCTTTCTTGTTAATTACCCATTATCAAAGGTTATTAGATTATATTACTCCTGATTTTATCCATGTTATGTCCCAAGGAAAAATTGTCATGAGTGGAGATAAAAGTTTAGCCCTTGAGTTGGAAGATAAGGGATACAATTTCTTGGAAGATGAGGAGTTAGTGGAAGTTTAATTTTTTAATTCATCAAGAATATTACGTCAATGAAATTTATTTTGATGACGAGGTATCAAAACTTGATGACAAGGGGAAGAATTCTCTGGCAAGGGGCGCGGGTCCCCTTGTTAAAGTAATAACTTTTAAGTGCTAGGCTTATTATTTTTTGTTGTAAATTTTATATTATATTTTTATGTCTGATTCTGTAGCTACTCTAAATCCCAATAATTTTCAAGTCAATAATGATGCTTATTTAGGTAATTTATTACAAGTAGGACAAAATACTAAACACAATGTCAATGGCGATTTAGGTATTTTTATTGAACAATTAAAACAAACATTTGCTAAGGTCGTTGTTAAATCTAACATTCCTACTAATAGGGATGAAGCATGGCGTTTTACTGATTTAACTGCATTACAAAAAACTGATTTTCATGCCCCTACTAAACAAAATTTATCTGACTCTATTTTAGATGGTTTTAAGTTGCAAGAAGCCCCTAATTCTCGATTAGTTTTTGTTAATGGTTTTTATGATGAGAATTTATCGGATGTTTCTGCATTACCTGATGGAGTCTATGTCGGTAATTTGGCAGGTTTGGATGGGAGTAAAAAGGAAAAGGTTAGTAATTTTTTAGGACAAAATCATTCTGACAATGAAGTTTTTTCCGCTCTCAATACCGCAGGGATTAATGATGCTTTTGTGGTGTGGGTGGATAAAAATGTGGAGGTTGATATTCCTATTCATTTACTCCATATCGTTGCTAAGGAAGATTTACCAATTTTGGTACAACCCCGTATTTTGATGGTTGGGGAGGTTAATTCCCGTTGTCAGATTATAGAATATTATGGGGCCACTAGCGTTGGTTGTTCTGATGCTGTGGGTGGTAAGCCTTATTTTACTAATGTTGTCACCGAAATTCATTTACAGGAAAATGCGTCTTTAAATCATTGTCGCATTCAACGGGAATCGGGGGATGGTTTTCATATTGCCCAAAGTGCGATCGCCCAGTACCGTAACAGTAGTTATACTATAAACGAAATAAGTTTGGGTGGAAAACTATACCGTCATAACCTAGACATAATCCAAAAAGGAGAACAAACCTACACCAACCTCCACGGTTTAACCATGGTACAGGGAAAACAGATAGCCGATACCCATAGCCACGTGAGTTTAAATCACCCCTATGGCACCGTAAACCAACTCCATAAGTACATTTTAGATGACTCTGGACACGGCATTTTTAACGGTAGGGTAGATGTGCCAAAACTTGCCCAAGAAACCAACGCCGCACAACTTAACCGCAATTTGTTACTATCTCCCAAGGCACGAATTAATACTAAACCCGAATTACAGATTACCGCCGATAACGTTAAATGCGCCCATGGTGCCACCGTTAGCCAACTAGAAGCCGATGAAATTTTTTATCTTCGTAGTCGTGGTTTAAATGAAGATGATGCCCGTCATCTTTTACTCGATGCTTTTGCCGGGGAAATTATTGATAAAATTCCTTATCAATCTTTAAAACAACGTTTAACCCAATGTGTTGCCTGTCGCACCATCGATTAACTTTCCCATGCCCCTGCCATTTGGTAGGGGTTTAAAATTTTTCATTTTTCGCCGTGTTTTGAATAAATATTTTAACTCCATGCAAACGTTAACTCAAAATAACTTTCCCCATGTTGCTTTTATCGCTGACAATGCTTCTGTGATGGGAGATGTAACCCTAGGAGAAGGGGTAAGTATTTGGTATTCTGCCGTAGTTAGGGCTGATGTTGAAAAAATTATTGTGGGTGCTTATACTAATATCCAAGATGGGGCAATATTACACGGAGATCCCGGAAAAGTTACTATCTTAGAGGATTATGTAACTGTGGGACATCGTGCAGTAATTCACGCCGCCCATATTGGTAAAGGATGTTTAATTGGTATTGGTGCAGTGGTTTTGGATGATGTCACCATAGGAGAGGGAAGTATCATCGGCGCTGGTTGTGTTGTAACCAAGGATGTGCCACCTTATTCTTTGATGGTAGGAATTCCTGCCAAGAAAGCAAAAGATGTGACTCCTTCTCAACAAAAAGATTTAATTGAACACGCTATGAAATACTATCAGTTGGGATTATATCATCGAGGAAAAAGTCATCATAAAGGTTTTGAATAAATAACTTGAGTTCGATTATTGATTACTAAAAATAATGTCTGCATTTTGATCAACGAACCTTTGATAAACTTCTCTGAGGGCAGGAATTGATTCTTCTCGTACTAAATAAGTTTTAAACTCTTGACCTTGACTCAAATATTCTGCATATCCTGCTTCAAGATAAGGAGCATAATTCTGATTATCTCTTGTATGTACCTCAAAAAATGCCAACATCATAGAGTGGGTATATTCATTGAGAAGCACGGGGGAGGGGAGAGTTAAATTGGTAACGGTATTTAATAAATCGCTTATCCCTGCATCAAGTTGGGAAAAGTCCACGTGGGCTTGTCCTTCTTGTAATTGTAAATAAACATCGGGAATATCTAGGAGGGGATGGGTTTGGGCTAATTCAAATACGAAGGGGGTGGCGGGGTCATAACTTCCTGCGGCGATGAATAGGGGTGTTTCTAAATTATTTAATCCGTCAGGCCCAAAAATAGCTCCGTTGACGGGATTCATGGCAAAAATGGCTTTGATCCTCTCATCTCTAAATTGATAGTCTTCTTGGGGCAGTTGTAAGGCTCTACATTGCAAAATGAGAGCGGTATTAAGATTACCAATATCGAGGGAACAGCGTTCGGCTAGTCTTTCCCAATCAAAGGTGGCTCCTCCTACGGCAAGGGCTGTATATCCTCCGAAGGAATGTCCAAAAATACCAACATTTTCTAGGTCTAGGTTGCCCTGCCATCGAGACTGATTCATTCGTTCTAGTTCGTCGAGGGTATGGGTAATGTCGAGGGGACGATTTATAAATTCATTTCTAATAAATAATTCTCGGGTGAATCCTTCGATAAAGTTTTGAGTTTGTAGAATGTCACTGCCGGGGTGTTGGGGGGCGATGACCAGATAACCGTAGGAGGCAAGGTGTTGCGCCCTCGCTCCAAAGTCTTCGGGACGGGAACTGAGTCCGTGGGAGATGACTACTACGGGGGTATTTTCGACGATGGTGGTGGGGTAATATAGTTCGGCGTAATAGGTTCGATTACGGGATTGATCGAATAGGTTGATGGTTTCGTGGTTAAAGGGAATGTTACCTGGTTGACGAATATCAGGCAGATTTTCGTAGTTGATGTCGATGGATGAAATGGTTTGTATTTCGGCTTGGTTGATTACTTCTTGTTCAAAGATGGCACTGGCTTGGAGGACGGTTTCGATTTGTTGGGTGTAGCGTAGGATGCGTCTGATGTCGATTTCTACATCGACGGCAAGATTATTAAGGATGTTGATCAATTTTAGCCCTTCGGGTTGGAGAGCGGAGGTGATTAGGGCGCCACGGAGTAGGTATTTACCGTTACTGCCTCCTTTGATGTTGATGACACTGCCAAAGTAGTTGAGGAGTCTTTCGGCTTCGTCGGTGTTGAGGATACGGGAGATCAAAATGGGATCTACTTCTACGGGGGTGGTTAGGGCTTCTCTAAATTGTTGTTTTTGTTCTTCGTTTACCCCTGCAAGGTTAAGGTAGGTTTGTAGATTACGGTTAACGGTGCCTGTTTCGGCAAATAGTTGTAGGGATTCTACTCTGAGGGTTAGGCTGAGGGGACTGTATATGAATGATATGTTACGGGCGATCGCCTCTTGGTGGTGGATAATCTCGGTGATGCCTGTGGTGGTTATGGTTGCGATCGCACTCAGGGCAAGGGCAGTAATTTGTCGAGATTTAAATATCATCATAATTTTTTTATAATAGCTGAAAACTGATTTTTACCATAACAAATACCTGCTAGGGCAATGGGTAACGGGCAATGGGCAATGGGCAAAAGGCAATGGGCAAAAGGCAATGGGCAAAAGGCAAAAGGCAAAAGGCAATAGGCAAAAGGCAAAAGGCAAAAGGCAATAGGCAAAAGGCAATAGGCAATGGGCAATAGGCAATGGGCAATAGGCAATGGGCAATAGGCAATGGGCAATAGGCAATGGGCAATAGGCAATGGGCAATAGGCAATGGGCAAGAGGCTAGGGGCAATAGGTAATATAATAATTGTTAATTGTCCATTGTAAATTATCAATTGTTGATTGAACCTTTTTTTTAGTAACGCTGTCTAAAGGTACGAGTCAACTAAAAAACAAAGATATATGACAGTGTTAGCGGATGATCACACCAAAATGACGGATTCTGAATTAATTCAGAGGTGTCAACTTGGCGACGAGAGTTCCTTTCGTTTACTTTATCAACGTTACCGACAAAAAGTAAGAGCAACTTTGTTCAAACTGTGCGGTAAAGAAATACTCGACGATTTAACTCAAGAAGTTTTCCTCAAAGCGTGGAAAGCGTTGCCAAAACTTAGGGAATCGAGCTATTTTTCCACTTGGTTATACCGTATTTGTTGGAACGTTGCGTGCGATCGCCGCAGACAGTTAGCCCGGATCCGTAGAGATAAAAAAACCCTTTATCAATATGCTCCGGAGGTTGTCTCTGACCAAGGAGAATTGTTACAAATACACTATAAGGAAATAGTGCAACAAGGTTTAGAAAATCTCAAAATGGATCATCGTGTGGTTTTAGTATTACATGACTTGGAAGATGTACCGCAAAAAGAGATTGCCGAAATTTTATCAATTCCTTTGGGTACAGTAAAATCAAGACTTTTTAATGCTCGTAAAGCCATGCGTAAATATTTAGAACATCAGGGGGTAAAAATATGACAAAATTTTTCCATGACCATTCTTCCGATGACGAAGAACTTGTCGACTTCCTCAAAAATTATTGTCCTGCCACTCCTTCAGAACAGTTTGACACTGAAGAACAATTGTTCAGGGCGATCGCTCAGGAAAAGAAATCTAGTCATAATAAATATTTTAGTTGGCGCTGGGCTATTCCTACCAGTCTAATAACGGGAATGCTCGTTTTTTGGGGTGTATCCACATCCCAGAGAATCACCCCCCAAGTGGCGCAAGAAGAGGGCGAATTAGATGCTTTTATCATGGAAGTATGGTCTTATTCCTCGATGGATCAGAATCAAGAATTTGATCCTGATTCTGATTTCGTCACCTTGGGTAACGAATTTTAAAAAACCCACCACATAACTTTACACCATAAATGAGGGAAAAAGTGATTATGAAGAACAATATTAGTCGTTTTTTAGTTGTAACGACCCTATTAACCTTTGCAGGTGTCGGCAGGGCGATCGCCCTTGATGCTAACACCATCGATCTCGAAGCCAGTTTATTAAACGAAACCATCGAACTAGCCCAAGCCAGAGAAGGCAATCAGAGATGGGGCAATAACAAAGGAGGGCAAAGCCGTTTAATTCAAGAATTAAACCTAACCCAAGAACAACAACAGCAAATGCAACAAATCAAAAATCGATATGAGCCTCAAATGTCGAGCCTTAGACAACAAATTCGTACCGAGCGCCAAACTCTTCAAACCATGATGAGTAACAACGAATCCGCCGACGCTATCAGAGCTCAAAACGAAACCATCTCCAACCTCACCCAACAAATGCGTAACGTTGGTTTTGAAACCATGCTCGAAATGCGTGAAGTGCTAACCCCCCAACAAAGAGATCAACTCACCCAGATGATGAACGAAAGAAGATCTAGCAATCGTCAAAATCGTTAATCAATAACTCATTGCCTTGGGGTTGAACAATGTTCAACCCCTTATATTTTGGCTCACCAACATCAACCCATCACCCGATTAATCTTCTTCAACAAAATCCTCGGTTGTAAAGGCTTTAACAAATACTCATCCACCCCAAAATTAGACAACTGCTCCCAATCCTGACCACTAATCTCATCCCGAATTACCATCAAATAAACATTAGGAGCGCTCAAAGCCTTAATTTCCATCGCCAAAGCCAAAGAAACTGATTGATTTTGCTCCAAAATAATCGCCCGAGGATTAATTAACTCAATCTTACTCACCGCATCAATAGCATCAAATAACCAAATCACCTGATAATTAGCTGCCGTCAACAACTCACACAAAAAAGTTCCAATCTCATCATCCTCACAAATTACCACCACCGTTTTATTACCCTCCGAGTCCAAAACATTTGACCGCTGTTGCTGTCGTATCAAAGAACTAGAATCAGAATTAGGTAAATAAACCGTAAAACTAGAACCCTTATCAATCATCGACTCCACTTCGATGATACCCCCATGGAGTTCCACCAAATGCTTCGTAAGAGCTAAGCCCAACCCCGTCCCAGGGTTAGTACGAGTACGATAATTTTCTAATTGTTGAAATTTAGTAAACAATAAAGGAAGTTGCTCCTGACCAATGCCAATCCCCGTATCCTCCACCTGAAACACCGCTTGATTTCCCTCTCTCCACACCCTTAAAACCACTTCTCCCCCTGCCCCAGTAAACTTAATAGCGTTGTCAACTAAATTAAGCAATATCTGATACAGCCTTTCACCATCAGCATAAAATAAATCTCCCTCATCATCAATTTGATAGTCCATTTGTACCATTACCCCTTTATTACGGGCAATTTCCAAACCATAAAGTAAAACCATCTTACAAATATTATTAAGGGAAACCCCATCAATATTTAATAAATACTTACCCGACTCAATTTCTGTGAAATCAAGAATATTATTGATTAACTGTAATAACTTACGCCCATTATCTTGAATTATTTTCAAATATCGGGTTTGTTTTTCTGGAGTCAAAACATTATCCGCCCCATCCTTTGACCAATGTAGCAAAGTACCCGATAAGCCAATGATACAAGTTAAAGGAGTTCTTAACTCATGGCTAATGCTACCCAAAAATTCACTCTTAGACTGTTGAGCCACTTCCGCCAAAATCAAAGCATCCTGCAATTGTTTGGCTTTTTTTTCCACCTGTTTTTCTAAGGCTTTTTTCTGATCCTGCAACTGTTGATAGTAGTCATATTGATATACCGCCACTGCCAAATATTCGCTGATATGTTTGAGAAACTTAATTTCATTGTCATGCCAAGTTCTTACCTTGTCACACTGATGAGCAATTAATAAAGCCCATATTTTGTGTTTAACCACAATGGGAATGGCAATTTTTGCCTTAACTTTTAACTCCCGCATCACGTCACTTAGACAACTATCTAAGTTACAGTTATCAATATCATTGACAATCAAGATAAAATCCTCTGCATATTTATCCTGAGTATTAATGTTTTTGAAACAGTCACTCTCACTAAAATTTAGTAGAGATGTAATTTCCTCCGAGGCTTTAGTTTCATAGGTGACAGTATCAATAAATAGTTGTTCTCCATTGTTTTTCGATGGTACATTAATCTGATAGACCAAAAGACGATCTATTTTTAATAAACTTTGAACCTGTTCAATGGTACTTTGAATAATTGGTTTTAAATCAATATTATCCTGAATTTTTTGGGTTAAGGTATGTAAAATTTCCTCCTGTTGAATTCTATTTTGCAGGATTGTTTCGATGGGTGAATCATCAATTAAGACATTTTTATGATATTTTTCTTCTAGGTCTAGGGGATTACTAAAAATTTCCAATACTTCTACTATAAATGTTTCGGCAAGGTTATTATTTTCTTTTATTTTACTAAGATTATCTTGAATTTTTTTATTACATTGTAAACTTAAAACAGGCTTTATTTTTTCATAAAATTTTTTAATTTCTTGATAACTAAAACTAATAGTAACTTGGGAATAAAAATCATTAATTTGTTTTTCTACTAGCAAAAGTGCCTGTAAATCAGGATTAATAATTAGCTGAAAATTATGATAATAAAGATTTCTGATAGCTGATTGTTTCGTTTTATTAAAATTACTCTGACTAATAAAAATAAAATTATCTCCCTGCTTTTGAGCAGTTTTTTTCCACAGATGAGATAGTTTATTTAACATCTGATGAGAGATAATTTTTTTATTGAGAGAGAGATTATAGTTAGCCATTAGAAATGTTTTGTTTAGATAGGTTGGCTAAAATTAATTCGGTTATATTACTATGATGAATCCTATTTAGCTATTTGGTGAAAACTGTAATATTTTCTAAAGATTAAATTGAACAGTAGGGAAATCAAGAAAGCTGTATTGTCAATGAATGGTGGGGTATGAGGGAACAGTTAAGATTTTTTTTACTTTCTTGATGTATGTCTTTAGGAATGATGAGGTTGGGCTGGAATACTAACTTGGAAACGATAACCTAATTCAGATGTACCTTGTAATTTAATGTCTCCTTGTTGTAAGTCTGTGAGGTAGCAGCTAAATAGTAAGGTGGTAAGGTCATAACTGTATTTGCTAATGTCACTTAGATATGACTTTATTTCTTCTTCCGACACCTGATTAATATCCATGTCATAGTATTGTTGAATAGCTTGGATATAACTTTCTGTTTTTTCATAGGGAATGCCATCTCCTAGCCAAGGATGTTTGACAAGCATGGTAATTTTGATATGGGCTTGTTTTTGGGATATATGTACTTGGATATTGCCTCCTGGCCTGGCGGTTTCAATGATGGTAGTCAAGAGATAATAAATAGTTTGTTTGATTTTTTCCCTATCCAAGTACCAGACTTTTTCTCCCGGTTCGACAGATAATCTTAGGGAACATTCTTTATTTTGGGCGGACATTTGTAGGGAGTTGATTATTTGTTCTCCTAATATTTCGATGTCTACTATGGTTAAATCTAAGGTTTTTTTGTCTTCGATCGCCCCTAGACTAACAATTTCATCTAAAAGGGTAGTGATTTCTTGACCACTATCATAGACAATATTCAGATATTCTAATTGTTTTGCATTAACTTTGCCATAGATGCCCTGTTTTAAAACGCTGGACATACCAATGACAGAGGTTAGGGGAACAGAAATTTTTTCAATTAATTTGTTAATTAACTTGATACTCAGATTCTTGGAATAGTTAATATTTTTCTTGCCTACATCGGTGGCTAAAATTTCTACGTCAGAAATGGTACTGCTGAAATTATACTCCGTAGATTCTTGCTTTTGTTTTACTTGATTAGCTAGAAAATCTCTCTCATATTCTGCCATACACCAACGGGCAGTGAGGATCAGAAATTCTAGCTGATAATCAGAAAACTGACGGGATTGTAAATCAAAAACCTCCAAACAACCAACACATTCCCCATCTGCGGTGATTAAAGGCACCCCCAGATAGGATTTTACTTGGTGGTGTTGCACTAATACGTTATCGAAAAAAAAAGAATCCTGAGTAGTATTTTCGATTTGTAGGGGTTTTTTGCTGTCGATGATATGAGTCGCAAAGGAATCATCCCGAGATATTTTTCGATCTCGAATTAAATCACTATTCAAGCCAAAATTAGCAAAACCAAACCCTGATTTGAAATAATAATTTTCCCCATCCAAAATACCAAGAATACAGATGGGGGATTGTAGTATATGGGCAGAGATTTGTGTGGCTTCATCAAAAACAGGGATGACCTTATTTTCATGTAGCCCAAGCCGTGCGATCGCCTTTTGATGACGATTTTTTCTGATCTCTGATGATTCGTTATGCCAATGACAGAATAGGGGTGTCAGCATCCGAGTAGGAAATTAATTGTAATTGTATTCTAAAATGTTATATATTTTCTTGTCAATAAGTATTAAAAAGATATTAAATCTTTAAGACTCAGAGCTATTTTTGCACTAATACCCTGAATCCAGTTTTCGTCCTGTTTTGTATAACTACGGGGAATATTACTCGCCACCATCATCACCCCCCCATCATTTAAAGGTAAACAAATTAAACCCTGTATATTTTCGGGAAAATAATCAAACTCCACCTTACCTGGGTAATGTTTCAAATCCACAAGATAAACAGGCTTTTGAGTTTTCATGACTCTTTCCACAATTTGCCCTACTTTAATATCTTTTTTTTCTCCTAAAATCCCCCTTCTTAACAGAGTTTTTTGTTGATAATAAACAACAATGGATTTAGTAACTGTATTACTCAAAATTAAATGACTAGCCCAAGCCAATTCGGTTTTTAAATTATCGGGTAATTCGTCTAACAATTCAAAACCTTCCTGTCCTTGTAAACTAACACTTTGAGGAGGTTCTGGTTGGATTTGTCGTGCCAAAATACTGGTAAGGAGCAACATGGCACATAAAATGATTCCTAGGGCATCGGAACGAGCCTGAGAGTCTAGCAAAGTAGGGGTAACTAGGCGATTGATCATCAATAAAGTTCCCCCCAAAATTCCAGCTATGAGGGGTAAATTTTTTAAGAGTTTATTTTCTGATGACTTTTTTTTTTCTACCATATTGATGATACAAATATGTTTATAACTTGCTATTTTTTTCGATTAATTAATTTTATTTTTGATAACTGACAATTATATGTTACTACTCAAAAAGATAATAAATATTTACCTGATTTTTTTGATCATGGTTAATATTTTTTTTAATTTAAGTACCATACATGGAATATCATTAGGTATTATCAATTATCAACTATCAACTATTAATTACTCGCAGATGCTCTTTTTTCTCCCGGTTCTAAAATACGTTGAAATAAATATCCCGTACCCCTAGCAGTCAAAATTAATTCAGGATTGCTGGGATCTTCTTCTAGTTTGGCACGAAGACGGGAAACGTGAACATCAACCACCCTAGTATCCACATGACGCTCAGGAGTATAACCCCATACTTCTTGTAAAATTTCCGAACGAGAAAAGGCTTCCCCAGATTTACTCACCAAGAGCTCTAAAAGGCTGAACTCCATGCCTGTAAGGCGAATCCGTTGATCTCCTTTATAGACTTGTCTTTTGTTGGTATCGATACGAATAGCATTGACAGAAATGACTCCTGAACTTGGGATACCAGCCACTCCATCCTTGTCAACCCTTCTCAATACAGAGCGAATTCTTGCCTCTAATTCCTTGGGAGAAAAAGGTTTGACCACATAGTCATCAGCACCCAATTCTAAACCTGTGATTCTATCTGCCACATCTCCTAAAGCAGTTAACATGATGATGGGGATGTCTGATTCTTTGCGTAACTCTTGACAGACTCCATAACCGTCTAATTTGGGCATCATAACGTCTAATACCACCAAGTCAGGTTGGGTTTCGTGAAAAGTGGCGATCGCATCTTCACCGTCAGCAGCAGTCACCACATCATAACCAATCATTGATAGACGAGTTTCGAGAATACGTCTAATACTAGCTTCATCATCAACAACTAAAATTCTTTCTTTCTGTGTATCCAATTTACTAAACTCCTCGATCCCTAAATAGTTTACTGTTTATAAATACTTGTTTATCTATAAGATTTTACAGAAATAACTTTTAATAAATTTCAAGGGATAAATCCTTAAAATTAATTACTTCTGTCTCTGAATTATATACCCAGACAGGTTTATAAAATAGTCATAATATTAATTTACCAAAATTTTAGCCCTTCTACCTAATTAATTCCTTTGTAGAGTCATCCATTGAGTAGTAAATAAAAATTAATTGTCAATTATCCATTCTCAATTATCAATTACAGTCATCGTGGCACTTTTTCATCTAAACCTAATGATCATAAATATCTGAGACTGATTTACAAAACTTTACCGAAGATACAAAAATATTGTAAACTACCACAAGAAAATAAATTACTAAAGGAAGGAGAAAACAATAGCAATGCAGTCGTCCGCATCTGTATTGAGAACAACAATACCAAAAGAATATTTAAAAGCACCTGATGGCTTTAATCCTAATGTCATCATGTTCATCAGTGCAATATTATTAATTACTCTCTCCACTTGTGGTTATTTTTTATGGGGATTGCCGGGCTGGGTTTGTTTTTGTGCCAACGTTTTAGCCTTGCATCTTTCAGGCACAGTAATCCATGATGCCTCCCACAATAGTGGACACCGCAATCGTATTATAAATGCAATTTTGGGTCATGGCAGCGCTTTGATGTTGGGCTTTGCTTTTCCTGTGTTTACAAGGGTACATTTACAACACCATGCTAATGTGAATGATCCTGAGAATGATCCTGATCATTTTGTTTCCACAGGGGGGCCTTTGTGGATGATTGCCGCTAGGTTTTTCTACCATGAGATATTTTTCTTTAAACGCAGATTATGGCGTAAATATGAGCTTCTGGAGTGGTTCTTGAGTCGTTTATTTTTATTTACTATTGTTTTCCTCGGAATTCACTATGGTTTTATTGGCTATGTAATGAATTACTGGTTTGTACCGGCTTTAGTGGTGGGTATTGCATTAGGACTATTTTTTGATTATTTACCCCATCGTCCTTTTAAGGAAACTAACAGATGGAAAAATGCTAGGGTATATCCTGGCAAGATATTAAATATTTTAATTTTGGGGCAGAATTATCATTTAATTCATCATCTTTGGCCTTCTATTCCTTGGTATAAATATCAGTCTGCCTATTATGCGGCGAAACCTATTTTAGATGCAAAAGGCTGTGATCAATCTTTGGATTTGATGAATGGTAAAAATTTTGGTAGTTTTCTTTATGACCTTTTCCTTGGTATTCGTTTTCACGGGAAACACTAGGTAATTGATAATTAGGGTTTGGAGCAAAAAGTGCTTTGGTTTAGGTTGGGAATGGGCAATGGGCAATGGGCAATAGTTTTTTTTAATCTTCGGTGTCGAATTCGTAATTAGGTCAGGGATATTTTAATATGGTGGGCATTGCCCACCCTACTATTACCATTCCCTATTGCCGTCTTAACCAGAGAATGTTATCCCGAACTTAAGTAAGTTATTTAACTAAAACCTTTAGTTTTACGCAATCTGAGGGCGTTTGTCACCACAGAAACTGAACTAAATGCCATGGCGGCACCTGCGATGATGGGGTTTAAAAGTAGTCCGAAGAAGGGATAAAATACCCCTGCGGCGACGGGAATCCCGATTACGTTATAGATGTAAGCAAAAAAGAGGTTTTGCTTGATGTTGGTCATGGTAGCTCGACTAAGGGCGATCGCATTTACAATGGTTTTTAGATCTCCTGAGATTAAAGTTATATCACTAGAGGCGATCGCCACATCTGTTCCCGTACCAATGGCAAAGCCTACATCCGCCTGAGCTAGGGCAGGAGCATCATTGATGCCATCCCCCACCATCGCCACCAGATGCCCTGTTTTCTCCTGTATTTCCCGAATTTTGTCAGTTTTATCCTCGGGACGCACTTGGGCAAAGAAACGACGAATACCCACCTCTGAGGCGATCTTTTCTGCGGTGCGTTGATTATCCCCCGTTAACATAATCACCTCTAAACCCTGCCTTTGTAGTTGTTGCACCGCCTCCCGAGAACTTTCTTTGAGGGCATCAGAGAGCGCCATTAATCCCTCAATTTCTTGATCCATAGCTATCCAAGCATTGGTTTTCGTAAATATCTCCTCGGGGATGATATTTTCTAACTTAACCGTATCAATACCCAACTCCTCAAACCATTTTTGTGTACCCACTTGCACAAAATAACCATCAATAAAACCTTGCACTCCACACCCTGACACCGCTTCAAAATCAGTCACCCCATCATCAAGACTAATTTCTTGTTTTTTAGCATATGCGACGATGGCTTCTGCCAAAGGATGTTCCGAATTTTTCTCGAGGGTTGCCACCAAACGCAATATATTTTGTTCAAAAGCACTACCCTTGAGGGTGATAAAATCTGTAACTACGGGCTTTCCTTCCGTTAAAGTACCTGTTTTATCAAGGACAATGGTTTTGATACGGTGGGCTAACTCCAAACTACCTGCATCCTTAATCAAAATACCCTGTTTTGCCCCCAATCCCGTGCCTACCATGATAGATGTGGGAGTGGCTAAACCAAGGGCGCAGGGACAAGCGATAATTAATACAGTAACCGAGGCGATGAGGGCAAAGGTGAAGTTACCCCCTATCAACCACCATCCCAAAAGGGTTATAATCGCAATGACAATCACCACTGGCACAAACCATGACGTAATTTGATCAGCTAATTTTTGGATGGGTGCTTTACTGCCTTGGGCTTGTTTTACCAGTTCGACAATTTGAGCTAAAACGGTATCTTTGCCCACCCTCGTGGCTTGGAATTGAAAACTACCTGTTTTGTTGATGGTGGCACCGATGACTTCTTGCCCTAGGTTACGGCGCACGGGTTCAGATTCCCCTGTTACCATGCTTTCATCGATGGAGGATTCTCCTTGAGTGATGATGCCATCTACGGGTATCTTTTCTCCCGGACGTACTAAAATAATATCGTTTAGTTGTACGTCCTCGATGGGAATGTCTTGCTCTTTTCCGTCTTTGATTACCCGAGCGGTTTTTGCCCCTAGTTGTAATAGTTGGGTAATGGCTTCGGATGTCTGTCTTTTGGCTCGATGTTCGAGTAGTCTACCGAGTAATAATAGGGTAATGATGACGGCGGCGGTTTCGTAGTAAACCATGGCATGGATACCTTCTCTTTCAATTATTTCTGGAAAGAAGGTAACAAAGAGGGAATAAAAGTAGGCGGCCCCTGTACCAAGGGAAACAAGGGTGTCCATGGTAGCGCTACCATGGCGAATAGAGGCGATCGCACCTTGCCAAAAGGATTGTCCACACAGGAATAACACAGGAGTGGCTAAAACTAGCTGTAATAAGGGGCTTTGGAACCACATGGGGATAAATGGTATCTCTAACCCTGTCATCATGGGTAAGGATGAAATCATCAAAATAACGCTGAGAATTATCCCGATAATTAACCTATTTAATAATATCTTTTCGTGACGTTGATGGGCGATCGCCTCTTGTTCGGGATTTATGCCTTCGGGGGGCAAAACAAAGGCTTGATAACCTGCATCTTGCACGGCTTTGATGATATTTTTCACGGTGGTTTGTTGAGAGTTATATTTCACCGTCGCTTCCGCAATGGCAAAATTTACCATACATTCCTCTACCCCCAGCACCTTATTAATAGAACTTTCAATTTTACTGGCACAGGCGGCGCACCCCATGCCCTCTAATTTTAGAGTTTCTTTTTCCTGTGTAACCATTGTTTATGCTCATCTTTGCTTACTAATCTCAGCATAAACTCTCTAGTGGGCTGTAGGGTTTAGTGTTTTTTACAAAACTTAATTTTTATCAGGGTGGGGAACAGGAAATGCTGAGAAGAATTTATATTTAGGACAGAAAACGATGTATCGCTGATTGACCAGAATTAACCTCATTAATTATCCCTTGTCAATTCTCAATTGTTCTTGCTTTTATTTTTGTTGCTAAGATCAAAGGGATAAACCCGAAATATATACTCATATAATTTACGAGTAACAATATTTGGTCAAAAAAATCCCATAGGAGGAAAAAATGACTAATTTATTAGAACAATTACGTCAATATACCATCGTGGTAGCTGATACTGGAGATATAGGGGCGATCGAAAAATTCACCCCCAGAGATACCACCACCAATCCCTCTCTGATTACCACCGCTGCCCAGATGTCAGAATATCAAAGCATCGTGGATGACACCCTTGTCAAAGCCAGACAGGAATTAGGAGAAAAAGCCCCCGTCGAAGAAGTTATAAAACTCGCCATCGACTGGTTAGCCGTATCCTTCGGTACCAAAATTTTAGAAATTGTACCGGGTAGAGTATCCACCGAAGTTGATGCCCGTCTCTCCTACGACACCGAGGCAACCATTGCCAAAGCCCGTTATCTAATTTCCCTCTATGAAAAAGCAGGAATTGATAGGGAGCGAGTATTAATTAAAATTGCTTCCACTTGGGAAGGTATCAAAGCCGCTGAAATTCTCGAAAAAGAAGGAATCCATTGCAATTTAACTCTCTTATTCGGTTTTCATCAAGCCGTCGCCTGTGCCGAGGCAGGAGTTACCCTCATTTCTCCTTTTGTAGGTAGGATTCTCGATTGGTATAAGAAAAACACGGGTAAAGACTATACAGGGGCAGATGATCCGGGGGTACAGTCTGTTACTCAAATATATAACTATTATAAAAAATTTGGTTATAAAACCGAGGTAATGGGAGCTAGTTTCCGTAATATTAGCGAGATTACTGAGTTAGCAGGATGTGATTTGCTGACTATCTCTCCCCAACTGTTACAAACTCTCAAAAATACCGAGGAAGAGTTACCCAGAAAACTATGTCCTGAAGTTGCCGCTTCTATGGATATAGAGAAAATTAGTGTTGATAAGGCCACCTTTGACGAAATGCACGATAAAGATATTATGGCAAACGACAAACTAGACGAAGGTATCAAAGGATTTACCAAAGCCCTCGAAACCCTTGAAAATCTGCTTACCGCTCGTTTAGCCAGAATTGAGGGTAATGATACCCTAAACCATGCGATCGAAGATATATTCCACGTCTATGATTTAGATGGCGATGGTTTCATCAGTAGAGAAGAATGGGCTGGTGCTGATGCCGTATTTGATGCCATGGATATTAACCATGATGGTAAAATCTCTCCTGACGAGATGGCTTCTAGCCTTGGGGCAGTAGTTTATCTCGCCAAAGCCAGTTAAACTGATAGGGTGGGCAATGCCCACCAAAAAAATGTTTATGATGCCAAAGCAACTTCAATCATTTGTTGCAATTCACCAGTTTGGTAAAGTTCAATTAAAATATCACTACCCCCTACAAACTCACCATTGACATATACTTGGGGAATAGTAGGCCAACTAGAATATTCTTTAATACCCTGACGAACATCATAGTCAGCCAAAACATCAAAAGTTTCAAAAGGTACACCCAAAGTATTTAAAATTTGTACCACATTATTAGAAAAACCACATTGAGGCATTAATTTATTACCTTTCATAAAAACCACAATGGGAGCACTTTGGATAATTTCGTCAATACGTTGCTTTAGTTCAGGTGTCATAATTATGTTGTTAAATAGTTGGTCAAAATCAATGATTTAAAAGTTACTTTTATTCTCTCAAACCGAAAAAATTAGAACAAGTAATACTTATCTACTAGCAGTGGCCCATGCTTCTGGGGTAAAGGTTTTGAGGGCGAGGGCATGGATTGCTTCAGATTGTAATTGAGAATTTAAAGCACCATAAACTAATTGATGTTGTTTTACCCTAGTTTTTCCTTCAAATTCTTTAGAAACAACGATCGCCTCTAAATGATCTCCTCCCCCTGTCAAATCCCTAACTACAACCTCCGCATCAGGTAGTTGAGACTGAATCATTTGTTTGACTTGTTCCAAACTGACCATAGATTCTACTGTGATTTAATAAATATGCAAAAAAATAAATAGCAAATATTTTCACTACTAAATTCGATTATATCACCGACCGCTCTATGATTTATTTTATGATATTGATAACCGCAAAAGTTATTTAGAATTTAGGTTTGATGCAATGTTAAAAACAATCACAGGAATTTATCAACAAGGAAAAATTAATATCAGTCAATATCCTGAAAATATAAAAGAAGGAACACAAGTTATAATTACCTTTCTTGAGTCCAATCAAATAGACTTAGAGTCTAGGGGAATTAATAAACAAGAAGCTCAAAATATTAGAGAGAATTTATCCATCTTTGAAGATGACTGGACGAAGGAAGAAATGAATATTTATGATGACTATGAACAACACAAAGCTAATCTTGAATAGGGGTAGTATTATTTTAGTTTTATTTCCTAATTCTGATTTAACAACGGCAAAAAGAAGACCAGCATTAATTGTTCAATCAGGGGTTGAACAAAGTTCAACCCATTAAAACAAACGTACTAACGACGACGACCTTCAAAAGGAGTTTGTACAAAACCAATTTCGTATAACTGTTGATAAGACTTTTGCCCTAACTCACTGGTAGGATTTTGAGAGCGAATAATCTGAATTAACAAAGGCACAGACAACTCAGGTTTGTTTTGCGCCCTATGAACCAAAGCCAATTGATAAGTAGCCTCATCCCGTAGGGTAGCAGTACGTAAAGCGCCAGATCTCTGAGAGCTAGTGATAGTATTATCTATACCAGAAAAACTGTCAGCTAATTGTAAATAGAAATTAGACAACTGATTAAAAACTCTACGAGCTTGTTGTAACTTAGTTTCAGCCAGGTCATAATTTCCTTGATTAACCGCTTGTTGGGCTTCCCTCATCAATCTTTCTCCCCCCTCAAGGCTCAAAAGAGTTTCAGTCTGACTAATGGGGGCGATAATATTTTCTCCCCCCTCAATCTCCGCCTCCAAATTATTTTGGGCAAACGCCACACTAGAAGATGTTAAGCAAAGAGCCGAAAAAGCGAAAATTGTAGTTAAAGATTTTTTTAACATAGAGATAACTATAAACTGATTCTCAGATAATTTAACAAATAGAAATTAAATTTTAGAGTATCTTAGCATTTTCTTGTGGATAATTTGTGGAGGACGATTGTTAAGGCTCTTGGGAAAAATTTGGTTATGGCTCTTACCCATTCAAATTAACAGATTACTTCATCAAACTTTTTGGATAAATTCCATCAATTAAGACACATTTGGGTTAATATTACCGTCAAATCTAAAGATTTTATTTATTTCTTGTTAAAAAAATTCTATGCTAGAACTACTTTGCCTATTATGTACCCCGAATGTAGAGGCTGTTACCCCTGAAACCCCTGCTATATATCAAACCCAAGCACAAACCCCCGAAAATCAAACTGTATCCAATACCATTCGCCCCCTCAACGGTGAACTAAATCAAATTCCTGTATTTAATAGCAATAGCCCAGAGTTGGTGTTAGGAGAGGGAATTTTGCTTTCCACCTTTTCCCCAGAAAATAAAAATAACCCCGATGCCCATTTAGATTTTGCTTTCAACGGCGAATTTGATGTGTTTGCCCACCATGTTTCCCGCCCCCCTGAAGAAGGAGACATGAGAACCCTTTATATTGGGATTTTAATGCACAATCCCACCGATGAGGACGTTAATATTAATATTTTGCAAGGGGCAACTTATCTAAGCCAACCCGATGCCCCTTTTATTTCCCTACCCTCTCAGATATTAGGGCGTAATGTGTTTGCAGGGCCTGGCAGTAGGGTAATGGGGGATATTTTGCAAAACAGAAGACAGGAAATTTTCCCCGAAAGTATCACCATTCCCGCAGGAGAAAGTCGTATGTTGTTAAATGTACCTATCCCCATCCACAGTTTAACCCCCCCTCTCAATGGACGTTCTACCTATGTGAGATTAAGAAGTGATGGGGAGGTGCGTATGGCAAGTTTGGCGATGTATCGAGATGATGAAGATGATGCCCCTGAAATCTCGGAATGGCAGGAAATGTTAACCAATGGTGAGTTATCCTCTCCCAGAGATTTAGCACCGACTCCTCCTGATGCAGAGGGTGCCTTCAGATATGGACGAGTGGCGGGGGTTTCCATTGGTAATATGTGGAGGGCTGATTTGGTAGATGATGATAGTCAGGTTTTAAATATTCCTAATAGTGGCGAGGCTTTTTCCTATGGTTTAAGTACCCTTGTAAGGGGGCGTTTAGGTTCTGATCAAGTACAAACGGCTCCTTTGGCGGTAAGATATTCTGATACGGCTTTTGAGGCACATGGTAATTATGGAGTGCAGTATAGTTTGACTTTACCTTTGTATAATCCGACGAATGAGGAACAAACGGTAAGGGTAAGAATGTCGACACCTATTAAAAAGGATGTGGGTGAGTTGGAATTTTTGGATGAGCCTGGCCCACAGGTATTTTTTAGGGGTTTGGTACAGGTGAGATATACTAATGATGAGGGTTTACCCCGTTGGCGTTATTTTCATTTAGTACAAAGAAGGGGAGAAGAAGGACAAGATTTGCTAACGGTTAATTTGCCGCCTAATGGTAATCGTTTGGTGTCGGTGGATTTCCTTTATCCTCCTGATGCTACTCCTCCTCAAATTTTAACGGTGATGACTGATTAGGTTCGCCCCCCAAATCCCCCAATTTTGGACGGGGATGATTAATTCTAAAATTTTCTAGTTAGGGCAAGGAACAGGGATCACTGTTTAGTCCCCTAAATCCCCCAATTCTGGGGGACTTTAACATATAGTTATCTTTTGGCGGGGAGTGCATCGCCCTACAAGATTTATGGGCAACCGAGGGACTGTCTGGTACTGGCGTTGGTTACGGGATTGACTCCCGATGCGTTTTTACATAGTTGGTTAACTTGTTCGCTATCTAGTACGGCAAAGGTGAAGTCAGCGCCTTCTACGTTGGCGTTTTTGAAGGTGGTACGAAGCATGATGGCATCTCTAAAAATAGCGTTGCTGAGATCTGTATTGTTGAAACTGGTAACATACACTAAGCCATCGCTCATATCTACCCCAGAAAAGTTTGCTCCTTCGGCGTTCACTCCGTTGAATACGGCGCCCCTTAGATCGCTATCATTGAATTTGGCATCTTCTAGGTTTACTTTGGTAAACTCTGCTAGTTGTAGGTTTTGGTTGGTGAAGTCTTCTCCTTTTAGGCTTTTACTTTCAAAGGTGGAGGTTACGAAACTAGAACTAGCTGCGATCGCCCCTTGAGGTAATATAATGAGGGATAATACTAGGATAATGGCACAAAAAAAAGCAGGTAGTTTACGCATAATTATATATTAGATGTTAGATTTTAGAATAAAGATCAGATAATCAGTTATTAGCAAAGTTTTTGGTTTCGCCCCCTAAATCCCCCAATCCTGGGGGACTTAAATTATAGGTTTTTAAACAAATTTGATATAACAAGGGGTTTAAACCCCTTGCCGAGAATAAAAATTAGGTACCCACAGTCCAAGAGTTCATATACTCGATTTGTTCAGGGGTTAAAGAGTCGATGGTGATACCCATAGCCTGAAGTTTGAGACGGGCGATTTCTTTATCTACATCCGCAGGAATGGAGTGTAAACCGGGTTCTAAAGAACCTTGATTTTTCACTAAATGCTCACAGGCGAGGGCTTGGTTAGCAAAACTCATGTCCATAACCGCACTAGGATGTCCCTCGGCGGCGGCAAGGTTAACTAAACGTCCTTCACCTAAAACGATAACGGATTTACCATTTTCGAGGATATATTGCTGGGTGAAGTTGCGTACTTCCTTAACTTCTTTTGCCATGGTAGCAAGGGATTTGAGGTCAATTTCAATGTCGAAATGTCCTGCATTACATACCATGGCACCGTCCTTCATGGAGGCGAAATGCTCTTGACGGATGATGTGCTTGTTACCTGTTACAGTTACGAATACGTCACCGACTTTGGCGGCTTCATCCATGGGCATTACTCGGAAACCATCCATAGCCGCTTCAATGGCTTTGATGGGATCGATTTCGGTAACGATGACATTAGCGCCCAAACCACGCGCACGCATGGCAACCCCTTTACCACACCAGCCATAACCTGCTACTACTAAATTTTTACCTGCTAATAATACGTTGGTGGCGCGGAAAATACCATCAAGGGTAGATTGTCCTGTACCGTAGCGGTTATCAAAGAAATGTTTGGTGTCGGCATCATTAACATTCATGGCGGGGAAGGTTAGCACCCCATCTTTGAACATGGCTTCTAGGCGCACGATACCTGTGGTGGTTTCTTCGGTGGTGCCTAATAAGTCTTTGAGTTGTTCTTGTCTTTCTTTTACCATGGTGGCGACTACGTCGGAACCGTCATCGATGATAATATTAGGACGATGATCGAGGGCAGTTTGAACGTGGCGATGGTAGGTGTCGTTATCTTCCCCTTTGATGGCATACACAGGGATGGAGTAGTCTCTTACTAAACAAGCGGCTACGTCGTCTTGGGTAGAGAGGGGGTTACTGGCAATTAATAAAGCGTCTGCACCACCTGCTTTAAGGGCGATCGCCAAGTGGGCGGTTTCGGTGGTAACGTGACAACAAGCAACGATACGAATACCTGCGAAGGGTTTTTCCTTGGCAAAACGATCTCTAATTTGTTTTAATACGGGCATCTCTCTTCCTGCCCACTCAATTCTCTGATTTCCCAAATCAGCTAAATTAATATCTTTAATGTCGTATTTTAATGTGGGAGCTGCTGCAACCATTAATTTAATCTTACTCAATAAAACTTTACACTACCTATCATATAGCGAACCATGAATAATTAACAAACGTCTATCATATATTTCCAGTGTGATATTAATTGTTATAAAAATTACTACCCAAAAAGACTGGATTACTTAAATATATAGTTAATATTTCCTCTAAATATTAGTTAATGAAAGATCTACAGAATTTTAATTTTCGGATAATAAAAATGAAACAAATTTTCAAAAAATTCAAATATTTAATCCTTGGAGTTATTTGTTGCGGTTTGATTGTGGCTTGTAATAATGCAACCACGGTTAATGAAGTGACCACCACTCCGACAGGTAATGGTAGGGTTAGTTTTGGCACTACCCTTCGGGCGAGAACCTTAGATCCTGCCGATAGTTACGATTTAGCAGGGATGAACCTCATTTATAATGTAGCAGAAACCCTCTATACCTATGATGTGGGTACTACGGATTTAGTACCATTATTGGCAACGGAAATGCCCACCATTAGCGATGATGGTTTGGTTTATACCATTCCTCTACGGGAAGGGGTAATTTTCCATGATGGTACAGATTTTAATGCCGAGGCGATGGAGTTTTCCCTAAATCGATTTATGGAAAATGGAGGACGACCTTCTTTTTTATTAACAGATATTATTGAGGAGGTGACACCCACGGCGGAGTATGAGCTACAAATTACTTTACAGCAACCCTTTGCGGCTTTTCCTGCCTTGTTGGCTTTCCCCGGTGCTTGTGCGGTATCTCCTGCTAACTATACCATTGGACAGGGGGAGTTTCAACCTAATGAGTTGGTAGCGACGGGGCCTTATCGTTTAAGTTCCTTTGATAGTGATTCGGCAAGGTTGGATGTGTTTGAGGACTATTGGGGAGATATGCCTGATAATGAGGGGATTGATATGCAGATTTTTGCTGATAATTCGGCGAATCTTTATAACAGTTTCATTACGGGGGCGCTGGATGTGGCTTATCAATCTTTTGCCCCTGAGCAAACGGTGAGTTTGTTGGAAGATGCGGAAGCTGGTAGTTTTCAGGCTCTACAAGGGCAAGGGACGGTTATTGCTTATATGTCGTTGAATCGTAATCAGCCTCCTTTGGATCAGTTGGAAGTACGTCAGGCGATCGCCCTTATCATGAATAGGGAGTTAATTATGGAGAGGGTTACACAGGGTTTGGCAGAACCTCTTTACTCGATGATTCCCTCGGCTTTTGATGTTTATCAACCTGTGTTTGAGCAGATGTATCGGGATGATAATGCGGAACTTGCCAAGGAGTTGTTAACCCAAGCTGGTTTTTCTGAGGAAAATCCTGCCCAAATCGAAATTTGGTTCCCTTCCACCTCTCGCCCTCGTACCGCTGTAGCTAATACTCTCAGGGCGATCGCCGAGCAACAGTTGGACGGTATGATTGAGTTTGAACCCCAAGGGGTAGAAAGTGCCACGGCATTTAGTAACCTCAGTCAAGGTACTTATCAAACCTTTTTGGGGGATTGGTATCCCGACTTTTTGGATCCTGATAACTATGTGCATCCTTTCCTCAGTTGTCCTGATGGTAACCCAGAAGACGGTTGCATTGAGGGGGGCGCCCAAAATCAAGGCTCATTTTTCTATAACGAGCGGGTAAATGAGTTAATTAATAATGCCAGAAGAACCAATGATCCTAACGAAAGGGCTGAGGATTACCGAGAAATTCAGGAAATTTTGGGGCAAGAAGTTCCTTATATTCCCATCTGGCAAACCAAGGAATATGCCTTCGCTCAAAATGGTGTGGATGGGGTAGCTATTAATCCTAGTCAGACTTTCCCATTTTGGACGATTAGTAACTGACATTAGGTAATAAGCAACAGGCAATGGGCAATGGGCAATAGGCAATAGGCAATAGGCAATAGGCAATGGTTTCCATGCTTTAATTAATCACGCTCTATTCAGAGAAATTTAACCTGCAACCAGTCACCTAAAACCTGTACGGATGTATTAGTCCCATACCATACTGACAACAATTATCCCGAACTGAGGTTAAAATAATTGTCCATTGCTCATCGCCCCAGTTTTTGAGCAGAGCTTATATACTGAAAAAAGGAGGCAAAAGTTATTAGGAGAAAAGTATGAATCCCAATCCCGCCATTATGAAATCGGTAGAAAAATTAGATTATCGTGTCACCGTGGGGGATGTTGCCTCGGAAAGTGGTTTAAGTGTTGCCCTTGCCCAACAAGAGTTATTAGCCCTTGCTTCTGAGGCAGGGGGGCATTTGCAGGTGGCAGAAACAGGGGATATGGTTTACGCTTTTCCCAATGATTTTCGAACGATATTACGTAATCGTTATTGGAAATTGAGGGCAAAACAGTGGCTTTCTAAGGTATGGGAGGTGGTTTTTTACCTGATTCGTATTTCTTTTGGTATTCTCCTTGTTGCTTCCATTATAATCTTAGCCGTGGCGATCGCCGTTATCGTCATAGCCCTTTCCGCATCGAGGGGAGACAATAACAATCGCAGTAGTAATTCCCGAGGGGGTGGAGGCATGATGTTTATGCCCAATTTCTGGCTAATGCCCAATCCTTTCTCTATTTTTAGCCCCCGTTATCATCGCAATAATTACTATTATCAACAATATAATCGGGGCAATATACCCCAGCAACCAAAACAAAAAAGTGAGTTAAATTTTCTTGAAAGTATCTACTCATTCCTATTTGGGGATGGTAACCCCAATCCCAATCTGGAGGAAAGAAGATGGCAAGAAATCGCTGCAGTAATTCAAAATAACCAAGGGGCAGTCATTGCCGAACAAGTCGCCCCCTACCTCGATAACATCAACATCTATAACGAACGGGATGAGGATTATATGTTACCAGTGCTGACCCGTTTTAATGGTTATCCTGAAGTATCAGAAACGGGTAACATTATCTATTATTTTCCTGAGTTGCAAGTTAAGGCAAATGTTAAGGAAAAAAGCTCCATTTCTCCCTACCTAGAGGAAAACAAATGGCAGTTTAGCATTGCTACCAGTTCTCAAAAAATAATGGCGATCGCCCTAGGAGGCATTTACTTTATCCTCGTATTAGTATTTTATTCCCTCGCCCAACAGGATATAACCACTCTCTCTCCCGACTTACTTTATTTTATTGACTTTGTTCGCTTTATATATCCCATTCTTTTTGGTTATTCAGTAGCTTATTTGGTAGTACCATTAATTCGTTATTTTTGGTTACAAAATAGAAATGAAAAAATAGTAAATCGTAATAATAATAGAGAACAAAGAGCCAATTTATTAATAGAAAATAAACAAGAATTACAGCCAAAAATTAACTATGCTCGTCAATTTGCCCAGCAAAAAATTCTCAGTGAAGATAATATGATTTATTCCACTGATAAAGATATGCTAGATAATCTACTCGGAGATTGACACTTACCCATAAAATCACCCCTGCACCTTTTTATGTAATAATTCTTAAAGAACTTTTAAGATTTCTTATACAAAGTCATGAGTGAAGCCGCCAACGAAAAAACTCTTGCCGAACAGGCACCTCCGAGTTACGAATGCCGTGCCTGTGGATATACCTACGTTCCCTCCAAGGGAGACAGTAAAAATAACATTCCACCAGGCACCCTATTTACAGACTTACCCAAATCTTGGAAATGTCCAGTCTGTGGCGCGCGCAAAACCGCTTTTGTAAACATTGGAGCAACAGATGCCCCTTCAGGGTTTGCAGAAAACTTAAACTATGGTTTTGGAGTAAACAATTTAACCCCCGGACAAAAAAACCTTCTAATTTTCGGGGCTTTATTATTAGGATTTTTATTCTTTTTGAGTCTTTACGCATTAGGTTAGACCCAATTTAACTATAATTATGGAACTAAAAATGAACTTATTATTTAATAAGCTAAAGCAATTTATCATAACAATAACCGTGGGTTTACTCTGCGTGAGTTGTGCCTTTGCGCCTTCTCTGAGTAGTAATCCTTGGGAAACAATTACCCTTGATACCGATGCCACCTTTGCTGATGTCGCTTTCACCGATGATCAAAGTCACGGCTGGTTAGTAGGAACAAAAGCAGCCCTTTTTGAAACCCTTGATGGTGGTAACACTTGGCAAGAAAAAATCATCGATTTAGGAGAGGAAAAAATTACCTTTAACGGTGTTAGCTTCTATGGTGAGGAAGGTTGGATTTCTGGAGAACCATCCATTCTTTTACACACTGTTGATGGTGGTCAAAACTGGGAAAGAATTCCCCTCAGTGATCAACTACCCGGTTTACCCTATGGTATAACGGCGATCGCCCCTGAGACAGCAGAAATGGTAACCAACCTCGGTGCCATCTACAAAACTAGCGATGGTGGTAAAACTTGGAAAGCATTAGTAGAAGGTGCTGTAGGAGTTGCCCGTAATGTTAGTCGTTCTCCTAGTGGCAAATATGTTGCCGTCAGCGCCAGAGGAAATTTTTACTCTACCTGGGTTCCCGGTGACACAGAATGGACTCCCCATTTGCGCAACTCCTCTCGTCGTTTACAAAATATGGGCTTTTTTGATGACGAAAGACTTTGGTTAATTGCCAGAGGTGGACAAATCCAACTAACCAGTTCCAAAGATTTTGAAGATTGGGAAGAAGCCATTAATCCTGAATACTCCACCAGTTGGGGCTTTTTGGATTTAGCAACCCGTAACGAGGAAGAAGTTTGGTTGGCAGGAGGTAGTGGTAATCTTTTGGTCAGTAATGACGAGGGTTTAACTTGGTTTAAAGATAGAGAAGTGGAGGATGTACCCTCTAATTTATATCGTATTGTTTTCCCCAATCCTGACCAAGGTTTTGTCTTAGGACAACAGGGTATTTTATTAAAATATAATCCTGATAAAGCACCCGTTAATTTTGGTGAAGAAGCATAAACCATTGATGACTTAAAAATCAACTTAGAAAGGTGGGCAACGCTCACCTTTTTTGATGAAAAAATAGAAAAACGATAAATTAACTTAGCCAAGTTAAATCCAGATAATTAATTTTGGCATAGGGTTCGAGCGCCTCTAATACCCGATTACCATAACTGCGAAAACTAACCCTATTATCCAATAATGCTAAAACTCCCTGATTTTTGCGTAATGACACGGTCAACTGTTGCATGGTTTTAATACCATGGGGCAAAAGATACAAACGAAACCAGTCTTTTTTTTGACTTTTATAATAATTAACTTGGGCGGCCACTAAAGGATTTTCTAAAGAAGGTATGGGTAAAGTCGCCATAATCATCAGTTGGGGAGAAGGAAATTTATCTTGATGCTGATACCAAAAATCGATCCCACATACCAACACTGTGTTATTACTAAAATTAAGCTCATTGAGCTTTACCCTCGAACCAAATTGAGAAGCCAAGATAGAAGTTATTTGGGCTTGTAAAGGTACATCTTCGACAATCACAATAATCGGTTGATGGTTAATTTTGGCACTAGAAACTAGGGCAGAAATTTCTTTGCTCACATAGTTTTGAAACTCTGGACTATTGGGAAAAGGAAATTTCTCAGGAATGTATAATTTCAGAATCGCATTGGGAGCATGGGCAGAAAATTTTAAGCAGGTATAGTCATGGTTATCAATCCCCAATTGCTTGGTATAGTCCATAGCTTCTTTTTCGGGACTAAGATAGTTGGCAATAAAAGTTATTGATTTTTTCTGCCAGATTCCTTCGATACGTCCTTGTAAATTTAGAGGAGATGATTTAATTATGAATTGTCCTTTTTGACGATTTACCTCTACATAATTTATATAATTTTCTGGATCTAAAAATCTTTTTGTTAGTTGAATTAATTTATGGTATAAATCTGATTGATCTGATTTTATATTTAAAACAATTTCTTTAATGAAATTTTTTTCTTTTTTTTCTAACAAATAGCTATTATAAGGGTTGATGGGATGACTAAATATTGATTGAGTAAGTTTTGCCAAGTTATCCTGAATATTATTTTTGTTTTTTTGATGGCTAAATTGTAGCCTAAACCAGTCATAAACATCAATGGAAATGGTTAGATATTCATTGATGAATTGAGGTAGTTTTTCAGCCTCTTCTATGATGATATTACAACCTTGATGATGGGAAGAGTTAATAGTTTTTTTTAACCAATTTTGAGGATCTGTAATAATCAAATTATTCCCTTTTTTATTTGATGTTGGTAGATGATTATAAACTACTTTATTGGTGCCTAAATTGGCTTGTAAAAAAGGAATCTTTTGCTCTATTAATTGATGATGATTTTTTTGAGGGGTAACAATTATGACAGTTTCTTGACATAGAAGGGCAGGGGTTAGATAACTTAAATCATAGGTGTGGTGATGAACTCCTGTTTGAATGATAGCCGATCGCCCCAATCTTAGACCACGGGCGACCATTCTTGCCATAGTCAGATGATGAACCCAATCAGAAGGGCTATGGGTGCGCAAAAAGTTGCGTAATTCTGAATGTACTTGGGCTTCTAACATCTTGTGAGTAAAATTGCTCCTGAAAATTTTTTTATTTACCCCTTAAATTTTAACGCCGATCGCCCTTGACTGTGAGATGATGAGTAAGGTTATAGTAATAAAAAGTATAAAGAAAAAGTTGTAATATGGCTCAAATAGAATTTACGAAAGGCATTATTGAGGAATCGATTCCTGATGTCAAGATAACTCGCGCCCGTGATGGTAGTAATGGCACTGCAACGTTTCGTTTTGAAGAATCCCCGATCCTAGAAAGTGGTAATACTCAGGCTGTAACTGGGATGTATTTAACCGATGAAGAGGGAGAATTAAGCACAAGAGAAGTTAAATGTAAATTTATCAATGGCGAACCCGTAGCCTTAGAAGCTATTTATGTCATGAAGTCTGTGGAGGAATGGGATAGATTCATGCGCTTTATGGAACGTTACGCCGAAGAGCATGGCTTAGGATTTACTAAATCCTAGGTTTTTGGTTATCGAAAAATCATAAACAGTAAACAGTTATATAATGAAAGTCCCCCAGTATTGGGGGATTTAGGGGGCGATCAGGGCAATCTTTTCAATCTAAACTAATTCTATGGTAATTCCCCATGAAGACAAGAAATTTATCATAGTTAATTGCGGTATTATTACTATTAGTGATACCCGTAATTTTGAAAGTGATAAAAGTGGCAAAATAATCAAAGAAAAACTATCAGAAAAACAGCATAATATATCTTTTTATCAAATAGTTAAAGATGATCCTGAGCAGATAAAATCTTTAATAAACAAGTTAGTAAAAGAAGAAACTATAGATATATTGATTTTGAATGGAGGAACAGGTATAGCTCCACGAGATAATACTTTTGATGTTCTTGAGAAACTTTTAGATAAAAAAATACCGGGATTTGGTGAACTTTTTCGCTATCTTTCCTATCAAGAAATTGGCTCTCGGGCAATGGTTTCAAGGGCGATCGCAGGTATATATAAAAATAAAATAATCTTTTCCTTACCCGGATCTAGTAACGCTGTAAAATTAGGGATGGACAAATTAATTTTACCCGAATTAAACCACTTAATATCTCAACTCTCCTCATCCTAAACCATTAGCCCTGTTATCACCCACATTTTCCCCCAACAACAATTAAAATTGCCATTGAACTATTTTCAAATTAAAAGCGTCAATTATGGTGAACTGTTGTAAAATGTCTTGTTAACCTCAAGCACCTAGCGATACAAAAAAAGAGATACTATGTGGAAAAAATTGAACCTTAAATTAACATCTAAACTAGGAATTTTCGCCTTTTTCTGGATGATACTCTTTGCTAACCCCGCCCAAGCCGCCCTAGAATTGAGGGTAATGGTGCGCAAAAGTGCCAATAATTTAGCGGTGGGAAGTTCTACCCCTGCGGTAGTTAGAGATGGCAATGGAAGAACATTGGGGCAGGTGGCCGCCAGAAATTCCTTTAATACTCGCATCAATGGAAGTAATGTTAATTTAGGTCAATGGAACTCTAATAGAATTTGGTTAGAACCCACAGGAGACGGTGTAGTCTGGATTGGAGATACTTGGTACCGAGGTAGAGTCTTATTAGTCAGAGAAGGTAATGGAGTAACCGCCATTAACTATGTAGACATGGAAGAATATTTATATAGTGTCGTTGGTGCAGAAGCGGTACCCAGTTGGCCCCAAGAAGCGCTCAAAGCCCAAGCCGTGGCCGCCCGTAGCTATGCCCTCCATCAAAGAAACAACTCTCGTAATGCTTTGTATGACCTTGACACTACCACAAGAACCCAAGTATATAAAGGATTGACCAGTGAATATACCACCACCCACCAAGCCGTTAGAGCCACAGCCAATCAAGTAATGACCTATAATGGACAGGTGATTTTAGCGGTGTTTCATTCCTCTTCAGGAGGACACACCGAAAATGTAGAAGATGTTTGGACTTCTCCCCTGCCCTACCTTCGAGGTGTAGTGGATTATGATCAAACTTCCCCCGTTTTTTCTTGGAATAAAACCGTTAATCCTAGTCAAGTTAGTAGTGCCGTGGGAGGAGTGGGCAATATACGCTCCATGGTACCAGAACGAACCACTCCCCAAGGTAGAATAGTATCTATGCGAGTGGTGGGGGATTCTAGCACCCGTAGCGTCAGGGGTGCAGATTTGAGACAGGCGTTAGATTTACGCAGCACTCTTTTCCGTGTATCCCTTGGTAATGGAGGGGTGCAGGTGTCTGGTAGAGGTTTTGGGCATGGCATCGGCTTAAGTCAATGGGGTACTTATTATTTAGCTCAAAATGGAATTAATTATCAGCAAATTTTGGCACATTATTACCAAAATGCTCGACTTTCTCGACTACAAACCAGATAAATTTTTTTGGTTAACATAAGTAAATTTTGGGCAACTTTTATTTTTGATAGAATCAGGGTGTGAATTATAGTTCTTGTGATACCAATGACTAATAACCTTGTTAATGCCCAAAGTTTATACCTCCGTAAACACGCCCATAACCCTATTAACTGGTATCCTTGGGGGGAGGAAGCCCTTAACAAAGCCAAGCAAGAGCAAAAACCCATTTTTCTTTCTATCGGTTATTCTAGCTGTCATTGGTGTACTGTTATGGAGGGAGAGGCTTTTTCTGATGGTGCGATCGCAGATTACCTCAATCAAAACTTTATCGCCATCAAAGTAGATAGAGAAGAGCGCCCCGACATAGATAGTATCTATATGCAAGGATTACAGATGATGACAGGGCAAGGAGGATGGCCCCTCAATATCTTCCTTACCCCCCATGACTTAGTACCCTTTTATGGTGGTACATATTTTCCCCTCGAACCCCGTTACGGGCGGCCCGGTTTTTTACAAATCCTCGAATCTATCCATAACTTTTATCATCAACAAACCGATAAACTCAACGCCCTCAAAGAAGAAATAGTCAGCATTCTTGAAAATAATATCAACCTCAACCCTAGCATCGAGAATCATCTTAATACCAAACTTTTGATCCAAGGATTAGAGAAAAATAGTCAAATCCTCGGGCGTAACGAATACGGCGGGCCTCGTTTTCCCATGATGCCCTACAGCAATACCACCCTCACCGCCATTCATACCCTTCCCCCTGAAACAGCCCAAAAAGCCCACCAACTCGGTATTCAAAGGGGAATAGACTTAGTAAATGGAGGTATCTATGATCATGTAGGGGGAGGTTTTCATCGCTATACAGTGGACTCCACTTGGACAGTTCCCCATTTTGAAAAAATGCTCTATGATAATGGCTTAATCATGGAATTTCTTGCCAATCTTTGGAGTAGCGGTAAGGAAAATCCTCAATATCACATTGCCTGTGAAGGCACATTACAATGGTTAGAAAGGGAAATGGTGGCGCCTGAAGGTTATTTTTATAGCGCCCAAGATGCGGATAACTTCGGAAACATTCAAGATGAAGAACCAGAGGAGGGAGAATTTTATGTTTGGCATTACCTTGATTTGCAACAAATTCTCTCCCATGAGGAATTAATCGCTCTCCAAGAAGTTTTTACCATCAGTAATGAGGGGAATTTTGAAGGGAAAAATGTTCTCCAAAAACATCCTGACAAAGCCATTACTCCCATGGTGAAAAATGCCCTTGATAAACTTTTTACCATGCGTTACGGACAAACACCAGAGCGACTCACTACTTTTCCCCCTGCCCGTAACAACCATGAAGCTAAATCCTTAGAGTGGTTAGGACGTATTCCTCCCGTCACCGATACAAAAATGATTGTGGCGTGGAATAGTTTAATGATTTCAGGATTGGCAAGGGCTTATGGCGTATTTAAAAATGAAAAATATTTGGAATTAGCGGAGAGTGCTGTTAAATTTATTCTCAAAAATCAATGGGAAAATCAAAGATTATATCGCTTAAATTATGGTAATAAAGTTAGTGTATTGGCTCAGTCGGAAGACTATGCTTTTTTAGTTAAAGCCCTGCTAGATTTACAACAAAATTCTTTGAATGCAGGAAATTATTGGTTAGAAAAAGCCATTAAAGTACAACAAGAATTTGATGATTATTGTTATGACCAAAAAAATGGCGGTTATTATAATAATGCTTATGATAATAGTAGTGATTTATTAATTAAGGAAAAGGGCTATATCGATAACGCTACTCCTTCTCCGAATGGTGTGGCAGTGGCTAATCTACTAAGACTAGGTTTGATGACTGATAACCTTGATTATTTTGAAAAGGCGGAACAAACTTTAAAAATATTTGCTGATAAAATGGTCAATTCTCCTGTTAGTTGCCCTAGTTTATTTATTGGTTTAAAATGGTTTTTGGATGGTAGTAGTGTTAAAAGTAATGTTCAACTTTTAGAGGATTTAAATAAGTTATATTTACCTAGTTTTGTTCCTTGTATTAGTAAGGATATTCCTAGTGGTAGTGTTGGTTTGGTATGTCGTGGTTTATCTTGTTTAGAACCTGCTGTTAGTAAAGAACAAATCGTTCAACAGTTAAAAACTGAAGTAGGTAATTGACAATTGAGAATTGACAATAAACAATTATTCTCTTTTGCCTGTTCCCTGTTCCCTGCCCTAATTAGTATATTATTGAAACAGGGTTTAGTATTATAATTTAGCATAATGGCGATCGCAATTGATTTTGGTACCAGTAATACAGTTATTACAAAATTTGATCCTGATACTCAAACAACGGAAATAGTTAAATTAGCCAACATCGCCCAAAAAACTGCTCTCAATCCTGAATTAATTCCCAGCTTAGTATATGTCAAAGATGCTCAAAATTTAGATTTAATTGTAGGGCAAAAAGTAAGAAATCAAGGGTTAGATATTAGTAATGATAAAAGATTTTTTAGTAATTTTAAGCGAGGAATAGGGTCTAATATTCAGGGTTTTTTACCCCAATTAGATAATCAAAACATTACCTTTGAACAAATAGGGGAATGGTTTTTATCGAGTATTTTAAATGAACTATCAGAAAAGCCTGATTCTTTAATAATTACTGTACCTGTAGATAGCTTTGAAAGCTATCGTAATTGGTTAACAGAAGTATGTCAAAAATGGCAAATTGAACAGGTGAGAATTATTGATGAACCCACTGCAGCTGCTTTAGGGTATGAAACTCAGCAAGATGATTTTATTTTGGTGGTGGATTTTGGTGGGGGTACCATAGACTTTTCTTTGGTGCAATTAGATTTGGGAAAAAGTAAACAAGCCCAAGGTTTTATTTTGAAATGGGGTGAAAAGGTTTTAGGGACAAATTCGGCTCAAAAAAATAAGATTGCTAAGGTAATTGCTAAGGCAGGAATGAATTTGGGGGGGGCAGATTTAGATAATTGGTTAATGGATTATTTTCACAGGGAAAAAGATATTCCAAAATCAAGTTTAATTAGTCGTTTAGCGGAGCGAATAAAAATCAAATTGTCTCAGGAAGAAAGTGCTGAAGAAGTTTATTTTAACGATCGCACTTTAGAAACCTATGAATTATCTTTAGATAGAAAAACCTTTGAAGAAATATTAAACGAAAATCAATTTTTCCCACAATTAGATAACCTTATGGAAAATGTATTACAACAAGCCCAACGGAATGGGGTAGTAAAAGAAAACATTGATAAGGTTTTATTGGTGGGAGGAGGTAGCCAAATTCCTGCCCTACAAACTTGGTTACAAAGCTATTTTAGCCCAGAAAAAATAAAGTGCGATCGCCCCTTTTCCGCCATTGCCATGGGGGCATTAAAAATCGAACAGGGTTTACAAATCAAAGATTTTCTTTACCATAGCTATGGCATTCGTTACTGGAATCGTCGTAAAAATCGCCACGACTGGCACACCATTATTCCCAGTGGGCAACCCTATCCCATGGCGAATCCCATTCCCTTATACCTCGGGGCATCGGTGGAAAATCAACCCAGTATTGAATTAATTATCGGTGAATTAGGGGAACAAATTACCAGCACTGAAGTATATTTTGATGGCGATCGCATTGTAACAAAACAAGTAACCAGCGGTAATACAACAGTGCAACCCTTAAACGATAAAGAAGGAGGAAGAAGCATCGCCCAACTAAATCCCCTTGGCAATCCGGGGAGTGATCGAATTAAAGTATTATTTATGGTAGATGAACAATGTACCCTAAGAATTACCGTTGAAGACTTGTTAAGCAACGAAACCCTAATCGATAATTGTGCCGTTGCCCAACTTAGCTAGTAATATCTTAATATTAGTCGCTATGGTCTCCCCCAATAACCACATTTTCAATGCGTAAACTAGGACCAGCGCACCCTACCGCCAAGCCAGATTGCCCTCCTTTACCACAACCCCCCGACTCATCCCAATAAAAGTCGTCACCAATGGCACTTATTTGTGCTAGTGTTTTAAACACATTACCCGAGAGAGTTACATTTTTGACAGGTTCGGCAATGTGTCCATCTCGAATCATCCAAGCCTCCCCGGCGCTGAAAGTAAACATCTCGCCATTAGTCATTCCCCCCAACCAATTAGAAGCATATACTCCCTCAGAAATATTACTAAATAAATCCTTAACAGGAGTCTCACCCCTGCCAATCCAAGTATTGGTCATGCGGACAATGGGAGGATAATGATAGTTAAGACAGCGCGCATTACCCGTGGGTTTTTCCCCCAACTTTCCTGCGGTTTCCCGAGAGTGTAAACGCCCCACCAAAACCCCATCCTTGATTAACTGGGTAGTGGTGGCTTTTGTACCTTCATCATCATAATAATAACTACCTCGGTGTCCTTCGGGCATTGCCCCATCAAAAATTTGTAAAAATTCTCCGCCAAATTTACGCCCCATGGTCATTACTTCTAATAAATCGGGATTTTCGTAGGCCATATCAGCCTCGGAAAGATGCCCAAAGGCCTCATGGACAAACAATCCTGTTAAAATGGGGTCGATGACCACGGGGTATTTTCCACCCTTTACAGGGGGCAAACTAAGGGCATTGACGGCACGTTTGGAGGCACTTTCCACCTGTTGATCAAGGTTGGTTAAATCTTCATAGGCCTTTCTGGTGCCTGTGGTTTCCCTTCCCGTCTGTACTTGATTAGTTTTTTGGGCGATCGCACTAAAACGCATTTCACTATCAATCCAAGACTGTTGAATCATGCTCCCCTCGGAGGTTGCGAGGATTATTTCCTGTTGGGCATCATAGTAGGTGACGGAGGCGGAATTGATGGCAGAGTGATAATTTTTGAGAATTTGATAATAATGATCACACAATGCTTTTTTATCGCCGAGGGGAATTAAACGGGGATTAGTGCCTGTGAGGGGTAACTGGCAACTAACTTCCACTGCTTCCACAGGGGCAAGGGTAGTCTCATCATCTCCTATGATACGGGCAAAGGCGATCGCCTCTTCTACCCTTTCTGTGAGTTGTGACAAATCATTAAAGGTGGCAAAACCCCAACCACCCTTATAACAAGCCCTTACCTGCCCCCCCAATGAGATACCTTCGCTCAGGGTTTCCACCGCCCCGTTACGCAAAGCAATATTTGTACCCTCAGAGTTTTCTAGGCGAATGCTCAAAAAATCTACTCGTTTTTGATACTTGGTAATTAAATCTGATAGTAGGTTACGATAATCTTTCATCTATGGGTTTCTCAAAAATGTTATCCCGAACTCAAGTTATATTATTATAAAATTGGTTCCTCTTCTTTCCTCGTGATTGTGGTAAATTGTGGATAGTTGTGAGGAATAGATTGATTATGAAGGCTTGGCTAATTTTATTTTTTCTCTTGTTTGTTTTAGCTCAGTTGGGAATGTGGGCAAAGAGTTTTATTGCTCCTTTACCTTGGTACATCTTTGGGGGAATTCTTTTGGCGATCGCATCTAACTATGAAAAGGCGATTACCGACTTTATGAATACCCAAGTAAATCGCTTGTTTAAGGGTGGTAAATATGAATAAAGAGTCTTTACAGGAGGTCGAAATTTATACCGATGGCTCCTGTTTACATAATCCGGGGGCAGGGGGTTATGGTGTTGTGTTGTTGTATGGAAAACACCGTAAGGAGTTTTCGGGAGGATTTAGTTTAACCACTAATAACCGTATGGAAATTTTTGCCACCATTGTGGGGTTACGGTCATTAAAGAAACCTTGTAAGGTAAGATTGTACACTGATTCCCAGTATGTGGTCAATGCCATCAATAAAGGATGGGCGCAAAAGTGGGAAAAAAATGGCTGGAAACGTAATAGTAAGGAAAAGGCAAAAAATCCTGATTTGTGGGCAGATTTACTCGCCCTTTGTCGTAGCCATGAGGTAGAATTTATCTGGGTTAGAGGTCATGCAGGGAATAAGGAAAATGAAAGGTGCGATCGCCTCGCCTTTGATGCTGCCCATGGGAATAATTTACCCCCTGATGAAAATTATTTGAATTGATTCATGGATTTGATGATCAGATCAACAATTTTTTGACTAGCGCCTTTATCCCCTGTTACTGCTCGTAAATCATTTTTTATTTTTTCCAGTTTATGGGGATTATGATAAAAATCCAAAATCATATCACCAATATCAGCTACTTTTAAATGACCAATTAATTCGGGTACAATTTCTTTTTTTGCCCAAATATTTGGCCAAGCATAGAGTTTATTATTTTTAATGGTGTATTGAATTATTAACCAATTCATTAACTTGGCTACCGTAGAGCCTAACCAAGGTAAATTTATCAAAATACCCAGAATCCCATCCCAAGATTTCATGGCATCTAATTGATAGGTAGGAATTAGTACAATCATCGGCACTCCTAGGGAGGCTAGTTGAGCGGTATTCGCTCCTACCGTGGTTAAACAAATATTAAAGTTTTTAATCTCTTGATAACAGGGGAATTTATCGATTAATTGTATGGTTAAATCATCAGATATTTGTAAGTATTGATGATCATTTTTGGTAATTAATTTAATGTCTAAATTAGCAAAAGTTTTGACAAATTTATTTTTTTTACTATCTCCATAACTTGCTAATATTTCCGTAGAAATAGTCGGAGCAACAGGGATACTAAATTTAATTTCAGGATTTTTTTTATGGATATAATGGGCGATCGCACTTAAAAAAGGTACTCCCTGAGTCAATTTACTAGACTTTGAACCGGGAAACAAACCCAGATGAAACCCCGCATAATTATCATCTTCAAGGGTCGGTACATCCGCCATCAAATCTCCTACCACCGTCATTTTATGGTGAAAACGAGAGGGAATTTTATCCTTCAAAGAAGCATTCATGAGGGCAAAATAATCAATATATCGCCACCAACGGGCATCCCATTCCGCATAAACAATACTTTGATAACCCAGCCTCTTGGCAGTAACCACCGTAAAAAACTGATCACCCCCCAAAAACAGCACCACTCCATTTTGATACCAATCCCAATTATCCGCCGTTTTACCCCACAACAGAAAAGGAAAAAAATGCTCCGCCGACTGCACCCGATGAATCCCATCACAACCACGGGCAATATTAGCCTCATTACCCGTACCATTAGGGCAAGGGGAAAGCACCAGAGAAACCCTGACATCCTGAAAATTATCAGCCAAACGTTCTTTAATTTCCCGTACCACAGGCATCACCCAAGTGGTAATTTCCCCTGGCCCATTAGATAAAATCAGAATGTCAAAATTTGCCATAATACTAACTATTATTTCACTGCCACCATGTCACGGGGATATAGCTTCATCAGATTACGTACTTCCTCCGCATGGTATGAGCTACGGGTGAGGGGAGTAGAAACCACCTGCAAAAAGCCGATACTTTCCCCATAAACACGCCAACTATCAAATTTTTCGGGGGTAACAAATTCCTTGACAGGTAAATGATTACCAGAAGGCTGTAAATATTGTCCGATGGTGATAATATCACAGTCCACTGCCCGTAAATCTCTCATCACCTCTTTTACTTGCTCATCAGTTTCCCCTAAACCGACCATAATTCCAGACTTGGTATACACTTGGGGGTTTAACTGTCTCGTCTTGGCTAGGAGTTCGAGCGATCGCCCATAATCCCCTTGGGGGCGCACCTTACGATACAATCGGGGTACAGTTTCCGTATTATGATTTAAAACTTCGGGACTAGCGCTTAAAATAGTAGCCAAAGCATCCCAATTTCCACACAAATCAGGAATTAACACCTCAATAGTAGTATGGGGAGATAAACGACGGGTTTCTTCAATACAAGCCACAAACTGACTGGCACCCCCATCAGGTAAATCATCACGGTTAACAGAAGTAATGACCACGTGGTTAAGTTTGAGACGCTCAACCGCTTGGGCTAATCGTAAAGGTTCTGTAGAATCCAATCCCCGAGGAGTCTTATCAAAATCTATATCACAATAGGGACAGGCACGGGTACAAGCTGGCCCCATAATTAAAAAAGTAGCCGTACCAGCATTAAAACATTCCCCAATGTTGGGGCAGGATGCCTCTTCACAAACAGTATTTAAACTCAAATCCCTGAGAATGTCTTTTACACTACCAACCCTTTGTATTTGAGGAGCCTTTACCCTCAGCCATTCTGGTTTTACAGTCACGGTATTTTACGCTATCTTTTACTATGGTTTTACGAACTTTGACCCTGCCTATTAAACCACAAAACAAAATCAAAGCTGCTCCCATTCATTATATCTTGCTCTTTGATCAATATTCCAGACTCAAGGAATCAGATCAAAGAACCTTCCAAAGCCTTACGAATATCTCTAGTTACATGGGCGATCGCCCTTTTAGCCCCCTGACGATCAACTTGGTAAGATTCCCAGTATGAATTGATCAAAATCGGTTGATTGATAGTCAATCGAGCTTGTCGCCAACCCAATCGAGGACGATGGGGCAGTTTATCACCCCGAAGACGAGCAAGAGCATCAAAAATTAATAAAGTAGTTTCTGCGAAACGCTCAAAACTCATTTTCTTTGCCACATAATCACCCCTAACCGCCACAAAACTCTCCGCAAGGCGCATATTAACCATCCTTAAACTCGCCTCCTGCGCCATCCAATCAGCCAATCCTCGTTCTAGGGCACAAAGAGAAGATCTCGGCTCCAAGTCACTGCGATAGATACGAGTCCAAGCCATCTCCTCTATACGTCGACAACGTTCCTCTGGAGTTCCCTTGGGCTTGATCCCAAAATAAGATTCCGCAACCACCAAAGCACGATCAACTAAACACTCAATACGCTGCCCCAATTCAGGCTTACCCCTATCTTCTGGCTCTAAACAAGCATCAGAAGCAATTTCTGAAGTAGGATAACATTTTTGATAAAACTGCTCAAACTTATCCAGTAGAGCTTCCCCTATGGATAGTAAGCGTTGATAAAACTGAGTCGTCAATTCTTCATAACTACCCCTAGGCATCTCGACCACAGGAAGCCCGATCATCACTTCCAACTCCGACATGAGTTTAGCCAAACGGTGCCAAGGAGCATTTTGATAAAAATATTGTATTCCAACGGGAATAATTAAAACCGTGTCAGGGCGTTTTGCTTTTTTGAGAGCTTCCACTGTCCAAAATCCTAACTGTGCCACCCCCGACTCCAAAGAACCAATCAACTCGCTGTGACCATTGGTGCCGCCCTCTGGTGCAACGGCAAAGGGAAATTGTCCATTAACAAGCAATGAACGAGCCTTCCGTAAGCTCTGCCAATCTGGTTGTTTACCACGACGCAGAGAAATTCCCCCCAAACGAGATAAGATCCAACCCAATGCCGAACCTCCCCACAATGGCATTCCCCGATCATACAAAAAATGAACGTGCAAAGGATTTTTTAAAGGAATCTGAGCATTTTTAGCCACCTTCGGCAAACTTCGAGATAGTAAATACAAGCCACACAGGGGATCATCCACCTCCACGTGTCGAAACGCCAAGATCAGACGAATTTTTCCCGACTGGAACTGATGAAAAGCCTTCGCCAAAGTTTCACCATTGATGACATCAATTTGATTGATTCCCGATGGAAGCCAAGGAAACAGACGAAGACGCAACAGTAAAGGTAAACTGCAATCAATCAGACGCAAAACGATGGGGTTAAATTGAGGTTCGATGGGTTCTAACCCCGGCTGTACTTGATTAATAATACGTTGCATACAAATTCGCTTAACTTAGGTTAGTTACATGGGCTTTTAGCCACTCACTCAGATCCGCCAACACCTGTTGATGCTCAAGATCATCATAGATTTCATGGTAACTTTGGGGATATTCTTTCCATGTTTTATCATCCACAGGAACATTCTCAAAAAAGCGATGACTGCTTTCTAGGGGAGAGACGGTATCTAAGCCACTTTGTAACATCAATAAAGGAACATTAAACTGATGGCTATGGGCTTTTATCCAGTTAGTAGTAGCTATATATTCGGTAGCCAGTCGGGCTGTTCCGAGATCATGGCGTAGTGGATCTTGTTTATAATGGGCTATGAGAGCAGGATCATGGACAGATTCCTCTAAAGATATTCCCGTACTCTGGCTAAAGGTTGACCAGATTTGAGAAAAAAGTTTCCCGAGAAAGAACTTAAGAGGCGAAACACCAACGACTCCGATGGCGGGATTAGAAAGAATGATCCCCTCTAATGTTTGGGGAGAATGTAACACATAATCAAGAACAATGGTACCTCCTAAACTGTGTCCCATCATAAATTGGGGGAGGTTGGGGCATTGGGGGATAATATATTGCCAAAAGCTGTTGACATCATGGCGAAAATCCAACCAACGGTTAATATGCCCACGCTTCCCCGGAGATCTGCCATGACCTCGTAAATCTAGGGCATAGAGATGATAGCCTTGGGGTGCTAGTGTCTTTACAACATTGCCGAATAAATCACTATGTCCTCCTAAACCATGTACCATGACCACAATGGCAGAGGAAACCTGTTCACTCCACCAATGTTGATAGTAGAGTGAAAGCCCATCAAAACTGGAGAAATACCCTGTTTGATGTGCAATGGGAGCATCTGCAGAAGATAAGTTGTTTGAGTTCATAAAGTTTACCTCAGTAGGTGGTACTGAAAAACTGGATTCGTGAGGATGGGGAATTAGATACCATTACAACAATTTTTTCAGATACTTCGCCAAATAAGACTTTTTGGATTTGGCAATATCTTCAGGAGTACCCACTGCCACCAACTCACCGCCTTTGTTGCCCCCTTCCAAACCTAAATCGATAATCCAATCAGCGCACCTTATCACATCCAAATTATGCTCGATGACGATGATGGAGTTGCCTTTATCTGCCAATTTTTGCAATACATTTAAGAGGTGATGAACATCATAAAAAGATAATCCCGTGGTAGGTTCATCAATTAAATATACTGTTTTACCCGTGGCACGGCGAGATAATTCTGTGGCAAGTTTTACCCGTTGGGCTTCACCTCCTGAGAGGGTGGGCGCTGATTGTCCCAGTTTGACATAGGTTAAACCCACATCCACAAGGGTTTGTAAACGAGTTACGGCACGGGGGATATTTTCAAATACCTTGAGGGCTTCTTCTACTGTCATATCCAACACATCGGCGATGGAATAACCCTTATATTTCACCTGTAAAGTTTCTCGGTTATACCTTGCCCCTTTGCATATATCACACTGTACATAGACATCAGGTAAGAAGTTCATGGAGATGACATTTACCCCTTGCCCTCCACAGGCTTCGCACCTTCCCCCTTTGACATTAAAGGAAAATCTACCTGCTTTGTAACCCCTTGCTTTGGCTTCGGTGGTTTGGGCAAACATTTCCCGAATTACGTCAAATACCCCTGTATAGGTGGCAGGATTGGAGCGGGGGGTGCGTCCGATGGGGGATTGATCGATTACAATGACTTTATCTACTGCTTCTATGCCTTCTAGGCTATCTAATTCTTTGGGAAAGGGCAGATTGCGATTAAGGTGGTGTTTGAGGGAGGGATAGAGTAATTCGTTGATGAGGGTAGATTTTCCTGAGCCTGAAACCCCAGTGATACAGACGAATTTACCGAGGGGAATTTCTACATCAATATTTTTGAGGTTGTTACGGTGACAGTTTTTAAGGGTTAAAAAGTTGCCGTTTCCTTCTCTTCTGGTGTCGGGGGTGACAATTTTTTTTCTGCCTGATAAATAGGCACTGGTGAGGGATGCTTTTGATTTGAGGAAGTTTTTATAATTTCCTTGATAAACTATTTCCCCTCCATGGACTCCTGCCTTGGGGCCAATGTCAACGATATAATCGGCGCTCTTGATGGTGTCCTCGTCATGTTCTACAATAATTAAAGTATTGTCGAGATCTCGTAATTTTTTGAGGGTTTCTAGGAGGCGATCGTTATCCCGTTGATGTAAACCAATACTAGGCTCGTCTAATACATATAATACCCCCGTAAGTCCCGAACCGATTTGGGTGGCGAGGCGAATCCTTTGGGCTTCTCCCCCTGAAAGGGTCATGGCGGTACGGTCTAGGGTAAGATAGTCTAAGCCGACGTCGAGTAAGAATTTTAGTCGGGCTTTGATTTCTTTAAGGGCTAATTCTCCGATTTGGGCTTGTTTGGGGGTGAGTTGAATATCATTGACTCTGGTTAGGCATTCACCGATGGAGACGCTGGTTAAGTCGTTGATGGTGTATTGTCCTAGTTTGACGGCGAGCGCCTCGGGTTTTAATCTTTTACCGTGACAGACTTCGCAGGTTTGATGTTCGATGTATTGTTCGAGTTTTTGTTTAATTACTTCGGAGTTACTTTCTTGGTAGGTTTTTTCGAGCATGGGGATTACTCCTCGATAGTAACCGTATTGGATTTGTTGAATTTCTTTGTCTCCGTAGAAAATTATCTGTTGTTGTTGTTCGCTGAGGGTATGCCATTTGTCGCTCAGTTTGAAGCCGTATTCTTCGGCGACATATTCGAGGAGCGAGACGTAGTAAGGGTTTTCTTTGTCTGCCCAAGGTGCGATCGCCTTTAGAACCATGGCATCTGGATCTGGTACAATCAAATGGGGTGAAAAGGTTTTGAGAGTACCCAAACCATGACAATGACTACAAGCACCATAGGGAGAGTTGAAGGAGAATAAACGGGGGGATAATTCTTCCATCACCGCACCATGGGTTGGACAGGCGAAATTTTCGGAGAAAATGATGGTTTCTTCCTCCTTACCCACCATCTCCACCATGGCAACACCATCAGCAATTTTTAAACAAGTAGCCAAGGAATCTGCTAATCTTTCTTGAATGTTTGCCTTGACTACGAGGCGATCGACCAGTACACTTATATCATGTTTTTTCTGGGGTTTGAGCTCGATATTATCCCCTAACTCCCTAATTTCTCCATTAATTTTTACCCTCACAAATCCCTGAGAGCTTAAACTAGACAATAATTGATGATGATTACCTTTTTTTCCTCTCACCACCGGGGCGAGTAAATGTAGTTTGCTTTTTTCAGGCAAAGTCATCACCCTGTCGCACATTTCGTCAATGGTTTGGGGGGCGATAGATTGACCACATATAGGGCAATGGGGTTCACCAGCCCTACCATAGAGTAACCTAAGATAATCGTAGATTTCCGTAACCGTGCCTACCGTTGAGCGAGGATTATGGGAGGTGGATTTTTGATCGATAGAAATGGCGGGGGATAGTCCTTCAATGCTATCCACATCGGGCTTATCCAGTTGCCCTAAAAACTGCCTAGCATAAGCACTCAATGACTCTACATAACGCCGTTGCCCTTCTGCGAAAATAGTATCAAAAGCAAGGGAGGATTTTCCGCTACCTGATACCCCTGTAAAGACGATTAATTGATTGCGGGGTAATTCTAAATCAATATTTTTGAGGTTGTGTTGCCTAGCGCCACGAATACGAATCATTTAGTTAACGAGTAATTGAGAATAGGTTATACAAATGGCGGAAAAATTGAATGACAAACCATTAATCAGCTAATGATCAATTGTACTTCTATTATTGCCTTTGACCACATTAACCAATACTCAAAGGATATTTTTTTATATTTAGTTCGGATAAATCATAAAAATAGAAGTCCCCCAGAATTGGGGGATTTAGGGGGCTACACAAGAGTCTTTTTTCATAATTGATTACTCGGATTTGATATTACTTGACGAAACATCGCCAAGATAAGAAGATTGGGGAATGTGCAATAAAAATTAACAATTTCCATGAGCAAAAAATATCACGTATATGGGATGGGTAACGCCTTGGTGGATATGGAGTTTGAAGTCACCCCAGAATTACTCACCCAATTAAAAATCGATAAGGGTGTCATGACCTTGATGGATGAGGCACAACAAAAGCATATAATAGAACAATTACCTCCCCCTTGTAAACAAGCCTGTGGAGGTTCAGCCGCTAATACCTTAGTCGCCATCAGCCAATTAGGTGCAAAGGGTTTTTATTCTTGTAAGGTAGCCCATGATGATAGTGGTGCTTTTTATCTTCAAGATTTGTTAGATTGCGGTTTGGATACGAATCTAAGTCAAGAAAACCGCCCTGAAGGCATTACAGGAAAATGTTTGGTGTTAGTAACCCCAGATGCCGATCGCACCATGAACACATTTTTGGGTATTACAGGGGATTTAAGTACCCATGAATTAGATGCTGAAGCCCTCAAAAATTCAGAATATCTCTACATTGAAGGATACTTAGTATCTTCTCCCATTGCCAGACAAAGTGCGATCGCAGCTAAAAAAATAGCCAAAGAAGCAGGGGCAAAAGTTTCCTTTTCCCTTTCTGATGCCAACATGGTAAATTTTTTCCGTGAAGGCATTGACGAAATCATCGGTGACGGAGTGGATTTACTTTTCGCCAACCAAGATGAAGCCCTAAAAATGGCAAATACCCATGATTTAACAGTAGCTGTCAATTACTTTAAAAACCTAGCAAAAACCTTTGCCATCACTTTGGGCAAAGAAGGCTCATTGATATTTGACGGAGAAAAACTCCTCGAAATCCCCCCCCATCCCGTCACCGCCGTTGACACTGTGGGTGCAGGAGATATGTATGCAGGATGTCTTCTCTACGGTATCACCAATGGCTTAGATTGGTATTCTGCAGGTAAACTTGCCTCCCTAGCCTCAGCAAAATTAGTCACCAGCTTTGGCCCTAGATTAAGCACTGAGGAGTTACAGGCAATTTTACAAGAAGTAAAAAATAACTAACTTAAGTTTGGGATATAGTCATTCCAATTAAGATTGAGACAAACGAAAAACAATGTAGGGCGATGCACTGCTCACCATTTAATTACTGATAATATTCAGTCCGAGTAATCAGTTACACAACACCGCCAATGCCCCCTAAATCCCTATCCCTCTGCCTTCAGCATCTCCCCTTTCAAGGGGAGAGAGGGAGAGAAGACTTGTATTGTATTAAGTTCAGATAAATGATTACAATAGAAAGTCCCCCAGAATTGGGGGATTTAGGGGGCAAAACAATTTTAAAGAAATTAAACCTGCAACCTAATCATCACTGATAATTTTAGACAAATCCACCTGAGATAAATTCGCCCATCTCAAATCCGTGTTATTCAACACCGCAAAATCTAAATTCGCTCTTACTAAATATGCCTTAGTTAAATGAGTATTAACCAATTGGGCATTACTTAGATTAGTTTTATAAAGATAAGCCCCAATCAACTCCGTTTCATATAAATTAGCATGACTTAAATCAGACTCATTAAGGGTACAACCAATCATATTAGCCTCACTTAAATTAGCTCGATTTAACTTTGCTTGAATAATATAAGAATCTCTCAAATTAGCTAGTCTTAAATTAACTCCTATTAGATTACATTTAGTTAAATCAGAACCTCTCAAATCTGCGAATCTAAGACTACTACCGATTAAATTAGCATTACTTAAATTACAATTACTTAGATTAGCTCCTTCCAAATTTGCATTACCTAAGTCAACCCCAGAAAGGTCAATTTGTATTTGATTTTTTTCTTCAAAAGTTCTTAATTGATTCCACTTATCGATGTCTCTTTTAAGTAGTTTCCAGTTAATTTCTTTACTCATAGTAAAAAGTAATAATTGACAATTGATTAATTAATAAAAATTTGTTTCATATTTCCCTTAATAATCAATGATTAATCATATAATGACAAATCCTTTCAAATAATAACTTAAATATTATTCTTGAATACCCTTTAAACTTCCTCTACCACCGATAGACTCTATGGCAGTCAGGGCTGCAGCTGCCCCTGCCTTAATGTCTCTTTCTGCCCCTCCTAAATATAGTCTGCCAAAACTGCCCACGGCTTGGACGGTTAAAATATTGATTAGGGCGGCTTTTTCCGCTTCATTAGCGGCTAAGGCAGCATAGGCGGCAGGTTGTACTTCTAAAACATATAGAGTTTCCCCAGCCAGAAGCATTTGCCCTCTACGGTTACGGTTAATAATTTGTGCCTGATAGGGATCAATATTGCGAATAATTTGACTAGATACCACCTTGGGCTTGATGGAATCTTCTTTTTTTACTCCCAGCGCATCTAAAATTGCTCTTCCTGCGGCTTTGGTTTCCCCTTGATTGGTAGAATGGATTTCTAATAAACCGTATAATCTTTCCACAAATTGCACCCCAGGGCGTACTACAGCAGACTTGAGGGCTACATCGGTGATACGGTTAATTTCGATGCCGGGGGAAATTTCAATCCAGAGGGAAGCGTCTCCAGGTAGGGGTAAAAATCCGAGGGCGACAGTGCCGATATACGCAGCGTGTTGAGGTTGTAAACGATCTAAATATACATAACTACGTAATTCGACACCCATTTTATCCTTCTATTTCTGTGCAAGGTCAACAGTCACCAATTATACAGGACAATGGGTTATCAGTTGATAGGGAATATTTAATCTGAGTTCGGGATAAAATTTATATTCTTGTAAAGGTGCCAGGTATCGGGTGTCAGGTATCAGGTTAAGAAATTTACAAAAACTGTAATGTTAATTAATTTTCTGATACTTAGTTCCATCAAGGAACTAACAAAGGATGGTCGTATTTTAAACCTGCAACCTGTAACCTGCAACCTGCAACCTGTACGGACGTAGCATGCTACGTCCCCTACCATACTGACAACTGTTATCCCGAACTGAGGTTATTTACCTTTACTATTAACCATCCGAATAGTGTGGACAAATTTTTTGATCAACTGTTCATTATAAGCATATTGGGGATTCACTATTTTGTTATCGTCTGATGGTAGTTGAGATATGATGTACTAACTTATGTAGCCTTTTCTCACTGGGTACATTTTTAAAGAAGTCAATCTGTAAAATAAATCCAAGGCATTTTATCGATAAACATGATCCCTAATTCTAATTCTGATTACAAATTTTATCCCACCATCCGACCTTTAGTGGCTACTTCTTTGGATGGTATTGCTTTTAAAAATGGTAGTCTATATGCGATCGATTCTCGCAATGGTTACTTATTACAGATTCACCCTGAAACCAGTGTGACAAAGATTATTAATAATAGTTATTGGGAAGATTTTATCGGTGCGAGGGGATTATGTATTACGGATACCGAAATTTGGTTTGTCACCCAAAGCAGTGTTTATTATACTCTCATTGAGTGGGAGGAAGGGGAATTAAAAATTATTTCTGCCCCTAAATATTTTTTCAGTCTTGCTTATCCTTGTAATGGCATTAGTATTTGGCAACAAACTATTTATATAACTTGTCAAAAAACGGGTACTATCGGAGTTTATAGTAAAAATGATGGTTCGGAGATTACTAAGTTTTATGCCCCTGGGATTGGTTATGAAAATATCACCATTGATGGGGAGGATATATGGTTATGTGACAGTATCGAGCAGACGGTTTATTGTGTGGATAGGGCTACAGGCAAAACAAAGTATAGTATCCTGACTCCTTTTGAATATCCTAGTGGTTTGACTTTTTATGAGGATGGGGAGACTGGGGAAAGGGTTTTATATGTGGCTTATACGGATCAAGAGCCTTATATTAGGGATAATCCCAATGCCGAGCCTAATCATGAGTTATTATATCGCGATCGCACCTTCATCCATCCCCTATACTTCAGATATGACCAAAAAAATCAATGCACCCTCTCCAACGGTTTTTTAATCGAGATGAGCTATTTAGAAGAAATATCTCCCCTCGATGACATCAAATTTAAAGATTTGGAATGGCGTATCGCCCTACCCACAGAAAGCCCTCGCCAAAAAATAAAAAGCATTGAAGCGGTGGGATTACCCTACATAGAAGAAGACTATTATGGAGAAAGGGTTGCCCTATTCAAATTTCCCGAATTTGATTCTAGTCAGCGCTATGTCTTTGGTTGGCGCGCCATTTTAGAAGTTTGGAGCATCAAACATCAAATTACCCCCAAAGACTGCGAAGGATTACCCCCCCTCACCCCTGATTTTGAATCAAAATATCTCATTGATGACGATGACTTATCCATGAATACAGAAATTATTCTGCGCGCCGCCGAAGAAGCCAGAGGCACAGAAACCAATCCCCTCAGAAAAATGTATAGTATTCGTAACTACGTTTACGATCGCCTCTCCTATGGTATAAAACCCCATATCGATACCCCTGATATTGTCCTCAAAAGGGGTGTGGGTTCCTGTGGAGAATATTTAGGGCTACTCCTTGCCCTTGCCCGTCTCAATGGCATTGCCTGTCGCACCGTAGGCAGATATAAATGCCCCCTCAAAGTCCTACATTTCAACATACCCCTTATCCCCGACTTTAACCACGTCTGGATGGAATTTTATCTGCCCAATATTGGTTGGTTGCCCATGGAGTCAAACCCCGATGACTTGGATGATGGAGGCCCTTATCCCACCAGATTTTTTATGGGTTTGTCATGGTACCATGTGGAAATGGCAAAAGATATGCCCTTCGAGACATTAATCAGTGAAGGTTTACCCGTGAGCAAAGAAAAAGCATCCATCGGACAACTCGCCATAAATCATGTTTCCTTTACCATCCTCGAAGAATTACAACCATAATCAAATCTGGAAAAAACTGGTCAATATTTTCAAAATACATTAGAATAATCGATCATAAATATTTTCAGCGCAAGTGGCGGAATTGGTATACGCGCTAGATTCAGATTCTAGTGTTCTTAAGGACTTCCGGGTTCAAGTCCCGGTTTGCGCATCCTCATTATCACAAAAATAGATAAAAGTTACATAATGTTAAGCTGATCTAGTAGAATGTTAAATGATAGTGTAAAAAAGCAGACCAATCACGAAATTAGAACCAAGCAATATGTCAGGCGATTACTACCAAATCCTCGGAGTCTCCCGTGATGCAACCAAACAAGAAATAAAAAGAGCTTATCGACAAAAAGCACGAAAATATCATCCCGATGTAAATAAAGAACCGGGAGCAGAAGAAACATTTAAAGAAATTAACCGAGCCTACGAAGTGCTTTCCGAACCAGAAACCAAAGCCCGTTATGATCGTTTTGGAGAAGCAGGAGTAAGTGGAGCAGGGGCAGGGGCATCAGGCTTTGATCCTAACGACATGGGAGGTTTTGCTGATATATTTGAAACCTTCTTTGGAGGTGGTTTCGGCGGTGGTGCAACGGCTACGGGCGCTCGTCGTCGTGGCCCGGCCAGAGGGGATGATCTCCGTTTAGATCTCAAACTCAAATTCCGTGAAGCAGTATTTGGCGGGGAAAAGGAAATCAAAATACCCCACCTTGAAACCTGTCAAGTATGTAATGGTACAGGGGCGAAAAAAGGTAGCGGTGTAAAAACCTGTCCTACCTGTAACGGTGCAGGGCAAGTGCGACGGGCCACCCGTACCCCCTTTGGTAGTTTTGCCCAAGTAACCGTATGTCCTACCTGTAACGGAGAAGGGCAGATTATTGAGGAAAAATGCGAATCCTGTGGCGGACAAGGTAGAAAACAACAAAACAAAAAATTAAAAATCACTATTCCTGCAGGGGTGGATAATGGAACCCGCCTCAGAGTTACAGGGGAAGGGGATGCTGGTACCCGTGGAGGCCCATCAGGGGATCTTTATGTTTATCTCACGGTGGAAAATGACACCCAATTTAGACGGGATGGTAATAATATCCACTCAGAAATTACTATCAGTTATTTACAGGCTATTTTGGGCTGTCGTCTTAAAGTGGCGACCATTGATGGCGATGAGGAAATTTCCATCTCCGCTGGTTTACAACCGGGTACTGTAATCACCCTTCGAGATAAAGGAGTTCCTAAACTAGGAAATTCTGTCAGTAGAGGAGATCAACTAATAACTGTTCATGTAGAAATTCCTACAAAAATTAATTCTGAGGAACGAGAGTTACTAGAAAAACTGGCTCAAATCAAGGGAGATCATACCTCTAAAGGAGGATTTGAGGGTTTCTTAGACAGCATCTTTCATAAGAAATAAATGTTAAAAATCTATTGACAAATCTGATTTTAGTCCCCCAATTTTGGGGGATTTGGTTGAGTGTCAACAAATATTAATTTTTTCATTTTTTGAGTGTACCATAGAGATAGTGGTCATGATTTTCTGCGAAGTCTTCTATCCCTGTATCCACTGCTATTTCTGAAAAATCAATTTCATCCCATGGATCTGTTTTTTCTTTACTTACTTTAGGTTTAATTTCTAAATTAATACCTTCTTTAATAAGTATTTCTTCAATGTCTTTTATTAGTAAAGAAATTTTTTCTTTGCTTAAATTATCTGGTATATTTATTGTTAATTGCATTTGTCTAAATGTGTTTAATAAATCACTTTAAATGTTTTCTATAATCAAATTATAGCAATCATTTTTATTTTTAAGATTTCAGATAATATGATTGAGCTTGACATTAAATTATTTTCTTTTATGAAATTTTAATCATATTTCTTCAAAAACTATGGTACTCAAGGAAATATTTAGTTAGGATGAATAGGTAAAGGTAGATTTATGTGATGAGGGGGAAAAAATGAAAAAAAACTTAGTTTATGCGAGTTCTTTCATTAGTTTACTTTATTTCAGTTCCGCTGGAATCGCCGTAGAAAATAATCCTGTGAACAATGAAAATACTTCTCCGTCAACGGTTTTACAATACACAGAAGATTTTTCCAGTTTTTCAACTTCTTCCACAGACCTAGAAAAATTTGAAGTTGATTCGGTTAGTAGTGATATGTTTACTAATACTGGGGAAGAGTCAGAAATTGCCCAAGCTGATGGCTTCACTTCTACTACTGATAATAATTGGTATGTTGGCGGTAGTTTAGGAGTGTTTTTCCCTAGTGATGGATTATTAAAAACTGGTTTTGGTGGTTCGGGATATGTAGGCTATCAGTTTGCTCCTAATTTAGGTGCAGAACTTGGACTTTTGTATGCAGGTTCTGATTTGAGTGGTAGATCTGGGGATGGTAATATCTTCTCCGTTATTGCTAGTGGGCGGTATATGGCACCTTTTGAAGCTAATTCCAACTGGAATTATTTTGGTACTGCGGGAGTCGGGTTTACTCGTTCTTCTATTACTGCCCCTGCCATCGCCCCTGTACCCTTTGGAACTGGACAAGGACAACCAGCCATTGATCGCCGTGATACCTCGTTTAGCTTCGAGTTAAAAGGGGGTGTAGGATATGAGTTTACTCAAAATACCTCAGCTTTTGCCCAACTAAGATACCTTAATGTAACGGGCGGTAATTCTAATTACCTATCTACAGAATTAGGTATTCATTATAAATTCTAACTAGATTGAAAAAATCAAAGGTGGGTAATGCCCACCTTTGTTGTTTTTACTGGGGTTGTCTGCCATAGAGATAAGTTAAATATTGTAGATGCTGTGCCACATCTTCGGTTAAATCATTTTCTCCATAACGCCAACTCCAGTTATCCTCCACCGTGCCGGGGGTATTCATCTTAGAAGTAGTACCCAAACCGAGCAAATCTTGTACGGGGAAAATCGCCATATTCGCCACCGAGGCGAGGGCTAAACGAATTAAACTCCAGTGGATACCTTCATTACAAATGCCACCGAGGTAGTCTACTACCTTTTTACGATCCTCAAAAGAACGCTTTTCAAACCAGCCCACCGTTGTATCATTATCATGGGTTCCTGTATAGGCAACGCAATTACGATTGTCATAATTGTAAGGTAAAAAGCCATTGGCGCGATCGGAGTCGAAAGCAAAATGAAGCACCTTCATTCCGGGGAATTTAAACTTATCTCGCAATTCCTCCACCTCGGGGGTAATTACGCCCAAATCCTCCGCCACGATAGGTAATGTACCCAATTCTTTCTCAAGGATGGTAAAAAATTCATCCCCTAGGGCTTTTACCCATTTCCCATTCATGGCTGTGGTTTCCCCTTGAGGCACAGCCCAAAAAGACTCGAAACCACGAAAATGATCGATGCGCATGATGTCTACATACTCGAGCATTCCCTTTATTCTTTGTACCCACCAAGCGAAATTGCTTTTTTCGAGGGCTTTCCAATCATAGACAGGATTTCCCCACAGTTGCCCTGTTTCACTAAAATAATCGGGGGGTACTCCTGCCATGGATGCGGCGGCTCCTGTTTCTTCATCTAAACGGAAAATACTTTGATTTGCCCACACATCCACACTATCATGGGCTACATAAATGGGAATATCTCCAAAAATCTGGATACCCCTTTCATTGGCATAGGTTTTTAACTGGCACCATTGACGGAAAAAGCTAAACTGCAAAAATTTATGATAAAACATCTCATTGCCTAGCTTTAGTTGCCATTTATGGATAGCTTCAGGCTCTCTTTTGGCAATGTCTTTTTCCCACTGAAACCATGCCGCACCCCCATGGTATTCTTTTAGAGCCATAAAGAGGGAGTAGTTTTCTAGCCAGTAGGCATAGTCATGGCAAAACTGGTCAAATTCTTGTTTATATTCATCCTCTTCCCTTTCTTGGAAGGTGTCAAAGGCTTTTCTCAAGAGGGGAAGTTTAGTTTTGATGACAGGATCAAAATGTACTCTTAATGGGTTTTCGTTGGTAAATACTTCTTGGGCTTGGTTTATATCTTCTTCGGTTAATAAACCGTCTCCGTAGAGTATATCAAGGCTAATTAGAAGGGGATTACCTGCTAGGGCAGAATAAGCCAAATAAGGAGAATTACCGCTTCCTGTGGGGCCTAGGGGTAATATCTGCCATACTTGTTGATCACTGCTATGGAGAAAATCGACAAAGCGGTAAGCTCCCTCTCCAAGATCTCCGATACCATAAGGACTGGGTAGGGAGGTAGGATGGAGTAAAATTCCACTGGAGCGACGATCAAACATGAGTTAGTATTTGTTTTTATTTTGTACAGTTTAATATTAGCGAAGAAGATTGTTTTCATTCAGCAATCAGTTTGATCTCTGAAAGCTGAATGGTTGTACTTAATTTTTTTTACAAGTCTCCTCTGAGGGCATAGAGAATAAAAACAATTACAGGGCCTGCGATTAGAATTAGACTAACGGATGTTAATTGTAAGATAACTTCAAAGTTGACACTACTAAAAAGGTTGGTGATAAAGTCCATATTTGCTCCTAAATAGTTAAATTATTATTTATTATGCTGATTTTAGGTAATGAAGTATATTAAATCATAGTCCCGCAATATAGGCATTTTTTAGAGTTATGACTATCTTTGCTTTGGGCGTTGTGATACTTCTATGACTACTAAATCAACGGTTTTTAATTTTTTTATACTGACAAAATATATCATACTAGGAAAAGTTGCCCTCAATGGCGATAAACTAGGGAAAATCTATTAAGTTTTGTTACAAGGTTTTATTATGGGTCAATGGAGTTGTATGGATGGTTGTGGTGCTTGTTGTAATTTGAATCCGAGCGATCGCCCCGATTTGGGTTCCTATTTAAGCCCTGAAAATTTGCAATTGTACCTGAGTATGGTGGGGGAAGATGGTTGGTGTATAAATTATGATCATGATTCTCGGAAGTGTACTATCTATGAGGATAGACCTATTTTTTGTCGGGTACAACCTGAGACTTTTTTAAAAATGTTTGAGGTGGAGAAAGAGGAGTTTAATGATTTTGCCATTGATTGTTGTGTTCAACAAATTGAGGGGGTTTATGGCGATGATAGCGAGGAATTGAAGGCCTATGAAAAGAATGTAAGTGATTAGGAAATGAGGGTAAAAAAGTAAAGAGTGTTTCGCCCCCTAAATCCCCCAATTCTGGGGGACTTTTATTTGATAAAGTTTACTATTTATTATTCCCTCATCTCCCTATCCTCCCATAACCTCATCTCTCCTATAATAGAGAAACGGTCAATTATATTATTCCTATGTATCCTCAATCTTCATCGATACTTACTGTAGCTGAACCTCGTAGCGAATATGGTTCAAAAAATTATGAGTGGGTGGAGGTGTTGGTGGATTGTCCTTATGCGGAAGGATTATATACTTATCGTATAGGGGATGAGGTGGAGGTGAAGGCAGGGGATATACTCAGTGTGCCTTTTGGTAATTCAGTAGTAGGTGCGATCGCCCTTAGACTGGTATCCCAACCCCCAGAGGGACTAGAAATTGAGCAGATAAAAACAGTGGAGGATGTGATCACATCGGGCTTTTTTCCTCCTCGTTATTGGGAATTATTAACTAGGATTTCGGAATATTATTTAACAGATTTAATCTATGTTATTAAATGTGCATTACCACCAAAATTATTAGGTAAATCGCAAAAAAGAGTTAGGCTTTTATTTGACAATATTCCCCTAGGGGCAGAAAACTTTTGTCCTCGTATTGCGTGGCGAGTATTAGAACTATTACAAAATAGTAAAAACGGTGATTATACCTTTAGTTATATCAATCAAAAAGTAAAAGGGGCAAGAAGAGGAATCAATGATTTAGTAAAAAGAAACTGGGCGCAAACTTATCTACAACCCCCTGCCAAAGCCAAACCTAAATATCAAAAAGTAGTCACTTTTATTAGTGAAAATTCTTCGGTTAAAATAACTCAAAAACAAAGGGATGTTTTAGCTACCCTCAAGATAAATGGCGGGGAATTGTCTCAGCAGGATTTGATGCAAAAATGTGAGTTAAATAGTAATTCTGTTATTAATAGTTTGGCGAAAAAAGGTTGTGTGGTAGTCCAAGAAAGGGAAAGTTTACGACTGTTACAAAATTCTGCCCCTGCAAAAGATCAACCAAAAATATTGACAAAAGAGCAACAATGTGCATTAGATACAATTAATAGTTTACAAGGGTATAGTGTCGCCCTGTTGCACGGCGTGACAGGATCTGGGAAAACTGAAGTATATCTAAGGGCGATCGCCCCTATTTTGGAACAAAAAAAATCAGCCCTTGTGCTAGTACCCGAAATCGGCTTAACCCCCCAACTCACCGACAGATTTAGAGCCAGATTTGGCTCCCAAGTGTGCGTTTACCATAGTGGATTAAGTGACGGGGAAAGGTACGACACATGGCGGCAAATGCTCACAGGAGAACCCCAAGTAGTCATCGGCACCCGTAGCGCCGTATTTGCACCCCTGCCCAACCTCGGCATGATCATTCTTGATGAAGAACACGACACCAGCTTTAAACAAAGTCAACCCGTTCCCCCCTACCATGCCAAAACCGTCGCCCAGTGGCGCTCAGAATTGGTAGATTGCCCCCTCATTTTAGGTTCAGCTACCCCCTCCCTCGAATCATGGCAACTCACCACAGGGGGGCAAACACCCCCAGCATTGGGGGCAGGGAGGCAAACACCCCCAGCATTGGGGGCAGGGAGGCAAACACCCCCAGCATTGGGGGCAGGGGGGCAAACACCCCCAGAATTGGGGGCAGGGGGGCAAACCCCAGAATCCGAGCAAAAAAACCACTACCTATCCTTACCCAACCGAGTCTATAATCGCCCCTTACCCCCCGTAGAAATTGTCGATATGCGCCATGAGTTGCGCAAGGGCAACCGTAGCATCTTTAGTCATTCCCTCGCCAACGCCCTCGGCAACCTGAAGGAGGAAGGAAAACAGGCAATTCTTTTTATTTCCCGTCGGGGACATAGCACTTTTGTATCCTGTCGTAGTTGTGGTTATGTGATGGAATGCCCCCACTGTGATGTTTCTTTGTCCTACCATTATCCCAAGGAAGGGGCTACCCAACTGTTACGCTGTCACTATTGCAACCATACCCAAATTCATCCTAAACATTGCCCCGAATGTGGTTCGCCCTATCTCAAGTTTTTTGGTACGGGTACCCAAAAGGTATTATTGGAGTTGCAAAAAGCCTTTCCTGAGTTGAAAGTATTACGGTTTGACAGTGACACCACCAGCACAAAAAACGCCCATCGCCGTATTTTAGAGGATTTTGAGGCAGGTAAGGCGGATGTGTTGATTGGTACTCAAATGTTAACCAAAGGCATTGATTTGGCTCAAGTAACCCTTGTGGGGGTGGTATCTGCGGATGGGTTGTTATTCCATTCCGATTATCGAGCTAGTGAGAGGGCTTTTCAAACCTTAACCCAAGTGGCAGGAAGGGCAGGGCGAGGGGATGACCCCGGGCAGGTGATAATACAAACCTACTCCCCCGAACATCCTGTTATCGGGGCAGTGCGCACTCACAATTATTCGGCATTCATCGCCACGGAATTGGAGCAACGGGAGATGCTCGATTATCCTCCCTATGGTAGTTTAATTTTGCTCAAGTGTACAGGGGCAGATGGAAACAAGGTCAGGGAAGCGGTAGAGGCGATCGCCGATGTTTGTGAACAAATACTACCCGATGATGTAGAAATTTTGGGCCCTGCCCCTGCCAATGTGATGAGGGTAGCTAGGCGTTACCGATGGCAAATTTTGCTCAAATCCCTTGAGCCTTTTTCCCCTCAATTAAAGCAGGAATTATTAACCCTAAAACAATATTGTCCTAGTACGGTATCTTTTAGTTTTGATGTTGACCCCGTTAGGATTGAGTAGGAAAAGGTGTTAGGCTTTAGGTATTATACTAAATCCTGTTTGAATAATATACTAATTAGGGCGGGGAACAGGGAACGGGGAACAGGCAAAAGATAACAATTGTTTATTGTCAATTGTTACACAGTGAATAATAGTAAACTTTACTAATCGGATTTGGTATTAGGTTAAAACTTTGAGAATGTAACAGTTATGGTTAATTCTATCGAGTCCATTGATCAAACATTAATAAGTTTAGATGAATTTCTCAAACTACCTGAAACGAAGCCTTACAGCGAATATATTAATGGAAAAATAGAACAAAAACCCATGCCCCAAGGACAGCATAGCGTTTTACAAGGCAGTTTAGCCACTGCAATTAATCAAAAAGTTTTAGAAAACAAAATCGCCTATGCCTTTCCTGAATTAAGATGTACCTTTGGGGGGCGATCGTTAGTACCAGATATATCGGTGTTCACTTGGCAACGTATTCCCAAAAATGAACAAGGAAAAATTGCTAATCGTTTTTTAACCTGTCCAGATTGGGTAATTGAAATTTTATCCCCCGAACAATCCGCCAACAAAGTCGTGCGCAAGATTATGTTTTGTCTGAGGGAAGGAACAAAACTCGGTTGGTTAATTGATACGGAGGATGAATCGGTAATGATTCTTAAGCCGAATCAATTTCCAGAAATTAGGGCAGAAAAGGAAATTTTACCTGTTTTAGATGAGATTAAAAACTGGGATTTATCAGTAGAAAATATGTTCAGTTGGTTATCTTTTTAACTTGAGTTCGGGATAACATTTTCTGGTTAAGACAGGCAATAGGGAATGGGCAATGGGCAATAGTTTTCATATTTTGATTGATCACGCTATATAAAAAAACTAAACCTGCAACCTAAAACCTAATCATACTAACAACCATTATCTCGAACTGAGGTTTTTTAAGTCTAACTGACTGTCAAAGAATCCCCATTATTTTGCAAAGATAAATTTAATAGAAAAGGTACAGCTTTTTTCACCCAATCATCAACGGAGTCATATAATTTTGCTTGTTCACCAAAACAGGTATTCAACATCTCCGTATTGATAATACCGGGGTTGAGGGCAACGGTAGCCAAGTTACTGGGCAACTCTTGGGCGAGGGCTTTGGTTAAACCTTCAATAGCCCACTTGGAGGCACAATAGGGAGCAACTTCGGGGGAGGTAGATCTTCCCCAACCTGAGCTAAGATTAACTATGATGCCCTCTTTTTTGTTCATCATCAGGGGTACTATTGCCCGAATAATATTGGCAGTGCCTTTGATATTGACATCAATTAATTGATCAAAATCTTCGGTGGATATTTCCCATAGGGGAGCTGGTTGATTGATAAGGGCGGCATTATTGATAACTAAATCGGGAATTTGGGGGAGGGATTTTAGCCACTTTTTAACTTCTTGATAATGAGCTACATTGACGGGGGAAAAATAATGTTCGGGATATTTGTGTTGTAATTCTTTGATGGTGTTATAGGAACGAGCGCACCCTATAATGGTATGACCTAGGGGGATAAATTTTTCTGTTAATGCTTTTCCTAATCCTTTACTTACTCCTGTGATTAAAATTGTTTTAGTCATAATAAGTATTAGTTAAATTAACTATATTTTAAGTAGGTTGATAATTTCTTTTTCGTTGTTGATGTTAGGATAAAATTGCCCTTCTGGTAGTATTAAAACCGTAACACCGTTACCACATTTTCCAAAACAATATTTAGTGGTTATTTTAATTCTATCATTGCCTATTTTTTTAAGAGCTTGAATGATTCTATCGCTACCATATTTTTTACAAGCCCTACCGTTACATATAACTATTAATTTTTCTGCTTTGTTCATAAAAATTGACCATGAATAATGGACAATTGGAGGAAGTTTGACTTCTCCACGCATTGAAATACGTGGATTCTAAGCAGATGTCGCTACACAGGTTAAAACCTGTTCGCTTCGCTTACGATATACTTTGGTTAAGTCGTTAACCCTGTATCGTTTAGGGAGAGTCAATGCTCCCCTACACACCTCGGCTAAGTTTAAACCTAGCTGTATGCTTACTTTTTTTAAAATATTAATAGCGCCTAAACAGTCAGCATTAATGGTTTGTCCATTAGACGTTCTATACAAGCCACGTTGAACTCTTTTTCCGCTGAATTTACACTCCTTGGGTTTTTCACCATATTTTGGTAGTAAATCCTCGTCAAGAAAAGATGATTTGCTCGTATAGCTTTCTTCTGTTTCGGCAAACTTTATACCTACTTCATGGGCTAATTCTTTAATACGATTTTTTAATCTTGCAGTAGGTAGCTGAACAAAGTTTTGGTTATTTCGTTTCCCTAAATTAACCTCACTTTTCACCCCTTGCCCCCAACCAAAAACAATATTACCTATCCTGTGATTAAGGCAGTAATTGATCACAAAACGAGCATATTTGTTAACACTATCTTTGATTTGACAGTTTCTTTTATGAGTAATTTCATTCAAATAATCATCCCAATAAAAATCAGATTTTCCTTCTTTATATTGGGCTACTGTTTTGTTATATTTTTGGTTGATAAATTTTAAATGTTTTCCACAAAGAATAAATGACTTGCCCGTATTGCTCACAGCAGTTATAAAGTTATTAATACCGCTATCTATGCCAATAGCTTGACTGTAATCTAATTCTGTTGCTTTTTTCTCAGGGGCTTTATAGACATATTCAGCCCATAACTTCCCTAGGGATGGAACTATTCTGAGTTCTGCAATGTTATCTGCTGTTACTCCTTTTGCACAAGGAATGTTTAGCTTACCTGTGATTAACTCGTCTTTTTGAGATCTTGGGATAGGAAGATAACATGATAAACCGTCTTTTGCAAATTTAATGTCTCTACCTACAAAAGATATTTGATATAATCCATTTTTGCGGTAATTGGGTAACTTTGGTTTATTTGATAACTCACCTTGAAACCACATAGACAACAACTTATTGTAAGACTTAAAACTTTCAACTACAGACTTGATGGTTTGCTGTCCTTGGTTACCCCCAATAGCTTGATAATGATCATTAATTTTTAAATCCTTGCATAACTGCGGATAACTTACTTTAACCTTGCCCAATTTGAAAGATGCTCGGTAAAGATCTTCTTTGTCAAAGAAAGTTCTTATAGAACAGTTGGCAAAGTGAGCTTGTCTGAGAGCATAAACTGTCGAATTATACAGTTTATTGGATTGTTCACAAGCAAACTGTAAGTAATCATTACACTCATCGTTAATGTTATTTGTTAAAAGGACTTTTACTGTTTTATAATCCATGGTAAATATACTAACATTGTTTACACATTTATGGCAACAAAAAGTAAAAGATTAGGAATCAAGTTATCAGAAACAAGATTTAATAAGCTAAAAGAATATGCCCAACAAAAAGATGTAACAATGACACAAATCATTGAATCTTACATTGATCGCATAAGCCTAGATAAAACAAAAAAGGCAGATTAAAATCTGCGGCGTTCGTTCTGCCACCTATTTTAACAGGTGGCTACTTCTCACTCACAATTTGGGTGTGGGAGGAAAAATAATAAATATTTGCCCCCTAAATCCCCCAATTCTGGGGGACTTTCATGGTAAAAATTTATCTGAACTTAATGTTATTGATTGATAACATCATCTAGTCTTTGTAAAACAAATTCTTTGTCCAAATAGGATAATAAATAACCTGCTTTAGGGCCTTTTTCTTTGCCGAGGAAGCTATAATAAACCGCAGGAAAGGCTACATTAGGTTTAAATCCTAATTCTTTCATGGCGGTAAATAAAGCGGTTTGTAGTTCTTCTCCTTCCCATTTTTCGAGGTTGGTTAAAGTCTCTTTTAGTTTGCCTAAATAGGTGATTTGATCCTCGTTTAATTCTGAGACAATGTCGGGAATTTGATCGAAGTAGATGACCAGTTTTTCTTCTTCGTCGGCATAGTCAGATAACCATTTACGGGCGATCGCAATGCGTTCATTAATCTTCTGCCAATCATAATCATTTAACTCTACCTCTGCCCGTTTTTTGACCTCTTCAATAATATCGAGGTGAGGAACTTGTAAAAGAGAAATTAGGGTACTAATATCGAAGGTATAAAAAGGTGTAATTTCATCCCCCAATTGAGAATAAAATAAGGGTAATAAAGTTTTATCTAACTCTACATTGCCATTCTCTGCTTTTAACTTTGCATAGGTATTTAAGAGGTTGTCATAATCCCTAAATAAACGGGTGATATTATCATAATTAGGAGCAAAATTAATCACCGTTTTTGGTTGAGTTTTTAACATTAAAAATCTCAAAATTTCTGGGGGTAATAAATCCGCCATGTCTTTGGCACTAGAACCCACACCCTTGGATGAACTCATTTTGGTACCATTTACCAAGATAAACTCGTAGGGGGAATGAAAAGGAGGTTTTTTGCCCAATACTTTACGAGAGATGGCATTGGCCACATCCCTAGAGCCACCTTTTTGGGAGTGATCTTTTCCTGCCATTTCCATGGTGACACCGATTAAATCCCATTTGGCAACCCATTCCACTTTCCAGGGTAATTTACCGTTGCCATCAAAGGGAGACACCCAGCCAGAATGTCCACAACCTTTTACCCAATCGGTAGCGTCTTCTTTGCAGGTATAAAAAACCTCTGAACCGTTATAGTCGGTGGTAACGGTGGTGGCGATTTTACCGCATTTTTCACAGATTACCTGAAAAGGATACCAATCGTCAGGACGTTGAGATTTACTAACGCTCAAATATACATCCCTTACTCCTTGGGCGTTTTTCAAAAAGGTATCGATGTAGGGATTCATTTTTCCTGAACGATACAAGTCTCTTAAATAGTAAATTTCAGCTTTTACTCCTAAATAATCAAATACTTCTAAAAATTCCTCCATGAAGTATTTTGCATAGTCACTACTTTTATTATCGGGGGAGGGTACATTACAAAGGGGATAACCCAAGTAGGGGGCAAATTTTTCTTGATCGAGGTAATGGGGTACGGTATCTAAGGCATCGTAATCATCTACCCCATAGGTGAATTTGACGGGTTTGTTGGCTCGTTTCAAGGCTCGATACATGACATCATGGATGACAACTCCTCTGACTGAACCTACGTGAACCCTTCCTGATGGGGTTTTTGAGTCGTTTACTAATTCTTCTTGTTGGGAACTTGCTGCTATTTTATCCGCCCAGAACATAATTTAATAATTCTTAACTATAATTTACAGTGCAAACCTTTGATTATATCTTAACTTCACGGGGGGAATAATTGATAATGAAGGGTTACTGAATTTAGTTATGATATTTGGTTATGGTTGGGGAACAGGGAACAGGGAACGGGCAAGAGTAATAATATTTAGTACTTATTCAATAACTCATAATGCAAATACTCACATTAAAAGAAGTATCTAACTATATAAGAGGGATAACTTTTAAACCTACGGATGTGGTCGTACCATATAGCAATGATTCTGTTGTTTGTTTTAGGACTAAAAATATACAAAATACTCTCGATGAATCTGATTTAATAGCCGTACCTCCTAATTTTGTCAAACGGGATGAACAATATGTAAAAAAAGGTGATTTATTAATCAGTAGCGCTAACAGTTGGAATTTAGTCGGTAAAACTTGTTATGTATATGATTTATCTTACAAGGCAACTGCGGGGGGATTTATTTCTATTCTTCGGGCTAATGAAAGTTTAATGGATTCTAAATATCTATATTATTGGCTTTCATCAAAATCAACACAGCATTATGTTCGTTTGTGTGGGAGACAAACTACTAATATTTCTAACTTGGATACAAATCGATTTTTAGGTTTATCAATTCCTGTACCCCCGATCGCCCATCAGCGTAGAATAGCGGATATATTAGATACAGCAGATAGGATCATTCAGAAACGAAAAAGGGCGATCGCACTTACCGAAGAACTACAAAAATCCATCTTTCTCGATATGTTTGGTGATCCTGTAACTAATCCCAAAGGTTGGAGTAAATGTCATATACAAGACATTGCAAAAGTAAAAACAGGTAAAACTCCTAGTCGAAAAGAAACTAATAACTATGGAGGTTCTATTCGTTGGGTAAAAACTACAGAAGTGATAAATTCTGTGATTGAAGATACTGAAGAATATTTGACAGAAAAAGGTGCTTCACAAATGACTATTTTTCCAAAAGAAAGTATTATAGTAGCAATGTATGGTCAGGGAAAAACAAGAGGAAGAACTGCATTACTGGGTAATCCATCAGCAACTAATCAAGCTTGTGCAGTGATATTACCTAATACTAAATATAGTACTATTTACTTATGGGAACTGCTGAAAATTTCATACAATACGTTAAGGGAATTAGGGCGTGGAGGAAATCAACCTAACTTAAATTTAAACATGATTAAAACCTTTGAAATAAGTTTTCCTCCCTTAGAATATCAAAAAAAATTTGATAGTATAGTTCATCAAATACAAATACAAAAAAATAAAAGTCTTGAATGTTTAAAAGAATCAGAAAATTTATTTAACTCTCTATCCCAAAAAGCATTTAAAGGCGAACTATAAACTCTGAAAAACTGTTCCCCGTTCCCTGTTCCCTATTCCCCCCTTAACCAAAAACTTAGGAGTAAATCAACCTTAGCATCTAGGTAAAGCTATAATTAAGAAATGTTAAGAAGATTATGGCAAAAGTATTAAGTTGTGAAAAAAGTAGTCGTCATTGGGGCAGGAATTGGAGGATTAACCGCAGGGGCGTTGTTAGCCAAAAAAGGCTATGATGTCACGGTATATGAACAGGCGATGGTACCGGGAGGATGTGCATCTACTTTCAAACGTCGGGGTTTTACCTTTGACGTGGGTGCCACTCAGGTGGCAGGGTTGGAAGAGGGAGGCATCCATGAGCGTATTTTTCGGGAGTTGGATATGGAGTTACCCCCTGCGACAACTTGTGATCCTGCCTGTGCGGTATTTTTGCCCGAGGAAAAAGAGCCGATTATGGTGTGGCGAAATCCAGAAAAATGGCAGGAGGAGAGAAATAAACAGTTTCCTGATAGTGAAAAGTTTTGGTCGTTGTTCAAGACTTTATTTGATGCTAGTTGGCGTTTTCAGGGGCGAGATCCTGTGTTACCTCCGCGCAATTCTTGGGATTTTTTGCAACTTATTAAGGCTTTAAGGTTAGATACTTTTGTGACGGTTCCTTTTACTTTTATGACGGTGGCTAATGCTCTTAATTTATTAGGTTTAAAGGGCGATCGCCGCTTAAAAACTTTTCTTGATTTACAACTAAAATTATATTCTCAGGTAGATAGTGAGGAAACGGCTTTATTATATGCCGCCACTGCCCTCTCTGTATCCCAAGAACCCCAAGGACTATACCATCTTGAGGGGAGTATGCAGGTACTGTGCGATCGCCTCGTAGAAGCCCTGAAAAACCATGGTGGCACATTAAAGTTAGGTCACTTTGTGGAAAAAATCCACACCGAAAATGATCAGGTAAAAGGGGTGACTATTAAGCATAGGAAAAAAGGCGAAATATTTACCGAAAATGCAGAGCATGTTATTGGTAATTTGACCGTAAATAACTTAGTCAAAATGACCGAAAATTTACCGAAAGGTTATGGTAAAAGGGTAGAAAAATTAGAACCCTCATCGGGGGCTTTTGTAGTGTATTTGGGGGTGGATGAATCGGCAATTCCCGAAAACTGTCCTCCCCATCTCCAATTTTTATATGATTATGACAAGGAAATTGGTGAAATTAATTCCCTGTTTGTGTCGGTAAGTAAACCCAATGATGGACGAGCACCCCAAGGAAAACGAACCATTGTCGCCTCTTCCTTTACCGATACCGCTTTATGGTGGAACAAAAAAAAGGCAGATTATGACCAACTAAAACAAGAATACAGCCAAAGGGCGATCGCCCGTCTAGGGGAATATTTCCACCTCACCCCAGAAACCATCATCCACCAAGAAATCGCCACCCCCCTCACCTTCGCCAAATATACCGCCCGAGAAAAGGGCATCGTGGGAGGAGTAGGGCAAAGAATCAGCACCTTTGGCCCTTTTGGTTTTGCACCCCGCACACCCATAAAAAACCTCTGGCTAGTAGGGGATTCGGTACACCCCGGAGAAGGTACTGCGGGGGTGAGTTATTCTGCCCTAACCATCGTCAGGCAAATTAACCATGATGAACGATCCGCAAGTTTTTCGATAAGATAGGAGAGGTATTACTTATATAAATTATCTTTGCTGAATGTCGATCGCACCTATTTACGGAAATCTACAGGGAATTAAACCAAATCAACTTAAACAGCTACAAAGATTATACCAACAAAGGATCAGGAGCGATCGCCTGACCAGCCCAGAATTTGCCGAAAGAATAGCCTCCATTAGTAGCGACCTCAAACAGCCTGTCTGTGTCTATCTAAATCGCCGTGGACAGGTGATTAGAGTGGGGGTTGGTACCCCCCGTCAAACCCAAATCCCTCCCCTAGAATTACCCCGTTATGGGGCGCAGAGACTATCAGGCATCCGTTGCCTAAGCACCTCCATCAAACCCATTCCCCCCAGCGAAGCCAGTTTAACCGCCATGGCAAGGCAAAGGTTAGATGCTCTGGTGGTGTTTACCCTCACAGGGCAGGGGATACAAAGAAAAGGGGGCGGTGCATCAGGATTTGTCAAAGATGCCTATCTAGCCCACCTTATCCCTGCCCAAGATACCCATAACTATTGGGAAGTATCTCCCGCTCAAGATGTAGAGGCGATCGCCGAACAGGACTTTTTCACCCTCGTAGACAGTTTGGAGGAGGAATTTAGTAGAGAATTTGTCGCCCAAGCTGTGGAAGACTCCCAAGAAAGAGTCGTGTTAGTCGGTTTAATGACCGATAATCTTTCTCCCCAAAAATTTAACGATAGTTTGCAAGAATTACAAAGACTGGTGGAAAGTGCAGGGGGCAAAGTATTGGCAACCCTAGAACAAAAAAGAAGTCAACCCCACCCCCAAACCTTGGTAGGGGCAGGAAAAGTAGAAGAAATTGCCTTACAAGTACAGAGTATGGGGGCGAATTTAGTTGCCTTTGACCGAGATTTATCCCCTTCCCAAGCCCGAAACCTCGAAACTCAATTTGGAGTAAGAGTAGTTGATCGCACCGAGGTAATATTAGATATATTTGCTCAAAGGGCGCAGTCACGGGCAGGAAAATTACAGGTAGAACTCGCCCAACTAGAGTATATGTTACCCCGTCTCAAAGGTAGAGGAAGGGCGATGTCTCGTTTGGGGGGCGGTATTGGTACAAGGGGGCCAGGGGAAACCAAACTGGAAACCGAAAGACGTGCCATTCAAAAACGCATTACCCGTCTACAACAAGAAGTTAATCAACTGCAAAGCCATCGCGCCCGTATGCGCCAACAAAGACAGCATCAAGAAATACCCACAGTGGCGATCGTTGGTTATACCAACGCAGGAAAATCAACCCTCATAAATGCCCTTACTAACGCTCAAGTATACACCGCAGATCAACTCTTTGCTACCCTTGACCCCACCACCCGAAGATTAACCATTACAGAACAAAACACAGGGAAATCAAGCACTATCCTTTTAACCGATACTGTGGGTTTTATCCATGAATTACCCCCCTCCTTGGTGGATTCCTTCCGTGCCACCCTCGAGGAAGTCACCGAAGCCGATGCCCTCCTCCACGTGGTGGATTTATCCCATCCTGCTTGGCAAAGTCATATCGAATCAGTTAAAAATATCTTGGCAGATATGCCCCTCGCCCCCGCAGAGGAATTAATTGCCTTCAATAAAATTGATCAAGCAGACATCGAACATTTAGAGTTAGCAAAAGAAGAGTATTCGGGGGCTGTTTTTATTTCTGCAAAAGAGCGTATTGGGTTTGATAATTTACGAGCTAGATTAATGGTGTCATAGAAAGGTGGGCATAGCCCACAATCAAATTACATCACCATGCCACCATCAACATTGAACACTTGCCCAGTAATATAATTAGAAGCTGTATCAGCACAGAGGAAACGAATCATTCCCGCAATTTCTTCGGGTTTACCATAACGGGCGAGGGGAATAAATTTTAAAATTTCGTCGGCTTCCAATCCGCTAGTCATATCAGTTTCAATAAATCCGGGGGCAACGGCATTGACGGTGACACCACGACTGGCGAATTCTTTGGCGAGGGTTTTGGTTAGGCCGATTACCCCTGCTTTGGCAGCGCTATAGTTGGCTTGTCCGGGATTGCCCATTTGCCCTGCCACGGAGGAGATATTAATAATTTTACCGCTTCTTTGTTTGAGCATCATCTTACTAACGGCTTTACAACAAAGGAATACCCCTGTTAGGTTAAGATCGATCACTTTTTGCCAATCTTCTAGTTTCATCCTTAACATGAGGGTGTCACGGGTGATTCCTGCATTATTTACAAGGATGTCCACCTTACCAAATGCTTTGACCGCTTCTTTGAAAAGATTATCTACATCGTCAGGGCTAGAAACATCGGCTTTAAGGGCGATCGCACTTCCCCCTGCTTCGGTAATTTCTGCCACCACCTTATCCGCCGCTTCGCTGTTACTAGCATAGTTTACCACCACTTTCGCCCCTTCTGTGGCAAGGGCGATCGCACTGGCTTTACCAATACCACGGGAAGCCCCTGTAATAACTGCTACTTGGTCTTTTAATCTCTGTAAATTACTAGGCAATAATTCCATCTAAATTCACTCATCATCATTAAACTGCACGGATTAGTTTACCAGAAATGTCCATCAGGAAGAAAGCCATGGACAATGAGTGAAGCTGTCAGGTGATACCAAGTTCGGATAAATTCTTACAACGGGAAGTCCCCCAGAATTGGGGGATTTAGGGGGCAAAACCGCTTTTTTTCACAACTGATTACTCGGACATGATATGACAGGTTGCAGATTAAATTTCTCTGAATAGAGCGTGATTAATTAAAACATGGAAACCATTGCCCATTGCCTATTGCCCATTGCCCTATTGTCCATTGCCCATTGCCCATTGCCCATTGCCTATTGCCCATTGCCTATTGCCCATTGCCCATTGCCTATTACCTATTGCCTTTTCCCTCTTGCTAAGATAAAGTATAAATCGTCAGTAATAGTGATCACCAAGATGAGAATCCGTCGCCAAGAGCCTTCCCCTGCCGTTGCCGTTGAGAGTTTACGCTATCAGGTAAAAGTACCAGAAGCCGAGCCAAAAAACATCCTTGAGGAAATTGTCTGGTACAAAGAGCAAGAAGTAGGAAAAATGCGCGATCGCCTTTCTCTGTTAGATTTGAGAGTAAAGGTAAACAATCTTACCAACCAACCCAAAGACTTTTTAGGGGCGCTACGTAATAGCCCTAATCAACCCGCCCTCATTGCAGAAGTAAAAAAAGCATCCCCCAGTAAAGGGGTTATTCGTGCTGATTTTGATCCAGGTGCGATCGCCACTGCCTATGAAAAAGGAGGTGCGGCTTGTTTATCCGTATTAACCGACAAAAAATTCTTTCAAGGTAGTTTTGAAAACCTTACCATTGTCAGAAATACCGTCAATTTACCCCTATTGTGCAAAGAATTTGTCATTTACCCCTATCAAATATACCTCGCTAGGCTCAACGGTGCCGATGCCGTCTTACTCATCACCGCCATTCTCAAAGATAGCGACATCAAATATTTCCTGAAAATTATTGAAGGATTGGGCATGACAGCCTTAATAGAAGTTCACACCCTCCAAGAATTAGATCGAGTATTAGCCATCGATGGAGTAAAACTAATCGGTATCAACAACCGTAACCTCGAAGACTTCACCGTTACCCTCGACACCACCAAAGACATTCTCGCCCAACGCGCAGACATCATCAAGGAAAAAGATATAACCATCGTCAGCGAATCAGGTTTATATACCAAAGACGACTTAGAATTTGTACAACAAGCAGGGGCTAATGCAGTTTTAATCGGTGAATCCTTGGTTAAACAAGACGACATCACTTCTGCTGTGCAAAATCTGTATTAGTTAACCTCAATTCGGGATAATAATTGTGAGTATCATTTCGTGTCAGCCTGGGGGGTGAAAAGTTTACGGCGGTTTTCAAATTGCTAAATAACACCTAGAAATGGTGAAAAATATTCACTTCACCATTGCCCATTGCCTATTCCCTATTGCCTGCCTTAACTAGAAAATGTTATCCCGAACTCAGGTTAGTTAACATTACTTTACAATGGGGATAATCATTCAATTAATTCCATAATCAATAATGTTGAACTATCAAACATGGCAGTGGCGCGGTTATAACATCGGCTATCAAAGCCATGGAGAAAAAGGTCCTGCGGTGGTATTTATCCATGGTTTTGGGGCGAATTGTGGTCATTGGCGTAAAAATATGCCCATCTTAGCCCAAGAATTTCGTTGTTTTGCCCTCGATTTAATCGGTTTTGGTGCATCTGCCAAACCAGAACCTAATCAGGATATAAGCTACACTTTCGAGACATGGGCGCAACAGGTAGGGGATTTTTGTCGAGAAATTGTTGGTAGTCCTGTATATTTAGTGGGTAACTCCATCGGTTGTGTAGTCATCATGCAAACGGCGGTGGATTTTCCTGACTTAGTGCTAGGTGTTGCCGCCCTAAATTGCTCTTTGAGACTATTACATGAGCGTAAACGGCAAACTTTGCCATGGGTGCGCAATGTTGGAGCAACGGTAATGCAAAGAGTGTTAAAAAACCAAGTTGTTGGTAATTTCTTTTTTCAACAAATAGCTAAACCCAAAGTAATTCGCCGAATTTTATCCCAAGCCTATATTAATAGTGATGCCATCACCGATGATTTAATTGATTTGATTTATCAACCATCCCAAGATGTGGGGGCAGCAGCAGTATTTCTGGCTTTTACGGGTTATTCAGGGGGGCCTTTGGCGGAGGACTTATTACCCATCTTACCCTGTCCTGCTATTATCCTATGGGGTACCAAAGATCCTTGGGAACCCATTGAAATGGCAAGGGATTGGGCAAATTTTGCCACGGTAAAAGAGTTTATTCCCCTAGAGGGTTTAGGGCATTGTCCCCAAGATGAGGCTCCAGACATTGTCAACCCTATTTTAAGAAATTGGGTACTCGATAGCGAGGTTGTTTTTAAGTAACTTGAGTTCGGGATAAAATTTATAGTCTTGTGAAGGTGTGAATAATTGATAATTGATAATTGATAATGAATAATTATTATCTTTCATTTCTTGCCTTTTACTGACTGACAACTATTATCCCGAACTGGGGTTAATAAGTTTTAGAATTGATTAAGGAAGCGTAAATCGCTGTTGTATAAACGACGAATATCATCAATTTTATGGAGAATCATGGCAAATCTTTCTACTCCCAAACCCGCAGCGAAGCCACTATATTCCTCTGGATCATAGCCTACTGCTTTGAGAACGTTGGGGTCAACCATTCCACACCCCATCACTTCTAACCATTTACCCTGCCACTGCACATCCACCTCTGCGGATGGTTCGGTAAAAGGGAAATAACTGGCTCGGAAAACCGTGGGTAAGTCATCCCCGAACATCTGTCTCAAAAACTCTTTGATAGTACCTTTTAAGTCTGTGAAAGTCAGATTTTTACCAATGGCTAAAACTTCGATTTGGTGAAATACGGCGGAGTGGGTAGCATCAACGGTATCACGGCGATACACTCTCCCCGGGGCAATGATACGAATGGGGGGTTCGTTTTGTTCCATATAACGAATTTGTACGGAGGAGGTGTGGGTGCGTAGAAGGCTACCATCTCCGAAATAAAAGGTATCTTGCATATCCCTGGCAGGATGTTCGGGGGGGGTATTGAGGGCTTCAAAATTGTAGTAGTCGCTTTCAATTTGAGGGCCTTGGGCGACGGTATAACCCAAGCCGACAAATATATCAATTACCCTGTCAATGGTACTTTGCAGAGGGTGAGATTTTCCGAGGGGTTTACTTACCCCCGGCATAGTAACATCAATGGTTTCAGAGGCAATTTGAGCCTGAATTTGTTGTTTTTGTAAGGTTTCTTGTTGTTGACTGAGGCTATCTTGGATTTTTTCTTTGATTTGGTTGGCAACGGCACCGATTACAGGGCGCATTTCTGGGGCGAGTTTACCCATGCCTTTGAGGATTAGGGATAGTTCTCCTTTTTTTCCAAGATAGGCGACTCTTAATTCTTCTAGTTTTTTTAAATTATCACTATGGGCGATCGCACTTTGGGCTTCTTGTTCAAGGGTTTGTAATTGAATTTCGATTTCTGTTGCCATCTTTTTCATTATTCAGGGGTCGTTAATTTATTATTACCCAAAAATCACCCCAATCAAAGTAACTTTTTCATATAATTACCCCACAACAAAGCCGCCTGTCCACTACTGCCTCTGGTGGGGGAATTATCATCATTACCCAACCATACCCCTGTGGTCAGATCATCTTGAGGACTATAACCAATAAACCATAAATCAATACCTTGGGAATTAGTTCCTGTTTTGCCCCCTTCTCCACGCCCTAAACTAGCACTTCTCCCAGTGCCTGAAGTCACCACCCTTTGGAGCATCTGGTGCATGGTTTGAGCCACTTGGGGAGTTATGGCAGAGGTACTTTCATGACCCCCTTGATTAAAACGATATACTTCCCTACAGGTGGTCGGTTGATCCACATTTTCGCAATCCCTACCATCCCGAATCACCTTGATAGCATGGGGGCGATTCCATACCCCTTGATTCGGAATAGTTGCATAAGCCCCCGTCATTTCCAAGACATTCACCTCACTTTGTCCAAGGGCCAATCCCGGTACTGCATTGAGGGGGGAATTGATGCCCATTTTTTTAGCTGTTGCCACCACGTTTTGCAAACCCACATCTTGGGCAATGCGCAAAGCCACAGCATTTTCAGACAATGCCATCCCTTGATACATATCAATAGGGCCAGAAAAATTATTACAAGGGCGAAACTGTACCCCTTGCCATTGTAAAGCGGCACAGGAATAGGTTTTATTAGGGGATATACCTGCCTCTAGGGCTGCAGTGTAGGGAAATAGTTTAAAAGTAGATGCCGCCTGTCTTTGGGCTTGGGTTGCTCGATTAAATTGACTCTCTTGGAAATCTTTTCCCCCCACCAGTGCCACAATTTCTCCTGTTTTACTATTAATAGTGGCGATCGCCCCTTGACCAAAACGATACTGAGAACCATGACTATTGATATAATCCTTAAGAGTACCTTCGGCCTCCCGTTGATAATTAAAATTTAACCCCGTCTCAATAATAAAATCCCCCTCCTGCAACAAATCAGCCCCCAAAAGCATCCGCACCTCATCAAAAACATAACTATAAAAATAAGGAGCAATAATATTCGATAAAGTCTCCCGTGCTTCAGGGGTAATCTCAATGCGAGATCTTCTCGCACTACTCGCCTCATCCTCACTAATCATGCGCAAAGACAACATACGATTAATCACACGATTACGTAAACCTAACGCCGTATCATAATCTTGGACAGGATTATAAGCATTAGGTGCAGGTAAAATCGCCACCAAAGCCGCCGCCTCCTCAATAGAAACATCCCGAGCCGACTTACCAAAATAAAACCTCGCCGCATCCTCAAAACCATAAAGATTTATGCCCAAATATACCCGATTGAGATAAGCCCTCATGATTTCATCCTTACTATAAACCGCCTCCAACTTAGTCGCCACGATCATCTCTCGCACCTTACGCCCCAAAGTATTTTCTCTACCCACTTCAGGATATAAACTACGTGCCAACTGTTGAGTAAGGGTACTAGCACCCTGTCTGATGCCACTATCCCCCCGATTTATCAACACAGCCCTAACTACCCCCAAAGGATCAACCCCAAAATGCCAATAATAGCGAGTATCTTCCGAAGCAATCAATGCCTGTCTAAGATAAGGAGAAAAATCACTTAATCTATCCAACTCCCGATGGGGAGAAGAAATGCGAGGTGCAAGGGGCGTTACACCATCCTCTCCATATACCACCGTAGCCCCCGTATTTCCTTGGGGCATGGGATACACAGTATATCTTGACCAAGCAATGACAACGATGGCACAAATAAGTAACAAAACCCCTGTACTACCAAAAAGAGCATAACGCAAAATTAACAATAACTTTGAAGGGGGTTTATCAAAATATAACTCAATTACATCCTCTAACTCAGGGGGGCCTAGAGTTACCCTATCATTGTGCCGAAGAGTCACAGATTGATAACGCTTTTTACCAAAATAAATACCATTGGTTGACTGTAAATCCCTAACCCTAAATCGATTAGTTTTTTTATCCTTTTCAACCGCACAATGAATTTGACTAATAATCGGATTAGGGAGAATAATATCACAACTATTTTTATTCCTACCAATAATGTAACGTTCCCCCAAAAGTGGATATTCGTGGACTCTACCACTACTGCCATTTTTGAGCTTTATTTTGGGTACTGCCACATCTTTTTTGAGACGAGGCAAATTAAATTGGGCTTGAATAGTTTGTAATACTCCCGTTACCATTTTGTCTATGGTGGGGGGGGATGCAGGTTTTTTACCCATTTTGGTAAAGTGATAATTGGTACTAGATTGATGTGCTTCAGAGTAGTTTCTATTTTAACTTGAGTTAGGGATAATATTTTCTAGGGTCGGCAGGGAATGGGGAATGGTGCGATTCGTTGGGTGCTAATCAATTTTTTTTTGAGAACCACCCGTTCAGAACCTAGAAATCTGAATAACTAATGTCTCTTGAAGGTTAAATTCCTTCCATTGTACTGCCAATTGACTCTCTCTTCTACCTGCTTTGAAGTAACATCATCACGGTGGGAAGCTAGAAGAAAAGGGGATAGCAAGAAGCCGAATCTGGTAACTCCCCAAGGGTAGATGCTCATGGTTAAGAAATAAACTAAGAGGATTTGGTTCATCAGTTCCAAGTGGTTAAATCGGCTGATAAACCACAGACAAAATGTCAACGAGGACAGGTTTTTCAAATATGTTCCTTTGAAAACGCAGTCTCTAATTAATGGCTCCGGACTTCTTACCTCAACCTAAAAGCATCGTGAAAAGTGACATCGGAACGAAGTAACTCTAATTCTTCTCTTTTTGTAGATAAAAAGTAGTCAGATGTGAAGCGTAAGGGAATTAGAGAAGGATGTGATAAGAAGCCAATGCCTTAATGTAATGTTAAGGATATGCTGACGTATCACCCTCAGTCTAAGTAGAAGTTAAGTAACTTTTTCATAAGCCTTAGAACGTCAATTAATTAAATTGAGCGTAGGGATGTAGGGGTGAAAGTAACATCGAAAAGACGAGGAGAAGCCGTGTGAGGTGAAAGTCTCAAGCACGGTTTTGAAGGAGAGGTTTGAGAGGCGACTCTCAGATCGACTCTCTCACGGGAACAGGCAATGGTGATAATATTTTGAGTACAAGGCTATATCTATTTCATCCCTAACACCTGCAACCTGTAACCAGAAGCCTGAAATCTAAATTAATCATACTCAACCAAAGTAACCATAGGTACATCGGGCAAAAGACTACGACCATTTAAGCCCCTCAACTCCACCACAAAACCAAAACTGACCACATCACAACCAATACGAGTTAATAATTCTGACGTTGCCTTGGCGGTGCCTCCCGTGGCAATGACATCATCAACAATCATCACCCTAGCACCCTCTTGTACTGCATCCTGATGCACCTCTAGGGTATCAGTACCATATTCTAGGTCATACTCGATGGAATGCACCTGAGCAGGTAATTTTCCCTTTTTGCGTACAGGAATAAAACCTGCCCCCAACTGATATGCCAAAGCAGGGGCAAAAATAAACCCTCGAGACTCAATGCCCACAATATAATCGGGTTTATGATCAAGGCTGTGGCACTGATGAGTTAATCGATCAATAACATGGGTTAATCCTTGGGAATCTCTCAATAGGGTGGTAATATCTCGGAACATAATACCCGGTTTGGGAAAATCAGGTATATCTCTAATCAGTGCTTTTAAATCCATCGATCCATGAATTGATAAATAAATTGTTCACAGCAATTTTACATGAAAAAAGGGCTGATATATTCAGCCCTTTTGCTAATCGAAAATCAGTGAGGTTTATAGTTGAGGAATAAACTGTTCTTTTTCGGGAACTTCGGTGTATTCAGCCACAATCTGACGGAATTCTTCACCGTCAATGGTTTCTCTTTCGATTAAAAGATCCACGAGGCGATCGATTACTTCACGGTTATCTCTGACGATTTGACGAGCCAGTTTGTGACCATGTTCAGCAATCATCCGAATTTGATCATCAATGCGAGAAGCACTTTCTTCGGAATACTCAGCACGGTTCATGAAACCACCGCCGAGGAATACTTCTCCTCCTTGCCCTTCGAGGGATAGAGGACCCATATCACTCATACCAAAACGAGTAACCATCTGACGAGCCATCCCTGTAACCTGTTGCAAGTCTCCCCCTGCACCTGTGGTTACTTCATCATCACCGAATATTTCTTCTTCGGCGGCACGTCCACCCATAGCTCCAGCAATTCTTGCCATGAGTTGGGCTTTGGTGGTTAAGCCTTGTTCTTCGTTGGGGGTAAACCAGGTCAAACCTTGGGCTTGTCCACGGGGGATAAGGGTTACTTTTTGGACAGGATCATGATCTTTTAAGAGGGTACCGACGATGGCATGACCCACTTCATGATAAGCGATCAAGCGTTTACTTTTACTATCTACAAGGGGAGTACCTTCCATCCCTGCGATGACACGATCCACCGCATCATCGATTTCACTCATGGTGATTTCGGGTTTACGACGACGGGCGGTTAAAATGGCCGCTTCGTTGAGGAGGTTGGCGAGATCTGCACCGCTAAATCCGGGGGTACGACGGGCGATCGCCTCTATGGAAACCTCAGAGGACAATTTTTTGTTACGGGCATGGACATCTAACACCCCTAGACGACCTTTGAAATCGGGGGGATCTACCATTACCTGACGGTCAAAACGACCGGGACGCATCAAAGCAGAATCGAGCACATCGGCTCTGTTGGTAGCCGCAATAACGATAATACCAGTGTTACCCTCAAAACCATCCATTTCGGTGAGGAGTTGGTTTAAGGTTTGTTCCCTTTCATCGTTACCGCCACCGATACCAGCACCACGTTGACGGCCCACAGCGTCAATCTCATCGATGAAGATTAAACAAGGAGCATTTTCCTTCGCTTTTTTGAACAAATCACGAACACGGGAAGCACCCACACCCACAAACATTTCTACAAATTCAGAACCAGAAATGCTGAAGAAAGGAACTCCTGCCTCCCCGGCGATGGCCTTTGCCAACAAGGTTTTACCAGTCCCCGGAGGCCCTACAAGTAACACCCCTTTAGGAATACGAGCGCCCACAGCGGTGAATTTTTCAGGCTGTTTAAGGAAGGTTACAACTTCTTGTAATTCTTCTTTAGCTTCATCAATACCAGCCACATCATCAAACTTGATTCCAGTTTTGGCATCCATTTGGAAACGGGCTTTTGATTTACCAAAATTCATCGCCTGTCCAGGGCCGCCTGGCATATTGCTGGAGCGACGGAAAAGGAAAAATAAGGAAGCGATTAATAATACGGGGAATACTAAGTTACCCAAAATGCCCCAAATAGCGCCCTCGTTGCGGAGGGGGTGGGAATCAAAAGTAATGCCAGATTCTCTGAGTTTGCTAATTAACTCGGGGGAAGAGCCGGGTAAATCCACTCTTAATCTTTGAACCTGACGTAATTCAGGATCGATGGCTTCAACGATAGCAGTGCGTCCACCTTCGTATAAATCAACACTGCTAACTCTGCCTTTATCAATGTATTCTAAAAATCTACCATAGGTCATGCGGGTACTAGCAGTATTACCAGTATCGCTCATATTATTAGGAGCAAAACTGCCTTGCCAGAGGAAGAAACCCACCACGAGGAAGGGAATCGCCCACAATAGTATAGTTCGCCAAGGTGTTTTCATATTTTTTATAATCCTCTTTTAACGGTGAGAAAGTGCAGTTCACACTTCCTTTTAATGTTGTCTTTTATTTAATTATTAACAATAATAACAACTCTTTCTTAACTAAACTTAACATAATTCTCATCTTAAATGCAAAAATCCTTTAGGGGGGAAAACCACACCAATGGACAATTATTAACCTGAGTTCGGGATGAATTTTATAGTATTTATTAGTGCGGACGTAGCGTACTACGTCCCTACGTCCCTACGAAGAATATTTACATGGGGGAGGCGATGTCACCGACTCGGAAGCCAGAACCAGAAATAATGCGTCCTTCACTAGAACTTGAATCCACATCTTGAAGCTCGATAACTCCCACTTGATCTGTTACTCGGCGGATAACTTCCCCTGTTTCAGGATCTGTCACTTCTCGGGATACCCTTTCGATGGATAGCCTTAAACCGTTGCGATAACCATGGTTACTACCACGGTTGATAATGACGCTATTTCCTGCCACATCAGCCACCAAACCAGAGGTGTTGGGGGAAACTCTGCCAATGGCGGATAATTCGGTTTGTCTGGAGTCCATTTGTTGGATTACTTCTCGGATAGCGTCACGGGTAGCGACGGTTAGTAATGTACCGTCATTGTTGGTGGCGGTGCCTAGGTTGACACCACGGATTCTAACATCTCCATCTACCTGAGAAACTTCTGCTTGTCCTTCTGCACTCATGACAATTTCCCCTGTGGTACTATTAATGACACGAGTATTGAGAGTAACTAGGGCTTTTTTGGTTTGATTACCAAGGCTAAAGCCGAATAGTCCAAAGCCTGTACCCCTTTCTTGTAGGTCAAACTGGGTAATGGAACCGACCATAATCAATTCTGCACCTAGTAAACGCCCTATTTGGGCGGCTGTACCGGGATCTACTAAACCACTGTCTGCCAATCCTTGTTCATTGAGAATATCATCAAGGCGACTACGTTCAATGACACGATATTTTCTGGTATCAACTAATTCTCCTACTACTACATCGCTTACTCCTCTGGCGGCACCATCGATGAGGTTTAGGTTTCTGGCATTACTCAGACTGCTATAGTCAAAGTCCATGACAGCGATGGTTAATCTTTCTTGATTGTTTTGGGCGAGGAGGTTTTGGCTGGGCTTACTGTGCGCTGCTGCAATAAATGGGCTAATACTTACGGTTAACATTGATATACCCATGAGGCTAGATGCGATCGCCATGGGAACCACTTTACTATATTTTTTTTTATTCATAGTCATGACCACTTGGTTCTATAAGTTTTATATTTAACCTGTTCTTTTAAATTATAACAGTCATTATTGCGACGTTTAAAAATATTAATAGTTCCCGAAAAATTGTCAAAAATTATTATCTAACAAGATATGAAATATCACTTTTAAGTAATTTTAAAATATATTATATTTTAGATAATGGAGCGTATACCTTTATTAATTTTTTGATTATCTTTTTGATACCGAGGAATAATATGAATATGAGTGTGCATTACTTTTTGCCCTCCTGCTTTATCAACGTTAAAACCTATGTTAAAGCCATCTGGACTATATACTTTTGTTAGTATCTTTTGAACAAAATTGACCATTTGCCAACAGTTTTTTTGATACTCTAAGGGTAGCTCAAAATAGTTGGAGCAGTGTATTTTTGGGATGATTAAACTATGTCCTTTGGTCAGGGGATAACCGTCTTTGATTGCATAACTAAAATTAGATTCTGTGATTAATTCTAATTTTGGATAGGGATTACAAAATATACAATATTCTTTTTTTCTTTTAATTTGATTGTAAGGAGTGTATTGATATATTTCGCAAAATTCATCTTTATATAATGATTCAAAGGTTAGGTTTACTATTCTTTGATAGGTTGGTTTTTTATGAATATAATGGGTTCTATATCCTTCTTTTTTTAAGTCTCTTCTCACGGCAAAATATGCCTTCCCTGATGGTTTTAGGATATGGGCGATCGCCATTATGACATCTTCTTGATCTTCAGGAAATAAGACATTTAAGACATAGAAACAAATGATTGTATCGAATTTATGTTGGGGATAATCAGGAAAATAATGGGGATCGTAACCAGTGATATCAATATTTTTTTCTCTCAATTTTCTAACATCATTACCAAAACCGCAACCAAAGTCTAAAACTTTCCCATGTAATAGTTTTTTGTTTAATAAATATCGAGCGGGAAATGATAAATATTTTCTTTCTATGGCAGTTAAATGACTATATTTATTTTCCTTTTGACCATCCATTTTTATGTATAAATTTTATCTATTGATTATTTTCTAGTAAAACGTAATGTTTCAATGGATTGTGCTGTTAAAAATAAGCCTAAAATAATGTAGCTGAAAAAGATAATTAAACTGGATGTACTAAAGATACCTTGGACAAATTCTTCATAACTTTTTAAGACTGATAATTGATTAATAAATTGTCCGATTGGATTTTGTACATTATTAGTTAAAGCGTCCAAAATCGAAATAAAGATGACCAATACAAAGGTAATAATTGCAGAGAATATTGTGCTGTCGGTGAGGGAAGAAATAAACATCCCTAATGATAAAATGGCACTAGCAAGAAGGATTAAGCCAATATGGGCTAATAAAGGTACAGCAGGAGGAATGGGGGGATTTGAAGTGCTAAAGGCGATCGCCTCATACAACAAAATAGGTATAATCATGGTGATGTAAAATACCACTACCCCCAACAATTTACCCAAAGCCAGTACCCAGTTAAAAATGGGTGAAGTGGCTAAAAGTTCAATGGTTCCCCTCTTTCTTTCTTCGGAATATAAACCCATGGAAAGCATCGGTAAAAGAAAAATGGTAATAGAACCCATAATACCAAAAAATACTTGGATAAATTCGTAAGGGACATCCCTAGGGGTTGCGTTGCCTAATTGTTCTTGTAAAGCGACATTTTGAATAATTCCCTCCTCACTAAAGAGAATAAACAGAAAAAAGATACCTGATACTAGCCAAAAAATACTAGCAATGGTCAGAGCCAAAGGAGAATTAAAGTAGCCCTGTAATTCCTTTTGAAAAATAGCAATTATATTACTGATAATTTTCATAAAAATAAGCAAAAAGTAAATTTATTAATGTTATTTTGTCATTTTTTAAAAGTTATAAAATCATTAAAATTTTGATATTTATAGCTCCCTAAATTATGTATATTTAGTCATAAAAACTAATAATGGCGTTAGCTACTTCTTGAACTTTATCCTCTGATAATTCGGGATAGATAGGTAAACTTAACACCTCATAAGCTAACTGAGTGGAGATAGGATTAGGAGTATATTGTCCTTTATAAACAGGTAATTGATCTTGGGGAATGGGATAATAAATCATGCTACCAATACCCTTATCCGCCAGATATGCTTTTAATTCGTCTCTTCGACCATTATCAACCCTAATGGTATATTGATGGAACACATGACCATCAGAGAAGGAGGGAACAACAATAGATTTAAGATTACCTAACAATTGATTATATTTACGGGCAATATTTTGTCTAGCTTGATTCCAATCTTTAATATAGTTTAGTTTTACTCTGAGGATGGTTGCTTGTATACTATCAAGACGGGAGTTATACCCGAGCATTTCGTTATGATAGTTCTTTTTCGCTCCATGTACCCTCAACATTCGGGCTAATTCGGCAATATCATCATCGTTAGTGGTAATCATGCCTCCGTCTCCATAGGCACCGAGGTTTTTGGTAGGGTAAAAGGAAAAAGCACCTATATCACCTATACCACCGACATACTTCCCTTCAATACTATTACGTTGAGCATCACTGCATTTTTGTTCACAACCTAAACAATCCCCATAATATTTTGCCCCAAAGGCTTGGGCGCAGTCTTCAATAATTTTTAATCCATATTCTTCTGCAATTTCCTTGATTTGTGCCATTTTTGCAGGTTGTCCATAAAGATGCACTGGCAGAATGGCTTTGGTTTTCGGGGTAATTTTTTCCTTGATACTTTCAGGGTTGATATTAAAACTATCTTCTTCTATGTCAGCAAAAATCGGTTTTGCACCCACAAGGCTGATGGATTCGGCAGTGGCATAAAAAGAAAAAGAAGTAGTAATAACCTCATCCCCTTCTCCAATATTCAACGCTCTTAGGGCAATAAGTAGTGCATCTGTACCAGAGTTTACCCCGATCGCATGGTTAACGCCCAAAAAACTAGCAATTTCTTGTTCTAATTTTTGCACTTCTGGACCAAGTACAAATTGAGTAGATTCTAGCACAAGGGCGATCGCCCCATCAATCTCAGATTTAAGTTGTTGGTATTGCAGTTGTAAATCAAGAATAGGAATTTTCATGAACAGTTGAATATTAAAGACATAATAATTTTATATCAAGTTAGGATAAACGCTTATGACAAACCCCCTCAAAATAGCAATACTCAAGGGGCAAAACATATTTGCAAAAAGAATCAGCACCACATACCACAAAACTATTCGCCATTTTCAGGAGTCTCAGGGGTGATAGGTACCTCACTAGGAGGATTTTGTTGTTCTTCCAAACCCTGCCTAATAATCCCTAAAACCTCCTGATAACGCTCATCTTCAGGATGGACTTCCGCCAACTTCTCCATATGAGGTAAAGCCCCCTGTAAATCACCTCGTTGTAAATTTAATTCCACCAATCTTTCTAAGGCAAAACGATTTTCAGGCTCATCATCTATCACCGACTGATAACCAGCGATTTCCCTTTCAATTTGAGAATCCATCAAATCATCCCCCCCCGGAGTTTCATTACCCGTAGAAACAGGTGTCTGAGGATTAATAATCATATTAACCACCGCAGAAACAGAAAAGAAAACAAACGCCAATCCAGAAACAATGATTAAAACTTTTTTTAAAATACCTTTATTCTTTTTTTTAGTCGCCATAAATAATAATTAATGTAGATAATCAAATATAAATATTCCCAAACCAAAAGTAACAGAAGCAATAAAAACCATCAGAGCAATATTTTTGAAACCATCGATTTTTTTTTCCTGCAAATCAAAATGAAGTAAAATGCTAGAAGAAGTCACCACCAGAATATCTGCAAAATAACCAAAATAACAGAAGATAACAACTAATAGAATAGACCAAAACAAAATTGCCACAAAAGCCTTTAAATCAGAATTAATCGATTCCTCAAAAATAAAAGTGATAATTGATAAAGGATTAATCACCGCCAAAGAGGCTCCCATTATCAATAACAAAGATAACACCCGAACCATCACAGTGAGTAAACTATCATCAATCAATAAATTCCAATTATTGATGAACCTTCTTACTCCCTGACTCAAAACATTAGAACGACTAGCCACAGACCAGCCAATGGTTCCATAAATGCAACTATATAAATATAGGGCTAACCACGACTTTTTTTCAACCCAAGAATTAAGACTTTGATTTTCTCGCTGTAAATTATCTTCTTGTTTGCTCATAGGATTTTAGCAAAAAGGGCTTGATAAACAAGCCCCCATAAAATAATGCCATCAAAGATTTTTTAAATTTATATTCTTAAGACATTACTTGAACCATATAATCAAAATAAGGAGCAGTTTCTGCCGCTTCTTCCTTGGTTAAAAGAGCCAGGGAAGCATCTTTTAAACAACGGATAGACTCAACCATGCCGGGTAAAGGTACTCCAAGGGAATTGTACATTTCCTTAACACCGATTAAACCGATTTTCTCAATAGGCTCTTTATCACCCGCCAAAACGCCATAGGTAGCTAAACGTAAATACCAACCAAAGTCTCTTAAACATTGATTATATTGTTTTTGTCCTGAAGCATTACCCCCTGCCGCACGGTAATCAGGGCGCTTTCTGAATAACTCTCGACTAGCTTTTTCAACGATTTTTTTCTCGTTTTCGGCTAAAGTTTCAGCTATTTTGAGACGGAGTAATCCTGAATCTAAAAAACTTTTGATTCCTTCTAATTCCCCACTACTAGGGTAACGCAGTTCATCATCTGCTTTGAGAATAACTTGACTTACTATGCTCATCTTAAAATACGAGTATTATTTTTTTTATTATGATTAGTTTAACTTAATTTGGCTTCTCTATTTATGGCAAAGGTTGTGACATTTCGGGAAAGTTTTTAACAATTCTTTAATTTTGAAATAGCTCAAATACCTGACGGGAAAAATATTTGAGCCTTTCCCTAATTTCTTCTGTGGGGGGTGATTTTCCTTCTAGTTGCCAGTTTTCGATGGTTGAGAGGCGCCAGGCTTCCCCTGTGTAGTTAAATCCTGCACTTTCTACACCAATTAGTTTATGGGTTTGATCGATTTCATCATAGTGAAATCTAATTTGTACGAGGATACTTCTACTTTGTATTTTGCGACTCCACCCCGGAAAATGAAAGCCGATGTCGATGGAGTCAGGATCTACTAAATTAATGGTATCAGGATCATTATGCCAAGGTTTGAGATCTGCTTTTACATCGGGAAATTGTTGTTTGAATAAGTTGACAATGGCGGCTATTTTGGTGGCTATTTCTAAACCTCTGGCTTTTTCTTCTGCGTTCATAAATTATCTATATATCTACTACTATTTCTACTCAAACCATATAGGTTACTATTAACACTATAGTGGGCTTTTTGGGGAAACAGTAATGCAAAACACATTCGAGGGGTTTTGGGATGGGATATGAAAAACCCCTAATACTCTTTTTTTTGGGCATTAGGGGTTATTTTTTTATCTACTCAGTATTATTAGCTGAGATAGTAACGTTTTTCCGCTTCTAGTTGGGCAACGAGGTTATTTTCTCCGTTGGCTTTGGCAACTTGTAAACGGCGTTCTAGGGTTTCTAATATAGTGTTACGATGAGCTTGTTTTGCTTTTTGAATGGTTTGTCTATTGATCATTATTTTTACTCCTTGATGATGATTTTGTTAAGGTTTGAGAAGATTAAAAGGGAGGCTTTTTATTGCCATCCCATTTTTAGTTCTTATTGAAGTCCGACTTCGGCGGATACTCTGCTTAACATGGATGCTTGACGATTTTGGGTACGTTTGCGATCGCCCCTCATCAATAAACGAGCTTGTTGACCAACAGACCCGATATTATTAGTTTTTATAGTGTTATTTGCGTTCATAATGTCGCCTCCTCTAATTTCGTTGAGTTTAGATTCGAGGCGCGTTCCTTCAGAAGATAAATTCTTCTTACTTCCGTCTGCGAGAAACAGATGAACGATTTATCCTTACAGTATTAATATAACATAAACATCTCAAAGTTGCAAAAAAAAAGGGGCTTTCACCCCTCTATTTTTAGGAAATTTGATCGGTCATTATCGGAACATAATACTCACCGAACTATCCTCATGGATACGCCAAATAGTTTCACCGAGTAAATTCGCTACGGATAAAACCTTGAGCTGAGGAAAATAGTTGTCCAAAGGTACGGGAATGGTATTAGTAACAATTACCTCCTCAAAGACATCACTAGATAAACGAGAGATAGCAGGCCCAGAAAATACCGCATGGGTTGCACAGGCATAAATTTTCTTCGCACCTTCTTTTTTGAGAAGTCTGGCACCCTCTAATAAAGTTCCAGCAGTATCAATCATATCGTCCACCAAAATGGCGTTTTTACCCTTCACATCACCGATGACATTCATCACCTCAGCCACATTATGGGCTTGACGACGTTTATCGATAATGGCTAGGGGAGCATCATTAAGTTTTTTAGCAAATGCCCTTGCCCTTGCAACCCCTCCCACATCGGGAGATACCACCACAAAATCATCTAACTGTTTTTGCAAAAGATAATCAAGGATGACAGGGGAACCATATACATGATCCAAAGGAATATCGAAGTATCCCTGAATCTGAGCCGAATGTAAATCCATGGCAAGGACTCTGTTTGCCCCTGCTTGGGTGATTAGGTTGGCGACTAATTTCGCCGAAATGGACTCCCTTCCTGCAGTCTTACGATCTGCTCTGGCGTAGGAATAGTAGGGAATAACTGCGGTAATTTGCCGTGCTGATGCCCGACGACAGGCATCAATCATGATCAGCAACTCCATTAAGTTATCATTGACAGGATTGCAACAGGGTTGAATTAAATAAACGTCGCACCCCCTGATGGATTCTTGGATTTGGACGTATAGCTCTCCGTCGGCAAATCTTTTCCGAATCATCGGTCCTAGATCCATGCCTAGATAGCGCGCTACTTCTGTAGCTAGTCCGATGTTTGCTGATCCTGAGAATAATCTGAGGCGATTATTGTCGGATACTTGATGTTGTAACATGGGACTGAGTGTTAAAGTGGCAGAATGACTCACGGCAAATTCTTTAACCTCGTAAAATTTAATAATAATTTAATATTTATCTTACCCTTTTCGAGCAGAGAAGTTTTACTCTTGTATTCTAATTTACAATATATATACCATTTTGCTTCACCTATTTTGAGGTTTTGTTGATTTTTTAATGAAAACTTTATTTATTACGGGTACGGATACCGATGCAGGAAAAACCATTGTAACCACTGCCTGGAGAGCGTACTACAGGTTTTACTACCCTGATTTGTCTACGGGGTTGATGAAGTTATTGCAAACTGGCATGGTGGGGGATGCGGAGTTTTATGAGAGGTTTTTTGATGATGTAGAAATTCCCTTACGTTATGATGCTCCCCTAGCTCCTCCTGTGGCGGCGGCCATGGAAAATCGTTCCATTGACATGGATTTGATTCATGCTCGTTTACGAGCTTTAGAGTCTAATTATGATGTATTTTTGGTGGAGGCTTTGGGGGGTTTAGGTTCTCCCATTACCGATGATCTCACCATTGCCCATGTGGCGGATAGTTGGGCTTTGGATACTATTTTGGTCGCTCCTGTAAGGTTAGGGGCGATCGCCTATACCGTGGCAAATGTAGCCCTTGCCAGACAACATAATATTAACCTCAAAGGAATTATCTTTAACTGTGTCACCCCCTGCACCCAAGAGCAACAAAATAACTGGACTCCCCAAAAAATGATCGAATCCTTTACCAATATTCCCGTACTCGGTTATTTTCCCTACCTAGAAAACCTTTCTAGCTTAGAAGACTTAGCCAAAGCCTTTAAAAATTCCATTGATCTGGGGAAAATTTAAAACAACAAAAGTAGGGTGGGCATTGCCCACCATCACATATTCCGAAGCTATCTAAGAACCGATAATGCCACCGTCTTCCTTAGTAATAACCACCGTTGCCGAACGAGGGTATATAGAAGCACTGCCATCAGGCCAACGGGAATTAGTCTCCCCTCTTGCAAAATCCTCCTTATCCAAAGTCGCCCCTGGGTGCTGTACATTAATAAACATAGTACGTTGATCAGGAGTGGTAATAACCCCAGTGATTTCCTGACCCACAGGGCCGGTCAAAAAACGGCGAATAGCACCAGTTTCAGGATCAGCCGCCAACATCATATTATTGCCAAACTGAGCAAAATCTCCAGTATTCATCACACTTTCACTCATATCAGTTTGAATCCAAATGCGACGATCAGCATCAATCCATAAACCATCGGGATTACAAAATTTGTTCTCCGCAGTGAGAGATTGACCATTCAAGGTTTCGCTATCATCCTGTGGCCCAGCCAAAACAAACATTTCCCATCGAAAATCTTTAGCAGTAGGATTATTACCCACCTCTTGCCAACGCACAATTTGTCCCCAACGATTATTTTCCCGAGGATTCACCGCATCGGTTTGATCCGCTTCACGACGGGTATTATTGGTAAGGGTAAAGTAAACATCTCCCGTTTGAGGATCAACCGCCCCCCATTCAGGACGATCCATTTTTGTCGCCCCTACAAAATCAGCCGCACTACGGGTATTAACCAAAACATCAGCTTGGGAATTAAATCCATTTTGAGGAGTTAAGCCATTTTGTCCAAAAACCAACGCTACCCATTCACCAGTGCCATCCTCATTAAACTTAGCCACGTAGAGTGTTCCATTATCCAATAGATGTCCCCCCGCTGTTCGTGCAAAATAGGGTTGAGCAGAGACATATTTGTATATATACTCAAAACGAGCATCATCCCCAGAATAACAAACAATCGGTTGACCCTCTACCGCAGGATGAAAAACAATTCCTTCGTGGCGAAAACGTCCTAACGCAGTGCGTTTTTGAGGAGTATGGTTTGGGTTGAAAGGATCAATCTCTACCACCCAACCAAAAGTATTCGGCTCATTGCGATAATCTTGGCTTGGATTATTACCCTTTGTAGAAGCATCAAAGCGAATATACTCATCATTACCATTATCCGCCAATTCCCAACCGTAACGGGTTTCATTGGTACTAACCCCATAACGGGAATGCTCTCTGGGTAAATTTGGATTACCTTGACTATCTACATCACCATTACGGAAATAACCATGCCAGTTTTCCTCCGCCGCTAGGTAGGTATTCCAAGGGGTTACTCCATGGGCACAGTTGTTGAGAGTGCCACGGGTTGCAGTACCATCAGGACTATAGCGGGTTTTCACAAAATCTGTACCACGCACAGGCCCACTGATTTCCATGGGGGTTAAACCAGTGACACGACGATTACGAGAATCTCTAACCACTGCCCAACTGCCATTACGTTGCTTACGAATATGGACAATGGAAACTCCATGGGCATTCATTTCTTTTAATACTTCATCGCTATCTCGGCGATTTTCCCCTATCATGGGTACTTCAGCAACTCCCAAGGCTTTTCCTCTGGCGGAAGTGTGCATATAACGAGGTTCTATATATTCATGGTTCATCACCAAAAATCCCTCATCAGAACTACCCTCATAGGGGGAATTGCCTTCGATGGGGAAAAAGTGCATCCCATCATGGTGCATACCTACCTGCATTCCTTGTTCTGCACCTGTATTTTCTAAGCGATAATCGGGATAGTCTCCCGCAATGGGTTCCCCCCAAGGGAGAATTACTTCTGCTCTATATCCTTCTGGTACTACAATGGTATCAGCTTCACTAACAGGAATGGCTTTAAATCCTAACAAGGAGTTTTGAGCGCTTGCCATGCGTGGACGAACTGCACTGAGAATGGGACTGGCAAACATGGAGGTAATGGCTAAGGCTACACTACCTTTTAATACTTGTCGCCGTTGCATTCTTTTCCCAATGATAGAACTGAAACTGGGGTTATGGGAAGGATTGCAGTCTGGTTCGTAATTGGGTTCAAAAGGTCGGGAACGATTTATGTTCTTAGTCATTTTTTGTTTTCCTCTGTGGCTCAAGTAGAAATTGTTTTAGGAAAATACTTAAGCAATTTTATTTTTGTCTCAGAGTAGATAGTAGATAACTGAAGTTAGGAAAAGATTAAGTAAAGAATAAATTTTGGTTAATGAGACTGGAGAAATAATATGATGATTGAGCAAGACAATTAATAATTAATGATCATATTTGTTGAATTAATCTAGTGATTTTTTAGTGAATATTTTTAGTAAAAAATATCTTTTTTTAATAAGGATAAATATAGTAAAATAGTTAAGTCATAAACATATATTTAATCTGTCTCATGTCTAATCAAATTACTCCTAAATTAATCATTCACGGTGGTGCTGGTAGTTCTTTAAAAGGTAAGGGGGGTTTGAAAGCCGTCAGGGAGTCACTCCATGAAATTGTCAGGGAAGTATATCAAGTATTGTTGAGTGGAAAAAGTGCTAACGAGGCGGTGATTTTGGGTTGTCAATTATTGGAAGATAATCCTCGTTTTAATGCGGGTACTGGCTCTGTGTTACAGTCTGATGGACAAATTCGTATGAGCGCTTCTTTGATGGATGGAGAGGCACAGCGTTTTAGTGGGGTGATTAATGTTTCTCGGGTAAAAAATCCCATTGATTTGGCGAAGATTTTGCAAGATAGAGAGGATCGCATTTTGTCTGATTATGGCAGTATGCAGTTATTACGAGAGTTAAATTCTCCTATTTATGATCCCCTGACAGATTTACGGTTACAGGAATGGATTGAGGAGAGGAAGGGGAATTTTAGTAGTAAGATGGCGGGAGTTGTGGCGGAGTCAGAAAACGCTCGGCGAGGCACCATTGGGGTGGTTGCCCTTGATAGTATGGGTAGGGTGAGTGCTGGTACTTCTACGGGGGGTAAAGGTTTGGAATATGTGGGCAGGGTAAGTGATTCGGCGATGCCTGCGGGAAATTATGCCAATGCTGTGGCAGGGGTGAGTTGTACGGGCATTGGGGAGGATATTATTGATGAGTGTTTGGCGGCGAAGGTGGTAATTCGCACCACCGATGGTTTATCTTTGTATGATGCCATGGAAAAATCCATGAAGGAGGCGAAGGACAATAAACGGGATTTAGGGGCGATCGCCCTTAGCCGTGATGGTAAGATAGTATGGGGAAAAACCAGTGAGGTTTTATTATCGGCATACCATAATGGCAGTAGTATTAATGACTGTCTGGAATGGAATGATGAGAGTTTGGTAAATGAAGATGGGGAATAATATCAAGTTCGAGTAATCGGTTATGCAAAGGATTACTGTTTTGTCCCCTAAATCCCCCAATTCTGGGGGACTTTCATTGTCATATCCCTATTCTCCATTCACACCATCATCATCATTATTTTTTCTCCTTGGTTAACCTCGGTAACTCCCACGGGTAAAATTGCCAAGGCGTTGGTTTGCTGTAAGTTAATCAAATTTCCTGAGAGATGAAGCCCTCGGGAAACATTAAATTGATGTTGTCCATCAACAATATTTGCCCTACCCCATATATAACATTCCCTTTTTTCCTCCCCTCGGAGGTTTTCCTGACAAATGCCCTCGATAATTTGGGGGCGATAATAGTTTGTTTCTCCTGATAGCTTACTAATGGCACTTTGTAAAAAACGCCAACATATCACCATGGTAGAAACAGGATTACCGGGAATACCAAAATATAGTTTTTGGTCGGGAAAAACAGCCACTGTCAAGGGTTTACCTGGTTTAATGGCTACTTTTTCCATTAAAATTTTGCCCCCTAATTTGACTAATATCTCCTTGACATAATCGTATTCCCCCACGGAAACTCCCCCTGTGGATAGGACAAAATCGCTTTTTTCTAGGGCAGAGGCGATCGCCCCTTCTAATTTATCCTTTTGGTCGGGTACAATGCCCATGGGGATAGATTTAGCACCATTCTGGAACACAAAACTATGGAGTAGGTATTGGTTAGAATCGATGATTTTCCCTTTGCTCAAATCCTCATAGGGAGTAATCAACTCATCCCCTGTAGATATAATAGCAACTAAGGGCGATCGCACCACCTTTACATCCACCGATTGCGCCGTTGCCAATATTGCCATTTCAGGAGGATTAATTCTCACCCCTGCAGGTAACAAACAACTATGCGCCCCATAAAAAGAACCTTTTTTCCTGACAAAATTACCCCCAGCGCAAGGCTCAACAATTTTAACCCTATCCCCCTCCCTTTCTGTTTTCTCCTGCATCACCACACTATCCGCCCCCTCTGGCATCATCCCCCCTGTAAAAATACGGGCGCATTGATTAGCCGACAACTTTTTTCGGGGAACATAACCCGCTGGGATTTCTTCAATAATTTTCAGAAAAACTTGATCCCCATCTTTGATGTTTGCCAAATCTTGAGAGCGCACCGCATAACCATCCATGGCTGAATTATCCCAGTAGGGAAAATCATGGGGAGAATAAATATCTTCAGCTAAAATACGATGATAGGCTTGGCTTAAATTAACCGTCTCAAATTCTTGTAAAGGTTGAACTTGATCAATAATAATCTTAAAGGCTTCTTGGATAGGTAACATAAAAGATGGCAACAAAATTTCAGTAAAGAGTTAAAGTGTGACTATGATCAAAATTCATAATCAACTTTTATTATCAATCAACAACTATTAATAATCAATTACCATTGTGTGAGGAATAAGCATCGTGGACGAATTTAGAACAGCTTTAGAAGTAGCCACCGAGGAAGAATTGCAACAACTGACAAACATTTTATTTTGTCGTCGTCTCAACCCCATCGACTATTTACAAACCCCTGCCCCCCTTGATGTCCAAAGTCAGGATAAACATGGTTGGTTAGATAGCATTGAGCAAAGATTTCGCTTTTTGGCCGCCGATGGCATGACAGTTTTACAACGTCGTACTAATCAAGTATCCTATCGCCAAATATTGATTCAAGTCTGCCGTTATCTCAAAATTCCCTATGGTGTATCCATGGCAACTGTTGATATTGAGGGGGAAATTTTTTTACATCTATTACAAAAGGCATGGGCAAAGTTGCCTCCCCATGAGCAAAATTCTATCCGTAATCAGGTGATTAAATCTCTTGCTAATTCTACTACTCCAGAGCCATTACCTTTAAAGTTACAACATGATCCCCTAAAAATCATGCTCAAGGGTAGCGGAATAATTGCCATTAGTTCTATTTTAAAGTCTTGGTTGTTGAAAAAAATTGCCCAACAGTTTGCTCTTCATTTTGCAACCTATCAGGTAGCCAAAAGCAGTTTAATAAAAGGAGGAGTCGCCTTTGCTTCTGGTTTTCAAAATCAATTTGCCCTGCAGATGGCAAAACAAGGGATGATCGTTAATACGGCTCGTTATACCGCTGTCAGAAGTGCTTTTGCTTTTCTTGGCCCTGCTTTATGGGGCTGTTTTTTGGCTGATTTGGGTTGGAGGGCGATCGCCACTAACTACACCCGTATTATTCCTGTCATCTTCACCCTTGCTCAAATTCGATTAACCAGAATATGAAGTTTTGTAACAATATTAATCATAGAAAAAGTGGGCAATGCCCACTAAAAAATTAGTATGAAGAAATGACCTGCTTATTTCCTAATACCTTTGGCCATATTACGGAACATATCCATATTTGTATCAGTAGAACGACGTTTTTGGGGTTCACTAGGTACAAAAGAGGATTCAGTGTTAGAACTTTCGCTAGAAGAGTTACTCACAGAGTTAGAACTACTTTGAACATTACTAAAAGGACTGGAAGTTTGAAAAGCAGTTTTCTTCACCATTTTTTCAGAAGATACTTCTTGAATCAATTCCCCACCTTCTTTATTGGCTAAAGTTTTAGGGAATGTTCTGCGTACGGTTTTACTTTTACGCATAAATTCGATGTCACCGTAGGTTTTAGCATCATCGGGATCTAAAAAATAAGATCCTTGATTATTGTTGTCTCTTTTCAACCAACCAAATAAACCAGCCATTAAATTATTTCTCCTTAATATTCTATTAAAAATTGTTACGATTATACTATGAATTATAACATATTATTAATCTTCTCAAAAGAAATTGTAATCCTTGAACCCATATCCCCTATAGGATTCTAGTGTTCGTCGGAGAAATGGACTATAATGATTATGAGAAAAATACCGAAAAAATAGCAACTTTATCAAACAAAATGGGCGTAACACATAATGGGATAGAACATCATCATCACGGTTCAAAATCCAGTCATGGTCACATTCACAGCGAAGAATCCCAGCGTAAAATCATCAATCGCCTATCTCGTATCGAAGGTCATGTCAGGGGCATCAAAACCATGGTCAATGAACATCGAGACTGCCCAGAAGTATTAATTCAAATTGCCGCCATTCGGGGGGCTTTAGATAGGGTAGCCAGAATGATTTTGGATGAACATCTCAGCGAATGTATTACTCGGGCGGCAGAAGATGGTAGTATTGATTTAGAGATAGAAGCGCTTAAGGCAGCCCTAGATAGATTTCTACCTTCGTGAAATTAATTATCAGTCATTGATGATGGTTAATTTGATTTTTGGTGTTATACTGACCATAGGGAATCAAGATTTAGTGATAAGATTTTTGCTCAGTATTTACGACCATCTAGTTTAGTATTTATTGATAGACTTCATAAACAACATCTTTGCTCTCTACAGTTTATACAATTTAAGGAGTTCGTCAATCAATGTCGATATATGTAGGAAATCTTTCCTATAGTGTGAGCAAAAATGATCTTAATGAGGTCTTTGCAGAATATGGTACTGTAAAACGAGTTCATATTCCCACCGATAGAGAAAGTGGTCGTATGCGTGGTTTTGCATTCGTGGAAATGGAAACCGAAGCCGAAGAGGATGCAGCTATTGAAGCCCTTGATGGCGCTGAGTGGATGAGTCGTGAGCTAAAGGTTAATAAGGCTAGACCTCGTGAAAAGAGAGATTCTTTTGGTGGTGCAGGTGGTCGTGCAAAGGGCGATCGCTTTTAGGTTTTATTTAGTTCTAACACTAAAATTAGATTTGTGATTTTCTGGTAAAAATGTAGGAAAATCAAAAAAAAGAAAACTATTATATATGAGGAAATAATGGCTAAGAGTAATCCTAAAAAGGAAAAAGCAGAACGTAATAAGGCTTACGCTCGTCAATTTAGAAAGAAAACTACTCGTTTTAATTCTAAGTTTAAAAGAAGGGATTATAACAGTTCTAGTAGTTCTAATGAGCAGTCTAACAACACTGAAAATAAAGAGCAGAATTAATTTATCTGAGTTAATTTTTTCTGGCTAAGAAACCACCACTATCTTACTATTAAATTAGGGGTGGTTTTTTTTTGTTTATGGTTGTTTAAACTCAGTCACAAGGGTGACACTTTGCCATGCCCCTGTTTCATCATAATTACGGATAATTCTTAACCTTTGGTTAGGTTCGATTAACCAACCACATTCCAAGAAAAAGGGTTGACGATGAATTATTTTCAAAGGCACAGTAAGGGATGCACCATCGGGCAGTAAAACTGTTCTGATATTACTATCTGGAAAAGTGAGGGCATTATTTTCGATGATGGCACTGGAATTAAATTCTAGTTGAGGAGTTTTTAGGGTTTGCTTGAGGCGATCGCCCATTTGTTCTAAGATTAGTTGGGTGGGATATTTTTCAGGTTCTCGCCAATCAGGATATAGGGTAACTGCTTCCCCCTGCCATTTTCCGATGAGTTGATCTAATGATAATTTTTCTCTCTCTTTTTTTGGGGTGCCTTCTCGAAATTCCCTGATCAGGGTAGCTTGTTCAAAATTACTGTCTTTATCAAACAATTGTACCATCCTTAAGCGGCGTGATGCGCAGCAGATCCCTTCGGAATCGCCCTTCACAAAACCAAACTCCGCCCCAAAAGTAGAAAAAGGACTAAATTGTAAAGTACCCTTAGAAAAATGTCCTTCTTCAAACAAAAAAATACTGCGATTAAGATAGGTAAATTCGTTGACATGGGGAGGAGTATCCTGCCCCAACCTGGTTACCGTCAAACGGATGGTTTTATCCTCATGCAAACCCTCCAACTGTATTCGTGTTGGGGTATCCTTGATTAACTCTCCTCGAGGAGAAAATTGAGTAAAAGAACCTAACCAAACCCCTCTATTTTTTAATAAACGTTCCCACTGAGAAGACGACATGATGATTTACTGATAATAACGGTGACCATTTTAACTTATTTGTCTTATTTGTATACTTTTATCTTGTTTTGTTAACTTTTTATAAAAAATATTTACTTTTTTGCCCAAATACTGTAGGGAGACAAAAGCCTTGTGAATGAAAGGTTTTGGGCTTTGAGTAATAGCTCAAAATAGCCGAAATGCCATGAGTACAATTACTTATTGTTCATTCTGAGCAGTTATTTTCAAAATCCTATTGTTATGATGGATATAGTTAGTAATTCTGATAAATATTCCATTTTATGGACAGAATTATCTAAAAATGATTGAAAAAGAAAGGAGTGTATGAAAGCCATGAATAACAAAACAGAACTATCTTTAGAACAACAGTTTAATCTACGTTCATTTGAAACTCAAGTGGATCAAATGAGTAGAGATCAGGCAAAGGATTTCCTAATTAAACTTTATGAACAAATGCTAGTTAGGGAAAATATGTATAAGCATGTACTCAAGCACCAATGGGGCTTGGAGTGATGTTAGCTAATTAATTTTTATTTCATACACCTCCTTCTCTTGCTCGGTTCACAAATGAAAAAAGCTGGGGATGTCGGGGTTTTTTTATGTTCTTAAATGATTACAAAAAAGAATCTAAAGTTTTAGTGAAATACGTACGTATAAATACTATTATTTACTGAAATTAATTATAAAATTTTGACCGTCTAATTGCCCATTGGCCATTAAATTATTAATAGAATTATTCGCTCCATATTCTAATTTTAATAATCCATTGGCATCCGCCATACCCGAGGAATTCAGTTGAATATTTATGTTGTAGGCATCTTGATGGTTAACACTGCCACGAAAGTTAACAATTCTCTCATCTTGTAAAGAAACTCCGATGGTTGCTTGGTTATTTTCATCAATTTGTACCATCATGGAGGTTATATTTTCATTCTCTCGTCCTTGGAGACTAAAAATTCCTCGCCCCTGTTGTTGGTAAAAGGGAATATAGTCTGACGAACTATTTTGTTCAGAATTGGTGTTTTCATCGGTGGCATAAAAACGGATGGCGAAGGGTTGAAAGTCTAACAAACCAGTGCCTTCTAAGGATTTTAATTGCCCGTTTTCATATTGCATTACTAATGTTCCTTCTGCGTCTGCCATTCCAGAGTTGGTAAGGGAGGTAATGATGGTATAGTCGTTTTCTAATTCTGCATTCCCTGCAAATTCAAGGGTACGATTATCCGCTAGGGTGATGGTAATTTCACTGCTATCAGCACTTGTCATGGTAAATGTCGCCGCAATGATTTCTATGGTGTCTCGGTTTTCTAGTTCAAAGTCTCCTTGTCCTGACGTTTCAAGACTGAGGTTAGAATAATCATTTATGGAGTTTTCTTGATGGCTGGTTTCCTCGCTGATTTCTGAGGCAGAGGTAATATTTTCCTCCACTAAATTAGTGGCTTGATTGATGTTGTTTTCTAAGTCACAGGCGGGAATGAATAAAAGTGTACTGAGGATCAATAAAAATGGATATTTCATGGTTTTATAGTTGAACTATGTTTATAATTTCTTGGGCGGCTTTTTCACTGGCAGAGATACCTGGATTACCGTTATTTAGGCTGTCAATCATTCTTTGATAATTGGTTTGGGTAAGTTCTTGGCGATCGCCATTAAGAATTAAATCAAGGGATTCGGAGACAATATTATCAACGGTTGCCTCTTCTTGTAATAATTCGGGAACAATATCCTCCATCAAAATTAAATTAGCCATGGACATATAGGGAATAGAGAAATTTAAAAATTTTCGTCCTACCCAAATGGTAAACGGATTTACTTTATAAATCACCACTTGAGGAATTTTTAACAAGGCTAGTTCTAAATTAACTGTCCCTGATTTACTAATAGCCAAGTCAAGGGCGGGAAACAAATCGATACTATTGCCCTCATAGAGGGTAATATCAAGACCAGATTTATGGATCATCGACTCAATTTGAGTACGGTATTTGGGTAAAGAAACAGGTAAAAAGAATTTGACATTGTCCAATTTTTGTGTGATTTTTTGAGCCGATTCCAACATCACAGGCAAAAGATACTTTAACTCTTGTTTCCTCGAAGCAGGAATAAGGGCGATCGCCCTTTGGTCAGATCCAAGCCCTAAGCGATTCCTAGCCTCATCTCGGCTAAGGGGGTTATCAAACTTCTCCAACAAAGGATGACCTACATAGGTACTAGAAACCCCCTTCTCTTGATAAAAACGAGCCTCTTGGGGAAAAATCGCCAATAGCCTATCAGTTACATTGACCAACTGATTAACATTTTGTTCCATGGGAGTCCATACCCAAAACTGTGGTGCAATGTACCAAATAATAGGAATATCAGGAAAATTTTGCTTCAGAAAAGAACCAATACTCAAATTAGGCCCCAAATAATCAATTAACACCACCACATCAGGCAAATTTTCTCGCAAATACTTTTTTGCCCGACGTTGTACCCTCCAAGTAGGAATAATAAAAGGTAAAGACTCCAACAAACCCACCGAACCGATGGCAGTGGTATCCGCAATCAAATTCACCCCTGCAGTGACCATTTTTTGTCCCCCCAAACCACTGATTTCCATCTCCATATCCAAAGACTTACCCAAACGCCACAAAGACTCCACCAAAATTGATCCCTGTAAATCCCCCGACACTTCCCCAGTACTAACAAATATACGCATAATCACAAAAATCCTAAAACACCATTGATTTTACTTACCCATTATCCATTATCAATTCTCAATTCTCAATTGTTTGTTTGTGATATAATTGGAGGTTGCAGTTTCAAAAATATTAGGAAAAATGAGTTTAACCCAAGACAAAAAACAAGAGATCATCAGTCAATATCAAGTACACGAAACAGACACAGGATCTTCTGATTTACAGGTAGCCCTTTTAACTGCCAGAATCACCCAACTAACCGAACACTTAAAAGTAAATAAAAAAGATCATTCTTCCCGTCGTGGTCTTTTAAAAATTATCGGTAAACGTAAACGTTTGTTAGGATATATCAAAAGAAAAAATCCCCAAGGATACCAAGAATTAATCAAAAAACTCGGTATTCGTGGTTAAAACATAGGAATCAAAGAGAAATATATTAATTATGCCATCTCCTTCAGAAAGAAAACCATTACCCTTTGAGCCAAAAAGCAAAAAAGAAAAAGTAGAAAAAAAACCTCCTACTAATAGCAAACCTGATAACAGTAGCAAACCTACCCAAGAAACTGTCAAAAGGAACAAAAAGCAAGAAGCATCTTTGAGGGAAATTCCTGAAGAAGTAAGTAAAAGAATGGTTCGGAGAATGGCTCTTTTTAGTGGTATTCCCACTGGATTGGGTATATCTTCCTTTTTTGTTTTCTATTTAATTGTTAGCCAAGAGTGGTTCAAGATACCTAATACTGCCGTTTTATTAGTAAGTTTGGGCTTATTTGGGTTAGGTGTGTTAGGTTTAAGTTATGGCATTTTCTCCACTTCATGGGATGAGGGGAGGGCTGGTAGTTGGTTGGGAACTGAAGAGTTTTCCACTAATGTAGGTAGAATGCTATCTGCTTGGCGCACTGCCAGAAAAGAAGCCAAGGAAGCCAAAAATAAATTAAAAAACTGAGCAATGATTTCATTGACAGTTGATAATGAAATAAATAGGTATATTAATTATGATCGTTGTAATGAAAGTGGGCACTCCTGAGCCTGAAATTACCCGCGTCAGCGAGGAATTAGGTTCGTGGGGTTTAACACCTGAAAAAATTGTCGGACAAACTAAGGTGATTATCGGTTTGGTAGGTGAAACCGCATCCCTAAATCGTGAACAGATTCAGGAAATTAGTCCTTGGATTGAAAGTGTATTAAGGGTTGAAAAACCTTTCAAACGTGCTAGTTTAGAATACCGTCATGGTCAAGCTAGTGAGGTGGTTGTTTCTACTCCTAATGGTGATGTGGCTATCGGTAGGGATAATCCTATCGCCATAGTAGCAGGGCCTTGCTCGGTAGAAAATGAAGAGATGATCGTGGAAACGGCGATGCGAGTCAAGGCGGCGGGAGCTAAGTTTTTACGGGGTGGTGCATACAAGCCTCGAACTTCTCCTTATGCGTTTCAAGGTCATGGTGAAAGTGCTTTAGAACTATTGGCAGCGGCAAGGAATGCTAGTGGTTTGGGTATTATCACTGAAGTTATGGATACTGCCGATATGGAAGTTATTGGTGAGTATGCAGATGTTTTACAGATTGGGGCGAGAAATATGCAGAATTTCTCTCTTCTCAAAAAAGTAGGTAATCAATCTAAGCCCGTACTCTTGAAAAGGGGTATGTCTGCCACCATTGATGAGTGGTTAATGGCGGCGGAGTACATTTTGGCGGCTGGTAATCCGAATGTGATTTTGTGTGAGCGTGGTATTCGTACTTTCGATCGCGCCTATGCCCGTAATGTATTAGATTTGTCTGTGTTACCTGTACTCAAAACTTTGACTCACTTACCTATTATGATTGATCCTAGTCATGGAACTGGTAAGTCTGAGTATGTTCCTGCTATGGCTAAGGCTGCGATCGCCGCAGGTACAGATTCTTTAATGATTGAAGTACATCCCAACCCCGCCAAGGCTTTATCCGATGGACCTCAATCTTTGACCCCTGATGCTTTCGATGCTTTGGTTAAAGAATTGAGTGTTTTTGGCAAAACCGTAGGACGTTGGGAAGAGCCAGTTCCTGCCCTCGCTTAGGTTCTATATTTCCTCGTTAATAAAAATTTCCCTCTCGGGGGAAATTTTTTTTATCTTTTTTGCTTCGTTTACCACAGCGTAAAGTAAAATTTGGTGTTGTTGAATTAAATTTATCTATGTCACGCCCTGTATTGTATTGTGCGATCACGAATCATGGTTTTGGTCACTGTGTGCGCATGGCTTCGGTTGCCGCTGCGGTACAAAAGATGAATCCCGAAATTTTGTTGGTAATGGTGACAACAGCACCCCGTTGGCTTTTGGAGTCATACATTGATGGGGATTTTATTTATCGTCCTCGGGCGTTTGATATTGGGGTAATTCAGCACGATAGTATTCAGATGGATTTAGGGGCAACCCTTGCCAAGATGAGTGATTTTCGCCATCGTCAGGAGCAAATTGTGGCAGGGGAGGTAGAATTTATTAATCTTAATCGGGTGTCTCTTATTTTTGCGGATATTCCTGCTATGGTGACAGAAGTTGCTCATCGGGCAGGGATTCCCTGTTGGATGATGAGTAATTTTGGTTGGGATTTTATTTATCGTCCTTGGGGTGATGATTTTAGATCTTTGGTATCATGGTTGGAATCTTGTTATGGTAAGTGCGATCGTCTCTTTCGCCTTCCCATGCACGAAGAAATGAATAGTTTTAAGAATAAAAAAGATGTAGGATTAACAGGGGGTAATCCTCGTTATCAAGCATCAGAATTAAGAAACAAATTTGAGATAGAGAAGCCAAAAGAAAAAACCATTTTACTAACCTTTGGAGGACTGGGGTTAAACTCTATTCCCTATCACAATTTAAATTTATTTCCTGATCATCAGTTTATTTCTTTTGATCACAATGCCCCTGAATTACCTAATTTATTAAAAATTACAGATACCTATTTTCGTCCAGTGGACTTTATGCCCCTATGTGGCAAAATCATCTCTAAACCGGGTTACAGTACCTTTGCAGAAGCAATGCGCTTGGATGTACCATTAATCGTTTTAGACCGTCAAGGATTCGCCGAGACACCTTTATTAATGGAAGGTTTAAAGGAATATAGTTATCATAAAATTATTAATAACAAACAGTTTTTTGAGTCTGAATGGAACTTTTTAAAAGAGGAACTTAATTCACCTTGTAGCTCCAATAAATTAGATAAAAATGGTACTGAAATTATAGCAGAACAAATTATTAATCAGTTAAAAAAATAAGACTATAAATAGTATTATTTATCAATGTATATTTTAAAAGAATGTGTAAAAAAATATATTATTATTATGATATTTTCTATTTAAAAAGAGTTATAATAAAACTATCAATACTCCTACTAAACAGAGGTGGAAAATGAAATCCTTAAGAGTTTTATTACTGTCTGTGATTCCGCTTCTAACCATTAATGCTTCGGTAAAAGCAGAGGTGGCAGAAATTCGTAATCCCTCATGGCAACTTGTACCTAACTCCATAGGTGCAGAAGTATATGTAAATACCAATGGCTTAATAAGAAATGGTAATCTTGTAACTTACGATATTATTAACGATGATGCTAGTTATACAAGACTTCAAGCCAATTGTACAACCAATCAGTATAGATCATTAAGACAAGGAGATTTTGTCTCTGCTAGTCGTGTCTCGTTTGTGAGTACCAATTCTCCTTGGAATAGAGCATCAAAATCTTTAGATTATTCTCTCATTAATTTTGTTTGTTCAAGATAATTTTAACGAAGATTTATATTGATGGGATATATTTAAATTCACAAAAAAATTTCGTATCTACTATGGTTATTTCAAGAAGTAGATACGACCATAACATTAGTCATTAATCCTAGAAAATTAAAGTCTTCAAAAGTTATAAATTTAAGGTAATTTCTTCAACTTGTCCTAATTGTCCAATTTGTTTAGGGGTTTCTTCATTAACACTAATTAATAAACCTCCTGCATTACCTGCCCTAATGGTAAATTCTCTTTTGGCAACCCATTCTCTCTCCGTACCTTTAGTCAAAATTCCCTCAAATTCTGTATCACCATCAATAATAACCCTCACCCAAGAATCATCTTGGGCTTTGAGATTAACTTTTAATTGTTCTGGATGACTGATATTTTCTTCTACAACTGGAATAGTAGAATTTTCTGTTTCATTTTGAGATGGAGTTTGAGGATTATCAGTTATGGTAGATTCTTCTGATTGACTATTAAGATTCTGATTTTCTATAGAATCCTGAGTCGTAAAAGGTGTTGGTTGCAACATCTCATTAAGACTTTTTACGGAGAAAAATAAAAGAGCTATATAGATTATATATAAGTATTTACTGTTAAAATTAATATTAAGATTGAGAGGATTAATAATACTTTTATAAGAAGATTTATTTTTATATTTTTTGTTCTTTTTGATAGGAAAATTATCAATATTTTCCTCAATATTTATTTCTAAAAAATCAGAATATTTTTTTAATAATTCCTTAATGAATACAGGTTCAGGCAATCGGTATAAATCAGCATTTTCGATCGCCCTTAAGACATTTTTAGTAATATGAATTTTGTTAGAAACGGATTCAATATCCCATCCTTGGGATTGTCTCTTTTCCTGCAACAAGACACTAATCCTATCCAATTCCTCTTGACGTAGTTGATTATAATCAACCTCAACGTTTTTTTGATCAGTAAAAAGTTTTAGCATATATATTATTTTTCTCGCTCATTACATATAAATATTATTTTTTTCCTTTATGGGCAATTATACTCAATTTGTTCACCTCTGCAGCAGTTAAAAAACGACTTTCCCCTATCTTTAAATTTCCTAAACGGATAAAGGCGATCGCACTTCGGTGTAAACTAATAACAGGATAACCAAAAAGATCAGCAATACGTCTAATTTGACGATTTCGTCCTTCACTGAGGACAATTTCAATCAGAGTTTTAGAAACAGTCCTTTTCTTGACGACGATAGGTGCTGGTAGAGTTTGTTTTCCTTCCCACATAAAACCATCGGACCATTTTTTGATAACATCATCTGGCATACTACCCCTAAGCCAAACTTGGTAAGTCTTCGGTAAATGGTAACGAGGATGAGTCAAACTGAGAGTAAAATCACCATCATTACTAAGAATTAAAGCCCCAGTAGAATCTCGATCCAACCTACCGACAGGATGAATACCCTGTCCCAATTGTAGCTCAGGATTTAATAAATCTAAAACAGTTTCTCTTTTTTTTGGATCATCACAAGTAGAAATAACACCTCTAGGTTTATTCAACAAAATATAAACTAATTGGGGGCGATTTCGACGACTTAAAACTTTACCCTCCACCTCTATTTTATCCCGTGCAGGATTTGCCTTATCTCCCAAAGCGATAATATGACCATTAACCTTCACCTTTCCCGCCAAAATCATCCTTTCCGCCTCTCTGCGGGAAGCCACTCCCCACTCTCTCAAAATTTTCTGTACTCTATCAACCATTAATAAATTAAAAATACCCTTATTTAATTATTAATTATAATGCCTTGAATTAATTTGCTCGATGGGTAATTTCCAGAAAATTTAACTACCATTGCCTATTCCCTGCCTTCACGACTCCACTTTTTCATCAGCCCCTAAATACTCCCTTCATTGTAAACTGTTCATTGGTCATCCTTAAAATTTCTATGAACAGTAAAAAAAAATCAGAAATAATTGCCCGTTTCCTAACCCCTGCCATTAAATTTTGGATTCGTAATCAAGTAGAATCCATCACTCAATTAGAGGTTGAAATAGATGCAGGAGATAAACAAATTTTATCGGGTAAAATTAACCAAGTATACCTAAGTGCAAACGAGGCAAATTATCAGGGAATATTTATTAACCAAGCCTCTGTTAGTACCGAAGATATAGCAGTTAACTTGGGTGGTATTTTACGGGGAAAACCACTCAAACTATTACATCCAATTTTTGTATCAGGAGATATAGTTATCACCGCCCAAGAGTTACAAAAATCTTTAGAATCTTCTTTATTAATTCAAGGATTACAAGATGTAGTGAAATTAATATTAGAGAATCAAAGACTAGAAAATATTTTAGAAAAATACCATATTCAGTGGAAAAATATAAATATTGAAAATCAACAAGTTACGATACAAGGAAATATTAATAATAATTTAAAAAAAGTAAATAACACATTAAATATCACCAGCAATATTAACATTCAAGAAAAACAAAAATTACTCTTAACTGATATAAAAATAGAAGGAATCCCAGAATTAAATAACCTTACCATCAATGACTTAATTATTGACTTAGGTAATGAAGTTGCCATATCAGAATTAACCATTTCTCCTCACAAAATACACTGCACAGGAAAAATAAAAGTTGTTAGTTAATCAAAGACAAACAATAAAAAAATATTACTGATTATGCGGTTAATGCTTCACCAGAAAAATCCAAAGATTTACCCCAAATTACCGTTTGATTACTATAAATTACCATACCCGGTTTAGCACCCTTTGGCTTATAAACATATTTCGGTTTAGTATAAATTACGGGTACTTGATCACTTTCCCTTGCTTGACTATAATAAGCCGCAATATTAGCTGCATATTGTAAGTCTTTTTCTTCGGGAATATCTCCTGCATTTAATCTTAATAAAACATGGGAGCCGGGGATTTCTTGGGCATGAAACCACAAGTCATAATCTGTGGCAATGCGAGAAACTAACACATCATTTTGACGGTTATTTCTTCCTACCAAAATCTCAAAATTGGAGGGAGTTTTAAAAACTCGAGGTTTAGATTCTTCGTTACCATTAGACTGTCTATATTGGTTATCTTCTATATATTTTTGAGTGATTAATTCAGCTTTTATTTCTTCTAGGGTGTTAAAGTCTTCTGAATCATTATTTTCAAGTTGTAAAACATTATTTAAAGTTTGTTGGAGATAGTTTATCTCTTCATTCACTTCTTGTAATAATGGTTTTACGGCATCTTTTGCTCTTTTTAATTTTTGATGTTTTTTATACAAAGATTGAGCATTTTGAATGGCATTTTTATCAGGAGCTAGTTCAATTTTGACTGGTTTTCCTGTGGTAAAATCATCAAGGGTAATGGATTGACTACCGATGCGCCACTGATGAAGATTTGCCATTAATAAATCTGCTTGGGTGCGATAAATTTCGGAGTTAGCAGATTGATTGATTTTATCTTGATATTTATCGGCTTTTACTTTCAGTTTTTTGATAATATTTTTGATCTTTTGTTGTAGTTGTTGCTGGAGTTGTTGGAAGTTTTCTTGATTAATTTTTTGAGTATAATAATGGTCAATTACTTGGTGTAAGTCTTCTTTGGCTGTTTCTTCTTGTCCATGGGGAGGAAAAACGCTATAACCTGATGGGGTGGTATGGGGATAAAAGGTTTTTTGCTCGATGGTTGTCAACCATTTTTGCCATTGTTGATAAAGACTTTCCCATTGAGATGGGGTTAGTTGATGGTTTTCGATGGGTAATGAAATATGGGCTTGAGTGATTAACTCTTTGGCAATGGTGGGGCTTACTCCTCGGTAGGCTTTAATTAGTTGTTTATCTAGTCTGCCGGGGATAAGGTTGACGGTTTCTTGCCATGAAGAAAAAGATTCTTCTATTTTGGGGGTGTTGCCTGTGAGGGGAGGGGGTAGTTGGTAGGTTTGGCTAGTTTCTACGGTGCGCACACTAGATTTGGCTGAGGTGATTTGTTTGGCAACGGTGATAATTTGTTGTTGGGCATTGGTCAAAATCACGTTGCTATATTTCCCCATCACTTCTACATAAAGATGATAGAGGGGTTTTTCGTTGGGGCGTTGGGCAAATTGAAAATCCACCACCCTTTCCCATTCGCTGACAATATTAACCCCAATTAAAGCATAGCCACTTATAAGATGGCGTAGTTGTTCACTAAAGGTAAAGGTATCTTTTTTGCGGGGGGGAGGATTTCCTATACATATTCTGGCGGCTTGGGGATGCCAAGCAATGGTTAACCATGATTTTTTCTTGAGGCTACGTAAACAAAGGGAGATGGAGGTGCGATCGCACTGATACACCTGTTCTAAACGAGATGGTATAGATTGAGAATTGAGGGAATGGCAAATCGCCACTAAGGTTGTGTAATCAACGGGTTGCATACTAATTTTAATAAATCAATTATTGTTTTTTTACGGGATTACCACATTCAGACAATTGATAACTACCCTCTTCTAAACCATGTTTAACAGCTACTCGGTCATCAAAAACAAAACATTCCCCTTCCCAGAGACTTTCGGTTTCAGGTATTTCCTCGAGGTATTTTAAAATGCCACCCTTGAGATGATAAACTTCTTTAAAACCACGCTTCAACATCAAAGCCGTAACTTTCTCGCAACGGATTCCCCCCGTACAAAATAAAGCCACCTTTTGCTCTTTATTTTCACTCAAATTCTCTTCAATATAATCATTAAATTCTCGAAAAGATTTGATTTGAGGATTTTCTGCTTTTTTAAAAGTACCTATTTCCACTTCATAATCATTACGGGTATCAACCAATTTCACATCAGGTTGAGCAATTAATTCATTCCATTCACGGGGAGATAAATAAGTGCCTACCTGCTCATGGGGATTGGCTTCAGGAACACCAAAAGTAATGATTTCCTTTTTGATTTTTACCTTCATTCTCTCAAAAGGTATGTCGTTAGTATCGGAATATTTAACATCAAATTCCTGCTCATTGAGAATTTTTTTTATTTCAGAAACAACTTTTTTAATCGCCTCTTCATTACCTACGATATTACTATTTATTCCCTCTTCTGCTATTAAGATAGTGCCTTTTATCGCCAACTGATTACATAAATTTAATAGCTTGTCTTGCAAAATTTCGAGATCTTTTAAGGGGGTGAAATGGTAAAAAGAAGCAAAGGTAAATTTCATATACTATATTTTGTCTCAAAATGCTGGAAAGTTGTTCAGGAGTCGTATCGGGGAAAATTTGGCAACAGTTACCCACCATACTCTCTTAATTTTGATTATTATAACACCAAAAAGGAAATAAACAAAAAAACCACGCCTTCAAAAAAAGCGTGGTTTTGATTTTGATTTAAATTATAAAGAGACTATTTACTCTCAATATCTTCATCCAATAAAGCATCTAAATCAAATTCAATTTCATCGTCATCAGATTCAGAATCATCCAACTCGAAGGGGTTAATCTCGGTTTTCTGGGTATCATCAGTATCATCAATTAAATTCCCGAGATCAAACTCTTCATTATCATCATCCTCCGACAAATCTAGATCTAAACTGAAATCATCACCGTCAGCCGACGAAGAATCATCAATTTCTAAATCAGCAAAATTTAACTCCTGATCTTCATCTTCTACGGGGGTTAGATCATCGGAAGTATCAAAGGAATCAAAATCAATGATGTCATCATCAGTATCAGATAATTCCGTGTCAATGTCTCCAAACATTTCCACATCAGCATCACTACTTTCCACCGCAGCAATTTCTTCCGACTCGTCTTCCCCTACCATGGAAAAATCAAAGTCATCGTTACTATCTTCAGGAATTTCACCTTCAGAAGAATCGTCACCCATAATATCATCTACCATGCTGGAAAATTCATCTCCCATTTCTTCCATGGTCGAGCCAACTTCTTGGGTAAACTCTTCTGTACCATCAACAAATTCAACAAAGGACTCTTGAGCGTCTTCTACCACTGCCCCCATGAATTCTTGAGATTCTTGGGCAAATTCGGCAATACCTTCTTGAGCTTCAGCACCAAATTCTTCCGCATTTTCAGCAAATTCAGCAATACCTTCTTGAACTTCGGCACCAAATTCCTCTGCATTTTCGGTAAACTCAGCAATACCTTCTTGAGTATCTTCCGCTATTTCCTCGCTCACCTCTTGGGCTTCTTGGGCAAAGGAAGATTCTTTTTCCTCTGTCAGGTTATCGGCATAATCAGCAGGAATAACTGCGCCTAAGTCGCTAGGTTGTAAGTCTAATTCGGTATCTACTAAATCCTCTGAGTTTTCGTACTCTGCCCTAATGGCGTTGATTTGACTTTCTAATTCTTGTTGATAGTTGTTACTAAGTTCTTGAATTTGAGCTTGATAACTCTGTTCTAGGTTTTGTTTTTCCTCTTCTACTTGAGCATTTCTATTGCGCAGGGATTCTACTTCTGTCTCAATGGCTTGTAATTGGGCTATTTGAGCCTTGAGAGATTCTATTTCGCTCTGGGCAGATTCTAGTTCGTTGGTGTCAACAGAGGGTTGTTGAGCTTCGTTTAAAGCGTTTTGTAATTGATTATTTTGCCCTTGTAGTTCGCTTATTTGACTATTAAGGGCTTGAATTTGATTTTCATAGGTTTCTTGTTGTAGGGAGATAGCTTGGGCTGATTCTGCCTGATACTCTTGTCTAAGGGATGCGATTAATTCTTGTTTTCTGGTTTCAAAATCTTGTTCTGCTTGTTTGAGGGCTTTTTGTTTTTCTTGTTCTATTTGATCTGGATTTACTTTATCTTTGCCAACAAAAAACATTACTGCCGCACCGATAATAATCCCTATGACACCTGCAATTATTTCCATTTTTTATGCCTCCGCATTTATATTATTTCTTATTTGTTATGAACTATTTTTTATTTTTGGTCTAAAAGTATTATATGGATAAAACTTATTTAAGAATCGTATTTTATCATTTTAAGTATTTTTATTTGGTTGAATTGTAGGCTTGGTAAACTCCTTGGACGTTGTACCAGTTGAGAAAAATACGGGCTATTTCTAGGGCTAGTTGCGGTTTTCCTTGATCAATTAGCCATTGTAGTAAGGGTTTCATGGTTTTTTCATTAAGTCTTCCCCCTAGGGATAGAATGCCCCATAGTAGGCGATGAATCCAAGTCATTTGAATCATCATTTTTACTTCATAGGTGGGATGTTTTTGATAGAATACCACTCCCATTTTTCCCCGTTGAATCTCTTGATCGATCAATTGTGGTATTTGTTGTAAATTGAAGGGGGGATGCCAATGATAGCCCACTGCTTGGGGAGTTTTGATTAGTTTTAGCCCTAATTTTTTTAGTCTGACTCCCAATTCTAGGTCTTCCCAGCCATATTGACGGAAGCTAGGATCAAATTTTCCTGCTTGTTCTAACCATTTTTTGGCGATCGCCACATTTCCTGTAGCAAAATAAGCGGCGGAATAATCAGTAATTTTGTAAGGTTCTGAGGTAGGATTATCAAAGTTAGCGGTGTTAATTACTGCTCCATAGGTAAAAATGCGATCGTGTCCTAGTTTTCGTTGGGCTTTGAGCAAACTTTGGGCATGGGCATCAAGGAAACTGGAAGTGACCACCAAATCGCTGTCAATGAAAATAATCAAATCCCCTTGGGCTTTCTCAATACCTAAGTTACGGGCGATCGCAGCCCCCTCATGGTTTTGTTGAAAAAGGTTAACATGGGGAAGATGGTCTTTTTCTGTTTCAATCCAACTAATAGTATCATCCGTAGAACCATCATCCACCACCACAATTTCATAACCATCAATTAAAGAAGAATCATAATTCTGTTGCTCTAATGCCCGAAGACACTTTTGTAAAATCGGCAGACGATTGTAGGTAGGAATAACAACACTAAAAAACACTCTTTTGACCTAAAATAAATTACCTATGATTTTACCTTAGATTTTATCTGACCATATACTTTTTGCGGTAATTCCCATTAAAAAAAGACCATAAAAGCCCAAAAGTAGAAAAATATCAAACTTGTTCTATTGCTTTGAAACCGAGGAAAAGAGGACAAAACAAGATAAAATCAGCTTATAATTTCTTATCAACCTGAAAACTATCGACACATTTTTTCGTCATCAGACATATTACCATAGTTATCAAAAGCAATTTTAAATTTATTGATATTCTATAAAAAGTAACAAAGGTGCAATTTTTAAAAGAAATTATTGGGCGTTGGTGGTCAGAATTTACCCTACAGACGAAGTTGATGGCAACAGCAACCCTTGTTGTCTCCCTCGTCATGAGTAGTTTAACTTTTTGGGCAGTAAACTCCATTCAACAAGAAGCACAAATCAATGATACCCGTTTCGGCAGAGATTTAGGGCTTTTGTTGGCAAGTAACGTTGCCCCTTTGATTGCTGAAGACGACTTGACAGAAGTAGCTCGTTTTTCGGGCAGATTTTACAATAGTACCTCTAGCGTCAGATATATTATCTACGCCGACGAAGAAGGAAATATTTTTTTCGGCATACCTTTTTCTCAAAACGAAGTCAAAAACTCCCTCACCATCCAACGAAAACTAGAACTTCCTGAAGACTATAACGAAAGTGTCAAAGTGCCAATGGTACGTCAACATACTACCCCCGATGGACAAGTTACCGACGTATTTGTTCCCCTAGTGGATAATAGTCAATATTTAGGCACACTAGCCATCGGCATCAACCCAAACCCTACCCTTGTTGCTTCCTCCAACCTAACTCGAGATGTCACCATCGCCGTATTTATCTCCATCTGGGCCATGGTAATCTTGGGAGGAGTATTTAATGCCCTAACTATCACCCAACCCATCAAGGAATTATTATTAGGGGTGAAAAATATTGCCGCAGGAAACTTCAAGCAAAGGATTGATTTACCCCTTGGCGGAGAATTAGGGGAATTAATTCTTAGTTTTAATGACATGGCAGAAAGGTTAGAAAAATTTGAAGAGCAAAATGTTGAAGAATTAACTGCCGAAAAAGCCAAGTTAGAAACCCTTGTTTCCACCATCGCCGACGGTGCTATTCTCTTAGACTCTCAATTAAAATTAGTTTTAGTCAATCCCACTGCCAAGAAAATGTTTGCATGGGAAGATAAAAAAATCATTGGAGAAGATTTATTAGAGTTTTTACCCTCAGAAATTGGACAGCAATTACAAAAACCCCTCAAAAATATTTCCGTGGAGGAAGAACATACAGAAAATGATGAACAATATCATATATCCCCCACAAGAGGAGAATTTCGGGTTAGTTTAAAAGAACCAAATCAGCATACTTTTAGAATTTTAATCACTCAAGTTTTAGACCAAAATAAAGAGAATTTAAAAGGTATTGTTATGACAGTTCAAGACATTACTAAAGAGGTGGAATTAAATGAAGCCAAAAGCCAATTTATTAGTAATGTTTCCCACGAATTAAGGACTCCCTTATTTAATATAAAATCCTTCATTGAAACCCTGGCAGAATATGGAGATGATTTGACAGAAACCGAAAAGGTGGAATTTTTACAAACTGCTAATAGTGAAACCGATAGATTAACCCGTTTAGTAAATGATGTCCTTGATTTATCTCGCCTTGAATCCTCCAGAAGTTATGAGTTTCAGGCCCTTGATTTGGAGCAACCCATCGAACAAACCTTAAGGACTTATCAATTATATGCTCGGGACAAAAATATTGAGCTGGTGAGAGAAGTAGAGCCTTTATTGCCATCTGTTTGGGGTCATTATGACCTATTATTACAGGTGTTTACTAATTTGGTAGGTAATGCTCTTAAGTTCACCCTCGAGCATGGTACAATCACCATACGAGCCTATGGGGTGAAAAATAACCCTGAATATCCCGAAAAAATATCCCATGTCCGAGTAGAAGTGGCGGACACAGGCATCGGCATTGCCAAAGAAGATCAAGAGGCAATTTTTGATCGTTTTTTCCGAGTAGAAAATAGAGTCCACACCCTGGAGGGAACAGGGTTAGGGCTTTCCATTGTTAAAAATATTGCTGATAAACATCATACTAAAATTCACTTAGTAAGTGAGGTAGGGGTGGGTACTACTTTCTGGTTTGATTTACAGGTTTTTCAGGAGGAAAAAGTTGCTGTTGCTCAATAGTCATTTTCAATGATCAGTTAACATCATAAATCCACTTTTTGATCACACCCTAATTTATGAATCTCCTTCTTTTTCTGTGGAAATAGAAGAAGATTCATCTTCGTTTTTTTCCTTGCTTTTAAGTCGTAAATCCTGCAAAGTTTGCTCATAATCATCTTTAATAAAGCCCTTAACTTTTCCTAAAGTTTGGGCTAATCCATCGGTATATTGAGGGGGATTTTCTACTGCTTGATTATCAGCGATAATGCGTTTATTGGTAATATTAATAACATCTTCGGGAGCAAGGGAATAAATACCATCTCGAATACCACGCCAACCATTAGAACCAAATAAATAGTTAATGACTTTCCCTGTTTCCTTAGAAATTACATAATCAACGATTTTACCTGCTTTGTTACCAGAATCTGACCAAACTTCTGCCCCTATCAAAAAAGTACCCCATTCTGCCAGTTGGATTTCCATTTCTTGGTCATAATGGACGATAATACTATCTTTACCGATGCTTTCTATTTGTTCCCAGAGAAAACCATGTTTTTCTCTACCTAATATTCCTGCTTTGGAAATGATCCCTTTTATTTGATGTTCTTCTAGTTCTAGGACAATATTATCTAATTTTCCGACATTTTCAGTGGTTTTATAATTAATAATTAAACGGTCGATTAGTTCGCTACGTTTTAATTCTGATTTTGTCATGATAACAATTTTTGATAACTAAAAAATATACTGTAATTATAACTGAACATATTAAAAATCCTATTTAGTCTTGCCAAACATTGCTAAGGGCAAGAAAAATAAAGCCAATGGCGGCCATACTTTTTAATAATTTGATGGGTAAAAATTCACCAATACCCGCCCCGATGATTACCCCAAGAAAACTGGCTAGGATGAGGGCGGCAACGGAGCCTAAAAAGACTGCTTGGGGTGATTTGGAACTACCACTAAGGGCGATCGCCGCTAACTGACTCTTATCACCTATCTCTGCAATAAAAACCGTAATAAAAGTCAAACTTAAAAGATCCCAATTCATAAAATATATAAAAAATTAGTTAATAAAAAATAAACAAAAAAAAAGAGAAAAATTAGATACAAAATAAAAAAATAAAATTGGCAAAAATTGCCATAACAGGTAAAATTATATAACAAATTGAAATGATTATAAATAATTAAATGAGAATTTTAGTTACAGGCGGTGCAGGATTCATAGGCTCTCACCTCATCGACTCCCTCATGGCTCAAGGTCATGAAATCTTATGCCTAGATAACTTCTATACAGGGGAAAAAGGTAACATCGATCAATGGCTAGATCATCACAACTTTGAGTTAATTCGCCATGATATTACCGAACCCATCCGCTTAGAAGTAGATCAAATATACCACCTTGCTTGTCCTGCTTCTCCCGTTCATTATCAATTTAATCCTGTGAAAACTATCAAAACCAATGTCATGGGAACTTTAAATATGTTGGGTTTAGCCAAGAGGGTAAAAGCTAGATTTTTACTAGCCTCCACTTCCGAAGTTTATGGAGATCCGACCGTACATCCTCAAACTGAAGAATATCGGGGTAACGTAAACTGTATTGGTCCTCGTTCTTGTTACGATGAAGGGAAAAGAGTGGCTGAAACCCTCGCCTTTGACTATTACCGAGAGCATAAAATTGATATAAGAGTGGCTCGCATTTTCAACACCTATGGCCCAAGAATGTTAGAAAGAGATGGTCGGGTAGTGAGTAACTTTGTGGCTCAAGCCATTAGGGGAATTCCTTTAACCGTATATGGAGATGGCACCCAAACTCGGAGTTTTTGCTATGTTTCTGATTTGGTAGCAGGGTTAATTGCCCTCATGGAAGGGGATTATATTGGTCCTGTAAACTTGGGTAATCCGGGAGAGTATACTATTTTAGAACTGGCAAAAACGGTGCAGGAAATGGTCAATCCTGATGCTCAATTGGTTTATAAACCCTTACCAGAAGATGATCCTCTCCAACGACAACCCGATATTACCAAGGCAAAAGAGTATCTGAATTGGGAGCCTTCTATTCCCTTGCAAGAGGGCTTAAAATTGACCATTGATGATTTTAAGCAAAGAATTCGGGCGGAGGGAAAATAATAAATAATTGATAACTGATAATGGATAATTGGGAATTTTAGAAATATGATTTTTGATTATCCATTATTAATTTTTTGGTGGTATTTTCTGCTTTTTTGTATTAACTTCGATCATATAAAACCTTTTGGAAAGATAAATTTATTATGAGAGTTTGTGTAATTGGTACGGGTTATGTGGGCTTAGTAACTGGGGTATGTCTTGCCCATATTGGACATGATGTTATTTGTATTGACAATAACGAGAAAAAAGTTAATTTAATGAAACAGGGGCAATCCCCTATCTATGAACCGGGTTTATCGGATTTAATGCGCTCTTCCATGGATTCGGGGAGACTGTCTTTTTCCACAGATTTGGCGAAGGGCGTTAGCCATGGTGATATTTTGTTTATTGCGGTGGGTACTCCTCCTTTACCGACAGGGGAAAGTGATACTCGTTATGTGGAGGCTGTGGCTAAAGGAATCGGGGCAAATTTGAATGGTGGCTATAAGGTAATTGTTAATAAATCTACAGTGCCTATCGGTTCGGGGGATTGGGTGCGGATGATTGTTTTAGATGGACTAAAGGAAAGGTTAGGAGTAACTCAGGGAGAAGGTTTTACCATGACTGAGGAGGTAGAGGCTTGTTTTGATGTGGTCAGTAATCCTGAGTTTTTGCGCGAGGGTAGTGCGGTATATGATACTTTTAATCCCGATCGCATCGTATTGGGAGGTTCTAACGATCAGGCGATCGCCATGATGACCGAATTATATCAACCCTTGGTAAATAGAGAATTTTCTGATCACAAATCTTTGCCTCCTGTGCCTATTGTAGTCACGGATTTGAACTCTGCGGAGATGATTAAATATGCCGCTAATGCCTTTTTGGCGACCAAAATTAGCTTTATTAATGAAGTAGCGAATATATGCGATCGCGTGGGGGCAGATGTCACCCAAGTAGCCAAGGGCATAGGTTTAGACTCCCGTATTGGTAACAAATTCTTACAGGCAGGTATTGGTTGGGGGGGATCTTGTTTTCCGAAGGATGTCTCTGCCCTCATCCACACCGCCGAAGACTATGGCTATAATACCGAGTTACTCAATGCCGCAGTAAATGTCAACAAAAGACAGCGAGTGATGGTCATTGAAAAACTACAACATGAATTAAAAATCCTCAAGGGAAAAATTATCGGTTTGCTTGGTTTAACCTTTAAGCCTGATACTGATGATATGCGCGATGCCCCTGCTTTGAATATTATCGAAGAATTAAATCGCTTGGGAGCGAAGGTGAAAGCCTATGATCCTATTGTTTCCCAGACGGGTATCAGTCATGGTTTATCGGGGGTAATTATTGAAAGTAATGCCCAGATGTTGGCGGATGGTTGTGATGCCCTCGTTTTAGTCACCGATTGGCAAGAATTTTTGGAACTTGATCTGAGCAAAATGGCGAAATCCATGAAACAACCTTTAATTATTGATGGGCGTAATTTCCTTGATAAAGGGGCGATCGAAGAGCTAGGTTTCCGATATGTTGGTATGGGAAGATAATATGGTTGGATTTCAGGTTACAGATTTAAAATGCGACCAGCTTTTGTCAATCTATCCAGGAAGTAAATACAAGTAAATCAATTTACATAGATTTTTTGTAAATTCTTAACAAGGGGTTTAAACCCCTTGCCCCCTCTCCCCTTTTTAAGGAGAGATGCCGAAGGCAGAGGGGTTCGGAGAATATAGACAATTATTTGGGTTTAAATTCCTAATTCCTGCTTAAGTGCAGATACCTTGTCGGTTTTCTCCCAAGGTAAATCGAGATCATTTCTACCAAAATGTCCATAAGCCGCCACATCTTGATAAAAACGTCCACCCCTTTGGGAAGGAAGAGAACAAAGATCAAACATTTGAATAATACCCGCAGGGCGCAAGTCAAAATGAGCTTTCACCGCAGATAATAATTTTTCTTCTGGCACTTTGGCAGTGCCAAAGGTTTCGATAAAAATGCTCACGGGTTGAGCGACACCGATAGCATAGCTCACCTGTACCTCACATTTAGAAGCAAGTCCAGCGGCAACGATATTTTTGGCAACATAGCGACAAGCATAGGAAGCGCTACGATCTACTTTGGTAGGATCTTTTCCAGAAAATGCACCACCCCCATGGCGAGAATAACCGCCGTAGGTATCGATGATGATTTTTCTACCTGTTAAACCAGAGTCACCCTGTGGCCCACCGATGACAAATTTTCCTGTGGGATTGAGCAAGAAACGGGTTTTGTTGGATGGTTTAATATCTAGGTCGTGGAATACGGGGTTAACGACGGTTTCTTGGATGGCTTCTTTTAGTACCGCTTGGATTTTGTCGTTATCGGTGATATTTCCTATGGTCTCAGCGTGTTGAGTAGAGATTAGGATGGTATCAATGCCTACGGGGCGATCGTCTTCATAGGCTACAGTTACCTGAGTTTTACCATCTGGCCCTAGGTAGGGTAATTCGCCAGATTTTCTCACTGCCGCTAATCTTCTGGACATCCTATGGGCGAGACTAATGGGTAAGGGCATTAATTCAGGGGTTTCGTCACAGGCAAAACCAAACATTAACCCCTGATCTCCTGCCCCAATTTTATCTAACTCGTCGTCACTGAGTTTTTCCCTTTGTTCTTGGGCTTTGTCTACCCCTTGGGCAATATCAGCCGACTGCTCGTCTAGGGCGACCAATACAGAACAGCTATTGGCAGAAAAACCATTATTAGCATCGGTGTAGCCAATTTCAGCAATTTTTTTACGGGCTAGGTCAATGTAATTAACTTGGGCTTTGGAGGAGATTTCCCCAGTAATTAGCACCAATCCTGTGTTGACCACCACCTCGGCGGCTACCCTACTATATTGATCTTCGCTTAATAAAGCATCTAGGATAGTATCAGAGATTTGGTCACATATTTTATCGGGATGACCTTCGGTTACAGACTCGGAGGTAAATAAATATTTTCTACTCAACTTTTTCCCTCGGTGATTTTGTTGTTTAACCCTATATGATATAAGTTAAGATTACATTTAAGCAAATATATTCTTTTTATTACATCCTAAAGATTGTTAAAGGCAAGTATTTTGTATTATCAAAAAGTCTCATTTTTATTTTCTGTTATTCTAATACTTCAAACAGTTTTAGGTTGTGAAAATAATCTCCTTACAAGGTTAGAAAATTTTACTGATATAACTTCTTTAGAAGATTCAGAAATTATTAGAAGGATCACGGAAACTGAAGGTTTAAGATTATGTAACAGTGATAGTTTCCTTATTTCTGAAGATAATACGACTATTTATGAGTTAAAAACCACAGAATATTTAATAGAAATTTTTTGTTTTGTGGGGGCATATCAAGGTACTTATCAATATCTTTTTTATGATGCTAATCAGGCAGAACATCAAATAATTAGCTTAAGTTTTACGATTTTTGATGAGAGGGGAGGTAGTTTACAAATTGGGGATACTTCTTTGTTGACTGGTTATCCTGAGTTTGATCTGGATCTTGAGGTGTTGACGGTGGATAGGAAGGCGAGGGGATTAGGAGATTGTGGTAGTTATGCGGTTTATCAGTGGCAGGATGATAGTTTTAGTTTACAGGAGTATCGTTATAAGGGGGAGTGTGATGGGGTATATATCCCTGTGGAGGAATATCCTTTGATTTATCCGTAGCTCAGTAATAGGTAGTAGTGCGATCGCACTTATTATTAAAAACAAGCTAATTTGTTACTGATATAGCGATTTAAACTAATTTTTTCCTCCGTTGCTTCTCTTGCTAATTGACGGTGAAGTTCGGGGGGAATACGAACTAAAAGTTTTCCACTATAATTTTTTTCTGAGAGAGGTTCAGGTATATTTTCCCCATTGGCTTCCATATCCGCTATAACCTCCTTCACTAAATTAGTAATGCCCTCTAAAGCATTAATGCGATCAGCATCAAGATAAGATAAACTAGGAAACTCTGTACATAACCCGACAAATTCTTGATCTTCTGCTGACCAAATTACTCGGTAACTATAGTGTTCATGATTAATCATCGATTATTTCCTCTATTTTTACGATAGCCGCTAACACTTGTTTTACTTGATAAACTTTTGTTTTTCCATTTTTTTCTTGAATGTTGACACGAGGATCGCCTTGCCAAGGTGTTTTATAGACTCGATGACTTGTTCCTTGTTGTCTTGGTTTTCCAAAATAATAATCGCATATCTTAACTAAATCATTAAAATTGACATTTTTTGGGTTTTTTCTTATTTGAGCTACCAGTTTTTGGATTTTTGTCACAAATTGAACTTATTAAATTATAGTATCAATATTAATACTATGTTTATGATATAGAATAAATTAATTATGCCGTGGAATCAAGAAGTGGTAAATTAGACTCGATCGCACCCTTAAAGAAAAAATCAATACTTAACTTTTGTGTATGTAATGACAGATGAAGTGCGATCGCACTAGAATAGTAAATAGGAATCGAAAACAAAAACACAAAAGTAATGACAGACAGTTCAACCATTGAGAAAAAACGCTCAAAAGTGGAAGGAATTAAAGAGCGTAGTAACTTTTTAAGAGAACCAGTAGCCACCGAATTAAAGCAAGACACAACCCATTTCAGCGAAGATGGGATTCAAATATTAAAATTTCATGGATCCTATCAACAGGATAACCGAGACAATCGAGTCAAAGGGCAAGAAAAAGACTATCAATTCATGTTACGCACCCGTAACCCAGGGGGATTTATTCCTCCCCAACTTTACCTCGCCCTCGAACAACTATCCGAAGAATATGGCAACCATACCCTCAGAGTCACCACCAGACAGGGGTATCAAATCCACGGCATTCTCAAGAAAAACCTTAAAACCGTTATTAAAACCATTGTTCAGAACATGGGTTCTACCCTTGGCGCCTGTGGTGATTTAAACCGTAATGTCATGGCACCCCCCGCCCCCTACAAAAATCGCTTAGATTATCAATATGCTTGGGAATATGCCGACAAAATCGCTGACTTACTAGCGCCCCAAAGTGGTGCCTATTACGAGATTTGGCTAGATGGAGAAAAAGCCATCACCGCCGAAGAAGCGCCCGAGGTGAAAGCCGCCCGTCAAAAAAACCTCAATGGTACTACCTTTGAGGATTCCGCCGAACCCATCTACGGCACCCAATATATGCCCCGTAAGTTCAAGTGTTCTGTCACCGTACCGGGGGATAACTCCATTGATGTTTATACCCATGACCTTAGTTTGGTGGTAATTACCAATAAAAAAGGTGAACTACAAGGATTCAACGTCTTGGCAGGGGGCGGTTTGGGGCGTACCCATCGCAAAGAGGAAACCTTTGCCCGTAGTGCCGATGAAATCGGTTATGTGAAAAAAGATGATGTTTTTGATTTAGTCAAAGCAGTAGTCGCCACTCAAAGGGATTATGGCGATCGCGCCAATCGTCGTCATGCCAGAATGAAGTATTTAATAAATGATTGGGGGGTAGAAAAATTCAAAAGTAAACTAGAAGAATACTTCGGTAAAAAAATCGAATCCTTCAAAAAACTACCTGCCTGGAAATATGAAGACTACCTCGGATGGCATGAACAAGGAGACGGTAAACTATTCCTTGGTATCTCCGTAGAAAATGGTAGAGTCAAAAACGACGGTAGATTTCAACTCAAATCTGCCCTTAAGGAAGTAATCACCAAATATGAGTTACCCACCCGTCTAACTGCCAACCACAATATCATTCTCTATGAAATTGATCCCCAGTGGCAAGAAGACATCAACCAAATTTTTGCCAATAACGGTGTAGAATTAGATCCTGCCAATGTAAACCATCTGACTCGCTATTCCATGGCTTGTCCTGCACTACCCACCTGCGGACTAGCTACCACCGAATCCGAGCGCATTTTACCTAGTATTGTCGATCGCATCGACACCTTATTAGCTAAACTCGGTATGGCAGAAGAAACCTTCGTTATTCGGATGACAGGATGTCCTAATGGTTGCGCCCGCCCCTACATGGCAGAATTAGGCTTTGTCGGTTCAGCACCCAATGTTTACCAAATCTGGTTAGGGGGTTGTCCAAATCAAACCCGATTGGCGCGCACTTACCAAGAAAAGCTCAACATTGCGGAATTAGAGCAGTTTTTAGAACCTCTTTTGATTTATTTCCGTGATAGTAAAAAGAAAAATGAAACTTTCGGCGATTTTTGTCACCGTGTTGGTTTTGATGCCCTCAGACAATATGCCGAGACTTATCAACCTAGTAAGAAGAAAAAAGCAATGAAAAAAGGCGAGAAGAAACCCCGTGCAAAACGTAATGAGCATCGTATCAGCGTTAATGAGGAGTGGTATCAGAAGTTAAAAACTGTTGCCACGGAGGAGAAAAAGGCGATGAATCAAATTGTAGCGGAGGCTTTGGAAGCCTATTTTAAATAGGTGTTGACGAATAAACGTTTTAGCTGAGATGGAGAATAAGGAATAGTGCAATAGTAGGGTGGGCAATGCCCACCTCACAATCAAAAGTCCCCCAAAATTGGGGGATTTAGGGGGAAAAACTCTATTACCGATTCGCTTTCTCGATCAACAATCAAATCCCAATTAAGCCAAGGCAAAAATTATCATGGTTTTTAAAAACTTTTTTAATAACAAAAAAGAAAAAAACAATATTGTTTTAGCACCACAAAAATCAGAACCAAAAACAAGATTAGAAGAACTAGAAGCAGAAATAATTGAGCCAAAAATTAAAGAAACTCCTCGACAAAAAACTAACAAAATTAAATCATCCTTACGACAATTTTTAATAACCTGTATTGGTGTTGGCATTCCCATCGGATTTTTGTATATTGCCAATTTGCCCTACACTGCCATTCGTCGCCCCGTGAATAACCATGCTCCCATTTTGCTTTTGCCTAGTCAAATAGTAGTAGAAAATAATTTTAAAAAAGCGCTGAATTTAACAGAACAAGCAGAACAATTAATTGATAATGCTACTGATTTTCCAGATCTCGAATTAGGTGCTCAAAGATTAGCAGAAGGTAAGATTTATTTAGACAGAATCCCTATTATTGCCCAAAATGAATTGATGGGTTATGGCGGTGGTTCTCGTGGTTTTTTTCGTTCTAGTTTTTCTGGTTCACGATTTATGAATATGCGCAGAAAAGTAGGAGAATTAGAGGCAAAAGTATTTCAAGGTAATAATGCTAGGGTCACTTTGGACAGATTAGAAACTGAATTAACAGCTATTAAAACCCAATATCAAAATAGCAATTCAGACACAGAAAAAAGGCAAATTATTCAACAATGGCGTACCATGCTCAATGAGTTTAATTTGATTTCTAATGCTACTTTTGCGGGAACTATTGCCCAACAAAAATTAGTTGCCCATCAAGCAGATTTTGAGGACGTTGTGGGTTTTTCTGCTAATAATGAACGGGCTTTGACTTTCATGGCTACTGCCCAAGATTTTGCTAATTTGGCTCAGGGGCGATCGCAAAGTCCTCCGTACACTGTCAGGGAGTGGTCAGAGATTGAGAGCCTTTGGCAAAATGCCATTAATGAATTAGGTAATATTCCCAGTACAGACTTAGAAGGCTATCGTCAAGCAAATCGTTTTATTGTGCAATATGAGGATAATTTACGGCAAGTAAGATTAAATAAAGAGAGAGAAAATGAGGCTTTATCTTATTTACAAAACGCTGAAAATATGATAAATAACTACCGAAGAAATAGTATAAATTTAGATGATTCTCCTAATAATGTTAACCGTCGCATTGTCCAAATTCAAGAAATAATAGATACCCTCAAAAAAGTAGAACAAAATACAACTTCCTACTCCTCTGCACAGGATTTAATCGGTTATGCTGAAAATCAAATCAGCAGTTTAACTTCTCAATAATTCAATTTTCTTTAACCTAACACCTGATACCCGATACCTGACACCTTTATTTGTAAAGACTAAAAATGTTATCCCGAACTCGAGTTATGTATTAACCGTATTCTTAACATTCTAAAAAGACATATTTCTTTACAAAAAGTATTGTTTTATACTTTCAGCACGAAAAGGAAATGACAGGATAAAAGTGGTATAGAATGGGAATCCCTTTGTCATTGTCAGATTATGAGTGAGAAAGTAAAGACAGTTTGTCCTTATTGTGGTGTGGGTTGTGGTTTAGAAGTAATGACCTCTACGGATGATGAAAAAGTATCTATCGGTAAGGTTATGGGCGATCGCACCCACCCCTCCAGCCAAGGGAAAGTATGTGTCAAAGGGGCTACCGTAGGGGAGGCCATCAAAAAAAGTCGTTTAGAATATCCTCTTTGGCGAGAAAGCCTAGACCAAGAATTTCAACGCATCTCATGGGATGAAGCCTATGACAAAATCGTCAATCAAATCAACAAAGTAAGAGATACCATTGGTGTTGACGGTATTTGTATGTACGGTTCAGGGCAATTTCAAACCGAAGACTACTATATCGCCCAAAAACTGTTCAAAGGATGCCTAGGCACCAATAATTTTGATGCCAATTCCCGTCTGTGTATGTCCTCCGCCGTCTCAGGATATGTCGGTAGTTTTGGCGCTGACGGGCCCCCTTGTACCTATACCGACTTAGAAAATACCGACTGCGCCTTTTTGGTGGGAACCAATACCGCCGACTGTCATCCCATCGTATTCAACCGTTTAAGGGCATATCACAAGAAAAATGACCATGTTAAGATGGTGGTCGTTGATCCTCGTCGTACTGCCACTGCAGAAGCCGCCGATCTCCATTTACCTATTCGCCCTGGTACTGACATTGACTTATTTAACGGCATCGCCCACCTACTGCAAAAATGGGGCAAAATTGACCCCGACTTTATCGCCCAATATACCGATAACTTTGCCCATTACCAAGAAATTATCAAAGACTATCCCCCCGAAAAAGTAGCCCATATATGCGGTATTCCTGAAGCGGATTTAGTTAGTGCTGCTACCTATTGGGAGCAGTCCAATCGAGTGATTTCCATGTGGTCTATGGGTTTAAATCAATCTTCCGAAGGCACTGCCAAAATTCGCACCTTAATCAATCTGCACCTGATGACAGGTACCATCGGCAAGGAAGGATGTGGCCCTTTTTCCCTCACAGGGCAACCTAACGCCATGGGAGGTAGAGAGGCGGGGGGTTTAGCTCATATTCTCCCCGGTTATCGTCTTGTCCATAACCCTGAACACCGAGCAGAAGTAGAACAATTATGGAATCTTCCCCAAAATTCCATTTCCCCTGAAGCAGGTAAAACCGCATGGGAGGCAATTATGGGTTTAGAAACAGGGGAAGTACAGTTTTATTGGGTGGCCGCTACTAACCCTGTGGTAAGTATGCCCGACTTGGAAAGGACAAAAAAAGCCTTGCAAAATTCCCCTTTTACGGTATATCAAGATGCTTATTTTCCTACCGAAACCGCCTACTATGCCCATTTGGTGCTACCTGCGGCACAGTGGAGCGAAAAAACGGGTACTATGACCAATTCTGAGCGGGTGGTTACCTATTGCCCCAGTTTTAGTGAACCTGTGGGGGAAGGTAAGGCGGACTGGGAAATTTTTGCGGAGGTGGGCAGAAGGTTGGGATTTGAGGAATATTTTGCCTTTGAAAATTCGGCACAGGTATATGATGAGTATGTGTCGTTAACCAAAAATCGCCCCTGTGATATGTCGGGGTTAAGCCATGATTTGTTAAAACAAGCCCCTATCCAGTGGCCTTTCCCTGAAGGGGCAAATCCTGATGATAAGTATGGCAGAAGGTTATACACTGATTTCAAATTCCATACCCCTAACCAAAAAGCCCAGTTTATTGCGGTGCATAGTCGAGGATTAGCAGAACCTCCTAACCCTGATTATCCTTTTGTGTTAACCATCGGTAGGCTATATGGACATTGGCACACCATGACAAGGACGGGCAGAATTGCCAAAATTAATAAGATGCACCCTGAGCCTTTGTTGGAGATTCACCCCAAGGATGCCCATCAATATGGCATTGAGTCGGGGGATATGGTTGCCATTACTTCTTTACGGGGCAAAGGGATTTTTAAGGCTTTGGTGACAAGGGCGATCGCCCCTAGAACCCTTTTTGTACCGATGCACTGGGGTTTTTTGTGGGGGGAAAACACCGAAGCCAATAGCCTTAGTCATCCCATGGCTTGTCCTGTGTCTAAACAACCTGAGTTAAAAGCCTGTGCGGTGAATATTGCTAGGGCTTAAAGAGATTTTTGTCCTAAAACCTTTTCAAAGGTTTGACGATCAAGGGTTTCGTTTTCGATCAAAAGATCTACTAAATAATCAACCACAGGACGATATTCATTAATAATCGTCTTAGCATTTTCATGGCATTGATGAACAATAGCCCTGATTTGTAAATCAATTTTTTGGGCTATATCCTGAGAATATTCTGTCCGACTCATAGAGTCATTACCCAAGAAAACAGGCTGTTCATCCCCTTCTAGGGCGATAGGCCCTAGATCAGACATACCGAACTTAGTTACGATTTGACGAGCCAAACTCGTAACCCGTTCAATGTCATTACTAGCACCTGTAGTTACTTCGTCCTCACCGAATACCATTTCCTCGGCGGCACGACCACCTAATAACCCTGTAATACGGGCAAAAAGCTGATTGCGGGATACCAAACCCTGTTCTTCGTCGGGGGTAAACCAAGTTAAACCCCTCGCCTGTCCACGGGGAACTAGGGTAATTTTTTCCACAGGATCATGCCCAGGGGTAAGGGTGGCCACCACGGCATGACCCACTTCATGATAGGCAATTAAACGTTTACTTTTGCTATCGACCAAAGGAGTACCTTCCATCCCCGCAATCACCCGATCAATGGCTTGATCAACTTCTGCCATGGTGATGGCATCTTTGCGTTTACGGGCAGTCAAAATTGCTGCTTCGTTGAGGAGGTTGGCAAGATCTGCCCCAGAAAATCCGGGGGTGCGCTGGGCGATCGCCTTTAAATCTACATCCACCTCAATTTTTTTATTACTAGCATGGACATCCAAAATACCTAAACGTCCTTCCAAATCAGGATAATCCACAATTACCTGACGATCAAAACGTCCGGGACGCAACAAGGCACTATCTAGGACATCGGGGCGGTTGGTCGCCGCAATGATAATAATTCCTGAATTTCCTTCAAAACCATCCATTTCTGTTAACAACTGGTTCAGGGTTTGCTCCCTTTCATCATTACCCCCACCGATGCCACTACCCCGCTGTCTTCCCACCGCATCAATTTCATCGATAAATACTAAACAAGGGGCATTTTCCTTCGCCTTACGAAATAAATCCCTGACCCGAGAAGCGCCAACCCCCACAAACATTTCTACAAATTCCGATCCCGAAATGCTGAAAAAGGGAACTTCTGCCTCCCCGGCGATCGCCTTTGCCAACAAGGTTTTACCCGTCCCTGGAGGCCCTACTAACAGTAAACCCCGAGGGATTCTTGCCCCAATGGCGGTAAATTTATCTGGGGTTTTGAGGAAAGTTACCACCTCCTGCAGTTCCTCTTTCGCCTCCTCAATACCTGCCACATCCTTAAATTCGACTCCCGTTTGTGACTCCATCTGAAATTTCGCCTTGGATTTACCAAAATTCATCGCCCCCGCCGCCGAATTGGCAGATTTACGAATCAATAAAAATAAACCAATGATCAAAAATAAGAGTAACCCCAACTGTACACCGCTAATCACCGCTGCCGCCGAAGCCCCAGAAGATTGCACAGCAAAATCAATGTCATTTTGTCTGATGCGACTAATTAATTCCCGATTATCATTGAATAAATTTACTATCCTAGGGCTGTCTTCGTCTTCTCCCACTAAAAACACCCTTGCCACATTGGTATCAGGATCAATTTCGATACGTTGGATTTCTTCTGTCTCAATTTTACTGAGTAAATCACTATAACTAAATTCTTGATTACGATTTTGAGCAAGGGCAACCCCTCCCCCCACCAAGGTTTGTCCCCACAAAAGACTGCTAACGATTAGGGTAAGGACTCTACTATATTTTTTTCTTTTACGGGAATTAGGATTTAACATTTCAATTTTTTATCTAAAGCTCAATTCGTTAATAAATTAAAATAACTATCTCCATTATAGGAGTTGTGCCAAAAGTGTTGTGGTGGGGAATGGGCAATGGTAAATGGTTTTTAGCGGTTTATTCTCCCAATGATTTGAGCGCAGTAAGGGCTGCCCAACGACTGTCGGTAATGGTAGAACTTTCATCAATGGTAGGAGGTTCGCAATCTTCGTTGTTACATAACTGTCTTAGGGGTAAAGCAAGGGATAATTGTTCATAAATCCAGCTTTGCACTTCAAAATAACCGTCAGGGGGCAAACTTTCGCACAGGTCATCCCCCGAAATTTCCCTCTCCAAGGGTAAATTATCAGGATCTTCAAATTGATCACTTAGCCAAATAATTTCTGATGTATCTACTTCGAGACGATGGTTAAAAGTTTTTAGGCAGCGATCGCACTTTAGGGTAAGAATAGTATCAGCGGTTAATTCCACCTCCAAAAAACCCCCACGATGATAAACTGCTAAACTACCTTTGATAGGGGTCAAAGTCTTAAAACCCTTAATATTTTCCTTAAAAGTAAACTTATCCATTTGCTGGGGCATCTTCAGCAGTTGGGGAATGTAAATTCTTTCCATCCTTTTAACCATGATTGATTCATCACTCATTAATTTAGCAGATTGGGGATATTTATAAAAAAACAACCAAAAAGTCAATTCTTAATTCTTCATTAATTTCCCCCATCAACGTTTCTAGGTAGCCTGTGTTACAGTATCCTGACAATTTGTTAGGTTATCCTTAATTTATTCACAATTCAAGACATTGGGAACTGCGGAAGTGATTTATATATCTATAGTTGAAGGTAATCCCCATTTGCGATCGCTCTTAGGATGGCATCTACAACAAGCAGGTTACATAACCCATCAATATAGTACCATTCAACAAGCCCGAAACAACCTGATCCAAAATCCGCCCACTCTGATTATCATTGATTCCGACTTACCAGACGGTGATGGCATCGAATTTTGCCGTTGGTTATCCCAATCAAGTCAAACCTTGATCCTCATTTTATCCGCCAAAATAGGAGAAAAAGACGTAGTAAATGGTTTAAAAGCAGGGGCCGATGACTACATCAAAAAACCCTTTGGGATGCAAGAATTTCTAGCCCGAGTTGAATCATTATTGCGTCGGTTTAGGGTAAACAACGCCCCCCTAATTTTGGATTTTGGAGATCTCAAGATTGATTTAGTCCAAAGAAGAGTCGAATTTAGAGGAGAATTCATCGATCTCACACCCCAAGAATTTAGCCTACTTTATGTATTAACTCAAGCCCAAGGAAGCCCCCTCAGTCGCACCGAGTTACTCCGTCGTGCATGGCCCGAGGAAATAGAAAACCAGCGCACCATCGATACCCATGTCTTATCATTACGTAAAAAAATAGAATTAGATCCCCGACAACCGAACTTAATTCAAACAGTGCGCAACGTGGGTTATCGATTCAACATTGAATTGTTACAACGAGATAATTCTTCATCCCCCGAAGCCCATCAACACCCAAAACATTACCATAGTCAAAACAATCATCTTTCTCCATCAACTATGAACAAAGCAAGAATGATGATTAGGTAAGCATTAATAATGAACAATTCATTTTTTGAGATTCTTTCTCTCCGGAATGCCCCCTAAATCCCCCAATTCTGGGGGACTTTCTATTGTAATTATTTAATATGATTTATCAACTTGAAAAGCTCTGTAGGTGGCTCAAGAAGGTTTAGGGGACAAATAAAAAGGGCTAACAAAATGTTAACCCTTGGAATGTTTATTAATCTATCTGAAAAATGTCAAAAAGAGGACTCCCGTTATATTTCTCTTAAAAGAAATACCCACAGAAATTAACGGGAGATGAATTTTTGACCAATCAATAAAATGTCCGTAGGACATCTTTATTCTTGAGGAGTTTTTTTGATTCTCCACATATTTTTTTAGTTGATTTACTGTTACACCGCCACAACTTGCCACAAAATAAGAACCCGTCCAAAAATAAGGTTTATTGTAAAAATATTTAGTTGCTAACTCAGGAAAGTCTCTTCTAATCAACCGACTGCTAACTGTTTTTAGATTAGCAATTAACTTAGACAAAGATATATCAGGCTTGTAGTCAATCAGTAAATGGACATGATCTAACTCCCCATTAAACTCCACTAAATTACACTCCCACTTAGTTAACGTATCTGTAAAAATTTCTTTTAGTCTGATTAACACTTCTTCTGAGATTGCTTTTTTACGATATTTGGTAACTAACAGAACGTGAGCGGTAAGTTTATAAACTGACCTAAAACCTTTATTATAATTAGTTGACATTTTTAGTCGGTAAATATATAATTAAACTGTAGCAAATAAATAATTGCAAAACAAGTGATTACCTTAACTTACCAGTTCAAGCTAAAACTTAATCGGCAACAAGTTAACGAGGTGGAGCACATCTTGGATGTTTGTAAGTCCGTTTATAACTATGCCTTGGCTGAAAGAAAGGCTTATTATAACAGCCGTAAATCACTGGTTGATCGTTGTTCAATAGTTTCTGAATACATAATCCCCGCTAACGCACCATATCCTAATTACCATAGCCAAGCAAAAAACTTAACCATTGCCAAAAAGACAAACCAAAACTTAAAGTCTGTTAATGCTCAAGTATTACAACAAACTCTGAAAACTTTAGATAAAGCATTCTCCGATATGAAGTCTAAGGGTTATGGCTTTCCTAGATTTAAAAAGCAAATGAAAAGTTTTGTTTTCCCTGCCATGCTAAAAAATTGTTTAGGGGAAGGTAGGATTAAGTTACCACAATTAGGCTGGTTAAGAATTAAACAATCTAGGGATTATCCCACTGGGTTTGAGCCTAAACAAGCTCGTATTGTGAAAAAAGCATCAGGTTATTATCTGATGATTGCTTTTCAATCTAAAGAATCTTGCTATGATGCACCTGTGGGAAAAACAAGTTTAGGAATTGATGCAGGGATAGAATCATTTATTGCTACAGATAGAGGAGAGTTAATCAAAGCCCCTAAGTTTTTGTTACAAGCACAGAGTAAGCTTAAATTGCTACAAAGACGCTTAAAACATAAGATTAAAGGCTCTAATAATTGGTTAAAACTCCAAAACAAGATAGCAAAAATCCATGAAAAAGTAGCTAACACTCGCCGTGATTGGCATTTTAAGTTAGCTAATTACCTCTGCGATTTGACTGACAACATTTTTGTGGAGGATATAAATTTTGTTTCTTGGAGTCGAGGGATTGTGAGAAAGCAATCTTTAGACTCGGGTATAGGGCAGTTTATTAATGAAATATTGCCATATGTGTGCTGGAAACGAAGTAAGTTTTATCTCAAGGTTGACAAGAATGGTACATCTCAAGAATGTAGTAACTGTGGTAATCATACGGGCAAAAAGCATTTAGGGGAAAGAGTGCATAATTGCCAGTTTTGTGGTTATACCGCACCAAGAGATGTGGTGAGTGCAAAAGTCATTAGAAATAGAGGATTAATTGCGGTAGGGCATATCGTGAATCAAAATGCTTACGGAGACGTACTGACGGGGATTGGACAAGGCAACTTGCTTAATCTAGTTAAGTGTCTGTGAAGTAAGAATCCCCCGACATAATCTGTGATTTGTCGGTGGGAGTGTCAAGGACAACAATTAACGTTTAGCTAATTTCTTACTATTTAATTTACGTAAACGAATAGATTCGGGAGTTACTTCCAACAACTCATCAGGGCCAATATATTCTAAAGCTCGCTCTAAAGTCATCTCCACAGGGGCTTGTAACTGGACTAATTCATCCCCAGTAGCCGAGCGGTGGTTGGTTAACTGCTTGGTTTTACAAACATTAATCTCCACATCCTGCGCACGGTTAGACTCACCGATAATCATACCCTTGTAAACCTTGGTACCGGGATGGATAAAGAATACCCCTCTATCCTCAGCATTTTTCATGGCGTAGAAGGTAGAAACACCCTCCTCGAAGGAAATAAGTACACCGTTGTAACGGGTTTCTAAATCTCCCACCAAAGGACGATATTCATGGAAACTATGGTTCATAATACCAGCGCCTTTAGTCATGCGAATAAAGTCACCACGGAAGCCGATTAAACCACGGGCAGGAATGATAAATTCTAATTGAGTACGTCCATTATCCCCGGATTGCATATCTTGCATTTCTGCTTTACGTTGTCCCAAACGCTCAATACAAGAGCCTTGAGCTTCTTCGGGTACATCTAAAACGAGGTATTCAAAAGGTTCGTAGGGTTGTCCGTTTACCTCACGGTAAATTACTTGAGGCTGAGATACTTGGAACTCGAAACCTTCACGGCGCATATTTTCGATAAGGATACCTAAATGTAATTCTCCTCTTCCCGAAACGATGAATTGATCCGCAGATTCTCCATCCTCTACCCTCAAAGCTACATTAGTTTGTAACTCTTTGTCGAGGCGATCGCGAATTTGACGAGAAGTAACAAATTTACCCTCTAATCCAGCGAAAGGAGAGTTATTAACAGAGAAAGTCATTCTCAAAGTAGGCTCATCAACTTTAATCAAGGGTAAAGGTTGAGGCTCATTAGGACAAGTAATGGTTTCACCGATATTCGCATCAGCAAACCCTGCCACCGCCACGATATATCCTGCACTAGCTTCTTCTAGTTCTACCCTTTGTAAACCTTCAAAACCTAATAATTTAGTAATTCTCGCCTTAACAACGCTACCATCTTCCTTCATCAAGGCAGCCTGTTGTCCAGCTTCGATTTTACCGTTATGGATTCTACCAATGACGATACGACCTAAATATTCAGAATAATCGAGGGTAGTTACCTGCAATTGTAGAGGTTTTTCGGGATCCCCTGCTGGTGGTGGAACATGATGTAAGATAGCCTCAAATAGAGGTTGCATATCTACATTTTCATCCTCAATGTTGTTTTTAGCAAATCCAGATAAACCAGAAGCGTAGAGGGTGGTAAAATCACATTGATCATCATCTGCACCTAGTTCCACAAATAGATCAAATACTTTATCCACTGCCTTATCAGGGTGGACATTGGGGCGATCGATTTTATTTACTACTACAATAGGACGTAAACCCTTTTCTAGGGCTTTTTTCAACACAAAACGAGTTTGGGGCATGGGGCCTTCGTTAGCGTCAACGATTAAAACACAACCGTCAACCATACCTAAAACCCGTTCCACTTCACCACCAAAGTCGGCGTGTCCGGGGGTATCTACAATATTAATTAATGTATCTTTATAACGTACAGCAGTATTTTTAGAAAGAATAGTAATTCCTCTTTCTCTTTCTATATCGTTAGAGTCCATGACACAGGTAGGAACTTCTTCTCCTTCTCTGAAGATTCCAGACTGTTGTAATAAAGCATCTACTAGGGTGGTTTTGCCGTGGTCAACGTGGGCAATAATCGCAAGGTTGCGAATGGGGAGAGACATATATACTCTTTAACTTATTGTAATGATTATTTATAGTTGCCTTAATTCTAACTGATCATTGTTATTTTTTGTTAATTTTATGATCTAATTTGCTTTTTTTATTGTATCCAAAGCCAAAAAACAAGATTACAAATTTTTTTCGGTAGGGCAATTGTGAAGGAAAGTTTATATTTAAGACGAACATCCGAGATTAGATCTAAGATCGAAATAGAGACGAAAGAGAAGTATAAAACACTTATTTAAAAATCTCTAATAATTTTACTTAGGTGCTACTTGATAACTCTTTTCTTATTCACTTTATCAAGGAGTAAATCATGACAGATAATCAACAACAATTAATGCAATTAGAAGAATTAATAAGTAAGGTAAAACAAGCTCAAAAAATTTATGCTAACTTTAGCCAAGAACAAGTAGATCGTATTTTTAAACGGGCGGCTTTAGCGGCTAATGATGCCCGTATTCCTCTCGCAAAATCTGCTTGTGAAGAAACAGGCATGGGTATAGTGGAAGATAAAGTAATAAAAAATCACTTCGCTTCAGAAATTATTTACAACAAATATCGTGATGAAAAAACCTGTGGAGTTATTGAAAAAGACGAGTTTTATGGCATAGAAAAAGTAGCCGAACCCATTGGTTTAATTGCAGGAATTATTCCCACCACTAACCCCACCTCCACCGCTGTTTTTAAAATTCTTTTAGCCCTCAAAACTCGCAATGGAATTATTTTATCTCCCCATCCAAGGGCGAAAAAATGTACCGTAGAAGCCACTAAAGTTATCTTGGAAGCTGCGATCGCAGCGGGGGCCCCTCCTGATATTATTGGTTGTATAGAAGAGCCTACTTTACAAGTTTCTCAGGCATTGATGCAACACCCCGAAATTAAATTAATCCTTGCCACAGGGGGGCCAGGGATGGTAAAAGCTGCTTACTCCTCTGGACATCCTTCCCTTGGGGTGGGTGCTGGTAATACCCCTGCTTTTGTGGCGGGTAGTGCGGATATAAAAATGGCTGTTTCTTCGATTATGCTCAGTAAAACCTTTGATAATGGCATGATTTGTGCCTCTGAGCAGTCGGTAATCGTGGAAAATGAGATTTATGACGAGTTTAGGAAAGAATTTGAGTTTAGGGGAGCTTATTTTACTACCCCAGAGGAGACGAAAAAATTACGGCAGGTTATTCTCAAAGATGGTCGTCTTAATGCCGATATTGTAGGGCAGTCGGTGATCCAAATTGCCGAGTTGGCAAATATTGTCATTCCCCCAGAGAGCAAGGTATTAATTGCTGAGGTGGAGGAAATTGGCATTAATGAGCCTTTATCCTATGAAAAATTATCCCCCATTCTTGCCATGTATCGAGCCAGAGATTTGGAAGATGGCACAGCTAAAGCTGCTCGGTTAGTGGAATTTGGTGGTAGGGGTCATACTTCGGTGATTTATATCGCTCAGGATGACCATGAGCATATAGAATATTTTGAGGCACGAATGGAAACCAGTCGGGTGTTGGTGAATACTCCTGCGTCCATGGGTGCCATCGGGGATTTATATAATTTCCGCCTCGATCCTTCTCTTACCCTTGGTTGTGGTAGTTGGGGGGGGAACTCCATCAGTGGTAATGTGGGGGTATCTCACCTGTTGAATGTGAAAACCATTACCGAGCGTAGGGAAAACATGCTCTGGTTTAGGGTACCGCCGAAGGTATATTTTAAATACGGTTGTTTGCCCGTGGCTTTGGGAGATTTGGCAGGAAAACATCGAGCTTTTATTGTAACCGATCGCCCCTTATACGATCTTGGCATTACTAGCAAAATCGAGAGCGTATTGGAACAGTTGGGCATCAAATATGATATATTCTATGACGTAGAACCAGATCCCAGTTTAAGCACCGTAAACCGTGGTTTGGATCGCATGAACAGCTTTAACCCCGATGTAATCATTGCTGTGGGGGGTGGTTCACCCATGGATGCCGCCAAAATCATGTGGTTATTGTACGAACATCCCGACATCGAATTTGAAGGCATTGCCACCCGTTTTATGGACATTCGCAAACGGGTATATGATCTCCCTCCCTTGGGGGAAAAAGCCATCATGGTGGCCATTCCCACCACCTCTGGCACGGGTTCGGAAGTAACTCCCTTTGCCGTGGTAACGGACGATCGCACTGGGGTAAAATATCCTTTAGCAGACTACGCCCTAACCCCCAATATCGCCATAGTTGACCCCGAATTGGTATTAAATATGCCCAAGGGTTTAACAGCTTTTGGGGGTATAGATGCCCTCACCCACGCCCTAGAAGCCTACGTTTCCGCCTATTCTACCGAGTTTACCAGTGGTTTGGCTCTAAAGGCGATCGGTTTGATCTTTGAATATCTCCCTCGCTCCTACCGTGAAGGGGCAAAAGACGTTAAGGCAAGGGAAAAAGTCCACTATGCCGCCACCATTGCGGGGATGGCCTTCGCTAACGGTTTCCTTGGTATCTGCCATTCCTTGGCTCACAAATTGGGTTCTCGCTTCCATATTGCCCATGGTTTGGCTAATGCCCTGATGATTTCCCATGTAATTCGTTACAATGCCACCGATGCCCCTTTTAAACAGGCGATCTTTTCTCAGTACAAATATCCTAATGCTAAATACCGTTATGCCCAAATTGCTGACTATCTCCATCTAGGGGGTGAAACGGAGGAGGAAAAAGTGGAGTTACTCATTGAGGCGGTGGAAACTCTCAAACGGGCGGTTAATATTCCTGCCACCATTAAAGAAGTGTACTCTGGCACTGAAGAGGAATTTTTAGGGGCGATCGCCACTTTAGCCGAGGAAGCCTTTGATGATCAATGTACAGGTAGCAATCCCCGTTATCCTTTGATCAAAGACATGAAGGATTTATATATCACTGCCTACCATGGTTATTAAAGTCAAGTGATGTACTGCACACCCCATAACTCATATCAAGTTTGGATAAATTATTACAATGGGAGGTCCCCCAGAATTGGCGAATTTAGGGGGCAAAACCGCTTTTTTTCACAACTGATTACTCGGACTTTATCTCAGATGCTATAGTATTGATTTATCTTAAACCAACTAGAAGAGGAAAGCGGTGACTCTAATTGCCAATTAATTAAATTGTTAGAAGGAAGAACCACCATAGCCTCTTAACGAAATTATATCAAAAACAATGGGGCTTACAAACCTCAACAATAATTTATAAACCTTCAATGGCAGGATGATAAAAGAAAGCGAGGGCAACCACCGCATAGGTAGCCAACAGTAGCGCACCTTCCAACCAATTAGAATTACCATCAGAGCTAATGGAATTAGCAATTAACACAGCTACTGCCACTGCCACCAACTCAAAAGGATTGAAATTCAAATCCATAGGTTGCCCCATAAACCATCCCGCAATGACCAATAAAGGGGCAACAAACAAGGCAATCTGCAAACTAGAACCCAAAGCAACCGATACAGATAAATCCATTTTATCCTTCATCGCAACTGTCACCGCCGTAGCGTGTTCCGCCGCATTACCAATAATAGGTAAAAAGATCACCCCTGTAAACAAAGTGGGTAAACCTAAATCCGCCGTAGCAATTTCCAAAGATTCTACCAGTAACTCTGATTCGATCGCCACTCCCACGGTTACAATAAATAAAACTCCTACCCATAACCACAAGTTGGGATGATAACTTTCCTCCCCTTCCTCCTCGTTTTCTGCTATGCCTACATCATAGAGATAAGAATGGGTTTTCATGGAAAAAAGGAGAGTAAGCAAATAAACCAGAATTAATACCACTGCCACCGCTACAGATAATTTTTGTAGAGTAATAGATTCTATACCCGTCGATGTATATTGCACCGCAGTAGGTAATAAAATGGCAATTACCGCCAAATTCATCACCGAGGCATTTAGACGGGCAGTGGTGGGTTGAAAATTTTGTTCTTTGAAACGTAAACCACCCAAGAGCATGGAAAAACCCATGACCAACAATAAGTTACCAATAATAGAACCTGTAAGGGTTGCTTTTACCACAGCCACTAAACCACTTTTGAGAGCAATAAAAGCCAAAATTAATTCCGTAGCATTACCAAAAGTAGCGTTGAGCAATCCCCCCAAATTGGGGCCGACTACCACAGCTATCTCTTCGGTGGCTTCCCCCATAAAAGCAGCGAGGGGGATAATTGCCAAAGCCGCAGTAATAAAAATTAAGGTTTCGCTCCAATGAAGATAATGGGCAGCTATGGAGATGGGAATGAAGATTAAAAGAGTACCGAATATCAGATTTTTTGTGTTCATAATCTTATTCAAACAATAATCATGAAATGATAATCTTTTTTTGTCTGAAAATACCGAAAAATACTGGTTAAGTTTAACTTTTAGTGGTCAAGGGTGAATGTACGATAAAATATAGCTTTGAATAAAAAAGATCTTTGAAATTGCTATATTAATTATTAATGCCAACCTTAACTACTAAAGATATAAATTTTCCTTTAACAGCAGTTATTGGACAACAGGCTATTAAAACAGCCCTGCTTTTGGCTGCAGTAGATCCTACTTTGGGAGGAGTGGCGATCGCAGGTAAACGAGGTACAGCCAAATCGGTGATGGCAAGGGGAGTCCATGCCCTTTTGCCCCCCATTGAAGTGATCAAAGGCAGTCGTTTTAACTGTGATCCCGATAACCGAGAGGAATGGGATAATGAAACTCTCGAAAAATATGGTGATACCCCCCGAGAAGAAATCCCCACCGAGGTAATAGCGGCGCCCTTTGTACAAATTCCCCTCAATGCCACCGAAGATCGCCTTTTGGGTTCGGTGGATGTGGAAGAATCGGTAAAACAGGGTGAACCCGTATTTCAACCCGGATTACTCGCCAAAGCCCATCGAGGGGTTTTATATATCGATGAATTGAACCTCCTTGATGATCAAATTGCTAACCAACTTTTAACGGTGTTAACCGATGGCAGAAACCAGATTGAAAGGGAGGGGATTAGTTTTTCTCACCCTTGCAAACCCCTGTTAATTGCCACCTACAACCCCGAAGAAGGTACCCTGAGAGAACATTTATTGGATCGCATTGCGATCGCCCTTAGCGCCGATGGAGTATTGGCATTAGATGAAAGAGTCCAAGCAGTAGATCAAGTAATCGATTACGCCTCCTCCCCCGTCAAATTCCTACAGCAATATGACGAAGATATGGACGCTCTGCGCACGGAAATCATCCTCGCAAGAGAATGGATCAAAGAAGTAAGCATCAGCACCGAACAAATAAAATACCTCGTCCAAGAAGCCGTCAGGGGTGTTGTAGAAGGACATAGAGCCGAAATTTTTGCCGTCAGGGTAGCCATGGCAGCCGCCGCCCTTGAAGGGAGAAATACCGTCAGTGCCGATGATCTGCGTAAAGCCGTAGAATTGGTCATCGTACCTCGTTCTACCATGGTACAACAACAACCCCCTGAAGATCAGATGCAACCTCCCCCACCACCACCACCCCAACCCCAAGATCAAGGAGACGAAGGAGAAGAGGAGCAAGAAGATAATCAAGATCAAGAGGAAGAAAAAGACAAAGAAGATAATCAAGACGAACAGGAAGCCCCCCAAATCCCTGAAGAGTTCGTTTTTGATGTGGAGGGAGTAATTTTAGATCCCAGTGTGCTTTATTTTGCCCAACAGATGCAAAGACAAGGGAAGTCGGGCGCTCGTAACATGATTTTTTCCGATGATCGGGGGCGCTATATCAAACCCATGTTACCCAAAGGCAAAGTAAGACGCATTGCCGTAGATGCTACCCTCAGAGCCTCTGCACCCTACCAAAAAAGTCGCCGTGAGCGCTATCCTAATCGCCGTGTCATCGTGGAACAGAGCGATTTGAGGTCAAAACGTCTGGCGAGAAAAGCAGGGGCTTTAATCGTCTTTGTGGTGGATGCTTCAGGTTCTATGGCGCTTAATCGGATGCAGTCGGCAAAAGGTGCGGTTATGCGTTTACTCACAGAAGCCTACGAAAACCGAGATCAGGTAGCTTTGATTCCCTTCCGAGGAGAACAGGCGGACGTATTGTTACCTCCCACCCGTTCCATTACCCTCGCTCGTTTACGCCTTGAAACCCTACCCTGTGGCGGTGGTTCTCCCCTTTCCCATGCCCTTACCCAAGCAGTTCATGTGGGGGTAAATGCTCAAATGTCTGGGGATATTGGGCAGGTGGTCATTGTGGCGATTACCGATGGACGAGGCAATATTCCCCTCGCCCGTTCTTTGGGGGATGAAATTCCAGAGGGTGAAAAGCCTGATATTAAAGCGGAATTACTGGAAATTGCGGGTAAAATCCGAGCTATGGGTATGAAGTTGTTGGTCATTGACACGGAGAAAAAGTTTGTCTCTACTGGCTTCGGTAAGGAGTTGGCTACCACCGCAGGGGGTACTTATTACCAGTTACCTAAAGCAACGGATCAGGCTATTGCGAATATGGCAAAAGGTGCTATTTCTGAGATGAAGTAATATTCAAACATTTATTTAAGTTGGGTGGATAGAAAGTTCATCCCAACTTTCATTTATAATTTAGATAATAATATTTCTATATAGAGTATGAATACATTAAGAACCTTAGAAGTGGAATCAGAAATATTAAAAAATGAGATAAATGTTGAAGAAGAACAAGAAGAATTTGAAAATTTAGATTTTGATATTAAACAAATTTCTGACATTGTTGTTTATGGAACTGACTGGACAGCAGAAACAATAAAAAATCAAATAATTCGTAAAAATATTAACTTAAATCCTAAATTTCAACGTCGAGATGCTTGGACAATCAAAAGAAAAAGTCGCCTGATAGAATCTTTAATTTTAGGGCTTCCTGTTCCACAAATAGTACTAGCAGAAAAAGAAAAAGGAAAATATTTAGTCCTTGATGGTAAACAACGTTTATTGACCATTTTACAGTTTTACGGAAAAAGTGAATCAGATAATAATAATTTTAAATTAAAAGACTTGGAATTTTTAGTAGATTTGAATGGTTTACGATATAAAGATTTTCAAGAGACTATATTATATAGTGATAAAAAAAATGCTTTAGATAATCAAACTATTCGCACAACTATAATTAAAAATTGGCAAAATGATAATTTTTTGTACACAGTTTTTCTACGTTTAAATGTTGAAAATACTCCTTTATCCCCGCAAGAATTGAGACAAGCATTACATCCAGGAGAATTTACTAATTACATAGACGATTATTCATTGAAAAGTAAAGGATTAAAGATTCTTTTTCCTAAACAACCTGATTTTAGAATGCGTGATAATCAATTACTTTTGAAATATATCGCTTTTCGTTATTTTTTACCTGAATATAGAAGTGACTTGAAAGCATTTTTGGATAATACTTGCGATCACTTTAATAAACAATGGCAGAATAGAGAAGAAGAAATAAAAATGAGTTTGGATCAGTTTGAAAAAGCTATAGATATTATGACTGAGATATTCGGTGAAAAATATTTTGGCAGAGTTTGGTTAGCTGAGCAGAACAAATATGAAAGACAACGCAATTTATCAGTATTAGATGCGATGTTGTTTTATTTTTCTAACCCTAATATTAGGTCCCGCATAAAAGAAATAGACAAAAAAGATATTGAAGACAAATTTAAATATCTTTGTTCATCATCTCAAGATTTTTTAAGTTCAGTTAGGAGTAGCACTAGTAAAATAAGAAGCCTTTACACAAGATTAAATCTTTGGGGAACTGCCTTAAAAGATACTCTAAAAATAGATTTTCCTATTCCTAAATTAATTGATAATCATATATCTTATTCCAGTGAAAAACGAGGTAATTAAATAATAAATGTCTCGTTCTCAAAGATTAAAACAATCTCAAAGATTTAAAGAGTTAGAAAAAGAGCTAAGAAAATTGAGACAATATTTTCTCCCCAAAAATTTTAATGATCTAGGAGAGTATTCAGAAAGGCAATTGAGTAGAGCAATCGCTTATAGAATACTAGCTCATGCAGAAATAGAAAGTTATATTGAAGATCGAGTTAAAGAAATCGCTCAGTCAGCTATAATTTTTTGGGGAAAGCAAGGAAAAATAAAAATAACTCTAGTTAGCTTATTGGCTTTTTCAGGATTAGAGTTAGAAAAGCCTCCAGAATCTTTAACTCCAAGACAATCTTCTTCCCAGAAAAAAATTAAGGAACAATTAGTTTTAGATAAGAAAATTGGCAAAGCTTTTGCAAATTTTTTGAATTTAATAGATGATAATCATGGTATCAAAGAAAGAAATATTTTAGCTTTACTATTACCAGTAGGAATTAGAAGTGATGATTTAGAGCCTGATTGGTTACAATTAATGAATACCTTTGGTCAACAAAGGGGTATTGTTGCTCATACATCTGCATCATCATATAAAACTCAATCTCAAATAAATCCTCAAGATGAGTTTAATAATGTTCAAAAAATCGTCTATGGAATTAAAACTGAAAGTGGTAAAAAAGGAGTGCAAGGATTGATTGACATTGATCAATTATTAAATGATCTTCTTTAATGCGATCGCACTTACAAGATAAGATTGATGTATTTACAGGGTGCGATCGCCTTTGACAAGGTATAATTAAATAGATTTACTATATATTCAGAAACATAATTATCAATTATAATGAGCAAAACTATAGATTTATCAGAAGAGAAAATCAAAGAATTATTAAAAGAAGTTTTGATCGAACTAATAGAAACTAAAAAGGATAATTTTCAGGATATTTTTTTAGAAGTTATAGAAGAAATTGGCTTAAAAAATGCCATTCAAGAGGGGAGACAAAATGACTTTGTTAAAGAAAAACATCTCTAAATCATTTAGAGATGTTTTTAAATTAATGATTAAAAATAGGTTGAATTTTGAAATCTATTTTTGAATTTTGGGGGGTTCACGAAAGGCAACGGCAAAGAATAAAACGGCGATCGCCATTGCTAATACAAGAATATATGCAACACTTTCCATAATTTTTTCCTCTATTTATTAGAAAATTTACTGAAAATGAAATCAGGGAAATATTAAATTAATAAAACCCTGATTCCATATTAACTAATTAAGCCTCACTGCTGGCACGGGTAGATTTATCACCCACTTTTTGGAATAAGCCCCATTCTACCTGTTCAGGATCTAAGTCTGGATCGATACCAGCGAATACATCACGGAATAAGGTACGGGCGCCATGCCAAATGTGACCAAAGAAGAATAATAAGGCGAAACAAGCATGACCAAAAGCAAACCAACCACGGGTACTGGTGCGGAATACACCATCGGAGTTGAGAGTTTCGGTGTCAAACTCGAAGGGTTCACCTAATTGTGCTTTACGGGCATAACGTTTTACATCGAGGGGATCAGAGAAGGTTTGACCATCTAAATCTCCACCGAGGAAGGAAACGGTAACACCAGTTTGTTCTACACTAAGAGCAGATTCTGCACGACGGAAAGGAATGTCTGCACGAACGACTCCATCAGCGTCACTGAGGACAACGGGGAAGGTTTCAAAGAAGTTGGGAAGACGACGAACGCTTAATTCTCTGCCTTCACTATCTTTAAATACGGGGTGTCCTAACCAACCTTGAGCGATACCATCACCTTTGTTCATAGGACCAGTACGGAATAAACCACCTTTAGCAGGGCTGTTTCCTACATAGTCGTAGAAGGCAAGTTTTTCGGGTACAGATTCCCACGCCTCTGCAGGAGTGGCTCCTTGGGCGATCGCACCTTGCACACGACGTTGAATTTCTTGCTGGTAATAACCTTGATCCCACTGATAACGAGTAGGTCCGAATAATTCTACGGGGGTGGTAGCGCTACCATACCACATAGTTCCTGCCACTACGAAAGCAGCAAAGAATACGGCGGCGATACTACTAGAAAGTACGGTTTCAATGTTACCCATACGAAGAGCTTTGTAAAGTCTTTCGGGGGGACGTACACTGAGGTGGAACAATCCAGCAATGATACCCACAATACCTGCGGCGATATGGTGAGCAACGACACCACCGGGGTTAAAGGGGTTAAACCCAGCAGGTCCCCATTCAGGGGCGACAGGTTGCACATGACCAGTTAAGCCATAGGCATCGGATACCCACATTCCAGGACCCCATAAACCAGTTAGGTGGAATGCACCAAAACCGAAACAAAGTAAGCCAGACAAGAATAAGTGAATACCGAACATTTTAGGTAAATCCAAAGCGGGTTCACCTGTACGAGAATCGGTAAATAGTTCTAAATCCCAATATACCCAGTGCCATACAGCAGCTAGGAATAATAAACCAGAGAGGACGATATGGGCGATCGCAACTCCTTCAAAAGACCAAAAACCAGGGTCAACACCAGTTTCTCCGGTGACACTCCAGCCACCCCAAGAACCAGTTACACCTAAACGAGCCATGAAAGGGAGAACAAACATACCTTGTCTCCACATGGGGTTTAAAACGGCATCGCTAGGATCAAAAACTGCTAACTCATAAAGAGCCATAGATCCAGCCCAACCTGCTACTAATGCAGTGTGCATTAAGTGAACAGAAATTAGGCGACCGGGATCGTTAATTACTACTGTATGTACTCGATACCAAGGTAGTCCCATTGACTACACGCCTCCTATTGTGTTAATCGTTTTTTTTGCTTGGATATTATTAGTTTACTATATCCCTTTTGGGTGTTTGATCGTTAGTGACTAACAATCTTCTCCCCTTAAATATTTGATTTTATTTTCAGTTATTTTTTAGTAATAACTACTATTAGGGCAAATTATACCATAGGGAGTTATTAATTACGTCAGGTTTGATCAAAAAGTACTTTGCGCTTGAGAATTGACAATGAACAATTATTATTTTGTGCCTCTTGTCTCTTGTCTTGTAAGCCTCATTTCTTGACTTGGGCGAGGATCAGACCAAACCACTTTTTTTCGTCAGTCCATGCCTGAACCGTTTTTAAGCCGTGGGATTGTAAAAAATCTTCCATTTCCCCAAGGTCAAATTTACGGGAGATTTCGGTCAGAATAAAATCATTGTTGGCAAAATCTACGGTCAAATCAAGACCTTGTAAGCATACTTGATGCTTTTCGTCACAGTGTAAATACATCTCAATTTGATTCAACTCTTGGTTATAAATCGCCTTGTGATGCCATTTATTGGGGTCAAAATTGCCTTGAAAACGGGAGTTAAGGTGGGATAGCATATTCAAATTAAACTCTGCTGTAACCCCCTGCTCATCGTTATAGGCAGCTTCTAAAATTGAAACAGGTTTTTGTAAATCAATGCCTAAAAGGAAATAATCCCCTTCTTCTAATACATCTCTCACTTCATAAAAGAGGCGATCGCACTTTTCCATGGTAAAATTACCTAAGCTACTGCCCAAAAAAACAATCATTCTCGATGGTAATTTTTTGGGGGGCAGATGTACTAAAGCCTGTTCATAAGTTCCCACTAAACCGAGAATCGAGAGGGTGGGATATTCGGCTTCCAATTTTAAAGAGCTATGTTTGAGCATCTCTCCACTAACATCAATGGGGATATAACGCCATGGTTTACCCAAATTTTCATAGGCAGATAACAATAATCTTGTTTTGGTAGAGCTACCGCTACCTAATTCTACCAATTCGCTGATGCCAGTTAGGGAAGCTATTTCTGGGGCTGCGGTGTTTAAAATTGCTGTTTCTGTACGAGTAGGATAATATTCCGGTAACTCGCATATTTTCTCGAATAATAATGAACCAGTGCGATCGTAAAAATACTTGGGTGGTAATACTTTTGGATTACTTGTTAAACCTTTTATAACATCTTCGCCATTTTCTTGTATGGGAGATATATTGGGTAAATATTTTATCTCCACTTTTTCCCCCTGATTCGTAAATAACATTAATACAACAATTTATAAAAGATGGCTATGGCAATTTTAGCTTAAAGCCAACTCAAAACAATAAACATTTTTTTGTTTGAGTGGGAAACTTATTTCCTCGGTCATGGTATATTTCTAGCTAGTTAAAAATACGGATTTTTTTTATTACCCATCCATTTGACTTTTTGGTTTGCTAATATTAAGATTCATTAAGTCAAAATGGAGATTTGCGAACAGTGAAAAGAAAATTTCTGAGTCAATTAACCCTTTCATTAGTGATTGGTAGTGCGGGATTGTTTAGCGTCATGTCTTCTGCCGAGGCTCAACAAAAAGCAGCTAAACAGCTTACTTTTCAACAAAAAGAGCAACTCTACGAATTACTAACCCAAGGTAAGGAGTATATTGACAGCGGAGATTTGAATGGAGCGCTTAATGCTTTTCGTCAGGCATCTAACATTGATGAAACTAATGCTCGTATTTTTTCAGGAATGGGCTTTTTATACGCTAGTAATGGGGATTTTTCAGCCTCTGCTAGGGCTTATCGTCAAGCGGTTTCCCTCGATCCTAACAATGCTAATTTTTATGGTGCATTAGGTTATACCCTTGCTAGAAGCGGCGATGATAACGAAGCTATGAGGGCTTATGGTCGTGCTTTAGAATTAGAACCTAATAATGCTGAATATCATCTGGCTTTGGGTGTAATTTCCCTCAGAAATGGACAACATCAGGCGGTGGAAAGACATTACGAGCGATTGGTTGCCCTAAATAGTACCAATGAAACGGCGTATGATATGATGGCTACCTCTCTATATCAACAGGGTAAATATGAAGGGGCGATCGCACTTTTAACCCAAGCAATTAGTAAATTTCCCAACAATACCGATTTACAAGTAAAACTAGCTACCGCTCATTTTCAACAAGGCAATCCCGCTGAAGCATTACAAAAATTAGAAAGTTTACACGTTAGCAACCTCAGCGATGCAAATGTCGTCTTGAAGATGGCGATGTTATACGAACAAAATGAAGATTGGGATATGGCACTAAGAGCCTATCAAAGGGCTTCTAGTTTAGATCCTAATTCTGTGGTTGCCCATGGTAGTATTGCTAGGGTATTGGAAAAACAGGGTAACAACATCATGGCCATTGTTGCCTATCGTCAATTTTTGGAAGTAGCCCCCCAAAACCCCTACGGCTATCATCGTTTAGGAATGCTTCTCAAGGAAAGAAATAGACATGATGAAGCCTACGAAATGCTCAGAAGAGCAGAACAAATTTATCAACAAAGGGGTGATTTAGCCTCCGCCCAAGAAATCAAAGAGGTATTACAATAGTCCATGAATTACGGTTTATTGATTTTGGATAATTCGTAATAAGTGTAATCAACCCATTGAAAGTTTAACTATCCATTACTAAATGTTTACAAAGTCTCAATCATCATTTTTTACTTGGCTATCTGGAATCCTCGGGGGTTTAATGCTGGTATGGTTGGCAAAAGGTACAACCATCGCTCAAAACATTGTGATTGAGACTCATTCCTCAGAGTTAAACTTTTTTCAAGCTCTATTTTTGGGTTTTGTGCAAGGGGTAACAGAGTTTTTGCCCATTAGTAGCTCTGCTCATTTAAAAATTGTTCCCATGGCATTGGGGTGGGGAGATCCGGGGGTTGCTTTTACTGCTATCATTCAACTGGGTAGTATTGTTGCTGTCATTTGGTATTTTTGGCAGGATTTGAAAGATTTGACCCTCGGAATTATTAGGGCATGGCGAACCAAAAATTATGATACCCATGAATTCAAAATCGGTATGGGTATTATCGTTGGTACTATTCCTATTTGTGTGGTTGGTTTGGGTATTAAGGCTTTTGTGGCAGATTTTGATGGTTCCCCTGCCAGGGGTTTAAGTGCGATCGCCCTTGCCTCTATAATTATGTCTATCCTCCTCGCCATTGCCGAAAAATTTTGTCGCCCCAAAAGAAATTTTGATGATCTTGCTATCAAAGACGGTATCCTGATGGGATTAGCCCAAACCCTTGCCCTTATTCCGGGAGTATCTCGTTCAGGTTCTACTATTACCGCAGGATTGTTTATTAACTTAGAACGTTCTACCGCCGCTAGATTTTCCTTTTTATTGGGTATTCCAGCCATTACCCTCGCAGGATTAGTAGAATTAAAAGATGTTTTGAGTGTCAACCTTACCGCAGAATCCATAATGCCCTTAGTGGTAGGCACTATTTCCTCCGCTGTTTTTTCCTATCTTGCCATTGCTTGGTTAATTCGCTTTTTACAGAAAAAGAAAACTTGGATTTTTGTCTGGTATCGCCTCGGATTTGGTTTAATCATTCTCGGAGCAATCTTTTTGAATTAGATTTAATTTATAATTTGAGGGAACAGGGAACAGGGAACGGGCAATGGTGATAGTATTTTTAATACTTAGTTATTGGAATAATGCAACTATATTTCATCCCCTAATTAAGCCAATGCCGAAAAAAGAATAGTTATCCATTGTCAATTGTTAACCAAATGCTTGATATAGCTAAATTAGTTCGACAAATGCCCGAAATAGGGCAACAGATGCAGAAAGATGCCCAAGCAGGTTTAAAACGATTAGAAATTGCTCAAAAACTATTTCTTCAGGCCAATCAAGAACAAGATAAATTAATTCAAGCACAGGAAATATGGGGCGATCGCATGATCTTCACTCCCGGTATTCCCATAGAATCCCTAGACACTGCCATCGAAATACCAGAAGCCCCCTCTAGTCATAGTGTTTTTTCCAGTGACGGGTCACAAATTGCCCCCTCCCACCACGAAATTATCTATTGCTATCTTATTAATATAGGTCGAATAATGCTCCATTATGGGCAAAATCTTCATCCCCTACTAGATAGTATCCCCGAAATTTATTACAAAACAGAAGATCTTTACAGTGCTAAAAAATGGGGTATCCGCACCGAGGAATGGATGGGCTATCATCGCACCATGAAAGAGGTACAAATATTGACCGAAATGGCCTGTACATGGGTAAATCCCCCCGGTGCTCATTTTAATATTCCTAACTTAGCCATGACCGACGGCTCACTGACTTATTGGTTTTTGGATACCCTACCCACCGATGCAAAGGAGGAAATCCTTAACCCCATCATTGAATCATTGCAACAACTACAGGCGAGTAAAATTCCCATAGTTGGCTATATCAGTGCCTCCCGTAGTATTGATGCCATCAGTTTTTTGCGCTTAATGGCTTGTCCTTATGAAGTACCCCATTGCACCAACTTTTGTTCTATGGATAATGAAAAAAATCCCTGTCAAAAAATGGAACCCCTCCGAGATACCAGTCTCTGGCAACAAATTTTACAACCCCGTCAAAGAAGTGCTATTTTCCGCAGTAACTCCCGCATCTTGGATTGTTACCCCGAAAGTCAAAAAACCCATTTTTGCTACCTCCATGGCGGTGCAGAGGTGGCCAGGGTGGAATTTCCTCAGTGGGTAGCAGAGGACTCAGAATTATTAAATCAAGCCCTTAGTATTACTTTGACTCAAATTGACAAAGGTTTTGGTTATCCCGTTGCCCTTGCCGAAGCCCATAATCTTGCGGTGGTCAAAGGGGGCGATCGCACTCAATTCTTTTCCCTCATCGAAGAACAAATGTTAAGGTATGGAGTGAAAAATGTTGCCGTTTCCTACAAAGAAGCCCGTAAAAGAGGTAGCATCGCTTAAACGAGACCCTAATCTCCCTTTATTTTCAGATACAAAAACATTATTGTAACAATTTGTAACAAAATACTACGGATTACCGTAAAGATTACCAAACTGATAGGTAAAACCGCTTATTTTCGTGGTAAAAACAATAAAGAGCGTATTTTAAGCTCTGTAATAATTCTTTACATATTCCGTTTAAATTCACCTAGATAGGAGAAAAAACATTAATGTTTACAAACGTAAAATCCGCCATCAGACATATAGCACCCGAAGATTTACAAGGTCGTGCTTTAATGAAGGTGGTTTATGTTGTTTTAGAACCTCAATATCAAAGTTCCATTTCAGCGGCAATCAAATCCATTAACGCCCATAATCCTAATCTCGCCATCGAAATTAGTGGTTATCTCATTGAGGAATTGAGAAGCCCTGAAAACTACGAAGAATTTAAAAAAGATGTTGCCGAAGCAAACATTTTCATTGCCTCTTTGATCTTCATTGAAGAATTGGCCCAAAAAGTGGTAGAAGCCGTTACCCCCCATCGTGATCACCTCGATGCAGCGGTCGTCTTCCCCTCCATGCCCGAAGTAATGCGCCTCAATAAAATGGGTAGCTTTAGCATGGCACAACTAGGGCAAAGTAAGAGCGTTATCGGCGACTTCATGAAAAAGCGTAAGCAAAAGTCAGGGGCTGGTTTTGAAGATGCCATGCTCAAACTTTTACGCACCCTCCCCACGGTATTAAAATATTTACCCGTGGAAAAAGCCCAAGATGCTCGTAACTTTATGTTAAGTTTCCAGTATTGGTTAGGAGGTTCGGCGGACAACTTAGAAAATTTCTTCTTGATGTTGGCTGACAAATATGTTTTCACCGGGGAAAAATCCTTACTCAACCGTAACGCTGAGTATGCAGAACCCGTAGTATATCCTGACATGGGTATTTGGCATCCCCTCGCTCCCAAAATGTTTGAAGATGTTAAGGGTTATCTTAATTGGTATAACAGCCGGGATGACATTGGTGATGATTTAAGAGATCCCCTTGCTCCCACCATTGGCTTAGTATTACAACGTACCCACCTAGTCACAGGGGATGATGCCCATTATGTGGCGATGTTACAGGAGTTGGAATATCGTGGAGCTAGAGTTATTCCTATTTTTGCTGGTGGTTTAGACTTTTCTAAACCTGTGGATGAGTATTTTTGGGATAAACCTGTCCAAGGAGTTGAACCTTTACCCATCGTAGATGCAGTGGTTTCCCTCACTGGTTTTGCCCTTGTGGGAGGGCCTGCTAGACAGGATCATCCCAAGGCGGTGGAATCTTTAAAACGTCTCAATCGCCCCTATATGGTGGCTTTACCCCTCGTGTTCCAAACCACGGAGGAATGGGAAGAAAGTGATCTCGGTTTACACCCCATCCAGGTAGCGCTGCAGATTGCTATTCCTGAGTTAGATGGTGCCATTGAGCCGATTATTCTTTCTGGTAGGGATGGTAATACTGGACGTTCTATTACTTTACAGGATCGGGTAGAGGCGATCGCCTCCAGGGCCTTAAAATGGACTAACCTACGTAAAAAACCCAAATTAGACAAAAAACTTGCCATTACCGTCTTCAGTTTCCCCCCCGATAAAGGAAACGTGGGAACCGCCGCTTATTTAGACGTATTCGGCTCCATCCACGAAGTGTTGAAGGGAATGCAACAAAACGGCTACGACATCCAAGACGTACCCGAAACCCCCAAAGAATTGATGGAAATGGTCATCCATGACGCTCAGGCACAATATTCTAGCCCTGAGTTAAACGTGGCTTACCGCATGAGCGTAGAAGAATACGAGCGTTTAACCCCCTACTCTCAAAAACTTGAGGAAAACTGGGGCCCACCCCCCGGACATCTCAACAGCGATGGTCAAAACCTTTTAATTTACGGTAAACACTTTGGTAACGTATTTATTGGGGTTCAACCCACCTTCGGTTATGAAGGAGATCCCATGAGACTCCTATTTTCTCGCTCTGCTTCCCCTCACCATGGTTTTGCAGCTTACTATACCTACCTTGAAAAAGTTTGGGGTGTGGATGCGGTACTCCATTTCGGAACCCATGGCTCCCTCGAATTCATGCCCGGTAAACAGATGGGGATGTCTGGAGACTGTTACCCCGATAGTCTCATCGGTAATATTCCCAATATCTATTACTACGCCGCCAATAACCCCAGTGAGGCAACCATCGCTAAACGTCGTAGTTATGCCAACACCATTTCTTACCTCACCCCTCCTGCCGAAAACGCTGGATTATACAAAGGTTTGGAAGAATTGAGCGAGTTAATTGGTTCTTACCAAGGTTTAAAAGAAGGTGGTCGTGCGGTGCAAATCGTTAATACCATTGTGGATAAAGCCCGTATTTGTAACCTCGATAAAGATATTCCTGAAATTGCTACTCCCGAAGGGCAGGAAGCTGATTTATTCGACTCTAGCACCATGTCTCAGGATGAAAGAGATACCATTGTTGGGGCGGTATATCGTAAGTTGATGGAAATTGAATCCCGTCTTTTACCCTGTGGATTACACGTCATTGGTAAACCTCCTACCGCTGAAGAGGCGATCGCCACTTTGGTGAACATTGGTAGCTTAGATCGTGAAGAAGACGGTATCTGGAGTTTACCCACCATCATCGCCAGAAGCATCGGGCGTAACATGGAAGAAATTTATCGCAACGCCGATAAAGGGGTACTCGCCGATGTAGAACTATTACAACACATCACCGAAGCCACCAGAGCCGCTGTCAGAGCCTTAGTCGAAGAACAAGTGAACGCTGAAGGCAGAGTTTCCTTTGTGTCCAAACTTAACTTCTTCAACATGGGCAAAAAAGAGCCTTGGGTTGCCCAACTCCATGAATTTGGTTACACCAATGTGGACGAAAAAGCCATCAAACCCTTGTTTGAATATCTCGAATTTTGCCTTGAGCAAGTTTGCGCCGACAACGAATTAGGCGGACTACTCAAAGCCCTTGAGGGTGAATATGTACTACCCGGACCAGGAGGAGATCCTATCCGTAACCCCAATGTATTACCCACAGGGAAAAACATTCACGCCCTCGATCCTCAAAAAATCCCCACCCTAGCCGCAGTACAATCAGCTAAAATCGTGGTGGACAGACTCCTAGAGCGTCAAAAGATTGACAACGGCGGGAAATACCCCGAAACCATCGCCTGTGTATTATGGGGAACCGATAACATCAAAACCTATGGAGAATCCCTCGCTCAAATCATGTGGATGATTGGGGTGAAACCTGTACCCGATGCCTTGGGAAGGGTAAATAAACTCGAATTAATTCCCCTCGAGGAATTAGGCAGACCCCGTATTGATGTAGTGGTAAACTGTTCTGGGGTATTCCGTGATCTATTCATCAACCAAATGAATCTTTTAGATCAAGCGGTAAAAAAAGCAGCGGAAGCCGATGAACCCATCGAGATGAACTTTGTACGCAAACACGCTTTAGATCAAGCAGAAGAAATGGGTATTAACCTCCGTCAGGCGGCAACCCGTGTCTTCTCCAATGCTTCTGGTTCATACTCTTCTAACGTTAACTTAGCAGTGGAAAACAGTAGTTGGGAAGAAGAGCAAGAATTACGGGATATGTACTTAAACCGTAAATCCTTCGCCTTCAACTCCGATAATCCGGGGGTAATGGATGAAAGCAGAGACATTTTCGAGAAATCCTTGAAAACCGCCGATGCTACTTTCCAAAACCTAGACTCCTCCGAGATTAGCTTAACCGATGTATCCCACTACTTCGACTCTGATCCTACCAAGGTAGTAGCATCCTTACGGGATGATGGTAAAAAACCCTCTGCCTACATCGCAGACACCACCACCGCCAACGCCCAGGTGCGTACCCTATCTGAAACCGTGCGCCTTGATGCCCGTACCAAACTATTAAACCCCAAATGGTACGAAGGGATGTTATCCCACGGTTATGAAGGGGTAAGGGAATTATCCAAACGCCTTGTAAATACCATGGGTTGGAGTGCCACCGCCGACGCTGTGGACAACTGGGTATATGAGGATACTAATACCACCTTTATCCAAGATGAAGAGATGTGTAAGCGTTTAATGGATTTAAACCCCAACTCTTTCCGTCGTATGGTTAGCACCTTATTGGAAGTTAACGGACGTGGTTATTGGGAAACCTCTGACGAGAATATCGAGAAGTTACAACAGTTATACCAAGAAGCAGAAGATCGCATTGAAGGCATTGAATAAATATTAACTGACTCTCTCATAAAATTATCCTAAGGTGGGCTAAATGCTCACCTTTCTACATTGGATTCTAAATACTCTTCATTAGCTAAATATTGATCAATATTTTCTAAGATTTGTCTTAAATATTCGATAACTCTTTCACTGATTTCTATTAAATTTTCCCCTGTTGCGTTTTTACCAACATCATTAAAAGATTCCCATCCATGAGCCAAATTGTTTCTATGAGTCTTTATGGATAATAAATCTGATCCACCTCTAGTATGAATATTATTGGTTTGATAAGAAAATCCAAACTTTTTCGCAGTTTCTTTTATTTCTTTTGCATCCACATTTCCTGAAAATAATTTACTAGAATCAAAACTAGCATGAATAATATCTTTACCAACATTAATAATATTGTTTGTTAATTTGTCTGCTGATTTATTTTTAATATTTTGCCAAATTAATGTTTTTAGCTCTTGTCTAAGATTATCAAAAGATACATTTTTAGTTTTTATGTCATTAAAAATATATTCTATTGCTAGTCTCATAGTTGATTCTATTAAATTATATATTAATAAATATGCTGTAGCTTTTAGGGTTTTTAATAATTCAGTATCTATTTTTGTGCCATGATTCTCTTTACTTATCTTGATATTTTGATTTTCTAAATTTCTAATAAAAACAACATAATCAGTAATTTCTTTCGCTCTTTTATTAAAGTCGTCCAATACTGTTTGCACTTATTACTCTTCTCCCAAAAGCATACTTTTAACATAGTTAATTCTGCGACTAACTTTAACTTTTGAGCTACTAGCATCCCTTTTGGTATAATCTTTAAATTCTTTTGAATCTGATAGAGAAAGAGCTTTTGATTCTAGCTGTAAATCAGGCTTTTCTCTTAAAGCTAAAGCTATTCCCACTGATAACGATTCAAATTTAATTCTAGTTACTGGCTTTTTCCCTGTTTTGTTTTCTTGGTAAAATCCAGTGGGGAAATATTTCTCTACAAAATTTAACATCTGATTAAATTCTTTTTCCATTTCCAATATTTTGTCACCAGTAATTTTATTTGTTTCTTCTAAATATTCATCAAGAAAATCAGTTATATTCTTTTTTGTAAAACCTTCGTAATTGTTGTCGTAATTATTTAAAAATGCAAAAAAACGTAATATATACTCTTGAGGATCTTTATACTTGATTTGTGTTTCTGAAAAATGACAAAGCTCAACGAACTTAGTGTCTTTAACTAAACGATCAATCAAATTAAGAAATTTTCCTCTCCTAATTCCTCGACGTTTTTCCATCGCATTTAATTCGACACTGCCACTATTTATTCTTTCAAATAAATTTCTACGAGTTTCTTCGTCCGTATCTTCGGTTAATTCGATAATTCTAATTGATGCTCTTTTAAATCTTCTTTGTCTTGCCAATGGTAAATCGGAAAATAAAAAACCTTCTAATTCCGTTAATTTTTGTAAACCTTGTAACTTCAGGTCTTGATGAATAAATCTTGTTAAAGTACGAATCCTTTGAGTACCATCTATGATTTCCCAACGTGCTAAATCTTCTGTTTTTAAATTACTTTCGTCTAGTGATTCTTCTGAATTGTCAGCTACATAAATAGAAGGAATAGGTAATCCTAACAAAATAGATTCAATAAATTTTGACTGACGTATTTCATCCCATGCAAATTCTCTTTGATAATCTGGAATAAATAATTCTGTTTTTTCTTCTTCTTCTATTTTTTTTGTAAATTTATCGACAATAACCTCGATAGGATATTCTACCGTATTATAATCAACTTTTTTGTGTAGTGTTCTAATTTGTTCTTCTGCTCTATTTTGTCTTTCTTCAGTTATTTCACTAATTGATGATATAACCATACTTAATAGGATAAAATGTACTTTATGAAATTGATTCTAACAAATTCTAAGATTTATATAAATCACATTTAGATATCACATAATAATTAAGGCGATCGCACATTCATAAAGATGCGATCGCTCAGAACTTAAACCTCCCCACTGCATCACTTCATTATGGCATCGAGAGAAAATGAAAGAATAGGAATATGAGCGAAACATTTACAAAAATTTTAGAATTAATTAAAGCTAAAGAAATTAAAATATCAGCTCATGGCTATGATGAATTGGCAAATGACAACATTTTTATTAAAGATATTTTGTTAAGTGTGGAACAGGCTCAGATTATTGAAGATTATCCTGACTATGGAAAAGGAGCTTGTGTCTTGCTATTACAACAAGATATTCATGATCAGCCAATTCATACAGTATGGGGAATACCAAAAAATGCTGATTCTCCTGGGGTTTTAATAACTGCTTATCGCCCAACTTTAGACCGTTGGAAAAAAGATTACAAAACTAGAAAATAAAAACTATGAATAATACAAAAACCCAAACCAAAATTATCCGTCAAGGTGAATATATCGCCGAAATTGATGTCACTCTTACTTATACAGACGAAGATTGGTCTCCTTATTTATCTGTTGAAGAGGCAGAAAAACTGGATAATTTGCGTTTCGCCTTACAAAATAATGATCTCAAAACTGCTATTCAGCTTGCCCATATTTACCGATTAACCCCTGTAACCCTAACGGCATAATTATCATCGCACTTTTATCATTGCACAGAATAAGGGCGACCAAGAAGTGATAGTGTGCGATCGCACTTTAATTTTTAAGCAAACATCCTTAGTTTAAATCTTCTCTAATCAAATCTAAAGCATCGGCTATGAGACGATCATAATCAATCATCTTAGCTATTTCCGTACTAGAATAACGACCTTCAAAGGCTTCGGTGGCGGCTCGTGCAAGGGCGATTCGATAGCTATCTGTCAAGGTTTCTTTTAGTTCTTCTGGAGACAGATAAGTACCCCCAGCTTTACGACGGCGATTAGTTTTCTGAATTTCATCTACAGAATTTTCAATGGATAAATCCCAAGAACGAGTAGTACGCTTCTCTGCTTGTCGCTTAATTAGATGAAGTAGTAATATTTTGGCATAACTACCAATTTTGTTAATCTTGTCATCTTTACTCATCTCCGTCATTTCCTGCACCAACACCAAAGCATCAGAGATATTTCCTTGGGTTAACAACGTTTTGAGTTCCAGTAATTCTTCCATTGCTTTTCCTCCCATAGGTTAGCTATATTATTCCGATTTTAACCTGTTCAATAATCCCGAAGCAAAACCTAATCTCAATAATCTGTGGTTACGAAATCTGATCGCACTAAAATAAATGGGCAGAATATATTCTGCCCATTGCAACACGTTCAAGCCATTTTAAATTACACCTGGGTTAATTCTTTTTGAGCTTTCACTTCAGGATTTTCTGCTTCCGAAGGAGGTACAACCTGCCAGAATTTAGGTAGATATTCTGACCAATTATCAAGGATTAATTGACCTTTTTTACTACCAGTTTTCTCGACATGATTAGTAATCAACTCTTTTAATTGAGCCTCCCCTTCAGGACTAGAAATGCGCTGAATAGTGACAATTTCAGGGTTAACTTTTGCCTCAAAATTACCCTCTTCATCAAGGAAGTAACCTAAACCGCCAGTCATACCAGCGCCCACATTACGTCCAACACTACCGAGGACAACGATTAAACCCCCTGTCATGTATTCACAACAGTGATCTCCTGCACCCTCAATAACGGCGGTTGCCTTAGAGTTACGCACCCCAAAACGTTCCCCAGCCCGTCCATTGGCATACAATTCACCACCAGTGGCACCATATAAACAGGTATTACCGAGGATGACGTTATCGGCTGCTTCAAAGGTGATATTGCTAGGAGGTACGATGACGATTTCTCCGCCGTTGATACCTTTACCCACATAGTCGTTGGCTTCCCCTTCGAGGTGAATGTTCATCCCTTTAATGTTGAAAGCCCCAAAACTTTGTCCAGAAGCACCTTTGAAGTTGAGGTTTAACTGTCCTTCAAAACCATAGTCACCGTGTTGTTTAGCAATTACCCCAGCAATTCTAGCACCTACGGAGCGATCGGTATTAATGATTTTAATCTCTTTGGTGAGGGTGCCATGGTTGTTAATAGCATCCGTAATGGCATTATCAGCGAGAATTTCGTCATCTAATACATTACCGTTGGTGTGGGTATCACCATGGTTTAACCAGTCACGGTTAGTTTTGGTATCAGGAAGATTGGTTAAACAATCCAACACCAAAGCCTTGGTTTTAGTAAGTTGGGCAGATTGACGATAGGTTAATAAGTCACCCCGTCCAATGACTTCGTTTAAACTGCGATAGCCTAGTTTAGCAAGGATAGAGCGTACCTCTTCGGCAACAAAATAAAAGAAGTTAACCACGTCACCCGGTACTCCAGAGAAACGTTTGCGGAGTCTTTCCTGTTGGGTGGCAACCCCCACAGGGCATTGGTTGGTGTGGCAGACACGCGCCATAATGCAACCTTCGGCAATCATAGCAATACTACCAAAACCATATTCCTCAGCACCCATTAAGGCCGCCATAATAATATCCCAACCTGTTTTTAAACCACCATCAGCACGGAGTAGGACGCGATCGCGCAGTTGATTTTCCAAGAGGGTGCGGTGTACTTCGGTAACGCCCAATTCCCAAGGGCATCCAGCGTGTTTGATGGAGCTTAGGGGAGATGCGCCAGTACCACCATCATGACCAGAAATTTGGATCACGTCAGCGTTGGCTTTGGCTACCCCAGCGGCAATGGTACCGATACCGATTTCGGCTACCAATTTGACGGAAACCTTGGCGGTGGGGTTGATTTGGTGTAAATCATGGATTAACTGGGCTAAATCCTCAATAGAGTAAATATCGTGGTGAGGAGGAGGAGAAATGAGGGTAACACCGGGCTTGGAACGGCGTAACATGGCAATATATTCACTCACCTTTTTCCCAGGTAACTGTCCACCTTCTCCCGGTTTTGCACCCTGTGCCATCTTGATTTCTAGCTGTTCACCACTCATTAAATATGCAGGGGTAACGCCAAAACGACCAGAGGCAATTTGTTTGATAGCAGATGCGGCGCGATCGCCCTTCTGCAAACCATGGAGATGGGGGAATAAACTACTTTTACCCTCTGCATCCACTTCATCAATAATGTTATAACGGTTAGGATCTTCTCCTCCTTCCCCAGAGTTGGATTTTCCACCGATACGGTTCATCGCTATGGCAAGGGTTTCGTGGGCTTCTTGGCTCAATGCACCCAAGGACATACCCCCTGTACAAAAACGCTTAACGATGCTCTCCACGGACTCCACATCATCAATAGAGATAGAATCTCGGTCAGACTTAAACTCTAGTAAATCCCGTAAAGCAGTTACAGGGCGCTCTTCAAGATACTTGCGATACCACTCATAATGATCATAACCCTCTTGGCTACCATAGGCAGATACCGCCTTATGTAAAGTTTTCGCCATTTCAGGGGAGTTCATGTGATACTCACCACCCTTCTTGTAGTTGATATAACCGTAGTTTTCCAACTTCTTGGCTTGTAACTCAGGGAAGGCTTTTTGATGGAAAGAAATCACCTCATTAGCTACCTCCGCAAGGTTTAAACCACCCACACGGCTAGTGGTACCCTTAAACGCCAATTCAATGACATCCGCACCCAAACCAATACACTCAAAAATCTGAGCACCATGGTAGGAAGCAAGGAGAGAAATTCCCATCTTAGAAAGGATTTTGAACAATCCAGCCTCAACGGATTTACGGTAGCGGTTAAGCGCTTCAACTTCAGAAATTTTTTCGATTTTTTCATTGTCCATCAACTTCTGAGTTTTGCTGTCATGCCACCAACTAGAAACCGTTTGTAAGGTAAGGTAAGGACATACCGCAGAAGCTCCAAAACCAACCAAACAAGCGTAATGGTGGGTACTCCAACATTGGGCAGTATCTACCACCAAAGAGGTTTTTAGGCGTAATCCTGCCTTGATAAGGTGCTGATGCACTGCACCCACCGCAAGGAGAGGGGGAATGTAAGAAGTGTCGTCAGAAACTGATCCCCCTAAATCCCCTTTATTTTGATCGTTCCCCCCCTTATTAAGGGGGGATCTATCACTTAGTACAATGACCTGATGACCTTCATTCACCGCCTCAGTAGCTTGATCACATAATCTTTCTAAAGCAGATTTCAAACCGTCAGGACCATCACTAATGGGGAAAAGAGTAGATAGCTCCACGGTAGCAAGATCAGAATTTTTAATAAATTCTAAATCTGACTCAGACAACACAGGGGAATCAATGACCAAAGTATGGGCATTTTTCGGCTCAATGTGTAATAAATTTCCCCTTTCCCCCAGGTGCATCTCCAAAGACATAACCAAGTTTTCCCGTAAAGGATCAATGGGAGGATTGGTTACTTGGGCAAAACGCTGTTTAAAATAGTCATACAACAAACGAGGTTTATCAGACAACACCGCCAAAGGAATATCGTCACCCATACAGAAAGTAGGCTCTTTACCATCTCTCGCCATGGCAGTGATGATCATTTCTACATCCTCTTGGGTATAACCAAAAGCAGTCTGTAACTGTACCAGCTCAGTTCCCCCCTTATCAAGGGGGGTTAGGGGGGATCCATCAGCGGTTTCAAATGCTTTTCTATCAAGGTGTAAGCGATACTCTTTCAACCATTGCCCATAGGGTTTTTGGGAAGCAATTTCCTGTTTGATTTCCCAGTTTTTGAGCAGTTTATTATTTTCTAAATCTACCACGATCATCTGACCAGGGCCGAGTTTTCCTTTTTCAATAATTTCTGATTCATCCAAATCTACCACCCCTGCCTCGGAACCGACCACCACATAACCATCTTTGGTGATAGCATAACGGGCAGGACGTAAACCATTACGATCTAAACAAGCCCCAACGGTTTTACCTTCACTAAACGCCAATAATGCAGGACCATCCCAAGGCTCTTTTAACCCTGCATAGTAATGATAAAAGTCAAGAATTTCGGGATATTTTTCTAGTTCAGGTTGATTTTCGTAGGCTTCAGGTACTAGAATCATCAAAGCCTCGGGAATACTACGCCCTGTACGTACCAACAACTCCAAAGAACTATCTAGGTTGTAGGAGTCACTGTTATCCATATTTACAATGGGGGTAACACCGTCAAACTCTTCCTTTGTCCAACCGGGTAACTCCAGATTTGCTTCCCTCACACTCATCCAGTTAATATTACCGATGAGGGTATTGATTTCTCCATTGTGTCCTAATACCCGCATGGGTTGGGCAAAAGGCCATTTGGGGACAGTGTTGGTACTAAAACGACGATGATATACCGCAAAACGGCTTTCGTAAGCGGGGTTACTTAAATCTGCATAGAATTTTTCTAATACATCTCCCTGTACCAAACCTTTATAAACGATGGTACGACAAGAGAAAGAACAAATATAAAAATTATCGCTTAATTTCTTACCAACACGGGAACGAGCAACGTATAAACGACGATCTAATTCATCCCCTTTGTAATGTTTTGCCCCAGAAGTAACTATAATTTGTTCGATGCGGGGTTGATTGGCTTTTGCTTGTTCTCCTAAAACATCGGAATTTACAGGAACAGTACGCCATCCAAGGGTTTTGAGGTTTTCTACCTCCACCATTTCTTCTACAAATTTACGCCCTTCTTGTGCTTCTTGTTCATCTTGGGGTAAAAAGACCATTCCCACCCCCCACTCTTCAAAGGGGGGCATTTCAATATTATTTTCGCTAAACCATGTCTCAAAAATTTCTACGGGAATCCCTGTTAAAATACCTGAACCATCGCCTGTCTGTCTATCAGCACCACATCCTCCCCTGTGTTCCATACAGGCTAAACCTTTTAACGCATCTTTTACCAATTTATGGGATTTGCGATTGTCTTGGTAGGCGATAAAACCTACACCACAAGCATCTCTTTCTTTTACTAGCCAAGGTTGTCCTTGAAATGGTGTTAAATTGTTATTACTGTAGTCGTTCATTATATCTTGACCTTATACGCTTAGATTCGTTATATTACTCCATGATGGTTATCAAAATTTAGCAATTTCTGATACAGGGCTTTAGTTTACTTGATAACCATGTTGCTATATCTTTACTATTATAAAGAATTGTTAAGGTTTTTTCGGCTTTTGTTATCAATATTTTATCAATTTTGACGATTTGCAACGAAAAATAATCAATGTTGCACAGATACCTAACCTGAGTTCGGGATAACATTTTCTAGTTAAGACAGGGAATAGGCAATGGGCAATGGGCAATAGTGAAGTGAATATTTTTCACCATTTCTAGGTGTTATTTAGCAATTTGACAACCGCCGTAAACTTTTCACCGTCAAGGCTGACACTAAACGATACTCATAATTATTATCCCGAATTGAGGTTACCTAGTAACCAAAAATCAATCATTAATATGCAAGTACAATGACAAAAATAGGGGAACTAGGGGAAGAAGTCGTCGCCCTTTGGTTAACACAACAACATTATAGAATCTTGTATCATCGATGGCATTGTCGATGGGGAGAGATAGATTTAATCGCCCTCGATGAAAAGATTAATCAATTGGTATTTATTGAGGTTAAAACCCGTCAACCAAAAAACTGGGATCATGATGGTTTGGACATGGTTAATGTCGGTAAGCAGAAGAAAATTAATATCACCGCTCAAGTTTTTTTATCACAACACCCTCCATGGCAAAATTATAGTTGTCGTTTTGATTTGATTTTGGTTACATATATCAGTAGGAAAAATAATTATTTACAAGATACATTTAAAGTTTTAAATCATGATCAAATCATGGATAAAAATCATGTTTTTACCATCAAAAAACATCTGAAAAACATTATTTAACCTGAGTTCGGGATAACATTTTCTAGTTAAGGTAGGCAATAGGGAATAGGCAATGGGCAATAAAATAATTGTCAATTGTCAATTGTTAATTCTTCACATCCTTATCCCGAACTGAGGTTATTTATTGTGCTTTAATGTCTTCAATAATTTCTTGTAAATCTTGAGGACTAGCATGATAAACTTCGTTACAAAAATGGCAAGTAGCTTCGGCACCACCATCGGTAACAATCATATCCTCTAACTCATCTACCCCCAACATTTTTAAAGCCCCTAACATACGGTCAAAAGAGCAACTACAATTAAATCTAACCATCTGTACTTCGGGAAAAATATGTAAACCAAAATCCCCTAACAAGTCATTAAATATATCATTCAAACTTTTGCCCTGCCTGAGTAAGGGGGTAAAACCTTTTAATTTACTTACTCGCTCTTCAAGGGCAGAAATTAGACTTTCATCATGGGAGGCTTTGGGTAATACCTGTAGTAATATACCTCCAGAAGCGGTAACACCTTCTTTGCCAACGAATACTCCCACCAATAAGGCTGATGCTGTTTGTTCTGAATTAACAAGATAGTTGGCTATATCTTCCCCTACTTCTCCAGAAACTAGCTCAACGGTACTAGAATAAGGATAACCGTAACCTACGTCTTTAATGACATACAAAAAACCTTCTTTACCAACAGCCCTACCAACATCTAATTTACCAATGGCATTGGGGGGTAACTCCACGGAAGGATTCGCAACATAACCTCTGACGGTGCCATCTAAACCTGCATCAACTAAAATTCCTCCTAATGGTCCATTTCCTTTAATTTTTATATTTACCCTTGAGCCTTCTTGTTTCATGTTAGAAGCTAACAATAGTCCTGAAGACATTGCCCTACCAAGGGCGGCGGTGGCAACATAGGAAAGTTTGTGTCTATCTTTGGCTACTTGTACGCTTTTGGTGGTAATTACTCCTACTGCACGAATACCGCCATCGGCGGCGGTTGCTCTAATTAATTGATCTGCCATTTGTTTACATTTCTCAATATTTACTTGTTTTATTATCAATTATTTGATGGAAAATCGGCAAAGGGATTAATTTAAGGGATAAATTCTGTTTGTTGAATTAGCCAGTCAATTTCCTGTTGAATTTCTAATTTATAACGTTCTAAAGCCGATGCTTGAAAGGGATCATCATATATTATTTGTAAGTCTTCATCGTTTAATTTTAACTGACATACTTTTAGGCGATGTTCTATCAGTTGTAATCTTTGGCTAGGTTTTAGATAACTAAAAAAGCAGAATTTAATCATAAAACGAGAACGAGCATTAACCCAACTTTCGTGGGGATGTTCCAACATTTTCTCTAACCATCTTTCTCTTCCTGCGGGGGTAATATCATAAATTTTACGATTGTTGTTATTATCTTCTTCTTCTACTATTAGCCCTCTATCTAATAATCGCTTTAATAAAGGGTAAATTGCCCCATAATTAACGCTAATACAGCCACTCATAAATAATTCCATCTGTTTTTTTAATAAATAGCCGTGTAATGGCTCTTTTTGTAACAAACCTAAAGTTGCTAACTCTAACATATTCTTTTTTTAATTTTTTATATCAGATTGATATATTTTGTTGATATAATAAAACTTAATAAAACTTTACCATCAACATTTAGTTAATCTGTACCTGATATGACGAATCCTAATTCTGCCCCTAGCGAAGTGTCAAATGTTGAAGAAAAAGAAGAAGGCATTACACCCGTAGATCAAGAACCAAAGAAAAAATCGTTTTCTCCTTGGTGGATAGCAGGTGCAGTGGCTTTCTTGGCGATTGTTGGGGGTGGTGGTACCCTGTTATTAAGTAATGGTGAAAATGGAAATAATCCTGCTGGTGGGGCTATGGCAGGGCAATCTCAGGGATCTCCAGTGAGGTTAAAAACTTTAGAAACAGAAATAGTACAAGATAGTAGTACCATTGTGGGCAGTATTGATGCGCCTAGGGCGGTGACTATTCGCTCAGAAATTAGTGGTAGGATCGGTAGTATTCAGGTGGCAGAGGGTGAAAGGGTTACGGCAGGGCAAGTAATTTTTAGGGTACAAAGTGAGCAGTTAGAAGCTGAATTGCGCCAAGCCCAAGCCCAATTAGAAAGTTCTAGAGCTCGGTTAAATCAATTGAGAGCGGGAAATCGTCCTGAAGAAATAGCCCAGGCTCAGGCTCGGTTAAACAGTGCGATCGCCCGCAGGGACAATGCTAGACAGGGTGCCAGACCCCAAGAGATAGCCCAAGCCCAAGCAGAATTAGACTCCGCCAGAGCAGAACTAGAACTGGCTCAAGAAAGAACCAGAAGATATAGAGTATTATTTGAAGAAGGCGCCATATCCCAAGATGAATTCGATGAATTTGTAACTATCGAGCGTCAAGCATCCTCCGCCGTCACCCAAGCCCAAAGACGTTTAGATGCCCAAAGAGAAGGCAGAAGCTCTGATTTAAACGCCCTCGAAGCCGACGTGGAAGAAGCCAGACAAAACCTGCAACTGCTCAGAAACGGAAGCAGAAGAGAAGAAATAGACCAAGCCGAAGCCGAAGTATCCCAAGCCAGTGCGCGGGTGAATGCAGTGGAGGTGCAAATATCCAAAGCCCAAATTACGGCACCTTTTACAGGTATCGTCGGGGATATTCCTGTGCGGGTAGGTGATTTCGTCACCTCCGAAGAACAATTAACTACCATCACCGAAAATGATCAACTAGAGGCAAATCTATCCATTCCCCTCGAACAAGCCGACAGACTAAGATTAGGTTTACCCGTAGAAATCCTCAACAGCCAAGGAGAAATCATCACCACAGGGGAAATCAGTTTTATCTCTCCTGAAGTAAGCGCCAACTCTCAATTAATTTTAACCAAAGCCACCCTCAATCAAGGAGCAACAAATTTATTTAACCAAACCTCCATTCGAGCGAGAATTATTTGGCAAGAAACTTCAGGTATCCTTGTTCCTTCCTCTGCCATCACCAGGATGGGCGCCAATAACTTTGTCTTTGTGGCTGAACCCGACGACAATGGAGAAGGGGATGAACCATCATTGGTTGCCAAACAGCGCCCCGTAGAAATAGGTAATTTACAAGGCAACAGTTACCCAATTTTAGAAGGTTTGGAAGAAGGAGAGCAAATCGTTAGTGCAGGGATTATGAACCTTCAAGACGGTTCCCCCATTACCCCCTTACCTCCCGAAGAAAATGGAGAGATGCCCCAATAACCGAATGATTATTGCTAGGCAAGAGGCAAAAGGCAAGGGGTAATAAAAGAATTGTTAATTATCAATTGTTCATCTTATCTCGGACTCAAGCTATTTATTATCAATTATCAATTATCCATTATCAATTATCCATTATCCATTAATAACAGATGTTCGTTGATTTTTTTATCCGAAGACCAGTATTTTCCACGGTTTGCGCCCTGATAATTCTCCTCGTGGGTACTATCAGCATTGTTACCCTACCCATTTCCCGTTTTCCTGATATTTCCCCTACCCAAATTCAAGTCACCGCCAACTATACGGGCGCTGATGCTGAAGTGGTAGAAAACACCGTTACCAACATTTTGGAACAACAAATTAACGGAGTGGAAGGCTTAAGATATATCTCCTCCAGTAGTACCAGCACAGGAACCAGTAGCATTACTGCCACCTTTGATGCTTCACGGGATAAAGATTTGGCCGCCGTTGATATTCAAAATCAAATTTCTGTGGTAGAAGCACAACTCCCCGATGTAGTACAACGAACAGGGGTGAGTGTCAGTCAACAGTCCAACAATATCCTTATGGGTTTTGGTATTTTTAGCGAAAACGGAGAGTTTGATAATGACTTTTTGAGTAACTATGCCGATAGATTTTTGGTGGATGCCCTAAAAAGGATTGATGGGGTTGCCGATGCCACGGTATTCGGTGAAAGACGTTACGCCATGCGTTTGTGGGTGGACCCTAATCGTCTCAGTAGCCGTGGTTTAACCACTGGGGATGTGGAAAATGCCCTGCGAGAGCAAAATGTTCAGGTGGGGGTTGGTACCGTGGGGGCTGAACCTGCGGTGGAAGGGCAAGAGGTGCAGATTGCTCTACGGGCGGTAAGTCAATTGAGTGAGCCAGAGGAGTTTGAAAATATAATCCTCCGTACTGATGAGCAAACGGGTTCTTTAATTCGTTTTCGGGATGTGGGTAGAGTGGAGTTGGGGGCGCAGGATTATACTTCCTTTGTACGATTCCGAGGGGTTGATGCGGTGGGCATTGGGGTATATCAGTTACCCGGCTCTAATGCCCTAGAGGTAGCAGAAAATGTGATCAATGAAATGGATCGATTATCACGGCAGTTTCCCGATGGAATTAATGTGCAGTTGGCTTTTAATACCACGGATTTTATTCAGGAATCTTTGGACGAGGTGATTATCACTCTTTTGATGGCGGTGGGTTTGGTAGTGTTAATTATTCTGGTCTTTTTGCAAGATTGGCGCACTACTTTAATTCCTTCTTTGACGATTCCTCTTTCTTTGGTGGGTACTTTTGCCTTTGTGCAGGTGTTTGATTTTTCCATCAATACTTTAACTTTATTTGGTTTAACTCTGGCGACGGGGTTGGTGGTGGACGATGCGATCGTGGTGGTAGAACAAATTTACCGTTATATTCAGGATCGGGATTTGGAATCCCATCGGGCGGCTAGTGAGTCGATGAAGCAGTTGACGGGGGCGGTTATTGCCACTTCTTTGGTGTTGATGGCGGTGTTTATTCCTGTAACGTTTTTCCCTGGTACTACGGGGGCTTTATATCGTGAGTTTGCCTTAACCATTGCTTTTTCCATCGTCATTTCTACGTTTTTGGCTCTGACTCTTACTCCTTCTCTTTGTGCTTTGTTATTACGAAAAGGACAACATCCCCCTGCTTGGCTAGAGCCGTTTTTCAATAAAGTTAATAGTTTTTTGGATTGGTTAACCCTCAAGTATGAAAAATCCTTACGTTTTCTTGCTCGTTTTAAATTGTTTGTGGTGGGGGTATTTGCGGTATTAATTTCCCTCACGGGATGGTTATATACCGCCGTGCCGACGGCATTTGTACCCGAGGAGGATCAGGGATATTTTATTACCATTGTTCAGGCACCTGAAGGGGTTTCTTTGCAATATACCAGTGATGTGATGGCTAGGGTGGAGGCGACTATTTTAGATATTCCTGATGTGTTGGGTACTTTTGCCATTGGGGGTTTTTCGTTTGGGGGTAGCACTCCCAACCAAGGGATTATTTTTACTCCCCTAAAGCCCTGGGCCGATCGCCCTAACCCCAACCAATCTGTCCAAGCTATTATCGGGCAACTATTTGGTCAGTTTGCCATGATCCCCGAGGCGACAATTATTCCCGTAAACCCCCCTGCTATCGACGGATTGGGTGCTTTTGGCGGTTTTACTTTAAATTTGCAGGATCGACGGGTAAACCCTGATTTGGAGTCTATGGTGGAGGTAATGGGGCAATTTTTGGGCGCTGCCAATCAGGATGATACCCTAGCGGGAGTATTTACCCAGTTTGCGGCCAATAGTCCTCAATTGATAGTGGAAGTGGACAGGGAAAGGGCGAAGGTGTTGGATGTGAATATGGATGATGTATTCAACACCATGGCGACAATGATGGGAGGCTCTTATGTCAATGACTTTACCATGCAACAACGTTCTTATCGGGTTTATGTTCAGGGGGATAAGGAATTTAGGGCGAATCCTGAAAGTATTGAAAACTTTTTTGTTCGTTCCAATGGTGGTGAGATGATTCCGTTATCTAACCTTGTCACCATTACTCCTACGGTGGGGGCGCAAACCATTAACCATTACAATCTGTTTCGTTCCATCGAAATTAATGGTTCCCCCGCTCCCGGTTTTAGTTCTGGGGATGCTATTGAGGCCGTAGAGGCGATCGCATCTCAGGTGTTACCCGCAGGATTTGACTATGAATGGACGGGCATTTCTTTAGAAGAAATTAGTGCGGGAAATGTGGCGGTGATTATCTTTAGTTTGGGTATCGTTTTCGTTTTCCTCGTCTTATCTGCCCAGTATGAAAACTATGTCGATCCTCTGATCATCATTTTGGCGGTACCCCTAGCTATTTTAGGAGCGTTACTTGCCCAAAGTTTGAGGGGTTTTAGCAACGACATTTATTGTCAAATCGGTTTAGTAATGTTGATCGGTTTGGCGAGTAAAAACTCCATTTTGATCGTGGAATTTGCCAATCAACTACGGGATGAGGGATTATCTACTGTTAAAGCCGCCATCGAAGCCTCCAAGCAAAGATTACGCCCTATTCTGATGACTGCCATTTCTACCCTGACGGGTATTTTTCCCCTCGTCATTGCATCAGGAGCAGGGGCTGGTAGTCGTCAATCCCTTGGTACGGCAGTATTTGGGGGGATGTTAGTGGCAACTTTCCTCAGTTTGTTTGTGGTTCCCATTCTTTATATAGTTATCAAAATGGCTGTGGAGAAGGTTTTGCCCAGAAAGGAAAGCAAACAATTATCTCTTGATGTTTAACGGTAGGTTTAATAACCTGAGTTCGGGATAACATTTTCTAGTTAAGGTAGGCAATAGGGAATAGGCAATGGGCAATAGGTAATAGTTTGAGCGTTTTTGTCTTACTACTTTGAATCATATCAAGTTCGGATAAATTGTTACAATGAAAGTCCCCCAGAATTGGGGGATTTAGGGGGCAAAACAGGATTCCTTTTCATAACTGATTCGTCGAACTTGATATTACCAGTAAAAGAATACAGGGTTTGGGCGATTTCAAGATTAAGAAGTAGTTAAAAATGTTTAGATTATCAATTTATAACCATAAACTATCGAAAACCGTTCCCAGTTCCCCGCCCTAATGATTGTGATGTAGTTTTTTCTTGATCGCATTAACAATAGTTTCTATCACATATACTCTGGCGTAATACTTATCATCCCCTGGGACTATTTTCCATGGGGCTAGGGGAGTGCTAGTACGGGCGATCGCCTGATTCACTGCCACATCATACAAATTCCATTGTTCACGGTTGCGCCAATCTTCCTCGGTTAATTTATAATTTTTGAAAGGATCATTTTTCCTAGCTTCAAAACGGTTTAATTGTTCCTCTTGGCTGATGTGAATCCAGAATTTAATGATCAAATAATTATCCGTTGCCAGTTGGGCTTCAAACTCGTTAATCTCTCGGTATGCCCTACGCCACTCCACTTCGGTGGCAAAATTTTCAATTCTTTCTACTAATACTCTACCGTACCAACTGCGATCGAAAATACCGATGTTTCCCACTTGAGGTAATTTACGCCAAAAACGCCAAAGATAATGATATTTCTTTTCCTCATCCGTGGGGGCGGCAAAGGTATGGACTTTGTAATTTCGAGGATCTAAAATATCCGTAACCCTTTTTATTGCTCCTCCTTTTCCTGCGGCATCCCAGCCTTCAAATAAAAGCACTACCCCTAATTTTTTTTCAAAAATTTCCTTTTGTAACTTTCTCAACTCCACTTGGGCAGACTTCAATCTGGTTGTATATTCATCCTTGGGTAAATGTACGGTTAGATCAACCCTATCTAAATAATCTGGCTCGGTGGGTAATAAATCAGTTTGAGGGGGTAAGGAAGGGGTTTCAGCAACGATTTGACGCTTATCCAAATTCGCTCTGATAGTTGCCACCAGTTGTGTTAATACTTTGACTCTAGCCCAGCGTTTGCAGTCTGCCTCTACCAATGTCCAGGGAGCAAAACCTGTACTGGTATAAATTACCATCTCTTCTGCTAGGGCGGAATATTGTTTATAATTTTTCAGTTGATGCCAGTCTTCTGGACGCACTCGCCATGAGTCTAATTCGTCTTCTTGATAGTCCTTGAGACGGCTTTTTAATTCTTTTTTGCTTAGATGTAGCCAAAATTTTGCCATGATGGCACCATCATCAATCAATTGACGCTCAAAAGCATTTATATCTCTCATGACAAGGGGACTTTGACTTTCAGGTAGTCGATCAAAAAGTCGATCTTCTAATACATGGATATACCAACTATGATAAAAAATAGCGACACTGCCTAGGGGGGGTAAATTTTGCCAAAAGCGCCACAAAAAAGGATATTTTTGTTCTTGGGTTGTGGGTGGTAGGGTAGGATATACATCAAATCCCCGAGGATCCATATAATTAGTCATTTTTTTGACTATTTTCCCTTTTCCCGCCGCAGCCCAACCTTCTAAGACTACTATAATGGGTATTTGTTCTTGCCAACAGATATTTTGGAGCGATCGCAGTTCGACCATCAAAGCCTCTATTTGTTCACGATAGCTTTTTTTGTCAAGGGATAGGTCTAAGTCGAGGGTATTTAACATCTAGTTAAGGACTGAATAGGTGGGCGATGATGGAAATTGGCTTATTTAGCTTTATGAAAAAGTGGCGATTAGGCAAATGTATAGGTAATTTTTATAAATGGCGAGAGGTGGACATTGCCCACCTTACAAGTTTTCTTAGAAATGAGATCCTGGAAAAAAATGAGATCCTGGGAATTCCGTAGAAGGATTATTAGGCTGGGTGCGATTATCTAAAAATACATCGTTACCTCCATCTTCTGGTTGAACATTGCGCATTTCATTGTTAGGAGTAATACTAGGTTGGGTGCGATTAGGAGTAATATTAGGTCGAGTACGATTGGGAGTAATACTAGGTTGAATGCGATTAGGAGTACTGCTTGTTCCCGGCTGTTTTAAAAACATATCCAACTCACCATTAGGCTCAATGGAGCGTGTTTGGGCTTGAACGGATGGAACTATGGTGTTATCTATAACACTCGCTAACTTATTGACTAAACCATTGTTGCCTACTACAGCTAATCCTGTAATGGAAGCAATAATGATCGCTGTCTTTCTTTGATTATCGAGATTGAATTGAGACATATTTTATTTTTTTGTACTATATTGTCACGGATTTTTAAGTTGATAACTCTATACTATAGGCTATCAAAAAAGATAAGATATGAACAAATTTTTTTTAATGACAATACTTAAACTAAGGGCGAAAAATAATAATAAAAAATTCAATAAAACTGGCATTGCTTCATTGTGATATGAAATATATTTAGAGATGCTCAAAACTGAGACATGAAATATTATCACCATTGCCGATTGCCCATTCCCTATTCCCTGCCTAAACGAGAAATCATATTTAAAATCAGCAACGCCATAAAACTCAATCTAAGGATAAATGGTCGTTACCACCCTGTTATTATTACTACCAGTGACCACCACTTGTTTATCTTGTAGTCTACCTGTGGCGCGATCGCCCCTAAAATTCACCACGGGATTAATTTGTTGATATACCACATTACCTTGGGCATCAATATTTTGATTACTCAAATCCCATACTACATTATCAGCGTATAATCTCGCCTCATCGGTTTGGGCTTCCCCAAAAATACGATTACTTAGATAAACTTTATTTTCATCCAAATCAATCTTGCCACGATTGGCAGTCATGGTAATTTGTTCCTCTATTTGGGCTAAACGAATCATGGTATCGGTTTCAATGATTCGGAGGTTATAATCCCAGCGCATACGATTACTAACTCCCTGTAAAGGAGGATTGAGGGATTGATATTCGATGTTATTTTCCACCATCAAAATATTATTATTAAGATCCATTTCTGCAATGGTACCTGTGAGAGTATCAGTAACTTGATCATCTTCATAACGGGTAACCTTAAACGGTTCATCTGTACTAATCATCCCCTCCTCAATTTGCCAAGCAATGGATTGGGCAACAATATTTAATTGTGGTTCGAGGGTTGTAGCGACAATATCTTGAGTTAATTGTAAAACTTGGGTGGCAGTATTATATTCAGCCTGTTTGGTAACTAACCTAATTTGTTCGTGGTTGACTTCGATATTTTCCTCGAGGGTAAAGTAGTTTTGTTCAGGTTTCCAGTTCAACCTTTCTGCCATGACTTCCATATCATTACGGGTATCAAAGGCCACTATTTCCCCCACCAAATTAATTTCTTGTCCATCATCGATTACTTCTCCTCTTTCGGCACTAATTTTGAGAACGATTTCACCGTTTTGAAGTAAATTAGCGGTAATGTCTTCGATGATGGCGATGCGATTATCTTCCGAATAGGTTACTTTTCCTACCCGAAGACGCCAAAAATTTTCTCCATCATTGTTTGATTGTTCGATGGTAGCATCGGTTAAGACGATTCCCTGCTCTACCTCTCTATGGCTATCTCCTTCGTTGTCGTTGAGAGATTGATTTTGATTTTGGCAACCAGCGATGAGGAGAATGGTTATGAGGAGGATTATTTTTCGGTACATCTTGACTATTACACTGTGACGATTTTTAGGGTTTCCTTAACATGATCCACAAACAGAATGCCATTGAGATGGTCTATTTCATGTTGTACAATTCTAGCAATAAAACCATCAAATTCTCTGGTTTGCTTTTGTCCATGACGATTATGGTATGTAAGGGCGATCGCACTATACCGTAATACACCAGCCCTCTTACCTCGCACACTCAAACAACCCTCTTCTCCCTCCTCCACATCTTGGCTATGGGAAACTATCAAAGGATTAATCATTTCCATCGGCTTCATCAATGGTGCATGGGGATAACGTACATTAGGATGGGAAGCCACCACAATCACCCGAGACGAATAACCAATCTGAGGGGCAGCCAATCCCACCCCATTCCTCTCAAAAACAATCCCCAACATCAAATCTACTAATTCTTGCACATCAGGAGAATCAATATTCTGCACAGGAGAAGCAATTTCTCGTAAAATAGGATTACCAATTTGTAAAATTTCGACCATTGTCCGTGTATGATATTTGCTAAACTTTAGCGAATTTTTTTGTGAATGGGATCTGAATATACCAATTCTAATTTAGTTACTCAAATAGAAGCCATACTCTATCTTAAAGGTAAACCCACCACCTGCGAGGAAATAGGGGAGTTAACCCAAGCCAATGAAGAAGAGATAGAATCAGCACTCATCAAATTGATGTCTGACTATGCCCACCGCCCCGAAGGTGCCTTAGAAGTGGTAGAAACCCCCGCAGGATATGCCTTACAACTACGTCATTGTTGTCAAAATCTCCTCGAAAATCTCGTCCCCGCTGACTTAAATACTGCCACCCTAAGAACATTGGCAGCCATAGCCCTTACCAATCCTATCCTCCAAAGCGATTTAATTGCCGTGCGTGGTAGCGGTGCTTATCACCATGTACAAGAATTGTTAGAATTGGGATTCATTCGTAAACGTCGACAGGAGGAAGGGCGATCGTATTGGTTAGAAATTACAGACAAGTTTCATCAATATTTTGAAATTGATCAACTACCCAGTTAAACCAAAAAATGTGTAATCGACAACAAGGATCCATCAATTCCTTTGATATAGTATAATCGGAAAAAGTTTTAACCAGTGTGGCAATAGATCAAAAAAACAAGGACATTGGTAAGCCGATAAAGAGGAACTGAGCAAAACAAGAATAACTATAGAGGAAAAAAATAAATGGCATTTAACGCAAATTTTTTTGGCGGAGAATCAGAAACAACCCTAGAAAACACCTTAATAGATTACTTGCAAAAACAAAAACCAGAAACTCTTGAAAGAATTGCTCAATCAGCAACCCCAGAAATAAAAGAAATCATCACCCACAATGTTCAAGGATTATTAGGAATGTTGCCCACAGAAGGGTTTAATGTCCAAATCGTCGCTGATAAGCAACACATGGCTAACCTATTGGCTTCTGCCATGATGACAGGTTATTTTCTTTGTCAGATGGAAAAAAGAAAAGCCCTAGAGGAAAATCTTTCTGACACCGACTCGGTAGAATAGTTACTTTTTAGGTGGGCATTGCCCACCCGACTATATAAATTTTTAATTATCCTTTAGCCTCCCTTCGCAAAGGCCGCCATCACAATTAAAGATAAAGATAATCCGGGAAGTAATAATATTACTAACATGAGAAATTGATCACTGGTCATAATATTTATGGCTAAAACTATTTACAATTAATTCTAAAGGATTATCAAAGGAATCAACCTTAATATTAAGTTTGACTAAAATTTCATGGTTTGTCCTATCCCAAGAGGAGTTGAGATAACTTTTTTTGATAATACCCTGTCAGTGAAACTTAATATCTGAGATAGTTTAGTCAATAAAAAAAAATAATAGTGCGGCTTATGCTAGATGGAAAAGACTTATTTCTTGGTCTATTTTTATGGTTGGGAAGTTCAACATTTCTGGTCACTTTTTTGAATAGTCAAAAGTCATCAGAAAAAAACTCTGTGTCTCTACCTCGAAGATTAAAGTTATTAAAACTTTCTCGACAACAAGAGTTAGTCATCAACAACCTGAAAAAGGAATTGTCCCAGAAAATCGAAGAATTACAAGAGGCTAAAACAGAAATTACTTCTTTTCAATCAGAGTTAAATAATTCCTCTGATGAATTGGAGGCTACTCAGGATAGATACGAGACTCTCAATAAAGATTTTAGTCTTAAAGTGTCTGATCTAAATAACAAGATTTTGGCATTGGAAAAACAAAATTCTCAGTTAGAAAAAACCTGCCAAAATTTACCGCAGGAGATAAAACAAGAATTACAGGCTGAATATTTTGATCAGTTGCAGTCTTTGTTAACGAATTATCCCACCGCCAAAATCATGGTAAAGTTTAAGCCTGATTTACCTGCCAAAAGTGTTATTTGTTTACTAAAACCCCTTGAGGAATTGTTATCAGAGTGGAACATAACTCCCGTTGGGCAACCATGGCGACAGGTAAAGTTTGACCCTAATTTACATCAACCTGATGCTGATGATATTAGGGAGGGGGATTTAGTTTATATTCGTTTTGTCGGTTATGCCCAACAGGATAAGGTTTTGGTGAAAGCCAAGGTAAGTCGTTTTTTACCGGGCCAAGAGGAAAGCAAAACCAGTTGATGATAGATAGGTGAGTTTGTGATTAAAAATGAATGTTTGAAGTTGATGATTAACTATAACTTTATAGTTAATTATTCTTCTTCTACTTGTTTGAGGTGGATGTTTTTCCTACCTAAAACTACTTCAAATTCATCTCCCGGTTTTAAACCCATTTTATCGGTGTAGGCTTTACCGATGGATAAATTACCGTTAGATTGGACGTTAATTCGATAGTTGGCACTTCTGCCTCTTTTTTTGGTTTCGGTAGTGGCATCGTTATCTAAACTAATGCCTTCGGCTTCAATTAGGGCATTAAGAAATTTAACCATACTGACCCTTTTTTGTTTGCCAGATAAGGTGTAATAACCACATTCAATGGCTTTTTCTTCACGGGATACGTCACCCAACTTTTTTACTTTTTTTAGTAACTCTTTTCCTGTTAATGGTTGTGGTTTCTTTGACATTTACTTTTATTTTACTATTTTTTGACTAGCTATTTTTTTTTGATTTACAAAAGACTAATATCGCTTTTTGTTTCTGATCTATAATATACTAAAATAGCATTTTTTAATTTTATTTCTAAACTTAATGTTTTTTTATGTCTTAAAAGTGTTTTTTGAATAATTTTCTTTCTATCTATGAAGTTAACTACTAAAGGTCACTATGCGGTAAAGGCTTTATTAGATCTTAGTTTACAACCTAATTTTAAACCTACTTCTGTAAATGCGATCGCCCTTCGTCAAGATTTACCAGCACCCTATTTGGAGAAAATATTAATAAAAATTCGCCAGGCAGGATTGATAAATTCGGTACGGGGATCACAGGGAGGGTATCAATTAGCCTATCAAACCCATGAAATATCCCTAGGGCAAATTTTGGAAGCTGTGGGGGAAAATTTGGAATCAATACCTTTAGAGATAAACCAGCAAACTACCTCTGCTGATTGGGTTACAGTGGCGTTATGGCGTAAATTGAATCAAAAAATAAAACAAGCAATTTATAGTATAACTTTGGCAGATTTATATTATGATGCCCGTAGTCGTCAGGCTTCTCAAGGGGAAGAAAATAACTTCATTGTTTAGCACTAAAAAATGATTAATAATCAAGAAAAAAAATATTGGTTGGCATGGGCAAATATAAAAGGATTAGGATCAACATCTATTAAAAAAATCTATCAAACTTTTCATAGTTTAGAAACAGCTTGGCAAGTTTCCTCACAACAATTATTAAGGGTGGATGGTATCGGTAAAAAACTTAGTGAAACTATCCATCAACAAAGAAAAAATATCGATCCTGATTATCTTTTTGCACAGCATATTCAAAAAAATCCTTTGTTTTGGACTCCTGCCGATGGGTTATACCCCCAGTTATTATTGGAAATTCCTAGTTCTCCTGCTATTCTTTATTACCAAGGAAAAGTAGTAGCAAAAGAAAACAATGGTACTACTCCTTTAATTGGCATTGTAGGTACTCGTAAACCCACCGAACATGGTCGGCGCTGGACTTATAATATTAGTAAGGCTTTAGCCCAAAGGGGTTTTGTGGTGGTTTCAGGGTTAGCTGAGGGTATTGATACTGTTGCCCATCGGGGTTGTTTGGATGGAGGGGGGAGAACTATTGCCGTATTAGGTAATGGATTGGATAGGGTTTATCCCCCGAGTAATCGTGCTTTGATGGCGGAAATTGCCGAAAAAGGCTTAATTTTAACTGAATATGCCTATGGTAGTCGTCCAGAAAGGGGAAACTTTCCTGCCCGTAATCGCATCGTAGCGGGATTGTGTCGGGCGATATTAGTCATGGAAGCCCCTGAAAAATCAGGTGCTTTGATTACGGCACATTATGCCACAGAGTTTAATCGGGATGTTTATACCCTCCCCAATACTCCCGATAATTTTCAGGCAAGGGGTTGTTTAAGATTGATTCATCGAGGCGCGGAGGTAATTGTCACAACGGAGGAGTTGCTTTCTAGTTTGGGGGATATACCTGATTTAGATCAACCACAGCAGTTATCTTTGTTTGAATCTGATTCGGAAAATAATCTATCTCCTGATGTTTCCACCGAGATGATTTCCCCTCAACAATCTCCTAATTTAACTCCTCCTTTAAGTATAGTCTATGGGGCGATCGCCCTTGAACCAACATCATTGGATACCATTGTGACAAAAACACAACTACCCACCGCCCAAGTATCAGGAATATTACTCCAACTAGAACTAGATGGACTCATTACCCAACTACCCGGCATGAAGTACAAAAAACATTGAGGTTGCAGGTTAAATTCCTTTTTGCCTAACATCAGTTAATAACTCAAACTAGAACGGAGATTAAGATTAAAATCTCTTCTGGTGTCAAAAGAAATCACCTCAGCAGAGGAAGGTTGTTGACGGAGGAATAAACCAGCCAAAGCACCTAAACCAGCCCCACCCAAAATTTTCTCGGTGGAGATAACTCTGTTACCAGTAACCCCAGAAATTAGAGTCGCTGCTGCCGCACCAGCCAAAGCACCTTGCCAGATAGAGTCACTATTACCACCCCTTTCAATTACTTCTGTGCGAGTGACCACATTGGACTCAACATTAATGGGCATTTCGGTTCCATTGGGATAAACAATAGTTCTACCCACAAATAAAGAGCCTCGACGATTTCCCGCAGGACGGATTTCACCTCGGATACGACTATTAACAGGAATTACAATATTACCTCTGTTATCCCTGATGTCTCTGTCCACAGTAAGGGTGAGGGGTAAAGTTTCATCCCTTGTCACATAAATTCTTTGAGCGTTTCTATCCTCGGCATAATAGGTAGGAATATTGGTTCCTGCGGGTAATGTTAATGTACCATTTTGAGAAATATTATTATTGCCAGGGAAATTGTTATTATTACCCGGATTATTTACAGGGCCAACACCTTGGCCGGGGAAAGAAGAACCACGAAAATGTCTGGAGTTACGGCTTTGGGCAGCAACAGAACTAATCCCTGTACTAGAAATCATACCAAAACATAAGGCTAAGGCAATGATGGATTTGGGACGAGCAATGCTGATGAGGGTTTTGTTACCTGCCGATTGGTTTGGGGTTGTGGAGGAAGGATTAAACATAATTATAAAATTTTTTGTTATCATCAACTATCTTTTTAGACAGTCAAAGAGATCAAAAAGTTCCAAAAAAATATATTTATTTATTTTTTGCCTCACTTAATTTCAGTCTAATTTGACTATGATATTCTCTGGTGATGGGATAAAAGTAGGCAAGAATTACGCCCATAATCAGTACGACAGCAGGTAAGACGGACACCACCAGACGGATAGCGAGAAGGGCAGAGGAGGGTTGAGTGGGGACTGCTTCTCCCGGTACGTTGCGAATAAAGCCTGATGCGTCTAGGGCGATACCAACTAAAAACAGTCCGAGGGCCAGTCCTAGTTTTTGTAGTAGTACCATAAATCCGTAAAAGATGCCTTCTCTTCTTTTGCCTGTGTTTAGCTCGTCAAGGTCGATAACATCGGGTATCATAGACCAAGGGATAAGGTAGGCAACGGATACTCCAAAACCTGCAAGAATGGCAAGGAAATATAAAAGGGTGGTTTGTCCGGGTTGGATCAGAAATAAACCGATTTGGGCGATAATCCAAATACTGGAACCAAGAAAGTAAACTATTTTTTTGTCTAGTTTTCTGCTGATTTGTTGCCATACAAATAACATCACTAATGCAGTACCCTGAACTGCGATCGCCACTTGAGGAAAACTTGCTTCGGGTAATCCCATCCAATTAACCACAAAAAAGAGCAAAATGGAGGCGGTGAGTTGTACTGCTAACCATGAGCAAAGGTAGATACCGATAACGAATAGAAATGGTTTATTGCTAAATACTATTTTTAGTTGTCTAAAAAAGGGAATTTGCTCTTCGGTTTTTAGGTTGATTTGTTCTGTGGTGAGTAAATGATTTTCTGTTTTACCTTTGATAAATGTCCATGCCATGGCACTTAATAAAATGGTAAATAAAAGTAGTATTATGCCAATAAAATCACTTTGTGCATTAGCATCATTAACGAAATTAATAACAGCAAATATTGTTAATATACTAGCTATTAAAATTAATATAAAACCCAATTGTTTACGTTTTTGTCTGTTTAACAGTGGTTTTTTGCCTCTTTCTTGTAGTTGCAAAGGACACCATAATAAAGCAACTAGGGCTATTAAACTCGATAAAAATCCTAAAATTAAATATTTTTCTTGGTCTTGACCATCATAAATATCAAATATTATGCCTGCTAAGATTAAGGAAAAAATACTGGCGCCAATGGAAAAACTAAAGCGAAAACTATTTAAGCTCGTGCGTTCGTTATAGTCTTTGGTTAGTTCTGGGGTAAGGGCTTGATAGGGTAGATTGACGGAAGTATAAAAAATGTGAAAGGCGATCGCCACTACCATGTAATAAATAAATAAAAAGATGTTATTAGTGGTGGGATTATCGCTAAATTGGGGTACTACCCACATGAGGAAGAAACAGACAACAAAAGGAATTGCCCCTAATATCATCCAAGGAATTCTACGTCCCCATGGGGTGGAGGTGCGATCGCTCGACACCCCGATGATAGGATCGTTAATAGCATCACTGATTTTACCAATCATTAAAATACTACCTGCTAAACTAGGGCTTAATCCTGCCACATTGGTAAAAAAAGGCAAAAGGAAGAAGATTAATAAATTGGCTGATAATGCAGTACCAACATCCCCCGCACCAAATGCTAGTTTGGTGGTAAATTCTAATTTTTCTACTCGGTTAGTTGTTGACGACATAGTATTTTATTGTTGATCAATATAATCTTTATATTCGTGTGGACACAAAAAGTAAAGGGGTTTAAATTATAATTTATTATTTAAAATTTAGTTTTATCGGTGAAAATAGATCAATAATTGATTGATTTAATCGATAAATACACACCCTTATGAGCATTTTAAAAATTGTCAATCTAGGGCAAAAGGTAAATTCTCGTTGGTTATGGCGCAATGTTTGCTTTAGCTTACATTCTGGGGAAAGTTTGGGGCTAGTGGGAGCCACCGGCACTGGTAAAAGTATACTACTAAGGGCGATCGCCCATTTAGATTTACCATTAGAAGGAGAGATAATTTATCAACACAAAAATATCCAATGGTGGGACATACCTTTATATCGTTCTCAGGTAATATACTTGCATCAACGTTCAGTGATGTTTGAGGGTACCGTAGAAGACAATTTGAAATATATTTATCGTTTAAATATTCATAAACAACGCCATTATGATGCTTCAAAAATTACTCAGTGGTTAGATTTGTTTGAGCGCCCTTTATCGTTTTTAGGACAATCCGCTAGTAATTTATCGGGGGGAGAAAGCCAGATAGTGGCTTTGATTCGTGCCTTACAACTAGAGCCAATGATACTATTATTGGATGAATGTACCGCCTCTTTAGACTCTAAAAGTACCGAACAAGTAGAACGGGCGATCGCCCTCTGGCAACAAGAAAATCCGCAACGGGCTTGTATTTGGACAAGTCATGACCATCATCAAATTGATCGTGTCACAGAAAAACAGTTAATAATTGATCATCAAACCCCATCAGATTTTTAAATAAAAATGGACTACATATTCCTTAACTATTTTCAGTTAGTAGGGGCGGTATTATTAATCCTGATCAACGTAATTTTATCCCTTTGGTTACGACTAGGGTTGGAAAAATCTCTCCTCATCGCCTCCCTGAGAATGGTAATACAATTACTACTCATCGGCTACGTACTCGAATGGTTATTTAATCTCTCTGATCCTTGGTTAGTAATGGCGATCGCCCTTATAATGGCCGCCATAGCAGGGGTATCCGCCGTCAATCGCACCTCGAGAAGATTTCCCAGTATATATTGGCGCAGTCTCATCTCCGTATTAATATCCTCATTCCTCATTACCAACTTATCTGTAGCAGGAATTATCAGAGTAGATCCTTGGTATGATCCTCAATATCTAATTCCTTTACTCGGTATGATCTTGGGAAATACCCTCACAGGAATATCCCTCGGTTTAGACAAATTTATGGATAACCTTCTCAAAAATCGTCATCAAGTGGAAACTCTGTTATCCCTAGGTGCCAGTCGTTGGGAAGCCACCCACAAAGAAATCACCTCCGCCATCACCACAGGTATGATTCCCACCATCAACTCCATGATGGTCATGGGTTTAGTTAGCTTACCCGGAATGATGACAGGTCAAATCTTGGCAGGTGCAACCCCTTTAAATGCAGTGCGTTATCAAGTTGTGATTACCTTTGCGATCGCCTCTGCCAGTGCTTTAGGTACACTGATGATTGTACTGTTAGCTTGGATTGCCCTTACTACCCCCAACCATCAATTAAAAATTGCCCTTCTTCATCATCCCCAAAAATAAATTAACTCACTTATTTTTTTACTCTTACCAAATGGCGAATTAATTTATTCGGCTTCGTGAAAAATTGAGGACGGGTTAAAACTCCCTCCTTGGGACTAAACAAAAAGGCTAAGATAAACATAATCGTTACCACAAGGACAATGGCAGCACCTGAAGGTGCATTGAGATAATAACTGATATAAATGCCTAAAACCCCGCTAATTCCCCCCAAAATTGCCCCCAAAATCATCATCTGGTGTAATTCTTTGACCAATAAATAAGCAGTAATACTAGGCCCTACCAATAGGGAAACCACCAAAACCACTCCCACCGCTTGCATACTAGCGATGATGGTGAGGGTGATGGCAGAAACTAAACCAAGGTTAATTAATTGTACTGGTAAACCGATGGCCTGGGCCCCTAGGGGATTGAAAGTATAAAAGAGTAAATGGGGGTAAAATAATTTAACAAAAATTAGCACGGAAATGGTAATCAAAAATGTGCGCCATAAATCACTTCCTGTCACTCCCAAAATGTCACCAAATAGGAAGCTATGTAAATCTATTCTACTTTTTAAAAGGGTAATTAATAGTATTCCTAATGCAAAAAATCCTGAAAAAACCAAGGACATGGCAACATCAACTTTTACCCTTGATTGGGATTGAATCCAGGCAATTATTAAACTACTCAACATCCCTGATATAAATGCCCCTAAAAAGATGTCAATACCAACATAAAAGGCGATCGCCAATCCGGGTAAAACAGCATGGGCAATGACTTCACCCAAAAAACCCATCCTTTGTACAATCAAAAAACTACCCGTAACCGAACACAAAACCCCCAATAAAATAATCATAATCATGGAATTACGAATAAATCCAAATGATAAAGGTTCAAGCAAAAAATCTAACATAGTATCTTCAAAAAACAACTAAACTAATCTTATTTATTCAGATCTAAATCATTGGTAAAAACTTAAAGTTCCCTGTTCCCTAACTTTAACTATTAGTCAACAAAATAACATTATCTCCATAGGCTTTTTGGAGATTTTCGGGGGTAATCACCTCACTACGAGAGCCATTAGCAATCAACTTTTTATTAATGAGCAAAAAACGATCATACTCCCTCGAAGTTTCCTTCAACTCATGACCCACCACGAGCAAAATTTTTCCTTGTTTTTTCAAATCATCTAAGACATTAAAAATCATTCTTTCTGTCTTTTTATCAACCCCTGAAAAAGGTTCATCAAATAGAAATAACTCCGCTTCTTGGGCTAGGGCTTGGGCTAAAAATACCCTCTGTTGTTGTCCGCCAGATAATTGTCCTATGGGGCGATCGCGCAGATCCCACATTCCCACCCTCTCAAGGGCATTTTTAACGATTTCCTTTGACTGTCGAGAAGGAGGACGAAACAGAGGACGATGACGAATCCTTGCCATCATAACCACCTTTTCCACAGTAATGGGATAATCCCAATCAATCTGCGCCCTCTGGGGTATGTAGGCAACTTGATCCAACTGTTTTGATAAGGCTTGAGAGCGATAGGTAATTTTTCCTTGTGCCAGAGGAATTAAACCCAAAATTGACTTAATCAATGAACTTTTACCTGCACCATTTGGCCCGATAATTCCTACTATTTGCCCTGACGTGAGGCAAAAACTAATATTTTCTACTGCGACAATGCCTCGATAGTTGACAGCTACTTGCTGAACCTCTAACATAGATTTTATAAATAAATGATTATCATTATCATGATAGTTTGTACCATATCTATAATAAAAGATTAAAGTAACGATGTTAAATTTTAAACGCTACAGTAAATTTGTTTTTCCCTCTTTAGTCTTATTTGGTTTATTCGGCTGTGGTTCTCCCACCGCAACAGATCAACAAGCAACCGAAGAGCTACAAACGGAAACGGAAGTAGTTGATTTACCCCTAGTGGTAGCCACTACCGATGTGATTTGTGATTTAACCCGTCAAATAGCCCAAGAAACCATCGATTTAAACTGTTTAGTGGATGCGGGAATTGATCCCCATGTATATCAAGCCACTCCTGATGATCGCCGTGCCATTGATCAGGCAGACTTGATTTTGTATGGTGGATATGCCTTTGAACCTAGTTTGATTAATTTGGTGAATGCGACAGATAACCCTGCTCCCAAAATTGCAGTTTATGAGGAAGCGGTGACTAATCCTATTATGACTGCTGATGGACATCATCATCACCATCATGGTGACGATCACGACCACGGACATAGTCACGACCACGACCATGATCACGACCATGATCACGATCACGGACATAGCCATGATCATAACCATGACCATGGACACAGTCATGGAGATGACGAGGAATTTCCAGATCCCCATGTGTGGCATGATGTCAATAACGGCATGGCGATTGTTAATGTGATTTCGGAACAGTTAGCCCAGTTACAACCTGATCAGGCTCAATTATATCAAGATCAAGCAAGTGCCATTAATGATGAGCTAGGGGCGATCGATGAATGGATCAAAGCCCAAATAGACACTATTCCAGCGGATCAGAGAATCTTAGTGAGCAATCACGATGCTTTAGGTTATTTTGTTGAGGCCTATGGTTTAGAATCTAATACTGCCTTACAAGGGGTTAGTACCGAGGAAGCCCCCACAGCAGGAAGAGTCGGCGAATTGGTCAGAAAACTTCAGGATTCTAATGTACCGACTATTTTTGTCGAAAGTTCTGTTAATCCCACCCTCATTAATACCGTTGCCAATGAGGCAAATGTACAAGTAGCTGACAATCCTTTATTTGCCGATGGTTTAGGGGAAGAAGGTTCGGGTGCAGAAACCTATCAACAGAAATTAATGCTCAACACTCAGACCATTGTGGAAGGTTTAGGAGGTTCTTTCTCTCCCTTTCAAGGATAGTAGTTTGAGTGTATAAAATACCCACAAATTAGCTAAATTTAACTACTATTATCCATTATCAATTTTCAATTCTCCATTATTCCCTTAACTTTTCTTAATAATTTTTAGAAAAATTTAATAAAATGGTGAACATAGAGATATAAATTTGCCCGTAAAGGGAAAGTAAGAATGTCATCAAACTATTGAAAATTTAAGAGGGTAAGAAAAATTGATTAAACAAATAGTGAGAGAAAAAGAGGGTTACTTTTTTATCGGGCATATATTGGCGATGTTTTTTGGTTTAGCAGGATTGTTGCTAGTATTACCCCATCCCGAATTTGTTGCAAATTTGCCCCCCATCGGACAATCAGCCTTTAGTTGGTCAATGATTGGAGGGGGTGTGGTGTATATGATTTTGGGATGGGCAACGATCGCTCTTTTCGCTTATCGAAAACTAGGGTTATGGCACTGGTTAGGGTTTATGATTCCTGCCCTAGGAATTTCCCTAACTAGCGAATTGTTAGGCACTAGCACAGGATTTCCCTTCGGTGACTATCACTACCTTTCTGGATTGGGATACAAAATTTCTGGATTAGTACCCTTCACCATCCCCCTATCTTGGTTTTACCTCGGTTTTTGTGGCTATATCATCACTAGGGTAGGCTTAGAAAAACTCTCCTTACCTAGTTCCGTTAAAGATTTGGGGGCAATTATTTTCGGTTCATTACTACTCACCTCATGGGATTTTGTACTAGATCCAGCCATGAGTCAAACTTCTATGCCTTTCTGGCTATGGGATCAACCCGGAGCCTTTTTTGGTATGCCCTACCAAAACTTTATCGGTTGGTTTGGTACAGGGGTAGTATTTATGAGTGTCGCCACCATCGTTTGGCGTTTTAAACCCCTAGACTTTAACAAAATTCCCCTAACTATTCCCATCGGTGTCTATATCGGTAATTTCACCTTTGCCATGGTAATGAGCATCGGCGCAAATTTTTATATTCCCGTACTACTAGGAATTTTTACAGGAATATTACCCTTAGTAATCTTCGTTAGCCTTGCCTACAAGTCAGAATCTGGTAATTCCATCGGTTTACCATTTCTATCTCAATAAAATGTAAGGTCAATCGTTAATTTCCAAACATCTCCCTCTTTTGGGGGATTTTTTACTTTATTCAGACAGTATCAAAAAATACAGTTGAAATAACTAACTTACAAATAACATACCTATCAATTAAGGCAGGAAAACTATTCCCTGTTCCCCATTCCCTGTTCCCTACCTTGATGATTCCATTTTTTTAGCACCCCCTAATTATCAATTATGGTAAACCTTTTCCCTTTCCCCTCAGTCTAAAGGTGATAGAGGTTGCAATCAATCCTTAAATTGATATGTTACATTAATGTTAAGTTTTATAAACTTTATCCCCTCAAGCAATGAAATCAGACATAAACAATTTTAATCAAGGCTTTAGCATTAGCGGTATAGCCATTCGCCGTCATATTGGTACCATTATGTTGACATTGGCAGTAATGGTAATCGGTGTTTTTTTCGTGAATAACATTGCGGTGGATTTGTTGCCGTCTATTACCTATCCTCGTATTGGGGTTAGGGTAAGTACCAACGGCATCGCCCCAGAGGTAGCCATAGAAGAAATTACTCGCCCCCTAGAGGAGGCTTTATCTGCCACCGAGGGATTAGAACAAATCTATTCTCGTACTAGGGAAGATAGTGTAAACCTCGATCTCTTTTTTAGGGTGGGGGGTAACATTGACCAAGCCCTTAATGATGCCACGGCTTCTTTTAACCGTGCTAGGGGACAATTACCCGATAATTTAGATAATATTCGACTATTTAAATTTGATCCGTCCCAGTTACCTGTGTATGAATTTGCCATGACATCGGATAATCTCGATGTGTTGGATTTGAGAATTTTGGCAGAGGATGAGATCGCCCGAGAGTTAACCATTGTGCCGGGGGTGGCATCGGTGGATGTGTCTGGGGGTGTAAATGAGGAGGTAAGGATTCAGATTGATTTAAACCGTCTTCAGGCGTTGGGTGTGAACTTGAACACGGTTTTAAGTGAGTTAGATTCTGCTAACCAAGACATTACGGGGGGAAGGTTATTAGGAGAAAATAACGAACCTCTGACAAGAGTAGCAGGAAGATTCTCCTCGGCGGAAATCCTTGATAATCTTTCCTTTAGTAGTGGGGAGAATGGGCGACGGGTTTATTTGCGTGAGTTTGCTCAGGTAATGGATGGTAGTGAAGATCAAAGGGTTTTTGTGACTCTTAATGGTGTTCCTGCGGTGAAGGTAAGTGTGCAAAAACAACCTGATGCCAATACTATCGAAGTTATTGAGAGTGTTAAACAACGGCTTGAGGATTTACAAAGGGGAACTATTTTACCCGATGGGATTCAGTTTTTACCTACCCTCGATGAGTCGATTTTTATTGAAAATGCCATTGATAATGTGATTATGGCAGGATTGACAGGGGCTGGATTAGCGGCGATCGCAGTTTTACTCTTTTTAGGTTCTCTGCGTCAAACTTTCATCATCGTAGTATCCATTCCCCTCGCTACCCTTGCCGCCATTATCATGATGCGCCTATCGGGCTTCTCCCTTAATGTATTTAGTTTAGGAGGTTTAGCCCTTGGGGTGGGTATCGTGGTAGATAACTCCATTGTGATGCTCGAAACCCTAGTGGGAGGTACAGAAGAAATTACTAAAATTCCCCCCAACAAAAGAATTAAGAAAGCAGGTTTGTGGCGAAATCAAATTATTGATAAATCCATCCAAAGTGCTTCTAGCGTAGAATCAGCGTTAATTGCCTCCACCAGTACCAACCTAGTGGCGGTGTTACCCTTCCTTTTGATTGGTGGTTTACTTTCTTTGTTATTCAGTGAGTTAGTATTAACCATCAGCTTTGCGATCGCAGCTTCCATCGTAGTCGCCCTAACCATTGTACCCATGCTTACCTCCCGACTCCTTGCTGTGCCATGGAGTAGTAACATTCGTAAGTTTTTTGTCATCCATTGGTTTAACAAAACCTTTGACAAAGTCAATCAAGGTTACAAATCAACCCTTGGTTTTCTAGTCAATATCCGTTGGATATTTGTCATCGTCATATTCCTAAGCCTCGGGGGCATTAGTTTCAACCTTGCCCAACAATTGCCCCAAGAAATTTTACCCTCCATCAACACAGGGCAAGTTAACGTAAGGGTGAGTTTTCCCACCGAAACCACCCTCGCCACCAACCGCAGGGTGATGGGTTTAGTCGATGAAATCATCCAATCTCAACCCGAAACCGAATACGCCTTCACCACCGCAGGGGGGGGCTTGTTTGGCGCCAATACCAGCGAAAACGTCCTCAGTGGCTCTAGCGATATTACCCTCAAACCGGGTACCAATGTAGAAGAATTTGCAGGAAGAATCAACCGTGAATTTGCCCAAATGAACTTAGTTGACATTCGCATTCGTGCCTTTCCCGGTAGGGTAAGGGGTTTAAACCTCAATAACTCCCCCGTTAGGGCAGATGTGGATGTGGTATTACAGGGTAGTGATCAGAATGTCTTAGAACAAACGGGCATGAGTATAGTTAATATCTTAGACCAAGAAGCAACCCTATCCGATTTTACTCCCGACAGTGACCCTCGTCAGCCAGAGGTGGTCATTCGTCCTAATCCTGCGAGGTTAGCGGATTTTAATTTAACCATCCAAGACTTTACCAACTCCCTACGTACCTCTGTGAGTGGGGTTACTCCTACCCAATTACAAAGGGGTACTCGTCTGGTGGATATAAACGTACAATTGGATTCAGCCCAAGTCAGAAATGCTGATGATCTCAGAAATATTCCCATTTTCACCAATGATAATCGCTTAATTCGTCTGGGAGAAGTGGCTACCATCGAAACAGGGGAAGCACCCAGCGAAATTCGTAGAATTAACCAAAGACAGGTATATATCATTACTGGTAACTTGGCAGAGGGGGCAAACCTAGGTCCTGCCCTTGATGAAATTGATGCCATCATCGACAATGTTGATTTACCCGAGGGCATTGGGATTTTACCTAGCTATGCCAGACAAAGTAATGACGAGTTACAATCTTCTTTACCTATTTTGGCTGGTTTAGCTGGTTTCCTCGTCTTTGTAGTCATGGCGGTACAATATAACTCTTTAATTGATCCTTTGGTAATCATGTTTACCTTACCCCTTGCTCTTTCTGGAGGAATTTATGGGTTATACTTCACCGAAACCCCTGTGGGTGCCACGGTAATTGTGGGGGCGGTATTATTGGTGGGTATTGTGGTTAACAATGCCATTGTGATGGTGGAATTGGCAAATCAGTTATATGAGAAACAAAAAGCTGATCCTGCTATTTCCCAACCCAGTCGCCGAGACTGTATGATTCAAGCCGCATCCCAACGATTACGCCCCATTATGATGACCACTATCACCACGGTATTGGGGATGTATCCTCTAGCTTTGGGGGCAGGAGATGGGGGAGAATTTTTGCAACCCCTGGGCATCGTGGTTTTTTGGGGTTTATCTTTGGCAACTCTCTTAACTTTATTCCTGATTCCTTGTTTATATATGTTGTTACATGAACCTCTCAATTTCTCTTTTGTGGGTTCTAAATCGGAACAGGAGGAGGAATCTATTGCTTCTGAGGAAACTGTTTTAACTTAACTAATAATGATAACGACATTGAATAATAATAATCTCATTATCCAATACCTGATAGATTAAACGATGTTCTTGATTGATACGCCGTGACCATAAGCCACTCAAATCAAATTTTAGTGGCTCAGGTTTACCAATACCATCAAAGGGATTTCTTTGTATGTCTTTAATAATTTGATTAATTCTTTTTAAAGTTTTTTTATCTTGAGTCTGCCAATATAAATAGTCATGCCAACCATCTTCTAAAAAAGAAATTTTCATGGGTTTTATTCTTCTTCCATTAACTCATGGCTTTCGTATTTTCCTTGTTTTAATTCTCCTAATGCTTTATAAAGTCGTTGAGCATTTTTAGGACTACGTAATAAATATAGTGTCTCTTCCATGGCACTATAATCCTCTAGTGACATCATAACGACGGGTTTTTCAGATTGACGAGTAATAATAATTGGCGCATGATCCTCACAAACTTGATTCATTACACGACTAAAGTTTTTTCGGGCCTGAGTATAAGTAATTGCATCCATAACATTTAGAGAATATTGTTATTTTGATGTTACCATTGATGTACTTATTCAGTTATTGATAGAAAATTTTACCCCAAACTCAAGTTAAATAGCGATTGATTCCCCGTGACCGAATATTGTACACTAGAGTGGATTTTCGTTACGGAGATAAATCATATTTATACCCCACCCCTTGCCCGTTTAATTGAACAATTGCAAAAGTTACCTGGTGTTGGTCCAAAAAGTGCTCAAAGGTTGGCTTTACATATTCTCAAACGTCCTGATAAGGATGCGGAAAATTTAGCCCAAGCAATTTTAGATGCTAAAAGACGGGTTGGTTTTTGTCAGCGATGTTTTCATCTTTCCGCTGAACCCATTTGTAATATATGTAGTAATCCTAATCGAGATGAAAAAGTGATCTGTGTGGTGGCGGATTCTAAGGATGTGATTGCCCTCGAAAAAACAAGGGAGTATCAGGGTAAATATCATGTGTTGGGGGGGGTTATTTCACCGATGGATGGCATTGGGCCTGAGCAACTAAATATTACGGCGCTGGTGGAAAGGGTAAGTCGGGAGAAGACGGAGGAGGTTATTTTGGCGATAAATCCTAGTGTGGAGGGGGAAACGACTACGCTTTATATTGGGCAGTTGCTCAAGCCTTTTACAAGGGTGACTCGTATTGCCTTTGGTTTACCCATGGGAGGGGATTTGGAATATGCTGATGAGGTGACTTTGGCCCGTGCTTTGGAAGGGCGCAGGGAAATTGACGATTGACAATGGACGATTGAACGTGGACAATTGAAAGGGTTTTAGGTGTTTATTTTCTCTTCTTAATCCTTGATTTTGGGGAATTTCTCATTTATTTATTTTTATTTTTAGGTTTTGTTATTGACTATGAAAAAGTATTCTGTAAGGGTATATGTAACTTTGAGGGCTTCGGTGCTTGATACGGCTGGAACTGCTGTGGAGTCTGGTTTACATCAGTTGGGTTATGAAGGTGTCGAGGGGGTGCGCATTGGTAAGTACATTGAGTTAAGTTTGAGGGCGGAAAGTCAAGAAAAGGCTGAGGCGGATTTGCATGAAATGTGTGACAAACTTTTGAGTAATCCTGTCATTGAAAATTATCGTTTTGAGTTAAATCCTGTGGAGGCGTAGGTTATGAAGTTTGGTGTCGTTGTTTTTCCGGGTTCAAATTGCGATCGCGACGTGGCAATGGTAACGGAGGGGGTATTAAATCAACCTACCCGTTTTGTCTGGCATCAGGATACGGATATTGATGATCTTGATATTATTGTGGTACCGGGGGGGTTTAGTTATGGGGATTATTTACGCTGTGGGGCGATCGCCCGTTTTTCTCCTATTATGAATAGTATTATCAAACACGCTGAAGCGGGAAAGTTGGTATTAGGTATTTGTAACGGTTTTCAGGTACTCACAGAGGCAGGATTACTCCCTGGGGCGCTGATTCGTAATCGGGATTTACATTTCATCTGTGATCAAGTTCCTATCAAGATAGAACATAACAATTCTGTGTGGACAAAAAACTATCAAAGCGAGGAAGTAATTTGTTTACCCATTGCCCACGGTGAAGGCAACTATTATGCCGATGAAGATACCCTTAAGGAGTTGGAGGATAATCATCAAATCCTCTTCCGTTATTCCGATGCCCAAGGGAAAATTGATGAAAAATCTAACCCCAATGGTTCATGCCATAATATCGCAGGTATTACTAACAAGCAAGGTAATGTGTTGGGGATGATGCCCCATCCCGAAAGGGCAAGTGATGATGGACTTGGTTTTATTGATGGTAAGGCTTTGTTTGCAGGGCTTTGCTAACACAAGCTAAGTCCCCCAGAATTGGGGGATTTAGGGGGCTAAAACATATTTAGTTTCCCTATTCCCCATCTCACAACAACTATCGAACTAAGCTAAACACTTTTATCATGTCCAATCTCGAAGAATTAAAAAAAGCCATTCAGGCAGAAGCTCAAAGTGCTGAGTTTCCCATAGATGTGCCTGTATATGAATCGGCAAAAAAAGATCCCACTATGCCTATACTTTATTATGGCAACCTCAAAAGTAATGTCTGTTTTTTTGGACGAGATTTGGGGCGGGATGAGGTAATGGCTGGGCAACCTCTCATTGGGGCTTCTGGTACATTAGTTCGTCAAGGATTTTATCGGGCGATGTACAAGGAAAATACCAATGATAGGGAAAAATTAATGGCTGTGTGCGATCGCCTCTTACTCACCAACACAGTACCCTATAAACCCCCAGAAAATAAGGCGTATGGGGTAAGGGTAAAAAGAAGATTTCGCCCTTTTGTAGAACAACTATTAACCATCCATTGGCAAGGCAATCATATCATCACCCTCGGCACAGAAGCCTTTAAATGGTTTGAACCCTACACCGACAAAGAAGAATTTAATCAATTTTGGGCGGATAAAGATCATCGTTACGAAAAAAGTATCCAAGTTACCTTAACCGCCACCGATAACGAGGGTAAATCCTTTCAGAAACAAACCCTAATCTCTCCTTTACCCCATCCCTCTCCCTTAAATCAGAGGTATTACCGATTATTTCCAGCAATGTTACAGGCTAGACTTGCTCAACTAGAATTTTAATCTCCCTGCCACCAAACAATAGAGCCATTTAAGGGTTGAATCCTTGCTTGAGGGTAATAAAACTCGAGAATTTGTTGGGCAGAATAACCACGATTGGCGAGGCTATAACTACCAAATTGGCTCAAACCTACCCCATGACCAAAACCACCACCCACAAATCGATAACCATCTAATTGATTACCATTTTTATAAATGGGGTCAAGGTAAAATAAGGTACTCACAGGAGGTTCAAAAGCACTTCTGACCTCATTTTTCTCTAACTTTACCATCCCTAAATCTGTTTCTACTTCCATCACCAAAATTCTGCCCGAAATCGAGCGCTCCGTAACTTCCATTTTTTTGATGGTGTTGAACTCTGCGAGGGGATGACGGATTCTTTCTAAATATTTTTTTAAATCGCTGTTAAGATCTTGTAAGCTACGAGGACGATTCCAACGAAATAAACGGCGCCCCACTTCATTAAAACCACTATCAAGGGAGATGAAACGGCGTAAATTTGCCTCATAGTTGAGGGGGTTTTGTGCTAAATCCCAAATGGGCGTAGGGGCATCAATGACAGGTTGGAGATAAGGTCTATCTTCCCCATTCCATGTATCGCTAAAGGCTGATGTTACACCCCCAGAAGTGGAAAAATAAAGGGCATCTACTAACTCATTATCATAGGTTAATACTAAACCACGAGTAGAGGCGATCGCCTGATCCGACAAATTAGAAGTCTGTCCTAGTCCATAATACACTTGACAATGGGTCGTGGCGCACATTTGATAATTATCCGCCTCAAAACGACGGGTATTTCTGAGGGCATAGGTTCGAGCGATAATAGTTTGAGCTTCTGCCGCCGCCCGAGGAGCATTCGCCCCAATTTCGTGGGGTACTACCCCCCGTAAATAAGTTTCAATATCAACTCGATTGACAAGGGTATAATCACCATAGGCATTAGGTTGGATATTTAAACGACCACCATATAAACGAGTAGTTCCATTATCCCCCTCCCTTACTCGCACTAAATTTTTATTAGTATTTATATCAAGATAATCAACACGGTAGGTATTATTTCCCACAGTAAAACTAACCTCGGGAATCTCTAACAAAACCTCCGTCTCAATATAAACATCATCAATATCTGCTTTTTGAATACTATTGAGCAATAATCTTTTTAGCAACGGAGTATTATAAACATCCCTTTTTGCCCATACCTGCCAACGGCCAGGTTGAGTAATTTCTACCTCAATGCCCAACTCTCGCCAACGATTCGCACTATCTTCTGCCGTTTCAAAGGTGCCATGATCTCCTAAAATTACCCTTTCTCTAATTTTTGGCTGCTCGAGACTTTGAGGGGTAATGGTTAAATTCACCTGATTTGTAGTTAATGCCCTTACAGGATTATTACCTTCCCCATCTTGTTCCCGAAATCTCAGGGTAAGGTTATCTCCCTCGGTGCTAGTAATGATTAATTTATCTTCTAACTCCTCACCAAATCTTTGGACAATGCCCACCTGCAACTCTACAGCCTTCGCCACAGAATTGGGCATAGTCAGCCCTAGGAAAAATAAACAGGAAAAAAACAATTGCCAATTTTTAGACAGCATATTATTACCTAACCACAAAAAATTTAATAGATTATTTTTGATCATTATCTTTTAATCAACTTCCCCATCAAATAAGCGAATCAAGAGCCTTTCTATTCCCCTTGTACCACTAAAAAATAAAAGTTCTTCTAATAGGGAAAAAGCTAAACTATTTAATTCTTCAGAGGATGCCAAATAAACAGAAACCTTTGCCCTACGAGGATTCATCCGAGATGCAAAATGAGATCTGAAGCGACTAAAATATTCAGAAAGTCGAAAATTATTTTCTAAAGGTATATCTTTATCCTTCATCTGTTGGGCTGCTAAGAGTAACTGAGTCAGGGGGACTAACAGCCTTTTTGCACAGAAGTTGATTAAAACAATCAAAGTTTTGATTTGATCTGGAGTTAAGTTTGCTCTGTTATAACATTTACGCCAAGGATTGGTAGAGCGTAAACGCCACAAATCAACTCGGTTATGAATAATACCTTGAAGACCTAAACTCTGACAAACTGCCAACATTTCCTCGGATGCCCCTAGCCTAAGAGCTTCAATGGCTAAAAGTAAGAGATCTAATTGTTGTTGCACTCTTAATATTCCCCTCGTGGGAAGGGGAGAAACATCTGGCAATGTGTCGAGTATCAAGGGTAATGAATTACCGCCACTGGTATTATCGGGATTGGGAGTTAAGGGTACAGATTGGGTCATCTGGAAATCGTTGGTAAAATTACTGATCAATATTAGTATTTTTGATGTTCAGAAGAGAAAAAAGTTTCTTTTTTATCCGATTTTTATAATACCATAAGCTTTGTTGTGGGGTGGGGGATGGTTTTTCAGGGTTTATTTTTGCTTTTTTAGTTTGAATCACCCCTACTATATAATTGGGAGGTGGCAATTGGTTCTAAAAAAAATCTATGGTTGAGGCGGTAGGAAGATATTTAATTTTTGCTCAGGCGGATATTCCTGAAGATGTTTCTGATGAGTTGGTCACGGAATTTACTCCTGAAAAAATTTTGCGCGCACTTTTTGCGTTGTTTATTGCTTATACTTGTGTTTTTTTGATCCAAAAAATTACTAATTGGATTGCGGAAAGGGTACCCCGTCGTTATCGTTTATTAACTAAGCAATCTCTACCCTTTTGGAAAGGATTAATTTTATTAATTACCATTGCTTATTTGGTACGACTATTTTTTAATCTTTCCGAGTCCAACCTGTTGGCTTTGACTGGTAGTATCGCTGTGGCGGTAGGTTTTGCTTTTAAGGATTATATTAGTTCTATTATCGCTGGAGTGGTTGCCTTATTTGAAAGTCCTTATCGTGTGGGCGATCGCATCCAAATTGGGGATCATTATGGAGAGGTCGTCAGTTATGGGTTACGGGGAATCCAAATTCAAACTCCCGATGATAATACTGTCACCATTCCCCATAATAAAGCATGGACGGAGGCTATTTCCAATGCCAATGCTGGTAATTTGGAAGCACAAGTTGCCACAGAATTTTTCTTTGAACATGATGCTGATGATGAAATGATTATTAATATTCTCTATCAGGCTGCTTACAGTAGCAAGTATACTCAGTTAAAATTACCCATTCGTGTTTTAATGAAGGAGGAAGAATGGGGTACAAAATTTAAATTGCGTTCTTATCCCATGGATGCAAGAGACGAATTTCTTTATCAAACGGATTTAATTCGTAGGGCGAAAAAAGCCTTTGCCCGTCATAACATTGCATATCTAAAAAGATTTTCCGATTTTGAATAGGTCTTATTGATGTCCAAATTACCAAAAGTAGATCGTCAAAGGGAACATCAAGCCAACGAGCGCACCTTTTTGGCATGGTTACGTACTTCCATTGCCCTTATTGGTTTTGGTTTTGCGCTTACTCGCTTTGGTATCTTTCTTAGACAATTAGAAATATCTTTAACAAGGGAAAGATTTACTAATAATGGTTTACTCAATTCTGAAAATTTGGGTATTGCCCTAGTAGTATTGGGAATTTTGGTCATTGGAGTAGCTCTTTACAATTATAATCGAGCTTTTTGGCAAATTGAAAAAGGAGATTATCAACCTAATCGTTTTATGGTATTCATGACGGCTCTTTTAGTGGTCATTGTTGGTTTTCTGAGTTTGGCGGTGATGGTTAGGCGTAATCCTTTACCTATCTACAATCCACCCTCACCTCAAAATTATTTTGAAGATTAATTGTCCAAAAAAATATCATTTTAATTTTTCAATAATTTTGTTAATCTTTTATCCAACATTTGTAAACTGAATTTTTTTACAGTCTCCTCCCGTAACCATTCCCCATCACAACGGGGATCATTTCCTTGTAAAATTTCTATACAGGCATTCGCCACCGCATTGGCATCTCGATGGGGTACACGCCATCCCAAACGCCCATCTTGTAAAGGATCTGCCGAACCGTCACCATCGCCACTTAACACAGGTTTTCCGCAACACATCGCCTCAAGGTAAACTATGCCAAAACCTTCTTGAGAGGGCATAATATAAGCATCACAGACTTGGTAATGGCTTACTAACTCAGGGGTTGGTATGAATCCAGCAAAGATGACTTGATCTTCAATACCCAAGTCTTGGGTTAATTTTTTCAGTCTCGGTTGGTCATCTCCTCTGCCCACCACCAAATATTTTACATCAGGGTAGGTTTTTAAGATGGTTGGTAATGCCCTGATGGTAACATCTACTCCTTTATAAATATCTCCTGACCATAATCTGGCTACGGTTAGTAATACTTGATTATTCTGCAAGTTATATTTTTCTATCAATTCTTTGGGTTTTGGGGCGATGGTAAATTTATCGGCATCCACTACGCAAGGGAGAATATCTATTTTATCTTTATCTATCTTATTTGATTGGTAAATGCGATCGCAACTGTACCGACTAATAGTTAAAATCTGGTCAGCATCATTTAAAACCTGCCGTTGCTGAGGGGGTAAAGTATCCCATACCTCCTTGCCATAGGTTAACACCGTGTAGGGAATATTCAAGAAACCACAAAATAACCTCGTAATCGCCCCTAACTTGATATGACCACAAAAAACCCTTTGAGGACGATTGATGATCAAAAATAGTAGAAAACTCACCATAAATCTAATTCTGCCCAGCATCAGCGAAGAATCAGCAAAACCCTCAAATTTTAAATTACCTCCCACTAAATCATCATCCACAGGATACTTATCCCGTAATACAAACACTTGCCCTTGATAATTTAATTTTTTGTATGCCCTCAAAACATCCTTAACATAGGATTGAATACCCCCCTCTTGGGCAAAAATTTCTAAAAAGAGAAACAGGTGATCAGGTTTTTTATTTTCCATAGATGATTAATTCAGCTAGACTTTCGCCATATTTTATCCTATGGAAATTGTTTAAGGTGCATGGCAAATTAACCTTGAAAAAAAATTCCTTAAAAAACTTGCATCCTTAAAAAAAGTTCGTTAGTATAGTTAATGTCGCTAAATTAAGGAAAAGCGATGAGGGTCGCTAGCTCAGCGGTAGAGCACTCGGCTTTTAACCGATTGGTCCTGAGTTCGAATCTCAGGCGACCCATAAATAAAGATGTGAATTACTTACACCTTTGTGACGGAGATTTGAAAATAGCCTTCGCAACTTTGACTAGGTTTAAGGTAGGTAATCTTTTCCCCTGTATTCAAAGCATTTCTAGGTGCACTCCAAGGTTCTACACAGATATAATCCTTACCCTTGAGAGTCCAAAAAACTAGGGTAGAAAAAAGCTCAGAATACTTTAATGATACCCTCATATTTCTTTTATGGTTCACAAAAGAAGCGGTATCACCACTAATTTTTTTAAAAGCAATATCGATCTCATCCTGATCATAATCTAAAGTTCCCGAAAAAGGAAAAGTTTTACTTCCTGTCTTATTGCTATATTCAGAAGCAGGAATATCTAAATCTAAGCTACTTTTATCCTGACACCAAAAATAAGGATGAAACCCAGCAGAAAAAGGCATTACTTGATTTGATTTATTATGATATTCCTGTTTGATTATCAATCGATTAGCCACTAACTGATAAGTAAAAGTCAACTCAAACTCAAAAGGATATACAGATAAAGTTTCCTCATTACTGGTTAACCTTAATACAATTTCCGCAGTCTCATCGGTAGATTTTGAAACCACCTCCCAAGGTAAATCCCTCGCAAAACCATGCTGTTTTAACTGATATTCCTTTCCTTCATAAAGAAAGAGATTGTCGGGTAAGTTACCACAAATGGGAAATAAAATAGGATTACCTCCCCTGACGCTGAGTTGAGGATTTTTGAACCTTTCTTTATCTAAATAAAATATATCTTGTCCGTTTAACTTCCATGCGGTGATAATACCTCCTTTTTCGGGTACAACTTCCAAACGTGAATTATTTTCCCTATCCTCCAAAATATAAGTTAAATAATCATCTTGTTTAATGGATATATGAAACATAAAATTAATCCTCCTTTTAACTGAATAATTGCAATAGGTAATAACAAAAGATGGCACTAAATACTGGTACTGTTACATTATCAATACCTACAATGGAAAAAGTTTCTAAAAAAGTGGCAATAATAGCAGTTGACAAGGCGATGATAAGTAAATAATTATGCCAAGGATAAACGAAAGATAAAATAGATAAAACAACGATCGCACTTACTACCATCATAGTACCTGAACCTTCCCAGCTTTTTTTACTACCCAAAAACAGATACTTATGTTTACCCCATCTTTGTCCTACCAGTGCCGCCGAAGCATCACCCCAAGTCATAACTAAGATGCCAATGGCAGTAAACTGGGGCAAAGATTTATCCCAAAATAAAAAGGTTAAAATACCAATACTTAAAGCATAAAATAAAGTGCCTAAACTTTTTCTTCCCACACCATTAACACTAGGCAAAATTGGTAAAAAATAAGAAATAATTGCTACCATACTCGCCCCAAAAGATGCCCATAAAATCAGATAGCTAGGGATATTTAACCACCATGCTAATAGGATAACTTGACCTGCCCCGATGTGAACAATTTTTCTAGTGATTTCCGAATCAGCTTGGTAGTAACGCCGTAGGGTTTCTGAGATGACGATGAGGATTCCTAGATAGAAACCCACTAAGGTTATGGATAGAGTTTGCGAAAAAATTGGAATCATGAAACTGTAGGGAAAAGGCACAAATAATAACTGTTCATTATCAATTATCAATTATCCATTACCCTGACGTTACTGGCAATTACACCAATTAACAACCACCATAAAGTATTAATTTGTGGACGAAACCAGACAGTATCAAATACCCCTTGGGTGGCTAAACCTACCAAGGCGGCAAGACAAGCAATTATCCAGATACCCATTTCCCTATTTTTTAGTTTAAATGTTTTTATTTTGACGATCGCACCTTTGAAAGTAGCCACAAGAATCCCCATAAATAAACTAATGCCGATAATGCCCGTTTCGAGGGGAATTTCTAAAAAGATAGAATAGGAACTAAGGGCAGTAAAATTTGTTCTCATATAGAGAGGATAAATCTGGTTAAAAACTTGATTACCTAAACCGATACCCGTTATGGGGTAATCACGCATCATTTGAAACACCGCATACCAAACATTGATACGGAAATTATTGCTACTATCCCCCCGCCAAGAAAACATACTCAAAATCCTTAATCTCAAAGGTTCGACGACAATCAAGGCAGTAATAACAAAAAGGGAAAATGCACCCACAATTATCGGCACTAACCATTTACGCCAAAAAGGAGAAAGGTATTCTCCCCACCAATAATTTAATGCCACCAAAAAGGTAAAACCAAGGGCAATCAAGGCTAACCAAGCCCCCCGACTTCCCGTAAAATAAATACAAGCCACGTTAGTAACAACAATAACCACCGCAAGGGCTTTTTGGGCTTTGGTTTTCCATAAAATTAACGCCCCCAAACCAAGGGCAACGGCGGGGAGTAAGTAACCCCCCAAAAGATTAGGGTTGCCAAGATAGCTATAAACCCTCGTTACTTCTGCATTGGGAGAGGTGGGATCTGTCCATGTAGCTAGGGGTGTTACACCTATAAATTGTTGTCTGATACCATAGCCACTAACCACAAGGGAAACGAGGAGATAAGTGGTGGTAATCCATTGTAAGAATTTTTTATGACTCAATACCCTTGCACAGAGGGCAAAAAAGACTAGATAAAGGCTAAATTTGATCAACCCCGACAAAGAGGCGGTTTTGAGGGGGGAGAAGGCGGTGGAAACGATGGAAGCTAACCAGTAGAAAAATATCCACAGATGAATGGCGGTGATTTGGTTGGTTTTGACTTCGGCAAGGGTAAGCAAAATCCAAAAACCGCTAATGGCGACTAGGATTATCCCCATCATGGTGGTGCTGGAAAAGGGGGCTAATACTATTAATATACCTATAAGGATAGAGGCGATCGCCTCTGAATACTGTAATAAATAACTGGTAGGATACCAATTGCTAAGTAAGCCGACACTTTTCCCGATAAGGCTTGTTTTTCGCCACAGGCTGAGGGGATTTGAGACGCTTGTATTCATTTTTATACTAAATACTGTTTGAATAATATACTAATTAGGGCGGGGAACAGGGAACGGGGAACAGGCAAAAGGTAATGTTTTTTTTATTTTGAACATACTCAATTTATTTATAAACTTTAATCCATCATTTTATTATATGGTCTGCCGAATAAATTATAAACATTGACTTACAAAGACTTTAAGATGCCAGAAACATTAAAAAAGATTGAAAAATAACACTTTTTTGACAAAAATTTAAAAAGTTGATGCCATTGCCTATTGCCCATTGCCCATTGCCCGTCACAATTGCCCGTCACAATTGCAAAAACTTCCTTTTACAAAAAGCAACAAAAAGATTTTATCTCTACCACTTAGTTACAATCAACATAGTGATTTAACTCGTAAGAGGAAACAATATATGACCAGTGGAAAATGCCCAGTCATGCACGGAGCCATGACAACCAATGATATGTCGCAGATGGAATGGTGGCCAAAATCACTCAACCTCGATATATTAAGTCAACACGATGGCAAAACCAACCCCCTAGGGGCGGACTTCAACTATCAAGAAGCCGTTAAAAATCTTGATGTAAATGCCCTCAAACAAGACTTACACGCCCTGATGAAAGATAGCCAAGACTGGTGGCCCGCCGATTGGGGACACTATGGTGGTTTGATGATTCGCCTCACCTGGCACGCCGCAGGAACTTACCGCATTGCCGATGGTCGGGGGGGTGCAGGTACAGGAAATCAACGTTTTGCACCTATCAACTCTTGGCCAGATAATACCAATCTCGATAAAGCCCGTCGTTTGCTATGGCCAGTCAAGAAAAAATACGGCAATAATTTAAGTTGGGCAGATTTAATTACCTATGCAGGTACCATCGCCTATGAATCCATGGGCTTAAAAACCTTTGGTTTTGCCTTTGGGCGCGAAGACATCTGGCACCCTGAAAAAGATATTTACTGGGGTTCTGAGAAAGAATGGTTAGCACCTAGTGATAATCCCCACAGTCGTTATTCTGGAGAAAGAAACCTCGAAAATCCTTTGGCGGCGGTGATGATGGGTTTAATCTACGTCAATCCTGAAGGGGTGGATGGTAATCCTGATCCTCTCAAAACAGCCCATGATGTCCGTGTTACCTTTGCCCGTATGGCGATGGATGACGAGGAAACCGTTGCCCTGACAGCAGGGGGTCATACGGTGGGTAAATGCCATGGTAACGGCGATCAAAAGTTATTAGGTGCTGAACCCGAGGGCGCTGATTTGGAAGATCAAGGTTTGGGATGGATGAACAAAACTCAGCGGGGCATTGGTCGTGATACTGTCACCAGTGGCATTGAAGGGGCTTGGACCACTTACCCCACCCAATGGGATAACGGTTATTTTCATATGCTTCTCAATTATGATTGGGAACTGAAGAAAAGCCCTGCGGGGGCGTGGCAGTGGGAACCAATTAATCCCAAGGAGGAAGATAAACCCGTGGATGTGGAAGATCCTTCCATTCGTCGTAATTTGGTGATGACGGATGCGGATATGGCGATGAAGATGGATCCTGAGTATCGCAAAATTTCGGAGAAGTTTTACCAAAATCCTGAATATTTCGCCGATGTGTTTGCCCGTGCTTGGTTTAAACTTACCCACCGAGATATGGGACCTAAAGCCCGTTATATTGGGCCTGATGTACCCCAAGAGGATCTTATCTGGCAAGATCCTATCCCTGCAGGAAATAGCGATTATGATGTGCAATCGGTGAAGGACAAAATCGCTAACAGTGGTTTAACTATCAGTGAGATGGTATGTACTGCTTGGGATAGTGCCAGAACTTTTCGGGGTTCGGATAAGCGTGGTGGTGCTAATGGGGCGCGTATTCGTCTATCTCCCCAGAAGGATTGGCTGGGTAATGAGCCTGAACGGTTGGAGAAGGTCTTACCTATCCTGGAGGCGATCGCCTCTGATACGGGGGCAAGTGTGGCGGATGTGATTGTTTTGGCTGGTAATGTGGGCATTGAAAAGGCTATTAAGGCGGCAGGGTTTGATATTCCTGTTCCCTTTTCCCCTGGGCGTGGAGATGCCACCGAGGAAATGACGGACGGGGAATCCTTTGAACCCCTCGAGCCTGTCCATGATGGTTATCGTAATTGGCTCAAGAAAGATTATGCGGTTAGTGCGGAAGAATTAATGCTCGATCGCACCCAATTGATGGGATTAACCGCTCCTGAGATGACCGTATTAGTAGGTGGTATGCGTGTTTTGGGTACTAACTATGGCGGTACTAAGCACGGGGTATTTACTGACCGTGAGGGGGCATTGACTAATGATTTCTTTGTTAATCTCACGGATATGAGGTATCTTTGGAAACCTGCGGGTAATAATCTATATGAACTGTGCGATCGCGCTACCAAGGAGGTTAAGTGGACAGCCACCCGAGTGGATGTGGTTTTTGGTTCTAATTCCATTCTCCGTGCCTATGCGGAATTTTATGCCCAAGATGACAGTCAAGAGAAGTTTGTTCAAGATTTTGTCAAGGCTTGGACTAAGGTTATGAATGCTGATCGTTTTGATTTGGGGTGATCTAGTTTGATTTGTTCTCAAATTTCCTGATGGGGCAGGGAACAGGGAACGGGGAATAGGGAACAGTAGGGCGATGCACTGCCCACCATTTTAGTAATTGATATGGTTTTGCCCCCTAAATCCCCCAATTCTGGGGGACTTTTAAGATTTAACTCATTATTCGCCCTGTAGGTTAAAAGCAACAGGCAAGAGATTATAAAATAATTATCAACTCTCAATTATCAATTATCAATTATCAATTATTTCCATGATTGCGGGTAAATTCATGGGGGGATTCATATGAATGGTTTGGATGCCTAATGCTTTGGCACTATTCACGTTATGGATATTGTCATCAATGAAGAGGGTGTGCTGAGGGTTCAAATTATTTTTTTCGATGACGTAGTTATAGATATTTTGATCTGGTTTATGTAACCCTATATTATGGGAATAATATATTTCATCAAATAAATTGTTGAGGGGATATTGAGTAATAGATTGTTGAAATCTTTTTTCTACTTCTGCGATATGAATTGGATTTGTATTACTTAAAATAAAGGTTTTTTTCTCTTGTTTAATTTTATATAATAATTCTCCCAATTCTGAAGGCACTTGTCCTAACATTCCATTCCAAATTGTTTTGATCTCTTCGTCTGTTTTATCTAGTTTAGTAGTTTCCCTTACTTTTTCAATAAATTCTTGATCTGCTATTTTTCCTATTTCATAACTAAGGGCGATCGCCCTTAAATCTTGAATTAAAATATCATTATCCCCCGAACTATGTTCTGCAAAATAGCGATAAGGGTAGCCCATATCAACCTCAATAATAACCCCCCCCAAATCGAAAATAATTGCCTCTAATTCCTCGTATTTTATCGCCAATGACATTATCTATACTTTATATTGTTTCAATAATAATATACTAATTAGGGCTGGGAACGGGGAACGGGGAACGGGGAACAGGGAACAGGTAAGAAATAATAATTACCAAGTATCAATTATTAATTATCAATTACTCTTTTGCCTGTTCCCTAATCTAATTAAATGATAAACTAAAAGTTTACAAAAATAGATAAAATAACAGTGAAAGTAATCGAAAATAAAAGAAAAGTGGGTAATGTAGAGTGGTTTTTCCGCTCTTGTTACCCAGTTCAAGAAACAGATAAAAACCCCGTTTTTTTCCTCCATGGTTTACCATCCCAGAGTTTTTGTTGGGCTGAAATTATGCCTTTTGTGGCTGAATTAGGCTACAGTGCGATCGCCCCTGATTGGTTAGGATGGGGCAACTCAGACAAGCCAGACAAAAGGGATTTTGCCTATACACCCCAAGCCTATATTCAAGCATTAACAGAATTTATTGATGCCTTTGAAGTGGAAAAAATTAGCTTAGTAATTCAGGGTTTTTTAGCCACCATTGGTATTCAATATGCCCTCGAAAATCCTGACAAAATTGATAAATTAATTATCTTAAATAGTCCCCTTTCTACCACTGCTAAATTACCATGGTTGATCAAACAATGTGGCATCCCTTTCCTTGGTGATATGGTAACTCAAGATCCCTTATTTGTCGATCGCACCTTAGAAAAAGGAGCAGGTTATGTGATTTCTGATGAAAATTTGGCTTACTATCGTAAACCCATTGTAACTTCTTCCTTGGCTGGTCGAACCATGGTTACTATCGTTAAAAGAATGCAGTTTTTCGATACCATGAAAACCATTGAAGCTGGGTTGAAAGCATGGGAAAAACCTTGTCTTATTATCTGGGGTGTGGATGATCCATGGTTAAGTATCGAACCTGTAGAAGCTATGGTAAAAGAAAATTCTCATCTGACTCTCAAGAAGTTGGCTGAGGCGAAACACTATCCCCAAGAGCATTTTTCTAAGGAAATTAGTCCTATTTTGGTTAACTTTTTGTAAGTCACGGTTATTTCAAGGGCAAGGGTTGAGGGGATTTTTGTTTTTTTGTTACGAATTATTACAAAAATCGATTTTTTTCTTGACTTTTGCCCTTTTTCGGGTGATAATGAAATTGTCTTTTATATAATCAGAATAAGCGCTTTTTTAAATATTTTTGCACAAACTTCTATTATATTATAAGTATATCATAACCAGAGCGAAATAACCACAAAAAGGCGAAAAAAAACAGCAAATTTTGGGTTTAAGGCACTAAAGACAAGGGAAATGGTACGCCGTCGTGTAAAATTTGGGGAAATATTGACGATAAAAGTCCCCCAGAATTGGGGGATTTAGGGGGCTAGACTACAATTATTTACTTTTACCACGACGACTGGCAGAATATACCACTTCAGGCATCATATCATTAGAGGCGATCGCCCCTGGGGAATGATGCTCATAAACCTCCGATATAGGAAGATTAACAGAAGGTACATCCTGCGGATCATGATTAGGTAAAAAATTGATCAAGAATAGAGGTAACAAACTAGATAAATTAGTAATCAATAACAACAAAGCCAGATTAGAAAAATCAGTTTCCGTCACCCCCAACCAATCCGTTAACAAAGCGCCCAACTCATGGGAAATTAACCCCGCAAAATTCCAGATAGACATCAACAAAGCAAAGAAACTCGCTTCGATACCTTCAGGGCAAAGACGGGCAGACAATACCAATACAGGCATAAAAGCAATTTGCCCCATGACAGTCAACACCAGACTATCCCCCAAACTAAACCAATGATCATCAATGCCCAACGTGCGGTTAAAATGGGTAACTAAAATCAAACTCGTCATCCCCAACAAAGAAGACAACACCACACTCCAACCCAGCATCACTCGGAAAGAAATCTGCTTGAGCCATTTTTGATAACAAAACACCCCAATCAAAGAAGCCACACTGGTAACAAGACGTACCCGCCCCAAAAATTCCGCCTGAAATCCTAACTCATTGGTGGTGAAAAAGAAAAAGGCAGAATCCGCGCTAGGGGTACTTTGCCAAAGGGCAATAAAAATCACAGGGGCGAGGATAGTTTTTTGTTTGAGGGTATTCCATAATTGTTTGGTTTGCCCCCAAGCCGTGGGGGTTTCTTCCTCTTCGGTGATAGGTTTTTCGATAATTAACCATGCTACCCCCACCACAATCAACGGGAAACAAGCTGTTACCATAAACACCTGAGACGCACTGAAATATTCCAACAACAAACCACTAAAATAGGCGGTGATAATACCCCCCAATGCTGAACACCCCCAAGTTACAGATTGTAATGAACCTGCGGTTTCCAAAGACTCGTTTCTTGCCCTCTCTACCACCACGGAATCCACAATTACATCACTCATGGCAACGGATAGGGAAGTCATTAAAATAGCAATGGTAGCGCCCCAAGCATTACTGACAATAGTAGCTAAACTTAGCCAAGCGATCGCCCCTAAAAAACCCGATAAAATCAGATAACTACGACGACGATAGGAAAAAAGCGGTTTGGAGTCACTAAAAAAACCAATAATAGGTTTGGTAACCCAGGGAATAGCCGCCACCCCCATCATTGCGGAAACTTGGGCAGGGGATAGCATCAATTCATCCTTAAGGAAAAAACTCACCGCCAACCTTGCCAAGCCCAAAATACCTTGAACAAAATATACTGTTAAGATAGCTGCCAATTCGGGTGTAAGTTCGTTGCCGAATAAAACTTTATCCTCAACAAACTTTTTCACCTTCTTTGGTTGATAAATATTAATAAACATAAATAAATTTTAAGTTTTATAACTTAATACTATCCTATGCCACCATGGCTTCACCATCACTCATCACCTCATCAGGGGAACGATAATTACTCAAATACTCTTCTAATTGGGCATTAATATCATTTTTGACAATTTCCCGATACTCCAAGAAATGCTCATTATGGGCGCATAGAGTTAGGTAATGTTCCCATACCCCCGGATTGTTTTTGATAATGCTAAAGAGGTGATGCCAAAATTTCCAACGGGTATCCCTTTTAATGCCTTGGCGCCATAGCACAATGCCTAACGCCTTGAGATCCACTAAACTAGGTAACTTGGCAGGGGGATGAGCTTTAGGCGCCCCTAGCTTGAGGAAACAACGGTAGGCTCGATCTAAATAAGCATGGGGATCATAAAGTCGCCAAAAAGCATCTACATATTCATTGGCGATGTCTTCTACGGGGCGAGTGGGTACAAAGTTCATCAGGGTAGTTTGGTTAATATTGCCATATTTCCCTGTATTCAAACGACCTTCTTTTTCCAAACGATGCCATAAGGCGGTATTGGGTAATGCCTGTAACATGGCAAAGGTAGTGGTGGGAATGCCCACCTGTTCGGCAAATCGTACGATGCGATCGCCCGCACCCTTTTCCTCGCCATCAAAACCAATGATAAAACCAGCCATAGGACGCAACCCTGTACGGATAATTTTATCCACCGCCTCAGTCAAAGAGCTACGGGTATTTTGAAACTTCTTAGTCATTGCCAAACTTTCCTCGTCAGGGGTTTCAATGCCCAAAAATACCGCATCAAAATAACAATCCACCATCAACTCCATCAATTCAGGATCATCGGCCAAATCCACCGAAGCCTCGGTATTGAAACGGAAGGGATACTGATGTTCCTGTTGCCATTCCTTCAGTGCCTTTAACAACAGTTTCACATTGCGCTTATTACCGATAAAATTATCATCTACCATAAACACACTACGGCGCCACCCCAACTCGTAGAGACAATCCAACTCCTTCAATAACTGTTCAGGGGTTTTTGTCCGTGGTTTACGTCCATACAAAACAATGATGTCGCAAAATTCACACTGAAAAGGACATCCCCTCGAAAATTGTACCGACATAGAATCATAGGCATCCAATTCCAACAAATCGAAACGGGGAATAGGAGTAACCGTAACATCGGGTTTTTCTGTGGTGCGAAATACCCCCGCAGTATCCCCCCTCTCGATGGCTTCCACAAACATGGGTAAGGTAATCTCTCCCTCATCTAAGATGAAGAAATCTGCCCCTGCCTCTTCCAACTCATGGGGTACGGAGGTAGGATAAGGGCCGCCCACTGCCACTAACTTATTTCTTTTTTTCGCTTCCTTAATCTGGTTGATCAAATCATCTTTTTGGACAATCATTGCTGACATAATTACTACATCAGCCCATGCCCATTCATCCTCTGTAACCGCTCTAATATTGCGATCTACCAGCTTGAACTCCCATTCTTGGGGCAGGATACCTGCTACGGTAACTAAGCCGAGGGGGGGCAATAATACCTTGCGATTGACCAATTCTAAAATTTTCTCATAAGACCAAAAGGTAGGGGGAAAAATTGGGTAAATTAGTAGAGCTTTCATGTTATATGGGGTTAGATTTTATTGAAGTTGATTTATTATTGATCTCAAATCTAACTCATATTTTAAGGATTGAGTATAATTTCCCATCCAATTCAGTGTCAGGTTCATGGAAAACTATTGTCTATTCCCTGCCTCAACCAGAAAATGTTATCCTGAACTCAGGTTATAAAAATAATTTCTTCTAATTGTGCGATCGCCCTTTCTAACTGATCATTAACAATTTTATAGTTAAATTCATCTTGGGCAACAATTTCCTCCTTTGCCCTTGCCAAGCGTTTTTTGATCGCTTCTTCGGAATCGCTACCTCTACCCCGTAACCTCTTCTCTAACTCTTCTTCTGATGGGGGTAAAATAAAAATTAACTCTGAATCAGCAAAGTTTTCTTTAACTTGCCTTGCCCCTAATAGTTCAATTTCCAAAATAACTGTTTTACCCTGTGCTATTTGTTCTACCACAGGTTGCTTGGGAGTACCATAATAATTTCCTGCATACTGCGCCCATTCCAATAAATTCTCTTCCTCAATCATGGATTCAAACTCTTCTACAGTCAGAAAATAATAGTCCTTTCCATTTTTTTCTCCCTTGCGTGGTTGCCTAGTGGTAGCAGAAATAGATATAAACAAGTCTGGATGGGCTTTAAGGAGCGATCGCACCAAAGTACCCTTTCCCACGCCACTAGGGCCAGTTATAACGAATAATTTTCCTTGATTTTCTGACATGAATAGTTAACAATTGATAATTGATAGTTGATAATTGATAATACAGGTTTTACACTCCTGAGCACCGCAGTTATTGTCCATGGTGCCAATGGTTTCTGTTGTCAATCGACAATTATAAAGGTACAATTGAAGATTGCTGACTAAATTTTAGAATAACTATATATAGGAGATATAATTATGGCTCGTGTATGTCAATTGACAGGAAGAAGAGCAAATAATGGTTTTGCCATTTCTCACTCCCATCGTCGTACCAAAAGATTACAACACGTTAATTTACAAGATAAGAGAATCTGGTGGGCAGAAGGTAATAGCTTTGTGAGATTACGCCTTTCCACCAAAGCCATCAAAACCCTAGACACTAAAAGTGTTGGACAAATGGCTAGAGAGGCAGGAATTGATCTCAATAAATTTAAATGTTCCTAATTTTTCTCTTGACTAAAAAGGGTTGAACTACAATACTTGGTAGATGTTAGATTATTCGGCAAAGTTGCGATCGACACTACCAAAAAATACAGGTTCAACTCTTATACCTACCACCTCAGAAGGACGAATTACCATATATTCCCCCTGAATATTTTTGATCGGCACATTGATAAAATCTTTTGAAGCTGATTTAGGTACCAACTCTCCACTGTACCATTTCTGAAATTCTTGTATCGTATTAAATCTTACTTCTTCTCGGTGTCCACTACTGAGTAAAAGATGGACACTATATTCGTCTGCTTTTCTCGCCATATTCTAGTGTTGTTGAATAATTAGATTTTGTTGATACTATCAATTTTTTGTTTCCATTCCTAATTTTCAAGGTTTACGCCGTAATTGTCAATAAATTTTTAAAAATCACCGCCCCCACCAAAATCTATATCAATACCTCCTAAATCTATATCTACATAACTGCTTAAATCGCTATCTCCCCCACAATAATCATTTATTAACATAGTTTCAGGGTTACAATTATCTGTTAGCTGATGATGAGAAATATTAGTGGGAATGTAATTGTTACTATCAATGGATAGATAGTATTGTTTATTAATTGATAATTTTTTAATTAACCAATTCTTGAAAAAATAAGCAGTGGGAATGGATAGTAATGAAACGATAAAAAAACAAAAGGAAACTTTCATAATCATATCTATGATAAGTGTTCAAAATTATATTACTCCCCATCATTAAATGATAACTCACAATCTTTGGCAATTTGTGCTTTTAATTCATCTAAGGAATTAAATTTTTTTTCTGGTCTTAAAAACTTTAATAATTCTACATCCAAAACTTTATTATATAAATCTCCTTCCCAGTTTAATATATGAACTTCTACGGTGGTTTTTTTGCCGTCCACTGTGGGGCGATCGCCTATATTCATAACTCCCAATAATTGGTTATGATAAATATTATTCTGGTTTACTATGACTTTATAAACCCCTTTTTTGGGTAAAAATTTCTGTGCATCTATATCTAAATTTGCAGTGGGAAAACCAATAGTTCGCCCTAACTGTTTACCTTTTACTACCTTTCCTTTGAGATTGTATTTTCTACCTAACATTCCTTGTGCTAAAGAGACGTTTCCTTTTTCTAAAGCCTTGCGAATATCAGAACTACTAATTTTAGTAAAACGCTCATTAACATCTAGTTTTTCCTCTGCGGTAATATTGACAAAAATATTATTATCTGCCGTTAATTCTTGCAATTTTTGAGCGTTTCCTTGCCTTTGATAACCAAAGCGAAAATCTGACCCTATACTGATATATTTGGCTTGTATTTTCTCCACTAATATCTCTTTTACAAATGCCCTCGCTGAAAGAGTAGCTAATTCTCGATCAAAGGGTAATAAAATTAATTGCTTAACCCCCATGGCTTCTAATAATTCCGCTTTTTCAGGAATAGGAGTTAAAAGTTGTTTTTTCTTCCCTGTAAAATACTCTTGGGGATGGGGAGTGAAGGTAACTAGAGTCGGATATATATCAGGATTATTGAGCTTGAAAATTGATTCTATAACCCTTTGATGTCCTCGGTGAAGTCCGTCAAAGTTGCCAAGGGCGATCGCATTTGGTGTGATAATATCGTCTAAGGAAGAAGTTACAAGAATTGTCACGGAACAATTGATAGTGAATGATTGATAATTAATGAATGACGGACTGTCATTAACCAGAAAATCCGAGTATGTCTTCATTTTCCATGGTTAATGCTCTATGGTCAATGGTTAATTTGTCACCGACACTCCATCAATTACCATAGAGGGAGTATAACAGGAACCACTCCAAATATTATCATTACCCAAATCCCTCACCCGTTGCAAAAGTTGGTAAATATTGCCTGAAATCATGGTGTCTTTTACCCTACCCATTACCTCTCCTTTTTCCACCAAATAACCTAAATCCACATTCAGGGAAAAGTCTCCCGAAATATCAGCATCGTTACCCAAAAATTGATCTACCATCAAACCATACTCGATATTTTCTATCAATTTATCAAAGGAAGTATTACCCCCACCCACCACAAAATTAACTAAACTAGGACTAGGATAACTACCTAAACTAGGACGAAAACCATTGCCTGTATTATTAATACCTAATTTGTTGGCATTTTTTTGATCACAGTAAAAGTTACTAATTTTTCCCCCGTCAATTAACTTATAATGTTGAGTCAGCGCACCTTCATCATCAAAAGGGCAATCATAGGGTTTGAGGTGAGGGTTTTGGGAAATGGTGAGACAGGATGCCATAACCTCTTTGCCATGGGAATCATGCCAAGGAGAAGATTTATCCACAATACGCTTACCATTCAAAGCATCGCTGACAGTTTCCCAAAGGCTAACTACGGCATTGGGGGTAAACAAAACGGGCAAAGGGCGAGGTTTTACTATACCCTGATTTTCTGCCCATCTGAGCCGTTGTTGGATATTTTTGATTATTTTGTCCAAATTTAGGGTTTCATTGTCATAAATGCCATCATAGATACCTAGGAAGTCATCTTCTCTTACCCATTCCACCCCCACCGAAGCACTAAAGGTGGTATCGCTATGGTGACAGTACAAACCACGGGAATTTATCAGGGTACTGGTTTCGGTTTCCCATTCCAAATCTAGGTTACAAATAATATCGGGATGGGTTTCCCGTAAAAGGGCGATCGCCCCTTGTCCTTTTTCAATTAAACTATTTATATCAACATCTATATCTTTCTCAGGAAAAACTAACCGATTTTCACCATTCAACAAAGGAGTTTCAGCATCATTCAAAGCAGAAATTGCCAAAGCCTTATCAACTAAATCATTCCCATCAAAATCACCATAGGCAACCGCCAACCCCGGACAACCATTGCGCCACAAACGAAGGGCAACCCCTCCCCCCTGCGAACTTTCGATCTGTTTTAACCTGTTTGCTTCAAAAGATATGGGCTTAGAGTGCGATCGCACCTCATAAACTTCCACATCCTCAATACCACGCTTTTTCGCTAAATCCAATAACTCCTCAGCTTGCACTTTATTTCTTAACTCCAGTAACCTGTTACTATCATCCCTCATTATATTGAGTTTGAGTAAACTGTTACAGTAAAAGTCCCCCATAATTGGGGGATTTAGGGGGCATTCTCAGCGCTCCTTTGATAACTAATTACTAGAATTTGACGTTAACCTTGACCAGAAAATAAATGAGTAATAAAAAGTTAAAAACAAGAAATTAGTGTAAAATAATATGTTTGGGTCTAAATTTGTAAAAATAAAGAAAATTAACTAGAATTATGTCTCGATATACAGGACCTCGCTTGAGGGTAACACGTCGCCTTGGAGATTTACCAGGGTTAACTCGTAAAAACGCACGTCGTCAATATCCCCCCGGACAACACGGACAAAGTCGCCGTAAACGTTCAGAATACGCTATCCGTTTAGAAGAAAAACAAAAACTTCGTTACAACTACGGTGTTAGCGAAAAACAATTAGTTCGTTATGTTAAAAAAGCCCGTCGTGTAGGTGGTTCTACAGGACAAGTATTATTACAATTATTAGAAATGCGCCTTGATAACACCGTATTTCGTCTCGGTATGGCGCCCACCATTCCCGCCGCCCGTCAATTAGTAAACCATGGACACGTCACCGTTAACGGTGGTGTAGTAGACATTGCCAGTTACCAATGTCGCCCTGGAGACGTTATCGCCATTAGAGATCGTGATAAATCTCGTAAAATCGTAGAAACCAACCTTTCTAACCCCGGCCTTGCCAACCTTCCCAGCCATCTCGAATTTGATAAAAACACCTATGTAGGTAAAGTAAACGGTGTCATCGAACGTGAATGGGTAGCATTAAACATCAACGAACTACTCGTAATTGAGTACTACTCTCGTAAAGCATAGAACATACTTGGAGTGGTGTTGTGTTATTTATTTTTTGTCGACGGAATACCGTCATCAACGGCACCACTTGGTATGTTAAGATAACAAACAATACTGTACACATTTAGTAAATCAAAGGAGGACATTGCATGACCCAAGTGGTTGTGGGACAAAACGAAAATATCGAATCCGCATTACGCCGTTTTAAAAGACAAGTTTCCAAAGCTGGAATCTTTGCAGACATCAAACGTCTTCGTCATTTTGAAACCCCCATCGAAAAGAAAAAACGTAAAGCAGTTGCTCGTCGTAAGAAACGTTTTCGTTAAATAGAACGCCAGACACCAGACGAGAAATAAGAAATTGTATATATATAGTTTAGGTAGGTTACAAGGGGGTGAATATCTAAAATCAACCTAACCTAAATCCTTCTGCAGAATATATCCTTACAAGCTAAAACAAATATTCTCACAATAAAATATTGACTTTAGTTATAAATTGCCATGACCAAGATAAAAAAAAATCACCGTCATGGTAATCTATTCTCAGAAAACATGCTCAAGGTTAAGAAAAAGATATATTTTTCTCAGCCTAGTAGCAATAAGGCTTAAAGCTATGTTAAATTTTATAAAGAGTTGTTAATAAAAATAGCTCTAATTATCCATAATATCATTACATTATTGACGGCTTATTAATGTTTACAAAACAAGTAACCGATTCTTCTGTTTATAAATGGTTTAACGATCGCCTCGAAGTAGAAGCGATTTCCGACGACATCAGCAGTAAGTACGTTCCTCCCCACGTCAATATCTTCTATTGCCTAGGTGGAATTACCCTTACCTGCTTCTTAATTCAGTTCGCTACTGGGTTTGCCATGACATTCTATTACAAACCCACCGTTGCCGAAGCCTTTAGCTCTGTTCAATTCATCATGAACGAAGTAAACTTCGGTTGGTTAATCCGTTCTATCCATCGTTGGTCCGCCAGTATGATGGTATTAATGTTAATTCTTCACGTATTCCGTGTTTACTTAACTGGTGGTTTCAAAAAACCCCGTGAGTTAACTTGGATTGTGGGTGTAACCATGGCTGTAATCACCGTATCCTTCGGTGTAACTGGCTACTCCTTACCTTGGGACCAAGTAGGTTACTGGGCGGTTAAAATCGTATCTGGTGTACCTGCTGCCATTCCTGTTGTAGGAGATCAAATGGTAGAACTCCTTAGAGGTGGTGCTAGTGTAGGTCAAGCAACCTTAACCCGTTTCTACACCATCCACACCTTTGTATTACCTTGGTTAATGGCAGTGTTTATGTTATTACACTTCCTCTTAATCCGTAAACAAGGTATCTCTGGACCTTTGTAAATCATGAATTATTGAAAACGACGATTAGCAAAGCGTTAATCGTCTTTTTACTGTTCATCAATTTTTGCTCTCGGATATAATCGAGATACAATGGGTATTACCCCGTATTATTTCCTTATAATTGCCCACCATCGAGGAGACAATTTTTAAATTATGTCTAACCCCAATTCTCAACTAATCAAAAAGCCAGATCTCAACGATCCTAAATTGAGAGCTAAACTAGCTCAAAACATGGGTCATAACTACTATGGTGAGATTGCATGGCCCAACGATATTCTCTATATGTTCCCTGTCTGTATTTTAGGTGCATTAGGTCTAATCGTTGGTTTATCCATCTTAGATCCTGCCATGATTGGCGAACCCGCAGATCCTTTCGCAACTCCTTTGGAAATTTTACCCGAGTGGTATTTATACCCCGTATTCCAAATTTTGCGCGTATTACCTAATAAACTCTTAGGGATTGCTTGTCAAGCAGCCATTCCCCTCGGTTTAATGTTAGTACCTTTCATCGAAAGCGTTAACAAATTCCAAAACCCCTTCCGTCGTCCCATTGCGATGACTGTGTTCTTATTTGGTACCTTAGTTACCCTTTGGTTAGGTGCTGGATCTGTATTCCCCATTGATAAGTCTTTAACTTTAGGCTTATTCTAAATCATGGCTTTTTGTCATCATTTTGAATTAATTTTCAAAATTTCATAGATCACCAAGTATCTCCGATCGCCCTTAGACTTATTTTAAAATAGGTTTATGGATGGTCGGAGATATTTTATTGAAGACTTAAAACACTATATAATCAAGTAGTAAAGTATTAACGAATTAAACATGGTTGAATTTAACTGGATTACGGGTTTATCGGGAGGCATCCTCATCGGCATCAGTGCCACAATTCTACTCGCCTTTGATGGACGTATTGCAGGGATTAGCGGAATGTTAAACGGTGCCGTGGATTGGCAAAAAAAAGAATACTGGCGCTGGTATTTTTTAGGAGGGATGTTATTGGGAGGACTAATTTATGAGTATTTTTTGCCCTTTCTTCCCTCTACCCCCATCCCCGACGCAAAACCCTTAATTATGATAGTGGGCGGTTTATTAGTCGGTTTTGGTACCACAATGGGTAACGGATGCACCAGTGGTCATGGTGTTTGTGGTTTAGGGCGATTTTCTGCCCGTTCATTAGTAGCAGTAATTACTTTTTTAGTAACTGCCATGGTGACAGTTTTTATTACTAATTTGGTCGGTTAATTTTCTTTTTAATATTATAAAAAATGAACAATAAATTTAATTTAATAGCTTTAATAAGTGGTTTATTATTCGGTTTAGGGCTAGGTATATCCCAGATGGTCGATCGCACTCGGGTAATAGGCTTTTTGGACGTAACAGGGGCATGGGATCCTACCCTCATATTTGTTTTAGGCGGAGCAGTAGGGGTTACAGCCATTACTTTTCGATTTATTTTGCCCATGAGAAAGCCTATTTTTGCTGATAAATTTTATTTACCTACCCGTAATGACATTGACTTATTTTTAATTTTAGGAGCGGCTATTTTTGGTATTGGTTGGGGAATTTCTGGTTATTGTCCTGGACCTGCAGTGACTTCTTTGGTACAACAAAATGTTAATCCTTTTATATTTGTCATTGCTTTTTTTGTAGGTTCTTTTAGTTTTAAATATTGGCAAAAAAATAAATAAAGGCGTTACTGATTGTAGATATGATTTCTTGTTTAGGTGGGCAATAGGGAATAGGCAATGGAGATAATATTTGGAAGTCTCAATTTTCAGTTTCACTCACTGATATTGCATACCGTGATTAAGCAATACCTAAATAAGTTTTGTTAAAGTTTATTATTTACCGGAAAAATTATAATGTAAAGATAAAAGGAGTCGTCCGTAATGGTAACGCAATTAAAAACAGATCATAAAAGTCTATACGATACCGATTATAATCTCTGGGTGTTGGAAACCGTTAAGAAACTGGAAAACAGAGATTTAGGTTCCCTCGATTGGGAGAATCTAATTGAGGAGGTATTGGACTTGAGTAAGAGGGATAAAAGGAAAATTAAAAATTTACTGATTAAACTATTTGAGCATCTTTTAAAACTCAAATATTGGTCTGATCAATCACAATATAATAGAGGGCATTGGTTAGGAGAAATTCGTAATTTTCGCCAACAAATTAATGATGAATTAGAAGATAGTCCCAGTCTAAAACCTTATATCTCGGATATATTCATAGAATGTTATCACAAAGGCAGGGCGATCGCCTCTGATAGATCACAATTACCCCTTAATGTCTTCCCCGAAAATCCCATGGCAACCCTAGAGCAAATTTTAGACGAGAATTGGTTGCCTGAATAAAAATGATTACAAGGTATAAGCAATGGTAGTAGAGTTAAAAATCGACCATAAAAATCTATACGATACCGATTATAATCTCTGGGTATTAGAAACCGTTAAAAGACTGGAGAACAGAGATTTGGATTCCCTCGATTGGGATAATCTGATTGAGGAGGTATTGGACTTGAGTAAGAGAGATAAAAGGAAACTCAAAAGTTTATTAAAAAGATTATTAGAACATCTGCTGAAGCTAGAATATTGGGATGAAGAAAAAGAAAGAAATCAAAATCACTGGAGAGCAGAAATAGTAAATTTTAAACAGCTAATTCGAGATCTATTAGAAGATAGTCCTAGTTTAAAAAATTATTTATTAGAAATTTATCCAGAATGTTATCAAGATGCCAAAGAAGTTTTTTCCCAGAGATCTCAAGTTTTTGTGAATAAGTTACCTGATGAACCCGTAATAAATTTAGAGCAAATCTTAGACGAGAATTGGTTGCCCGATTTATAATCATTTTTTCCGATGAGACCGTTTATTTTTATTAATACCGATTCTTCTGAAAACAGGGGCTAAAGATTACCAAATTCCGATAAAATTAAGAGTTGTTAATCAAAACTACGGTATAAAAATTTTTATGGAAATCGGACAAAAGGTAAAAATCTGTCGTTTAAGAGAAAAAGTATCCCCTGAAATTGTAGAAAAGGTACAACAAGGACAAGCTGCAACTATTAAATCTTTTAAAATGACTGATGGTAGCGGTGTAGGTGTATTTGTAGAATTTCCTGATTCTACTACTGGTTGGTTTTTTGAGGATGAGGTTGTATTAGTTCAATAGATCAGTTAAGGGGACGTTCATTGAACGTCCTACAATGGTTTTGTTCAATTACTGAATATCTACTACATTAACAATGGCTTTTATTTTAACTTTTTTGGGAAAAGGTGGTGTCGGTTCAACTACAATGGCGATCGCCTCTGCTCATTTATATGCACAACAGGGAAAAAAAGTATTATTGGCAGTACAGGATTCTAGCCCCTGTTTTGCCATGCTCTTAGGAAAAGATGTGGGTAAAGAAATAACGGAAATTGCTCCTAATTTGAACGCCATTCGCCTCCACAGTAGTAGATTATTGGAAGATAGTTGGGAACAGGTTAAGGATCTGGAAAAAAAATACCTGCGATCGCCCATACTAAAAAATATTTATGGTTCAGAACTAAGCCTTTTACCCGGTATGGATGAGGCATTAATCTTAAACTATATCCGAGAACAAGATCCCCAGTATGATGTCATTATTTTTGATAGTAAAAACGCCCTCAGTTGCCTAAGAATGTTTGGCATTCCCGACACCCTCAGCTGGTATTTTCGCCGTATGCGCAACATTTTGGAAAACTCCGACATTGTCAAAGGACTTTCTCCTTTCATTCAACCCGTTAGTAGTGCCATATTAAATGTTTCTTGGAGTGCCGATAACTTCGCCTCCCAACCCAGTAACGAAGCCAATGAACTACTAGAAAACGGCAAAAAAGCAGTTCATAATCCCTCTCGAGTAGCTTCCTTTTTAGTTACTAATGATCAACCCAGTGCGATCGCCTCCGCCCTTTATTCATGGGGAAGTGCGCAACAAATCGGCTTAACCGTGGGGGGCGTATTGCTCAACCAAAGCACCAACACCCCCGAAATTACCGCCAAATTTCATCCCCTCACCATCAACCCCATACCCCAAGTATCTCCACAAGATTGGGATAGTATCATCGCCCTTCTGCCCGATTTCCAAGAAAATGCCTGTAAAGCTCCTCAACCCTTACAAATAGACAGTAATAATAGGGAAGTTAGAGTATTTTTACCCGGATTTGACAAAAAACAAGTTAAACTGAGTCAATCAGGACCAGAAATCACCATCGAAGCAGGAGATCAACGCCGTAACATTTTCCTACCTCCTCCTCTCAAAGGACAGTCGGTAAAAGGGGCGAAATTTCAAGATAAATATTTGATTATTAACCTATAAAAATTATTCGTTTATATGGATATATATCAATACCTTACCCACTCATCTTAAAAAACTTGTCAAAAACCCATGAGAATACTTTATCTACTAGCGGGATTTGCCCTCTTTTTAAAAATGCTATTTACTTCTAGCACCATCGCAGAGATAGAAGAACTTAGCATTATGGAAACCATCATCCAAGATTCTGGAGTAACTAACTCGGTATCAGGGGTAATCTTTCGTAACCGTTTATACGACACCATCTTTGAAGTAGTCGTATTTACCATCGCCATTGTGGGAGCAGGTTTTTTGCTATCCAATGAAACCCCAACCCAAATAGTTTATCAATTCACAGATCAACCCTCTGTAGTTTTAGCCCGTCTAGGGGCTACCATTGCAGCCTTAGTCGCCATAGAATTGGCTATTAGAGGACATCTGAGTCCGGGGGGTGGTTTTGCCGCAGGGGTGGCAGGAGGAACGGCGATCGCCCTTGTGGCCATTACTTCACCATGGGAAATGCTAGAGGATATTTATCAAAAATGGCATGTTGCCATCATCGAGAAAGTATCTGTACTTGTTTTTATTCTATTAGCATTGTTTACCTTAATAGGTTGGGAATTACCCTATGGACAATTGGGTAGTTTAGCTAGTGGCGGAATCATACCCTTTTTAAATATATTAGTTGCCCTCAAAGTCTGTCTTGGTTCTTGGGCAGTAATTCTCTTATTTATTCGTTATCGGGGTTTACTGTGAGATTTTGTTGGGGAGAGGATTTTTTTTCCTGATACCATTGTCTCCATTCCGAGGAAATACGAAGGGCTAAAAGGATTAATAACATAGCAATCAATCCTCCATTTTCTGGGGCTACCAATGCAAATAATGCCAGTATCATGGCAAGTATATCCTCTGAAATTGTTAGAAGTATAGGCATTTTTCCCCACCGAAAAAATAAGCCCACTAAAACAAATCTTAGCACCAAGGCAATGAGCGCCCCGACAATACCAATAATCCACACAGGAGCGTTTTCCAAGTTTGTCCAATTAGCCGCCCCGATGGCAAGAAGCGCACCCACAAAAGGACTAAGTATTAATTGAATTAGTTGAATTACCCTCAATCCTATGAGTTTTTTGGTTCCGAAGATTTCAAAAATGGTAATAGAAACTAAGATGGCAAATAATACTTCGGGATGGATACGATTTAGTAATGGTATATCAGACCAAAGTTTGTCCACATTGGCTAAACCAATAATCAGAAGAGGTAAACCGAGACGAAAACCGCCAGATGCGGAGGCGGAAATAATGGCTAACACTTGAATCATGTAATCTCACAATAAATGGACAAATAGATAGGGTCAAAGATTGACAATTAACAATTAACCGTTAAAAATTAGAGATGAGGTAAACTTTTGACCATCAAACAATGGCTAAAAGTTCAAAATTATTTTACGGTTAATCTTTTGAATATTAATAACAATAAAGTTAATTTAGTTTTGACCATGGGGGATGCGGCGGGAATTGGCTCAGAGGTAATCCTCAAGGCTTTAGCTGATCCTTTAATAACAGATCATGCTAACATCACGATTATAGGCGATCGCCCTTGGTTAGACCATACCTATCATACCCTCAACCCCACCTCCAACCTAGCACATCCAGATAAATTTAATATCATCGAGCTTCCCCACACCCTCAACCCTTCATGGGGAAATGGTGATGCCCATACAGGAGAAGCTAGTTTTTTGTACCTAGAAAAAGCCATTGAGCTTACCCTTGAGGGAAAATTTGAAGGCATTGTAACCGCCCCTATCGCCAAATATTTATGGCAAAAAGCAGGATATGACTATCCAGGGCAAACAGAGGTTTTGGCAATCAAATCAAATACCGATAAATTTGGCATGATGTTTGTGGGAGAATCCCCCCGCACAGGATGGATTTTAAAAACCCTATTAGCTACTACTCATATTCCCCTCAATCAAGTTTCTGCCACCCTCAATCCTCAGTTGATGACCCTTAAACTAGAATTATTACTAGATACCCTCAAAAAAGATTTTAACCTAGATACTCCCACAATTGCGATCGCAGGGCTAAATCCCCACAGTGGTGAAGACGGAAAACTAGGCACAGAGGAAAAAGAATGGTTACAAGAATGGTTTAGTCAAGCCCAAACAAAATATAGCCCAGCAAAACTCATCGGACTACTACCTCCCGACACCATGTGGGTAAAGCCCTTCCAAGCATGGTATGATGATAGTAACATCAAAGTAGCAGATGCTTTCCTTGCCCTCTATCACGACCAAGGATTAATCCCTGTCAAAGCCATGGCATTTGATCAAGCCATTAATACTACCATTGGCTTACCCTTTATACGTACATCGCCAGATCATGGCACCGCCTTCGATATTGCAGGAAAAGGTATCGCCAATCCCACCAGTATGAAATCAGCTATCAAATTAGCTATCAAATTTTGTCAAAATCGCCGTCATCAAACAAATTAATTAATCCAATTAATTTCATATTTATCATCACCATCATCAAATTCAATTTCAGTGTCAAACTGAATGAAAGTTTCTTTTTCCTGATGAGTAGTTTTTCTATCTTCTCTTGATTCCACAAAATGACGCAGAAAAAAGTCTAGGGTTTCCTGTTTCAAATAACCTTTGATCACCGCAACATACCCAAACTTAATTCCTAATTGCATCTGCTCTTGCAATATTTCGGTAATTTGTTCCTCTCGCAACAAGGCAGCCGCTTTAAAATAATCTCCTAATCGGATTTTTTGAGGTTGATGAATAAGTTGTGGTAAATCTTGAACAAAAAAGTCCACGGTTTCCTGTTTTAACCATCCCCTCAGAGCCAAAATTTCGCCAAATTTAGTATCTATATAAGATGTTTGATCAATTAAAGCAACCTCAATTTGATATGGTGAAATTAACCCTGCCTCTTGCAATTTCTCGCCAATAGGTCTAGCTAACCACTTTTTTGTACTTTTCTCTAGGGTTTGCATCATAGCATTATAACTGAAGTAGAGATTTTAAGGTTTGTATTCATTGTAACCTCTTAGACATACCCTGAGCATCTGATAAAGTTAAAATATTCTCAAGAAAACTAGATCAATTGGGGTAGAACTGATTATTATTAACAATGGGATCATCATATTAACAGGAATGGAAAATCAAGAAATTAAATATCAGGAACTACAAGAAAAAATCGATTTTATTAATAAAGAAATAAAGGAATTGGCAGAAAGTTGTGAGGGTGATTGTTTACAATTATTACAAGTTTTAAGGCAATTGGAAGCCACCCATCGTAATATAAATGAACAATTTTTATCTCCTGCTTTACCCACCAATCGCCATCGTCTTTATCTTTTGGTACGCCACATGGAAGAGGTGGGAGGATGGCCATATATTCCCAGAATGAGATTAAAAAGTTTTTGTGAGAATCTTTTACGAGAAGAAGAAGAAAAACAAGCAGAGGAATAAAATGAACTCTGTTCGGGATAATGATTGTCAGTATGGTAGGGGACGTAGCATGCTACGTCCGTACAGGTGACAGTTTGCAGGTGTTAGGGTGATGAGCGGTAATATTAAGTTGGGATACATGGTTATATAAAAGTCCCTCCCTCTCCCCTTTCAAGGGGAGATGTCGAAGACAGAGGGGTAGGGATTTAGGGGGCGAAAGAGCGATTCTTTACGTTACTTATTTTTTTGTTGGGCTAGGGTAATGTTACGAAATTTGAGAGCTTGTTTTTCCATTTTTTCAGCAAGGTGATTACAGACTAAATGGGATAAGTCAAAAATGAGGGAGTCTTCAATATAGTAGTATGCCGATGTACCCTCTGGACGACGGTTGATGATTCCCCCTTGTAACATAATTTTGAGGTGTTTTGATACATTTGCCTGACTGGTTTGGGTAATTTCGACCAATTCTTGGACACATTTTTCCCCTTCCCCAAGTAGGTTTAATATTTGCAAACGCATGGGGTTACTTAATATATTAAAGTATTCTGCAACTTGTTCTAATACTTCCGGGGGAACTGAATTTGCGATCGCCATTAAACCAGAATGAGAGTACATCCTATATTCTATCACTGAGGGAAACACCGTTAACTCTAGCTCACTAAAGTTTTTTTTCTCAGTAACTTTTACATTTCAAAATAAAACTTAATTATATTTTGTAAAAATACATAAAAGTTTATATCAATTAGGTACATCAGAGAAAGTATTATAATTGATATATTCATTACAAAATAGGGTATATTTTTTGAGAAATAAATATTAGATGAAGAAAAATATCCGTTAAAACAACTGATAGCTAATTTGAGTAAATAACCAAAACAATAAATTTATATATAATTTCTTCATTTATCTAATGATCCCTACTTATTGTTGTCTATGGGAATACAAACAAAAAGTACCAAGTAATTTAATTAATTCTTGAAAATGAAGATGTATAAAAAAAATGAGCAAAAAAATATTTCTCTTTTTCATGGTGTGGAAAAAAATCAAACATTAAGGGAAATTACTGCCCTCAACCCTGACGTTATTTTTCAGTTTGTAATGGATCAGGAGAATAATTATTATTTTTCTTTTATTAGTGATGCTACGAAAAAAATTTTTGAATTAAATCCTCAAGACGTAATGGAGGATGCCAACAAACTTTTTAACTTGATTGATGCTAAACAGTTAAATGATTTATGGCAAATGATTTATTTATCCGGTCGATATTTTAGGGAATTAAATTACAATTGTTCTATTGTCACCTCTAATCAGAAACAAAAATATCTCAAAATACATTGCATTCCTGCCTCCATAGAGAATAATTATACAGTGTGGAATGGGGTTATTTCTGATGTCACCGTTGATAAACAACGAGAGATGGCTTTACGGGAAAATGTTCTCTTTCAAAAGGCTGTCAACTCCATTATGAGTAAGATGCGAGAGAGTCTTAATTTTGAAACAATTTGTAATACTACTACCCATGAAGTTAGAAATATTTTAGAGTGCGATCGGGTTTCTGTCTATCGTTTCAGGGAAGATTGGGGAGGAGAATTTATTACAGAGAGTAAAAGAAAGAATTTAATATCCCTGATTGACAATCAACACTTAGCGATTTGGGATGATACCTATTTACAGGATAACCATGGAGGACGTTATCGTCAGGGGGAGGTAACTGTTATTAGCAATATTTATCAGGCGAGTTTATCCCTTTGTCACATTGAATTGTATGAGCAATTCTTGGCTAAGGCGGTGTGTGTGGTGCCTATTTTTTGCGGGGATAAGTTGTGGGGTTTATTGGCGGCATATCATTGTCAAACTTTTTTTTGGGCTTCTAGGCAAGTAAATTTACTCAGAAAAATTGCTTCTCAATTGGGAATGGCCATAGAACAAGCGGAGCTTTTTTTGGAAGTACAAACAACGTCGTCACAACTCAAAGTTGCTAAGGAAGAGGCAGAAATTGCTAATCTTACTAAAAGTGAATTTTTAGCTAATATTAGCCATGAAATTAGAACACCGATGAATGCAATTTTAGGTTTTTCTAATTTGTTAAAGGATATTGTTGATAATAATTTGGCTCACAATTATCTTAATGCTATTAGTAGTAGTGGAGAAAATTTACTGGCTTTAATTAATGATATATTAGATTTATCAAAAATTGAAGCAGGTAAGATGCAGGTTGAGTATGAGTCTTTAAATGTTAGAACTTTATTGGAAGAAATTACTAATATTTTTAAATATCAATCTCAGCAAAAAAATATTGATTTGATTTTAGATATTAAGGATGATTTTCCCGTTGGTATTGTTTTTGAACCGATACGGTTGAGGCAAATTTTATTTAATTTGATTGGTAATGCTACTAAGTTTACGGAAAAGGGTTTTGTAAGGATTAGTGCGGGTTGTCATAATGGGGAAAGGGATCAAATTGGTTTAAAAAATTGTGGTTTTTATATCTCAATTCAAGATACAGGTATAGGTATTCCTGAGCAGGATAGGGAACGCATATTTGAGTCTTTTACTCAACAAGATGGCAAAACTAATCGTAAGTATGGTGGTACGGGTTTGGGATTGGCTATCACCAAAAAATTGGTAACCATGTTGGATGGTTCTATTACTGTTTCTAGTGCGGTGGGGGTAGGAAGTATTTTTACGGTTACTTTTCCTGTGGTTAGTTGTGCGATCGCCCCTCAATCTCCGACTTTGATGTTTGCTGACGATAACCTAGAACATTTCGAACCCCTGACCATTTTGGTAGCGGACGATGTACCCTCTAACTTAGATTTAATTGCAGGTTTTTTCCATGGTACTTCCCATGAGTTGGTTTTTGCCCAAGATGGACAAGAGGCGATCGCCAATACCCTCCGATATAAACCAGATATTATTCTACTTGACCTCAAAATGCCTGTCCTAGATGGAAAACAAGTGGTCAAATATTTAAAAAATAATACCAGTACCAAAGACATCCCCATCATCATTACCACTGCTTCCCCCCAAGGGGAATATATAGAAGAAATCAAACCCTTTATTTTTGATTTAATTGCCAAACCCCTAAGTCGCAATAACCTTGTGCAAATTTTCCACAAAATATTACAAAATAATCAATCCTTAAGCACAAAATATTTTATTGCCCCACAACCCCCAGCCCAAGGCAAACAAAATCTTGATTCCCAGCAAAAAAAAGAGATCATCAGCACCCTCACAGAAAACTATCTTCCCCTGTGGGAAAAAGCCAAAAAAACCAAAATAACCTCCTATATCAGAGAATTTGCCCAAAGTTTGAGCAAACAAGCAAAAAAATATAACTATCAACCTCTCTCCGACTATAGCCATAGTTTAGAAGAGCAAATTAACTCCTTTGAATTAGATTTATTAGACCAAACCCTTGAGGATTTTCCCCATTTAATCGAATCAATCGAGAAAAACTAGGTATCATGATGACAACATATAAAAAAACATTTTAACTGAATAAGATTAAATGCCTAGCAATATTACCAGTCAACAAGTTGAACAAATCGTTAATAATTTACACCATGATCCCTTTGAAATTTTAGGGATTCATCTTCTTTCCGAACAAGAAGAACAAAAAACCTACGTCATCAGAGCCTATTTACCCAAAGCCTCCGAGGCTTATGTCATTGCTCCAGAGCTAAGACAAGAATATAAGATGCGATCGCACCATCACCCCAACTTTTTTGAATGTGAAATCGAAACAGAAGAACTCAACAACTACCAACTAAAAGTAAAACAAGGGGATCAAGAAAAAGTAATCTATGACCCCTACCAATTCAAATCCCACAAAATCACCGACTACGACTTATACCTCTTCCAAGAAGGCAACCATCACCGCATCTACGAAAAACTAGGCGCCCACGTCATGGAACAAAACGGCGTCAAAGGAGTTTACTTCGCCGTCTGGGCTCCCAACGCCAGAAACGTATCCGTCCTCGGAGACTTCAACAGTTGGGATGGTAGGGAACATCAAATGCGCAAAATCAATAATATCGTCTGGGAACTATTTATTCCCGAACTAGACTACGGCACCCATTACAAATACGAAATCAAAAACTGGGAAGGACATATTTACGAAAAATCAGATCCCTTCGGCTTTTACCAAGAAGTCCGACCAAAAACCGCCTCCATCGTTGCCGACTTAGACTCCTATCAATGGCATGACCAAGAATGGCTCGAAAAAAGACGTAACACCGATCCCCTCACCCAACCCATCTCCGTTTATGAACTTCATATCGGTTCATGGTTACACACCTCCAAAGAACAATTACCCAAAAATTACGGCATCCAAACCGAAGTCGTCACCGCCTCCGAAGTTAAACCCGATGCCCGTTTCCTCACCTACTACGAACTAGCCGAAAGCCTCATCCCCTACGTAAAAGAACTAGGATACACCCACATCGAACTCCTACCCATCGCCGAACACCCCTTTGATGGTTCATGGGGTTATCAAGTAACAGGATACTATGCCCCCACCTCCCGTTACGGTTCCCCCGAAGATTTGATGTACTTTATTGATCAATGTCACCAAAACGACATCGGCGTAATCGTCGATTGGGTACCCGGCCACTTCCCCAAAGATGGACATGGACTCGCCTTTTTTGATGGTACCCATTTATTTGAACATGGAGATCCTAGAAAAGGAGAACATAAAGGCTGGGGTACATTAGTATTTAACTATGGTCGTAATGAAGTTCGTAACTTCCTCGTCGCTAATGCCCTATTTTGGTTCGATAAATACCACATTGATGGCATTCGAGTAGATGCGGTCGCTTCCATGCTATACCTCGACTATGACCGAGAAAATGGGGAATGGGTAGCCAATGATTATGGTGGTAGGGAAAACATCGAAGCCGTAGAATTTTTAAGACAAGTAAACGGGACTATCTTCGGTTACTTCCCCGGTATCCTTTCCATCGCCGAAGAATCAACTTCCTGGGCCATGGTATCTCGTCCCCCTTATATGGGTGGTTTAGGGTTTAATATGAAGTGGAATATGGGCTGGATGCACGATATGCTCGACTATTTCGCCATGGATCCTTGGTTCCGTCAATTCCATCAAAATAGCGTCACCTTTAGTATGTGGTATCATCACAGCGAAAACTATATGTTAGCCCTTTCCCACGATGAAATCGTCCACGGCAAAAGTAACATGATAGGTAAAGTACCGGGAGATGAATGGCAAAAATTCGCCAATTTGCGCAGTTTGTTTACTTATATGTTTGCGCATCCGGGTAAGAAAACCATGTTTATGAGTATGGAGTTTGGGCAGTGGACAGAATGGAATGTCTGGAAGGATTTAGAATGGCATCTGTTAAATTATCAATCCCATCGGCAGTTTAAAGGTTTCTTTACCAACCTCAATGACATTTATAAATCCCAACCTGCCCTCTATGAGAATGATTTTGAGGAGGAAGGTTTCCAGTGGATTGATTGTAGTGATAATCGTCATAGCGTTGTTTCCTTTATTCGCCGTGCCAAAGATCCCCAAGAATTTATCGTTGTAGTGTGTAATTTTACTCCCCAACCCCATAGCCATTATCGAGTAGGAGTCCCCGAAGCTGGATTTTATAGCGAAATATTTAATAGCGACTCTAAAGATTATGGAGGTAGTAATATGGGTAATTTAGGCGGAAAATGGACCGATGAATGGTTTTTCCATGATTATCCCTACTCTCTCGATTTATGTTTACCTCCCCTCGGTGTTTTAATGCTCAAATTAGATCGTGATAAAGCTATAGATTGATAACTTGATGGGTAGGTTTTCCTACCCTAAAAATTTACGGATTATTGACAACTCTAAGTATTAAATCAAAGATGGTAATGGGAAATTCTGATATATATTAATAATAGTAACTAAGATTATTTATAAACAAAAAAAGATGAATAGAAATTTAGCGAAAACTGTCTTTTCTAGGGTAATAGGGGGAGGAACACTTCTATTATTAGCCAGTGGAAATCCTGCACAAGGTGCTATTTTAATTACGGGACAAGAAATTGGTAATGATGTGGTTTTCTCCTACGAAGGTTCTATCAATTTAACGGACTTAAATATGTTTGGGAGTTCCAACGTCACTGGTGGAATTAACCCTTTTTTAGGGGCATTTTCTTTTGTAGGTGGTTTGAGTGATGTTGATACCGATAATTATTTCCCGACGATTACTGGTCCAGCTGCGTTTGGTTCAGGAAATTTGACATCACCTCTAGCCTCATTAAACTCTGGTAATGTGTTTGTATTTTTTCCTTCTATTAATCTGATCGCTTTCGCTCAGGGATACTCTGGTGATAATATTTCAGGCTCAATGACTTTTAACGATACTGACTTTGCTACTTTAGGTGTTGATAATAGTCAAGATTATACTTGGACATTAGGTAATAATGAAACCATCCGCCTATCATTCCTAGCTCCTCCAACCGCCGTACCCGAACCAAGTGTTATTCTTGGTAGTATGATGGTTTTGGGAGTAGGGAGAATGATGAACAAACGGAATCAAAACTCATCAAGGAATCTACAATAAGTGAACTCCGTTATTGTAGAAATATCAATCATTAATTAATCAAGATTAACCACAATGAATATTAAAGTTATTGTTTGGCAAGAAGATGATATGTGGTGTGCCAGTGTACCAGCTTTACCTGGATGTCATACATGGGGAGAAAGTTATGAACATTTAATGGAAATGGTAAAAGAAGCAGTAGAAGGATGGCTAGAAACAGCCAACGAAAAAGAATTACCAACGGATGATAAAAAATTAGTGGAGATTTCTATATGAAATCTATTTCAGGAAAAAAATTATGTAAGTTAATAGAAAAATATGGTTGGAAATTAGCCCGAGTCAAAGGAAGTCATCATATTTATAGCAAAGATAATATTGCAACTATCCTTATAATTCCAGTACATGGTAACAGAGATTTGCCCACCGGTACTTTAAAAGCAATTCTTAAAGATGCAGGATTAACAGAAAATGATATTTAAGGTGCGATCGCACTCTATACTATAAACTAAGGTGCGATCGCACCTCAACCTCTTCAAATTATTAAGCGATCGCAAAGTCCGTATATTTACGACTTTCAGGATCATGAAAAGCCAAAACTATATCCTCTTTTGGTACACCCTCGGTTAATAATTCGTTAGCAATACCTTCTTCGGTCCAATCTTCCTCAATATAAATTTTCTCATTTTTAATACGAACGTAAACAGAAATAGCCTTAACTCTTCTTTCATTTTTCCAGCCGATATTAAACCAGAGATATTGACTTCTTTGATCATCAAACATTAACACCTCATCTATATCAGGATCTGTTACTTGAGCGGAAATCCGTTCATATTCAGTTAAAATATTTTTGATAGCATTCTGATAGCGAATTATCTTTTCCATTGAGTTATTTCCTCTCTACTAATATCAACAACTAATAATAAAACTTGATACTTTTCTAAAATTAATTTAATTGCAATCCGTGTAAAAAATTTTTCATAAATTCTATCACCAACAGCTAAATAAACTTCATAGTCAGGATGGGTTAAAGAAAGAAAAGTTCGATAAATTAGATATTGACCCAACGCAGTTTCAAATTCACGCATTGGTGAACGACTCAAAAAACTTTTAATCTCAATTACTACTTGAGTCCCTTGTTTTGATGCTGAAACAGTCTTCTCTCCTGCCAAATCAGCCTGTAGTTTAACTTCTTCATATTTAATGGGATAAGGATCAGCTGTGATTGTCCATCCATCTTTTATTAAAGCATTTTTAATAGCATCATGGTAAATATCTTTTGCGGGCATTTTTTGTTAATTGTTTTTATAAAAAGGTGGGCAATGCCCTACAGGTTACACAGGCATACCTAAAACATTCTTAGGTTTCTAAAAGTCCTAATTCATCAGAAATTAACTCTTGTAAATCTTTGTCGCAATGCGAATTAAGATGAATAGTTACTGCTAATAATTCTGCTAAAATATCTCCTTTTTGATTGTCAGTTAGATTAGATAATTCTAATTGATTAATTAAAGAAATTGCTTTTTGACATTCATCTTTTAATTCCATAATTAAATAATTTAAAGTAGAATTTTTGATGTTAATTTTTCTTTCAGTTAGTTGCATTATTTTTTCCCTAATCTTTTTAATGCTTGTTCAATTCCCCTCTCAAAGGCTTTTATTTCTTTTTACCAATGTTTGATTAATCTTTCATCTGGGCAATCCTTTTTTAATTCTAATTTAATTTTTTCGTGATGTTCGTCAATTCTAGCTTGTAAAGATAATATGGCTTTTTTAAAGTGACTTTTTCTCATAAGCTCACCCTACAAATCATACAGGCGTACTTAAAATGTCTTTATTTTTTTCTATTTGTGTCACTATATCCTTATCGTCAATTCCTTCCTGAATCAAAATATTTGTTAATCCTTCCTCAAAGTTATCATCTTCTATGACAATTTTATCGTCTATTAAACGAGCATGAAATAGAATTTGATCTCGCCAAGATTCTTTTTGCCAACCTGTCATAATAATTAAAAAGTGTCCTGTATCTCGATCGCACACAGAACTGATTTTTAAATTTTGTAATCGAGGCTGAATAGCAGACTGTTGTCTTAAAACTTGGGTTAAAATATTAGCATATTTTATTGATTTATCCATTGTAAAATATCCTCTTTTAGTGAATCAAAAACAATTAAATTTATTTTATTTCGTTTAATAGCTAATTTAAAAATAGGTTTTTGAAAGTGTATTAAATATACCGATTGACTAATCGCTAGAAAAAGTATTCTTTCAGGTTCTTGTTCTTCTAAAGCCCATTGATAAAATTGAATTTGTCCAATAGTTTTTTCTAATTCACTAATCACAGAACGAGAATCAAAATCCTTAACTTCAACAGCAATCTTTTGATTATTTTTTTCTGCTGTAAAAAATTTTTCTGCACCTAAATCAGCTTTTAGTAAGGTATTTTCTAGTATTAAAATTAAAGGATCATCCGTAATGCTCCAACCATCTTTTTCTAAAGCATGACACAAGGATAAATGTAAACTATCTCTTTTTGACATTATTTTATTCCTAAAAGGTGGGCAATGCCCACCCTACGGATTATACAGGCATACCTAAAATGTCCTCGATTTTCGGCATATCTTCTAAAGCAATAACGCGCCCTTCATCTTCAAAACCATCGATTTCATTGAAGTTTAAGTAACGGTATAATTCGCCCTTGAAAGGATCGATTTTCTCAGAAACGATCGCCCTGTACTCCTCCACAGTGGGGATCTTGCCCAGTAAAGCACATACCGCCGCCAATTCAGCACTACCAAGATAAACCCTTGCACCTTTACCCATACGGTTATTAAAATTACGGGTAGAGGTAGAAAATACCGTGGCATTATCTTCCACACGGGCTTGATTACCCATACAGAGAGAACAGCCCGGCATCTCAGTTCTAGCACCCGCCGCCGCAAACACACCATAAACCCCCTCATTGCGCAACTGTTGCTCATCCATGCGGGTAGGAGGACATATCCATAAACGCCCTTTCACAGTACCAGCACCCTCAAGGATTTTCGCCGCCGCGCGGTAATGTCCGATGTTGGTCATACAAGAACCGATAAACACCTCATCTACCTTATCCCCAGCGCACTCACTCATGAGTTTAACATTATCAGGATCATTGGGTGCCGCCACAATAGGCTCTTTAATGTCATCAAGGTTAACCACGATGGTATCGGCATATTCCACATCCTCATCCGCAGACATCAGGGAAGGATTTGCCAACCACTCTTCCATCTTGGCAATACGACGTAATAGGGTACGTGCATCCTGATAACCCCGGGCAATCATATTTTTCATCAAACTAACATTGGAGCGCAGATATTCCGCCACGGTTTCCTCACTTAGTTTAATGGTACTACCAGAACAAGAACGTTCGGCGGTTGCGTCGGTTAGCTCGAAAGCCTGTTCTACTTTCAAGTCGGGTAAACCTTCCATCTCCATAATACGACCATTGAAGACATTTATTTTGTCCCCTTTCCCTGCGGTTAACTTGCCTTCTTGCATGGCTACCCAAGGAATGGCGTTAACGATGTCTCGTAAAGTTACCCCGGGTTGTAATTCTCCTGTAAACTTGACCAATACGGACTCAGGCATATCCAAAGGCATAGCACCCAAAGCCGCCGCAAAAGCCACTAACCCAGAACCTGCGGGGAAGGAAATACCCAAGGGGAAACGGGTATGAGAATCGCCCCCAGTGCCGACTGTATCGGGTAATAACATACGGTTTAACCAAGAGTGAATGATGCCATCCCCCGGTTTGAGGGCAACACCGCCACGGGTAGCGAAAAAGTCGGGTAAGTCTTTGTGGGTTTTGATGTCCACGGGTTTGGGATAAGCGGCGGTATGGCAGAAGGTTTGGAGGGTTAAATCGGCGTTGAAACCTAAACAGGCTAATTCTTTTAATTCATCCCTTGTCATGGGGCCTGTGGTATCCTGAGAGCCAACGGTGGTCATAATGGGTTCGCAAGATGTACCGGGGCGGATTCCTTCTACGCCACAGGCTTTACCGACCATTTTTTGAGCGAGGGTGAATCCTTTACCGCTATCTTGGGGGGGGGTAGGACGTACAAAGAGGGTACTAGGATCTAATCCCAAGGCTTGACGGGTTTTATCGGTCAAAGCTCTACCAATTAAGAGGGGAATACGCCCCCCTGCCCTAACTTCGTCTAAGATGGTTTCGGGTTTGATGGTAAAGGTGGTGAGGGTTTCACCGTTTTCGTTGGTGATTTTGCCTTCGTAGGGGTGAATGGTGATGACATCCCCTGTATTAAACTGATTAACGTCACATTCGATGGGTAGAGCGCCAGAGTCTTCGGCGGTGTTGAAGAAAATAGGGGCAATTTTTCCACCAAGAATATAACCCCCTGCTTTTTTGTTGGGTACGAAGGGGATTTCTTCGCCGAGATGCCATAGTACGGAGTTGATGGCGGATTTACGGGATGAGCCTGTACCCACTACATCCCCCACATAGGCGACGGGATGTCCTTTTTCCTTGAGTTTAGCAATGGTTTCTAATCCTTCTGGCATCCTTGATTCCAACATGGCGAGGGCATGGAGGGGGATGTCGGGGCGGGTGGTGGCATGGGGGGCGGGAGATAAATCATCGGTGTTGGTTTCCCCTTCTACTTTGAATACTGTGACGGTAATGGTTTCGGGTACTTTGGGTTTACTGATAAACCATGAACCTTCTGCCCATGCGTCGATTACTTGTTTGGCGTAGGAGTTGCTTTCTGATAGTTCTAATACGTCGTTGAAGGCATCAAAGACGAGTAAAGTTTTGCTAAGGGCGATCGCAGCTTCGGAGGCGATATTACTATCCTTAGATTTCAATAAACCGACAAGAGACTGCACATTATAACCACCCATCATAGTACCTAAAAGGCTTACAGCTCCTTGCCTAGAGATGATAGGGGAGGTTAATTCACCCTTGGCGATCGCAGTCAAAAATCCAGCTTTGACATAGGATGCTTCGTCCACTCCGGGGGGGATGCGATCGCGCAGTAGCATCATTAATTCTTCTTTCAATTCCTCGGGGGGATTTTGCAACATTTCGCATAGGTGCGATGTTTGTTCAGCGGTGAGAGGTAAGGGGGGAATGCCTTGTTTTGCTCTTTCTTCTACGTGTTGATGATATTCTTCTAACCAAGTCATAATATTTATGCTTATTTTTTTCTATAATTTACTATTTTAAGCATATTAGGGTTGTGAGGTTTTGTATCGAGATTTATAGTAATTGAGATAGTTGACAATTTTGTATTAACTGAACTATTAGAAAACTTAATGAGTGGTGTTAATTATCCTATCGAATTGGATACAAGACATATTGCTAAACATTTACCCAATACACCTCCAATGCAAAGACTTTTGAGAAAATGATACTAAACCTATTTTATGGAGAAATAAAAATCGATGAATACAACAAATACCATGTTATCCCCAGAACAAAACCAAGTAGAAAATGATTGGGAATTTACAGAAGTATGGATCGATCCAATGTTAAATCCTCCTTATTTACTTTTATTATTAGCTAATACTCAAGGGAAATTCAATATTTATGATCCTGCTAAAGATTATCAAATAATATTTTCTACCGATGATTATGAAACAGCAAAACTATGGTTATTGGAAGATGAGTATGAGCCAATACAAGGAAAATTTAGATTTGATGATTTGTAATAAAAAAAATAACTTTTAAGCCATTATTAAATCTATTTATCTTCTTTTTGGACTCATTTTTGTTTCCTTACTTATTCTCTTGCAATTTTTTCTTAGTCTAAACTACAGATAACAAGTATAGTTGTCAAACATATTCAGCAAACTTTGGAGAAATTCATTGTGCTGATTTAAAAGATATTTCAGTGAGTGAAGTCAAAAAATGGTTAATGTATGATAATTTTTGCTGAATTAGGGCTCGGACGTTTGTAGTGATGGCTTTAGCCGTCATTAATAAGCTCTAAAGAGCTTACTACGAGCTTGGATGCGATTGAATTTTTGTCAGGATTAAGAATGCAATAAGTGTTTTAAGGTGCGATCGCCCTTAGAAATAATCCGCTTCATATACAAATATTATAGATGTTGTTTTAGATCACGGCACCTTACTTTTTTGGGATGCACTTTTTCGTCAATTTTGCAACACTTTGTAATATTTTTTTGCATTATAATGAAACTAAGAGTTCTAGGTGAATGAATATGACATTAATCAGACAATTTCAAGTTAAAAAACTAGAATCAATTCAGGGAGGAATGTTTCATTTTTATACTCCCCAATCGAGTCATGAAACCATGTTAGTAGAAATTCCACCTCAAAGTATCGATGATTTGTTTGTTCATCACTTCCAAACTGACCAACTTTTAGTCGTCAAAGGTAGTTTTTTATTGGTCGTTTTACAAAATCGTCAATATCATTATATTCATCTCACTGAACAAAATCATCAAGTGGTTATCATCCCCCCAGGAATACCCCATAGTGCCATTAATTTATCCGACGACTCTTGTTTGTTGGTAAATGCAGTATTGCGCCATGGAGAGACTCATCCGAAAGATTATCAACCTGTCAAAAAACCGTTTGAGTATGATTTACAAAAAGCACGTAGTTTTTTCACCGAATCACCTTTATTATCAATGATTGGATAATATGTGTTATTTAGTATCTTTGGTGAAACATACTTTTTGTAAATGATAGATAACACAGATAAGATTAAAAAAATAATTGATAATGCTTTAGCTGATGGACGACTTAATCGTAAAGAAAGTGAGTTGATTAGAAATGCTGTTTATAATGATGGCTTGATTACTGGTGAAAAAGCAAAACTTTGGCGAGAGTTACAGAAGAAAGTTACCAATGGGGAAATTCTTTTGGAAAATTGACATTTGCTCGGGGAGAATTAACAATAAATAGTATCTATTCTCCTATTTTGAAAAAATTTCTCTATGAAGTCTGAATTATTACAAACTCCCTTATATCCTTTATCTGTGGAAGCTAAGGCTAAGTTTACGAACTTTGCTGGTTGGGAAATGGCTGTGCAATATGAGGGATTAAAAAAAGAACATCAGGCAGTGAGGGAAGAAGCGGGAATGTTTGATATTTCCCACATGGGTAAATTTTATTTGCGAGGAAAAAATTTACGCTCGTCTTTGGGCTATCTTGTGCCGACAGATTTCTCCACCATGACGGAGGGTAAGGCTCAATATTCGGTATTGTTAAATGAGCATGGGGGGATTATTGACGATATTATTTTTTATTATCAGGGTTGCAGTGATGATGGGGTGGAGTCGGGAGTATTAATTGTTAATGCGGCTACTTATGAGAAGGATTGGAATTGGTTAAATACAAATTTGGCATCAAAGGGGATTGAGTTGTTGGATAAATCTCAAGATTTGGCTTTGGTGGCTATTCAAGGGCCAAGGGCAGAGGATTATTTACAGTCTTTTTTGGGCATTGATTTAAGTATTTTAAGCGCTTTTGAGCATTTGACTACCACTTTTGAAGGGCAAAAGGTTTTTGTGGCTCGTACAGGTTACACTGGGGAGGATGGTTTTGAGGTGATGACTACTACTACTGTAGCACAAGACATGTGGCGATCGCACTTAGAACAAGGAGTAACGCCTTGCGGTTTGGGGGCAAGGGATACCCTTCGATTAGAAGCGGGTATGAGTTTGTATGGGCAAGAAATAGACGAAACCACTACCCCCCTTGAGGCTGGATTGGGATGGTTAGTGAATCTTAACCGTGAGGATGATTTTATGGGGCGTGAAATCCTCGTCAAACAAAAACAAGAGGGCTTAACTAAAAAGTTGGTGGGTTTACAGATGGAGGGAAGATATATCGCCCGTCATGGTTATCTCATTAAATATAATAATAATACTGTGGGGGAAGTGACTAGCGGCACCCTTTCTCCTACCCTCAACAGTGCGATCGCCCTTGGTTATTTACCCGTAGAATTAAGTAAACTAGGGCAAACCGTGGACATAGAAATCAGAGGTAAACTCTACCGGGCTAAAGTCGTCAAAAAACCTTTCTATCGCCGAAAATAAGAGTAGTTACGGGCTATTAATTTTTACAAAAATGGAAATAGCAATATTATTGATCACTTTTACCTTAACACCATTCCCCATTGCCCATTCCCTATTCCCCGAAATGATGTTGTTATAATTGTTTAAAGAAATATAAATAAATATTAAGCAATTTTAACAAAATTCCCCATGGTACAAACAGAAAAGAAACCAGTAGAAACCAAATCCTATAGTTTAGAAGATTGGCGTAAAGGTTACGAATCTCAACCCCAAGAAAAAGAATACTGGATAGAAGATATAGAAGGAGAAATCCCTGCCGACTTGCGAGGTACACTATATCGTAATGGCCCTGGGTTATTAGAAGTATATGGCACACCCTTAAATCATCCCTTTGATGGAGATGGCATGATTTGCTCATTTAAATTTACCGATGAGGGCTGTTATTTTCGTAATAGCTATGTAAAAACTAAAGAATATTTGGAAGAAAAACAAGCTCAAAAAATGCTCTATCGAGGGGTATTTGGTAGCCAAAAGCCGGGGGGGATTTTAGGTAATATATTTGATATAAAAGTAAAAAATATTGCCAATACTAATGTTATTAAACTAGGAAAAAAATTATTAGCATTGTGGGAAGCCGCTTTACCTTATTATTTAGATCCAGAAACCTTAGAAACAAAAAAAATAGATAATTTAGATGGTATCTTAAAAGATAGTGATGTTTTTTCTGCTCATCCTAGATTAGATCCTCACTCACCATTTAATAACGGTAAACCATCCCTAATTAACTTTGGTATTAAACCGGGTTTATCTAGCACCATCAATATTTATGAGTTTGATTTAGAAGGAAATCTATTACAACAATATAGCCATATTACCCCCGGATTTTGCTTTATTCATGACTTTTTAATAACCCCTAACTATATTATTTTCTTCCAAAATCCTACCAGTTATAATCCCTTACCTTTTGTATTGGGTATGAAGGGGGCAGGAGAATGTTTAGATTTTAAAGAAAATGAACCCACCAAAATTATTTTGATTCCTCGTCATGCCCCCCATAAGAATGTGATTACCTTAGAAGCCAACGCAGGATTTATTTTTCACCATGCGAATGCTTTTGAAAAAGACGAAAAAACTTTAATTATTGATTCAGTATGTTATGCCAAACTAAGTCAAATTAACCCTGATAAAAGTTATAAAGAGGTCAACTTTGATGAACTTGCACCAGGACAATTATTTCGTTTTAAACTAGATTTAAATAATCAAAAAGTAGAAAAAGAGTTACTCAATCAACGGTGTGTTGAATTTCCTTTTATAAATCCTGAAAATGTCGGGAGAGATTATCGTTATTTGTTCATCGGTGCTACCCATAACTCCACTAAAAATGCTCCTTTACAGGGGTTATTGAAATTTGATTTACATACCAACGAAGAACAATTATACTCCTTTGCCCCTAAAGGTTTTGCTGGTGAGCCTGTTTTTGTACCCAAAAGTAATGCTACTGCAGAGGATGATGCTTGGATATTAGATTTAATTTATGACTCCGAAAATCATCGCTCGGATTTGGTGATATTTGATGGTAAAGACATTTCCCAACCTGTAGCTACTTTGCACCTTAAGCAACATATCCCCTATGGTTTGCATGGTAGTTGGGCGGGAATAATGAATAATTGATAATGGAGAATTGATAATTATTTATTTGATCAATTGTGTAATGTTTTGATAAACAGTTATCATTCAAGTCCCCCAATTTTGGGGGATTTAGAGGAAAAAACTAACTTTTTTAACCGTGGGCATTGCCCACCCTACTTTGTGAGGAATCAAATAATGCAGATAAGAAATTATAATTTTCACTGGAATCAGCGCACCTATATCATGGGTATTCTTAATGTTACTCCCGATAGTTTTAGCGATGGGGGGGAATATAATGAGCTAGAAAGGGCGGTAAATCAAGCTCTAATGATGGTAAAAGATGGAGCGGATATAATTGATATTGGGGGGCAGTCGACTCGCCCTGGGGCGCCTGAAGTGAGTCTGGGGGAGGAGTTAAACAGGGTTATTCCCGTGATTGAGGCTATTCGTGAAAAGACTGATATTCCTATTTCTATTGATACTACTAAGGCTGAGGTGGCAAAAAGGGCGATCGCCTCTGGGGCTGATATAATTAATGATATATCAGGGGCAACATTCGATGGTCAGATGTTGGATACGGTGGCAGATTTACAAGTGCCGATTATTTTAATGCACATTCGGGGTAATCCTCAAACCATGCAAACCATGACGGATTATCAAGATTTGATGGGAGAAATTAGAGATTTTTTCTTGGAGAGAATCGCCCTTTGCTTACAAAAAGGCATAGAAAAATCTCATATTATTTTAGATCCGGGCATTGGTTTTGCAAAAAATTATGAGCAAAATCTTGAGATATTAAATAAAATTCAAGACTTAAAAAATCTTGGTTTTCCTATCCTTATTGGTACTTCTCGAAAAAGTTTTATTGGCAGAATACTCGAGGAAAATGATCCAACAAAAAGAGTCTGGGGAACTGCTGGGACTTGTTACCATGCCATTGCTCAAGGTGCTGATATACTGAGAGTTCATGATGTCGCTCCCATGGGTGATATTGCAAAAGTCGCCGATGCTTTAACTAGAAAATAGATCATATTTTTTTGTTTTTGTTAACTGTTTCTTAACAAAAATTAGTGCCTATTTTATTTTTTTTGTCCTATAATGGGAATAGGAAATAAAATAAAAAATTAAAAAAAATCTTTTCTTGGAAGACTAAAAGCATCTGATCATAGTCTTTATTCCAAAGGATTTTAAATGGACGTGAACTATATTTATTTACTAAAATTTACACAGAAATAATTTAGTTATGATACCAAAAATTATCACTCATACCATCCTATGGGGTTCTCTTTTAGGGCTAGGGGCGATCGCCCCTAGTATTGCTCCTGTGGTTGCTCAAACTCCCCCCGCGCAAACCTATCAACCTGGGCCATGGCAACCCCTCGCCAGAGTAAATCCCCAAAGACCAATTACCATCAATGTAATCAACCAAACAGGTTTGAGCGTAGATGCAGGTTTTACTGATACCAGAAGGGATCCTATCACCATTCAAAATGGACGCACAGGCACCATCAGAAGCCTAGAAGGCCCCCTTTATCTACTGGTATATGTAAATGAATCTAATCCCAGTTTTAGAGGGCTAGATCTCAATTACCAGGTAAGGGTACAAGAAGGCAGTAACACTATTAATGTGACTGTGCAAAGGACATCTTCCGATAGAAATGCCACCATGACTCTTAATGTGGATGAGTTTGGCGGTATTTATTTGTATTAACTCGAGTTCGGGATAACATTTTTAGTCTTTACAAATAAAGGTGTCAGGTATCGGGTATCAGGTGTTAGGTTAAAGAATTTACAAAAAGTCTATGTTAGGGGTTGATGAAAAAGTGGGGTCATGAGGGAGAATTGACAATGAACAATGAACAAACTATGACCTGCCACCTGCAACCTGCCGCCTGAAACCTGTACGGACGTACCATGTTACGTCCCCTACCATACTGACAACTATTATCCCGAACTGAGGTTGTATTAACTATTCCACCCCTTCCGACCACCAATTATGATTTTTAACGAGGGTGTGGCACTGCCAACTATCTTTGGTTTCGGGATAGTCAAGACGGTAATGTCCTCCCCTGCTTTCGGTGCGAAATAGGGCTGATTTTAAAATCAAGTAACCCACATCCAATAAATTGAGGGTTTCGGTGATCAATTTTAACTGTTGTTCCATGATGGGAGATGACAGTTGATAGGATTGCCTCGGATGTAGCTGTTGAATAAATTGACCTATTTTCAGGGCATCTATTTCATTGTGCCATTGATGGATAAGGGCGATCGCCTTTACTAACATATCCTCATGACGACAAATTCCTGCCGCCTCCCAGATTAATAGAGGTAATTCCGTTCTTATTTTTTCCACTACCGCCATTTCATCCTGCCAACCTTCTCCCCCTAGGGTATTCATATTAGAAGAAAAAGAAGGAGTATCCGAGGAATGGAAACTTAAGTTTTTCAAAGTCTCCCCAAACACCAAACACTCCAACAAAGAATTACTAGCCAAACGATTAGCCCCATGTACCCCTGTATTGGCGGTTTCACCGATGGCATATAACCCCTCCAGAGAAGTTTGATTACGTAAATCCACCGCAATTCCTCCCATCCAATAATGGGCGGCAGGAGAAACGGGAATCGGCTGAGAAAATAAATCAATACCCCACTCCTGACATCGGTTGATGATATTAGGAAAACGATACTCTAAATGCTCCCGAGGAATAGGGCGTAAATCCAAAAATACATTATCAAGGGCAGGATTGGGACTGATTTTATGAAGATGATTATAAATCGCCCGACTGACCACATCTCGAGGTGCTAATTCCCCTTTAGGATGATATTCAAAGGCAAATCTGTTGCCCTCTCCATCAATTAGATGGGCCCCTTCACCCCTCACCGCCTCACTAATCAAGAAACGGGGAGCATTTTCCTTTTTCAGTGCCGTAGGATGGAATTGGACAAATTCCAAATCCCTCAACAATGCCCCACTACGCCATGCTAAGGCTACCCCATCCCCCGTACTTACCTTGGGGTTAGTGGTTTGGGCGAATACTTGCCCTCCCCCTCCTGTGGCAAGGATAACGGCCTTTGCACCTAACCAAGTAATTTTATTATCATGGAGCAAACAAAGCCCTCGACATTTTTCTTCTTCTATCCATAAATCTAGGGCGTAGGCTTGTTCGTATACGGAAATGTGTTCACTTTCAGTGACCCTTTGCCTTAAAATAGATACGATCGCCCTTCCTGTGGTATCCGCCGCATGAAGTACCCGAGGAAAAGAGTGGGCGGCTTCCAATGTCATCGCCAACTCATCATTATGACGGTCAAATTCTACCCCCATTTCCAGCAACGAGCGAATGGAAGTAACCGCATTTTCTACTAAATATTTTACCGCAGTGCGATCGCACAACCCCGCCCCTGCTTTGAGGGTATCTTCTAAATGTAGCATGGGTGAATCATTAGGGGCGATCGCCGCCGCAATACCCCCCTGGGCCCAATCACTAGCCCCTTTTTTTAGCTTATCCTTAGTAATTAAACCAATGCGTAAACTATCGGGAAGCCTCAAGGCCGCATATAAACCAGCAGCACCAGAGCCAACAATTATCACATCAAAATGATCAGGCAAGGGAGAAATAGAGTTCAAGGTTTTATAATTTTATCTAGTGGCGAAATAGTTATGTTTGCTCATTTTATCTAATCGGGGGTACCTTTGCCATCGTTTTTTTGATTTACCCTTACAATAAAAAAAGAACCATTGAAGATCAAGAGAATAGGAAATCCATGGCTGAATCAGAAAATATTTTTCAAAAAGCATTTTACCTAGGAATTGGTATCGCAGGATATGCCGCCGAAAAAGCAGGGGATACCCTCCAAGAATTAAAACAGCAAACCGATAAAATTATTAATAATCCTAACTTTCCCCAAGAACTTCAGCAACTAGCTGATGAAATGGTTAATAAGGGAAAAATGACCACCGAAGAAGCCAGAAAATTTGTGGATGACACAATTCAACAAGCCAAAGACAAACAAAAAATTGATAATTCTGACACCTCATCATCATCAGAACCCCGTACCATTGAAATTATTACCGATGATGAAGAGAACTAACATCTGAATGGAAAACTGAACAATTAACAAAAATTATTAATCAATGGATAATTGGGAACAACAATTAATTAACTGGTTAAATCAAGCAGAAAATAACTTTTATAATTTTTGTGAAGAAGTTAGCCAAGAATGGGAAAATACTGCTAGTAAAACAGAAAAATTTATTGACAATATCACAGAAGAAATAGAAAGCAATATCCCCGCAGAAATCAATAATTTAATGGTGACCATGGATGATTTTGTTGAGGAATTAATCACCATTTTGGCGCAAGAGGATCCTTTTCATTTATTAGAGTATTTTTTAGACGAGCAAAGATTAGGAGAAAACTCGCAAACAGATCATAACATTGTCTGGTTTGAAGAGGAAAAAGTAACACCCAATGCAGAATTTCACCCTGCCTGTGTCGGATGTCAAAATTATCATGGACGTAAGTATAATGGTAATCTCCTAGTCTGTGCAATTCATCCCTATGGTTGGACAGACGAAAGTTGCCCTGATTGGGAAAGTCTTGAAAAAAAGTAATATCATTATTTTTCGCCAATCCACATAAAATAAATCATCATCTTTCCCCCTAAAAAGTGTCAAAAATTGTCCCTCAAAGATGTATAATAAAGTTTAGTCTCGGGTAAGAGAATATGATTTAAGTCCAGTTCTCTTGATATTAGGGATATATTTAGTTCTATTTTATTAACTATCAAACTTAAAAAAATCAACTGAACAATCATCAATTTTTTCTAAATATTGACTTTTCCCACTCTATCAAAAAATATTAATGAGTCATACTTTTTTACTACAACCGGGAAGCTGGATAATTAAAGGAACTTTGACAGAAAAAAATGAGCATTTAATTCCTTTTAAAGGAGCAACTATTATCGCTTGGGATCAAAGTAATTGGTTTACCATGAAAACTAAGTTAGTTTTTGAAAGGCAAAAACAAGATTCCTCAGAAACATTCCAAAATTTAGAGTTTGAATACAAGGGATTTTTTCCTACTAATAAATATAACTATACCTATGTTTTAAAAAGGAGTGATTTTGATAAGATAGAGGGAGAGGGATGGATTACCAAAGACTCTATTATTCAACGTTATTGGATCTTAGGAGATAGTCGTCGTCGGGCGGTTTTAGAAACTATTTTTCAATTGGATGATGATAGTTATCATCTTTCTAGTACCATGATGGCAGGTAATAATATTATTGAGGTCATGGAAGGAATTTTAGAGCGTCATGGATAAAAGAAGATAACATAGATAAAAATATATATCATAGGATTTGATGGACAATTAAATCATGAGTTTAGGGAAACAAAATCAGCGTATATTAGCAGATCGCTATCAATTAATAGAATTGATTGGTAGTGGTGCCATGGGGCAAGTATATCGAGGAGAAGATAAACTGCTCGGTGGTGTTGTGGTTGCAGTGAAGTTTTTGTCTCAAACCCTGCTCAATGATAAAATGCGCCATCGTTTTGAAAGGGAAGCCACCATTAGCGCCCTATTGGGAGAAAAAAGTATTCATATTATTCGAGTAAGGGATTATGGGGTTGATGAAAATGAAGTCCCTTACTATGTGATGGAGTTTTTGGAGGGGGAGAGTTTAAGTCAAGTTATTAAGTTTCAACCTTTACCTCTCAAGCGTTTTCTTTATCTTAGTCGTCAAATTTGTGTGGGTATGGATGCGGCACATAGTGGCATTATGCTCAAGGGGGAATTGTGTCAGGTGGTTCACCGAGACATCAAGCCCAGTAATGTTTTGGTCATGCAGGATCCCACTTTGGGGGAATTGGTAAAAATTCTGGATTTTGGTATTGCTAAGTTAGTACAGGCTAATGCGACTCAAACCCATTCTTTTATGGGTACTCTGGCGTATTGTTCCCCTGAACAAATGGAAGGTAAGGAGTTGGATAATCGCTCAGATATTTATAGTTTGGGGGTGATGATGTATGAAATGCTCACCCTCGAGATGCCTATTTTACCTGAGTCTTCTTCCTTTGGGGCATGGTATCGAGCGCACCATGATTTTGAGCCTCGTCCTTTTGATGCCCATCTCAAGATTCCTACGGAATTGAAGGATGTGATCATGAAGTGTATGGAAAAATCTCGTAATAATCGTCCTCAAACAGTGGCGGAAATTTTACGGGTAATTGAGGGTTTAGAGAAAAAGAATCAAACTAATAAAGTTACTAATCCAATGACTACTTTTAGTGGTCAAAAGACTATTGTGGCTGATACTTATGATGATGCAGATCTTAAGTATAAGGGCGATCGCACCGAAGTAGTTGCCAAAGTAGATGGTGTCACCACCATTTCCAAAAATCTCACCTGGCCTAATAATAAACCTATTCAAAAAATTGTTTTCCCCAAGGTGGTCATTAGCTCTGGACAAACCTTTCCCAGTCTTTGGGTGATGATTGAAAAGGATGATATAATGAGTCGCATTAAGGATATGAGATATAATCAGTTTCTTTTCCTTAATTCTCCCCATCCGATGATATTGTGGATTACGGTGATTTATAATCCCCATAGGGGCGCTCGATGGTTGCCCTGTTATCTGGATTTAAAATCTCAAACTTCCCGACAGGTGACGGCGGCTTTGGCACAAACGGGTAATTATAAAATTCTCTTTTTTGCCTTGGAAGAACCAAAACAATGTCAGCACGTAACGGGTTCTACCATTGCCACCAATCAATGTAAAATAATGCTCAATTGGTTAGAAAGCAGTAAGGCTATTCCTGATACGGGAGGGGCAAAAATGAGTAAACAAAGGTTGAGGGAAGAGTTTAATAAATTGAAACCTGTCATTCTTTCTAAACTCAAAAATAGTTATAAATCATCTTCTTGAGAAAGCAAGTGGTCGTAAATATAATTAGGTAAGGGTTGGCTTTTTCTGGTTTGGGGATTGATACATACATGGCGAGTTTTTGCCGTTGCCACTTGTTGTTCTTTTTTTTCGATGGTATACTCAATTTCAAAGGTTTTGGGATTAAGGGCGATCGCTTTTAGTCCTACTTGAATGTTATCCCCACAAAAAAGAGGACGAAAAAAATCAATTTCTCCATGGATAATCGGTATTGCCATGGAAGGATGACGAAAAAAATCGTGTAAATTCACCTGTAAAGATTCCAAATAATGCTCGTAGGCTTCATGACAGATAGAAAGCAGTCGGGCAAAATACACCACCCCTGCACTATCGGTATCGGCAAAGTGAATTTTTCTTTCGTAAATGAATTTCATGATCTGTTAGCCTTGAAAAGAGTAAAAAACTACAAGATTAGTATATGTCTAATTCCTTATTTGCCGATGCCAACATCAGATTGGAAAGGGCATTAAAATATGTTCAAATTTCTTCCTATACCGAGGAAAAATTAAAATATCCCAAATCCAGTTTAGCGGTATCTGTACCCGTGAGAATGGATGATGGTTCATTAAAAGTTTATCAAGGTTATCGTGTTATGTATAACGATAGTCGAGGCCCAGGAAAAGGAGGAGTACGTTATCATCCTGCGGTTAACCTTGATGAGGTACAATCCTTGGCTTTTTGGATGATGTTTAAATGTGCAGTGTTAAATCTTCCTTTTGGTGGTGCTAAGGGGGGTATTCAAGTTAATCCTCGGGAATTGTCCAAGGGAGAGTTAGAAAGACTTTCTAAAAATTATATCAGTGCGATCGCCGATTATATTGGCATAGATCGAGACATTTTAGCCCCCGACGTTTACACCAACGAGATGATCATGGGTTGGATGGTAGAAGAATATAGTAACATCACCAGAAAACAATCCCTTGGGGTAGTGACAGGAAAACCTCTGACCATGGGAGGGAGCGAAGGAAGAAGCACCGCCACGGCGACAGGAGCTTTTCATGTCATCCAAACTATTTTACCAAAATTTGAGCAAAAACCAGCCGATACCACTGTCGCTGTTCAAGGTTTTGGTAATGCAGGGGCGCAAATAGCCCACCTATTATATGAAGCGGGGTATAAAGTAGTTGCTGTCAGTGATTCCCAAGGAGGAATTTATTGTCAAGGAGGGTTAGATATTCCTAGTATTCGTGAGTATAAAAACAGTACCCGCACTGTCAAAGACGTTTATTGCCAAGAAACGGTTTGTGACTTGAGGGAGAATGATGTGATTAGCAATCAGGAATTATTATCCCTCGATGTAGATGTTTTAATTCCTGCTGCCCTTGAAAATCAAATTACCGAAGAAAATGCCGAGGACATAAAAGCCAAATTTATTTTTGAGGTTGCCAACGGGCCAGTTACTTCCTCCGCTGACTTGATTTTGGAAGAAAAAGGCATTCGAGTAATTCCCGATATTTTAGTTAATGCAGGAGGGGTTACGGTAAGTCATTTAGAATGGGTACAAAACCGCAATGGTATGTATTGGGAATTGGACAAAGTGCAAGATAAACTCAAAAATGCCATGGTAAAAGAAACCGAAATTATTTGGAAAGTTGCCCGAGAATATGATGTTTCCATGCGTACCGCCGCTTATATCCATTCCCTCAAACGTCTTGACGATGCCATGGCTTTTGATCGTTAATCGTCAATAGTACCACTAAGGGATTTTAATTCGGGGTTATCGGCGATCGCCTCTACGGTGTTATAACAGATATAAGGCAAACCAGAAGCCTTTAACCCCTTAAGAATCCGAGCATTAGTATGGGGAAAAACCACAAAAATAGGATGAATTTTTTCCGCCCTATCACTAAACATGTGATCATTCACTTCAGGCATAATCCATTCATACTCATTTGCCAAAGCCGTTTGAGCATTACGCCACCGTAACAAAAGATCAGAAAAATCCTCTTGGGGGCGATGAATAAAAACCAAAATTTCCACCCCCATTTTAATCTTCCATTCAGGATCACACATTAACACAGCAATATCACAGGGAATCGATACCATTTCATCCACGGACATCTGACTCATCCCCGAAGAAGCATAAGGACGAGATGCCAGAGACGAACTATGATGAACATGACGAACTTTTGCCAAAGGTAAAGGAATTGTAATTAAACTATCACTAGGGCGCCTCATACTCGGCACCATCGCCAAATATTCCCGATACTGACTCAATAGGGTGACAATTCTTTCCCTATCAGTATAATCAGCCAAAGCAGTTTCATAGTCAGATTGATTTATAGACATTAATTAAAATTTACCTTGAATGGACAATATTTTTTTAGCCAATTTCATCAAATATAGAGAACATTGGTAAATACATGGATAACAAAATTGTACCCACCATCCCCGCAATTACCACCATCATCAAAGGCTCAATAACGCTAGTAAGGGCTTTAATGGCTTGTTCCACTTCATCCTCGTAAAAGTCAGCTACCTTCATCATCATCGCATCTAATTCCCCTGTTTCTTCACCGATGGTCATCATCTGAATTGCCATAGGAGGAAAAACGTTTTTCGCTTCAATGGCTGTACTCAACATACCCCCTTCTAATACCGATTGCTTTGCCGCCCCAATGGCATTAGCAATAACTTTATTACCGATGGTATCCTCAACGATTTCTAAACATTGTAAAATGGGAACCCCCGAACGAGTTAGGGTACCAAATACCCGACAAAAACGAGCCACTGCACTCTTTTGATTCAAATCACCAAAAATAGGAGCTTTGAGAGCAATCATATCAATTTGTAATCTTCCTGCAGGAGTTCGATAATATTGACGAAAACCAAAAAAGACTCCTGCTACTATAAAGACAGGAATAATAGCCCTAGGACTCCGTAAAAAATCACTGAGAGTAACCATAAACTGAGTTAGGGCAGGTAATTCTCCTCCTAATTGATCAAAAATTCCTGCAAATACAGGGATCAAAAAAATTGTCATGCCCAAAAAAGCAATCACGGCAAAAATGCCCACCGTGACAGGATAAGCCATGGCAGATTTGACCTGATTTTGTAATCTTGCCACATCTTCCAATAACTTCGCTAATCGATTCATTACCTCATCTAAAACCCCCCCAATTTCCCCTGCTTCTACCATGGAAACATACAATTGATCAAAACAATCAGGATGTTTTGCTAGGGCTTCGGATAAATTAGTACCTTGTTGTACATCTTCGTTGATCATACCCAAGGCTTTTTTAAACTTAGGATTGGATGCTTGTTCCTTTAAAACTGATAATGCTCTTACAATGGCTACCCCTGCGTTAACCAATACAGCAAATTGACGGGAAAAAATGGCTTTGTCTTTAACTGTTACTTTACTTAATGCGGCTTCGATACTGGCCACATCAAATTCCATCCCTACTTTTTTTATTTTGCCGATGGCGGCAAATCTTTTCCTGAGAATTCTTCTTGCTTCATCGGCTGATTCTGCGGTAACTTTTTCCCGTAAGATATTTCCTGACTTGTCTTTGACCTGAGCGATAAAAGTAGCCATAATTTCACCCTCTATTTACTCAATAATAATCGCTATTTACTATTTTGACATTATTTTATATAAAGCCAAAATTGATTAAACCATAACGTAACCACGCCCCCTCAAGTAACCTGTACTGCCCCCAGGGCAAATATAGGCTAAAGGATTGGGGGCTATTTTGTCAAAAACCTTCTGAGCATTTAACTGTTGCCTACGCCAATGAAAGGTTTTTTTCAATTTCAAAGGTGCAACTTTTCCCTCTTTAGTAGGTAATAAATGTCTCCCACTGAATAAAACTCCCCCATTACCTTGGTAGTATAAACAGGATGAACCGGGAGAATAACCAGATGTCCAAATTAATTGACAATGTTCTGTTAAGGAATATTCGTCTTCAAAAGCAATGGCATCAAGGTTGGGTAATAGATAAACCTCTTGTTCTTGGGAAATCAACTGACAGTTAAACTCTTGTTTAATTTTACCGATATGCTTACTAATGCCATCTCGATTAGTAACAAAAAGATATTTCACCCCTCCTTGTTGTTGTAAAAATTCTATATTCTGAGGATGCCAAGGGGGAGAGTCGATGAGAATATTTCCCGAAGGATTGGTAATTAAATAGGATGTACCGCCCAAAATTTCTCGATTAGGAGGAAAAGCCCAAATATTATCTAAAATTAACTTAGGTGGTTTAGGTGTTGCGATTTTAGTCGTTTGCTGATCTTTTTCTGTAGAATTATTAATAGGGGTCATCTTTATTGGTTTGATAGTCCTCTGGATATGGTGATAGAAAATATCCCATGTTGTAATTATATAGAGGTATCCTAAGCAATTCAGGATAGACTCGTTACTGTAGGTAAAAAATGGAATCTCTTGTTCTTTTTATATTATTAAGTATTTTGGTTTACTTTGTCATCGATCGCACCGTGACGAAGATAACAGATACTCCTCCGTGGCTATTATGGTTAGCCCTAATGATTCCTAGCTTTGTTTGGCTAATATGGCAACTATTCAATCCTGAACAAAGTTCACCTCCCAGATTTTTAATTTATATTCCCCTAGTCATTTCACCGATTATTTACATTTGGCTGATTCAAAAAGGAAAACCGAAGAAAAAAGAAGAAAAGACAGATTCTGAGCAAAAATCATCCCTCAATTCTATGACAGAAAAAAATCAACCTGATTTAAATCTCAATGATTTTTTATCCACCGACAAAAAAAACCACCCTCGCCCTATCAATGCCGAAGAAGAAAAAGCCCTAAAAGACTGTTTCCCTTGGGGAGTATATTATCTGCAAAAAATTGATTATCTCCCCCAAGCCATCGTATGTTTAGGAAAACTGCGCACCGAACCAGAAAAAGCCTATCCCACCGTCAAAAAGAACCTAGAAAGGGTATTCAATGATCGATTTTTGCTTATTTTTCAGGAAACCATGCAGGGTAAACCCTTTTTTGCCCTAGTGCCTAATCCTTATTCTGAGGAAAATAAAGCTAAACAAGCCCCCGAAAAATTAACTAAACCCCTAACGGCGATCGCCCTTTTACTGTTAACCTTAATTACTACCACCATCATCGGCGCCGAAATCAGTGGTGTGAGCGTCGAAGAATTAGAAAGAGATTTTAGCTTAGTATTACAAGGATTACCCTACAGCCTTTGTTTAGTGGGTATTTTAGGAGTGCATGAATTAAGCCATTACCTTTTTGCCGTTTTTTATCGCATCAAAGTAACCTTACCCTATTTTATTCCCCTACCCTTCTTCCTCGGTACTTTTGGAGCCTTTATTTCTATAAAATCCCCCATGCCCCACCGCAAAGCCGTATTTGATGTCGCCCTCGCCGGGCCTATTGGTGGTTTTTTAGTAACTATTCCCGTGTTAGTTTGGGGTCTAATTTTTTCTCGGGTGGTACCCATGCCCGAAAACTCCAGCATGTTGGACTTTAGCGCCCTAGATCCCCGCTTTTCCCTCATTTTTGCTGTAATTAGTAAAATAATTTTTGGCTCTCAATTAGGCGCAGGAGATGCCATCAATTTACATCCCGCCGCCGTGGCAGGATACATCGGTTTAATTATTACAGCCCTTAATTTGATGCCCGTGGGGCAACTAGACGGGGGGCATATTGTCCATGCCATGTTTGGGCAAGGAAAAGCCGTCGCCATTGGTCAATTTGCCCGTTTGTTGGTGATTTTATTGGCTTTTATTCGTCCTGAATTTCTCTTGTGGGCAATTATTTTAATTTTTATGCCCATTGCTGACCAACCAGCACTCAATGATGTGACAGAATTGGATAATACTCGGGATTTTCTGGGTTTGATGTCTTTATTACTACTTCTTTTTATCCTTTTTCCCGTGCCTCCTATCATTGCTCAATGGATTAATATTTAATAAATAATTGATAGTTGATAATTGATAATGGATAATTGGTCATAAACTTTGATAACCTCATCACCCCATCTCCCTTACCTCTGATCACGCAACCGTGGAATGTTATAGAATATTAATAACTCTTTACATTGTTATCTTTCGTTTATAATGGCAAACCCCAGACTGAAAATTTTATATTCTTATCTCAAACCCTACAATAAAATGATGTATTGGGGTATATTTGCCCTTTTTGCGGTGAATATTATCGGGGTAGCAATTCCTTGGTTGATTCGGAATATTTTTGATGATTTACAAGAAGGTTTTACCTTTGAGCAATTAATCGGTTATGTCGTTATCTTGATGGTTTTAGCCTGTGTGATGTGGGCTATTAGGATGTTATCTCGGATGATGATATTCGGCATTGGTAGACAGGTAGAATTTGATCTGAAGCAGAAAATTTTTGAGCATCTCTTAAGGTTAGAGCCTTCTTATTTTAGTACCAATACATCGGGGGATTTAATTAACCGTGCCACTAGCGATGTGGATAATATTCGTCGTTTGGTGGGGTTTGCTATTCTGAGTTTGGTTAATACTGTGTTTGCCTATGGTTTGACTTTACCTGCTATGTTGTTGATTAATGTCAAGCTAACTCTAATGGCGATCGCAGTTTATCCTTTAATGTTGATCACGGTACAATTATTTAGCCGTAAACTAGCCCAAGAGCAACTTAATGTACAAGAAAATTTGTCAGACATTAGCGAACTAATCCAAGAGGATATGAGCGGTATTGCCCTGATAAAAATCTATGCCCAAGAAGAAAACGAGAGAAGAGCTTTTGCGGAAAAAAATCGTAATCTCCTCAAAGCAAACTTAGGGTTAGCCCGAACCAGAAATATCTTGTTTCCCGTCATTCAAGGTATCGCCAGTATCAGTCTTTTAATTTTACTTTGGTTTGGTACTAGCGACATCAACGCAGGATTAATCACTGTCGGTGAATTCATCGCCTTGATTCTCTATGTGGAAAGATTGGTATTCCCCACCGCCCTCCTTGGTTTCACCATTACCACCTACCAGAGGGGAGAGGTAAGTATTGAGCGCTTAGAAGCCATTTTGAATGTAGAATCTAAAATTCAAGATGATGTGGATGCGGTTTCCATGGATGCAGAAACCATCAGAGGGGATATAGAAGCGGTTAACCTTACCTACTCTTATCCCGATGCTAATCACCCCGCCCTTGATCATCTTAATTTCAAAATTCATGGCGGGGAAACCGTTGCCATTGTCGGTTTAATTGGTTCAGGAAAATCTACCCTTGCCAATGCTATTCCCCGTTTATTGGAAATTGAACCAGGGCAATTATTTATCGATGGCGTTGATATTAATAAAATCAATTTAGCAGATTTACGCAGGGCGATCGCCTATGTACCCCAAGAAAGTTTCCTCTTTTCTAGCACCATCTACGACAACATATCCTACAGTAACCCTTTAGGAGAAATAACCGAGGTAGAATACGCCGCTAAACAAGCCCAAATTCACCCCGAAATCATCACCTTTCCCCAACAGTATAAAACCTTAGTAGGAGAAAGGGGAATCACCCTCTCAGGGGGGCAAAGGCAGAGAAGTTCATTAGCCAGAGCATTATTTGCTGAGTCGAAAATATTAATCCTTGATGATGCCCTCTCTAGCGTTGATAATAAAACAGCCACCCAAATCCTAGAAAACCTAAGACAAGAGCAAGGTAAAACCGTTATTTTCATCACCCACCAACTCGCTGCGGTGCAAAATGCTGATCGCATCTTTGTTATGGATAGAGGTAAAATAGTCCAAACAGGAACCCACTCAGAATTATTTAACCAAAAAGGATTATATCAAACCCTTTGGCAACAACATCAACTCAAAGAAATTTTGAGTTAATGGAGAGATTAATATTACTTGCTCTAATTTAATCGAAACCACAAAAACAACATATAAAGCTAACATTACCATCATGTTTAATTTTGGGAATGCTTAAAATATCTCTGCCAAAAACTCGCTCTACATTAAAAGAGTTATAATTTAATTCTTTTTCTTCTATACCCTGCGGACTAATAAAAGGATAATTTTTTCCACAGTTACCGCAGTGTTTTGTTCCCCAACGGCTTCCACATTGGCTACAACTACACTGAAAACTATTATTATTTAGTTTTTCAATATGTTTAAATTCCTCTTGATGATTGCATACAGGACATACTAAAAATGGCTTAATTTTTTCTTGTATTTTACTTGGTAAATTATCTTTTTGAATTTCTCTTAATTTTTCTAAGGGCGATCGCCCTGTCTTTCCCATACTATTAAAACTATTTATTTGACTAATTAACTGCTGATTAAACCTATCAATATTTTGAGTATCCATAGCAGATATAACTCTCAATTGTTGACTATTTTCCCTTATTAAACAACCTTTAAAGTGAACTAACAAATCATCAGAAAGGGAGGCAGAAATTTCTAGCGTAGGCGGATAAGATAAATATAAATTGCCCTGCAACCACCATTTAATAGCAAAAGAAACCCGTTCTAAGCTAAGAATTTCAAAAGGACTTATGGGAAATATACCGATAAAATTGTCATTCTTAAACTCAAGGCTATTTAACTTAGATTGTAATTTTTCTGATAATAACGTTTGTTCCTCTGTATTTCCTAAATAAAAGACCACATTATCATTAATTTGATCTATCTTTTTTATTAATTCATCGACAATATAAGTAATTTCTTGCTCATCTTTTATTCCCGTCAAATTAACCACCAGAGGAATAACACATAAATCTTTATTAATCAATTTAGAACGGAGATAAAAAGTATGATGATCAGAAAAAAATAAGTCAATCTTACCAAAGACTCCCTCAAAAGAAAATAATCGATTATCTTGGCCAATAAAATTAAAATTTTGATTAAAAATAGGTTGAAAAGTTAAACCTTGACTATTATTAAAATTGTTTTCACAAAAAGTTTTACAGATTAGTAATAAACAAAAAGCCTCAAAACCTTGACAAAAACGTTGATATTCCTCAAAAACTTGTGACGGATTTTTTATTTGTTTAACCTTCCATTTACTCCAACTTCGCCACAGTAAATCGATATATTTATAATGTTGATCATTAACAAAAATATTAGTTTTTTTAAGGTCATGGATACATAAGTTTGCTTAGGAATTGCCTTATATAAATCACTATTCATTAAGCCTAACAATTTGCGTTTTTTTTCTTTTAATTCTTGAATAGTTTTCTCCAATTCTAAACTTTCTTTTTCAGCATCAAACTGTTTTCCCCATAATAAAGATATTCGTTCTCGATTTCGCCAATGTATTTTATGAAGTGCATTAGAAAAATTAATGGTTTCATCTAGTTCATTTTTAATGAGTTTTAGTTCTCTTAAACGATAAGAAATATATTCTAATAAATGGTCAATTAGTTTGGCAGTAACTTGATTTTCATAGATATTTAATAAGTCTTCTTTGACTAAACAAAGTAATTTATTTGGTTTTACTGAATTAAACTTACGCTGATACCAATCTTCTGAATGGGATGCCAAATGGGCGATCGCCCCTGTAGCTACTTTTTTAACACGGGAAATGGCTAATTTTTCTGTCTCCATTTTAAGATAAGTACGAGGACGACGACAGACAGTTTCTAAATGTCCCCATTGTTTTTGCAAATTAATTTCTAGGTTTTGTAAATGAATTTTACTACTAATTTCAGGAACTAAAGGAGATAAATTAAGCCAGTTTTGCCAGTTATCTTGATTAATATTAAAGTTGTTAGATTGATGATAAAAATAAATAATACTTTCTTTTAAAATTTCATCATAAATTTGCCATGAAGGTATTTTAATTTGTTCTAATTTTTGATACTGAATATTATTACTAGGATCTGCCCATAAATAAACATCCACATTAGGAGATAGCCTGACATTATTGATTTTAGAGTCATAGGATTCACACCTTACAAACCATTCACCCAAAATGATTTGTTCTGGTAACTTGTTAACACTTTTTCTGTTAATACGATTAATAAATTTCATAATTTGTATTTAGGCTTCAGGTTCTATGCGATTGATTTCAGTGTTGATAATCTGTAAAGATTTTTGAGGTGTGTTTTGACGATCTAAATCGTCCCAAAAAACTTCTATTTGTTCTTTTAATTCTCTTAAATAACTAGGGGGAATATCATAACGATTTTTAACTTTGCGGAGGATTTTAGTGGCTAATAAATGATCCGTTGCTTCCCCAAGGCTTCCCCCTGAAGCAATCACCACAGGAATAAATGCGTTTATTTGTCTTTCTAAACGATTCCCCCAGCCAATTTTAAATTTTTTCTCTAATAAATCAGCAAAAGTCTTTTTAAGAAATTGATCTGCTTTTGTGGCTTCGGATTTATATTTATTTTGAGCGTTGTGGAAAGCAGACATTAACCCCTGATAGGACATTGGATTACGATCACTTAAAGATCCAATGTCAAATTTCGCCTGATTACGTCCTAATTCCATAATATGGGCGCGATCGTAGGTTTTATCTGCAAATTCTAGGGTAGTTTCATCTTGGTTTGCTGTGCCGATAAACCAGACATTATCAGGAATTTTAAGAGTTTTATGATCTTCAAATAGGGCAGGAAAACGACGGTTTAAATCAGTGGAAAGGCTGAGGGTGGGAGATTCTTGTTCTAATTTGGAAAGAAAATCGGCAAAATATTGTTCAGGTCGAGAAAGGTTCATTTCGTCCAAAACTATAATGTAAATGCGATCGCAGTAAAATGGACATTGTGCTTCATAAAGTGCCTGTAAAAATTCTGATTCATAAAATCTTTTTTCAAAAGCATTGTAGTAACCGATTAAATCCTGTTTGTCTCGCCATCCTGCCTGAACTTCAATTAATTTATAGCCCACACGTTTATTCATCTTCGATTTATATTGATTATGAGGATCATTAATTGCCGTGGCAAAGGCTGTGGCTAAACTGGTTTTACCAGTTCCGCTAATGCCTTCAAGGAGGTGTAAGCGACTCATGGCTAAACCACCAAGGAAAATGCGAATATCTTGGGCGGAATAGTAAAGACGTTTGTTTTCATCTTCGGGGGAAACGGCGATACGATAACGTAAATCTTCGGCAAATTTTTGTAAGTCTGGAATCTTGTTTTCTAGGGTTGTAACAGCCTGTAATTTTTCATTTTCATCCATGGCATAACATTCAGGAAAAGGACTCGTATTTTTACTTTTTTCAATTTCTTCACTTACTTCTTTTCTTAATTCTTCAAGGGCATTTTTGAGGCGATCGTTACTTACTTGTAACGCTTCTTTTTCATCCCTTAAAGTTTCCACTTCTGTGACAGCTATTTTACTATAAGCGCCATTTCTTTTTAGTTCTTGTAGTTCTGTAGCCAGTCTAAATTTTTCTCGTTCCCATTGTTCTTTTTCATTTTCTAATTGAGCTAATTTTTCCGTCGCAATATCACTCGGTTTTGAGGCTAGTTTTATTTCTAAATCTTGTTTTATTTTTCGTAAAACGTCTAATTCTGCCAAGATTTCATCAGGAGATTTATTACCAAATCTTTTATCGGCTTCTTGTCTCTTAATGAGAGTAGTTTGTAAAACATTTCTAATTCTCATTACTTCCTCAAGTTGTTCTTGATAGTAACCTATTTTTGTTTCTAAATTCTCAAATTGTTTAGCTGATTTAGAATTTATTTTTTGTTCTAAATTTTCTTTATCCTCTTCTAATAATTCCTGTTCACTTTCTAATTGAATTTTTTGTCGTTTCAGTTTTTTCTGCGATTCTACTAATTCTCTATACTCTACATTGAAATCATCTCTATCTTTTTTTAATTGAGTATATTTTGCTTCAATGTGTTTTTGGTCTTCTCTTAATTTTTTTTGCTCTCTTTCAAACTGTGATTGTTTAGTAGCTAAATCATCGAGGGCTATCTTTAAATTAATTTCGCTTTCTTTTATTATCTTTCTTTTTTCTTCTAAATGTTTTTTTCTTGACTGATAGTTTCTTTTTCGATGCGTATTTTTTCTAACTCTGAAGTTAAATTAACTTTCTGTTTTTGTAAATCAATTTTCTCTTGATTAATAATATTTCTTTGTTGTTGTAAATCTTCCCTTAGCTTTTCTAAATCTGCCATTACTTGACGTTGTTCGACAACGAAACCAGCTTCGGCGTTTAACTCCCTTTGGGATAAATCTTTTTCTTTTTCTAATAGTTGTTTTTCAAGGGTAAATAGTACTTTTTGGTTCTGATTTAATTCTTCTATTTGTAATTTATAGTTCAGTTTTTGTTCTTCTAATAACTCTTTTTCTTTCTCGACTGCCTGAACTTGTACCTCTAGTTTATCTTGCTTGTGTTGTACTAATTGGCGATCTTTTTCTAACTTTTCTAAGGCTGCTTTAAACAGTTTAGCTTGACTTTCTAAATCATTATTATTTTGATCAGTTATGGGATTCATAATAATTTTTTGTCCTTGATTAATATATTGTTTGGCATCTTCAGCGATTTGGTTTAAATCTTTTACTGATAATTTATTATTCGCTGAAGCAGAAGTATCGATTTTATTAGTATTGGGATTAGATTTCTTAGGCATAAATAATTTCCTCCTCTGAGTTAGTATTTTGATGATTATTTTGTAAAAATAAATCTACTAATTGATAGACTAAATCTATTTTTTTTGTAACTAACGTTTGATTTAGTTGTGATGAACTATAGTGACTACTTTTATTTCTTAATCCTGCTAATTCATCTAACTGAAAAAGTAAATCGGGTATTTTTTCAGCAAAAAAATATAGTGGATGTTGTGGTTGATTATACGCAGTAATTAAGGTAGCTATTAAATAACTTCTTAGGGAACCATTATGATAATCTGAAGCTAATTTGATTTGATTTTGATCCACTGATAATAAAGTTTTTGGTATTTTGATTTTGTTATTATTTTCTGTAAATCCAATGGTATCGACTATCTCTTCAAGAATAATTTTATTGTGTTGTTTATCTTTTTTGTCTAGCCGTTTCCAACATTTATCTAGGGGATATTTATCAGCTATTATCAAGAAGATATTTTCAATAATTTTTTGACACTGAATTAAAATAGTTTCTAATTTACTGTTAACAAAATAATTATATTTATTGCCTTCTATCATACTATTATTTGATAATTCAATTTCGAGATAAGGAATTTCTAGGGTAATTAATCCCTGATATAAACTATCCCATTTGACTATGTCTAAATTTAGTTTACTTTCTACAATATCTGTAGCTTCTTGATAATAAATCATCCAATCTTGATGCTTTTCCTGTGTTTGTATTTCTTGATTATTATTTTTTAGTAAATTATCGATCGCCCTTAATAATGTAGAATTATCTGATGTATTGAGAGATTTATTAATATGACGATATAACCAAGGACTATTACCCAATCCAAAAGGATCACAAACCTGCCAATTATTGGTATTAAATCCCTTAAAATTTGACTCAGGAATATAAATAAAAGTAGCTAACCAGACGGGGTGTGGTTCTTCCTCAATAAAGGTAATACGTTTCAAATTTGGTGATTTTTCCAGCATCCATGGCGGATCATCCATTTCAGGATCATTTTGTGAGTTTTGATAAGCTAAAGATTGACTATGAAGTTTGATGGCTTTTAAAATATCAAGGGGTTTAGGCTTACTCAGTAAAGTATTATGAATAGGTAAAGGCATAAAAATCCTCTGGTAAAAAGGCTTTCCCGTAGTTCCTAAGGATAATTCTGGGAAACCATTTTCATTAAATCGAGTTTCGGCATTCTCCAAATTTTCTATTAATCGGGGAAATAATTCACCCTGCCAAGGTTCTTGGAATACATAACCCGCAGTCAAATTTTCTGTGTCAATAAATTCATTTTCTAAGGCTTTTTTGCCTCTTTTGGTGATTAAACCTTGAGTATCAACAAATCCCTTGGTTTGAAGTTCCTTAATAATTAAGGCTGATAAATCTTTTCCTATATCTAATTTTTCCCCTATTTCTTCAGCGCTAAAACTTCCTACTCGACAAATTCCTAGCACAGCTTTTTCTAAGATATTTATTTTACGAGTGGATACCCGAGGCGCCAAAACTCGGTAATAGTAGGCTGGAAATAATATATATTCCCTTTTTAGCCATTTTTCCCTTGGTTGGGGTTCATAGTATAGGATGGGAGTTTCTTTGGTAAATAACATTTGTCGGATTGGTAAGGTTAGATGGGGGTTTGAGGAGGGGATGGCTTGTTAAGGTTTTTGATAACAGTGATAAATTTTTCCTTGGCTACCTTGACAAAGTTGATAGAAGTTCACCAGTTGAGGAATAGCAACGTTAGCGGATGGATGGTTGATCATGTCTTCATCCCCCACGGCGATTAATAATCTTTGTTGCCGACTCATGGCTACACAAAGGCGATTTTCTAACATTAAGAAGCCGTATTTTTGGCGATACATTTTTTCATTGATGGGGTTAATGGTATTACTGCGGGTGAGGGAGAGAAAAACCACGTCAAATTCTTTCCCCTGAAAGGCATCCACTGTGCCAATTCTTAATCTTTCCACAATTTTGTTTTCGTAGTTGTTGGTTTCTCGCCATGGTTTCATTACTTGGAAAAAACCTTCTTCTGATTTTTCGGTGATGCCAATTTCTTCTAAGGCTTTCCAGATTTCGGTCACTTGGGCGGAATAAAAAGTGATAATACCGAAGGTTAGTTTTTGATCTTGTTGGATCAATCTTTTTAGTTCAATGGCGATCGCTCTTGCTTCGATACTACGAGACTTACTTTGTCCTTGTTTTTCTCCCCCCATAGAAAAGGGAACATTCAACCACCCACATACGCTATTTTCATAACCTTGTAAATTATGGGAAAAGTTGTCGGGCGATCGCCCAGAATTAATATGGGTTTCTCCATGACACTCATAAAAATTATTACTAACAAAATCCCCTAATGTAGGGTGCATACGATACTGAGTATCAAGGGTAACAGTCCTTTTGATGCCATCCTTTCTTTCCAAATCCTGCAATTGATTAAAAAGCCGTTCAAATAAACTCTTTTTCAGGACATCTTGAGTATCTACGGTGGAATTACTTAATTGCCGTTCCACATCTTCCTCTAAAATATGGGGTAACTGACGATGATCCCCCACCAAAATAATCCGCTTTTCCGCCTTTGCCATGGGAATAAACAAATCCAAAGGATTAGCGCGCGCCGCCTCATCAATAATTACCGTCTCAAAAACGTGATCTTTACTATGGGTAGCCTCATTCATTTTTTTACCCACCGATTGCTGACAGGTAGCCGCCAACACCACCGTGTATTGACGAATTGTCCGCGCCACCTCCTCAGGATCGGTTTCCAAATCATTTAAATACTCTGTCAATACCCCTTCGATGCCATCGGGAGATTCTTTCACATGATCATCAAGGGATAAACGCACTTTTCTTAACAATTCCACAATTTTGGGATCTGCCACAGGGGTAGTAACGGGTTTATTGTCTTTGGGATTTAATTGTTCTGATAATTTCTGTTGCAGATCTGCTAATTTGTCTAAAAAATCAGGTTCTGATTCTTCTACCCATTCCCCCGCATCTTGTAAAAGTTTTTTTTCTTCCTCCGTCAAAATATTTAATGGTTTTAATCGTCGCAATGCTTTAATGGCATTGATGTTTCCATCATCAGAAAAACTACCCCAAGTAACTCTTATGGCTTTCACCGCTTTAATGGCTAATTCTGTGGCTTTTTCATCTTCTTGATGGGGGGATGAATTGTGTTCTAAATCATGACTGAGTTGGAAAAGTTGATCTGATAACTCAGGAGAAATACGGTTAAGACTTAATTGGTAGATGTCTTTTATTAAACGACTTGTATGGGTGACATCACCCGGTTTTAACTCATACATTGCCGTTAACTGCTTTACTTTTCGTAAGGTTTCTTGTCCTGTGAGGGTGGGTAAAGATGCTAAATTGGCGGTAATTTTCTGGATTCTTTCCCGACACCAACGATCAACGTTATCTAGTTCAAAACTTTTCGTTCTCTTTCCCCCAATCCTCACCGCAGGAAGTTGGAATAAAGTGGTTTTTTGGGCGGCATTTTCCACCGCATCATGTTGATAACTGGTCAATAAAATTCGATGGTTAACGGATCTACTTGTGTCTTCTGCTTCTTCTGCTAGCCTAGCGGCGATCGCCGTTATCACCTTCGTTTTACCTGTACCCGGAGGCCCCTGTATTAAGGCAATATCAGGGGTATTCAAGGCGATTTTAATAGCTTCTTCCTGCCTTGGGGTAGGGGATGAATCATTAAACAGTTTTTTGACTTCCTTGGTGATGGGTTTGAGTTTTTTTGTCCGTCTGACACCTATGGATCTATTTTCTAACAATAAACCCAATTGAGGCATCGGATTGATTGCTGATCTAATGATCGATTCCGCTTTTTTTCTTCTTTCTAACCTGATGCGATCGCCCTTAAGAGAAATAAAAATATATCCCTGATTAGGAGGCTTAATTTCTTCCTCATGGGAGGGTTTAATTTCAATCTCCAATTTTTGTGGATCAACCTCTACCACATCCCCCACAAAAGTTAGACTATTTTCCTTAACTTTATGCTCAGAAAAAGATGAATTTTCCCCATCATTATCATCCTCAAAAATAGGAGGACTTTGATTAACTTCCAAAGATAAATTAGGATTTTCTCTTAATAATCTTAACTTATTTTTTAACCCTTGTTTATTATCCTCCACATTTAATTTAAAACGATAATTACCATTTTTTAAAGCCCCTGACTGTATATATGGTAAACAACCAAACTCCCTCGCATTGCCCCAAATAATTTTTCCTTCCAAATTATTATACTCTTCCCACAAAGCTAAATAACTATCAGAGTTTTTTACAATATCATCTAACTCTGTTTGAATATTTCCTCGCAAACTACCAGCTACAGAAGCATCACAAAAACAAATATCGGCCTCCACTAGAATAATAGGACGTTGTTCATTAATATTTTTAGGTTGCCTTGACTTTTGAATGCTATTAATTAAAAACTGATCTTTATTATTTTTCTTAACATTAACAACAATCCCATTACCCCATAACTGAAAGCTAGTTTTTAAACTATTTTTAGGGTTATTTCCTGCCTGTAACAAACCTCGCTGATATTGATTATTAATACTAGGTAATAATACTTTTTTATTTAACCAATCAATAATTTTAGCCACCGATTCAGACTTCCTTAGATGTCGCTCTCGAATATCATCAATAATTTTTTCATCTACCCCAATTTCTATTTTTTCATCACGGGAAGATAAACGATTAGGAAACTCATGAACTTGGATAAAAATAGTTGTAGGAGAGTTTTTATTAGGTTGTAAAGCCGTGATCCAACATAAACGGGGCAAATTTCTTTCAATCAAATCTACCAACTGATTTTGATTATCTTCATTAACTCCTTTTATTACCCAAGAATCTTGATCATTTGTTAATAAAATTTCTCCTGTAATATTAGATTCAAAAATACTAATTTCTTCCTGAATATTAAAAGATTTAACAGGCAAAAAAGCATCATCATTTATCTGTTTAATTTCTAAATTAAACTTTCTTCCTGTTTGAATTTCACTAACTTTCATAATTTAATTTACGCTCTTAAATAATGTTGATCAAAAAACTTATGAATAACTTGGTATTAAGCTAAAAGAAGCATATCGATGGGGATGATTCAAAGAGCCAAAATGTAAAAGCCAATCACCATATCTCCCAGCATCCACGGGGAATCTTTGCCATTTTTCAGTGATTTCTTTTTCAAGTTTATTATTATCTTGTTTTTTTGAGGTTAATAAAAACTGTTGATTATTACATTTATGAACTCGTAAAAAATTATCAGTAAATTCTATTTCTAAATTGGGTTGATGAGCACCGATGCCTAATCTTCCTGTAATAATTCGGCTGGTTAAAATACCTATTTTATCTCTTTCCAATGCCATTATATGTAACGGTTTTTGATGTTCATATTTTTCGTAAGGATGCCAACGATAAATTTTAATTCTGACAAAATCTGGTTGAGGATGATCACACCAAGGACATCTGTTTTGATTGGCATAATAGGTACTTTCACAATGAGGACAAGTAATGGTGTAGTCACTAGCGTTATATAAAAATTCTGCCCATTTACCTACTCCCGGGCGTTTTTGGGGGTTCAAAAGTCCTTCTCCAAAGCATTCCTTAGCTAATGTTTGTAATCGAGGAGAGAGGGTAATATTCTGATTGAATCCCCGCTCAGTGAAATTACTGTTATCATCGGGGTTATATATCCAAGGAATCTCCCCCCGCAGGGCTTTTTCTTCTAATTCTGGCTCTCCATCACTAACTAAATCCCCGTCGGTTAAGGGGTGTAAAGTGGTTAGGGTTTGAAAGACAATCACTGCGAAAGCATAGGCATCGGTGAGGGTATTAACTCCTGATGTGGCTTTGACTAATTCTGGGGCGCCGTAACCGGGGGTATAAAATGAGGGTGAAACATCACTTTCATGGCAGAGGTTATCGGCATCAATAAATCTGATTTCATGGGCATCTACATCTGAAGATACAAAGATATTATTGGGGGATGGATCTGCATAAACTAACCCTTTGCCGTGGATTTGAGATAAGGCTTCGGCGGATTTTGCTAGTAAAATCAATCTTCGTCTTAAACCTCCTCCCTCTAAATACCATGTGGGTAAACATTCAACTTTTTTGGGTACTCTCATTAATTTACTGATGGGTGTCATTCCCGTTAAAAGTTCCATGACATAGCCCAAGTGAGGGGGTTGTAACATTTCTAAGGGCATGGCAATGGGTAGGTTTTTGATCTCGAATAGGGTTTTGACTTTGGTTAGTTGACGGCTAAGGCGATCGCCCATTACCTTAGATTGACGATTAATTAATTTAACTGCCAGTTTTCCTCCCTTAACGCTGTAAACTCTACCCTGTCCACCTTCTCCTAATTTTTTGTCTAGGGCATAAGCTGTATTTTGTCGATCAACTACTACTATGGTCATGATATTTTCCTGTGATGATGGAGTGATAAAAAACTATTAGGGTTGATGCCATAAAACCGCTAGGGTTTTATCGTCAAGGTGTTTTGGGGTAGGCCAGTTTCTGAGTTCCCTACAGAGCGATCGCCACCTATGATGGGGAGATAAACCACCAAATTCCTCTAAAATAAATCCCAAAAAATCCCCCATCTTATCCCGTTGAAGATCATCAGCAATGCCATCGGTAGCCAGTAAAACCGCTGAGTTAGGGGGAAAATGGGGAGTCATAAAAACCGACCATTCTTTGGTTGACTTCGCAATACCCAAGCCAGTGGTAAAGTTGCCAAAAACCTTGTGATGATCATTCAAAATAATTGTTTCTCCGTTATCCTGCTTCACCATAGCAACCCCATCCCCCAATTGAGCCATAATTAATTCCCCCTTAGGAGTCACCACCGCAAATAAACAAGTCGCCACACTGTCTTCTTTTGACGCAGGTAATATTTTTAATTCCCAGTGGATATGAATTAACCTTAATAGTGAATTGATGGGAGGAGAAGGGGCTTTTCCCCAACTCAAAAGAGCTTCTTTTACCGCTAAACAAGTCATTCTGGCACCCATACGCGCGTTAGGCTTAGAACCCATGCCATCACTAACTACAATACCTCGCCCATAATGGTTATCTATCTTGCTCCAAGCATCCTCATTAAGTCGTTTTTCTTGTTGATGAAGAGGTCCAATGACTGAAGCCCCAAAAATTTGATGGTTAAAGGTTTGCACGGAAAATAACACGATTATTTTATATACTTTTGACAACAAATAAAATTTTTATATGATCTATTTCTAAAAATAGAGGTCCTCATCAAAATCATTAAAATTAGGCACAGAAATAATATTGGGGTTAATACTTCTGGAACGATGACTAACTGTCATGGTGACGTAACGGAAAAATTGTTTAATTTGATTGGCTTCATCCGCCCTAAATACGGGAATTTCAGGGTGTTGATTTTGCAGAAAAGTTTTTAGGGGTTCGTTATCTGCTTCGGCACCGATAGCCATGGATAATCGTAGGGCTTTGGATGCTCTTTCTGAGGTAATTAAATCATTTAGATTACCAAACCAATCATCGGTGGGAATGCCATCAGACACTAGGACAATGGTGGGATGATAATCTCGACTCGCAATTATGGTTCGATCTTCTAGCATTTGTTGTGCTACCCTGAAAGCATCGCCCATGGGAGTACGCCCTATGGCTTGCATATCTTGCCATTCAATATCTTCGGCTGGTTGCATAGGAATATGAATTTTTGCTTGACCTCCTCCAAAGGTGATCACGGCAACGTGAATCTCTGCCCTTACATCCTCTTCCTCACCAAAACTATCAATCATAGAGGCGATCGCACGGTTGAGGGCTTGAATTTTGCCATTCCCTTCCATACTACCACTCACATCGGCTAAAACAATTACGGGTAATTTACGAGGACTTTGGAGAGTAAATGATTTAAATTTTGTCATTTTAGTTTGGTTTTGCTAAAAAAAGTATTACATTCAGGATCAGAGATATGATCATTAAACGTAGTTCCACCAAATCTCTTAAAACTTTATTTTCATCTCAAAGTTGAATACTTTTTGATTTACTAGAACCCAGTAGCATGATTCTGTCTCTAATCTGTCTATATTAAGTTTAGATAATTGTTAATGAGTAATTGGAGTATTTCATGTGAATAAAGAAATGTCTATAAATTTAACTTAATTGAAAAAGATGATTAATTCAAATAATATTTATACTTTATTATAAACACAGTCAGTTCAGCGAAACATTATAAAAAAGTAAAGAAATTTTATGCTAAATTTTCACGAAAGAAGTGGTGTAAATTGATACTCACCATAAAAAAAGTAATATTAATAGATATAGTGAAGCTAATAAATTGTCTCACTTAAAAAAGTGATACTTATAAAGGTATTTTTAAAACATTACAAACGCACACCCAACTTATTTAACTATAGCTAATACATTTTATAGGCTTTTATATGTGGGGTTTTGCAAACAGGAAAGTAGAGTCAGAAAAAAGAATAGTTAAAATATGATAGTAATCATACATGTTACTTCACAGTTCTCAAATTGCCTAAAAAGTTATTTATGAGGTAATTAAAACATATCTTTTCAAGATTGGACTAGATAATAATTACTTATGTAAAACTTTATCAGTTTGAGTATGTCTTTTTCATAGGCATACTCAAACACAACTTCTAATGTTGTCAATATTTGAAATACGTAACATGCTACATCCATACAACAGCTGAATACTATATCAAAAAATACATTTTAATTATCTTTTTCGTTATCAATTTTTTGATGAATTCACTAATATAAAAATGTCTTATAATATTCACCCTGCAAACTAACCTAACCTACAATCACTATGCTGGACTGAGGTTATAATAACCCTATCCCTATAATTTAAACCCCTCCATGACAGACTTACAATGGCTGTTAATCTGTGCAGGTTTAGTGTTTCTCATGCAACCCGGATTCATGTGCCTAGAATCCGGGTTAACACGCTCAAAAAATAACATTAACGTAGCCGTCAAAAACCTTGCTGACTTTGGCATTTCTGTTGCCCTCTTCTGGTGTTTTGGTTATGCCATCATGTTTGGCAACTCCTTCCTCGGATTTATCGGCACAGAAAACTTTTTCCTCAATGTAGATACGGACATGGAATTGGGGGCTTTTTTTCTTTTCCAAGCCATGTTTTGCAGTACAGCCACCACTATCGTTTCGGGGGCGGTGGCTGAAAGACTTAGATTCGATTCTTATATCATCATAGCTATCCTCGTTTCAGGATTAATTTACCCTCTTTTTGGTCATTGGGTATGGAATGGATTAGATTTCGATTCCATGATGGGTTGGTTAGGTAGATTAGGCTATGTAGATTTTGCGGGTTGCAGTGTAGTCCATGGCATTGGTGCATGGGTAGGTTTAGCCACTTTGTTAATCATCGGGCCTCGTACAGGACGTTTTAATCAAGATGGCAAAAAAAATAAGATTCATGGGGCAAATTTACCCCTGTCGGTATTGGGAGTAATGTTATTGTGGATTGCTTGGTTTGGTTTTAATGGCGGTAGCGTATTGATTTTTAACAATCAGGTAGCTTTGATTTTGGTTAATACGCTGATGGCAGGGGTATCTGGGATGATTGTTAGTTGTATTTTTACATGGTATCGAGAAAAAATTCCTCAAGTGGAATCTTTAATGAATGGTGCTATTGCGGGGTTGGTTTCCATCACGGCGGCTTGTAATATTGTTTCTACTTCTGAGGCGGTGATTATCGGTGGAGTCGGTGGTATTTTAATGGTATTGATCAAAAATTATCTTGAATATCATTATATCGATGATGCGGTGGATGCGGTAGCAGTCCATGGTGCTGCAGGGGTTTGGGGAGTTTTAGCAGTGGCATTTTTTGGACAAACTGAATTATTAAATACAGGTTTATCTTCTTTTCAACAATTTTTTGTACAACTGTTGGGGGCTTTCGTTTGCTTTGCCTGGGCTTTTGGGATGAGTTGGTTGATTTTGTCGGGGGTTAATCGTATTTTTCCTCTGCGGGTGTCGGTGGAGGAGGAAACCATTGGTTTAAATGTATCGGAGCATCAGGCAAAAACAGAAATCTATGATTTAATGAATGTTATAGATCAACAAACTAAAACTCAAGATCTTAGTTTAAGGGTTCCTGTGGAACCTTTTACGGAAGTAGGACATATTGCTACCCATTATAATAAGTTGATTGATAGTTTAGAATTATCTACTCAACAACTTCAGGCAGGAAATTTAGAGTTAGCCCAAGCAAAAGAAAGGGCGGAAATAGCTAACAAAACTAAAAGTATTTTTCTTGCTAATATGAGCCATGAATTGCGTACACCGATGAATGCAATTTTAGGTTTTTCTCAGATTATGATGCGCTCTAAAAAATTGGATTCTGAGCAGTTGGAAAATATTAGTATCATTAATCGTAGTGGTAATTATTTATTAAATTTAATCAATAATGTTTTAGATTTATCGAAGATTGAAGCGGGAAAAATGATGCTCAATCTCAAGAATATTGATCTTTATAATTTAATTGATGAAATCGAAGATTTATTATATTTAAAAGCGGAGGAAAAAAACTTACAATTAACTTTTATTACTGATGAAAATGTCCCCAGATATATTCGCACTGATGAAACAAAATTACGTCAAGTTTTAATTAATATTATTAATAATGGTATTAAGTTTACTGATGAGGGGGGGGTTAATATTGTTACGGAAATTATGTCTAATGATTTCTCTCAAACACAGGTGAATAAATCGTGGAATCAAGAAGATGAATGTTATCAAGATTATCCTTATGTGAGGATAAAATTTACGGTTGAAGATTCGGGAATAGGTATCGCTAAGGAAGATATTGACAAGGTTTTTGATGCTTTTATTCAAACAGAAGTAGGTCGAAAAAGTCAGGAGGGTACTGGCTTGGGTTTATCTATTAGCAGAAAATTTGTTCAATTAATGGGGGGTGATATTAGTCTTAGGAGTAATTTGGGTAAAGGTACTGTTTTTCGTTTTGATATTCTCGCTAAAATTATCAATATTAATGAGGTAGAAATATCTCCCCATCACCATACAAGAAAGGTGGTTGCTCTCAAAAAAGGTCAACCTTCTTATCGTATTTTGGTAGTGGATGATCGACCCATTAACAGACTTTTAATGGTAAAATTATTACAGCCTTTAGGGTTTGAATTGAAAGAGGCTGTCAATGGTGAAGAGGCGATCGCACTTTGGGAAGAATGGGAACCTCATTTAATTTGGATGGATATGCGTATGCCTATTATGGACGGATACCAAGCTACCCAATATATTAAAAGCACCTTGAAGGGCAATGCCACGGCAATTATTGCCCTTACCGCTAGTGTTTTGGAGGAAGAAAAGGCCATCGTTATTTCTGCAGGATGTGATGACTTTATTAGAAAACCATTTCGAGAATCGGTAATCTTCGATACTATGGCAAAACATCTCGGGGTAGAATATATTTATGAAGAAGAAAATATATCCATTTCTTCCAAATCTTTTGAACCTCTAACGGTTGAGGAATTAAAAAAAATGCCCTCATCTTGGTTACAAAAATTGTATCAAGCCGTAATTGACTTGGATGATGATTTAGTTTTAGAATTAGTGTCAGAAATTCCTCGCAATTTTGATTCATTGTCAAATAAATTAATTTATTCAGTTAATAATTTTCAGCTACCACAAATTAGAAAATTAATTGAAAAAATCAATTAAAAACTCTTATTAAATCTTCCTTTTTATTCAAAAAAAATGACCCTCAATTATTTGTCAGCAAACCATAATTTGATTGGAAGTATTTTAATTGTTGATGATCAACCTGCTAATTTGAGGGTTTTGGCGACTATGTTAAAGGGAAAAAATTATAAGGTCAAAAAAGCTCAGGATGGAGAAACAGCGTTGATGGCGGCTCAGTCAAACCCTCCTGACTTAATCTTATTAGATGTTTTGATGCCCAAAATGGATGGTTATGAAGTATGTCAAAAACTTAAATCTAATCCTGTTACTGAACAGATTCCTGTCATTTTTATCAGTGCTTTAAATGACGTTTTTGATAAAATAAAAGCCTTTGAAATCGGTGCAGTAGACTATATCACCAAACCTTTTCAAGAGGAGGAAGTATTAGCAAGAATAAATAGTCAGTTAACCATCCAAACCCAAAGAAAATTATTAGAAAAAGATCGGGAATTATTACAGCTTAAACAAGATAAATTAAAAGAAGAAATTAGGCAAAGAAAAGAAGCCGAAGCCATTTTATATCAGTCCAGGGCTTTAATTTCCAGTATTCTCAATGCTTCCCTTGATGGTATTGCCGCTTTACAGTCAGTGAGGAATCCTAAAACTGGAACTATTGAGGATTTTCGCTGTATTGTTGTTAACCCTATTACCGCTCAATTTTTTAAACTAGCACCAGAAGATTTAACGGGAAAATTAATTTTTAAACGTTTTATTAATAAGGTTAATCCTGATTTATTTGGGTATTTTGTGGATGTGGTAGAAAAAGGTAAAATTTTAAGAAAAGATATTAAATATTTACATAAAAAAAAGAAAAAATGGTTTCATCTTATTGCTGTTAAACTAGGAGATGGTTTTTCGATAACTATTCGAGATATTACTACTAGAAAAAATTTAGAATTAAAATTAAATAAAATGGCTACTATTGATAGTTTAACGAAGGTTTATAATCGTCAAAGTTTTGACTTTCATCTTGCCCATGAATGGTCTAGGTGCGATCGCACACAGGAACCCTTATCATTAATATTATGTGATGTAGACTATTTCAAACTATACAACGATTTTTATGGTCATCAAGCAGGGGATAACTGCCTTCAAAAAGTAGCTAGTATCATGGATACCATCGTTAAAAGATCATCAGATTTTCTAGCCCGATACGGAGGCGAAGAATTTGCCATTATCCTGCCCAATACTCCACCAGAAGGCGCTTTAGTCGTTGCCAACGCCATCAAAGAAGAAATAGAAAATGCTAATATCCCCCATGAAAAATCAAAAGTCAGCCAATATATAACCATGAGTTTAGGAATTTCCACACTCATTCCCTCTGTCAACTATTCCCCCGATGATTTACTTAAAAGTGCTGACAATGCCCTATATCAAGCAAAAAATAATGGTCGTAATAACCTATTTGCCAACGTATTAGAATCTGATTGACCTAATAATAGGTTTTATCGATCAAAAAGAAAATAGAACTAAATATAGCCGTCAAAAATAAAAGAATAACAATCCATCCATACATAAAACTGAGCAGTCCAAACCCTCGTAATATGTAGATGATGATTGACAAAGGAACTGTCGTAATTGTTAAAAATCTTAACGTTCGGGAAATATTTTGAGTATTTCTACGCATTTTTTCACCTAAAAAATTGAATCGTAGCAAATATTAACATTTAATTTAACTCAACTAAGAATAATCTCATTATAAAACTATAGGCATCAGTCTTAGGGTTTTATATATCAAGGGTTACAAGGTAAATATTAACTAATAATAAAAAAGAATTTTACCCTTTCATAATCTCAAGTGATGACAAGCCCTATAACCTTTTGACATCAAAGGTTTAGAGCATATTGCTTTATTCAATATTTTCTTAATTAATTAATTTTGCTTTTGTAATTAATTACTATATTTTATTATACAAATACTAGAAAAATAGTTTTAAAAACCTAATTAGAGTAAAAAAGTAACTTAAAGAGCAATTTTATTAGAAAAAATATATTTAAAAGCTATTTAGATTTAAATACTATTAGCAACGCTATGTGAAAAATAAAAAATTAGTCAATAATGCAAACAGAGCAAAATTCTGGAGTTTGACAAAATGACATTGACATTAGCAGTTTACGGAAAAGGCGGCATCGGCAAATCCACCACCAGCTGTAACATTTCCACCGCCCTCGCCAAAAGAGGAAAAAAAGTATTACAAATAGGTTGCGATCCGAAACACGATAGCACCTTTACCCTCACAGGCTTCTTAATTCCCACCATCATTGACACTCTCCAAGAAAAAGATTTTCACTACGAAGACATTTGGCCCGAAGATGTAATTTATAAAGGTTATGCAGGGGTGGATTGTGTAGAAGCAGGAGGCCCTCCCGCAGGCGCTGGTTGCGGTGGTTATGTAGTCGGTGAAACTGTAAAACTACTCAAAGAATTAAACGCTTTTGATGAGTATGATGTAATTTTGTTTGATGTGTTAGGGGATGTGGTTTGCGGTGGTTTTGCAGCGCCCCTTAACTATGCCGATTATTGTCTCATTGTCACCGATAATGGTTTTGATGCCCTGTTTGCCGCCAATCGTATCGCCGCTTCCGTCAGAGAAAAAGCGCGTACCCACACTTTACGCCTAGCGGGTTTGATTGGTAATCGTACCTCAAAAAGAGATTTGATTGATAAATATATTTCCCATGTAGCTATGCCTGTGTTGGAAGTGTTACCGCTTATTGAAGATATACGAGTATCACGGGTTAAAGGCAAAACTTTGTTTGAAATGGCAGAAAAAGATCCTAGTTTGGATTATGTGTGTGATTTTTATCTCAATATTGCTGACCAAATTTTGGCAATGCCAGAGGGTGTTGTGCCTAGTGAAGCCCAAGACAGAGATTTATTTACTTTACTTTCTGATTACTATCTCAATCCCCCTGCCGATGCACCTAAGCAGGAAGTTGATGAGCTTGATTTAATGATGGTTTAGGTTAATTGATAATTGAGAATGGATAATTGATAATTGAACTTTTCAACATTGTGGGTTTTGCCCCCTAAATCCCCCAATTCTGGGGGACTTAGAAAATACAAATTTCATCATAAATCTGATATTCAGGGTAATCTACTATTGCCCATTGCCCATTCCCTATTGCCTACCTACACAAAAATCTATACATAGGAGTAAATTAAATGACATTAGCACAAGCACCCGTTACCCCAGAATTAAACTTTGAATGTGAAACTGGTAATTATCACACCTTCTGCCCCATTAGTTGTGTGGCATGGTTATATCAAAAAATTGAGGATAGTTTTTTCCTCGTCATCGGTACAAAAACCTGCGGTTATTTCTTGCAAAATGCCATGGGAGTGATGATTTTTGCTGAACCTCGTTACGCTATGGCGGAGTTAGAAGAAGGGGATATTTCCGCACAACTTAATGACTATAACGAGTTGAGAAGACTTTGTGAACAAATTAAGCGCGATCGCAACCCATCTGTTATAGTGTGGATTGGTACTTGTACCACAGAAATCATCAAAATGGATTTAGAAGGTATCGCCCCCAAACTAGAAGCCGAAATCGGCATCCCCATCGTGGTTGCCCGTGCCAACGGCTTAGATTATGCCTTTACCCAAGGAGAAGACACCGTTTTAGCATCCATGGCGAATCGTTGCCCCAAAGAAGCAGAAGTTAATACAGAAGAAAAAGAAGAGCGCAACGGCATCCAAAAACTATTAAACTTTGGTAAGAAAAAAGAAGACACCGCCACCGAAAGCGAATATAAACAACATCATCCTTTAGTATTATTTGGCTCATTACCTGATCCCGTTGTCACCAATTTAACCCTAGAATTGAAAAAACAAGGGGTAAAAATTGATGGATGGCTACCTGCCAAACGCTATACCGAATTACCCGTTATCGAGGAGGGTTATTATGTGGCAGGAGTTAATCCCTTCCTCAGTCGCACCGCCACCACCCTAATGCGTCGCCGTAAATGTAAACTCATCGGCGCACCCTTCCCCATTGGGCCCGATGGCACTAGGGCATGGATTGAGAAAATATGTTCTGTGTTGGGAGTTGAAACCCACGGCTTGGAGGAAAGAGAAGCCCAAATCTGGGAAAACTTACAAGACTATGTAGATTTAGTGAAAGGTAAGTCAGTATTTTTCATGGGAGATAATTTATTAGAAGTATCCCTCGCCCGTTTCCTCACCCGATGCGGAATGAAAGTCCATGAAATTGGTATCCCCTACATGGATAAACGTTATCAAAAAGCTGAACTAGATTTCCTTGCCCAAACCTGCCAAGAGATGGGGGTTGATGTGCCTACCATTGTGGAAAAACCTGATAACTATAATCAACTACAACGCATTAAAGAATTACAACCCGACTTAGTCATCACAGGAATGGCCCACGCCAATCCTTTGGAGGCACGGGGAATTAGTACAAAATGGTCAGTGGAATTTACCTTCGCCCAAATCCACGGTTTCACCAATGCCCGTGACGTATTGGAATTGGTAACTCGTCCTTTACGTCGTAATAATAATCTTAAGGATTTAGGCTGGAATAAACTTGTTAAAAGTTAACCTGTAGGGCGATACACCGCTGGTGGGCAATGCCCACCCTACTACAAAATTTTGAACTATTTTTCATAATTAATTACTAAAATTTCGTTAATACTGCCCCTTTTACCTCCTTTACTGTTAATCATTCTGGTGGCAGGAATGCGATAAATATTGAACCCCTGATAAAGTTCATCAAAAAAATTATCTTGAGGATTTTCATTTTTGGGATCAGAGTTACTAAGCATTAGATAAACTGAATAACTATCATTTAATTCTTTATAAAAATTAGCGAGTCTTTTTTGTTCATTATCATCAAATAGAAATTGAGAATAAGAGTTAAAACTAGAAGTTTTATTTAAAGGGCGATAAGGTGGATCAAAATATACAAAAGATTTCTTATTAATATATTTGGTACAGTTTTGATAGTCACTAATTTCTATGTCTGTATTTTGTAATAGACTACAAACATTTAAAAGGTTATTTTTATCAATAATATTAGGATTTTTATATTTGCCATGGGGTACATTAAAATCTCCTTTTTTATTTGTTCTAAAGAGCCCATTAAAACAAGTTTTATTTAGAAAAATAAATAAGGCAGATCTTTTTACCCATGCTGAAGAAATGTCAAGGTAATTAAAATCTATTTTTTCTCTATTATACTTATCTCGTTGAAAATAAAAAAACTCTTTTTGTTGTTCTTGATTTTTTGATTTATATTGTTCTGATAATTCTGTTAATTGTTCTATTAATTTATCAACAGATTGCTGTATGGTTTTATATACAATGATTATTTCTGGGTTAATATCGGATAAATAACTATGGCGAATATTATAATTTTGTACTAAGTCAAAAAAGACGGCACCACCACCAATAAAAGGCTCTATATAATTAAATTTTTCACCATCTAATAAAGATTGTGGATAATAGTGTCTAAAAGTTTCTAAGAGTTGACTTTTTCCTCCTGCCCATTTTAAAAAAGGTTTGGCTTTATTATTATCTTTTATTTTTATTGATCTCATTCAATATTAGTCGAGTTTTTATTAGTTTATTTTATATTATGATTATTAACAAAGGACTTAAGCCCCTTGCCCTTGCGTTTTCAATCAACCCCTTACCCTTATATTGGGTAAATTTGGATAAAATAATATGAGTTATTTTGATTGCCATTGAGAAGAAGTTGAATAAATATTCTGTGGATGAGTTTAGGAAGGCTAGTGACGCTATTATTCAGACGGCTAGTTTTCTTAATAGTAAAGGATGGACTCCTGCGACGAGTAGTAATTTTTCCCATGTGATGGGTGATAGTCTGTGTGCGATTACGGTATCAGGAAAGCATAAGGGTAGATTAACCCCCGATGATATTATGGTGGTGGATTTTGATGGTGTGCCTGTGGATGAGAAAAAACCATCGGCGGAAACTTTGTTACATACGACTCTATATCAATGGAATGGAGAAATTGGTGCTGTGCTTCATACTCATTCTATCAACAGTACAATATTGAGTAGATTAATTGATCAACCCTATTGGCAGATAGAGGGTTATGAGTTACAGAAGGCTTTTGCGGGTATTATCACCCACGAAAGTAGTATCAAGATTCCGATTTTTGATAATACTCAAGATATTCCCTGTCTTGCCCAAGAGGTTATCACATACTTAAATGGGGGTAATCCTTGCTGGGCTTATTTGATTCGGGGGCATGGGGTTTATACTTGGGGTAGGGATATGGACAGCGCCCTTAGACACTTAGAAGCGATAGAATATTTAATGGAATGTGAATTGGAAATGATTAAAATCACAGGAAGAAGATGACTAGCTTAAAGATATTTGATGAAAATAACCCCACAGTGCCAATTTTTGATAGCCAAGAGGTTACTAATCACAGGGAGAAAATGGATAAAATTGTTTATCATCTCAACCAAGTGGGGGTAAAGTTTGAACAGTGGCAAACGAAGAATGAGATTCGGTTAGGGGCTACCCAAGAGGATGTTTTGAAAGCCTATGATGGCGATGTGCAAAGATTAATCCAAGAGGCTGGTTATCAGGCGGTGGATGTGGTTAGTTTAACCAGTGATAATCCCCAGAAGGATGCTTTTCGGGAAAAGTTTTTAAATGAGCATACCCATAGTGAGGATGAGGTGCGCTTTTTTGTGGCGGGAGAGGGTTTATTTAGTTTGCACCTTGATAATAGGGTGTTTGAGGTATTATGCACTAAGGGAGATTTAATTAGTGTACCTGCTAATACTCCCCATTGGTTTGATATGGGCCCTAATCCTAATTTTATTGCTATTCGTCTTTTTAATAATCCTGAAGGATGGGTGGCTAATTTTACTGGTTCAGATATTGCCTCAAAGTTTTCCCGTCTTGAAAATTAATTCTGGCTTTGCTGAATTGAGTATCACTTTATTGCATGATTAAGCCATACTGTAAAAATCTTAGTTTTTCTATGATTAAAGCAATTTTAACCGATATTGAGGGAACCACTAGCTCTATTTCTTTTGTTAAAGATGTGTTGTTTCCCTATGCCTATCAAGAGATTGAAAATTTCCTTATTCAACATTTTAATAATGACCTTGTTTATGAACAAGTGAGGGCTGTATGTGAGTTGGAGGGGTTAAAAGATGGTTGTCAACCTCGTCAAATTGCTGAAATTTTGAGGGAATGGATTAAGGGCGATCGCAAATTAACCCCTCTCAAAGAATTACAAGGTATGATCTGGGAAAAGGGATATAAAAATGGTGACTATCAAGCCCATATTTATCCAGATGCCTATGAAAAATTAACGGAGTGGCATCAGCAGAATATCCCTATATATATCTATTCTTCAGGTTCTGTGTATGCTCAAAAGTTATTTTTTGGCTACTCTGATTATGGTAACTTATTAAACTTATTTTCTGGTTTTTTTGACACAAATGTAGGGTATAAACAAGAAGTAAATTCTTATTTGTTGATAGCAGAAAAAATGGGTTTTAACCCAGAAGAAATCTTATTTTTATCTGATGTAGAAAACGAAATAATCTCCGCAAAAAAAGCAGGGATGAAAACTGTTTGGGTAATTAGAGACGAGGAACAATTACCAGAAAATAAACATCATAATATTGTTAGTAATTTCCATGACATTAATTTGTCGTAGGGAAAATAATATATACAATCATGATTAACAAAATATTGCCCCTCGCCCTACTCCTAACCAGTTTTAGCAATATATCTGTTCAAGCCCAAATTAATCCCTCCCCTGTTAATCAAGATTCCCGTGTACCATGGTCAGAAGTTGTGGAGGATCCCTTTGATGGTAACATCGTTTATGATAAGGATTTTGGCTCAAATCATGCCACCGTTAGCAGTTGGACAAGGAATGATATTCGCCTTAGTTACTTTCAAAGAGAGCAGGAAATAGTATCCTATCGCAATGTTAGACGTACCCGACGAGTATGGCGTAAAGATAGGTATGTGGAGGAGGTATATTGGGATACTGAGCCTGTGTATCGTAGTTATTGGGTGAGTAATAGCCCAGAGCAAATTTTATTTGCCATTGATGGGGTGGTGTATCGATATGATGGTGGTAGCGTGCCTGATGAGTTAGCCAGTGCGCTCGCCCATGCCCCAGAAGGTAATATGAGAATACGTTTAGTGTGGCAAAACCAGCGCACCCAGGATGTGATGATTGGGGGAGGCACGGTGAAGGCATGGAAAACCATTTTTGGGACTCCCACCAATTAATTAAATAATTATTTTGGTTGATTGTTTTCCCATTCTTTCAAGTAATATTGATACCTTTGTTTTAATTGATTAAAGGATAAATTTTTGCTCCAATATTCTACCAAACCATGACCCAATGCCCAGGCTTCTTGGTCGGGAGTGCCATTATTTTCGATTAAAATTGTCCACAGAGAAAGTAAGTCAAAGGATTGTTTTTCTTCCCCTAGTAGGGAAAATAAATCGTAGGCAAGTTGTAATTTCCCGATGACGATGGGTAACTGTTCGATGGGTATTTTTTCGGCGAGAATATATGCCAGTTGTGGTGAGCCTGTGGTAAGGGTTGAGATAAATTGTAATACGGGGCTTTTGAGTAGAGCGGTTAACCCTTGGCTTGTCGCCATCTGGAGGGTATATTTATCAATGATTTTGGCAGCGGCGGTGCTTCTTGCTTCGAGGTTACGGAAAAAACGAGCCAGTCTAATTTGTTTGGCAGGGGCGATCGCCCTTAAAATATGAATAGCTAAAATATCATCATGCCATGGCTCTCGGAAATTTTCTCCATAATTAGCAGTAACAATGGGCAAAACCTCCTGACAAAAAGAGCCTAAATTGTCCTGACGATAACTCACCGCCTCCCGAATAGAAACCTCCTTCGGTTTGTCTCCCCCTTGCCAATCATAGGGCGGCTGCCACTCACGCATGGGGCGCAAACGATCCACTTGAGTTATTACAGTAAAAATAGGAATATCTTGCCCATCCTCTTGCAATTTCACTAAAAAATCTCGATCCATTTGCAAAGCAGGATCAAGGGCAGGGTTTAATAATAAAATAATATCGGCACGGTGGGCATAATCTAATACCTTCTCTAAATACTCTGGACGGTTGATTTGTTCATATCCGGGGGTATCAAAGAGATTTAACCTTTCCCCTGTGTCCGTTTTCCAGTGATAATTTTTGATTTCCGTGGTACTAGGCAACAAGTCAACTTCTGCGGTTTGAGCATTGAATAGGGTATTAATTAAACTACTTTTTCCTGCCCCTGTTCTACCCACCAACAAAATATTAACGGGTTTTTGTTCAATTTCTGCTGGTTTTTGGGCATTTTCTAAAATCTCTTTGAGGGCTTTGGTTTTCGTCTCAGGCAGTTTTTTCTCTTCCCCTTGGAATTTTTCGAGGGGTAAGGTATCACCGCCATATAATAAAGCTGTTTGTCGAGCAAGATTTGTCAGCGCCACTTCCCTTAATATTTGACTAAGGTTAATTAATAACTCTTGGTTAGCTTGTTTGGTGGTGCTGTTACTAGCTACCTTCGTCACCGCCACCGCAGGATTTAACACCCACTGCGCCCAATTCCACACCTTCATCAGTTTTCGGGCGGAGGGTTCTAGTTTGCGATATAGTTGATAACCTTGATACCCTTGGGCGATGGTAACTTGATTGAGGGCGGGGGATAGTTGATTCATCCATTTATCCATATCATCCACTGTTCCCCGAATTAGGCTATAGGCTTGGGGTATGTAGATGTTGAGGAGGGGGTATTTTTCCTCGGGATAATAGATAAGGGCGATCGCCCGTACTAAGTCTTGGCAACGTTGAAAGAATAATTGTAAATCTTCCCACATGGGAGGATCTTCTTTGGTTTCTTGGATAATATTTTGTAGGGCAGACTCTAATTTGGTGATGGTTTCAGGATCATTTTTGCCAAAAGAAGGACTATGATCTAATTTTTCTTGGGCAGAGGCGATCGCACTTTCCACATCAATTAATGGTTTTGTCCACTTCACCAACAACCAACGCCACCCCACAAATAGGACAACAAAAATCGCCCATATCCAGTTAATGCCCCATTGATGGATTTGTAACCCCGTGGCGATTACAAAAAACAAAACTATAACCACCGCTGGGGTAGCCAAAATTAACCATTGCCAAGACTTCAAACGAATCATGAAAATAATTGATAATTGATAGTTGATAATTGATAATAAAAGTTTTCTTACTCTCTATGGAGTTCGGGTGATCAGTTATTAAAATAGGCTGTGGTTTTGCCTCCCTAAGACCCCCAATTCTGGGCAGGGGTGATTCAAAGTAGGAAGACAAAACCGCTCAAACTTTTACCAGTAAAAGAATATAGCGTTTTAGAGTTTTTAGGATTAAAAAGTAGTTAAAAATGTTTAGATTATCAATTTATAACCATAAACCATTGAAAACTATTGCCTATTGCCTATTGCCCATTGCCCACCCCAACCAGAAAATTTTAGAATAAATCACCATTGTCCATTGTTTAAGCCCAACGGTGCGATCGCTCCACAGCATCCGCCCAACGACTGGTTAAAGCATTCCTTTCGGACTCAGAAATTTTCGGTTTAAAAGTCGTCGTCGTGGTTTCCAACTGCTGAATTTCTTGTAAATCGCTCCAGTAACCCGTTGCCAAACCAGCAAAATAAGCCACTCCCCGAGCGGTCAATTCCACTCCAGCAGGACGTTCTACAGGTACCCCCAACAAATCAGCTTGAAACTGTAACAGAAAATCGCTTCTCGCCGCACCACCATCCACCTTCAAAAGTTCGAGGGGGGTGTTAGATTCTTTTTCCAAACTACGCACCACATCATAAACTTGGAAAGCGATTCCCTCTAGGGTTGCCCTCGCAATGTGTGCCTTGGTAGTTGCCCGACTAATACCCACAATGGTACCTCTGGCATATTGATCCCAATAGGGCGAACCTAATCCAGCCAAGGCAGGAACGAAAAACACATCCCCCGTATCGGGTACTGACTCCGCCAACTCCGAAACTTCCGAAGCCGACTTGATCAATCCTAAGCCATCCCTGAGCCACGTAATGGCGGATCCTGCCGCAAGGATACTCCCCTCCAAGCCGTAGGTGATCTCGCCTTTTAAGCCCCAGCAAATGGTGGATAAGAGACTTTTTTCTGAGGGTACCAACTCTTTGCCTGTGGGAGAAATTAAAAAGCATCCTGTGCCATAGGTATTTTTGGCAATACCCGGATGAAAACCCGTATGCCCAAAAGTAGCCGCCTGTTGATCTCCTGCGATACCGGCGATCGCAATTTCTTCCCCAAAAATAGCAGGATCTGTATAGGCAACAATACCGCTAGAATCACATAAATCGGGAAGCATATCCATGGGTACATCGAACAATTCACACAAAAGCACATCCCACTGCACTTTGTTAACGTTTAGTAAAAGAGTGCGAGAAGCATTACCCACATCGGTAATATGTGTCTTTCCCCCAGTCAAATTCCAAATTAACCAACTGTCAATGGTACCAAAGGCGAGTTTCCCAGTATGGGCGAGTTTTCTTGCCCCTTTGACATTATCTAAAATCCACTCTACTTTACTACCAGAAAAATAAGCATCCAATAGAAGTCCAGACCTCATTTTGACTTCTTTTTGTAATTCTCTGGATTTCAGGTCATCAATGGTGCCAGAAGTGCGTCTGTCTTGCCATACGATGGCGTTATAAATGGGTTTACCCGTTTCCTTATTCCATACTACGGTTGTCTCCCTTTGGTTGGTAATGCCAATGGCTTCTATTTGTTTTTTTTCCACATTGGCTTTGTCACAAACCCCCTCAACGACTGATAAAACTGATTGCCAAATTTCTTGGGGATCATGTTCTACCTCCCCTGGGTTGGGGTAGTATTGAGAGAATTCTTCTTGGGCAGTGGCCACAACATGACCATTTTTTTGAAATAAAATTGCCCTGGAACTTGTTGTTCCTTGATCTATCGCTAAAATGTACTTATTCATGGGAATATTTTAGCGAAGCCCGTTCATAATCTATTTATTCCTTTAGTTACTCTTAATATTTCTTAAGCAAGGGAACAGGGAATGGTAGGAATAAATACTGATGGTAAAAGTCCCCCAGAATTGGGGGATTTAGGGGGCAGAATCTAATTAACGCCCTACTTCTGCGAGGATAGCGGCGAGGATTTCCCCTGCACCTTGTGCTTTGAGTTTTTCGGCTAACTCCTGACCTATTTTTTCAGGATTGGTGCGATCGCCCGTAACCTTATCCTTAAGTAATTGTTTACCATCCAAACTAGCAACCATACCCACTAAGGTTAATTGATCTCCCTCAATGGAAGTATTAACTCCGATAGGCACTTGGCAACCACCCTCTAATACTCTCAAGAAAGCCCTTTCAGCCAAAGTACAATCAAGGGTATCTTGATCTTGAATCGCCTTGATAATTTCCAACACCCGCTCATCTCCCGTACGGCATTCAATGCCCAAAGCACCCTGTCCAACGGCATGGAGAGAAATTTCGCTAGGGATAACCTGGTGGATGCGATCGCTCATATCCAACCTTTCCAACCCAGCCACAGCCAAGATAATAGCATCGTATTCCCCAGCGTCCAACTTCGCCAAACGAGTATTAACATTACCACGTACATCCTTAAAAGTAAGGTGGGGATAATGATGGCGTAATTGAGCAAGACGACGCAAAGAAGAAGTACCAATTACCGAACCTTCAGGCAAAGTATCCAATTGCTTATCCTTATGCTTCTCATTCACCACCAAAGCATCCGCAGGATTAACCCTCTTCGAGACACATCCCAACATCAACCCGTCAGGTAAATTAGTAGGTAAATCCTTCAAAGAATGCACAGCAAAATCAACCTCATTATTGATCATGCCCAACTCCAACTCCTTAGTAAACAAACCCTTATCACCAATCTTGGCAAGGGCAACATCAAGGATTTTATCCCCTTGGGTACTCATCTTTTCCACCTCAAAATCCACATCAGGAAAATGAGACTCCAACTCTTTTTTTACCCAATAGGTTTGAACCAAAGCCAAATTACTTTTACGAGTACCAATTACAATAGTACGCTCACTATCATTAGATGCGGTCATATAACAGTTTTTATAGAAAATTTTAACGACTCAATCTAGGTTATCAGAAAACCAAGACGAATCCTCAACTTAGACGTTTTGTTAAGTTTTTCTCATGCGCAATCCATGACAAAAAAATTAAAACTCATATTTAATCATCCACTCAAAATATCTTAATATATATGATTAAAATCAAGTCTAATTCACCCCCAAATATATTTATAACCAGTATATTATCCCTACAAAAAAAAAGTTTTAAACTCAAAATCAAGGTGTTGCAACCACTACAGAATACTTTTTCATTGCAAAAAAAAGTTGTTATATTAAAAACAAAATATTATAAATAAAGAAAAAATGAGCTTACTTGGTAACATTATCTGGTTAATATTTGGTGGTTTTTTGAGTGGCTTAGGCTACATCATCGGAGGCTTAACCATCTGCCTAACCATCATCGGTATCCCCTTCGGTATTCAAGCCATCAAGCTAGGAGTTGCCACCATGACTCCCTTTGGCAGAAGAGATTACGTATCCCCCGACTATTCCAACTTTATCAACACAGTATTTAACGTCATCTGGTTAATTCTCTTTGGTTGGGAGATAGCCGTATCTCACCTTATCCATGGTCTAATTTTAGCCATCACCATCATTGGTTTACCCTTTGCCAAACAACACTTTAAACTCATTCCCATCGCCCTATTTCCCTTCGGAAGAGAACTTAAATAAATCCCTAAATATTGCATAAATATAACTGTTCATTTAGGCGGGAAATAGAAAAGAAATTAACAATTAGTTATCTTCTATCTCTTGCCTTTTGCCTCTTGCCTCTTGCCTTCCCCCACCAATCCACTTTTTCCTCAAAGCCTATGATTATCAGAATATGAAGCTAAGATGAGATCGTAAGTGAAACAAAAAAATTAATTATGACAGTCACTCAACCTGAACTAATTATCCCAGAATATAGCCTTGATAGGGATTGTACAACCCTATCCCGTCATGTCTTACAACAACTACAAAGTTTTTCCCCCGATGCCCAAGATTTAAGCTCCATTATGAATCGCATCGCCCTAGCAGGAAAACTCATCGCCCGTCGCCTTAGTCGGGCAGGATTAATGACAGGGGCATTAGGCTTAACAGGAGATACCAATGTACAGGGTGAATCCGTCAAAAAAATGGATCTCTATGCCAACGACGTATTTATTTCCGTATTCAAGCAAAGCGGCTTAGTCTGTCGCCTTGCCTCCGAGGAAATGGAAAAACCCTACTATATCCCCGAAAATTGTCCCATTGGGCGATATACCCTTTTATATGACCCCATTGATGGTTCTTCCAATGTAGATATAAACTTAAACGTTGGTTCTATTTTTGCCATTCGACAACAACAAGGGGAAGACTCAGACGGAGAAGCCCAAGACTTGTTAACCGATGGCTCAAAACAAATCGCCGCAGGTTATATTCTTTATGGTCCTGCCACCGTATTAGTATATACCATCGGTAAAGGGGTTCATTCCTTTTTCCTCGATCCTAGTTTAGGAGAATTTATCCTTGCCCAAGAAAACATCCAAATGCCCGATCATGGTTCAGTATATAGTGCCAACGAGGGAAATTTTTGGCAATGGGAAGAACAAATAAGAGATTATATCCGTTATGTTCATCGCCATGAAGGTTATACAGGGCGATATAGTGGGGCATTAGTGGGTGATATTCATCGCATCCTTATGCAAGGGGGAGTTTTCCTCTACCCCGGTAGTGTTGATAATCCTGACGGTAAACTGCGTTTACTCTACGAAACAGCACCCTTGGCGATGATTATGGAACAAGCAGGGGGTAAGGCATCCACAGGAGAGCAAAGAATTATGGACTATATTCCTTCTAAATTGCACCAACGCACCCCTGCTATTTTGGGGAGTAGGAAAGATGTGGATTTAGTTTTGTCTTTTATTAATGACAAGGGCGAAAGATAATTTGTCCTGTAGGGAGGTAGTGCATTACTCCCTACTTTCTGCCTCACTCCAAATCATACTAAATCCTGTTTGAATAATATACTAATTAGGGCGGGGAACAGGGAACGGGGAACAGGCAAAAGATAACAATTGTTTATTGTCAATTGTTACACAGTGAATAATAGTAAACTTTACTAATCGGATTTGGTATCAAGTTAAATCTGGTAACGCTCAAATGAAAAAATCGGGACTACAATAAATGAATAAAAAATTCATTTAATAAAAGACGATCGCACGATGTCCAATAATATCGCACTCATAGCCCATGACAACAAAAAAAATGATTTAGTCAATTTTGTTCAACAACATCGAGATTTTTTTGCCCGTTATCATCTCATCGCCACAGGTACCACGGGGACAAGAATTGAACAAGAAACTCAATTATCCGTAGAAAAATTGGCATCAGGGGCGCTCGGGGGGGATGTCCAAATTTCTGCCAGAATTGTAGAGGATGATATTGTGGCAGTAATCTTTTTAATCGATCCATTATACGCCCAACCCCACGAACCTGATATAAAAGCATTGTTGCGCATCTGCGAAGTTTATAACGTACCTCTTGCCACCAACTTAGCCACCGCAAAAGCCATCATTCAATCCCTCAGCAAAGCAAGGGTAGGACATTTAATTTTCAATCCCGTGGCAGGGCAGGGTAATCCCGAGCAAGAATTAGACAAAATTAAACAATTATTACAATCAGAAATACATCTCAATGTTATTTTTACCAAACCGAATGTTAGTGTAACTCAACAAGCGAAGGACATCGTTACTAAAATAAAGCAAGAAAAAGAAACCGATGATCATTTTATTATCGCTTCAGGGGGAGATGGCACTGTTTCAGAAGTGGCTGCAGCACTCATTGGCACAGGGATTCCTTTGGGTATTATTCCCCGTGGCACTGCCAATGCTTTTTGTGCGGCGTTGGCTATTCCTGCGGATATTGATGGGGCGTGTAACACCATTTGTCGGGGTGTCTCTCAGGTGATTGATACGGCGGTGTGTAATGATGAACTGCCTATGCTGCTTTTGGCGGGGGTTGGGTTTGAGGCGGAAACTGTGGCAAAAGCAGATCGAGAAATGAAAAATCGTTTAGGGGTTATGGCTTATATTTTTGCGGGAATTCAACAGGCAAAGGAGCAACAATTATTTGAGGCAGAAATAGAAATTGATGGGGAAGTTAATACCATCGAAGCCAGTGCTATTACCATTGCTAATGCGGCACCGCCCACCTCGGTTTTGGCACAAGGCGCTGGAGAGGTTGATTTTAATGATGGTTTGTTGGATATTACCATCGCCAGTAGTCAGACTACTTTACAGGGTATTGGGGTGATTACCAGTTTATTTACTTCTGGATTGGTCAAAAATCCTAGTAACCATGATAATGTGGCTCATTTTCAGGCAAAAAATATTAAAGTGACTACCAATCCAGAGCAAAGGGTGGTGGTTGATGGGGAGATTGTGGGTAATACGCCCATTGAAATTAAGTGTGTGCCGAATAGTTTAAATGTCTATGTGCCTATTCAAAATCCATAAGGAAATATTAGAAAAAGACTGTCATGGTACATAATATAAAAACTTCTGTCCATTCTACAGTGGCTCCATAGGTGTCTCCCGTATGCCCTTGTAGTTGCCATCTAAACCATAACCCTACTAAAAGGGCAATAGTGGCTGATGATATATTAACCGTCAAAATGGTTTGCCATGGTTGGTGAAGGACGGAAATTTGCATTAGTACAAGGGGAATAATAAATAAGCTACCGATGAACCAGTCTTGGGGAAGGTTTAGGGATTGTTTGAGAAATTGCCCTTTGCCTTTTTCTTTGAGATAGGGATAAAGGGCGATCGCACCTAATTGCGCCCAACGACCCCAAGAACTAGCCAAAAGTACCGCTAACCAAGGGGTAGAGGATATATCACTGAGGGCAAATATCTTTAAACCAATTACAAAAATACCAGCCATCACCCCATAGGCACCCGTCACACTATCCGCCATTACTTGCAAACGCTTTTCGGGATTTTGTGTCGCCAAACCATCCGCCGTATCCATTACCCCATCAAGATGTAATCCTCCTGTAATATATATCCACCCCCCCACAACTAATCCAGCCTTTGTCAGAGATGGTATAGATATAATATTCAATGCGTAATCTATGACAATTAAATATCCTCCTATCAATAAACCAATCCATCCCAACCATAAAGGGATTTTTTGAAAATTTAAATTTATGCCCCTCGGAATAGGAATTATGGTGTAAAAGGCGATCGCACTTAGAAGAGAATTAAGAATAATTATCATTAAGAGTCAATAATTGCAAGATAAGTGAAAAAAATCTTAAAAATACCTGAACAAAAATCAAATTTTGAGTTAAGATTGTGTCGTAGCATACCGTAAAAAATAAAAACTTCTGATCTTACAACAGATCAAAAAAGAAAATCTTAAGGTTGTTAATGAGCAAAAATCATCCCCATTAGTACATCATGAAAACAAAATAGAAAACTAATCTATTTTCTACTAAGGGTGACGATAAGAAGACGAAAACAGAAAATGATTGCACCTAATGAACAGATTACCCCGTTCAAAATCAGGTTTCATCGTCTCAAAATCATGACCATAAACACAATGATCAAATAAAAAGAAAATTGTGTCAACTTAAGAAAGAAAAATTAAAATAAGTCAGAGTTTTTATTTATGTGTTAAGACATATATTAATTGACTACCAAACAATATAGTAAGAGCGAAAAAAAGGGTTAACAATTATGACAAATCATCACAATTATTGTTCATTACCAGCACCATGTGTTATTGAATCAGGCATTTTAGTTAACAAAGAAGACATAAAGAAACTAATCAATGACCTAACCCACGTTCACTATATCCACACCCTTGATGGTAAAGTCCAAAACGAAGGAAAAGGCTGGATTTTAGAAGTGTTCAACGATGCCAGTCAAGCCACCATGGTAGTCAACAGCAGTCTCTACATCAACATTCAAAGTTTCGACTACCTACAAATAAATCAAGTATCTCCCCAAGAAGCTCATTTCGATTTAGTTCAAGACAATCGCACCCTCCGATTAATTCCCCTAGTTCGTGCCAATCAAGAATCTTCCCTGAATAAAGATCTCAGTTTTGAAAGTTTGGAAGCCATGTTAAATGAAGTTCTGGCCGCCAAACTAGATGTACAACTAGACGACGATTTTTAATGTTTTTTTGTTCAAAAAATCAAAGAATAATTGGCGTTGGTTAATCAATTGACAATTAACCATGGAGAATTAACAATTAAATAGAACGATTCTATTTACCATCTCCAAAGACATAGTGAACTTTTCTTATACCTCCATCGCCTCTTGTTCCCATACCAAAGCCCGTGCCGGGATATTCCACACTCCCCATGGCATTGTCGAAACCCCCAAATTTATGCCTGTGGGTACCGTTGGCACAGTCAAAGGCATTACCCCTGCCCAACTCAAAGATGCCCATGCTCAAATGATTTTGGGTAATACTTATCATCTCCATATTCGCCCTGGGGAAGACATCGTCAAAAAGGCAGGAGGTTTACATGGTTTTATGAATTGGGAACAACCCATTCTCACTGATTCGGGCGGTTTTCAGGTGTTTAGTCTTGCCCAAATGCGCAAGATTAGCGAGGAGGGGGTGAAATTTCGTTCTCCCAAAGATGGAAAAATCATTAACATGACTCCCGAACATTCCATCCACATTCAAAATGCCCTCGGTGCAGATGTCATCATGGCTTTTGATGAATGCCCCCCTGCCACCGCCACCAGAGAGGAGGTAATCACAGCCACCGAAAGAACCTATCGCTGGTTAAAACGTTGTATGGATGCTCACCAAAAACCAGATCAACAAGCCTTATTCGGTATTGTCCAAGGGGGAATTTTTCAAGATTTGCGTAATCAAGCCGCCCATGATTTAACCCAGTTAGATTTACCCGGTTATGCTATTGGTGGGGTGAGTGTGGGCGAAAAACCTGAGTTAATCCATGAAATTGTCCGTCAAACTACTCCCCTTTTACCTGTCCATAAACCCCGCTATTTGATGGGTGTTGGTACTTATAAAGAAATGGTAATTGCGATCGCCTCTGGTATCGATTTATTCGACTGTGTCATTCCCACCCGAGTAGGCAGACATGGTGCCGCCTTAGTACAAGGGGAACGCTGGAACCTGAAAAATGCCCGATTCAAAGAAGATTTTACCCCCCTCGATCCAGAATGTAGCTGTTATACTTGCCAAAACTTTAGTAGGGCATATCTTAACCATCTCCTACGCGCCCACGAAATGCTCGGTTATATCCTCATTTCCCTTCACAACATCCACGAAATGATCAACTTTACCAACAAAATTCGGGCTTCTATTATTAATGACACGTTTCTTGATGAATTTGGACATTGGTTATAGGGGTAAGTAATTGACCATTGATCATTGGTAATTTACACTCCCGCAGATCAGTTCAAAAATTATCCATTGTTCATTGTTAAGAGATCCATTACTATAGTCATAGGGTGAAATTAAACAAAGACCCTATCACTATATATTTATCTATCTATATTTAAATCTAATTGTTATTAACTTACAAAAATGGGTCAACATCAGAGCATAGTCTCGGCAGAATGGCTCAAAGATAACCTAAACAATCCCGACATCAAAATTATTGATTGTCGTTTTCGTCTCCCAGACGCTAATTGGGGTTATCAACAATATAATCACAGCCATATTCAAAATGCCTATTATTTAGACTTAAATGATCATCTTTCACAAATAGTTACTACCCACGGCGGTAGGCATCCTTTACCTGATATATCGTTATTAGCCACCAAATTCGAGCAACTTGGCATTATCAAAAATAAAACAACCGTTGTTGTTTACGATGATTCTCGCTTTGCTTTTTCCGCTCGTTTGTGGTGGTTATTACATTATTTGGGACACGATCAGGTTTTTATTCTCGATGGTGGTTGGCAACATTGGCAGCAGCTTAATTACCCTACTGATAATGTCATTCCTCCTGATGGTAATGGTTCATTTGTTCCTGTGCCTAATCTTGATTTGACTGTGGATATTGAACAGATCAAACAGTGCCAAACATCCCCAGATACAGCGATTATTGATGCTCGTTCGGGCGATCGCCACTTAGGCAAAACAGAACCCATCGATCCCATAGCAGGGAGTATTCCCCATAGTCATAACGTCTTTTGGCAGGAAAATACAACCCCAGAAGGATTTTTAAAATCCTCATCAGAACTAAAAAAAATCTGGAAACCCTACTTAAATTATCAGCAAATCATCGCCTATTGTGGCTCAGGAGTGACAGCCTGTGTCAACATATTTGCCCTCAAAAGCATTGGTTATCATAACTGTAAATTATATGTAGGAGGATGGAGCGATTGGTGTTCCTATCTTCAAAAATCAACAAATCTTGTCACTCACTATTGAGACGTATATTATTAAAATTTTCATTACTCTTTTTTAGTAATTTTATTAGATAAAAGTAATTCTATTGTTGTTAAACCTAATGTTTAACCCACTATCTCAATAAAAATGACTGTGATTTAATTAGACAGTAATAATCTAACTATTATTTTCTAACAATATATACTTAGTTATTTATTTTATTTATTATTAACTCTAAACACTAAAATTATCTAAATTATTTTATTTCAAAATTAACTATGGTTTATTTAATAAAGTAAATAAGTCTTATTTCTGGACTTTTGAAAAACTTATTTAATACGCAATGACCCAGAGCAAATTTATCTATATAAATTTGTAATATTTCCCTGTAAGTATATACTATAAGCTCTTTTTCTTAAGAGATATTAACTTATACCTAAACAAAGAATATTGTGTTATTAATAATAAAGTTTAACTGCTATAAATTTATTAATTCTAACTCTATCTAATACTACTAAATCCTTTAATAAATAATGATGACTAACTCAGTCTCAATCATTTTTTATCAAAAATTTTAGTACAAAAAACTAAAAAAATGTGTTCTTTTTATTTCTAATTTGAATATTTTATTCAATTATTTATTATTTAAAAATATATTTATTATGACTAACTTTAACTTTAATAACGGGAAGTATAGTATTAGTAATGACTATACACAGTTTAATGATCTTGATAAGGAAAAAGAATCGGACAATGAACCTGATTTAAAATTAGAAACCAACGATAATCCAACTCTTAATCCTCGTCCCCAACTAATACCCCGTCCTGAATACAACCCCGAACCCCATATCAATTCCACCACCATCATCGCCCCTAATTCAGAAATAAATAACACCAATCATTACAACTATGTAAATAACATCAATAGTAATCGTCTTAGAGATCGAATTTCCATATTTGTTGATGGTAATAATATGTTTTATGCCCAACAAAAAAATGGCTGGTTTTTTGACCCTCGAAAAGTCATTGATTACTTCTCCGAAGAGTCTGGATTTATGTTGATCAATGCTTTTTGGTACACGGGTTTAAAAGATTCTCAAGATCAGCGGGGTTTTCGTGATGCCCTCATCAGTCTTGGTTATACCGTCAGAACCAAAATTCTCAAAGAATATTATGATGATAGTTCTGGTCGATTTTCCCAAAAGGCTAATCTTGATATAGAGATTGTGGTTGATATGTTTAATACTGTTGACCAATATGATCGAGTGGTATTATTTAGCGGTGATGGTGACTTTGAAAGGGCGATCGAGCTTTTACGTTCCAAAAATACCCATATTACGGTGGTTTCCACCGAAGGTATGATTGCCAGAGAATTACGCAATGCCACAGATCGTTATCTTGACCTCAACGAAATCCGCCCCTGCATCGAAAAACGTGATTTTTGAGAGGTGTATCTTTAGTTCCCATTGATTGTTAAACCAATGTTTTATCTCAAATATTTCTCTAGGGTGGGCATTGCCCACCTTCGTTGATCGTTTTATTTGCCCTTAATGTAAAGTTTCATTACCTGATGCTTCTATAACCATTTATCCTTTATTTTCTGGGGATTGCAAGGTTATTATGATATTCGTCCAAAGTCAAAAATATTAAGAAATGTAACAATATTACTGTCAAAATGGGATAACGCCTTGACAGTAAAAAAGAAAATAGTTAAAGTAGTTCACATAGCACTTGGGCATATCAAATAAGCCAATATGCAAGAAAAGCAAAAAGTTACTCTCTATTTACCACCAAACCTGCATCGACAGTTAAAAGTGAAGGCAGCCATCGACACTGACTCCATGTCAGCCCTAGTTGAAAAAGCCGTTAATTTTTATCTGAAACACCCTGAAACAGTGGAAGAAGTTGAAGCAGGTTATGGCAAGACTCACCAAATTCATATATGTCCAGAATGTGACACTCCCATGTTGATGCGTGATGGTGAAATGGTCTCCTTGAAAAATCAACCTACTGTTGTGGACGAGGAATTTCCTCTAATCGGTGACAGTGTTCAGTTAGAAGATTCATCAGACCAAGAAGAGTTAATTCCCTGCTAGGAGATTTGAGTACACTGAGAAACTAAATCGAGGTCGGCATAATGAAAGAAGAGTTAAATATTCTCATCAAAGCTCAATATCCTTTGATCTATCTAGTGACTTCTGAAGAAGAAAGAGCTGAAAGTGCGATCGCCCGTATCGCCAAAGATCAAGAAACCAAAGAGCAGAAAAGCCGAGTCTTCGTGTGGACAGTAACTCACGGCATTGTAGAATACAATAGCCAAGGTCGTCAGGGAGTACAACATAACACAGTTTCACCAGAAGCGGCCATCGAATGGGTAGTTAGACAAAAGGATGACGGAGTCTATATATTCAAAGACTTACACCCTTACCTAGACTCTCCTCCCGTTACCCGATGGTTAAGAGATGCTATCTATAGCTTTAAAGGCACAAACAAAGCCATAATTTTGATGTCGCCTTTTCATAAAATACCCGTCGAACTCGAAAAAGACATTGTGGTATTGGATTTCCCCTTACCCCAATCCTCCGAGCTAGAAACCGTATTAGATAAAGCTCTACAGCAATCTCGCCAGAAGAAACTTCTCCCCCAAGTCAAAGAAAAATTAGTTCGTGCGGCGCTTGGTTTAACCATCGATGAAGCCCAAAAAGTTTATCGAAAAGCCCAAGTAAAAGCAGGACAACTCACAGAGGAAGAAGTAGAAATCGTCCTCTCCGAGAAAAAACAGCTAATTCGCCGTAACGGTATCCTTGACTATGTAGAAGAAGACAAAACCATTGAGGCAGTGGGAGGGCTAGAAGAGCTAAAACACTGGTTAACTCAGCGTTCTGATGCCTTCAGTGCCAGAGCAAGAGAGTATGGACTTCCCCAACCAAAAGGAATGCTCATATTAGGTGTACCCGGTTGCGGTAAATCCTTAATCGCCAAAACAACCTCAAGATTGTGGGGCTTACCCCTACTCAGGTTGGACATGGGCAGAGTTTATGATGGTTCCACCGTAGGCAAATCGGAAGCAAATCTCCGTAACGCCCTTAAAACTGCTGAATCCATTTCCCCTGCAATCCTCTTTATCGATGAACTAGATAAAGCCTTTGCTGGTAGTGGTGGATCTGCCGACTCCGATGGTGGCACATCTAGCCGTATCTTTGGTTCATTCCTCACTTGGATGCAAGAAAAAAACTCCCCCGTCTTTGTAATGGCAACCGCCAACCGTATCGAAAGATTACCCAGTGAGTTTTTGCGTAAAGGTAGATTTGATGAAATCTTTTTCGTTGACTTACCCAATGCTCAAGAGCGCGAAGCAATATTTAAGATACATTTAACCAACCGTAGAAATGAGATTGAAAGATTTGATCTCCCACAACTAGCAAATGTATCAGAAGGTTTTTCTGGAGCCGAGATAGAACAAGCAATCATCGCCGCTATGTATGAGGCTTTCGCCCAAGAGCGAGAGTTTACCCAACTAGACATCATCGCCGCTATGAAATGCACCCTACCCCTATCTCGCACCATGACTGAACAGGTAACAGCACTACGAGACTGGGCTAGAAAAAGAGCCAGACCTGCTTCAGCTTCCGTTGCTGAGTATCAGCGACTGGAATTTTAAAGGCTTTCATCGGGTGGGGGAGGAGTAGTCCCCCGAACTTCCGAGAAAGGCTAGTGATTCACTAGCAGTTTTAACAAAAGCACTCAAAGTGCATATCTTATCAAATTTTTAAACAGTTGTCTTTAATCTCTTAGGAGGAAACATCCATGTCTCATTTTAGCACCCTACGCACCAAAATCTCTTCTGCGGAAATCCTCACCAATTCTTTACGGGATCTCGGTATCAATGTAAAAACTGATGCGGATGTACGTGGCTACAATGGTCAGCGTCTTCGTGCCGACATCGTCGCCGTCTTAGAAGGCGAGTATGATTTGGGTTGGTCTCGTAATGCTGATGGTAGTTTTGATTTAATTGCAGATCTTTGGGGCGTTGCTAAGAAACATAACCAAACTGAGTTAATTAACTCCATTAATCAAAAATATGCCGTTAATAAAACCCTTGAAGAGGTTAAACAACGTGGTTTACAGAATGCTAACGTGAAGTTGGTTCTTCAGTAATCCCCAGCCATTTACCTAATAAAGTGTATTCTCAATCATTTGGGCTAGTTGGACTCTGATCCACTAGCTCTTTTTTTTTGAGGGAATAGGGAACGGGGAACACTTTATAATTATAAATTAACCTCAATTCGGGATAAGGGTGTGAAGAATTAACAATTGACAATGTACAATTGACAATTATTTTATTGCCCATTGCCTATTCCCCATTCCCTGTAGCCATAACTGATATTATGATGGAATTGTTTATTTTCTCGAATCTATAATGTTGCAAATCAAAAATTTAACTAAGTTTTATGGAAAACGAGCAGTTTTACAAGATTTAAACCTCAACATTAAACAAGGGGAAATATACGGTTTATTGGGGGCAAATGGTGCAGGGAAAACGACAACTATTAATATTATCTGCGGTTTGTTGAATTACGATGACGGGCAGGTAAATATTAATGGGGAAAATTTGTCGGCAAGGAGTAAGTATTTGTTGGGTGTAGCTCCTCAAGAAAATTTGTTATACCCGAGCCTCAGTTGTGCGGAAAATTTATCTTTTTTTGGCAAAATTTACGGTTTAAAAGGAACTAAGTTAAAATCGGCTATTAATCGCTGTTTGCAAGGGGTTAATTTATTAGATCGCAAAGATAATGCGGTGGATACCCTTAGCGGTGGTATGCAACGGAGGGTTAATATTGCGGTGGCGTTGATTCATAATCCTAAGTTATTGATTTTAGACGAACCCACTACGGGATTAGATATTGAAGCGAGGTATGAAATTTGGCAGTTAATCACCAGTTTAAAAGAAGAGGGAATGACTATTCTTTTAACTACTCACCTATTGGATGAAGCTCAAAAACTGTGCGATCGCATCGGGATTATCAAAAACGGTGAAATCATTGCGGAGGGCACATTAGAAGAGTTAAGAAAAAAAGTTCCTGCTCAAGAAATTATTATAATTAAAACCGATGAGGAAGAAAAGGCAATCCTCAAAGCTCAAGAAAAGGGTTTTCAACATCGTTACTATGGGGGAGATTTAGCTTTTTTATTACCTGAAACTTTACCCTTGGAGGAGTTAATCAAGTATTTTGATCATATCAATTTAACTTCTATTACCCGTCAACCTGTCAATCTTGATCATATTTATCTTGAAGTTACTCAAAATGTGGAATAGGGATAAAAATCTATGCGATCAGACGTATTCTGCCACTTCGTGATCGCTCAGCACCATTACATGATCGCCCTTACTCGAAAACAGTATAATTAATACTTAAATGAAAAACCATGATTAAATTAACCGTTACAAATATTGGGGAATCCATGGCAATCGTTTTGCCCAACGAAATATTAGCGAGAATGCAAATTGATCAAGGAGATGAACTTTATCTAGTTGAAACAGAAAAAGGTTTTACCATATCTAACTATCCCTCTGAAATAGAAAAAGAGATAGAAACAGCTAGAAAAGTCATGAAACAATATCATGATGCCCTCAAAGAATTAGCTAGATGATGATCAATTGGTTATCTACATCCTTAATTAAAATTATTCATAAGGAACAAATTAATGAACATGGTGGTTTACAAGGTACTAGAGATAATAACTTGCTCGAATCAGCATTAATGCGTCCTCAAAATTTGCACTTTTATCAAAATATTACAGATATAGCTATATTAGGATCTACATATACCTTTGCTATTGTTCGAAATCATCCTTTTATTGATGGAAATAAACGAACAGGATTTGTTGCAGGAGTCACATTCTTACTACTTAATGGTTATCAATTTAGTTGTGATAATCAAGAAGTTGTAATTACTATTAAAAAATTAGCCAGTGGATCTTTATCAGAGAAAGATTTACAACATTGGTTTATAACTTGGAGTAATTTAGACTATTAAATTTCAGCGATACGAACATTTTTATCATAGAACATCCATCCATGTCATTAACAACCATAAAACTGCAACCCTTAACCGAAAAACATTTATCAGAAGTTATCGAATTAGATCAAATTTGCTTCGGCGGACTGTGGAGTTTAGATGGTTATAAAAGAGAAATAGAAAGCCCTAATAGTACCCTATTAATTATTACTACCGATATAAAAAATGAAGAAAAAATAATCGGTTTAGGCTGTTTTTGGGCAATTGTAGAAGAAGCCCATGTGACCATTTTAGCCATTCATCCTGATTTTCAAAGACAAGGATTAGGCAAAATGTTATTAGAAGAATTACTAACACAAGCAAAAGAAAAAGGGTTAGAAAGAGCAACCCTCGAAGTTAGTGAACATAATCAAAGTGCGATCGCACTTTACGAAAAATTTGGTTTTGCCCTAGCAGGAAGAAGAAAAAAATACTATCAAGCCACTGGGGCAGATGCCCTAATCTTTTGGAAAAAATTAACCTAACACCCAACACCCAAAAGATTAACCTTCCACGTTGATAAAAGGCAACAAAGCCAACAAACGAGCCTTTTTAACCGCTCTAGTTAACTCTCTTTGTTGGTGGGCAGTCAATCCAGTAATACGACGAGGTAACATTTTACCTCTTTCAGTTACAAACTTGTGTAAAAGTTCTAAATCCTTGTAATCAATCTCTTGACTAGGAGGAATAGGAGATAATCTTTTGCGAAAATAAGCCATAATTTAATCTTTAAATACTTACTATTTATTTATTCAAATCAAAACTGGAAACTAAACTATTTAATTTCCTTGTGGATAGTGTGCTTGTTGCAGTGAGTACAGAATTTTTTAAGTTCCATTCTGCCAGTGGTATTACGTCTATTTTTCATAGTGGTGTAACGAGATACACCCTTAGAGCGTTTGTCAGGATTGGTACGACATTCCGTACACTCTAATGTAATGATAATGCGAACGCCTTTTTTACTTGCCATGGTTTTAGCTTATAGTTACTATAACAGTAATTTTATACACAATCTACTATTATCTTATATACCTTACTCTTTTGACAAGGGGGTAAATAATTGATAATGGATAATTGATAATGAATAATTCAAATCTCGAAAAAGTTGATATGTTCTACCTTCATAACTCAACTTTTTCGTAAGTTCCTGACTATATAATGGTATTTAACAAAGTCAGTTAACGTAATCTATGTCACCAACACTATTGATTTCCAAAGAAATACCTAACCTATCATATCAGCCCAAGGGCGATCGCTTCGACATCTCATGGCAACAACCCCTCTCCACCCTACTAGGCATGGGTAGAGCCGCAGGAGCCGATTTTGTAGAATTTTTCCTCGAAAAATCCAACTACATTAACTGTTTAGCCGAAGACGATAGCATTACCAGCATCACCCCCAGACTAGCCACAGGGGCAGGGGTAAGAGTATTTAGAGGAAAAGCAGACTGTTACGTTAGTACCAACGATTTAACCTTTAATGGATTAAAACAAGCCCTAGAAAAAGCCCTCTCCATCCTTGGTTTAAACATTCCCCAAGGTTCAGCCTTCATACCCGAAATCAACCTCGAACTCTTCAGAGACTACGCCACCCTCAAAAATAAAGACACATGGTTAAGTCAATGCAGTAATATGCAAGAAATGGGCGACATCCTATTAAGTGCCAATCAATTTATCGAAAAAAAAGCCTCTAAAGTGCGATCGCGCCGTGCCGCCTACTTCAGAGACTGGCAAGAAATATTAGTCGCCTCCACCGACGGAACTTTCGCCCGAGACATCAGACTAACCCAATCCGTAGGCTATAACCTACTATGCGCCGATGGACAAAATCGCTCCTCCATCGGCAAAAGAGACGGAGACACCAGTAACCCCGACTTTCTGCGCCAGTGGAACTATCAAAACGTAGCCGAAGAAGTAGCCGAATCAGCAGGAAAAATGCTCTACGCCGACTACGTCGAATCAGGACAATATCCTATTATCATGGCAAATCAATTCGGCGGAGTAATCTTCCACGAAGCCTGTGGACACCTCCTCGAAACCACCCAAATCGAGAGAAAAAGTACCCCGTTCATCGATAAAAAGGGAGAAAAAATCGCCCACGAAAACCTCACCGCATGGGATGAAGGATTATCCGACAAAGCCTTTGGCACCATCGACATGGACGACGAAGGAATGCCCACCCAGCGCACCCTACTCATCGAAAACGGCATCCTCAAAAACTTCATAGCCGACAGAGCAGGATCCATACGCACAGGACATCCCCGCACAGGTAGCGGCAGAAGAAGTAACTATAGTTATGCTGCCGCCTCCCGTATGCGCAACACCTATATTGCCCCCGGAGAATATACCCTAGATAACCTTTTCTCCTCCATTGATAAAGGAATCTATTGCAAAAAAATGGGCGGAGGAAGCGTCGGCCCCACAGGAGAATTTAACTTCGGAGTTGACGAAGCCTACCTAGTCGAAAACGGCAAAATAACCAAACCCCTAAAAGGAGCAACCCTCATCGGAGAAGCCAAAGAAATCATGAAAAAAATTTCCATGTCATCCCAAGACTTAGGACTAGCAGCAGGATTCTGTGGCTCCGTAAGCGGTAGCGTCTATGTAACCGTAGGACAACCCCATATCAAAGTTGACTCCATCACCGTAGGCGGAAGATAAAAACAAGTTCCGTAGTAAGGGCTAAAGCCCTTTTAATATAAAAACTTTTATCCTCCTATATTAATTTCGGATAAATCACTACCATAGGAAATCCCCTCTTATTAAGGGGTGCTAGGGGGCATCTACTGACGATTAAGCCCCCCAAATCGCACAATTTTGGGAGAATTGTAACCCTTAACAACACCATGAGCCTTAACAAACTAAAAGCAAAAATCACCCCATGGTTATTCCTTAGCCCTGCCCTAACTCTTCTCACCATCTTTCTCTTCATCCCCATCCTCTACCTAATTTATCTCAGCTTCACCAACGGAAACCTCACCTCCACCCAATGGATTGGAATCAATAACTATCGACGACTAATCATTGACTCCGACTTCGCCCAAATTATTATCAATACCATCTACTTCTCCATCACCAGCATCATCCCCAGTATTATCATCCCTCTACTTCTCGCCGTTCTCCTCAACCAAAAAATCATCCTTAGAAGTTTCTTTCGAACCAGCTACTTCATCCCCTCCATAACCTCCCTCGTTGCCATGGGCTTAGGATTTCGTTGGCTATTTCAAAACAACGGTCCAGTTAACCAACTACTTCAACAAATAAACATTACTCCCATCCCTTGGCTCAATAGCCCCCTCTGGGCAATGCCCATTATTATCCTATTCAGTACATGGCGACAAATCGGCTTTAACCTCGTCGTATTCCTAGCAGGATTACAAGCCATCCCCAAATCACGATACGAAGCCGCCGAACTAGACGGCGCAGATTCATGGGCAAAATTTTTATATATAACCATCCCCGGATTAAAACCAACCCTAATTTTTTGTATCATCACCACCTCCATCTTTACCTTCCGCTCCTTTGAACAAATATACGTTATGACCAACGGCGGCCCGGCCAACAGCACCAATATCCTCGCTTACTATATATATCAACAAGCATTTAGACAATTTAACTTCGGTTATGCCGCCGCCGCCACCAGCATTTTATTATTAATAGCCTTTCTCCTCGTTTATATCCAAATTCTTATCACCAAAGAATAAATTAAAAGCCGTAAAGTGGGCGATGCCCACCGAAAAGAAAAAAAAGATTGAAAGTCAAAAGCCTGAATATGTAACGGTTGTAACAAAGTGGAGAAAAAAAGATTGAGAAAAAAGTTGCCATTTTAGAAAAGGTTAGTTATATTAGTATATGTGCGATTGAGGGACACAACCCCTCGATAGTCACCACGAACCTCGACAATTCAATAGTTTGAAAGCCATTTTTCAAGTATTACATACATCCTTGTCAAATAACTTATTTAAGAAATAAACAAAAAAGTTTAAACCTCGGTTTAAACATTGCAAAGAAGAGCAAGTAAAACTACTTCGTAAAAAGGGACTAATTACTAAGGTGATTAAGAACTTACAATGGAGAGTTTGATCCTGGCTCAGGATGAACGCTGGCGGTATGCCTAACACATGCAAGTCGAACGGTCACTTCGGTGATAGTGGCGGACGGGTGAGTAACACGTGAGAATCTGCCCTTAGGTCGGGGACAACAGTTGGAAACGACTGCTAATACCGGATGAGCTGAAAAGTAAAAGATTTATCGCCTAGGGAAGAGCTCGCGGCTGATTAGCTAGTTGGTGATGTAAAGGATCACCAAGGCAACGATCAGTAGCTGGTCTGAGAGGATGAGCAGCCACACTGGGACTGAGACACGGCCCAGACTCCTACGGGAGGCAGCAGTGGGGAATTTTCCGCAATGGGCGAAAGCCTGACGGAGCAATACCGCGTGAGGGAGGAAGGCTCTTGGGTTGTAAACCTCAAAACTCAGGGAAGAAGAAAGTGACGGTACCTGATATAAGCATCGGCTAACTCCGTGCCAGCAGCCGCGGTAATACGGAGGATGCAAGCGTTATCCGGAATCATTGGGCGTAAAGCGTCCGTAGGTGGCATTTCAAGTCTGCATTCAAAGACCGAGGCTCAACCTCGGGCAGGGTGTGGAAACTGAAAAGCTAGAGTACAGGAGGGGTAGAGGGAATTCCTAGTGTAGCGGTGAAATGCGTAGAGATTAGGAAGAACACCAGTGGCGAAGGCGCTCTACTGGACATGTACTGACACTGAGGGACGAAAGCTAGGGTAGCGAAAGGGATTAGATACCCCTGTAGTCTTAGCTGTAAACGATGGATACTAAGTGTAGCGGGTATAAACTCCGGCTGTGCTGAAGCGAACGCGTTAAGTATCCCGCCTGGGGAGTACGCACGCAAGTGTGAAACTCAAAGGAATTGACGGGGACCCGCACAAGCGGTGGAGTATGTGGTTTAATTCGATGCAACGCGAAGAACCTTACCAAGACTTGACATCCGATGAATCTTTTTGAAAGAAGAGAGTGCCTTAGGGAACATCGTGACAGGTGGTGCATGGCTGTCGTCAGCTCGTGTCGTGAGATGTTGGGTTAAGTCCCGCAACGAGCGCAACCCTCGTCCTTAGTTGCCAGCATTAAGTTGGGGACTCTAGGGAGACCGCCGGGGAGAACTCGGAGGAAGGTGGGGATGACGTCAAGTCAGCATGCCCCTTACGTCTTGGGCTACACACGTACTACAATGGTTGGGACAAAGGGATGCGAGACCGCAAGGTGGAGCGAAACCCATCAAACCCAGCCCCAGTTCAGATCGTCGGCTGAAACTCGCCGACGTGAAGGAGGAATCGCTAGTAATCGCAGGTCAGCATACTGCGGTGAATCCGTTCCCGGGTCTTGTACACACCGCCCGTCACACCATGGAAGTTGGTAACATCCGAAGTCGTTACTCCAACCATTTATGGAGGAGGACGCCGAAGGTGGGACTAGTGACTGGGGTGAAGTCGTAACAAGGTAGCCGTACCGGAAGGTGTGGCTGGATCACCTCCTTATAAGGGAGACCGCAAAATGTGGTCAGCAAGGAATGTGGAGAATGGTTTTCAAACTAGAGATTGGGTTCATGGGCTATTAGCTCAGGTGGTTAGAGCGCACCCCTGATAAGGGTGAGGTCCCTGGTTCAAGTCCAGGATGGCCCATAAGTGGGGGTATAGCTCAGTTGGTAGAGCGCCTGCTTTGCAAGCAGGATGTCAGCGGTTCGAGTCCGCTTATCTCCAGTGAGAAGCACTTGGCACTGTTTAAACGAACAACTGCTGAGAAAAGTCTCAGTAAGAACCTTGAAAACTGCATAGAAAAAAAGTAAGTAGGAAGTCTGTATGAATAATCAGACAAGGTCAAGCAATCAAGGGCTAATGGTGGATACCTAGGCACACGAAGGCGAAGAAGGACGTAGCAACCTGCGAAAAGTCTCGGAGAGTTGGAAGCAAACATTGAGCCGAGAATGTCCGAATGGGGCAACCCTAAAAACACACCTTTTTGAGGTGATGAGCGAACCTGGTGAACTGAAACATCTTAGTAGCCAGAGGAAGAGAAAACAAAAGTGATTCCCTTAGTAGCGGCGAGCGAAGCGGGAGAAGCCTAAACCAGTGTTTACGAATACTGGGGTAGTGGGACACCAACATCGAAAGTAGATGTTAAACGAACTAGCTGAAAACTAGACCATAGAAGGTGAAAGTCCTGTAGTTGAAAACAGAAATAATCGTAGGTGAATCCCGAGTAGCACGGTATAAGAGAAATCCCGTGTGAATCAGCCACGACCACGTGGTAAGGCTAAATACAAAGTGTGACCGATAGAGAAAAGTACCGCGAGGGAAAGGTGAAAAGAACCCCGGGAGGGGAGTGAAATAGAACATGAAACCATTAGCTTACAAGCAATGGGAGTCCGATAGAACGGATGACCGTGTGCCTGTTGAAGAATGAGCCGGCGACTTACAGGCTGTGGCAGGTTAAGACGGAAAGTCGAAGCCAAAGAGAAATCGAGTCTGAAGAGGGCGTTAGTCACAGTTTGTAGACCCGAACCCGGGTGATCTAACCATGTCCAGGATGAAACCACCGTAACAGGTGGTGGAGGTCCGAACCGACCAATGTTGAAAAATTGGCGGATGAGGTGTGGTTAGGGGTGAAATGCCAATCGAACCCGGAGCTAGCTGGTTCTCCCCGAAATGTGTTGAGGCGCAGCGGTGTGAAATGTCATGGGGGGTAAAGCACTGTTTCGTTGCGGGCTGCGAGAGCGGTACCAAGATGAGACAAACTCAGAATACCCATGATTGTAGCACTAGTAAGACGGTGGGGGATAAGCTTCATCGTCGAAAGGGAAACAGCCCAGACCATCAGCTAAGGTCCCCAAGTAAAGACTAAGTGATAAAGGAGGTGGGAGTGCAAAGACAACCAGGAGGTTTGCCTAGAAGCAGCCATCCTTGAAAGAGTGCGTAATAGCTCACTGGTCAAGCGCTCCTGCGCCGAAAATGAACGGGGCTAAGTCTTTCACCGAAGCTATGGACTCATATATTGAGTGGTAGGGGAGCGTTCTCTATTGGGAGAAGCATTAGCGGCAAGCAGATGTGGACGATAGAGAAGTGAGAATGTCGGCTTAAGTAGCGAAAATTGAAGTGAGAATCTTCAACCCCGAAAGCCTAAGGGTTTCTCCAGAAGGTTCGTCCGTGGAGAGTTAGCCCGGACCTAAGGCGAAGCGAATAGCGTAGTCGATGGCAAGCAGGTAAATATTCCTGCGTGGCGCTGCAGGAGCTATTAAAGGGACCCATGAAAGATAAACTCGTCCTAAGTGGATTGGAAGCAACCTCGGTTGTGTGAGTGTAAGGATAGTGGCAAGAAAAGCTTTAATAGTGTTGAATGTAGAGTCCCGGTACCCGAAACCGACACAGGTAGGCAAGTAGAGAATACTAAGGGGAGCGAGTTAACTCTCTCTAAGGAACTCGGCAAAATGACCCCGTAACTTCGGGAGAAGGGGTGCCACCGAGAGGTGGTTGCAGTGAAAAGGCCCAGGCGACTGTTTAGCAAAAACATAGGTCTCTGCAAACTCGAAAGAGGAAGTATAGGGGCTGACGCCTGCCCAGTGCCGGAAGGTTAAAGAAGTTGGTCAGTCTTAGGATGAAGCTAGCGACTGAAGCCCCGGTGAACGGCGGCCGTAACTATAACGGTCCTAAGGTAGCGAAATTCCTTGTCGGGTAAGTTCCGACCCGCACGAAAGGCGTAACGATCTGGGCGCTGTCTCGGAGAGAGGCTCGGCGAAATAGGATTGTCTGTGAAGATACGGACTACCTGCACTTGGACAGAAAGACCCTATGAAGCTTTACTATAGCTTGGAATTGTGTTCGGGCCTGCTGTGCGCAGGATAGGTGGGAGACGTAGAAATTATCCTTGTGGGGATAATGGAGTCAATGGTGAGATACCACTCTCAGAAGGCTAGAATTCTAACTCTTAAATGAGGACAGTTTCAGGTGGGTAGTTTGACTGGGGCGGTCGCCTCCAAAAAGGTAACGGAGGCGTACAAAGGTTACCTCAGACTGGTTGGAAATCAGTCGAAGAGTGCAAAGGCAGAAGGTAGCTTGACTGCGAGACCAACAAGTCGAGCAGGGTGGAAACACGGTCTTAGTGATCCGACGGTGCTGTGTGGAAGGGCCGTCGCTCAACGGATAAAAGTTACTCTAGGGATAACAGGCTGATCTCCCCCAAGAGTTCACATCGACGGGGAGGTTTGGCACCTCGATGTCGGCTCATCGCAACCTGGGGCGGAAGTACGTCCCAAGGGTTGGGCTGTTCGCCCATTAAAGCGGTACGTGAGCTGGGTTCAGAACGTCGTGAGACAGTTCGGTCCATATCCGGTGCAGGCGTGAGAATATTGAGAGGAGCCTTCCTTAGTACGAGAGGACCGGGAAGGACGTACCTCTGGTGTACCAGTTATTGTGCCAACAGTAAACGCTGGGTAGCCAAGTACGGAGTGGATAACCGCTGAAAGCATCTAAGTGGGAAGCCCACCTCAAGATGAGTATTCTGGTGTAAGGTCACGGGAAGAACACCCGTTAATAGGCACGAGGTGGAAGTGCAGTAATGTATGGAGCCGAAGTGTACTAACAGACCGTCAGCTTGACCTATCTTCAATCTACTTACTAAATCATCTATGCAGTCTTGAGGGTTCTCCTCAAAGTCTTGGCAGGTGTATCTAGCGTTGTGGAACCACTACGATTCCATCCCGAACTCGTGGGTGAAACACAACAGCAGCGACGATACTACGGGGGTAGCCCCTTGGGACAATAGTTCTATGCCTGCCTTAATACTCCTAAAAACCGCCCGCTACACGGCGGTTTTTTTGTTTACTTATTTATGGGGTAAAGTTGAGGAAATCTAACCTCTGCTTTTTCTTCTAATAGCTCTTGGTAAAGTTCTTTTGTTTTATTTGGGTCAATATTTTGTAAGGCTACTAAAAGGGCATGACTAGCATTGGTAAAAGAGAGAATATCTAAGTTATAGTATGTTGGCTCAAATTCTGTTAACTTGTAAATTCCTTCACCCAATAAAATGACTGCTCCTCGCCAGTTATTATTACTAAGATGATAGCAACCGACAGCAATTTGTAAAATACCTTGATAGAATTTTTTTTCTGTTTCGGGGGCTTCCATCCAAATCTCTTCGAGAGTGTCATGACAGGCATAAAATTCTTTTTGATTTAATTGTTTTATTCCTTGTGTTAATTTTGTCATGATTTGTATTTAGCTTTGGCAATTTTTGGCTGGGGTGGTGTTTATTTTTACGGAATCATAACCACTATGTGCCATTAGTTGATTAATGGTTAATATTGCTCTTTGATTGGCTTGGTTGAGAATATCAGCTTCACAGGCAGATTCAATGACTCTTTTTAGGGTTACTCGCTGGGCTTGGGTTTGTAAATCGGGGGCAACATCTGGACCTAAATTAAGAAATCCTCGATTATAGTCGTATACTTGGGATTGATTTACATCTATTTTTGAGTCGAGTATTTCTGGAGATGGTAGAGTAATTATTAAGGTATTTCCATCAACTGTAATATCATCATCATCCATTTTACTCAAATCTATTCCTGCTCGTACTTCTCCTCTGGCAAGATATAATAAATTGGTTTCTCCGATAACCCAGTCACCGACTCTGCGATTGGAGGATGTTGGAACTACGGCATCCATAACAAATACGGTGGTGGTTAATTCACTGACTGCTTGAATTTTTTGCACAATTAACCTGGAGGTGTCTACTTCGTTGGTGGTGTGAGGAAATAAGTTTTTCCATCTTTCTAGGATGTTATGGCTTGTTTGTAACAATGAAAATAAACCTATGGTACAAATAATACTGATTCCGCTTTTGGTGATGAATGGTATTAGTTTAAAGGAAGTTTGGGAGTAATCGGAAATTTTTGAGCTATTCATGAATTGCAATTAAAGGCTATCTAGTAAAATTAAGGCACTATAAAGTTGAAATGCTTCATCCCATAGGGTTTCTTGTTTCCTGAAAATATTAATGTTGGATGTAATTTGTTTGAGCATTTCGGGAAACTGAATCGCCCCTTCGGCAAAGGGGGTAAAGTCGTTATGGATGCTTACTTGATCAATTCTATCATTTAAAAATCTGAGTAGGGTTAACCATTTATTGCGATTAGTTTTATCTTGATTAAAGATACTGATGCCTTGGTTAAATTGATATATATGATCGTTAAATCTAATAATAGTTTTTGTATTTTTGAGATGTAAGTCACAAAAATTCAGATAGTCTAAGGTTTCTTTTTTTCTAGTTAGTTTTCTTTTATTGTTGGTATGGACTGTTAGTTCAAAAATAGGTACTATGGCGTTTATTTTATTGGTAATTTCTTGGGTGTTTAAAATAATCTCTTTTTCTTTAGAGTTTTTATCATTACATAGAAGAGTTATTTTTTCTTCATCATTTTTTATATATTTTACTTGGTAGACTATTACTTGGTTTATTTCTTTAATGGAGTGACAAATTGTTGAAAGATTTAATTGTTTAAATTCTTGTTGGTAGTATTGTAGTTCACCATAGTTACCTGTTTGATATAGTCTTAAATTTCTGGTGGGTATTTGTAGTTTTGCGGTGTAGGAATCTAGGTTTATTATTTCGGCGAATTGTTTGGCTATGTTATTTTTTTGTTCGATGGTAGTGGGTTTTATAACTAATACTGCTAAATCTTGACTATTTTCTTTTTGTTGAAATTCTATTAAGGTTTTTTGTTTTTGCTTTTTTATTTCTTTTTGCTCTGCTTTTTTGATGAGTTTTATTCGTTCTAAACCATCTCGAATATTTTTTGTAATTTGAGGATTGGGAAATATGCTATCTTTTATTACTTGACGATATTTTTTTTCTGCTTCTTCTAGGTTATTTTGTTTTTCTGCCAAAAGTCCATAATAATAGTTTTTCCATAAAAAATTATCATCTTCTAGGGGGAGTTGATCAATTATTTTTTTTGCTTTTTCATAATCTTTATTTTTTATGGCGATCGCAATTTGTTCTATCATTTATTAATCCTCAAATAATGATAATTATTTATTTATTTTCTGCTATGGCGCTAATTAAAGCCATGATGGCGATGGGGGCGGTGACAGCCCTTAATATTCTTTTGCCGAGGGTAATGGGTTGGAAGTTATGGTCGATCGCACTTTGTAATTCTTTTGTAGTCCATCCTCCTTCACACCCCGTGACAATGGTGATTTGAGAAGGTAAATCGGCGGAATTCAGACAGTTAAGCAGGTGTTTATCGGTATTACGGGCAACAGCAATAAAACGAGGGGAGTTATCTTCGATATGTTGTATTGCTTCTAAAAAAGGCAAGGGGGGGGCAATATAAGGCACTATAAATCTTTCGCATTGTTCCGATGCTTCTTCAGCTATTTTACGCCATCTGACTAATTTATTTTCCTTGGGTTTTAATAAAGTGCGATCGCTAATTATGGGATACAATCGACTTACTCCTAATTCTGTGGTACAACGGACAATATCATCAAAACCACTACCTTTGGGTAAAGCTACCATCAGGGAAACTTGAATAGGTAACTCCCTGTCATCATTCATTTCGGCGATAATCGTGCCTCCTGTGGTTGTTAATTCTACCTGCCAACCATTTCCCCTACCATTAATTGCAATAAAAGATTGTCCATCATTTAACCTTACGACACGACGTAAATAATGCTCTTGGTCAGGCTGTAATATAATTTGATCATGGTGTCGTTGACTCTCCGTAATTACTAAACGATATAACATTACTTTGACAATGATATTAAATCAAAAAAATTGAGATAATTTTTTCCTCGATAATAAGAAAAAGTATTTTCCAAACATTTTTATCTACACTATCTACATTATCCATCAATATGTATTCAAATAAAACGACAATTTTAGTTACAGCCGAAGAAATGAAGCAAATCGAAGCAGAAATTTTCTCCGCAGGAATGCCCATAGCTAGTTTAATGGAAAAAGTTGCCTTGAAAACTGCCCAAAAAATTACTGAATTATATCCTTTAAATAGGAAAAAAGTTTCTGTTGGGTTTATTATTGGTTGTGGACATAATGGGGGAGATGGTCTAGTAATTGCAAGGGAGTTATATCATAAAGGTTATGATGTAACTATTTATGTCCCTTTAATAGCAAAATTAAAAGATTTAACGGCTCAACATTTCCAATACGTTCAGAGTTTGGGCATTTCAACGGTTCAAAATATCACCTCTTTAAGTAGTTGTGATTTTATTGTTGACGGTTTATTTGGCTTTGGTTTAACTAGGAAAATTGTTGATGATTTGGCAGAGGATATAAAAACGGTAAATAGTTGGCAAAAACCTATTATTAGTGTTGATATTCCTTCGGGAATTAACAGTGATACAGGAGCAGTTTTAGGGGTAGCTATTCGGGCAAAATATACCCTCTGTTTGGGTTTATATAAAAAAGGAATTTGGCAAGATAAGGCTTTAGAATATATAGGTCAAGTAAAAAGGATCGATTTTGATATTCCTTCCTCTTTTATTGATAAAATTACCTCAGAATCTCCTTCTGCAAAATTATTAACAGTTGATAGGGTGAAAGAGATTTTACCTTTACCTCGCCATGTAACGACTTATAAGTATAAACAAGGGCATTTATTGTTAATATGTGGTTCAAAAGAGTATGTGGGTGCGGCTTTGTTGTCTGCCTATGGTGCTAGAAGTAGTGGAGTCGGAATGGTTACGATAGTGGTACCCGAAAGCCTCAAACCTTTAATTAATAGTCAGTTGCCCGAGATTTTGGTAATTGGTTGTCGGGAAACCTCCCTCGGTAGTATTGAAACTCTGCCTTTGTTGGATTGGGAAAAATATCAATGGGTATGTTGTGGCATGGGTTTAACCAAGGAAGCGGTGTCGGTGGTGGAAAAGGTAATTAGTAGTGGTTGTGATATTCTTTTGGATGCCGATGCTTTAAATATTGTGGCAAATTATTATCTTTTGGATAGTTTAAAAAATAGGCAGGGTAAAACGGTATTGACTCCCCATGATGGAGAATTTGAGCGTTTATTTCCTGATTTTTCTTTTGTGGGGATGGCAGATAGAATCGAGGAAACAAGGCAAGGGGCGATCGCCCTTAATGCTACAATCTTAAGGAAAGGTGCAAAAACCATTATTAGCGATAATATCCATACTTGGATTATCCCCCATGGCACTCCTGCCTTAGCCAGAGGGGGAAGTGGTGATGTGTTAAGTGGTTTTATTGGTGGTTTACTCGCTCAAAATAGTTTTACTGATACCATCAATGTTGATACGGTGGCGGCGGCGGCTTGGTTACATCAACAGGGTGGAATTTTAGCTAGCGAGGATTTATCGACTTTAGGGGTAGATGGGGTTACTTTGTCTCAATATATTCTTAAGGCTGTTAATAAATTAAAAGGGAATGGGCAATAGGCAATGGGCAATGGTTTTTTTATTCTTATTGTTATTGTTGAGGATGGTATCGGTAATTTCACTTGGATTTTTTGCCTTTAACCGTTGATATTAAGTTCGGATAGATAAATTATTGCAATGGAAAGTCCCCAGAATTGGGGGATTTAGGGGGCGAAAAAGCGATCTTTTTTACCACTAATTACTCGAACTCAAGTTTAAATATGAAAATTGAAAGAATTGATTTATACTATCTTGAAATACCGTTTATTTATCTTTTCAAAACCAATGGTATTAATATCGATAGTCATAGTTGTTTAATTGTCAAAATATATAGTGATGGTTTAATCGGTTATGGGGAATGTCCGACTTTTAATGAACCTTTTTACAATTACGAAACAATTACCACTGCCCATCATATTTTAACAGATTTTTTGATTCCTTTATTACTGCAGAAAAATATCAATTCTCCCCAAGAAATTACTCAAATACTATCCCCTGTCAGGGGGCATCAGATGGCAAAGTCTGCTTTAGATTGCGCTGTATGGGATTTATTTGCCAAGAAAAATAATCTACCTTTATGGAAGTATATTGGGGGAGTGAGGGAAAAAGTAACAGTAGGGGTAAGTGTTTCTTTACAGTCTAGTGTGGTGAATTTAGTAGAAAGAGTGAGTAGTTATGTAGAGGAAGGTTATCAAAGAATTAAACTCAAAATTTCCCCTGATAATGCCTTATCTTGTTTAACTGCTATCCGTGAAAGTTATCCTGATTTGATGTTAATGGGGGATGCTAATTCGGTTTTTAGTTTAAGAGATATAGGGTTATTTAAGCAACTTGATGATTTGAATTTATTGATGATTGAACAACCTTTGGCGTATGATGATTTGTTAGAACATAGTCAGTTACAGTCTCAGATAAAAACCCCCCTATGTCTCGATGAAAGCATCAACTCTGTTAATGATAGCCTAAATGCGATCGCCCTTAAATCCTGTCAAATAATAAACTTAAAACAATCCCGTGTCGGCGGTATTACTAACACCATTAAAATTCATAATATATGTGAAAAAGGGGGAATAAAACTATGGTGCGGAGGAATGTTAGAATCAGGCATTGGTAGGGCGGTTAATTTACATATCGCCAGTCTTCCCCTATTCCAACTACCTGCTGATATTTCCGCCACCAATCGTTATTTTAAAGAAGATATTATCGCCCAAAATATTACCCTAAATGCCCAAGACTCTACCATTAATATTCCCCAAAAAGCAGGAATCGGAGTCGATATTGACGAGGATAAGTTAGAAAAATTTACCCTCTGGCAAGAATCATTTATGGGTTAATTAATTTGGCCCGACAATAGAAGTACAAAGGAACTCATCCTGTAAATACTTATTCGCTACCTCTTGGACTTGTGCTACCGTAACACTATTAATATTATCTTGGAAAGTGCGATCGTAATCAATCCCCACCCCAAGGGTTTCATACCAACCAAAAATTTGGGCAAACTCCGAATTAGTTTGTTTACCCAAAGCATATTGCCCTAATAGCTTGTTTTTCGCCGTCTGTAATTCTTCCTCCGTGAGGGTAACTTCCCTTAATCTACTAATCTCTGCCTGTAAACCTTCCATACCAATTGTTGCATTAACAGGGGCAGTACCCATATAGACAACAAACTGAGATTTATCTAAACGAGTAGGATAAAAAGCAGAAACATCATAAGCTAATCCTCTTTTTTCTCGTAACTCCACAAACAACCGACTTGATAAACCATTACCCAGATAAGTGCTAATCAACTTTAAAACAGGATAATCAACACTATCCATACTAGGGGTAATATAACCCATCATGATAATAGACTGCTGAGTTTGTTGGTCAATTTTGCCATAGGCAGACTTTGCTTCAATGACGGGAGTAGTTAATGAGTCCATACTATGAGCAGGATTTTTCCAATCACCGAATATCTTATTTACCATCAAAATAGCTTGTTCGAGATCTATTTTTCCTGCTAAACTTATAACAATATTATCAGGACGAAAGTGTCTTTGATGACATGCTTTTAAATCCTCTAAAGTTATCTTATTAACACTTTCCTCCGTACCAAGAATGGAAAAACCGTAAGGGTGTTGCCCATACATCATTTGCCTTAATTGGTTAAAAGCAAGATTAAAAGGTTGTTCTTTTTGAGAAAGGATGTTTTGAAGGGTAATATTTTTTTCTAATTCCAACTCTGTTTCAGGAAAAGAGGGATAACGCAACATTTCTGCACCAAGTTCTAAAATTGGTTCAAAATCATCGGTGACAGTTTTTATACTGGTGAGAAAATAATCAGTAGATGTATCCGTACCCAATGCCGCCCCAATGGTTTCCACTTTCTCGGCGATTTCTAGGGAGGATAAATTTCTGGTACCTTTTGCCATCACGTTAGCTAAAAGATGAAAAATTCCTGCCTTCTCAGGAGACTCCCAACGACTTCCTGCATTACGACAGAAGATTCTTCCTGCAATGATTTCGGTGGTTGGGTTTTCAGTTACTACTAGGGTGATGCCGTTATTAAGTGTTGTTTGTTGAATATGCTTATGATTAGATTTCACCGTTAGACTTTAATAGGTTGTACAGAGGGCTTAATGATAAATTTGGCGTTACTGAATAAATTTAATTATCCATTATCAATTACCTTACATAGGGTTGATGACAAGCAAAAGTGTCTAAATCAAAACTGTTGATGATGTTAATCATTTGATAAATACGACTAAATTTTCTCTCATTAAAATAAAAACCAATGCTTGGTAAGTCATCAATAGTGCCACTACTTTGGGAATCGGTGGATTCTATTTTGGTTATTTTTCCTTGGGTTAAAATGTCACTAAATTTATCATTTAAGATGTCTATTTGCTCATCTTTTAATTCACAGTTTAATCTCATGACAAAAAAATCTTTGCGATACAGGCTAGAATGATACACTCGATAAAATTGGCTGATGGTTTCGTAAGCTGTTTCAACGTTATCGGTAATGGTATAGATTTCTGTATCTTGGGGATTTATATATCCCTCTAATACAAGATTTTCGACAATATATTTTTGCCAATTTTGCCAATAACTTCCCCCCGGTTTATCCATCAAAATTAAGGGAATGGGGGGCTGTCTTCCTGTCTGACAAAGGGTAAGAGTTTCAAATGCTTCGTCTTGGGTGCCAAAACCCCCCGGAAAAAGGGCGATCGCATCTGTTTCTTTTAAGAAAAATAATTTACGAGTAAAAAAGTATTTAAAATTAACTAATTTATGATCATTTTCAATATAATCATTGGCGCTTTGTTCAAAAGGTAATTTGACATTTAAACCAAAAGAATTATCAGTTCCCGCCCCTTGGTTCCCCGCTTCCATAATGCCTCCTCCTGCCCCTGTAAGCACCATGAATCCCTCTTGAGAAACTTTTTGGGCAAATTTTAAGGCAAGGTCGTATTCAGGGGTATCATCTTTAGTTCTAGCAGAACCAAAAATAGTAATTTTTCGGGTATCTCGATAATTAGCAAAAACCCTAAAACCTTTTTCCAAATCCTTTAGGGTAGCACTAAGAATTTTCCACTCTAAGCGATCAATTTCTCCTCTTTTTACCAATTTAGCTAAAGACTTTAAAGATTTTTTTAGCCATTTATTATGAGTGTAATTAGGGAGTTGTTGTAATAGACTTTGAATATGTCGAGAGCGATAAAATAAATCCAAATCTGATTTATTAGGCAAAATATGAACCTCTAAAAAACAAAAAAATATCCCACCATTATATAATATAGTGGGAATATCATCAGGTGGGCAAAACGACCTAGATATGTTGTTCTAAGGTCTTTGCTAAACTGGTTTTAGGTACAGCACCCACTAGCATATCCTGTTTTTGACCACCTTTGAAAACCATTAAAGTAGGGATACTGCGAATACCATATTGACTAGCAATTTGAGGATTTTCATCAGTATTTAATTTAACTACTTTAACCTTTCCTTCATATTGTTGGGCTATTTCTTCTACCACAGGCGCAACCATACGACATGGTCCACACCAAGGCGCCCAAAAATCTACTAAAACAGGAAGTTCACTATCTAAGACTTCTGCTTTAAAATCTGCTTCTTTTACTTCTGTCACCTCTGACATTTTATTTATTCCTTACTTAAACTATGTGCTTTTTGATTACTATCAGATTTTACCATAACAAATAATTCGTCATAGGCTTCCAATTATTTCCATAATTTTACAATTCTTGTACCTTTTATCTTTGATGAAGAATGTTTATTGAGAATAGATATTTTTTTGTGTTACTAATTTCGACCATCCATTAATTGGAATACGTTACAATAAAGATGGGCGGAAAGTAATTTTTCGCTCACTCCTCACACCATAACCCGCTCTTACAGCGTAGGGGCGGATTCTTTAAATTTAGAGCAAAAAACGGGCATTTGTCTTTTACTCTTTACCAGGGCGAGACATACTAAAAATCCGCTGTTTATTGAGATGCCGTAACCAAAAACCGCCCATTACTCCCATCACGAGGCAAAACCAACCTACCCCCGATTGTAAAAGCAAAAAGCCCCCGATGGATAACATTGAGCCAAATAAAATCATCGCTCCTGCTACCACTTTCTGGGCATCTAAACCCAAATTTTGTAAAGGTTTAACCCCTGTGGCATCCTGTTGTTTTTTCCAACCTAAACCTGCAGGGCGCACCCGTAAATAAAAGTTGGTCAAAGTTTCTTCGGATTCAGGGGGTGTCAGATACATGACGCTAATCCAGACGATGGCAGTTAAACCAGATATGACCACCAATCTTAAACCAAAGTCCGTAGGAAAGAGATTAAGGTTAGGAATCATACTCAATAAACCGATAATAAAACCTACCACCATGGCGGTTAATTCCGCTGCGCTGTTGATGCGCCACCAATACCACCGTAAAATTAATACTAATCCTGGCCCTGTACCGATGGCAATTACTAGGCGGAATACTGTGGCGATGTCTTGAGCATAAAAAGCTGCGATCGCACCTAATACCGTAACCAAAGCCGAGGCAACCCTACCAGCGAAAACTAATTGGGCTTGAGAAGCATCGGGGGCAAAAAAACGACGATATAAATCATTGGTAAGATAAGAAGCCCCCCAATTAATGGAAGTAGATACGGTACTCATAAAAGCCGCTATCAAAGAAGCCACCACCAACCCGAGAATGATGGTAGGTAAAAAATCCAACATCATCAGGGGATAAGCCAATTCCGCATCCGCCAAGTCGGGATAAATCACCAAACCAGCCAAAGCCACCAAAATCCAGGGCCAAGTACGGACGATATAATTAAGGATATTAAAAAACCATGCCGCCTTTTCCGCTTCCGCTTCATCCTTTGCCGCCACTAATCTTTGGATAAACTCTCCACCCCCATCACTACGGCGAAAACTCCACCACTGCACAAAGAGGTAAGCCGAAAAAGTAGTCAAACTAATTCCTGCAAAATCGCTCCATTGCCACCCCAAAAATCCATCCCCCCGCACCAAGGGGATAAAAGCTAATACATCTATGTCTGTAATACTCTGTACTTGGCTTACCAGTGACCTGATACCCCCCACATCATTGACGGCAAATACCGCCACTAACAAAGCCCCAAACAGGGCGAGAAAGAATTGGAAAAAGTCTGTGACGACAACCCCCCATAACCCTGAAAATCCTGAATAGATGAGGACGAAAAAGCTAACAAAAATAACGCTCCATAACTTGCCATTGTCACCCACATTCAACCCTAAACTTTCCCACAATTGCAAAGCATCCACCACCTTTACCATGGCTAACATGGCGTAACCGATACCAATACAGTTGATGGGTACGGCAAATAAAAAGGCTTTAGTTGCCCGTAAAATCGCCGCCATGTTGCCTCCATAACGAATCTCGGTTAATTCGGCATCGGTGACAATTTCGGCCCTACGCCATAATCGGGCAAAAATATAAATTAAGACAACGTGGGCAAAGCCAAAACTCCACCATTCCCAGTTACCTGCAATCCCCCTACTGGCAACGACTCCGCAAATGTAGAGGGGGGTATCGATAGAGAAGGTGGTGGCGGCCATACTCGTACCTGCTAACCACCACGGTAATGAGCGCCCAGAGACGAAGAAGTCTTCTAAACTTTTGGAGGCTTTTTTTGAGAGGTATATGCCCACTGCCATGGTGGCAATGAGGTATAACAAGACTACTATCCAATCGATTGTTTGCATTTTTTATTAGGGAATGGGGAATGGAATTCTGCCCCCTAAATCCCCCAATACTGGGGGACTTTTGTGCTTCTCCCCCCAAACTTGGGGGGCAGGGGGGGGCTTACACCGTTAGATTTTGCCCCCTAAATACCCCAATGCTGGGGGACTTTTATATTTCTCCCCCCAAACTTGGGGGGCAGAGGGGGCTTACACCGTTAGATTTTGCCCCCTAAATCCCCCAATACTGGGGGACTTTTATATTTCTCCCCCCAAACTTGGGGGGTAGGGGGGACTAACTTTAATAATTAATGTTCCATAAATTGACTGATTTGGGAGGAGATAAAGGGTAAAATCTCTCTATTTTGGCTATTTTCTATGCCTTCGGTGAACACTGTTAAATGGTAAGCCTTCCCGTTACTTTTTTCAATGTAGGCGCTGTCAAGTCTTACTTTTGATGTCCATCCTGCTTTTGACCAAAGGCGATCGCCTGTACTCAATGCCTCACCCAGAAAGCCATTCACTTGATTTTCTTCTTCATTAGGGGCGAGGACTTTTTGCTTTACATCTCTTTGCAATAAAGCCATCATTTCTTGGGATGCTTCGGGGGATACAGCTACACCTCCCACGATACTATGAAATAATCGGGCGATCGCACTGGTGGTTAAACGATTACGATTTTCAAAATTTTCCCCTAAATACATTCTTTCCCTACCGTAGGGGCCCTCTGCCCAAGTTTTTTGATTAACATTGATAGTTTTTAATTCTTCCCACCCCAAAGACTGATAATAACGGTTGACGATATTACGCTGGTATGACCATGTTTGAAAAGGGGCGATCGCCAATTCAGGCCCCGATGTGGTACCCGTCAGGGTATCTAACACCAAGCTAGTGGCATCATTACTCGATTCGATAATCATATCCCTAATGGCCCTCTCCAATTCTGAGGTAGATTCCACCATCCCTGTTTTTATCCAATCCTTAATGGCAACCAGATAAAAAAGTTTGACCACACTAGCAGGATAAATATTTTCATTCCCCCGATAACTGTAACCCCGAATGGGGTGTTTCCAAAACTCATCCACCGACAAAGCGCCCCCAGTATTAACAATAATCGGCTCATCATATACCAACCAAGTCAAAGCCACTTGATTTTTTGCTAAGGAGGAAAATCTTTGCCAAGTATTATTTAAAATTTCTTCCCCCACTTTTTGGAGAGATTCATCAGGGATAAAAAAAGCCATAAATCAATGATCGTTAAGATTTGCTAGTTATTTTATCTTATAACTTGCTTTTTGCCCCTTGCCTTCCCCTATGAGTAAATTTTGGGACAGACAGCAAAATGTGAGTATAATATAACCTGAGTTAATAATAAAATTTATAATATTCTAAAAGTGTCAGGTATCGAGTGTTCGTGGAGGCAACGGGTTTAAAGCCTTTGTTAAAAATTTAGAAAAACTGTATGTTAATTAATTTTCTGGTATTCAGTTCCATAAAGGAATTAACAAAGGTTGGTCATATTTTAAACCTGCAACCTGCAACCAGAAGCCTGAAACCTAATCATAATGTGAAACGAATCTTTTTCCTTCCTGCACTGATGGCACTAACCATTACAGGTTGTAGCAATTATCCCCGCACCCTCAATTTTCCCTTTGACAATGGTGGCAGGGGTTTAAATAGTCGTAGCTCAGAGTTAAACCCTTATATAGCAGGAAATTTTATCACATTCACCTCCGATCGCAACGGTTCTCAAGATATTTATTTGTTTGATGCTAGAAACCGCCGCTTAATTGATTTACCGGGGTTAAATGCCTTTGATGAAATTGCCACCAATCCCACCATCTCCGAAGATGGTAGATATTTGGTGTTTATGGTAGTCAAACAAGGACAATCGGGATTGTATTTATATGATCGCACCACCCAACAAAAAAGGGTTTTAATTCCTCAAAACAATAGGGAAATCAGAAACCCCATGATTAGTAGTAACGGAGAAAGAATTGTTTTTGAAACTGCCAATAATGGACAGTGGGATATTGTGGTGACAGACATTAGAGGCAATCCCATCAACAATTAACCTCATTTCGGGATAATAGTTGTTCATTGCTCACCTTGGCTCTATACAATGAAAAAGATAGTGATCGTTTCTTTAAAAACACCTTGAATTTTCCATGAGCAACGCGCCAAATAATAACAGCCAATCTGAACTAACAAAATCCTCATCATTGACGGCTATTAATAACCAAGAAAAAACGGTTTCTGTACCTCCCCCCATTCCCCCAAAGCGTTTAAGCCATGTAAAAAAGCCAAAAACTTCTTTTTCTCTAAATATCATCATTTTCCTTGCCCTTTCGTTGGTGGGGATTTACACTCATCTTCCTTGGTTGGGGGCAACCTGTGCCACCGTTGCTTTTATTTTAGCTGTGCGACAAACAGCCCCTTTTATCCGAGAATGGATCGGTTTTTTCCTCACTCCAGAGGAAAGAAGGGCTTTAATTGGTTCTTTGGGTTTGGTAATTTCTCTCTTTATCCTCGCCAAATATGTGGGGGTATATCGCCGTATCAATGTATGGTTAACCCAGTTTAAATATGATGAATTTGGTTCTTGGGCTGAATGGGTAGGGGCTTTGGGGCAAATCTCCATTGCTGTTTTGGCGGTATATGTGGCTTGGCAACAGTATGTAATTTCCAAAGATTTAACTATCCAACAAAATCGCATCACCCAACAACAAACCATTGATACTTATTTTCAGGGTATCTCAGATTTGGTGCTAGGCCCTGACGGACTTTTGGAGGATTGGCCCCAAGAAAGGGCGATCGCAGAGGGGCGCACGGCGGCTATTCTTAGTAGTGTTGATCCTCCGGGGAAAGCCAAGATTTTGCGTTTTTTATCCAGATCTCGTTTGATCACCCCTCTAAAGCGTGATAGTCACCTAGGGAGAGTGATTTTGGACGGCGCTGGAGGCTATGCAGAAGATCGTGAACATGGCATGAGGGTAATTAATTTGGGAGTAGTGTTGGCTGGTAATAATTTGATGGGGCAGGATTTACGCTGGATTGATTTAAGTGATGCCAATATGATTAAGTCTAATTTATCTCGTTGTGATTTGAGTAAGGCGAATTTATCACGCACGATATTGGTAGAGGCTACTTTGCAGGGAGCAGATTTGAAAAGGACTATTTTGTTTTATGGTAATTATCAAACAGCGACACCGCGCGATCGCACCCACGAGCCTAATTACGAAACGGGAGAATATACAGGGGCGGTGGTAGAAAAAGCTGATTTGACAGGGGTAAAAAACCTCACTGAAGAAAATCGTTACTATTGTTGTTGTTGGGGGGGAGAATATACCCGCTCAACTATCCCAGGAGGATGTCAGGGGATTCCTAACAAATTAGAAAACAATTGACAATGGACAATGGACAATGGACAATTAGATGGATTTTAGGTAAAAAAATTCTTAGAAAAAATAATTATTTATAATGACTAATCAATATTCTATAACTCTCCTCCCCGGTGATGGCATTGGCCCTGAAATTATGGACGTTACCGTTAAGGTATTGGAGACAGTAGGTAAACAGTGCGATATTAAATTTAACTTTCAAACCGCTTTAATTGGTGGCGCTGCCATTGATGCTAAGGGTGTGCCTTTACCCCCCGAAACCGTAGAAACTTGCCTCAAAAGTGACTCTGTATTATTAGCGGCCATTGGGGGTTATAAGTGGGATAATCTTCCCCGTGAGTTGCGCCCTGAAACTGGTTTGTTAGGCATTCGGGCGGCTTTAGGATTGTTTGCCAATTTACGCCCTGCTACCATTCTTCCCCAGTTAATAGATGCTTCTAGTCTCAAAAAAGAAGTGGTAGAAGGGGTAGATATTATGGTGGTTAGGGAGTTGACAGGGGGTATTTATTTTGGTCAACCCAAGGGCATTTTTACCTCGGAAACTGGGGAACAACGGGGCGTAAATACCATGGCTTATACGGTGTCTGAAATTGATCGCATTGCCAGGGTTGCTTTTGAGACTGCCCAAAAACGTCAAAAAAGGCTCTGCTCGGTGGATAAGGCGAATGTTTTGGATGTATCTCAATTATGGCGCGATCGCCTCATAAAAATGTCTGAGGAATATCCTGATGTGGAATTAACCCATATGTATGTGGATAATGCTGCCATGCAGTTGGTACGCAATCCCAAACAGTTTGATACCATCGTCACAGGTAATTTATTCGGTGATATTCTTTCCGATGCCGCCGCCATGCTGACGGGTAGTATTGGTATGTTACCTTCTGCTAGTTTGGGAGCAAATCGCCCGGGGTTATTTGAGCCTGTCCACGGTTCAGCGCCTGACATTGCAGGGCAAGATAAAGCCAATCCCTTGGCACAGGTATTAAGTGCGGCGATGATGTTGCGTTATGGTTTAAATGAACCTGAAGCGGCTACTAAAATCGAGGAAGCGGTATTAAAGGTATTAGATTTGGGTTATCGCACTGGGGATATTATGTCCGAAGGTGCTAAGGCTGTGGGTTGTCAGGAAATGGGTAAGGTTTTATTAGAAGTGCTGGAAGGTAATTAATTTTCCTTCCTTGAATCTCCCAATCCCTCTATATGGTGTCTTCCATTGAAAGGGGAAAAAGGAGATTTTTTTTCTCTAAAATATTAGAGCAGTCCTAAATGAGTCATGGGAAATTGATCCCCCCTAACCCCCCTTAAAAAGGGGGGAATCAGCTTTATAATTCTCACAAATAATTTAGGATCGCTATATTACCATTGCCTATTCCCTATTCCCCTACTTGATAGTAATACCAAATCCGATTTAGGTAATATACCTATGAAGCAACTTAAAATAGAGATGATTTAGCCTATCAATCTACCACTATAAACCTTGAAAAACTGTTCCCCGTTCCCTATTCCCTGTTCCCCGCCCTAATTAGTATATTATTAGAATAGGATTTAGTATAAAATATGATATTCACCACTCCCCATGACTATCCGTGAATCTACCTCAATTTAACGATATTTGGCAAAAAACTACCAATTGGCAACCAAATCCAGATCAGCAATTATTATTTGACCAGTTATACAACAAAATTCTGGAAACAAATAAGTATCTTAATTTAACTCGTATTACAACCCCAGAGGAGTTTTGGGAAAAAAATTTATGGGATTCTTTAGCTCCTTTGATGGCTTATGATTTAAACCACCAAAAAGTTATTGACATTGGCACAGGGGGCGGTTTTCCCGGAGTCCCAGGGGCGATCGCCTTTCCCCTTGCTCAATTTACTTTGATGGATTCCACCACCAAAAAAATTAATTTTATAAATCAATTAGCCCAAGATTTAAACCTAACAAATATCACTACATTAGTTGATAGAGTAGAAAAAATAGGACAAGACAAAAACTATAGAAACCAGTTTGATTTTGCCCTAATCAGAGCCGTTGCCGAAACCTCGGTATGTTTAGAGTACACTTTGCCCTTATTAAAACAAGGGGGCATAGCAATTTTATATCGAGGAAATTGGACGGAAGAAGAGGAAGAAAATAGTCAAAAAATAGCCAAATTATTGGGAGGAAATATCGAAAAAATCATCAATCAAAATACTCCTCTTAATGACAATATTCGCCATTGCATTTATGTAAAAAAAACAGGTAATACCCCAAAACAATATCCCCGTGAAGTAGGTAAACCTGTTAAACAACCATTATCGTAAAAATCCCTCACATTAGGCTTTGGTCATTAAATACTGTCCATTGCCTAAAACTTCTCCATTACAAGCATCAAAATAGGCGATACACCACATCAAGTATAAACGCCACATTCTGCGAAAACGATTATATTCCATACCATAGTCAAGGGTTTTCAGATATTCTTGGTTATCATCAAAGTTACGTAACCATGCTGTTAATGTTTGAGAATAATTTGAGCCATTCATAAACCATTTATTAACAGTTTTCAGATTTTGATTATACAAAGGTACATTTTCATAACCCCAAACCCTAAACCGTGGGAAAATGTATTTTTCCAAAAAGACACTAGATGCACTATGAGGGAATTTAATGGTAATAATATGTAGGAAAAATTGACCTTTATCTTTGAGGAGGGATGAGACTTTTTTAAAGCTATTGGTGAGATTTCCTACGTGTTCAAATACTCCAAGGCTGATGATTTTATCAAACTTTTGCTCAAAATTAATGGTATTAAAATCACCTTCAACTAAGGTAAAGTGATCGGAACTAAAATAACTTTGAGCATCTTTTATTTTAGTGCGAATATATTGACAATGTTGTTTACTTAAATTTAATCCTGTTACTTGAGAGTTAGGAAACTTAGAAAGAATGTAATGTAAGGCGCTACCAAAACCACAGCCTATATCTAAGATATGATCTCCATCTTTTATATCAGCTTTGATAATAAGATCATCTAACATATCTATTTGTGCCTGTTCGAGATTTGTTGCTCCTTTTTCCCATAATGCCATGGTGTATTTAGGATACATTAAGGTACTTTCTCCCAACATAGTTGTAAATAACTCTTTGGGCAGATTATACTGTTTTTCCATTAATTCATCAGAACTTTCGGCTAAATATTCGCTTTCTTTTAATAACCATTCATAGGCAATTAATAAGAAAGGATATTTTTGATAACATATAGGAAGAATTGTGTTTAAAGTTGATTTGAGCAAAAAATCAGGCAATTCTAATCCATTAATATAACTCTCACACCCTCTCATTTGGATGGAGTTAAACAATTCAATGAAAAATTTATGTTGATGGTAATCAGTTTCGTTGAATTCTGGAGAAACAAATTTATTGTTTATGTCGATAGTAGAAGTCATAAAAAACACCTCCTAGAAATCGGAAAATAACTATTTGTCGTTACTCAGAATATAGAGATAATTATTAAATATCAAATTAACTCTATGGATTTATATATTGATTTTTGTCACCAAAAATGCTTCAAGTATGTATGTAATAAAGTGAAATATGTAAGGTAAATTAATCTTTTACAATACCCATTATTTTATGGGGATTATAAGCTATTTAGAAGTATTAAGATTTATAAATTCAGAGGTTTATAATGTAAGCCGATTCTAACAAAAATTTTTAGAAAAAATCTAAAATAAATCTAAATTTTTTCTCAAAAAATGATGCCATGGACAATGATGAAATAACCTGAGTTCCAATAAAATTTTCAAGGGAGGAGTTAAGATAGTAGGAACGTAGCATAATACGTCCATACAGACATTAGGTTACTATGTCGAATATTTTGGGTTATAACAACAGTATTCTTACCCCGAGGAAAACGAGAATAACACCCCCAATCATCTCCGCTTGTTTCTCAAATAAATGTCCGAATTTACCTCCCAAAATTACCCCTGCAAAAGACAGAGTAAAGGTTATAATTCCCACCGCAATTAAAAGATTAACAATGCCTGATTCCACTAAGGAAAAACTTAAACCCACTGCCAAAGAATCTATGCTAGTGGCAATGGCTAAACCAAATAAGTTATAAAGATTACGGGGATTTTTTTCCAATTTTTCTTCGTCATTGTCCATTGCCTCAATAATCATTCTAATGCCAATAAAACCAAGTAAAATAAAAGCAATCCAATGGTCAAAATCAGTAATTAAATCTCGAAAAGTTAAGCCAAAAAACCATCCTATAATGGGCATAAAAACCTGAAATCCACCAAAAAAAGTGGCAATTAATAAAGCATCTTTAAACTGAACTTTTTTTATGGTTAAGCCACTACATACAGCCACGGCAAAAGCATCCATTGCGAGACCGAAAGAGGTTAATATAACAGTAATTAGACTCACGATTTTTTATAAATATAAAAATAATTAACGACTTATATTGTAATCCTTTTTTGTCCATGACAGTTGAAAAAAATATCCTTTAAAATAAAAAATATATTTTTGATAAAATTATGAAAAAAAGATGAGATAAATATGAAATTAATTGATACTGTAAAAATGGCGACCACTACCCTGATGGCAAATAAGATGCGTAGTAGCCTCACCATGTTGGGGATTATCATTGGTAATGCTTCGGTAATTGGTATGATTGGTATTGGACAGGGCGCTCAAGAATTGGCATCGGAACAGTTTGAATCCTTAGGGCCTAATGTTTTATTCGTGATTCCGGGGAGTAGGCAAAGCAGACGGACGACCTTTGAAACACCCAATACCCTTGTACTAAGTGATGCAGAGGCGATCGCCTCTCAGGTGCCGAGTGTGGAGAATGTAGCACCCCAAATTAATGGAAGATTTTTGGTGACGGTGGGAAATAGGAATAATAACGTCTTGGTGACAGGCGTTACCCCCGACTTTTTACCCGTGCGTAGTTTTGTGGTGGAACAAGGGCGCTTTTTTGATGATACAGAGGTAAGACGCAGTGTGAGAGTAGCAGTAATTGGTCCTGAAATTGCGAGTCAATTTTTCCCCAATCAAAATCCCATCGGACAGACCATTAAGGTGCGTAACGTCAATTTTGAGGTAATCGGCGTAATGGAGGAAAAAGGCTCGTTTCTAGGCACCAATCAGGATGAAACTGTCTATATACCCCTGACCACCATGGCGAATCAATTGGTAGGGAGGACATCCCAATTTGGAACCCAAGTCAGCATTATCAATGTTTCGGCACGAGATCCCAATAGTATTGAGGCGGCACGTTTTCAGATTGAAAATTTACTGAGATTACGTCATAAAATCGTTGGGGAGGATGATTTTGTGGTGGAAACCCAAAAGGATGTTTTAAATATTGTGGATACGGTAACAGGGGGTTTGACCATCATGTTGGCCGCCATTTCGGGAATTTCCCTTTTGGTGGGAGGTATTGGGGTAATGAATATTATGTTAGTTTCTGTCACCGAAAGAACCCAAGAAATCGGACTGCGTAAAGCCATTGGGGCGACGGAGGAAAATATTTTGCTCCAGTTTCTCATCGAGGCGGTAATTATTTCGGCGGCGGGGGGTGTCATTGGTACTGCCATTGGGGTGGGTGGTTTAACCCTCATCGCTCTTTTTTCTCCTTTACCGACTACCGCTTCTCCCGTGGCGATCGCCCTTGCGGTTGGAGTTTCGGGGGGCATTGGTTTATTTTTTGGGGTAGTACCTGCCCGACAAGCGGCTAAATTAGATCCCATCGTTGCGCTACGTAGCGCTTAAATAATTGACAATTAATTATTTTGCCTGTTCCCCGTTCCCCATTCCCTGTTCCCTCTTACCCATAATCCATTAGAATCGCTATTATGCTATAAAACAAAGATTGATTATTCATATTTAGAAAGAGATAAAAATGACGGCAATAAAGGTAGGACTCTTATTTGGTGGACGTTCTGGGGAGCATCAGGTTTCCATTACTTCGGCAAGGGCGATCGCCTCTGCCCTAGAAAAAGGGGAAAATAAACAAAAATATCAAGTAACTCCCTTTTACATCAATCAAAATGGAGTGTGGCTAAACCCCGAACAATCAGCCCAAGTTTTAGCATCGGGTATCCCTGATGATAGTTCCACCACCCAAGGCTCTAAGTGGCAATTTCCTGTCCAATGCCAAGAGATGGAGGTTTGGTTTCCTATCCTCCACGGGCCCAACGGAGAAGATGGCACCGTACAAGGATTGTTAACCCTTATGGATGTGCCTTTTGTGGGTAGTGGGGTTTTGGGTTCCGCCCTCGGTATGGATAAAATCGCCATGAAAAATGCCTTTGACCATGCCCAACTGCCCCAAGTTGATTATATTGCCGTTACTAGGGATGAAGTTTTTTCGGGCCCCTGTGTCTTTCCCAAACTGTGCGATCGCATCGATACTGCCCTTGGTTATCCCTGTTTTGTCAAACCCGCCAACCTTGGTTCATCCGTAGGCATTGCCAAAGCCAAAACCCGTCAAGAATTAGAAGAAGCCCTCGACAGTGCCGCCCAATATGACCATCGCATCATCGTTGAGGCAGGGGTAAAAGCCAGAGAAGTGGAATGTGCCGTTTTGGGTAATAGTCAAGCCAAAGCCTCCGTGGTGGGCGAAATTACCTACAATGCCGACTTTTACGACTACGAAACCAAATACACCGACGGCAAAGCCCAGTTAATTATCCCTGCCCAACTGCCCGAAAATATTGTCCATAAAATTCAAGAAATGTCCCTCAAAGCATTTCATGCCCTCAATTGTCAGGGATTGTCAAGGGTTGACTTTTTCTATGTAGAAGAAACAGGGGAAGTGTTGATCAACGAAATTAATACCCTGCCCGGATTTACTGCCCTTAGTATGTATCCTCAACTATGGGAAGCATCAGGGGTAAAATTTGCCGACTTAGTGGATAAATTAATTAATTTCGCCATGAACAAACAATAGTTAGCAGAACTTGAAATTTAGTTCCCCCCTTATTAAGGGGGGTTAGGGGGGATCCAAAGTAGGAAGGCAAAAATGCTCAAATCTTTAGCAAAAAAGCAATACAGCATTTTGGGAATTTTAGGACTAAGAAGTAGTTAAAAATGTTTCGATTATTAATTTACAATCATAAACCATCGAAAACTGTTCCCTATTCCCCGTTCCCTGTTCCCTGCCCTAACTAAAAAATTTTAGAATGAATCACCCCTAGGGATTTAGATAATATACTATATTGATGGAGTGGAAAAAGCGATCAATCATTTAGTAATGTTATGGGACAACTAGAATATAAACCCAATGTACGCACCTGCGGAATAAACCTCAATCACTGGTATGTAGTCGCCAGAAGTGTGGAAGTAAAAGATCAACCTGTTAGCGTTACCCTTTGGCATAATGAAATCGTCCTTTTTCGGGATAGTCAAGGTAACATCAACGCTTTAGAAGATCGTTGTCCCCATCGTCAGGTAAAATTAAGTCCGGGTAAGGTGGTTGATGATAACATCGAATGTGCTTATCATGGATGGCAGTTTGATAAGGAAGGGAATTGCTCTTTTGTGCCTTATTTAGATGAAAGGCAAAAGTTACCCCGTTGTAAGATTAAGCGTTATCCCGTGCAGGAGTTAGACGGTTTTATTTGGTTATTCCCTGGGGATGGAGATAGTGAAGCAGTTAGCCCCATGGGGTTGCCTGAATGGGAGCATTTGAATTATATTGCCAGTGTGGCGGAGGTTGACTGTCCTGGGCATTATTCTTATTTGATTGAAAATTTGATGGATATGCACCATGGACATCTCCATGATAATTATCAGGCATGGGCTTCGGCTACTCTCAATAAGATTGATATGAGTGATACGAGGGTGGATGTGTTGTATGATGCCCAAAGTTATTATCGCATTGACAAAATTTGGTCGATTTCTCAGTTGTTTTTCCCTTCTTTACGCAAGTTACATCCTGAACCTTTGAGGGTTAGTTATGTATATCCCCATTGGAGTTCGAGTTTGGGGCAGGATTTTAGAATTTATTGTCTATTTTGCCCTGTGAATGAAACGACCACTAAGGCTTATCTGATTCATTTTACTTCTTTGGAGTCTTTCTGGCGTTTACATAAGTTGCCTGTGTGGTTTAGACGTTTTATTAAAGATAGTCTATTTAATGCGGCTAAGGGTTTATTGGAGGGGTTGATTGTTCAGGATGTGGAGATGATTATTCAAGAGCAAAAGGCTTTTAATGAGAATCCTTTACGACGTAATTATGAGTTGAACCGTGCGATCGCCAAGGTACAGCAATTGATCATCTCTCAGTTTACCCAATCCATGGAGCAAAAAATAAATAATTAACTTGAGTTCGGGATAACATTTTCTAGTTAAGGTAGGCAATAGGGAATAGGCAATGGGCAATAGTGAAGTGAATATTTTTCACCATTTCTAGGTGTTATACCAAATCCGATTAGTAAAGTTTACTATTATTCACTGTGTAACAATTGACAATAAACAATTGTTATCTTTTGCCTGTTCCCCGTTCCCTGTTCCCCGCCCTAATTAGTATATTATTCAAACAGGATTTAGTATTATTTAGCAATTTAAAAACCGCCGTAAACTTTTCACCGTCAAGGCTGACACTAAACGATACTCATAATTATTATCCCGAATTGAGGTTAATTTACGGTCAAAAAACTGTTGATTTGTGCTGTAGGTCGGAGGGTATTTCCCACAATTCCACTACCCCGAAGGATAGCGACTTGAACACCCAATCAGCCTACTGGTTACTCAAATTCCTAAAGGGCAGTTTCCAATAATTCCACTACCCCGAAGGATAGCGACTTCCTACTTACTGGGAGGGGGTAGCATTATGCTCCGGTCCGTTTCCAATAATTCCACTACCCCGAAGGATAGCGACAGTGAACCAGAGTGTCGTCGTACCAACCCCAAAGATAAAATGTTTCCAATAATTCCACTACCCCGAAGGGTAGCGACCCCATAGTTATGAGCTACAAGCGGAGCAGGCTAAGTCTCAAGCGTTTCCAATAATTCCACTACCCCGAAGGGTAGCGACAAGCAACCTAGTAAGCGTTGTAGTAAGTCGGGGTCTTGGGTTTCCAATAATTCCACTACCCCGAAGGGTAGCGACGGAAGCGGAGGCCGCCCGAGAAGAACGTGAGACGCTCGAGTGGTTTCCAATAATTCCACTACCCCGAAGGGTAGCGACTGAACTCTCTAACCCTGTAGGAAACATCGAGGAGCATGATGTGTTTCCAATAATTCCACTACCCCGAAGGGTAGCGACCTTTCAAGCAAAAGTAGTCAGTAAAAAAGATCCTTAGTTTCCAATAATTCCACTACCCCGAAGGGTAGCGACCTGTACCTTTTCCTACATGAGTAGTTAAATATCCCGCAGAAGTCGTGTTTCCAATAATTCCACTACCCCGAAGGGTAGCGACCCCCCTATTTTAACCCCTTGCTCTGCTTACTGTCCAGCGCACCTTAGCGAACCTTAGCAAAACTTAAACAAAATGACCTTTGAAATTATTAAAATGGATACCTCAATCCCTTGTGTCATAAGAAGTCGAGGGATATAACGAGTTTTGGTTGTTTGAGGAGTTTTCAGCTATCCCTCGCAATTAGATAACCTTTGATTTTGGGGGATTTGTGGGGGGCGAACCTTGTCCCCATGTTTCTACCTGTCTGAGGGTATGATCAGAAATGGGGTAAAATCTGAGATTGTCTTCCTCCTGTTTAAAAACTCTTTTTAACTTTTTTTTCAACTCCCGATATTGCTTAACATTTAAAACACATTCAAAAACGCTATACTGCACCCTCACTCCATAACCTTCGAGGATGTCCGCTATTTTTTTTCGGCGTTTGTCGTCGGTGATGTCATAAACGACTATATAAAAAAGCATCAGCGAATACGATGGGGTTGATACCCAAAAGCAGGATGATAAACAAAATTTTTGTAGCATCTTACCTGTCTGGTTAACAAATCCCAACGGGGTTGTTTAGTTTCCCTACCCGTATCGATTAATTCCTCCATCCTTTGGATGAAAGCATTTAAAAACTTTTTTCTACCACTGTTGTTAAGATAACAACCGCCATGCTTAAAAGTAAAATCATCCACGGCGTTGATGGTATTTTTGTTAACCAAATAAAGTACTAAAGAATCGATAATGGAAGCCCGAAACTCCTCTACTAAGTCAGACGCTAAGACAGGATGACGCTCATTTGGTTGATGGAGACAACCATAATAGGGATCTAATCCTTGTAATTCAACCAATACAAGAAGGTGATTCCAAAGAATTTGATAACCAAAACTCAGAAGGGCATTAACAGGATTACCCGGAGGGCGACGACTACGCCCAAAAAAGATAAAGTCAGGATTCGTCATACATTGCCCCAAGGCGGAAAAGTAAGCACTTGCCCCAGCACCTTCATAACCCATTAATTTTTCAATGGTGGAGGTTTGAGCGACTTTTTCTATTAAATAACTAAGGATATTGAGGGTGTGGGATACATCGATAGATGGTTTTCGTTGTTGTTGCCGACGCAAAATAACCCGACTATTGGCTAATTTAGCTTTAACTATATCTCGGGCAACTATTAATTGATCCCCCATTTCTAAGAGTTGTTGATAACGACTTAGATAGCGATAGCCCCTTTCAATGGCAACAGTGCGCCCATAACAGTAACCCATTCTGGATAGATAAACGATGGGGATATTTTTCTTTAAACAAGCGCGAATGGCTTGGGTGGTGATTTGGGATTTACCCATGATCACAATTTGTTCAATCAAGGGCAGTTGTACTTCTTCAAGGATGTTGTTACCATGTTTTACGATCAACAATTCTTTTTTGAGGGATAAATAACAACCCTGTTGCGATACATAAACTGTATTCATTCATCCTCAAGGTTTCTGAGTCGATTAAGTTCCATCTCCATTTTTTGAGCGGAGGAAATTTGCCCTGTTTTGATCTCTCTATAAGGGTAATCGAGAAAATTGATCACGGGGGATTTTATTAACCAAAGAGTAATCAAATCAAATATAAATGTCACCACTAGGGTGGCGATGGTAATGGCGATGGTGGTGGTAATCACCCCTGCTAATCCCATGGGCGCAACTAATAACAGCACTAGGGTGACAATGCCATTCCCCAAAGCCACAGCAATACTTTTAATCAGGCTTCCTTTGCAAGAAATTAACATCTTTTTTGCCTCTTTTTAAATATCCGATGAATCGTTATTCTTTAATTTGTCTTTAGCGTTTTGAATGGCGATAGAGTTATCGATGGTGGCAATAAAGGAGGCTAATAATGAGTATTTTTGTCCTCTTTCAAAGGCTTCTCTGTTAGTCATACTCGAAGGAGTTGTTATTACAAAAAAACTAACTAATACCAAAAAAACTCTAGCCAAGGCACCCCATCTTCTGGTGTGGATGTAACCTGCTGCGGGCGATAAGATAAAACATAATGCAATATTTGACCAAATTGATCTGTTGGATAGGTAAATGGTTTGTTTGTCGTGATGATGTTCCATTTTTTTCCTCTTTTTGTGGTGGTTTGGTTGGTTTTTACCCCTCCCAAAATCTCTTTATTATCGGAGACTCTTTCATTTAAACCAATTTTGTTAAATTAATAAATAGCTATCAAGCGAATAAGGAAGGTTGGTTATTTTTGGCGTTGGTTTTCCCCCTAAATCCCCCAATGCTGAGGGACTTTGATAGGATTAAGGTGCGCTGGGTGATGATTATTAATTGTGTAACAGTTGTTTTTCGAGAAGGGGATATTCACAATCTCCTGTTTTTCTGACATATTCGATATAGCTTTGTATTAGTTTTTCGTCTCTGGTGATGATTCTTTTTTTTCTGGGATTGAGTTGGGGGTTATTTTGTTCTGGAGATGGATTGTTTTCGGGGCAAGAGGAGTAAATTTCTTGGTTGATGGGGATAACGGTTTCAGGGTTATTCCCAAAATTATGGTGATGGGGAATAAAGTCATTTGCTACAATATTGTGGGCGGGGGGAGTATAGGGATTTTCTAGGTAGATGACATAGTTATGATTTTCAGGGTTAATATTTGGTGAGAATGGATAGTTATGGTTGTCGTCTGGGGTTTTTTCTTCTTCGGTGGCGGGGGAGGGTTCGTTATTGGACAATAATTCTTCTTCTAATGAATCATCAGGATTTGATGTCATCATGGGTTCTGAGTTTTGAGAAGGTGTAATTTTCTCTGAGGTTTTGGATGATTTTTCAGGGGGTGTTGGTAGGTGGGGAAATGGGGGTAGTTTTCTGGGTTGGGTGAGTTGTTGTTGATGTTGTTCAAAAAGATTGATTATTTCTGGATGGGGGAAGATTCCTGTTTGTTGTACTTCGTCAATGAATGCTCTAAGGAGAGTTGCGTTGCGATTGTTGTTCATGGTTGTTATGGTATGGGTTGATTCCCCCTATCCCCCCTTAATAAGGGGATTGAGTTTCTAATGTTATTGATTGTTGTTGGCGCTGTTTATTGGGCTTCCTTTTTACCATGGGATTTTGATCCCCCCTATCCCCCCTTAATAAGGGGGGGACTAGATTTGAGATAATATTTTCTGGTTAAGGCTGGTAATGATTGGCAATTACTATTTTCTGCCTTTTGCTAACCCTATTGATTGTGTGCGTTGTCGTTGATTAGGTTTCGCCATTGGGTTTCTAGCCATAAATCTCTTTTTTGTTTCAATTCCTCATCCCACGATAGTTTTACATATTCGTCTTCGGAGTAATTCCAGGTGATGATACAAGACACAAAACTGCTGATTACTGAGAATGATAATATAAACAGGGGCAGGGCGATCGCCCCTAACTCTCCATCAAACAACTTAGTCAAAAAACTATTAGTTGCCAAAGTAACCAATTCCAGAGAAGATTTTAACTCCCCTTCAGAGGTGAAATTAGACTGATAAATATTAGGAAAACTACTATCTAAAAACAATAAATCATTACCAACATCATTACGAGCAATTAATAAATCATTAAAATCATTTTGAGCATTTTCATAGTTAACAAAAAGCTCATTTTGTAACCGCACCAACTGACGACAGACAGGCAACTGCTCCATGGGTACATTATTCCAGTCTTGGGTGCGCTCTTGCCATGTGCCGTGCATTTCCGCATACAAAGAATTCCAACGGGGATTAGAACGAGGAATACG